>NZ_JBWKAP010000016.1:0-153046 GCF_056437465.1 Streptomyces sp. NPDC042371 | reverse complement strand
ATAGCGTGAGGGAAACGCCCGGTTACATTCCGAACCCGGAAGCTAAGCCTCACAGCGCCGATGGTACTGCAGGGGGGACCCTGTGGGAGAGTAGGTCGCCGCCGAACAATCTTTGGAGGACCCCTGGTCCCAGCGTCCACGCTGGGACCAGGGGTCCTTTTGTTTTTGTCGAAGCGCGCCGGCACCCCGGCTGCGCGAGAATGACTGCGGTACCGAAGACTAGGAGTCACCGATGTCCACCAACTCTCCCGACGAGCGACCGGAGCGCGACCAGCGCCGCCGGGACAGTGGTGACCGGGGCGGATACCGCGGAGCGGCTCCCCGACGGGACAACGACCGCGGCGACCGCGGTGGGTTCCGCCGTGACGACCGTCGTGATGACAACCGACGCGACGACAACCGTGGCGGTGGCTACCGGGGTCGCGATGACCGCCGTGACGACAACCGCGGCGGCGACCGGGACCGCGGCGGTCGGCCCCCGTTCCGTCGTGACGACCGGCCGAGTGGCCCTCGTCGTGATGACCGGGACCGTGGTGGCAGTGGCTTCCGTCGCGATGACAACCGCGGTGGTGGCGACCGGCCCGCGTTCCGCCGTGACGATCGCCGGGACGACCGGCGCGATGACCGTCGTGACGGTGACCGGGGCGACCGTGGTGGCTTCCGCCGTGATGACAACCGCGGCGGTGGCGGTGGCTACCGTGGGCGCGACGACCGGCCGAGCGGGCCTCGTCGTGACGACAACCGCGGTGGCGGTGGCTTCCGTCGTGACGACAACCGCGGCGGCGGCGACCGGCCTCCGTTCCGTCGTGACGATCGTCGTGACGACCGGCGCGATGACCGTCGTGACGGTGACCGGGGCGACCGTGGTGGCTTCCGGCGCGACGACAACCGTGGCGGTGCCGGTGACCGGCTTCCGTTCCGTCGTGACGATCGCCGCGATGACCGTCGTGATGACAACCGCGGTGGCGGTGGCTTCCGCCGTGATGACAACCGCGGCGGTGGCGGTGGCTACCGTGGGCGCGACGACCGGCCGAGCGGGCCTCGTCGTGACGACAACCGCGGCGGCGGTGGCTTCCGCCGTGACGACAACCGCGGTGGCGGTGGGTTCCGTCGTGACGACAACCGTGGTGGCGGTGACCGGCCCGGCTTCCGGCGCGATGACAACCGTGGCGGTGCCGGTGACCGGCCTCCGTTCCGCCGTGACGACCGTCGGGATGACCGGCGCGACGACCGCGGTGACCGCGGTGGCTTCCGCCGTGACGACCGCTCGTTCGACCGGCGTGATGACCGGCGTGATGACCGGGGCGACCGTGGTGGGTTCCGGCGTGACGACAACCGCGGCGGCGGTGGCGGCTACCGCGGGCGCGATGACCGGGGCCGTGACGACCGCGGGCACGGGCCGCGGCGCGACGACCGTGGCGGGCGGCCCGGTGGCGGCGGGTTCCGTGGGCGCGACGACCGGCGTGACGGGGACCGCGGTGGGTACCGCGGCGGGCGTGACGACCGCGACCGTGACCGTGACCGCGAGCCCATCAGGCGGCTGCCGATCCCCGAGGACGTCACGGGCTACGAGATCGACAAGGACGTACAGCAGGAGCTGCAGAGCCTTCCCAAGGGGCTCGCTGAGGACGTCGCCAGGAACCTGGTGATGGTCGCCAAGCTCATCGACGAGGACCCCGAGCAGGCCTACGCCTACTCGCGGATCGCCCTGCGGCTGGCCTCCAGGGTCGCCGCCGTGCGTGAGGCCGCGGGCTTCGCCGCGTACGCGAACCAGAAGTACAGCGAGGCGCTCGCCGAGTTCCGGGCCGCGCGTCGGATGACCGGCACCGTCGAGCTGTGGCCCGTCATGGCGGACTGCGAGCGCGGGCTCGGCAGGCCCGAGAAGGCGCTGGAGATGGCCGGTGCACCCGAGGTGCACAAGCTCGACAAGGCGGGGCAGGTCGAGATGCGGCTCGTCGCCGCCGGGGCCCGCCGCGATCTGGACCAGATCGACGCCGCCATCGTCACCCTGCAGAGCCCCGAGCTGGCGTCGAACTCCGTGCAGCCCTGGACGGCCCGACTGCGGTACGCGTACGCCGACGCGCTGCTCGTCGCGGGACGCGAGGACGAGGCACGCGAGTGGTTCGCCAAGGCCGTCGAGTCCGACAAGGACGGCACCACCGACGCGTCGGACCGGCTCGCCGAGCTGGAAGGCGTCGAGTTCGTCGACGCCATGGACGACGAGGGAGAGGGCGAAGGCTCCGCCGAGCCGATCGCCCCCGCCGCCGAGGACGACGACGTTGAGGATGACGACGCCGACAGCCTCGACAAGGACTGACACGCGGAAGGAAAGGGCGGGCCCCCTCGGGGGCCCGCCCTTTTTGCGTATGGCTCAGAAGGCGTATGGCTCAGAAGGTCAGGTCCCGCAGGACCAGGCCCGTCGCAGGCTTCGGGCCGAACGACGTGGACTTCCGGGGCATCGTGACGCCCTGTATCGCAAGGTCGCGGACGACCTCTTCCCGTACCGGATGCATCAGGACCGCCGTGCCGCCGTCGCGCTCCGCCTTCTCGACCGTCGCCGCGGTGTCGTGGATGTACGCGATGTGGTCCGGGGTGTCCGGGATCTGCCACACGTGGTCGAGCAGGGTGGAGTGCAGGACCGTCGCGTCCAGGGTGCGCCAGGCCTCGGGGTGGTCGTTCGGGACCGTGCGGGCGAGGAGGGCCTGGGACGGGCGGTCGACGAGGTGGAAGGCGCCGTCGCCCGCGAGGACGAAGGCGTTCGTGCTCGCCGCTGCCTCGGCCAGGGCTTCGAGGGCGTGGTCGAGGGAGCCGTCGACGGTCCGTATGCGGAAGGAGTTCCCGAGGGCGGCGAGGGCGTCCGCCACCGGCAGCCGATGCAGGTAACGGTGGATGGCGCGGACGCGCAGCGGGTAGCGGGCGGTGTCCACGAGGAGCACCAGGCCGTAGTCCCAGGCGCTCGGTGAGGGGTGCTCGGCGCGCAGGCGCAGGTTGGTCGCCCAGCGGTGGTGGCCGTCCGCGATCAGGGCCTGGTGGCGGGCGAGGTCCGACTGGATCTCGGCGATCTCCGCGGGGTCCGTCACGGACCACAGGCGGTGGTGGAAGCCGTCCTCCGTGGTCGTCGAGAGGAGGGGCTCGCGGCGAGCGGTGCGTTCGACCACAGCCGTCGCGCCTCTGGGCTCGTGCTCGCCGTCGAAGTCGCTGCGGTAGGTCAGGAGCAGCGGCTCCAGGTTGGCGGAGGTGGCCTGCATGAGGGCGGCGCGGTCCTCGACGACATGGGGCATGACGCCTTCATGGGGGAGGACGATTCCGTCCGCGGCCTCCGAGAGGCGGAGCGCGCCGATGACGCCGCGCTGCAGCATGTCGCTGTCCTGCTGTTCGTAGACGTACAGGCTGGGCTCGGCGTCGGGGGCGAGGACGCCCTCGCCGAGCCAGGTGTGGAGCGTGTCGGCGGCCTGTTGGTTGCGGGCCGCCGGGGTGGTGGCCTGGGGGAGGATCAGCCGGACGATGTTGTGCGGGTCGGCGGATTCCAGGTGGAGCAGGCCGTCCGGCCGTACGACCACGTCGTACGGCGGTGAGGTCACCGCGGCGAGACTTCCGACCCGTTCGGGGACATAGCGCACACCCCGGAACGGGATCAGGTCGAGGCCGCTGACGTCGTTGTCACCCGCTGTGTTCATTAGGGCATCGTATGTGTGTCAGTGGCATAAGCGATGATCGGGGGAGTGGGATCGAGCGAGGAGCGATGCGTAATGAGCCAGGCCGCGAGCCGGAGTGCAGATGCCCGTGTCAGGACCTGCCCGGATGGCAGTGAACGGGCGCTGAGTGAGGTCTACGACACAGCTCTTCTCGACCTCGACGGGGTGGTCTATGCGGGCGGGCACGCCATTGCCCACGCAATCGACTCGCTGGGCACCGCGCGGGACGGCGGCATGCACTTGGCGTACGTCACGAACAACGCGCTGCGGACGCCGGACGCGGTGGCGGAGCATCTGACGGAGCTGGGGATCGCGACCGAAGGGCCCGACGTGATCACGTCGGCGCAGGCCGCGGCCCGGCTGGTGAGCGAGCACGTGCCGCAGGGCGCCCGGGTGCTGGTGATCGGTGGTGAGGGGCTGCGGGTCGCGCTGCGCGAGCGGGGTCTTGAGCCGGTGGAGTCGGCCGACGACGATCCGGCCGCGGTGGTGCAGGGGTACGGCGGCCCGGACATGGCGTGGGGGCGCTTCGCGGAGGCCTGTTTCGCCATCGCGCGCGGGGTGCCGTGGTTCGCGTCGAACACGGACCTGACGATCCCCAGCGCCCGGGGCATCGCGCCCGGCAACGGCGCGGCGGTCGAGGTCGTCCGGATCGCGACGGGCGCCGAGCCCCAGGTCGCGGGCAAGCCGCTGCCCCCGATGCACCGGGAGACGATCCTGCGGACCGGCGCGAAGCGGCCGCTCGTGGTCGGCGACCGGCTGGACACGGACATCGAGGGTGCGTTCAACGGCGAGGTGGACTCGCTGCTCGTGCTGACCGGCGTCACGGACGGCGCGCAGCTGCTCGCCGCGCCTCCCGAGCACCGGCCGACGTACGTGGATGCGGATCTGCGCGGCATGCTTACCGGTCAGCCGGAGGTCGCCCCGGTGGAGGGCGGGTTCCGCTGCGGCGGCTGGACCGCCTCGGTGCGCGGCGAGGAGCTTGTGCTCGACGGTGACGGCGAGGCCATGGACGGGCTGCGGGCACTGTGCGCGGCGGCCTGGACGGAGGCGGGCGACGGGGTGTGCGCGTCGGACGCGGGGAAGGCGCTGTCCCGGCTGGGGTTGTGAGGCCGGAGGGGGAGAGGGGGCGGGGGGCTGTTCTGGCCGGGGTGCCGCTCAGGCGCTCTCGCCGGAGTCGATCAGTTCGTCCGTCGTCGTTCCCCTGCGCCAGTAGCCCGAGAACGACACCTTCTTGCGGTCGTATGCGCGGTCACGGACGAGGTGGCGGCGGACGGCCTTGACGGTCGCGGACTCGCCTGCGATCCAGGCGTAGGGGCTGCCTTCGGGGAGGTCCGTTCCGCGGATCGCGTCCGCGGTGGTGCCCGTCCGGGTCAGCCAGTGGATCTCCGCGTCGGCCTTGGTGGGCAGGTCCTGGCGGTCGGCGAGGTCGTGGACCTCGATCCAGACGCGGGTCGGCAGGCCCGGCGGGAGCGTCTCGAGGATGTTCGCGACGGCGGGCAGCGCCGACTCGTCGGCGGCCAGGAGCAGCCAGTCGGTGTCGTGGGGGAGGCGGAAGTCGTACGCGGAGTTCTCCTCGTTGACCGGGCCGAGGACGCCGATGCGGGAGCCCGGCCGTGCGGTCCGCGCCCAGCTGGTCGCCGGGCCGTCGGCGGGCGACGGGGCGGGGCCGTGGACGGCGAAGTCGATGATCAGCTCGTCCGGGTCGCGGCGCAGTTCACGGGTCGTGTACGTGCGCATGATGCCGCGTACGGAGGGGTCGAGGTCGCACCACGCGGCGTACCAGTCGAGGGTGTCCCCGGAGGTGTCCGGCATGACCGGGCTGTCCTGGCCGGGGTGCGGCAGGAAGATCTTGACGCGCTGGTCGAGCCCCGCGGTCGCCATGCGGGGCAGGTCGGCGCCGCCGAAGGTCACGCGGATCATGGCGGGGGTGACGTGCTCGGTGCGTACGACCTCGACGTCGAAGAACTGGTACGGGGAGTCTGTCATCGCTTGAGCCTCTTCGACTTCTCGACGGCGGCGGCGAGCCGCTCCAGGACGGGTGCGTAACCGGCGTAGCTGTAGCGCTCCTCCATCGGCCAGGGGATGGTCTGGTCGGCTTTGACGGCCGGGAGCTCGTTCCAGGTGCCCTTCTTCGCGAGCTCCTTGGCGGGCAGCGCGGACGAACGGTTGTCGATCATGATGAGGTCGGCGTGGTACTTGTCGGCGTTCTCCCAGCCGAGGAACTCCCAGAAGCCCCACTCGTCGCTCTTCTTGCCCTCGACGAACTCGACGCCGAGGTCCTTGAAGTAGTTGAGGTCGCAGTAGGAGTCGGGGACGGCGACGTACATCTGGTCGGTGGTGCCCGTCATCGCCATGACCTTGAGGCCCCGGTTGGCCTCCGCGGCCTTGCGCAGGGTCCGTTCGGCCCGGTGGAAGCGGGCCTTGGCGGCGCGCACCCGCTCGGTCTCCAGGTCCGCGCCGAGGGAGGCGGCCAGTTCGGTGTAGCGCTTCAGCGGCTCCTTCAGGGAGGCGCGGGCGACGCTGATGCCGACGGTGGGGGCGAGCGAGGCGATCTTCTCGGTGCTCTCCTCGGGCACGTACCAGAGGGCGGGCGCCGGGAACATGTTGCTGATCAGCAGGTCGGGTTCGAGGGCCGCGTACTTCTCGATGTTGAACTGGCCCCACTCGGTGCCGAGGCTGGTGAGCTTGGCGAGGTCGAGGTCGCCTGCCTGGGGGTTCGGCTTGCCGCCGACGGGCTCGGAGGGGCCGAAGACGCCCTTGCATTCGATGCCGTAGTCGTGGAGGGCGGCCGCCGCGCTGATGAAGGCGACGATGTTCTTCGGGTGCTCCTCGGCCGTGGCGGTCCTGCCGCGGTCGTCCTTGAACTTCCAGGACCCGGCGCCCCCGCCTCCCGAGCTGTTCTTGCCGGTCGCGGAGGAGTCGCCGTCGCCGCACGCGGTGAGCAGGGCGCCGAGGCCGAGGGCGCCGCCCGCGAGGAGTACGCGGCGGCGGTTCGGGGCAGGCGAGGGGGAGCGCCGGGCTGCGTGCATGGGTGGTGCTTCTCTCGTCGAAGTCCAGTGCGAGGGTAGGCTAACCTAACCAGGTGTTGGTCGACAGTCCCCCAGAACCCCGCGCGGAGACCGCCGCCGCGCCCCCCGGCCGCCGCGCGATACGCAGCATCGGGCTGCTGGTCTCCGTGGCCGTGCTCCTGCTCGTGTTCCTCGCGAGCATCGCGGTCGGCTCCAAATCGATGTCCATGGACCAGGTCTGGCACGGGCTGTTTCAGGACACCGGGACGTACGGGGACGTCGTGGTCGGTGAGCGGCTCGCACGCAGCCTGCTCGGGGTGCTCGCCGGTGTCGCGCTCGGCCTCTCCGGTGCCGTGCTCCAGGCGCTCACCCGCAATCCGCTGGCCGACCCAGGGCTGCTCGGCATCAACCTCGGCGCATCGGCCGCCGTCGTCAGCGCGATCAGCTTCTTCGGCGTCACCTCGCTGAGCGGCTATGTGTGGTTCGCCTTCACCGGCGCCCTGCTCGTCGGCGTGCTGCTCTACTTCCTCGGCGGATCGCGCGGGGCGACCCCGGTGCGGCTCGCGCTGGCCGGTACCGCGCTCAGCGCGGCGCTCTACGGCTATCTGCAGGCCGTCATGATCATGGACGGCGCCGCGCTCAACAAGATGCGCTTCTGGACGGTCGGCTCGCTGGCCTCCGCCAACATGGACACCATCAAGCAGGTGCTGCCCTTCCTCGCGATCGGCGCCGTGCTCGCCCTCTCCCTGGGCAGGCCCCTGAACGCGATGGCGATGGGCGAGGACACCGCCCGGGCGCTCGGCGCCCACCTCACGCGCACCCGCGTCCTGTCCATGGCGGCGGCGACCCTGCTGTGCGGGGCCGCGACCGCCGCCTGCGGGCCGATCGTGTTCATCGGCCTGATGGTGCCGCACATCGTGCGCTCCTTCACCGGGCCCGACATGCGCTGGATCCTGCCGTACGCGGCCGTCCTCTCGCCGGTCCTGCTGCTCGGCGCGGACGTCGTCGGGCGGATCGTGGCCCGGCCCGCGGAGCTCCAGGTCGGCATCGTGACCGCGGTCATCGGAGCGCCGGTCTTCATCTTCCTCGTACGTCGGCGCAAGGTGGCCCAGCTGTGAAGGCGATACGCACCCGGGGCGGCCTCTCCGTCCGGCTCGACGTCCGCACGACCGTGGTCGTCACCCTGCTCGTGGTCGCCGCCCTCGTCTCGGGCGTCGTCCTGATCGGCACCGGCGACTTCTACATCCCGGCCGCCGACGTCGTCCGCACCCTGTTCGGCAACGGCGACGCAGGGCAGGAGTTCATCATCAACGACCTGCGCCTGCCGCGGGTCCTCGTCGGGCTCCTGGTGGGCGCGGCCCTCGGGCTCGGCGGCGCGCTGTTCCAGTCCATCGCGCGCAATCCGCTGGGCAGCCCGGACGTGCTCGGCCTCGGGCAGGGGTCGACCGCCGGGGCGCTCACCATGATCGTCCTGTTCAAGGGCAGCGCGGTCGAGGTCGCGGGCGGCGCGCTCGTCGGCGGCCTCGTCACCGGCCTCGCCATCTATCTGCTCGCCTGGAAGCGTGGCGTGCACGGCTACCGCCTCATCCTGGTCGGCATCGGCGTCTCCGCGTTCATCACCGCCGTCAACGGCTATCTGCTCACCAAGGCGGACTTCGTCGACGCCGCCCGTTCCGTGGTCTGGATGACCGGCTCCCTCAACGGCCGCGACTGGGCACAGGTCTGGCCGCTGCTCGTGCTCTGCGCCGTCCTCGTACCGCTCGTGCTCGTGTACGGACGTCCGCTGCGGATGCTGGAGATGGGCGACGACGTCGCGAACTCGCTCGGCATACGTGTCGAACGCACCCGGTTCGTGCTCCTCGGCGCCTCCGTGCTGCTCACCGCGGCCGCCACCGCCGCCGCGGGCCCGGTCAGCTTCGTCGCGCTCACCGCGCCCCAGCTGGCACGCCGCCTCACCCGCTCGCCCGGCCCCAACCTGATGCCCGCCATGTTCATGGGCGCCACGCTCCTGATCGTCGCGGACTGGGCCTCGCAGCGGGCCTTCGGCGCCGACCAGCTGCCGGTCGGCGTCGTCACCGGTGTGCTCGGCGGCGTCTATCTGCTGTGGCTGCTCGTCACCCAGCGCAAGGCGGGACGGATATGAAGCCCCGCCGCGAACCCGTACCACCCCACGACCAGGAGCGTGCTGCTGTGAACCGGCTCATCGCCGACGACGTCACCCTCGGCTATGACCAGCGCGTCATCGCGGAGAAGCTGTCCGTCGAGATCCCCGACAACTCCTTCACCGTGATCGTGGGCCCCAACGCCTGCGGCAAGTCCACGCTGCTGCGCGCCCTGTCCCGGATGCTCAAGCCGTCCACCGGCCGGGTGCTGCTCGACGGGAACGTCATCCAGTCGATGTCGGCGAAGAAGGTCGCAAAGACGCTCGGCCTGCTCCCGCAGTCCTCCATCGCGCCCGACGGCATCACCGTCGGCGACCTGGTCGCCCGCGGCCGCTACCCCCACCAGGGGCTGCTGCGGCAGTGGTCCGAGGACGACGAGCGGATCGTGGACGAGTCCATGGCCGCGACCGGCGTGCGCGAGCTCGCCGAGCGGTACGTCGACGAGCTCTCCGGCGGCCAGCGCCAGCGCGTCTGGATCGCCATGGCACTCGCCCAGCAGACCCCGCTGCTGCTCCTCGACGAGCCGACGACCTTCCTCGACATCCAGCACCAGCTCGACGTCCTGGACCTGTGCGCCGAGCTCCACGAGGAGCAGGGCCGCACGCTCGTCGCCGTCCTGCACGACCTGAACCACGCCGCCCGCTACGCCACGCACCTCATCGCGCTGCGCGACGGCGCCGTCCTCGCCGAGGGTCCGCCGTCCGAGATCGTCACGGCGGAGCTGGTGAAGGAGGCGTTCGGCATCGACTGCCAGATCATCGAGGACCCCGAGACGGGGACACCGCTGGTGATACCCGCGGCCCGCGCGGGCCGCAGGACACCGGTCAAAGCAGCGACCTGAGCCGCTAGAGCAGCGACCTCAGCCGCAGCAGGTCCCGGAAGCCCGCTTCCAGCTTCACCCGGCCCGAGGCCCAGGCCTTCGCGAAGTTGAGCTCGCCGTCCACCATCGAGAGCAGGTCGTCCCCGGTCATCGCGAGGCGGATCTCCGCCTTCTCGCGCGGCGGCCCCGGGTGGCTGTCGAGCACCGTGATCCGGCCGTTCTCGAGGCGGCCGGTGAAGGTGACGTCGAGATCGGTGATGCGGCAGCTCAGCGAGCGGTTCAGGGCAGCGGCACCGCGCACGTCGCCGTCGGCCGACGCGAGGGTGTCGGAGAGTCTGTCGAGTGCTGTGCGGCACTCCGCCATGGTCGCCATCGTGATCGACCGTACCCCAGGCCTTCGCGGTAGCGTCGTGCCATGAACGACTCTCACGCGGGCCCCGAACAGGGAGAGGCGGCGGAGCCGGAGCGTCAGGTCCAGGACGAGCCGTCGTACGACCCCGCCGCCCCCGCGCCCCTCGGCGTCGAGCGCACCCCCACCGGCAATGCCGAGGTGGATGCCTGTCTCGCCCGGATCGGCGACGCGGACCACCTCGCCACGGACGGCCACATCGAGGTGTACGAGGATGTACACCGGGGCCTGCGCGACGCACTGACCGCGCTCGACGCGCGCCCCGGCCCGCCGGCGCCCACCGGGGCACCGGCATCTCCATCTTCGTACGACAGGAGCTGAACCGAACGTGGCAGGAGTGGCACGACGCCGCCTCGACGCCGAGCTCGTCCGCAGGAAGCTCGCGCGCTCGCGCGAGCACGCGAGCCAGCTGATCGCCGCAGGCCGGGTCGCGGTCGGCAAGACCGTCGCGACCAAGGCCGCGACGCAGGTCGAGACGGCCGCCGCGATCGTGGTGACGCAGGACGACAGCGACCCCGACTACGTCTCGCGCGGCGGGCACAAGCTCGCGGGCGCCCTCGCCGCCTTCGGGCCGCAGGGCCTGGTCGTCGAGGGCCGCCGCGCGCTGGACGCGGGCGCGTCCACCGGCGGCTTCACCGACGTGCTGCTGCGCGCGGGCACCGCGCACGTCGTCGCCGTCGACGTCGGCTACGGCCAGCTCGCCTGGTCGCTGCAGAGCGACGACCGGGTCACTGTGAAGGACCGTACGAACGTACGCGAGTTGACGCTCGAAGCGATCGACGGGATCCCCGTCGACGTGGTCGTCGGCGACCTCTCCTTCATCCCGCTGGGCCTGGTGCTGCCCGCCCTGGTGCGGTGCGCGGCACCCGACGCGGACCTCGTCCTCATGGTCAAGCCGCAGTTCGAGGTCGGCAAGGAGCGGCTCGGCACCGGCGGCGTGGTGCGCAGCACCGAACTGCGGGCGGACGCCGTGCGCGGCGTGGCACGCCAGGCGTGGGGGCTCGGCCTCGGCGTGCGCGGGGTGACCGCGAGCCCGCTGCCAGGGCCTTCAGGGAATGTCGAGTACTTTCTGTGGCTGCGCGCCGGGGCTCCCGAACTGGACCCGGCGGACGTTGACCGTGCCGTGGCGGAGGGGCCCCGTTGACCCAGACCCGAGTGACCCAGACCCGAGCTCGTACCGTCTTCCTGCTCGCGCACACCGGACGGCCCGCGGCCATCCGCAGCGCCGAACTCGTCGTCCAGGGGCTGCTGCGCAGCGGTCTCGGCGTGCGGGTCCTGAAGGCGGAGGCGGTGGACCTGCCGCTGCCCGCCGAGGTCGAGACGGTCAAGGAGGCCACGGCCGACTGCATCGACGACTGCGAGCTGATCGTCGTCCTCGGCGGTGACGGGACGCTGCTGCGGGGCGCCGAGTTCGCACGCGCCTCCGGAGTGCCGATGCTCGGGGTGAACCTCGGGCGCGTGGGCTTCCTCGCGGAGGCCGAGCGGGACGACCTCGACAAGGTGGTCGACCGGGTGGTCACCAAGGCGTACGAGGTCGAGGAGCGCATGACGATCGACGTCGTCGTGCACCGCAACGGCGACGTGATGCACCGCGACTGGGCGCTGAACGAGGCCGCCGTGCAGAAGGTGTCGCCCGAGCGGATGCTCGAGGTCGTCCTGGAGATCGACGGGCGGCCCGTCACCGGGTTCGGCTGCGACGGCATCGTCTGCGCGACCCCGACCGGCTCGACGGCGTACGCGTTCTCGGCGGGCGGGCCCGTGGTGTGGCCGGAGGTCGAGGCGCTGCTCATGGTCCCGATCAGCGCACACGCCCTCTTCGCGAAGCCCCTGGTGACCTCGCCGGACTCGGTGCTCGCCGTCGAGGTCCAGCAGCACACTCCGCACGGGGTGCTGTGGTGCGACGGGCGCCGGACGATGGAGCTGCCCTCGGGGGCGCGGGTCGAGGTGCGCAGGGGAGAGGTGCCGGTGCGGCTTGCGCGGCTGCATCACGCGTCGTTCACGGATCGACTTGTCGCTAAATTTGCGTTGCCGGTTTCGGGGTGGCGGGGGGCGCCACAGTAGCGCTCCGCGGTGGCGCTCCGCTGGGTTGGGCGGTGACGCTTCGCCGGGGTCGGTTGGGGCGGTTTGCGCGGTGCGGGTCGGTGGGGGCTGGTCGCGCAGTTCCCCGCGCCCCTGAGGGGGCTGGCCCTGGTTGTGGGGTGCGGGTCGTGTGTGGCTGGTTGCGCAGTTCCCCGCGCCCCTGAGGGGGTGGCCGCCGGGCCTCCGGTGCGGGGTGTGTGTGGCTTGGCGCGCAGTTCCCCGCGCCCCTGAGCGGGGCGCCGTTCCTCTGGGCTCTACGTCGAGGTGATCACCGTGATTGCGCGTCTGCGTAGGACGGAGCGGATCGGGAGGCCTGTGGACAGGAGGGTCAGGAGCAGGGTGCCTGTTGCTACTGCCGTCGGGACCGGCCACGGGAGGTACGGGAGTGCGGAGCCGAAAGCTGTGCTGAGGATGGGGGCCAGCGTGGCCAGTGCGATCGCCGTGCCCAGGAGGAGTGCCGTGCCTGCGACCACCACCGCCTCCCACGCCGCCATCGCCCCCACCTGCGCCCGTCGGCTGCCGACGACCCGGAGCAGTGCCACGTCACGGCGGCGCTCGAAGGAGATCATGGCGAGCGTGTTCGCGGCGGCGATGGCGGCGAAGCCCGCGTACAGCCCCGTGCCCACGTAGTCGAGCCAGACCTCGCCCGGAGTCCCCGCCGAACCGGTGCGGTGCTCGGCCGTCGTGTGCATGCCGATCTTGGTGAGGCCGAAGCCCACGACCAGGATCAGCGGGACGACCGCGGCGGAGAAACGGCGGGGCTGCGAGCGGACGTTGAGCATCGCGAGGCGTGCGCTCGGGCCGAACCGGCCGACGACCGCCGAGACCAGCCGGGCCGCGGGGCCGACGAGGCGCGGACCGAGCAGGCCCGCGCCCGCGCAGAAGAGGATGAGGACGAGGAACGCGCCCTCGCCCGCCTCGTTCGCGGGCTGCTTCGACAGGAGCACCGAGACGACGCACGCTCCCGCCACCGCGAGCACGCCGAGCGGCGCCCGCAGCAGGCCGAGCCCGCGGCGGCCCGTGGCGGCCTCGCTGAGGGCGCGGGCCGGGCGGAGCAGGGAGAACCGGAGTGCGGAGAGCAGCGCGGCGACCGTCGTCGTCACCACGGCCACGCCGAGGCAGACCGGCAGCGCGAGCCAGCTGTAACGGAAGGCGGCCTCCGCGGGGAGCAGCCCGTGGTCGACCATGCCCGCGTGCCACCACCGGGCGCCGAAGCCGCCGAGCACGAAGCCGAGGAGCGCCGCGGGGATCGAGGCAGCGAGGGCCTGGACCGCCACCGCGCGGCGGATCTGGCGGGGCTTGGCGCCGATGGAACGGACCATCGCGAGTTCGCGGTGCTGCTGCGCGACGGCCGTGCCCATGGTCGACACGACGACGAATATCGACATGTAGATGGATCCGATCAGCAGGACGACCGCCATGTCGCCCACGCCGTTCTCCGTGATCTGTCTGCGGGCCGCGGGGGAGAGCCCTGCACGGTCGGCGCTCGTCGCGCCGAGCATCATCGTCGACGCACTCACCACGGTCGCCGCGAAGAGCGCGGCCACCGCCGTCCCCACGAATGCCGGGCGGTGCGCGCGCAGGGCCGCCCGGGCCAGTCCTGTTGTCATGTGGATCATGGTCTCGCCGGGTACGGGGCCGGGACCATGTGGAGAACCGGTGGATCTTGCGGGGGATAGCCCCACCTCGGTGGCCTGCCCCGGACCCCACCCCGGCGGGTGACAGCGGCATCCGGTGCGCCGCTTCGACCTGCGCCTTCACGGAAGGGTCCCAGGGCCCGTCGCACACCGGCCCTCTGACCTCGTAAGGTCTTGTCCGTGTTGGAGGAGATGCGGATACGGTCGCTCGGAGTCATCGACGACGCGGTCGTCGAGCTGTCACCGGGCTTCACCGCCGTGACGGGTGAGACCGGTGCGGGCAAGACGATGGTGGTCACGAGCCTGGGCCTGCTGCTCGGCGGACGCGCCGATCCCGCCCTGGTGCGGATCGGCGCGAAGTCGGCGGTGGTGGAGGGGCGCATTGCCGTGCCCCCCGGCGCCTCGGCCGTCGTGCGCGCGGAGGAGGCGGGGGCCGAACTCGACGACGGGGCGCTGCTCATCAGCCGTACGGTCTCGGCGGAGGGGCGCTCACGGGCGCACCTCGGCGGCCGCTCCGTGCCCGTCGGCCTGCTGTCGGAGCTCGCCGACGACCTCGTCGCGGTGCACGGCCAGACCGACCAGCAGGGCCTGCTCAAACCGGCCCGGCAGCGCGGCGCCCTCGACCGGTACGCGGGCGACGCCGTCACCGCGCCGCTGGCCAAGTACACGGCCGCGTACCGCAGACTGCGGGCCGTCACGACCGAGGTCGAGGAGATCACCACGCGCGCGCGGGAGCGTGCCCAGGAAGCGGATCTGCTGCGCTTCGGCCTCGAAGAGATCTCGGGGGTCGAACCGCGGGCGGGCGAGGACACCGAACTCGCGGCCGAGGCTGAGCGGCTCGGTCACGCGGAGGCCCTCGCCTCCGCCGCCACCTCCGCGCACGCGGCGCTCGCGGGCAACCCCGAGGACCCGGAGGTCGTCGACGCCTCGACGCTGGTCGCGGGCGCCTCACGGGCCCTTGAGTCCGTACGTTCCCACGACCCCGCCCTGTCCGCCCTCGCCGACCGCCTCGGCGAGATCGGGATCCTCCTCGGCGACGTGGCGGGCGAACTCGCCGGGTACGCCGACGACCTGGACGCCGATCCGCTGCGGCTCGCCGCGGTCGAGGAGCGCAGGGCCGCGCTGACGCAGCTCACCCGGAAGTACGGCGCGGACATCGACGCCGTCCTCGCCTGGGCGGAGGAGGGCGCGGCGCGGCTCACGGATCTTGAGGGCGACGACGACCGGCTGGAGGAGCTGACCGCCGAGCGGGACGCCCTGCGCGCCGAACTCGCCGGGCTCGCCCAGGCGCTGACCGACGCGCGCCAGGAGGCGGCCTCGCGGTTCGCCGCGGCCGTCACCGAGGAGCTGGCCTCGCTGGCGATGCCCCACGCGCGCGTGTCGATCGCCATCAGCGCCACGGAGGTCCCGGAGGGGTCCGACGGCGTGGAGGTCGGTGGCCGCACCGTCGCGTACGGGCCCGCGGGCGTCGACGAGGTGGAACTGCTGCTCGCCCCGCACCCGGGCGCACCGCCCCGGCCCATCGCCAAGGGCGCGTCGGGCGGTGAGCTGTCGCGCGTGATGCTCGCCGTCGAGGTGGTCTTCGCGGGCACGGACCCCGTACCGACCTATCTCTTCGACGAAGTCGACGCGGGCGTCGGCGGCAAGGCGGCGGTCGAGATCGGCCGACGCCTCGCACGGCTCGCCAAGTCGGCACAGGTCGTGGTCGTCACGCACCTGCCGCAGGTCGCGGCCTTCGCCGACCGTCAGCTGCTCGTCGAGAAGACCAACGACGGCATGGTGACGCGCTCCGGGGTGCAGGTCCTGGAGGGCGAGGACAGGGTGCGGGAGCTGTCGCGCATGCTGGCGGGCCAGGAGGACTCCGAGACGGCCCGGGCCCATGCGGAGGAGCTGTTGGCGACGGCGCGGGGTGACGGGTAGCTCCCAGGGGCGGTGCCGGGCCGGTGCCGGGTCGGTGTCGGGGCCGCGGTCGTAAGGTGACCGGATGATCGAACGTAAGTCCGGGCGGCGGCTCGGCGCGCTGCTCGCCGCCGCCGGTGTCACCTGCGCGGGCACCGCCGCGCTGCGTTCCCTCGCGCCCGGTGGGGCCGACCGGTGGACGCGGAAGAACTACGCGGGGAAGAGCGTCGACCTGTACACAGGGCCCGCTGCCGCGGTCGGTGCGGCGGTGGGCGTCGCCGCGCTGCCCGCCGGGCCGCGGGCGGCCGCCGCGCTGGCCGTGCTCGCCGCCGGTGCCTGCGGGGCGTACGACGACATGGTGGGGGCGGGAGACCCGCGCCGCGGGTTCCGTGCGCACATCGGGGCGTTGCGGAGCGGAGAGGTCACCAGCGGCGCCGTGAAGCTGTTCGGCATCTCCGCCGCGGGGCTCGCCGCAGGTGCCCTGCTCAAGGAAAGGCCCGTGGACAAGGTCCTCGCGGGTGTGGTGATCGCGGGCACCGCCCACCTCGTGAACCTCGTGGACGTGCGTCCGGGGCGGGCCGGTGCGGCCGTGCTCGCGCTGGGCGCGCCGGGGCTGCTGCGCAAGGGGCCCGGCGCGGTGGTCGCCGCCGCGTCCATGGGAGCCGCGGCCGCCGTCCTCCCCGACGACCTCGGCGAGCGCGCGATGATCGGTGACGCGGGCGCGCACGCCCTGGGCGCGGCCCTCGGCACGGCCATCGTCGCGGGCAACGGCCGCGCGGGGCTGGCCGCACACGCGGCGGCGCTGGTGGCCGTGGCGGTGTACGGGGACAAAAGGGTTGGATCGTGATCGTCGCGCGGGGTTAGTGTCGGACGGTTCGGCGGGGGTCAGAACCGGGGCCGGTCCGGGGCTAGGGGAAGAGTGCGTGGTCGTGTTCGCGTGCGCGCGGTGCGATGCCGTGCTCACCGGGCCCGTCGAGCGGGTCGCGTTGCCCGTGCGGGCCCATCAGACGTACGGACACGAGTTGCTCCCCGCGCTCATGGAGCCCGGCACGTACGCCGTCGAACCGGAGCCGTTCGGGCTGCCCTGGCGGCCGTGGGGCGAGGTCGGGGCCGACGAGGCGGCGGCACGCGGCGTGTTCGCACCCGTTCCCGGGCTGTCCTTCGGGTCCCCGGGCGCGGTCGTCGTCGCCCCGGGGGACACCCGCGGCACCGTCCTGATCCCCGATCGGTGCGACGGCTACTGCCTCGGACTCGACGGGCGGGACGGCCCGAACCTCGCCTGTGCGCGGTGCGCGAGCCCGGTGGCGACCCGCATCGACGACTGCTCGTTCTGGCAGACGGTGTGGCTCGTCCCGGACGCCGTCCGGCGCGTCCCCGAGGACGAAGACCAAGACGAAGACCAAGACCCAGACCAAGGCGATGCCGACTGGGAGGCGCTCGCGCGGGAGTTCCAGGGGGCGCCGCCCATCGAGCCGGGCGGCTGGTGGGACGCGCGGTGGGAGGCGGCGGTCGGCGCGGCGCTGGCCCATCTGCTGGTGGCCTCGGCGGGCGCGGCGGTGACCCTGCCCGACGGCATCCTCGCGGACACGTTCGGCCGGGCGCTCGACGCGCTGCTGCCGTCGGGGCCCGCGCGGCGGCGGGTGGGCCCGGCCGGGCCGGGGCTGCCGTCGCCCGCCGGGGACGTCGACATCGCCCTGGTGCCGAGGCACCCGAGGACGGGCGCGGTGTGGCAGCCACCGGACACCGCGGCGGATGCCCGCACCGCCGTCTCCGCTGCCCTGGTCGCCACCGTGCCGCTCGAAGCCGACGTATGGCTGCACGTGGCCTTCCCCCGTGAGCAGTTGCCGGTTCCGGCGACGGGCGGGCTGCCCGACGGGGTCTACCGCGACGATCCGCTGCCGCTGCGCCCGATGCGGCTGTTCGCGCCCGACCGGCGGGTCTTCCTCCGTACGCTGGCCAGGCTGCCCGCCGTCCGTGAGCCCTGGCTGCGCGCGGTGTACGACCGGGTGCAGGACGCTCCGTTCACGCGGCCGTTCTAGGGGCAAGGCACCGCAAGCACCTCGGGCCCCCGCACGTACCGAAACTCCCACATCTCTCCCCCGTGTGGGTGATCCCGTCCACGGAGTTGCCCCGCCAATTACGGAAGTGACCTTTCGGCAGTGCCGGAACGCCCGTGCGGACTGGCATCCTTGGCGCAGCATCTGCCCGAGTACAGTCCGAGCACCCACCGACGCAGACCCAGGAGCCCCCGCCACGTGAGCCACGTGAGCAGCCACTTGCCGCACGGACGGACACCGCTGCACACCGTGCAAGTCCTCGGAGGTGGCAGCGCGGGCAGCAGCGCGCACGTCAGATCCCTGGCCGCGGGTCTCGCCGCCCGGGGCGTGCGGGTCACCGTGTGCGCCCCCGACGAGGCCGCCCGCGCCTACGACTTCGCGGGCGCCGGTGCCCGGCACGTCCCCGTGCCCCGCAGCGGCGACCCCGCCTCCGTGGCCGCCCTCCGCGCCGCCTGCGCCGACGCCGACCTCGTGCACGCGCACGGGCTGCACGCCGCCTTCCGCGCCTCCGTCGCCCTCACCGGGCGCCGCGTCCCCCTCGTCGTCACCTGGCACACCCGTGCGCAGGCGGACGGCGCCCGTGCCCGCGTGCTGCGCCTCCTGGAGCGGCGCGTCGCCAGGGCCGCGGCCGTGGTCCTCGGCACCTCGTCCGATCTGGTCGACCGGGCCCGCGGCAGGGGCGCCCGCGACGCACGCCTCGCGGCCGTCGCGCTGCCCGCACCGCGCCGCACGGAGGCCGCCGAGGAACCCGAAGGACTCCTCCACAAGGCCCGTGCCGAAGTCGGCGCCGTGGACCGCCCGTTGATCATCGCCGTGGGCGCACTCGAACGGAACGGCGGCTACGACGTCCTGCTGAACGCCACGCGCGCGTGGCGGCACCTGGACCCGCTGCCGCTCCTCGTCGTCGCGGGGGAGGGGCCCGAACGGGCCGCCCTGCAGCGCCGCATCGAGGACGAGCAGTTGCCCGCCCGCCTCGTCGGGCGGCGCGACGACGTCCCCGAACTCCTCGCGGCGGCCGACCTCGCGGTGCTGCCCAGCAGCTGGGAGTCCCGCTCCGTGCTCGCCCAGGAGGCGCTCCACGCGCGCGTGCCGCTCGTGGCGACCGCGGTCGGCGGCATCCCCGAACTCGTCGGCGACGCGGCCGAACTCGTCGAGTACGGCGACGCGGAGGCCCTCTCCACCGCCGTCGTACGACTCCTCGCCGACCCGGTCCGCCGGGCGCAGCTCAAGGACCGGGGCGAGGCCCAGGCCGCCACGTGGCCGACCGAAGACGAAACGGTCACCCAAGTGCTGAGCGTCTACGACGAGTTGACCCGGCCCCTCCCGTACGCCTGAGGCCCGTACGTCTGAGGCCCGTACGCTTGAGGTCCGTACCTACGCCACGTGCCTGCGCGCCCGCAGCGCCAGGCTCAGCGCCAGGACCGTCTGCGGGTCGTCGAGATCCGTGCCGAGGAGCTCGCTGATCCTGGCGAGGCGGTTGTACAGGGTCTGACGGTTCAGGTGCAGCTCGCGCGCCGTCTCCGCCTTGCGCCCCGCATGCGCCAGATACGTCTGCAGCGTCGGCAGCAGCGGCGGCTTCGAGCGCTGGTCGTGGGCGCGCAGCGGGCCGATCGCGCGGTCCACGAACGCCGCGAGGACCCCGTCCTCGTCATGGTGGTGCAGCCGCCACAGCAGCAGGTCGATGTCGAGCCGCCGCGCGTCGTACCAGGGCCGGTCGGAGAGGCCCTGCGCGGCCGTCGCCGTCTCCGCCGCGTGCCGCAGCCCCGCCGACGCCGCCGCCCAGCCACCGGCGACCCCGACCACCACGACCGGCGGCTGCGCCCCTGGCCGCTGCATCCCGGCCCGCTCGACACCGGCCCGCAGCGCGGCGGCGACCCGGTCGGCCACCGCGGTCCGCTCCGACTCCGACCGCAGCCCGAGCAGCAGCGGCACGCGCCCCTCCACGGGACGTACGCCCAACAGCGCGGGCACCCCCACCGACGCCAGCTCCTCCGCGACGGCCCGCGCGAGGACCGCCCAGCCGCCGCCGGTCGGCAGCCCGTCCGCCAGCCGCATCACCACCGGGAGCAGCGGGCTGTCGGCCGAGACCGGCTTGAAGCCGAGGACGCGGGCCTGCGCCGGAGCGTCCTCGGCGGTGATGCGCCCCTCCGCGAGGTCGGTGAGGAAGTCGCCACGCCCGCGCGCGGCGAGCTCCTCCTCCTGGCGGGCCTGCATCAGGACCACCGCGAGGCTGCCCGCCGCCCGTTCCGCCGCGATGCGGTGCACCGGCAGCGGCGCCGACTCCACGGCGAGCAGGACAAGCCTGGCCCGCACCGAGCCCGC
Organism: Streptomyces sp. NPDC042371; assembly: GCF_056437465.1. NCBI lineage: Bacteria > Bacillati > Actinomycetota > Actinomycetes > Kitasatosporales > Streptomycetaceae > Streptomyces > Streptomyces sp. NPDC042371. Next base: position 132,958 of record NZ_JBWKAP010000016.1, on the reverse strand, counting down.
GCCCGGGCCGCCGCCCGGCACGTCGACGATGACCGCGCTCGCGGGCGGGCCCTCCCGGTCGACGGTGCGCCCTCGCAGCCCCTCCCACACCTGCAGCGGGTCCGCGCACTCGGTGCCCGCCCCGGCGGCGTACAGGAGCTGGCCGTCCGCCGTCTCCAGGAACACCGGGTTGCCGCTGAACTCCGCGAGGATGCCGAGGACCTGCGGTGTGCCGCCCCCGCCGAGCAGCGCCTCCGTGCAGCGCCTGTGCACCTCCTCGGCCTGCTGGAGGAGCGCGTAGTGGCCGTTGACGATCTCGGTGTGCACTTCCTCGGTGACCGTCACGAACGGCACCTCCCGGTGCAGCTGCACCAGCGGAAGCCCGGCGGACCGCGCCGTCTCCACGATCGCCGCGGGCAGCCGGGTGAAGCGCGGCCCCAGTTCGACGACCAGCGCCGCGATGCCCCGCTCGGCGAGGTTGCGCACGAAGGCGCGCTGCTCGGCGGGGCGGGAGCCGAGCCCGAGGCCGGTGGTGAGCAGCAGCTCGCCGCCCTTGAGTAGCGAGGCGATGTTGGGCACCTCGCCTGCGTGCACCCACCGCACGGTCCGCTGCAGCCGCTCCGCGCCCGCGACGACCTCGGGGAGCCCGCCGCGCAGCCCCGGAAGTTCCAGCGCGCGCTGCACGGTGATGCCGCCCTGAGTGCCCTGACTGTCCATGGCGCGGACGCTACCGGGGCACACCTTCGGGGAACATCTCCGGACGATCACGGGGATGGCCACCGGCGACGGCGGCCCGGCAACTCGTGGCCTGCGCGCGGCAATTGCACGCACCCCCGCCCCCTGTGACGTACGCCACAGGGGGCGGGGGTGCTGGTGCCGGGTGCCGGAGGCGCTAGCCCCCGTACGCCCCCGAAGCCGTCAGCCGCAGCGCCGTGTCGATCAGCGGCACGTGGCTGAACGCCTGCGGGAAGTTGCCGACCTGCCGCTGGAGGCGCGGGTCCCACTCCTCGGCGAGCAGCCCCAGGTCGTTGCGGAGGCCGAGGAGCTTCTCGAAGAGCTTGCGGGCCTCGTCGACCCGGCCGATCATCGCGAGGTCGTCGGCCATCCAGAACGAGCAGGCCAGGAACGCCCCCTCGTCGCCCTCCAGGCCGTCCACGCCCTCGTCCTCGCCGGACGTCGGATAGCGCAGGATGAAGCCGTCCGAGGTCGAAAGCTCCCGCTGGATCGCCTCGATCGTGCCGATGACGCGCTTGTCGTCCGGCGGCAGGAAGCCCATCTGCGGAATCAGCAGCAGCGAGGCGTCCAGCTCCTTCGAGCCGTACGACTGCGTGAACGTGTTCCGCTCCTTGTCGTAGCCCTTCTCGCAGACGTCCCGGTGGATGTCGTCGCGCAGCCCGCGCCACTTCTCCAGCGGTCCGTCCGCGTCGCCGGACTCGATGAGCTTGATGGTGCGGTCCACGGCGACCCACGCCATCACCTTGGAGTGCACGAAGTGGCGGCGCGGGCCGCGCACCTCCCAGATGCCCTCGTCCGGCTCGTCCCAGTGGTCCTCGAGGTAGCGGATCAGCTTGAGCTGCAGGAGCGAGGCGTAGTCGTTGCGGGCCAGGCCCGTCATGTGGGCCAGGTGCAGGGCCTCGGTCACCTCGCCGTACACGTCGAGCTGCAGCTGGCCCGCCGCGCCGTTGCCCGCCCGGACCGGCTGCGAGTTCTCGTACCCCGGCAGCCAGTCGAGCTCCGTCTCGCCGAGCTCGCGCTCGCCCGCGATGCCGTACATGATCTGCAGGTTCTCCGGGTCGCCCGCGACCGCGCGCAACAGCCATTCGCGCCATGCGCGGGCCTCCTCGCGGTAGCCGGTGCGCAGCAGCGAGGAGAGCGTGATCGCCGCGTCGCGCAGCCACGTGAAGCGGTAGTCCCAGTTGCGCGAGCCGCCGATGTCCTCGGGCAGCGAGGTGGTGGGCGCGGCGACGATCCCGCCGGTCGGCGCGTAGGTGAGCGCCTTGAGCGTGATCAGCGAGCGGACCACGGCTTCCCGGTAGGGGCCGTGGTACGTGCAGTGCTCGACCCACTCCCGCCAGAAGTCCTCCGTGGCGGTGAGCGCGTTCTCGGGCTCCGGCAGCGCGGGCTGGTCCTTGTGCGAGGGCTGCCAGGAGATGGTGAACGCGATCCGCTCACCCGGCGAGACCGTGAAGTCGGAGTAGGTGGTGAGGTCCTTGCCGTAGGTCTCGGCGTCGGTGTCAAGCCACACCGAGTCGGGGCCCGCCACGGCCACCGTGCGTCCGTCGACCTTGTGCACCCAGGGCACCACACGGCCGTAGCTGAAACGCATCCGCAGTGCCGAGCGCATCGGCACCCGGCCGCTGACGCCCTCGACGATCCGCACCAGCTGCGGCGCGTCGGTGTCGCGCGGAGGCATGAAATCGATCACGCGGACCGTGCCGCGCGTCGTGTCCCACTCGGATTCGAGCACCAGGGAATCGCCGCGATAGGTGCGGCGCGCGGCACTGGGTGGCTGCGTGTCCGGGTTGTGTGCGGGCCCCAGACGCCAGAAGCCGTGCTCCTCTGTGCCCAGCAGGCCGGCGAAAACGGCGTGGGAATCGAAGCGGGGCAGGCACAGCCAGTCCACTGTGCCGTCCCGGCAGACCAGGGCTGCGGTCTGCATGTCTCCGATGAGTGCGTAATCCTCGATGCGCCCGGCCACGTCTATCTCCAGTCGAACGGCCACGTTCGCCCCGCGGGGCGCTTACAGGTCAGCGGTCAAGTGATCGTCGACGAGCGCTTGTTCCGGGTGCAAGGCGGGATGGTGCCGTGTGCCGGAGGGGCTCGGCAGCGATTGTCCGAGCAGGATACGACGCACCCTAGTGATCTGCGCGCCCCTCCTGGCAACGAGGCTCGGCCGAACGGGTGAGCGGCAGGTGAGAGGGGGTGCGGCGGGGGAAAATGGGGGCGTGCGGGTCTCGTGACCGAGATGTGTGCGCCCGATGGCGGAGTGTGGTCGGGCGCGGGCTCCCTCCGTCGCTGATACCCTGGTAGCCCGTGAGCCGGTGGTCATAGAACCCCCGAACCGCAGCGACGGCACCTCTCCCGACCCCCTGGTGAGAGCGCCGGTACGCACCCTCCAGACCGCGACCACGGGAGCCCCCTTTGGCTATGCAGCCTAAATCCACGACGACCAAGCACATCTTCGTCACCGGGGGTGTCGCCTCTTCCCTCGGCAAGGGTCTGACTGCCTCCAGCCTGGGTGCGCTCCTCAAGGCGCGCGGCCTGCGCGTCACCATGCAGAAGCTCGACCCGTACCTGAACGTCGACCCGGGCACGATGAACCCCTTCCAGCACGGCGAGGTGTTCGTCACCAACGACGGCGCCGAGACCGACCTGGACATCGGCCACTACGAGCGCTTCCTCGACGTCGACCTCGACGGCTCGGCGAACGTGACCACCGGCCAGGTCTACTCGCAGGTGATCGCCAAGGAGCGCCGCGGTGAGTACCTGGGCGACACCGTCCAGGTCATCCCGCACATCACCAACGAGATCAAGCACCGCATCCGCCGCATGGCGACCGACGACGTCGACGTCGTGATCACGGAGGTCGGCGGCACGGTCGGCGACATCGAGTCGCTGCCGTTCCTGGAGACCGTCCGCCAGGTCCGCCACGAGGTCGGCCGCGACAACGTCTTCGTCGTGCACATCTCCCTGCTGCCCTACATCGGCCCCTCCGGCGAGCTGAAGACCAAGCCGACCCAGCACTCGGTCGCCGCCCTGCGCAACATCGGTATCCAGCCGGACGCCATCGTCCTGCGCGCCGACCGCGAGGTGCCGACGGCCATCAAGCGCAAGATCTCGCTGATGTGCGACGTCGACGAGGCCGCCGTGGTGGCCGCCATCGACGCCAAGTCGATCTACGACATCCCCAAGGTGCTGCACACCGAGGGCCTCGACGCCTACGTCGTGCGCAAGCTCGACCTGCCGTTCCGCGACGTCGACTGGACGCAGTGGGACGACCTGCTCGACCGCGTGCACAACCCGAAGCACGAGGTCACGGTCGCGCTCGTCGGCAAGTACATCGACCTGCCCGACGCCTACCTCTCGATCACCGAGGCCATGCGCGCCGGCGGCTTCGCCAACAAGGCCCGCGTCAAGGTCAAGTGGGTCACCTCGGACGACTGCAAGACCCCGGCCGGTGCCAAGAAGCAGCTCGCCGACTGCGACGCGATCCTGATCCCCGGCGGCTTCGGCGACCGCGGTGTCTCCGGCAAGGTCGGCGCGATCCAGTACGCCCGCGAGAACAAGGTGCCGCTGCTCGGCATCTGCCTCGGCCTGCAGTGCATCGTCATCGAGGCCGCCCGCAACCTCGCGGACATCCCCGACGCGAACTCCACGGAGTTCGACGCGGCCACCGGCCACCCGGTGATCTCCACCATGGCCGAGCAGCTCGACATCGTCGCGGGCGAGGGCGACATGGGCGGCACGATGCGTCTGGGCATGTACCCCGCCAAGCTCGCCGAAGGCTCCATCGTGCGCGAGGTGTACGAGGGCAAGGAGTACGTCGAGGAGCGCCACCGCCACCGCTACGAGGTGAACAACGCCTACCGCGCCGACCTGGAGAAGAAGGCCGGAATCCAGTTCTCCGGCACCTCCCCGGACGGCAAGCTCGTCGAGTACGTCGAGTACCCGCGCGACGTCCACCCCTACCTGGTCGCCACGCAGGCGCACCCGGAGCTGCGGTCCCGTCCGACCCGCCCGCACCCGCTCTTCGCGGGCCTCGTGAAGGCCGCCGTCGAGCGCCAGCAGGGCGAGCACAAGTCCGGCGGCAAGTCGGGCAAGTAACACCAGGCGATACGGTTGCCGGGGTGCGTGTCCTTCGAGGCGCGCACTCCGGTTTCTTTTTGTACGTGTGGGAGGACAGCGCGACATGACGATCAAGGACACCGCCGAGGAGTGGCAGGTCACGGCGACGGAAACCCCCTTCGTCGGGAACAAGACCTCCGTCCGCACCGACGACGTGGTCATGCCTGACGGGTCGGTCGTCCGCCGCGACTACCAGGTCCACCCCGGCTCGGTGGCCGTCCTCGCGCTCGACGACACGGGCCGCGTCCTGGTCATCCGCCAGTACCGCCACCCGGTCCGCCACAAGCTCTGGGAGATCCCCGCGGGGCTCCTCGACATCCCCGGCGAGAACCCCCTGCACGCCGCCCAGCGCGAGCTCTACGAAGAGGCGCACGTCAAGGCCGAGGACTGGCGCGTCCTCACCGACGTGTACACCACCCCGGGCGGCTGCGACGAAGCCGTGCGGATCTTCCTGGCCCGCGATCTGGCCGAGGCCGAGGGGGAGCGCTTCGAGGTCTCCGAGGAGGAGTCCGACATGGAGCTCGCCCGGGTGCCCCTCGACGAGCTCGTACGCGGTGTGCTCGCCGGTGAGCTGCACAACAACTGCCTGGTCGTGGGTGCCCTTTCGCTGCACGCGGCCCTGCACGGCGACGGTCTGGACGCGCTGCGCCCGGCCGAGGCGCCCTGGCCCGCCCGGCCCTTCGAGGCATAGCCGCGATCCCGCCGCGGAGTGCTCCCGATATGACGATCCACTGATCCGATCGGGCGACTTGTGCGCGCTGTGCGGCCGGAAGCGCGGCAGGGCCTGAACTAGGCTCTGAAAGCGTCCCGCCCGGAGTTCCGGGCGGGTTCGTGCGCAGGCGGACGGGAGCGTGGCCCGTGACGGATCAGGCGGTCGACACGGACGGTGCGGCGGCGGGTGGCGCCGTGCCACCGCCCGCGAGTGCCCTGGAGCCGACAAGGGCTCAGTTCGTCGGCAGACGCCGGGAGTTGAAGGAACTCCGCGCGGACATCGACCGGGCGGGGCTCGACACCCTCGCGGGCCGCAAGGCACCCCGCGCGCGCGTGCTGCTCGTCGCGGGCCGACCCGGCTCGGGCCGCACCTCGCTCGCCGAGGAACTCGCCCGGCAGCTCGCGGGCGACTACCCGGACGGTGTGCTGCGGGCCCGCCTCACCGACCCCGACGGCAGCCGGGTGCCCACGGACCGCACCGCCAGGGAACTCCTCGACGCCCTGGGCGTGCCCGCACCCCCCGGAGCGGCCGAGGACGACCTCACCGACATCCTCAGGGACGCGCTCTCCGGCCGCAGGGCCCTGCTCCTCCTCGACGACGCGACGGACGCCGAGCAGGTCGACCCGCTGCTTCCGGACACCCCCGACTGCCTGGTCGTGGCGGTCGCGGAGGGCCCGCTCACCGGCATCCCCGACGTGCGGCCCTGCACACTCGGCGGCCTGGACAAACCGGCCGCCGTCGAGCTCCTCGCGCGCGCCGCGGGGCCCGTCCGCATCACCGTGGACCCGCGCTCCGCGGAGTCCCTCGTCGAGGCGTGCTCGGCACATCCGGCGGCGCTCGTCCTCGCCGGTGGCTGGCTCAAGGAGCGGCCCAAGGCCGCCGTCGCCGATCTGGCCAAGCAGGTGCACGACATGCCCCAGGAGGGCTCGGCGCTCGCCCGTGTCTTCACTCACACCTACGCCTCGCTGCCCGCGCCCGCCGCCCGGATACTGCGCTTCCTCTCCCTGGCCCCGGCCGGTCACGTCGACCCGCACACCGCCTCCGCGCTCGCGGGCTGCTCGGTCTCCGCGGCCAGGACCACGCTCGACGACTTCGTCGCCCTCGGGCTCGTGCGAGCCGTCGCCTCCCCGCTGCCGCAGTACGAGGTGCCCGGCTGCCTCGTGCCGCTGCTGCGGGCCCGCACCGAGAGCCAGGACCGCCCGGCCGAGATCCAGCTGGCCCGCGCCCGGATGCTGGAGCGGACCGTGCGTCTGCTGCAGTCCTGCCGGGCGATCACGGAGCCGGACGCCTCCGCCGCCCGCAAGAAGCTCGCGGGGATGCCGCGCGCGCTGCGCTTCCCCGGCCCGCGAGCGGCCGCCGAGTGGCTGCGGATCCGGCAGCCCGCGCTGCTCGCCGCCACGCGGCTCGCGGTGGCCGACGGGGAGCTCGACACCCTCGCGCGGCGTCTGATGGCCGCCCTGGCCAGGGCCCTGGTGGCGCACCGCGGCACGGAGGACGCGGCTCCCGAGCTGTACGGCATCCACCAGCTGGTCCTGGACGTGGCCGAGCGGCGGAAGCTGCCGCGCGAGCAGGCCGCGGCGCTGCTGAACCTGGCGGATCTGGACGCGCAGACCGGACGTACCGAGGACGCGCTGGCCCGCTATCGGGCGGCGCTGGACGCGGCGCGGGCGGCAGCCGATCCGTACGCCACCGGACGCGCGATGGAATCCGTCGGCGGCGCACACCAGGAGCTGGGGGACTGGTCGCGGGCCTCCGACTGGTTCGGCAGGGCACTGGCCCAGCGCCTGGCCCGGGACGAGCGCGCGGACGCCGCCCGCCTCTACGGCCGGATCGGCGCGGTGCACACCTACGCGGGGCGCTACGGAGAGGCGCTGCGCAACTGGAGTTCGGCGGTCTCCGGCTACCGCAAGACGGGCGATGTGGCTGCCCAGGCGCGGGCGTTGAGCGAGATGGCCCGCGTGCAGGAGTACGCGGGACGGCCCGAGGAGTCGCTGCGCACCTGCCAGGAGGCCGTCGAGCTGGCCAGGCACGCGAAGGACGTCCGGCTGCAGGCGGCGCTGCAGCTCCGGCTCGCGGACACCCTGGAGCGGCTCGGCGACCCCGCGGCCGCCAGGCTGCACCGGGGTGCGGCCGAGCGCATGCTGGGAGAAGAGCTTCCGGAGGCCGCGAGGCTTGAAACAAACGGTGGAGCAGCACCTTCCGCCTACGAAATCCGTAGTGCTTCCACAGAAGATTGAAGTATTGAAAGGCTAGACAGCGAGAAATCCTTCATTAGACTGGCTCCGCCGCGTACCTCTGCGGTGTCTTCCGCTGCGCCCCCACGCGTACCGGTATGCGTTGCATTGCCCGAGAAATCCCCTGAGCCAAGGACCGTGATCGACGATGAAGGTCGGCATCCCCCGCGAGGTCAAGAACAACGAGTTCCGGGTGGCCATCACCCCCGCTGGAGTGCACGAGCTGGTGCGCCACGGCCATGAGGTCGTCATCGAGCGGAACGCCGGCGTCGGCTCCTCGATCACGGACGCCGAGTACGTCTCGGCTGGCGCCAAGATCCTGGACACCGCCGATGAGGTCTGGGCCACCGCGGACCTGCTCCTGAAGGTCAAGGAGCCCATCGCGGAGGAGTACCACCGCCTCCGCAAGGACCAGACCCTCTTCACCTACCTGCACCTGGCCGCGTCCAAGGAGTGCACGGACGCGCTCCTGGAGTCGGGCACCACCGCCATCGCGTACGAGACGGTCGAGACCGCGAACCGCGCGCTCCCGCTGCTCGCCCCGATGTCCGAGGTCGCGGGCCGGCTGGCCCCGCAGGTCGGCGCCTACCACCTGATGGCCGCCAACGGCGGCCGCGGCGTCCTGCCGGGCGGTGTCCCCGGCGTGGCCGCGGGCAAGGCCGTCGTCATCGGCGGCGGCGTCTCCGGCTGGAACGCCGCGCAGATCGCCATCGGCATGGGCTTCCACGTGACCCTGCTCGACAAGGACATCAACAAGCTCAAGGAAGCCGACAAGATCTTCGGCACGAAGATCCAGACCGTCGTCTCCAACGCCTTCGAGCTGGAGAAGGCCTGCCTCGAGGCCGACCTGGTCATCGGTGCCGTCCTCATCCCCGGCGCCAAGGCCCCGAAGCTGGTCACCAACGAGCTCGTCTCGCGGATGAAGCCCGGAAGTGTCCTTGTCGACATCGCGATCGACCAGGGCGGCTGCTTCGAGGACTCGCACGCGACCACGCACGCCGAGCCGACCTTCCCGGTCCACAACTCGGTCTTCTACTGCGTCGCCAACATGCCCGGCGCGGTGCCGAACACGTCGACGTACGCGCTGACCAACGCGACGATGCCGTACATCGTCGAGCTGGCGAACCGCGGCTGGGTCGAGGCCCTGCGCCGCGACCCGGCGCTCGCCCTGGGTCTCAACACCCATGACGGCAAGGTCGTTTACAAGGAGGTCGCCGAGGCCCACGGCCTGGAGCACCTCGAGCTGGAGTCGCTCCTCGGCTGACCGAGGTGACCGACTCCGGTCGGTCTCCGACACTTTCGGCGCTGTCGTCAACGAAAGTCGTCAATCTCACGCCAGCGGCCGGACCTTGAGAGGGGTCCGGCCGTATGCGTATCGGTGTGGACACGCTCAACTGGCCTTGAACGTAACCCTTTAACCGTTTCGCCCACCCCCGAAACGCCGCGATGACGAGCCGCGCGCCCTTGACACAAGGGTGTTCCATCGCCGACACATCGGGCCGGGTCCGGCGGATTGTGTTGCTGCGGAGCGGTGACACGCCATAGAGTCGCCAACCGTCGGCATGGTGCCACGCTGACCTATCGAGAAATTTCCTGGTCACCAAGGAGGTAAGACGACTTGTGAATGAGTCGACATTTGCTCCCGGGGGTGGTCAACCAGGAACGTCTGTGCGGGACCAGGGTCCCGAGGGGCTCGAAGCCGTCGGCTCGGTCGCTGTCCGCACCTTCGAAGCCCGGCAGGGCCCCCAGCCGACACAGTCAGCACCCCAGAGCATGGATGGCCATCACGTGAACGCCATGGCCGGCGACCGGAGTGGCGATAACACCCACACCCACCTCGCCGACTACGAGGAACTGCCCCAGGGGCACTTCTACGACCCCGATGCCGAGTACGAGCCCGATCCGGAGTACGCGGCCACGCTCGCGCCGGACGCCGCCCGTCAGCGCCGCGAGCGCATCGGCCCGACGGGACGCCCGCTGCCGTACTTCCCGATCCCGGGCCCGCTGACCGACCACGGTCCCGCGAAGATCATCGCGATGTGCAACCAGAAGGGCGGCGTCGGCAAGACGACGTCGACCATCAACCTGGGCGCGGCCCTCGCGGAGTACGGACGCCGGGTCCTGCTCGTCGACTTCGACCCGCAGGGCGCCCTCTCCGTGGGCCTCGGGGTCAACCCGATGGAGCTGGACCTGACGGTCTACAACCTCCTCATGGAGCGCGGCATGTCCGCGGACGAGGTGCTCCTGAAGACCGCGGTCCCGAACATGGACCTGCTGCCCAGCAACATCGACTTGTCGGCCGCCGAAGTGCAGCTGGTGAGCGAGGTCGCGCGCGAGTCCACCCTGCAGCGCGCCCTGAAGCCGCTGATGCAGGACTACGACTACATCGTGATCGACTGTCAGCCCTCGCTCGGCCTGCTCACCGTGAACGCCCTGACGGCGGCTCACAAGGTGATCGTGCCGCTCGAGTGCGAGTTCTTCGCGCTGCGCGGCGTGGCCCTGCTGACGGAGACCATCGAGAAGGTCCAGGAGCGGCTCAACCCCGACCTGGAGCTCGACGGCATCCTCGCGACCATGTACGACTCCCGCACGGTGCACAGCCGTGAGGTGCTCGCGCGCGTGGTCGAGGCCTTCGACGACCACGTCTACCACACGGTCATCGGGCGTACGGTCCGCTTCCCGGAGACCACGGTCGCCGGTGAGCCGATCACCACGTACGCCTCCAACTCGGTCGGTGCGGCCGCCTATCGCCAGCTCGCCAGGGAGGTGCTCGCCCGGTGTCACGCCGAGTGAGTCTGCCCGGGGCCGACGAACTGTTCCGTACGACCGGGGGCATGGCGCTGCAGTCGTCGTCGCCGCGCCGCCAGGCGAACGGCGAGGCGAAGGTGCCCGCTCCGGCGGGCGAGAGCGACGAGACGGCGGCCGCGGCCGAGGATGCGGCGCAGGGCGACGGTGAGCCCGCCGAACACGCGGCATCGGACGCGGAGTCGGGCGCCGAGTCGCGCGCCAGGGCGGCTGCCGCCGAGGGCGACAAGGGTGCCGGACGGCGCTCGGGACCGGCGCAGGAAGGTTCGGCCGCCCAGGGCGGCAAGTCCGGCGGCTCGTCGACCGCGCAGGCGCGGCGGCGGGCACGGGCGGCCAACCGGCGGCCCAGCGGGCGCGAGCGGCACGACGAGAAGATCACCGTGTACGTCTCCGCCGAGGAGCTGATGGACCTCGAGCACGCGCGGCTCGTGCTCCGCGGTGAGCACGGGCTCGCGGTCGACCGCGGGCGGATCGTGCGGGAGGCGGTCGCGGTCGTCCTCGCCGATCTGGAGTCCCGCGGGGACGCGAGCATCCTCGTACGACGATTGCGCGGGCGGTAGGGGTAGCGTTTCTGGCCTCATGGCCTCGAACAGTGAACCCGCACCGCCCCCGCCCTCCCGTCGCCGCGTCCTGGGCCGCGGGCCCGGCGCGGCGCCCGCGGAGCGGGAAGCGGTGGCGGAGCCCGCGGCGCCGGACCTCCCGGCAGAGCCCGTCGAGCCCGTCGAGCCCACGGAATCCGTCGAGCCCGCAGAGCCCGCCGAACCCCCAGAGCCCGACGACGGACGGTTCAAGGTTCGGCTCGCGAACTTCGAGGGGCCCTTCGATCTGCTGCTCCAGCTGATCTCGAAGCACAAGCTGGACGTCACCGAGGTCGCGCTCTCCAAGGTGACCGACGAGTTCATGGCCCACATCCGGGCCATGGGAGCCGACTGGGACCTGGACCAGACGACCGAGTTCCTGGTCGTCGCCGCCACCCTGCTCGACCTCAAGGCGGCGCGGCTGCTGCCCACCGCCGAGGTCGAGGACGAGGCCGACCTGGCGCTCCTCGAGGCGCGGGACCTGCTGTTCGCGCGGCTCCTGCAGTACCGCGCGTACAAACACGTCGCGGACATCTTCAGCGGGCGGCTCGACGAGGAGGCGCGGCGCTATCCGCGGACCGTGGGCCTCGAACCGCACCACGCCGAGCTGCTCCCGGAAGTCGTCATCAGCATCGGGGCGGAAGGATTCGCCAAGCTCGCCGTGAAGGCGATGCAGCCCCGCGCGAAGCCGCAGGTGTACGTCGAACACATCCACGCCCCGCTGGTCTCCGTGCAGGAGCAGGCCGGGCTCGTCGTCGCCCGGCTCCGGGAGCAGGGGGAGGCCAGCTTCCGGGTGCTCGTGGCGGACGCGGGGGACACCCTCACCGTCGTCGCCCGCTTCCTCGCCCTGCTCGAGCTCTACCGCGAGAAGGCGGTCGCCCTGGACCAGGAGGACCCCCTGGGCGAGCTGATGGTGCGGTGGACCGGCGGGGACAGTGCCGCGGAGCCGACGGTGACCGACGAGTTCGACCGGGCCCCCGAGCCCATGGAGGAGAAGGCGTGAGCGTACAGAGCCCGGTCGGGGAGCTTGCCGGTGCCGTGGCCGAGCTGGAGCTGCGGCCCGCCCTCGAGGCCGTCCTGATGGTGGTGGACGAGCCCGCCACCGAGGAGCACCTCGCGAAGATCCTGCAGCGGCCGCGGCGCGCCGTCGCCGACGCGCTGCGGGAGCTCGCCGACGAGTACACCGTGCAGAAGCGGGGCTTCGAGCTGCGGCTCGTGGCCGGTGGGTGGCGGTTCTACACGCGGCCCGAGTACGCCGCGGCCGTGGAGGGCTTCGTCCTCGACGGACAGCAGGCGCGGCTCACCCAGGCGGCCCTGGAGACCCTCGCCGTCGTCGCGTACCGCCAGCCGGTCAGCCGTTCCAGGGTCTCCGCGGTGCGCGGGGTGAACTGTGACGGGGTGATGCGCACGCTCCTCCAGAGGGGTCTGGTGGAGGAGGCGGGCGCGGAACCCGAAACAGGTGCGATCCTGTACAGGACGACGAACTACTTCCTGGAGCGGATGGGCCTGCGCGGCCTGGACGAGCTCCCGGAGCTCGCGCCCTTCCTCCCCGAGGCGGACGCGATCGAAGGAGAGACGCAGGAAGGTGTCCCGTCGTTCGACCCGGACGCACCCGATGCGCCGGGGTACGAGTACACCCAGGACCCAGTCGACTAGACGGAACTTTGATGCGAAGCAGCAGCGGCAGGAACAGCAGCGGAAACAACGGCGGGAGCCGTGGTGGCAACAGCGGCGGCCGCGGCAACAGCGGTGGCGGCCGGGGCAGCGGCGGCGGTGGCGGCCGCGGCAACTTCCGGGGCGCCGGTAACAACCGCGACGACAGGCAGGGCAGGGACGACCGGCAGGGCCGGGACGACCGGCCGAGCCGCCCGAGCAAGCCGCGCCCCGAGGAGCGTCGCTACGACGTGGGCCCCGGCGGCACCAACGCGGGCCCGAAGTCCGGTCGTGGCAACGCCGCGCGCGGTGGCGCCAAGGGCGGCCCCAAGCAGGGACAGCAGCGCGGCGGCCGGTCGGCTCCCGCCCGCTCCCGTGAGTACGAGGCCCGTGCCGAGGAGCGCAACCGCGAGCGGTACGCGGGCAAGCCCAAGGTCAGCCCGCCCAAGACCTTCCCGGGCGCCGAGCAGGAGGGCGAGCGTCTGCAGAAGGTGCTCGCGCGCGCGGGCTACGGCTCGCGCCGTTCCTGCGAGGAGCTGGTCGAGCAGGCCCGTGTCGAGGTCAACGGCGAGATCGTCCTCGAGCAGGGCATGCGCGTGGACCCCGAGAAGGACGAGATCAAGGTCGACGGCCTGACCGTGGCCACCCAGTCGTACCAGTTCTTCTCCCTGAACAAGCCCGCCGGTGTCGTCTCCACCATGGAGGACACCGAGGGCCGTCAGTGCCTGGGCGACTACGTGACCAACCGCGAGACGCGGCTCTTCCACGTGGGGCGGCTCGACACCGAGACCGAGGGTGTCATCCTGCTCACCAACCACGGCGAGCTGGCGCACCGCCTGACCCACCCCAAGTACGGCGTGAAGAAGGTCTACCTCGCGCACATCGTGGGTCCCATCCCGCGTGACCTGGGCAAGCAGCTCAAGGACGGCATCCAGCTGGAGGACGGGTACGCCAAGGCGGACCACTTCCGCGTCGTCGAGCAGACCGGCAAGAACTACCTGGTCGAGGTCACCCTCCACGAGGGCCGCAAGCACATCGTGCGGCGCATGCTCGCCGAGGCGGGCTTCCCCTGCGACAAGCTGGTGCGGGTGGCCTTCGGGCCGATCACCCTGGGCGACCAGAAGTCCGGCTGGCTGCGGCGGCTGTCCAACACGGAGGTCGGGATGCTGATGCAGGAAGTCGACTTGTAGGCCGGTAGGTCTGCGGGAACCGCTTGTGCCGCCCACCCCCCTCTCTTTATAGTCAACAAGACTATAAAGAGAGGGGGGTGGTGGTGCATGCAGGGGTATGACAAGCACGCCTTCGAGCCGTTCGCCGTCACCGTGGACCTGGCCGTGTTCACCGTCCGCGACGGCGCGCTGCACGTCCTGCTCGTCGAGCGCGGCCAGGAGCCGCATGCCGGGCGCTGGGCCCTGCCGGGCGGCTTCGTGCTCCCCGACGAGTCGGCCGAGGCCGCTGCCGGGCGGGAGCTCGCCGAGGAGACCGGGATCGCCGACGTCGGGCGGCTGCACCTGGAGCAGGTGCGCACCTACAGCGACCCGGACCGCGATCCGCGCATGCGGGTCGTCTCCGTCGCGTTCGCGGCGCTCGTCCCCGACCTGCCGGAGGCGCGCGGCGGGGGCGACGCGGCCCGCGCCGCCTGGCTGCCCTACAGCCCGGCGACCTACCGTCCGCTCGCCTTCGACCACGACCGGATCCTCGCCGACGCCCACGACCGGGTCGGCGCCAAACTCGAGTACACCGGCCTCGCCACGGCCTTCTGCGCCCCCGAGTTCACGCTCGGCGAGCTGCGCCAGGTCTACGAGGCGGTGTGGGGCGCCGAGCTCGACCCCGCCAACTTCCGCCGCAAGGTGGTCGGCACCGCAGGGCTCGTGGAAGCCGTGCCCGGCGCCGCGCGGCTGACCGGCGGACGCGGCAAGCCCGCGGCCCTCTTCCGGGCGGGCACCGCCACCGCGCTGCACCCGCCCCTGCTCCGCCCCGCTCCGGAAGGACAGCCCTCATGAAGCGTGCCGCCACCGGATCCCTCGTGGGCCTCGCCCTCGGGGACGCGCTCGGCTTCCCGACCGAGTTCAACGACGTGCCCTCGATCCTCGCGAAGTGCGGGCCCTGGCGGGAGATGGCGCTGCCCCGGCCCGCGTACATCACCGACGACACCCAGATGACGCTCGCGCTGAGCCGCGGCCTGCGCACCGCCATGGACCGCGGACTGCTCGGACCCAAGCGGCTCGAGCGGCCGCTGCGCGAGGAGTTCGTGGACTGGTACCAGTCGCCGGAGAACAACCGCGCGCCCGGCAACACCTGCCTGAAGGCCTGCTACCTCCTCAAGACCGGCAAGCCCTGGGAGGAGGCGAGCCAGGTGCACTCCAAGGGCTGCGGCGCCAACATGCGCGTGGCGCCGATCGGGCTCGTGCCCGGCCTTGGCGACGAACAGCGGGCGGGCGCCGCCCAGCTGCAGGCCGCCCTCACCCACGGCCATCCGACGGCGCTCGCCGCCTCCGACCTCACCGCCCACGCCGTGCGGCTGCTCGCCGAGGGCGCGGAGCCGACGGGACTCGTCGGGCTGCTGCGCTCGTACGCGTACGAGAACCGGGAGACGTACCACGAGCGCTGGCTCGGCGAGCTGTGGCGGCGGGGCGGGGGCGCGTCGCCCCAGGCGTTCATCGCGCGCGGCTGGGACGAGTGCCTCGGGGTGCTCGAGCGGCTCCGTGACGCGCTGCGCGCGCCCTCGCCCGAGACCGACCCCTGCCTGGCGACCGGCGAGGGCTGGATCGCCGAGGAGGCCTTCGCCACCGGGCTGCTCTGCTTCCTGATGTTCGTCGACGAACCGGTCACCGCGCTGCGCAGGGCTGCCTGCACGTCGGGGGACTCGGACTCGATCGCCTGTCTCACGGGCGCCTTCGCGGGGGCGCACCTCGGCGCGGACGCCTGGCCCGCGGAGTGGGTCGAGCAGGTCGAACACAGGGTCGAGCTCCAGGAGTTCGGGGCGCTCTGGGACGCTTGAGCCATGACTGTGCACCTGGGCCCCGCCCTGGACATCGACCTCGCCTCCGTCGTCGCCGAGCAGGCCGACCCGCTGCTCTTCGCGACGGTCTCCGGAGCGCATCTGTACGGCTTTCCCTCGCGCGACTCGGACGTCGACCTGCGAGGCGTGCACCTGCTGCCCGTGACCGATCTGGTGGGGCTGCGGGAGCCGGAGGAGACGCGGTCGAAGATGTGGGACCGGGACGGCGTCGAGATGGACCTCGTCACGCACGACCTGCGCAAGTTCGTCCGGCTGATGCTGCGGCACAACGGATACGTCCTGGAGCAGCTGCTCTCCCCGCTGGTCGTGCACACCACCGACGCGCACGCCGAGCTCGTCGCGCTCGCGCCGGACGTGCTCACCAGCCACCACGCCCACCACTACCGCGGGTTCGCCAACACCCAGTGGCGGCTCTTCGAGAAGAACGGCGAGCTCAAGCCGCTGCTCTACACCTTCCGCGTGCTGCTCACCGGCATCCACCTGATGCGCGGCGGCGCCGTGGTCGCCCATCTGCCCACGCTCGTCCAGGAGGAGGCGGCCGCCCCGGCCTACCTGCCGGAGCTCGTCGCCGCCAAGGCCGAAGCCGAGCACGGCGGCGCCACCGTGGACCACGCGCGCGTGGCCGCCGACGTGGAGCGGCTGCACGCCGTCCTCGACGAGGCGCAGGCGCACTCAGCCCTGCCCAGTAGCCACTCGGCGTACGACGCCCTGCACGACCTCGTCGTCCGCGTGCGGCTCAAGGGAACCG
Source organism: Streptomyces sp. NPDC042371 (assembly GCF_056437465.1). Classification (NCBI taxonomy): domain Bacteria; kingdom Bacillati; phylum Actinomycetota; class Actinomycetes; order Kitasatosporales; family Streptomycetaceae; genus Streptomyces; species Streptomyces sp. NPDC042371. The sequence goes on along the minus strand of NZ_JBWKAP010000016.1, from coordinate 116,382 downwards.
AGGGCTGACGCCCGGCGCGTGCGGAACAGGAAGTCCTCGATCCGCTCCCGGTCGGGCTCGGCGGGGAGCGGGCTGTGCGCGGCCACACTCTGCGACTCGGCGGCGAGCCGGTTCATCCAGGACTCGACCTGAGGCCAGGAGAGCTCGCCCCGCTTCACCGCGAGGAGCGGCTCGCGCTGCTCGCCGACGTCGATCGTCAGCTCGCCGGTGCGCAGCAGGTCGCGGCAGGACATCAGGAGCCGCAGCAGGTGCATGGCGTGCTTCCAGCGCGGGGCGCCGTGCGTACGGACGTCGGCGTCGAGCTTCTTGCGCTGGCCCAGCGCGTAGCGGGCGAAGGTGTCGTGGGCCTGGCGGGAGAGGAAGGCGTCGCGGAGCGCGAGGAGTTCGCGGCCGGTGTCCGTGATGTGCTCCACGAGCGGGGAGTGCAGGCACTCCAGGACGTTCGGGTTGGCGCGCAGCGCGAGCTCGCAGAACCGCTCCAGCTCCCAACCGAACTGTTCGTCGGCGGGACCTTCCACATGTGTCGGGGGCTTCTCGAAGCGCCAGAACAGCGGTGTGGGGGCCAGGAAGACGCCCCTGCGGTCGGTGTCGCTGCCGTCCGTGGCCAGGCCGAAGGCGCGCGAACCCATCACGCAGGAGTAGACGGTGTGGTCGCGTACCAGGTCCTGAGGGTGCATGGCGGGGAGCGTACGGCCCGGGGTCAGCCCAGGGTGATCGAATTTCCGGTGACCGTGATCTTCTCCGCGGGCAGCGGGCGCGGGGCGGGCCCGTCCGCCACCGACGCGTCGGCCACCCGGTACTTGCTGCCGTGGCAGGGGCAGTTGATCGTGCCGTCCGCCACCTCCGCGACGATGCAGCCCGAATGGGTGCAGACCGCCGAGAAGGCCTTGAAGGTGCCGCTCTCCGGCTGCGTCACGACGACCTTCTTGTCCTTGACGACCTTGCCGCCGCCCACCGGGACCTCGGAGGTCTTCGCCAGCTCCGGGCCCGCGGGCCCCTCGTCGCCCGCGGGCTCCTTCGACGCGGGCGTGCCGTCGTCCGGGGCGGAGGACTTCGGCGGCTCCGGCTCCGCCCCCTCGTCGCCGTACTTGGTGCACCCCGCCGCGAGCGCCACCGCGCCCGCCGCGAGGACCGCCCGTCGCGGCGTGCCCCCGCCCCCGCTCATGCCGTCACCCCGAACGTACGGAAGAACCACAGCGCCGACGACAGCCAGATGCCCGTCAGCGCGGCGAAGACCAGGCCCGCCACCACGGGGAGCAGCCAGCCCGGCAGCCGCTCCGTGCGCAGGAGCAGCATCTTGGCGCTGAACGCCCCGTAGAAGAAGCAGCCGAGCAGCGAGTGCCACAGCACGCGCGTGGAGTACGACTGGTAGCCGAGCGCGTAGAGGCAGTGCACCGCCACGGGGACGGAGACCAGGAACGCGATCCGGCCCGCCCAGCGGTGCAGCGCCGCCGACCAGGAGGGTCCGGGGACCCGCCCGTACAGCATCAGCGCCGACACGACCTGGAGCAGCGCGAAGGCGAACGCCGTCGTGGCGAGCCAGGCCTTGACCGCGCTCGTGCTGCTGAACCCGGCCAGGTTGAAGGCGGTGCCCGCCGGGTCGTGGGCCCTGCCGTACGCACCGAGGCCGACGGCCACGGCCGCGGCGACCAGCGCGGGCAGCAGATAGCGGGCGGCGCCCGGCCTGCGGTGGCCTGCCGCGCCCGGGGGCACGGGGAATCCGCCCTGGGTGGGGGCGCTCGGGTCGACGCTCATGCGGGTCTCCCTTCACGGCGGTACGGGACGTTAGGGCGTCACGGGAGTGGCGGTGACGACGTCGCCGTCGACCCGGACGGCGCCGGTTTCGGGGTCGAGCCGCGGGGCCTGCGCGGGCTTGCCGTCGCGCTTGAGGATGCCGACCTGCCTGCCGTCGGGCAGGACGATCCAGCCGCCGTCGACCTTCGCGCCGCGCACCTCGGTCGTGGCGCGGTACAGCCCCGAGGGCTTGACGGCCTTGTCGGCGGTGAACTTCCGGGTCGCTTTGTCGACGTCGACGGTGCCGCGGACCTTCTTGCCGGTGATCTGTCCTTCGAGCTTCGCGCCGTGCTTGCCGGTCAGGCGCATCGAGCCGTCGTCCTCGACGTTCCCCTTGAGCCAGGACTCCGTGTCGCGGCCGTCGCAGTAGTAGGCGATGGCCTTGCTGTCGCGCACCGAGATGGAGACCGCGGAGGTGTCGTCGTCGGTGCGGCCCGCGTACTCGGCCTTCGGAGGCGGCTTCTGGGCCGGTGACCGCGTCGGCTTCGCGGAGGGTTTCGGCGTGCTCTTCGGCGTGCCCTTCGGAGTGCCCTTCGTGGGGGAGGACGCCGCGGTGTCGGGTGCCTCCCCGCCGTAGGACGAACTGCCCGTTTCCGTCGTCGCGTTGAGCGACAGCATGAACAGGGCGAGCAGCAGCCCGGTCAGAAGGGTGAGGAGCGGACCTGAGCGTTTCATACGGGCCTCCCCCGAGGCGCGGCATCTGCCGACCCTCCATGCAAGCGGATCCGCGGCCCTCTCGTCCAGGGTTGAACGACCCCCAATCAGCCCAAGTGGCGACAGAGGGCGATTCGGGCGACATTGGCATGGTCCGAGGCCCGCGGCCGGGTACGGCGCGGGCCCGGCTCTCCACGCGAAAGGCAGGACCATGGCGGGTAACGATCTGGGCAGCCTTCTCGGCGGGCTCCTGGGCGGCGGCCAGCAGGGCGGCGGTTCGTCCGGCGGTGGTGGCAACATCCTCGGCGCGCTGCTCGGCGCCCTGATGAGCAAGGGCGGCGGCGCGGGCGGCGGCAACCCGCTGTCCGGCCTCCTTGAGGGGCTGAACAAGGCCGGACTCGCCGATCAGTCCCAGTCCTGGGTCGGCGCCGGAGAGAACAAGGAGGTGACCGGCGCGCAGCTGCGGCAGGCACTGCCCGACGACACCCTCCGCCAAGTCGCCGAGGAGGCCGGAGTCTCCCCTGAGCAGGCCGCGAACGAGATCGCTCAGGTGCTGCCGCAGGCCGTCGACAAGCTGACCCCCGAGGGCCAGGTGCCCTCCGGGTCGCTCGAGGACCTGATCAGGCAGCAGCAGCTCTGACCCACCCCGGTATGGTGCGCGGCGCCCGTCTCGGCAGACGGGCGCCGCGCACTCCTGTGCCGCACGCTGGATAGGCTTGACGCTCATCCACGGCGTACGCGGGACAACGCGAGACAAGAGGGCAGTGACGTGGCGGTACGAGCGGTCCGGGGTGCCGTCCAGCTGGAGCGGGACGAGGCCGGGCACATGGGCGAGCAGGTCAGTGCGCTGCTCACCGCCGTCCTCGAACGCAACGGGCTGACGCAGGACGACCTGATCAGCATCTGGTTCACGGCCACGCCCGACCTGCACTCCGACTTCCCCGCGGCCGCCGCCCGCGGACTCGGCATCGTCGACGTACCGCTGATCTGCGCGCAGGAGCTGGACATCGAGGGCGCCCTGCCCCGGGTCGTCCGCGTCCTCGCGCACATCGACACCGACCGGGCCCGCTCCGAGATCACGCATGTGTACCTCGGTGCCGCGGCCGCACTCCGCAAGGACATCGCCCAGTGAGAACTGCCCTCGTCATCGGCACCGGCCTGATCGGCACCTCCGCGGCCCTGGCCCTCGCCTCCCGCGGCGTCACCGTCCACCTCGACGACCACGACCCGGGACAGGCCCGCACCGCCGCCGCGCTCGGCGCAGGCACGGACGAGGCGCCCGAGGGCATCGTCGACCTGTGCGTCGTCGCCGTGCCGCCCGCGCACGTCGCCACCACGCTGGCCGACGTGATGGGCCGCGGGACCGCGCGCGCCTACATCGACGTGGCGAGCGTCAAGGGCGGCCCGCGCCGCGACCTTGAGGCGCTGGGCCTCGACCTGACCCCGTACATCGGCACGCACCCCATGTCGGGGCGCGAGCGCAGCGGCCCGCTGGCCGCCACAGCCGACCTCTTCGAGGGCAGGCCCTGGGTGCTCACCCCGACCCGGGACACCGACACCGAGGTGCTCAACCTCGCCCTGGAGCTCGTCGCCCTCTGCCGGGCCGTGCCCGTCGTCATGGACGCCGACGCCCACGACCGCGCGGTCGCCCTCGTCTCGCACATGCCGCACCTGGTCTCCAGCATGGTCGCGGCCCGCCTGGAGCACGCCGAGGAGTCCGCGGTACGGCTGTGCGGCCAGGGCATACGCGACGTCACGCGGATCGCCGCCTCCGACCCGCGGATGTGGATCGACATCCTCTCGGCCAACCCGGGACCGGTCGCCGACCTGCTCGCGGACGTCGCAGCCGACCTCGACGAGACGGTGACGGCGCTGCGCGCCCTGCAGTCCGCCGACGGCGCGAAGCGGACCGAGGGCGCCGCCGGCGTCGAGAAGGTGCTGCGGCGCGGCAACGCGGGGCAGGTCAGGGTGCCGGGCAAGCACGGCGCGGCCCCGGCCGCGTACGAGGTCGTCGCGGTGCTCATCAGCGACCAGCCGGGTCAGCTGGCCCGCATCTTCGCCGACGCGGACAGCGCGGGCGTCAACATCGAGGACGTGCGCATCGAGCACGCGACCGGGCAGCAGGCGGGCCTGGTGCAGCTGATGGTCGAGCCGAAGTACGTGCCGGTGCTGACGGCGGCGCTGCGGGAGCGGGGCTGGTCGATCCGGCAGTAGCGGGCCCGCGAAGGGGCTGTCGGGGCAGGGCGTGCGAGCCAGTAACCTTGTGCGGGGCGCGTTCGCGCCCCGCTTCCCTGGCCCGCGTACAGCGAAAGGTGCCCACAGCCCCGTGGAAACAGCCGAAACCGCCGCCCCGGCAGCCGTGATCGTCGCCATCGACGGACCGTCCGGCACGGGCAAGTCGAGCACCTCGAAGGCTGTCGCCGCCCAGCTCGGCCTCAGCTACCTGGACACCGGTGCCCAGTACCGGGCCATCACCTGGTGGATGGTGCACAACGGCATCGATCTCACCGACCCGACCGCCATCGCCGCCGTCGCGGGCAAGCCGGAGATCATCTCCGGCACCGACCCGGCAGCCCCGACCATCACGGTCGACGGCACGGACGTGGCGGGCCCGATCCGCACCACCGACGTCACCTCCAAGGTCAGCGCCGTCAGCGCCGTCCCCGAGGTGCGCACCCGCATCACCGAGCTGCAGCGCTCCATCGCGGTCTCGGCCGAGAAGGGCATCGTCGTCGAGGGCCGGGACATCGGCACGACCGTGCTGCCCGACGCCGACCTGAAGATCTTCCTCACCGCGTCGCCCGAGGCGCGCGCCGCCCGCCGCTCCGGCGAGCTCAAGGGCGCCGACGTCAAGGCGACCCAGGAAGCCCTGATCAAGCGGGACGCGGCCGACTCCAGCCGCAAGACGTCCCCCCTGGCCAAGGCGGGCGACGCCGTCGAGGTCGACACCACCGAGCTCACGCTCCAGCAGGTCATCGAGTGCGTCGTCACCCTCGTCGAGGAGAAGCGGGCGGCGAAGTGAGCGAGGCTCCCGCCGATCGGGCGGCTTCCGAGCGGGGTGCCGAGGTCGGCCGCAGGATCGGCGTCGGCCTCATGTACGGCCTGTGGAAGCCGCGCGTGCTCGGTGCCTGGCGGGTGCCCGCGACCGGCCCCGTGATCCTGGCCGTCAACCATTCGCACAACGTCGACGGGCCGATGGTCATGGGTGTCGCGCCCCGGCCCACGCACTTCCTGATCAAGAAGGAAGCGTTCATCGGGCCGCTCGGGCCGTTCCTGCACGGGATCGGCCAGCTGAAGGTGGACCGCTCGGTCGCCGACCGCACGGCCATCACCCGGGCGGTCGGCGTCCTGGAGCAGGGCGGCGTCCTCGGCATCTTCCCGGAGGGCACCCGGGGAGAGGGCGACTTCGCGTCGCTGCGGGCCGGGCTCGCGTACTTCGCGGTGCGGGCCGGCGCCCCGATCGTGCCGGTCGCGGTGCTGGGAAGCACCGAGCGTCCCGGACGGTTGATAAAGCAGCTGCCCCCGCTCCGCAGCAGGGTCGACGTCGTCTTCGGCGACCCCTTCGATGCGGGCGACGGCAGCGGGCGGCGCACGCGCAAGGCGCTCGACGAGGCGACCGTGCGCATCCAGAGCAGCCTCACCGCCCACCTGGAAAACGCCAGGCGCCTGACCGGGCGCTGAGCGAGACTTATCAAGTAGTGCCCCGACCCGATACGCAGGCCGGTGCACCGATCACCACGATGAACGACGAGGTACGGACTTCATGAACGACCAGATCCAGCCCGAGGGCGACGGCTTCGCCGAGCACGACCACGGGGCGCTCGGCGACGCCGAGTACGCACAGTTCATGGAGCTCGCCGCCGAAGAGGGCTTCGACATCGAGGACGTCGAGGGCGCCATCGAGGAGGCGGGCCACGGCCCGCTGCCCGTGCTCGCCGTCATCGGCCGCCCCAATGTCGGCAAGTCGACTCTGGTGAACCGCATCATCGGCCGCCGCGAGGCCGTCGTGGAGGACCGCCCCGGCGTGACCCGCGACCGCGTCACCTATGAGGCCGAGTGGTCGGGCCGCCGCTTCAAGCTCGTCGACACCGGCGGCTGGGAGCAGGACGTGCTCGGCATCGACGCCTCCGTCGCCGCCCAGGCGGAGTACGCGATCGAGGCCGCGGACGCCGTGGTCTTCGTCGTCGACGCCACGGTCGGCGCCACCGACACTGACGAGGCCGTCGTGCGCCTGCTCCGCAAGGCGGGCAAGCCCGTCGTGCTCTGCGCCAACAAGGTCGACGGCCCGTCCGGCGAGGCCGACGCCACCGCCCTGTGGTCCCTCGGCCTCGGCGAGCCGCACCCCATCTCCGCGCTGCACGGCCGCGGCACCGGCGACATGCTGGACGCCGTCCTTGAGGCGCTGCCCGAGGCCCCCGCGCAGACCTTCGGCGCGGGCATCGGCGGCCCCCGCCGCATCGCGCTGATCGGCCGTCCGAACGTCGGCAAGTCCTCGCTGCTGAACAAGGTGGCCAACGAGGACCGCGTGGTCGTCAACGAGCTTGCGGGCACCACCCGCGACCCGGTCGACGAGCTCATCGAGCTGGGCGGCGTGACCTGGAAGTTCGTCGACACGGCGGGCATCCGCAAGCGCGTCCACCTCCAGCAGGGCGCGGACTACTACGCCTCGCTGCGCACCGCAGCCGCCGTCGAGAAGGCGGAGGTCGCGGTGATCCTCATCGACTCCTCCGAGTCCATCTCGGTCCAGGACCAGCGCATCGTGACGATGGCCGTCGAGGCGGGCCGCGCGATCGTCGTCGCGTACAACAAGTGGGACACCCTCGACGAGGAGCGCCGCTACTACCTGGAGCGGGAGATCGAGACGGAGCTCGCCCAGGTGGCGTGGGCCCCGCGCGTCAACGTGTCGGCGACCACAGGGCGCCACATGGAGAAGCTGGTCCCGGCGATCGAGACGGCCTTGGAGGGCTGGGAGACGCGCGTGCCGACCGGGCGTCTGAACGCGTTCCTCGGCGAGATCGTCGCCTCCCACCCGCACCCGGTCCGCGGCGGCAAGCAGCCCCGCATCCTCTTCGGCACGCAGGCGGGCACCAAGCCGCCGCGGTTCGTCTTCTTCGCCTCCGGCTTCATCGAGGCGGGCTACCGCCGCTTCCTGGAGCGCCGTCTGCGCGAGGAGTTCGGCTTCGAGGGCACGCCGATCCACGTCTCGGTGCGGGTGCGCGAGAAGCGCGGCCGCAAGAAGTAGGGCCGCCCGCGGGCGCCTTCGTACGCAAGCCGAATGCCCGGCCCCCGTCGTGGGGAGGCCGGGCATTCGGCTGTCCGGGCGGGCGAGCTCAGCGTCCGCCGCGCGATCCTGGCGGCAGGGCCGCGGGGAACTGGTGGTGTCCCGTGGCGTGGTGCTCGTACTGCCCGTAGCGGGACACGTGGAACTGGCCGTAGCGGGGGTCGTGCCGTCCGTCGACGCGGTGCTGGATGCCGTACGGCCCCGGACCGAAGGCGGTGAATCCCAGGTCCTCCTCGCCGCTCCGGTCGCCCGGCAGGGCCCTGAAGGCCCTGAGGTACTCCGAGTACAGCGCGTCGTAGATGGGTGTGGCCGAGTGGCTGCCCGGCGAGTCCTGCGCGGTGCGCATGGACGGGATGGGGCTCTGGTACGCCGACCGGTGGCGGGGGGAGGGGTCGTATGGATGCACGTATGTGCCAACGAAACGGGCGCCGTGCGGATGCGGGGGCCGCGCCGCTTTCCCCGTCCGGCAGGAGTGTGACCGGCGCATTCGGGGTCCGGGGCGGCCCTCGCCGACCAGCGGCCGCTCAGGTCCCGGCGAGCGGCAGCGAGCTCGCGACGAGGCGGCCGTGGGTCGCCGCCTTGTCCAGCGCGTCCCGCAGCATGTCCTCGCGCGGCTGCCGTCCGATGGAGCCGACGGGGGCCGCGAAGAGCAGCACGGTCTGGGTCTTGTTGGCCGCGGTCCGCCAGTCCTCGGTGACCTGGAGCGGGTGGTGCGCCTGCCACCAGGCGACGGGGGAGCTGCCGGTGGCGCCGGGCTGCAGGATGGCGTGCAACTGGCCCATGGCGAGCAGCACCGACCAGCCGGGCAGCGCGGGCGGCACGGAGTCGAGCGAGGTGACGGGCATGAAGCCCTGCTCGATCAGGAGCGGCAGGAACTCGTCGCCGCCGCTCTGCGCGGCGCCGGGGCGGGCGATGGCCCCGGTCGGCTCGACGACCAGGGCGGGGCGCAGCTCGCCCTCGATCAGGACGAGGCCGCTGGTCACGCCGAGCACGGCCTGGCTCGGCGCGTCGGACGACCCCGAGCCGTCGTCGCCGGTGATCGAACGGACGGCGCCCTGCAGCTGCTCCTCGGAGACCGTGACGATCTGGGAGGGCAGGCAGGTGGCGTGGGCGAAGGCGAGCACGGCCGTCTCGTCGCCGACGAACAGGACGGTGCTGGTGCGCTCCTGTTCCGCGTCGCCCGGGGTGCGGCAGGACGTGCAGTCGTAGCTGCCCGGGGTGTTGTCTCCGGCGAGCAGCCGGTCGGCTTCTTCGTCGCCGATCTCGGCGCGTACGTCGTCGCTGACGTCCAGCATGCGCGGCACGGGTGGCTCCTCGGGATCGTCATCTGGGGTGCATGGGGAGGTTGTGGCGGGCCGGACGGTGTCCGGCTCTTAAGGCTCAACGGCGGATCAGTGGCGCAGGTCACGCACGAAGACGAACGGAATTGAACCATCCGCAGCGGAGGGTGAATCGGGCGGCGGAATCTGTCACTCCGCGCCAACAAGTGCTGCGTGCACGGAGGTTGGAGTGGTGAGCTGAGTCACAGATCACTTACCGGCGCGGTCACTAAATCCGGATATCGGCGAATGAAGTGGGTGGCCGAAACTCGCTGATACCGCGGGTAACGCCCAACTGGCCTGGAATGACAAGGACTTGGTTGATACGGGACGGGAGGACTTCTAGATTCCACCGCCGTGTGCAGCGAGCACCGCTCGGGTACGTCCGCCGGTCGCACCAGCCAGCTCAAGCACCGACACCGGCGGGCGGGGCCGGACGGACCCCAGGCGCCGGATGCGTGAGGGGCCCGTACGGCCAGGGGGAGCCCGGGTCCTGCGAGAGGGAAATTCATGTCCGCACGTCCCAGGAACACGCGCACCATGGCAGTGATCGGAGGGGCCGCACTCCTGGCCCCGCTCGGCCTGCTTGCCGCGACCGGCCAGGCCGGTGCCGCGGACAGCGGAGTGTGGGACCGCATCGCACGGTGCGAGAGCGGCGGAAACTGGCAGATCAACTCGGGCAACGGCTACTACGGCGGACTGCAGTTCTCCGCCGGTACGTGGCGCGCGTACGGCGGCGGGGCCTATGCGCCGACCGCCGACAGGGCGTCGAAGGCGCAGCAGATCGCCGTCGCCGCCAAGGTGCAGCGAGCGCAGGGGTGGGGCGCGTGGCCCAGCTGCTCGGCGCGGGCCGGTGCGTACGGCAGCGCGCCGTCCGCCGCGGCGCCGGTGCCCAAGGCCGCGAAGCCCGCGCCCAGGACGGCGAAGCCCGCACCCAAGGCGGTCGGGCAGCGGCCCGGCAGCACCGCGGACCGCTCCGACCGGGGGGCCTCGCGCGGCGCTCCCGGCAACTACACCGTCCGGCAGGGCGACACCCTCAGCCGCATCGCGGCCCGGCACGGAACCAGCTGGCAGCGGGTGTACGCGGCCAATCAGCGGGTCATCGGCGGTGACCCGGACGTGATCGTGCCGGGGCAGCGGCTGGGCGTCTGATCCGATCGTCCGACCGGGTGGGGGTCGGCTCCGCGGCGGCGCGGCACGCCACGGGCCCGCCGCGGAGCCGCCTAGCGTGACCCGATGCACCCGAAGTCGATCAAGCGTGTCCGGTCCGTGGCGTTGGGGTCCCTGGGATCCCTGGGGCCCCTGGTCGTCGGCGCGATCCTCGCGGCGGTGGCGCTGCCGTCGGGCGCCGCGTCCGCGGCTCCGCCGCAGCCGTCGGGCGCCGTTTCCAGGCCGTACGACTGCTCCTTGGACAAGGGGCCGTGGCACTGCCTCGCCGAGTGCGAGAGCAATGGCCGATGGCAGACGAACACGGGCAACGGCTTCTACGGAGGACTGCAGTTCTGGCAGCCCACCTGGGAGGGGCACGGCGGGCTCAAGTACGCGCCGCGCGCCGATCTCGCCACCCGGGAGGAGCAGATCAAGGTCGCCGAGAGGGTGTTGCGCACCCAGGGCTGGGGCGCCTGGCCCGTCTGCTCCAAGGAAGTGCGCATCGAGCGGTTCGACCGCCGCGTCCACAAGGTGAAGCCGGGGGAGACGCTCAGCTCGATCGCGCGCCGCTACGACGTGAAGGGAGGCTGGCAGGCCCTGTACAAGGCCAACCGCGACAAGGTCGGGAGCCGCCCCGAACGGCTCGGCGTCGGCACGCTCCTCGTCATCCCGGGGCGTACCGCGACCGGGCAGACCCGAGCTCTCCCGGCTCTCCACTGAACACGACCGCGCCCCGGCGCAGTTCGTGCACGACCGCCGTCCGGCCCGCGCCCTCCCGCAGGCCGGGCGGCAGCCGCTGTTCGGCCAGGACCACACAGGCGTCGAGCCCGGCGAGGAGTGCGTAGGTCCGTGCCGCGACGGCGGGTGACATGCCCTGGGTCGGCTCATCCGCGAGGACGACCCCGGCGTCCGACAGCAGGGCCCTGGAGAGGGCCAGCATGCGCTGCTCGCCTCCGGAGAGGGTGCCCGCGCGGCGGTGCAGCAGGGGGCGCAGCTCGGGGTAGGCGTCCAGCGCGCGTGCGTGGTCGCCCGCGGTGTGTGCGAGGCCGAGGTTCTCCGCGACGGTGAGGGAGGGGAACACCGCTCCGCGGTCCGGTACGAAACAGAGGCCGTCCGCGGCCCGTTCATGGGCCGGGCGGCGCGTGATGTCCCGCCCGTCGCGGACGACCGCGCCCGCGGAGAGGGGGACCGTGCCTGCCAGGGCGCGCAGGGCCGTGGTCCGCCCGGCGCCGTTGCGGCCGAGGAGGACGGTGAGGGCGGTGGCGGGGGCTGCCAGCGTGATGCCGTGCAGGGCCTCCAGGGGGCCGTAGTGGACGCGGGCGCCGCGCAGTTCGATGCCGTGCACTCAGGGGGCCCCTTCCAGCACCTGGCCCGCGGGGCCCGTCGTCACGATGCGGCCCGCCGCCATCACGTGCACGGTGTCGGCGAGGCCCGCGACCAGGTCGAGGTCGTGCTCGACGACGAGGAGAGCCATGCCGTCGGCCGCGAGGGCACGCAACAGCGTGGCGAGCGCCGCCACTTCGGAGGCGTCCAGGCCCGCGGCAGGCTCGTCCAGGAGGAGGGTGCGGGGGCCGCCCGCGAGGGCTCTCGCCAGTTCCGTGCGTCTGAGGGCGCCGGTGGAGAGGCCGGTCGCGGGCCGGGCGCGAAGGGCCGTCAGATCCAGGAGCCGGAGGGCCCGGGCGGTGGCGTCCCGGGTGTTCCCTGTTCCTTTGCCCTGTTCCGCCCCCACCCGGACGTTCTCCGCGACCGTCAGCGACGGGAAGACCGCCAGTTGCTGGAAGGTGCGGGCCATGCCGGTACGGGTGCGGGCGTGCGCGGGCAGTGCGGTGATGTCCCTGGAGCCGAGGGTGATGCGCCCGGCGGAGGGGTGGAGGGTGCCTGCCAGACAGTGGAAGAGGGTGCTCTTGCCCGCGCCGTTGGGGCCCACCACGGCGGTGATGCGGCCGGGGAGGACGCTGAGGCTCACGCCGTCCAGGGCGGTGAAGCCGCCGTAGGCGAGGGTGATGTGGTGGGCGGTGAGGGTGGGGTGGGGGGTTGGTGGTTCGGCTTGCCGGGGGCGGGGCCGGGCCGGTGGGGGAGCCTCCTGCCGGGGCGGTGGCGGGCCGTGGGCGGGGGCGGCTGGGCCCGCGGTCGACAGGGACGCGCGGGCCCTCTCGCCCGCGGTGGTGAGGCGCGGGGTGCGGCGGAGTCTGCGCGTGGCGGCGCGCAGCGCGTCGTACGGGCCGCCGGGGAAGCGGCCGATCAGGACCGCGAGGAGACCGATCAGGGCGGCCGCCACACCGCCGCGCGTCCCCGCGTCCAGGCCGACCAGGAGGGCCGCCGCGGCCAGGGCGCCGAGGACGCTGTCCGAGCCGAGGACCACGATCGCGGCGAACCACAGCAGACCGCGGACGGGGTCGTACGACCCCGCGTCGAACGCCCGTTGACCCAGCGCGAGCATGCCGCCGCCGAGTGCCGCGAGCGCCGCCCCAGTGACGAACGCGCCGAGTTTGAGGGCCGGGACTGGCACCCCCGCCGCCGCCGCGCCCGCCTCGTGGTCCCGCATCGCCGCGAGCGCCCGCCCCGTGCGGCCCCGGCGCAACGCTGTGACCAGGACCGACGCCCCGGCCAGCAGGACGAGTTCGAGGACGTAGTACGCGCGGTCGCCCGAGAAGCCCGCGGGGCGGTCCAGGGTCAGGCCCGACGTCGCGTACGGCTGCGTGAAGACGAAGCGGCTGACGCCCACGCCGACCGCGAAGGTCGCGAGCGCCAGGGCCAGGCCGTGGCGGCTGATCGCGGGCCAGCCGGTGAGGAGCCCCAGGGGCGCGACGAGGAGGACCGCCACGGTCAGGGCGGGGAGGTGCGGGAGTTCGGGGAGGCCGGGGAAACGGCCTGCCGCGATGAGGGCCGTGAAGAGGGCGCCGAGGCCCGCGTACGCCGCCTGGCCGAGCGAGATCTGGCCGCCCCGGCCCGTGACGATCACCAGCGAGAGCAGGATCACCGCGAGGGCGGGGACCTGGACCGCGGTCGTCAGGTCCGGGCCCGCGAAGCCGAGCGGCAGGAGGAAGAGCACCGCCGCCACGATCCAGGCACCCGAGGGCGTCGGGACGCGGGCCGTCGCGGTGCGGGGCAGCGCGTCCTTGGTGCCGACGCCCGGCAGGATCAGCGCCGCGACCAGCAGGGCGATCACGAAGAGGTTGGCGCTCGCGGTCTGCAGGAGCTGCTCGGTCCGGCCACCGGGGTGCAGGCGAGTGAGCTGGCTCTGCGCCACGCCCAGGCCGAGGGCGACCGCCACGGCGACGGGCAGGCTCCGCATCCCGGCCACCACGGCCACCGCCACCACTTCCATGACCAGCAGCGGCATGCCGTACGGATCGAGACGTACGAAGGGGGCGAGCAGGACGCCCGTGAGGCCCGCGGTGAACGAACCGAAGGCCCAGCCCGCCGCGGCCACCCGGTCCGCGTCGATGCCGGAGAGCACGGCGAGGCCGCGGTTGTCGACGACCGCGCGCAGCTCGCCGCCGAAGCGGGTCCAGCGGGTCAGCGCGGCCACCGCGAGCGCGAGGGCGACGGCCGCGCCCAGCTGGCCCCAGGGGTCGGCGGAGAGCAGCTCGGGCGCGTCGTCACGGGCGCCCGGGCCCCAGAGGAGGGCCGCCCCGCCGACGAGCAGGACGAACAGGCCGATCGAGGCGACCAGGGTCTGCGCCGGGTCGCCCCCGGAGCCGGTCCCCTGGGCGGACCCCCACCCGCGCACCGCCAGCGGACGGAAGACCGCGCGGTCGAGGAGGAGGCCGATGCCGGGCGCGACCAGGAGCAGGGTGACCGCCGCGGCCAGGGGGAGGGGCCAGTGCCATGCGACCGTCAGCTGGCGCAGGACGTAGGCGCAGAGCATGGCGATCGCGCCGTGGGCGAAGTTGAGGACGCCGGTCGCGCGGTACGTGACGATCAGTCCGATGCCGGTGAGGGCGGCCGCGCTGCCGACCGAGAGCCCGGCCAGCGTGAGGTCGTAGCTCAGCGATGACACCGGGTCAGTGCTCCGGGGCCGACGCGGGGCCGGACGGCGGACCGTCGGGTTCCGGAGGGCGCCGTGGTTCGCAGATGGGGCAGGGGGCGAGGGCCTGGGCCGACAGGACCGTGGCGTCGGCGGGGACCGCCTCCGGTTTCCCCGCGACCAGCGGGCAGTCCGCGCGGTGCCAGAGCGTTCCGCCGGGGACCATGAGGGGAGTGCCGCCGCCCGCCGCGGGGCCCGGGGCCCGCTCCCCGGCCGCCACGGGCTCCGTCGCCACCAGAAGTCCGTACAGCTCCTCGACGCGCGCCGCCGCCAGGACGCTCCTGCCGTGGGTGAGGAGCAGCGCGCCCGTGACGATCAACGCGGCGCCCGGCACCGTGCAGGACGCGAGGTAGGGCAGCTGCCGCTCGGCGAACCGTTCCCCGGAGACGCCGTACCAGCCGATGACGCAGAGCACCGCGCCCGCGGCGAGCGACGCGAAGGCGGCCCACAGCATGGGGTGCACGGCACGCAGGCGTGCGGGACCGGACGCACCGGCCGTCCGAGCTGTCCGATCCGCCCGCATCGAGGCCCCCTGGGACACGTCGTCGGTCACATCAGTAACGTCGGTGGGCTGTCCATGTCAGCCGATGGATTGCACTATGCCTTCTGGAAGCCGACCCTGAAAGCTCCGGGCCCGCACGGCCCGGACCGATACCCGGTGGTGAGCCAGATGGTTCTCGGGAGCAGCCCAAGGCGGGGGACGTACCACGGGCGGGGCAGGGCGCGGAGCGCGGCGCTGGCGGCCGCCGCGGTCCTGCTGATCGGACCGGCCATCGCGGCCTGCGGCGACGACAGCGGGGGCGGGGACGGAGCCACGCCGCCCGAGCCGTCCATGGAGAAGACCACGGACCCGGCAGACAAGGGCGACGACGCATCCGCGTCCGCCCCCGCCGACCCGGCGGCCGCGAAGAAAGAGGTCACGGAGAACTGGGAGAAGTTCTTCGACCCGAAGACGTCGCTGAAGGAGAAGGAGACCGTCCTGGAGAACGGCGCCGGGATGCGCGACGTTCTGGAGAGCTTCAGCGGTGACAAGCGGGGGCAGCAGGTCGCGGCGGACGTGACGAAGGTCGAGTTCGGCTCGGCGACGGAGGCCGACGTGACGTACGCGCTGACGCTGAAGGGCGCCACCGCGCTGCCCGACGCCTCGGGCACGTCCGTCAACGAGGACGACACCTGGAAGGTCTCCGTCAAGACCCTCTGCGCCCTGGTGAAGCTGAGCGGCAATGCGTCGCCCGGTCCGGGCTGCTGAAACGCTGCTCGTCGTCGCGGCCCTGATGGCGGGCGCTGCCTGCGGGAGCCGCCTGCCCGAGAGCGACTTCGAGCGGCGCGGCACCGCGTCGGCCCCCGCAGGGGGAGCGCCGGTCAGGGTCGGCATCATCACCAGCGCGACCAGCCCGGTCGGCGGGGCCGCGTTCACCGGGCCGCGCGACGGGGCCCGGGCCTATTTCGACCGGCTGAACGCGCACGGCGGCATCGGGGGCCGCAAGGTCGAGGTGCGCACCTGCGACGACGGTGGCAGCGGCGTCGGCAACAACGACTGCGTGCGCAAGCTGGTCGAGGAGCAGAAGGTCGTCGCGCTCGTCGCCACCGCCTCCCTGGACTACGCGGGAGCGGCCCGTGTCTCGCGCGCGGGCGTGCCCGACATCGGGGGACAGCCCATCGGCCCGGCGTACGACACGTACCCGCATCTCTACGGGATCTACGGCAGCCTCGCCCCGCGCAACGGCACGCCGGGCTGGGGCGGCAAGCTGTACGGCGGGACCGAGGTCTACCGCTACTTCAAGCGGGAGCAGGGCGCGCGGACCGCGGCCGTCGTCTCCTACAACCAGGCCGCGTCCGCCGCGTACGCACGGCTCGTCACCCGGGGCCTGAAGGCCGAGGGCTACAAGGTGGTCACCGAACAGGTCGACTTCGCCCTGCCCAACTTCCGGGCCGCCGCGGCCGACCTCAAGGAGCAGGGCGCCGATCTGGTCTTCGACGCGATGGACACGCACGGCAACGCCCGGCTGTGCGAGGCGATGGACGACGTCGGCGCGAAGGTCACCGCCAAGGTCACCAACGTGCAGAACTGGACCTCGACCGTCGGCGACGACTACAAGGACGCGCCCCGCTGCCGCAACGCCCTGTGGGCCACCGGGTCGAGCAGGAACTACGAGGACACCGATCACCCGGCCGTACGCGAGTTTCGCGCGGCCCTGCGCGGCAAGGCGCTCTCACAGTGGGAACTGGAGGGCTGGGCCGCCGCCATGTGGTTCACCGACGCCGCGAAGTCCTGCCTGAGCGGCAGCGGCGGGGAGGTCACGCGCGCGTGCGTGGACCGCTTCATGGGGCGGGACGAGCCGTACTCCGCGCGGGGGCTGCTGGTGCCCGTGGCGTTCGAGCGGCGGCCGGAGCCGCCGGGGACGCGCAGGACGTGTGTGTCCGTCGTCCGGTGGCGGGACGGTGACGGCTGGGTCACTCAAGGGGGCGACATGAACGACAACTGCTTCGTCGTCCCTCAGCTCGCCTACCAGCCTTGATGCACGCCATCGCAAAAAGGTTCCCATCCGTGGCTACCGATCACGCATCCGTTCGGGAACAGGATGGTGAGGAAACCCAACCCTTGGCCAGGAATCCCCGTCTAACCCTGCGGTAGGCGGACGAGGGGGACTGTCCGCAAGGAAGCGCGGAATACGGGGACGCATGCACATCTCTTTCCTTATTCACAACGCGTACGGAATCGGAGGGACGATCCGGACGACGTACAACCTGGCGAACACGCTGGCCCAGCAGCATGATGTCGAGGTTGTATCCGTCTTCCGGCACCGCGACGAGCCTGTCTTCGCGCCTGACCAGCGCGTCCGACTGCGCCACCTCGTCGACCTGCGCAAGGGCACCGCCGGGTACGAGGGCGAAGACCCCGAGCACCTGCGCCCCGCCCGTACGTTCCCCAGCGCCGAAGGACGCTACGAGCAGTACAGCGCCCTCACCGACCGGCGCATCGCCGACCACCTCACCGGGATCGACGCGGACGTCGTCATCGGCACCAGGCCCGGGCTCAACGTGCACCTCGCCCGCCAGACCGCGCGCGGGCCGCTGCGCGTCGGCCAGGAGCACCTCACGCTCGACAGCCACAGCAAGGAACTCCGCCGCCAGCTGCGCAGCGTCTACCCGCGCCTCGACGTCCTGACCACGACGACCGAGGCCGACGCCCGCGCGTACACCCGCAAGATGCGGCTGCCCGGCGTACACGTCCAGGCCGTGCCGAACCCCGTGCCCGCGCCCGGCATCGAGCCCGCCGACGGCTCCCACAAGTGGGTCGTGGCAGCGGGCAGGCTCGCCCCCGTCAAGCGGTACGACCTGCTGATCAGGGCCTTCGACAAGGTGCGGCGCGAGCGTCCCGACTGGCGGCTGCGGATCTACGGCGGCGGCAAGCAGAAGGACAAGCTGCGCGCCCTGATCGACGAGCTCGGCCTGTACAACCACGTCTTCCTGATGGGCCCCGCCCACCCGATAGAGCCCGAGTGGGCCAAGGGCTCCATCGCCGCCGTCACCTCCAGCCTGGAGTCCTTCGGCATGACGATCGTCGAGGCGATGCGCTGCGGGCTGCCCGTGGTCGCCACCGACTGCCCGCACGGACCCGGCGAGATCATCGACAACGGCGTCGACGGGCGGCTCGTCGAGGTGGGCAACGCCGACGCCATCGCGGGCGGACTGCTCGAACTGATCAACAACGACTCGCTCCGGCAGCGGATGGCGGGCGCGGCGCTCCAGGACTCCGAGCGCTTCGACCCGGAACGCATCGCCGAGCGCTACGACGACATGTTCACCGGGATGCTCGCCCGGGGCAGCTCGCTGGGGGGCCGGATGCGCGGCTCCCTGCACCGCACACGAGGCGCGCTGCTCGGGGGCGCGTACGCCGTGCGGGATCTCGGCCGCGCACAGACGAAGGGATCGACCGCATGACGGCCTTGGCCACCTCGCAGGCGTCGCACGCCGGAGACGACCAGGAGGCGTCGGAGGCGCCGCGTGCCGACTGCATCGCGGACTCCGCCGGGGGGCTCACGTTCGACGTCACGGACCCCGGTGAGCCGGGCGCGCAGGAGGTGGCCCACCTCCTGCTGCGCCTGCGCGACGCCGACGCCGACTCCGCCGAGGACGTCGTGCGGCTGCCGCTCACCCCGTCCGGCGACGGCCGACTGCGGGCCGCGCTGCCCAGCAGCGTCGAGCTCGCCGAGGGCCGCTGGAACGCGTACGCGCAGGTCGCGGGCGGCGAGCCGCGGCGCCTGATGCCGGGCGTGAACGACCTGCGCTCGCTGGTCGACCGCGCGCCGAGCGGCAGCCGCGGCCATGTCGCGGTGCGCATCCCGTACGCGACGAAGCAGGGCAACCTCTCGGTGCGCAGCTGGCGGCGCGCGCCGCACGCGGAGACCGGCGAGCTGGAGATCACCGGCACCGCCATGACCGTGCAGGGCCGGGTGTACGGCACCGCGCTCACCGACGCCGCGTACGTCGAGGCGGTCCGGCGCGACGAGCCGGACCGCGTCCTGCGGGCCGACGTCACCGCCGAGGGACCGGCGTTCTCCTTCGCGCTGCGGTACGGCCCGCTCGCCGAGAGCGGCGCAGGGCCCTGGGACCTGTGGCTGCGGCCGGACGGTGAGAGCGGTCCGCGGGTGCGGCTCGCCCGGATCCTGGACGACGTCCCGGACAAGAAGGCGATCTTCACGTATCCGGTGGTGCCGTGCGCGACGGAGGAGCACGGCACGCTGGAGGCGGGCCCGTACTACACGCTCGACAACGATCTGTCCGTGCGGGTCCGCCCGGTCGGCTGACGCCGAGGACAGCAGCTGTCCTCGATCACCGGCACAATCACGTCCATGTTGGAGACCTCGGCACGACTGCTCCGCCTGCTCTCCCTGCTGCAGGCCCACCGCGACTGGTCCGGCGCGGACCTCGCCGACCGGCTCGGCGTCACCCCGCGCACGGTCCGTCGCGACGTGGACCGGCTGCGCGAGCTCGGCTACCCCGTGAACGCCAGCCCCGGCACCGGTGGCGGCTACCAGCTCGGCGCGGGGGCCGAACTGCCGCCGCTGCTCCTGGACGACGAGGAGGCGGTCGCGGTCGCCGTCGGGCTGCGGACCGCCGCGGGGCAGGGCATCGAGGGCATCGGCGAGACCTCCGTCCGGGCGCTCTCCAAGCTCGAACAGGTGCTGCCGAACCGGCTGCGCCGCCGCGTCGGCGCCCTGAACGCGTTCACCGTGCCGATGCTGCGCGCCCCGCAGCCGCAGGGCGTCGACCCGGCGGTCCTCACCGGACTCGCCGACCTCTGCAGGGACTCGGAGCGCCTGCGCTTCGACTACCGCGACCACGAGGGCAGTTCCACCCGCAGGGCGGTGGAGCCGCACCGCCTGGTCTGCACCGAGCGCCGCTGGTACCTCGTGGCCTGGGACCTCGACCGCGAGGACTGGCGCACGTTCCGCGCGGACCGCATCGAACCGCGGCCGCCGCACGGCCCGCGCTTCACCCCGCGCACCCCACCGGCCGACGACCTCGCCGCCTACGTCCAGCGGGGCGTCTCCACGCGCGCGTACGCCGCACATGCGGTGGTCAGGCTCTTCGTGCCGATGGCGGAGGCGGCCCAGCGGATCGCGCCCGCCGACGGCACCCTGGAGGCCGAGACCGCGGAGACCTGTCTGCTGCGCACGGGTGCGACGAGCCTGGACGTGATGGTCTTCCACGTGCTGTTCATGGGCATGGAGTTCGAGGTCGTCGAGCCCGCCGGACTCACCGAACGGATCGCGGCGTCCAGGGACCTGCTCAGCCGGGCCCTGGACCGGGGTGCTCGGTCTGCGGGTCCTGAGCCGTGTACGCCGCGTACTCGGGATGGTGCAGGTCGAACGCCGGGGACTCCGAGCGGATCCGGGGCAGCGTGACGAAGTTGTGCCGCGGGGGCGGGCAGGAGGTCGCCCACTCCAGGGAGCGGCCGAAGCCCCAGGGGTCGTCGACCTCGACCTTCTTGCCGTACTTCGCGGTTCTCCAGACGTTGTAGAGGAACGGCAGCGTGGAGAGGCCGAGCAGGAACGCCCCGATGGACGAGATGGTGTTGAGCACCGTGAAGCCGTCCGCCGCCAGATAGTCCGCGTACCGCCGCGGCATGCCCTCGGCGCCCAGCCAGTGCTGGACGAGGAACGTCGTGTGGAAGCCCACGAAGAGCGTCCAGAAGTGCATCTTCCCGAGCCGCTCGTCGAGCATCTTGCCGGTCAGCTTCGGCCACCAGAAGTAGAAGCCGCCGAAGGTCGCGAAGACGACGGTGCCGAACACGACGTAGTGGAAGTGCGCGACGACGAAGTACGTGTCGGTGACGTGGAAGTCGATGGGCGGCGAGGCGAGCAGGACGCCGGTGAGGCCGCCGAAGAGGAAGCTCACCAGGAAGCCGACGGCCCACAACATGGGTGTCTCGAAGGACAGCGAGCCCTTGAGCATCGTGCCCGTCCAGTTGAAGAACTTCACGCCCGTCGGGACGGCGATGAGGAAGGACATGAAGGAGAAGAACGGCAGCAGGACCGCGCCGGTGGCGAACATGTGGTGCGCCCAGACGACTATCGAGAGGCCGGTGATGGCCGTCGTCGCGCCGACCAGCGGCAGATAGCCGAAGATCGGCTTCCGGCTGAAGACGGGGATGATCTCCGTGATGATGCCGAAGAACGGCAGCGCGATGATGTAGACCTCGGGATGCCCGAAGAACCAGAAGAGGTGCTGCCAGAGCAGCGCGCCGCCGTTCTCCGGGGCGAAGACGAGCGAGCCGAGCTGCCGGTCCGCCTCAAGGACGAGCAGCGCGGCGGCGAGCACGGGGAACGCGATCAGCACCAGGATCGACGTGAAGAGCACGTTCCAGGTGAAGATGGGCATGCGGAACATCGTCATGCCGGGCGCCCGCATCCCGATGATGGTGGTCAGGAAGTTGACCGAGCCGAGGATCGTGCCGAAGCCGGAGAGCGCGAGCCCCATGATCCACAGGTCGGCGCCGACGCCGGGCGACCGTTCCACGCTGTTGAGCGGCGCGTACGCGAACCAGCCGAACGCCGCGGGCCCGCTCGGCACCAGGAGCGAGCCGAGGACCATCAGGCCGCCGAAGAGGAACAGCCAGTACGAGAGCATGTTCAGCCGCGGGAAGGCGACGTCGGGCGAGCCGATCTGCAGCGGCATGATCTCGTTGGCGAACCCCGCGAACGTGGGCGTCGCGAAGAGCAGCAGCATGATCGTGCCGTGGATGGTGAAGGCCTGGTTGAACTCCTCGTTGCTCATCAGCTGCAGCCCGGGACGGGCCAGTTCGGACCGCATCAGCAGGGCAAGGACCCCGGCGAACAGGAAGAAGACGAACGACGTGATCAGGTAGAGGTGACCGATCTTCTTGTGGTCCGTGGTGGTCAGCCAGTCCACGATGATCCGGCCGGGGCGCCGATCCCGCACCGGTCGCTCTGCCGCCCGTGCCGTTTCGGTCCCCATCGCCCGCCCCTTCGCCATCGCGTCCCGGGCCCGCCCGAAGCCTGTTCGAAGCCCACCCATGATGCTCGCGTCGCCCCGGCTCCGACAGGGGGCGTGCCGGAATGGCGAATTCCCCCACGCTTCGTCACCTCCCGCGCGACGGCCGGGGTTCGGAAATGCGGGGGGTCCTCCTAAAGGGTCGCGATCCTATTCGGACCACTATTTTCCGGGAGTGGGGGAGAACCCTTCCGAGTGACGTGAGGACACCCGTGAATTACGTCGGTACAAGTCCGGAACCGCCCGTACGTGTGACGGAGTTCGACCGAAACGCACGTCGTGATCCTGTGACGAAAGCGTGACCGGAGAGGTACCGGTGACCCATGGTGTACGCCTCCCGGCCTTCCCCGCCGGGCCCGTGCCGCCTAACGTGGCGGGCATGGCACCTATCCCGACCCCTCCCGCAGAACCCCAGGACAGCCCGGACGGTTACGTCGGCCTGCAGGCCGACGGCGCCGAGCGACAGGCGCGCGAGCGCGGCTGGTCCACCGTCAGGTCGTTGCAGCCGGGCGCGATGATCACGATGGAGTACCTCGCGGGGCGGCTGAACTTCGAGGTCAAGGACGGCGTGGTGGCGCGCTGCTGGAAGGGCTGAGCCGCGCCACGGCCGTACAGCAGAAGGCCCCGGTTCCGATCAGGAACCGGGGCCTTCGCGGTGCGGGGGATGGGCTGTGCGTACCGGCCCCCGCCGTCGGTGGGTCAGCCGCCCGCCACCGGGCGGGCCGACGGGGTGCCGCGCGACACGCGGTCGGGGTGCGGCGGGCGGCGGCTGCCCGCCGGGGTGACCGGGGTCCGCTCGGAGCGGGCCGTGTGCGGTCCGGGCGCCAGGTAGGCCGAGGGGCGTGCGCCGCGGGCGGCCGAGACCGGCTCGCGCACCGGCGCGTCCCCGTCGGGGGCGGAGCGCTGCGGGACCATCGCGGCGGCGCCGACCGGCGAGGGCTCGGGCACCGTGATGATGCCGGTGCGGCGGGCCCGCCAGGCCTCGCGGACGCTGAAGATCACGGCCTCGACCCGGGCGATCAGCGACTCGCACCAGGGCAGCGCGAGCAGGATGAGCAGGCCCGCGGCCCAGCCGAGGAAGACGTCGCTCAGCCAGTGCGTACCGAGGTAGACGGTGGTGAGGCCGACGCTCAGCGAGACCACCGCGGACAGGGCCGACAGATAGCGGCGGGTGCGCGGGGTGGAGGCGAGGTAGGCCAGGATTCCCCAGGTCACGACGGCATTGGCGGTGTGACCGGAAGGGAATATATCGCCGCCGAGCCACATCTCGTTCGAGCCGATCGCGGTCGCGTAGTGCGGGCCGAGGCGGCCCATGCCGATCTTGGCGGCGCCGACGGTGATGTTGAGCAGGAGGAGGGCGGCGCCGAACATGAGGAGCGGGCGCAGCGTGTGCTGCCGCCAGGAGCGCCAGCCGAGCCAGGCCGCGACCATCACGGCCGTCGGGCCGCGCTGGCCGAGCACGACCCAGTAGTCCAGGAAGGCGTGGATCTCCGGCCACTGCTGGTAGGGCCGGAAGAACATGACCTGCCAGTCGAACCGCACCAGCCACGAGGTGACGAGCACAGCGACGACGATGGCCAGGTAGAAGGCCAGGGTCGCGCTGAAGAGCACGACCCTGTGCCGGCTCATCCTCGGCACATCGAGGTGGGTCGGTCGTTCCGGCTCACGGTCCAGCCGGGCGAAGACCCGGTCAAGACGGGTGAGGTTTCGTTCGGTACGCACCCAATCGACGTTACAGCGAGTGAGTGCGGCACTAGGCCGAATCAGTGGCTTTGTGATGACGATGTGATGTGGGATTGATCTCAGGACGGGGTTTATTCCCGAGTTTTGTTTATTCCGCACCGACCGGCTTACGCAATTGGTTGATCATTTCCGGCGCAGTTTTATGCCCCTTATGAATTCGTTCACCGGGTCCTGGTGCGGAATTTCCCGTTCGATCACCGAGGGGCCTGGAAATGATCATGACGGGATCAGGGCGGGCCCGAGCCGTGCAGCCAGAACGCCCCGTAGACCGCGCTCGCCACGGCCACCACCCCGAGGACCGCCGCCGACCTGGACGTACGCAGCCGGGCGAGCGCCACCGCGACCGGCAGCAGCAGTGGGAAGGCGGGCATCAGGAGCCGCGGCTTCGAGCCGAAGTAACCGGCCGCGCAGAGGGCGAGCACGACGACGATCCCGCAGTAGACGAGCAGCGGCAGGGGCTGCTTGCGGCGTACGCACAGGACGTACAGCCAGATGACCAGGCCGACACCGACGATGAGGCCGAGGCCCGCGAGGGCGCCGGGGACCGAGGTGAACTTCTCCCCGATGAAGCGCACGAAGGCATAGCCGAAGTCGAAGCCGTTGCCCCAGCCCGCCTGCACGTCGAGATAGCCGAAGAGACCGCCGCCGGTGCGGTGGCCGACCCAGAGCACATAGGCCGCGGCACCCAGCGGGGCCAGGACGACGCCGAGGAGCATGCGCAGGTCCGTCCGCCGCTCCCGGTACATCTGCACGGCGGCCGCCGCCCAGATCGCGGCGACCACCGCCGCGCCCACCGGGCGGGTCAGCCCCGCGAAGGAGGCGAGCACGCCCGCCGTCACCCAGCGCCCCCTGAGCACCGCGTACAGCGACCAGGCGGCGAGCGCGGTGAACAGGGACTCGCTGTACGCCATCGACTGCACGATGCCGACCGGCAGCACCGCCCACAGTGCGGCCGCGCAGATCCCGGCCCGGCGCCCGTAGAGGTGGTCGGCGATCGCGAAGATCCCGGCGGCGGCGAAGAGCGACGCGAGCCAGCTCACCACCAGGCCCGCGTCGGCGTACGACAAGGGACCGACCGCCGAGACGAGCCGCTCCAGCCAGGGCAGCAGCGGGAAGAACGCGAGGTTCGAGTGGACGCTGCCGTCCGGGAGCGTCACTTCCCAGCCGTATCCGTGCTCGGCGACGCGGGTGTACCAGAGCGAGTCCCAGCGGGCGGTCAGCAGCGTGTGCGGGCTCTTGCCCGCCGCCGCGCCCCAGACCGCGAGCACGGCGACGCCCAGCGCACGCACCCCGGCGTACACGAGGAGCGCCGGCGCCGCGCGACGGAGCACATGGCCCGCCGGGGGTGGCGAAAGGCGTTGATCAAGATCGGTCACGAGCCCGATTATCGGCCGTAGGGGGAACCGGGCGCCGCCGTGGGGCGTGGTCGAAGGTCAGGGGCGTGGCGCACGCCACATCACATCCGTACAACCGTGAGAGGTCCGCCACGCGTCACGGGCGAGGTCTCGCGTACTCTGACGGCTCACTCGCCTTGTCCGTGGAGCCGGAGCAGGGAGTTCACATCCCGCAGGCCGCCGATGCGAGGGACCACTGGGAGGTACGCACATGTCCGGGACGACCACGGCCGCAGCATCGCAGGGTCGTCGGGGATCCGGGGCCGGTGCCGGGGCCAACCGCTGGGTCGTGCTCGTCGTCCTCTGCGTCAGCCTGCTGCTGGTCGCCGTCGACGCCACCGTGCTGCACGTCGCGGTGCCCGCGGTCACCGAGGACCTGAAGCCCGGCGCCATCGAACTGCTGTGGATCGTCGACATCTATCCACTGGTCTGCGCCTCGCTCCTCATCCTCTTCGGCACGCTCGGCGACCGCGTCGGCCGCAGACGCGTCCTCCTCCTCGGATACGCCCTCTTCGGCGTCGCCTCGGCGATCGCGGCCCTCGCGGACAACGCGCAGGTGCTCATCGCGGCCCGCGCGCTGCTCGGCGTCGGCGGCGCGATGATCATGCCCGCGACCCTGTCGATCCTGCGCCAGGTCTTCCCCGACCGGCGCGAGCGGGCCGTCGCCATCGGCCTCTGGAGCGCGGTGGCCGCGGTGGGCGCGGCCGTCGGGCCGCTGCTCGGCGGGTTCCTCCTTGAGCACTTCTGGTGGGGCTCGGTCTTCCTGATAAACATCCCGCTGATGCTGATCAGCCTGCCCATCGGCCGCTGGCTGCTGCCCGAGTCGACCGGCGACAGGAACGGGCCGTGGGACGTGGTCGGCGCGCTGATGGCCGCGGCCGGGCTCTTCGGCCTCGTCCTCGCGGTGAAACGGCTCGGCAGCGGGGAGGACCCGCTCGGCCTCACGACCCTGCTCGCCCTCGGCGGCGGTGGCGCCCTGCTCGTCGGCTTCGTGCGCCGACAGCGGCGGCGCACGCACCCGCTGGTCGACCTGTCGATGTTCGCGCGGCCCGCGTTCAGCACGTCGGTCGGCTGCATCGTCCTCGCCATGCTCGCCCTCGTGGGGCTGGAGCTGATCGCCGCGCAGTACCTCCAGCTGGTGCTCGGCCTCTCCCCGCTGGAGACGGGCCTGCGGCTGCTGCCCCTCACCATCGCCGCGATGGCCGCGGGCCTCGCGGGTTCGAAGATGCTCAGCGGTCTGGGGCCGCGCGCGATGGTCTGCGCGGGCTTCTGTCTGACCGCGTTCGCCGTGGTGCTGCTCACCGGCATGGGCGGCCAGGCCAACGACGTGCTGCTCCTCATCGGCTTCGTGCTGCTCGGCTTCGGCCTGGAGACCACGCTCTTCGGTGCGTACGAGTCGATGCTGAGCGAGGCGCCGCTGTCCCAGGCGGGTGGCGCGGCGGCGATCGGCGAGACCTCCTACCAACTGGGTGCGGGTATCGGCATCGCGCTGCTCGGCAGCGTCATGAACGCGGCGTACGCGCCGGGGCTCTCCTCGGTGCACGGGGTGTCGGCAGCGGACAGCGCCGCGGCGGGGCACTCGCTGGGTGAGGCGTACGAGGTCGCTTCGCGGGTCGGGGGCGGGGCGGGGGATGCGCTGCGGAGCGCGGCGCGGGACTCCTTTGTGCACGGGCTGCATGTGACTCTGCTGGTCAGTGCGGGGCTGTTGCTGCTCGGGGCGGTCGCGGCGTTGAAGCTGCCGCGGGGGATGGAGTGTGGGGTGTCTGCGTCTGCGCCTGCGGCGCGGGCTGAGCAGGGGGTGCCTGCGCCTCGGGACCCCGCGGGGGTCGGCGTCAGCTCGTCCGTGGACGTCTGAACCCCGTCCGGGTGGGTTCTTCTTCGGGTGCGGGCCGGATGTGGCTGGTCGCGCAGTTCCTCGCGCCCCTAGAGGCGGCCGCAGTTCCCTGCGCTCCTGGAAGCCGCCCTGGCGGGGGCCCGGGGGCTCTGGACGTGGGGGAGACTGCGTCGTAACGTCAGCGCGAGCCGTAGCTAACTACCACTGCTAGTTTTGTGTCGCCGGAGGCCCGCATGTCCGCAAGTGCCCGCACCCCTCTGCCGCCCTTCGACCCCGCCGACCCCCTCGGCATCGACGACCTCCTCGACCCCGAGGACCTCGCGATCCGTGACACCGTCCGGACCTGGGCCACCGACCGGGTCCTGCCGCACATCGCCGACTGGTACGAGAGGGGCGAGCTGCCCGGCATCCGGGAGCTGGCCCGCGAGCTCGGCTCCATCGGAGCGCTCGGCATGTCGCTGCAGGGCTACGGCTGCGCGGGCGCCAGCGCCGTGCAGTACGGCCTCGCCTGTCTGGAGCTGGAGGCCGCCGACTCCGGGATCCGCTCCCTCGTCTCCGTGCAGGGCTCCCTCGCCATGTACGGCATCTGGAGGTTCGGCTCCGAGGAGCAGAAGCAGCGGTGGCTGCCGGGCATGGCCGCCGGAGAGATCATCGGCTGCTTCGGGCTGACCGAGCCGGACCACGGCTCCGACCCCGCGTCCATGCGGACGCACGCCAAGAAGGACGGGACGGACTGGGTCCTCACCGGCCGCAAGATGTGGATCACGAACGGCACGGTGGCCGGGGTCGCCGTCGTCTGGGCGCAGACCGACGAAGGCATCAGGGGATTCGTCGTCCCGACCGACGCACCGGGATTCTCGGCACCCGAGATCAAGCACAAGTGGTCGCTGCGCGCGAGCGTCACCAGCGAGCTGGTCCTCGACGAGGTGCGGCTGCCCGCGGACGCCGTGCTGCCCGAGGTCGTCGGCCTCAAGGGCCCGCTGAGCTGTCTCTCCCACGCCCGCTACGGCATCGTCTGGGGCGCCATGGGCGCGGCCCGCTCCTCCTTCGAGGCGGCCGTCGACTACGCGCGCAGCCGCGAGCAGTTCGGCCGGCCCATCGGCGGCTTCCAGCTCACCCAGGCCAAGATCGCCGACATGGCGGTCGAGCTGCACAAGGGCATCCTGCTCGCCCACCACCTGGGGCGGCGGCTGGACGCGGGCAGGCTGCGTCCCGAGCAGATCAGCTTCGGCAAGCTCAACAACGCCCGCGAGGCGATCGAGATCTGCCGCACGGCCAGGACCATCCTGGGCGCCAACGGGATCTCGCTGGAGTACCCCGTCATGCGGCACGCGACGAACCTCGAGTCCGTGCTCACCTACGAGGGCACGTCCGAGATGCATCAGCTGGTGTTGGGCAAGGCGCTCACCGGCCTCGACGCCTTCCGGTGAGCAGCCCTGCCCCTAGCTCTGGTTGAAGAAGCCGTCCGCCGCGCGGCTTCCGGCCTCGCCGTTGACGATCTGCGTGTCGGCGGGCGTCAGCAGGAAGACCCGCGTGGCCACGCGCTCGATCGAACCGCGCAGGCCGAAGGTGAGGCCTGCCGCGAAGTCGACCACGCGCTTGGCGTCGGTGGGCTCCATGGCCGTGAGGTTCATGATGACCGGGACGCCGTCCCGGAAGAGCTCACCGATGCGGCGCGCGTCCCGGAAGCTGTCCGGGGTCACGGTCCCGATCCGGTGTTCCTGATCCGGGGCAGGCTCGCTCGCCACCCGCACGCGCGGGTCCGTGACCCAGGCCTCCGGCTGGTCGGGTCCCTCAGTCCGGTCGTCTTCGTAGCCGTCGTCGTAGTAACGCTCGTCGTTGTTGTCGTCGACGAGGCCAAGCCAGGCACTCGCCTTGCGCACCGATCCCATGGACGCCTCCTCTCGCAGCGGTTTCCCTGAATTCCGCATCCCTATCGTCGTCCATGATGCGGATGATGCGCCAAGTGGATAGTCGCCGCGCGGGGTTTTCGTGACGGTACTGGTGCAGAGTCAACACGCTGATGTGCGGTGCGCTCCAAGGGTCGTGCTGTGTACGGCTGCTGACAGTGAGTGAAATATGATTCTTCACGGCGTATGGGTGACGGCCGGTGCGTACGGGTGAACGGGACCCTCGCTACGATGCCGGGGTTGATCACATACGGGCCTCTCGGGGGAGTCGTCTTGTTCGGAATCGTCAGGCCCTGCAGCCATCGCCTCGGCGAAGGGCTCAAGACCCAGTGGATGGCGCACCTGTGCGGGCTCTGCCTCGCGCTGCGCGGTGACCACGGGCAGTTCGCACGCGTCGTGACCAACTACGACGGGCTCATCATCTCGGTTCTGACGGAGGCTCAGGCCGAGCGGTCGACCGGGTGGCGGCGCACCGCGGGGCCCTGCCCGCTGCGCGGGATGCGGACCGCCTCCGTGGCCCAGGGGGAGGGTGCGCGGCTCGCCGCCGCCGTCTCGCTGGTGCTCGCGTCGGCCAAGGTCCGTGACCATGTCGTCGACGGGGACGGGATCCTGGCGCGCAGGCCGGTGGCCGTCGCCGCCCGGCGCGTGGCCAGGAACTGGGACAAGGCGGGCGCGCGGACCGGCGCCGCTGTGGGCTTCGACACGGCGGTCCTGGTCGACGCCGTCGAACGGCAGGCCGGAATCGAGTCCTTGGCGGGCCCCGGCACCTCGCTGCTCGCGGTCACCGAGCCGACGGAGACCGCGACCGCCGCGGCCTTCGCGCACACCGCCGTGCTCGCCGGGCGGCCGGGCAACGCGGCGCCGCTCGCCGAGGCGGGTCGCCTCTTCGGTAGGCTCGCGCACCTGCTCGACGCCGTGGAGGACAAGGAAGCTGACGCCGCGTCGGGCGCGTGGAACCCGCTCACCGCGACCGGCACCTCGCCGGCCGAGGCGCGGCGTCTTGCCGACGACGCGCTGCACGGCATCCGGCTCGCACTGCGCGACGCCGAGTTCACCGACGGCAAGCTGGCGCACCTGCTGCTCGCGCACGAGCTGGGCAGGTCGATCGACCGGGCCTTCGGCACCGACGCGTGCGGGCACGCACATGAGGTGACGGCACATCAGGGCGGCTCCTTCGGGCCGCCGCAGGGTGGTGGCCCGTACGGTGCTCCGCCGCAGGGCGGGGCTTACGGGGACGGCAATCCGTATGGGAACGGCAATCCGTACGGCGGTGGCAATCCGTACGGCGGCGGGGCCCCCGGTGGTCCCGGAGGGCCTGTCGGCCCCGGAGGGCCCGGTGGCTTCGGCGGTGGGCCCGCCTTCGAGCCGCAGCCCCCGAAGCCCGGCAAGCGCGGTTTCTGGGCGGGGTGTGCCGTCGCCATCGGGCTCTGCTGCACCTGCAAGATGTGCTGCGCCGACCACTACGAAGGCCCCTGGTCCCGCAAGAAGCGCGAGGGCTGCTGCAACAACTGCGACTGCGACTGTGGCTGCTGCGGCATCTGCGAGTGCTGCTCCTGCTGCGACTGCGGGCTCTAGCCGGGACGCGTGACCGACCGTCAGGACCGTGGCCGTCCGCCAGGGCCGTGATCGTGCGTCAGCTCTTGATCTCCGGGGGCGAGATCTGCGACTTCTCGATCGCGGAGCCCTGCGTCCCCCACTTCTTCAGGATGCGGTCGTACGTGCCGTCCTTGATCAGCCGGTCGACCGCGGCCCGGAACGCGGGCGCCAGCTTCGTGTCCTTCTTGAAGGCGAAGCCGACGTCGAGCCGCCGGTACTCACCGAGGAACTTCAGGCCCTCCTGCTGCTTCACGGCGTAGCGCAGGCCGTTGATGGTGGACATCACCACGTCGGCGCGGCCCTGCTGCAGCGCGGCCCAGATCGCGCCCTGCTCGGCGTACGTCTTCACGCTGTAGGGCTTCTTGCCCGCGTCCTCGCAGACGTGCTTGTTGTCCTCAAGGGTGACCTCGAAGGTGGTGCCCGCGCCGGTCGCCACGTTCAGGCCGCACAGCTGCTCGAAGCCGGTGACCTTCTTCAGGTCGCTGTCCTTGCGGACGGCGAACCCCTGGCCGTCGTTGATGTACGTGACGAAGTCGATGGTCTTGCGGCGTTCGTCGGTCACGCCGAAGTTGCCCGTGCCCAGGTCGTACTTGCCGCTGCCCAGGGCGGGCAGGATCGCCTCGAAGCTCGCGGCCTCCCGCTTCAGCTTCAGGCCGAGGGTCCTTGCGACCGCGTCCGCGAAGTCGATGTCCTGGCCGACGATCGTCCTGCCGTCCTCCAGGTAGAGCGCGCCGGGCGGGGTGCCGCCGACGGAGGAAGCGATGGAGAGCGAGCCCCGGTCGCGTACGTCCGCGGGCAGCAGCTTCGCCGCGGCCTCGTCCTTCCGGACCGACGAGACCACGTCCGCGGTCGGGATCTCGGCACTCCTGCCCGCGGGGGCGGCCCCGCCCGCGGTGTCCGCGGCGTCGCCGGAGCCGCAGCCGGTCAGTACGAGGGCGGCCGCGGTGATCAGGGCGAAGGCCGCAGGGATGCGGCGGGAATGCGGGGGCTTGCTCATGGTGTGACGGTCTCCAGCTCGGCAGGGCAGGGCAGGGCAAGGCAAGGGCGAAGCGGACGTACGAGGGGAGGGGTGCCGTGCGCCCATGAGGCAGGGGCGGCGGCGTACGCGTGTGAAGGCGGGAGCGACGGCGTGCGGGTGCACGGGCGTCGTGTTTGCGGAGAGCGCAGGGTGCCGACCCGGACAGGGCGAGCGGGCTCAGCGGACGCGGAGCTGGCTCAGGGGTGCGTGAAGCGCAGGGGGTCGGCTCAGAGAGACATCAACAAGACGCCGACCACACTCGACCGAAGTCGATGTGGGAGCGCGTGACCAGCCACTGCTGCGGATGCATGGGCCAAGTGGAACAGGCATCCGTTTCCGCGTCAACTGCCGTGAGACGTAGGGCTCACATCCTGGACAGCCTTGACAGCGCGCGTGCGGCGCACCGTAATCTCAAGGCGGATCGTGCTGAGGGGCTCGGTCCGTGTGAAGGCATCACCCGTGTTCGATCTTCTGTATCCACGGAGCCTTCCGCATGTCTTCCGAGACCCTCGCCAAAGTGGCAACCGCCCCCGAGCCCCGGGATCCTCCCGAGCTCCCCGACACGCCCCGCATCGTGCCCCGCCCCCGCGCGGGACAGTGGACGGCGGCCGTCGCCGTCCTGGTCCTGCTCGCGCTGGTCGCCAACTCCGTCGTACGCAACGAGGCGTTCCAGTGGGACGTCGTCGGCGACTACTTCACCTCGGCGTCCGTGCTGCGCGGGCTCGGGCTCACGCTCTGGCTGACCGCCCTCGTCATGGTGCTCGGCTTCGCCCTCGGCACGCTCCTCGCCATGGGCAGGCTCTCCGCCAACCCCGTGCTGCGGGCGGTGAGCTGCGGATACGTCTGGTTCTTCAGGTCGATGCCGATCCTGGTGCAGCTGCTCTTCTGGTTCAACATCGGGGCGCTGTACCCGCAGTTGTTCGGCGTGAAGACGGTGAACCTGCTCGGCCCGGTCACCATCGCCGTCATCGGGCTCACCCTGCACGAGGCCGCCTACGCCGCCGAAGTGGTGCGCGGCGGGATCCTCTCCGTCGGCCGCGGGCAGACCGAGGCCGCGCAGTCGCTGGGCCTCGGGCGGTGGCGCAGATGGCGGCGGATCATCCTGCCGCAGGCCATGCGGTCCATCGTGCCGCCCGCCGGGAACATGCTGATCGGCACCCTCAAGGGCACCTCGATCGTCTCCGTCATCGCCGTGCAGGACCTGCTCTACTCCGTGCAGCTCGTCTACCACCGCACCTACCAGGTCATCCCGCTGCTCATGGTCGCCACCATCTGGTACGTCGTGGTCACCTCGGTGCTCAGCGTCGGCCAGTACTACGTCGAGCGGCACTATGCGCGGGGTTCGGAGCGTGCCCGGTGAGGCGCTCCCTGGTGATCGTGGGCGCGGGCCCGCGCGGCACCGGCATCCTGGAGCGCCTCGCCGCCAACGCCCCCGAGCTGTACGACGGGGACGGTCCGGGGCTCGACATCCACCTCGTCGACCCCTACCCGCCGGGCGGCGGCCGCATCTGGCGCCACGACCAGTCGCCGCTGCTCTGGATGAACTCGCAGGCCCAGGACGTCACGATGTTCACCGACGCCACGGTGGAGGTGGCGGGCCCCGTCCTGCCGGGCCCCGCCCTGCACGAGTGGACCGGCCACGACGGACGGTCCTTCCTGGGCCGCCGTGAACAGAGCGCGTATCTGCGCTGGGTGTACGAGAAGGCCGTCGCCGCCCTGCCCGAGGGCGCCGTCGTCCACCACCACCGGCGCAGGGCGCTGCGCGTCACCGGCGCGCACGGCTCCCGCCAGGAGGTGACCGTCGAGGGCTTCGACAAGCCCATCGCCGCCGACCTCGTCATCCTGGCCATGGGACACCTGGACGCCGAACTCGACGCCGAGCAGGCCGAGTTGGCCGCCTACGCGGAACGGTCCGGGCTCGTACATCTGCCGCCCGACTTCACCGCCGACAGCGATCTGTCCCGGCTCGCGCCCGGCGCACCCGTCATCGTGCGCGGCTTCGGCCTGGCCTTCGTCGACCTGATGGTGCTGCTCACCGAGGGCCGCGGCGGACGGTACGAAGGGGACACGTACCACCCCTCGGGCCGCGAGCCCGTCCTGTACGTCGGCTCGCGGCGCGGCGTCCCCTACCACTCGAAGATCGGCTACGACTTTGAGGGCGAACGGCCGCCGCTGCCGCGCTACTTGGGACCTGACGAGATCGATGGACTCCTCGCGAGGCCCGGGGGGTTCGACTTCCGGCGGGACGTCTGGCCGCTCGTCGAGAAGGAGCTCGGCTTCGCCCACTACCACCGCCTCTTCACCGCGCACCCCCAGCGCACCAGGACCGCCTGGACGGACTTCGACGAGAAGTACGCCGCCTGCGACCCCGGCAGCCCCGAACTGGACGCCCTCGTCGCCTCCGCCGTGCCCGACCCCGCCGACCGGCTCGACCTCACGGCACTCGACCACCCCCTGGCCGGGGTGCGCTACACCTCGTACGCGGCGCTGCAGGACGGGCTGCGCGGCCACATCGCCGACGACCTCGCCCGCCGCCACGACCCCGCACACAGCCCCGACCTCGCCGTCTTCCTCGGACTGCTCTCCGTGTACGGGCAGTTGGTGCGGCTCGGCGACGTGGGGACGTGGTGGCACGGCTTCTTCAGCTACCTCGCGTCCGGGCCGCCGGGACCCCGGCTGAGGCAGCTGCTCGCCCTCTCCCGCGCCGGAGTGGTGCGGTTCCTCGGCGCGGACGTACAGGTCACCGCCGAGGACGGGGTGTTCCGCGCCCACAGCCCCACCCTGCCGGGACAGGTCACCGAGGCCCGCGCGCTCGTCGAGGCGCGGCTGCCGCAGCCCACCCTCGCCCGCACCCGCGACCCGCTGCTGCGCGCCCTGCACGCCGAGGGCGCCGCGTCGACCGCCGCGGGGCTCCTCGCCGTCGACCCGGCCGACGGACGGGTTCTCGACCGGGCGGGCGTGCCGCATCCGCGCCGCTTCGCGCTCGGCCCGCACACCGACGCGCGCGGCGCGGGCGCCTTCACCCGGCCGCGCACCAACAGCCCCACCTTCCGGCAGAACGACGCCACCGCACGCGCCGTACTCGACTTCCTGCGCACCGCCACGACCCGAGGAACCCGACGAGCCCATGCCCCTGTCCAGTGAAGCCCCCAGCGCCGACCCCATGGTCGAAGTCCGTTCCGTGCACAAGTCCTTCGGCTCCCTGCCGGTGCTGAAGGGGGTCGACCTGCGGGTCGGCAGGGGCGAGGTCACCGTCGTCCTCGGCCCGTCCGGATCCGGCAAGTCCACCCTCCTGCGCACCATCAACCACCTGGAGAAGGTCGACGCGGGACAGGTCTCCGTCGACGGCTCCCTCATCGGCTACCGGCGCTCCGGCGACAAGCTGTACGAGCTGCCCGAACGCGATGTGCTCAAGCAGCGCACCCGGATCGGCTTCGTCTTCCAGAACTTCAACCTCTTCCCGCACCTGACCGTGCTGGAGAACATCGTCGAGGCGCCGGTCTCCGCGCTCAAACGGCCGCGTGCCACCGCGGAGCGGGCCGCCCGCGAGCTCCTGGAGCGGGTCGGCCTCGCCGACAAGGCCGACGTCCACCCCGAGCGGCTCTCCGGCGGACAGCAGCAGCGCGTCGCCATCGCCCGCGCGCTCGCCCTGGAGCCGAAGCTGCTCCTGTTCGACGAGCCGACCTCGGCCCTCGACCCCGAACTCGTCGGCGAGGTCCTCGACGTCATCAAGGACCTCGCCCGGCAGGGCACCACGATGATCGTCGTCACCCATGAGATCGGCTTCGCCCGCGAGGTGGCCGACACCGTCGTCTTCATGGACGACGGCCGCGTCGTCGAACAGGGCGCCCCCGCCGACGTACTCGACAGGCCGCGCCACGACCGCACGCGCGCCTTCCTCTCCAAGGTCCTCTAGGAGCCCTCGCATGACTGCCTCGCACCCCACCCAGGACGCGGCGACCGGCCGCGGCCCGCTCCACCTCGCCGTCGCCATCGACAGGACCGGCGCCCCCGACGCCTACGAGGCCGACGCCTACGCCGAGTCGGCGCTGCTCGCCGAGCGCGGGGCGCTGGACTTCGTGACGCTCGGGGACTCCTTCGCGCGCCCCGGGCCCGACGCGCTCGCCGTGGCCGCGAGGATCGCGCCCCGCACCGGACGCATCGGCCTCGTGCCGACCGTCACGACCACGCACACCGAGCCGTTCCACGTGCAGGCCGCCGTGGCCACCCTCGACTGGGTCAGCCACGGGCGGGCCGGCTGGGCGCTCGACGTGTCGGCGACCGAGGCCGAGGCCCGGCTCTTCGGGCGGCGCCGTGCCGCGCCGCGCGAGGAGCTGTGGCAGGAGGCAGGTGAGGTCGCCGACGCCGCCGCCCGGCTGTGGGACAGCTGGGAGGACGACGCGGAGATACGGGACGTGGCGACCGGCCGCTTCATCGACCGGGACAAGCTGCACTACGCCGACTTCGCGGGCCGCTCGTTCTCGGTGCGCGGGCCCTCCATCGTGCCGCGGCCGCCGCAGGGCCACCCGGTGCGGGTCGTCGACGCGACCGCGCCGCAGGCCCGCGAGACCGCGGCCCGGTACGCGGACGTCGCCCTCGTGCGCGCCGCGTCCGCCGAACGGGCCGCTGCCGCCCGGGCCGAACTGCGCGGCCTGGCCGCCCGGTTCGGCCGTGACCCGCGGACGCTCCTCGTGTTCGCCGCCCTCGACGTGGACCTCGGCGGCGGCGAGCACGCCGCGGAGCCGGGGCACGGCGGCGGACCGCTGCCCACCGCGGAGGGTCCCGCCTACCGCGGCGGGCCCGTCGACCTGGCGGAGCTGATCGCGGGCTGGCACCGCGCGGGCGCCGTCGACGGCTTCCACCTCACGCCCGCCGAGCCGCGCCGTGACCTGGAGCGGCTCGTCAACGGCACCGTCGCGCTGCTCCAGCACCGCGGCCTGTTCCGCACCTTCTATCCGGGCAGCACGCTCCGCGAACACCTGGGGCTCGCCCGGCCCGCCAACCGATACGCCGCGCTCACGGGGGAGTCCGCATGACACAGCGACCCAAGCAGGTGCACCTGGCCGCCCACTTCCCCGGGGTCAACAGCACCACCGTCTGGTCCGACCCCGGCTCCCGCTCGCACATCGACTTCTCGTCCTTCACGTCGCTCGCCCGCACCGCCGAGCGCGGCCTCTTCGACTTCTTCTTCCTCGCCGAAGGGCTGCGGCTGCGCGAGCACAAGGGGAAGATCCACGACCTGGACGTCGTCGGGCGGCCCGAGTCGCTCACCGTCCTGACCGCGCTCGCCGCCGTCACCGAGCGGCTCGGCCTCGCGGGCACCGTCAACGCCACCTTCAACGAACCCTTCGAGCTGGCCCGCAGGTTCGCCTCGCTCGACCACCTGAGCGCGGGCCGCGCCGCCTGGAACGTGGTCACCACCTCGGACGCCTTCACCGGCGAGAACTTCCGGCGCGGCGGCTACCTCGACCGCGCCGACCGCTACACCCGCGCCGCCGAGTTCCTGGCGACGGCGCGCGAACTGTGGGACTCCTGGTCGCCGGAGGGCAGGCCGCGGCCCTTCGCGCACCGGGGGCGGCACTTCTCGATCGAGGGCGAGTTCCCCGTGCGGCGCTCCCCGCAGGGGCACCCCGTCGTGATCCAGGCGGGCGATTCGCCGGAGGGGCGGGAGTTCGCCGCGTCCGCCGCCGACGTGATCTTCACGCGGCACGGCACGCCGGAGGCCGGACGGGAGTTCTACGCCGATGTGAAGGGCCGCCTCGCGAAGTACGGGCGCTCCGCCGACGACCTGAAGATCATGCCCGGGGTCACCGTCGTCCTCGGCGACACCGCCGCCGAGGCGCAGGAGAAGGCCACCGGGATCCGCCGCGCGCAGATCTCCCCGCAGAACGCGATCCTCGCCCTGGAGCAGGTCTGGGGCGTCGACCTCTCCGCGTACGACCCGGACGGGCCGCTGCCCGACATCGACCCGGACCCGGACTCGGAGCTCGTCCAGGGCCGGGTGAAGATCACCGACCCCTTCGCCGTCGCCGCGAAGTGGCGGGCCCTGTCCGAGGCCAAGGGGCTCTCCATCCGCCAGACCGTCATCGAGACCACGGCCCGGCAGTCCTACATCGGCACCCCGGACCAGGTCGCCGCCGATCTGACGGAGTCCGTGCGCACCGACGCCGCCGACGGCTTCATCCTCGTGCCGCACCTCACCCCCGGAGGGCTCGACGACTTCGTCGACAAGGTGGTGCCGCTGCTCCAGGAGCGCGGCGCGTACCGGACGGATTACGAGGGCACGACACTCCGTTCCCATCTCGGGCTGCGCGAGCCCGTATGGAAGGGTTGATCACTATGACGGACGCCGCACAGGACTGGAAGCACTGGCACGAGCAGCGGACGGAGACGGTGTCGGCCCCCTACGGGCCGCTCGCCCTCACCGGCACGCACTGGCTCGCCGACTATCCGGAGGGACACCTTCCAGGCATCCCCGGGCATTGGGTGGAGACGCCCGACGCGGTCGTCCTGGCCGCGCGCCCCGACGAAGGCCTCATCGTGGACGGGCAGCCCCTGACCGGAGAGGTCCGGCTCGGTGCCGACAGCGGCCCGGTCGCCGACGCCCGGGTCGCGCTCGCCGGGCGGCGTCTCGTCGTCTTCCGGCGCGAGGGCCTCTGGGCGGTGCGCGACTTCGACCCGGACGCCGCCGCGCGCCGCGTCTTCCGGGGCATCGACGCCACCGCGTACGACGCCCGGTGGGCCGTGCCGGGGCGCTTCACCCCGTACGACGAGGACCGCACCGTCACGGTCGGCAACGCGGACGGCAAGGAGCGCGGGCTCGGACTCGGCGGTGAACTCTCCTTCCGGCTCGGGGGAGTCGAGCACACCCTCCAGGTGAGCGTCGAGGGCGACGGGTCGCTGTGGGCGGTCTTCGCGGACGCCTCAAGCGGGCTCTCCAGCTACCGCTTCCGCTTCCTGCGGCCCGCCGCGCCCGACGCCGACGGCCGCACCACCGTCGACTTCAACCGCGCGCTGCTGCCCCCGTGCGCCTTCGCCGACCACTTCATCTGCCCCTTCCCACCGCCCGGCAACACCCTGCTCAGCGAGATCGCGGCGGGCGAGCGGAACCTTCGCGACCACTGAGACGTCAGAGCACTCGAACGGGTGCCGGCGCACCCGGAGAAGTGGAGCGAGCCCCGGTGGCGTACGAGAGGTACGACCCACCGGGGCTGGCCGACATGGATCGGTCGACGGCCGAAAGGCGCCCTTGTGCGGCTCGTCCCCGCCCCTCAATACTCCCGAGCAGCGCTTGTCAGGAGCACGGCGTATGCGGAATCAGGGCTGTCTCTTTGGCTGCGCCTCACGGGTCCTCAACCCACAAGGACCCACTGACTTCCCTCGGGAGGAACAAACGTGAGGATCAAGCGCACCACTTCCCGCAGTGGCATATCGAGACACACCCGTCTGCTGGCCGTGGCCACCGGACTCGTGGCCGCCGGAGCGCTGGCCGTGCCCGCGGCCACCGCACAGGACGGCGCGGCGGCCTTCAGCGCGGCACAGCTGGAACAGGCCAGTGACGCCCTCCTCGGTGCCGATGTCGCGGGCACCGCCTGGGGCGTCGACCCGAAGACCGACCAAGTCGTCGTGACCGCCGACAGCACGGTCTCCAAGGCCGAGATCGCCGAGCTCAAGGACGCGGCAGGGCCCAACGCCGACGCACTGAAGATCGAGCGCACACCGGGCACGTTCCAGAAGTACATCTCCGGCGGCGACGCCATCTACGCGAGCAGCTGGCGCTGTTCGCTCGGCTTCAACGTGCGCAACGGCAGCACCTACTACTTCCTGACCGCCGGTCACTGCACCGACGGGGCGACCACCTGGTGGTCCAACTCGGCGAAGACCACCGTGCTCGGCACCACGTCGGGCTCCAGCTTCCCGACCAACGACTACGGCATCGTGAAGTACACGAACACCTCCGTCACCAAGTCCGGCACCGTGGGCAGCCAGGACATCACCCGCGCCGCCGACGCCACCGTCGGGCAGAACGTCACCCGGCGCGGTTCCACGACCGGCACGCACAGCGGCCGCGTCACCGCGCTGAACCAGACCGTGAACTACGGCGGCGGCGACGTCGTCTACGGCATGATCAAGACCACGGTCTGCGCCGAGCCCGGCGACAGTGGCGGCCCGCTGTACTCGGGTTCCACGGCCCTCGGTCTGACCTCCGGCGGCAGCGGCAACTGCTCGTCGGGCGGCACGACGTTCTTCCAGCCGGTCACCGAGGCGCTGCGCGCGTACAACGTCAGCGTCTACTGACACGACAGTGGCCACGGTCAGCGGCCACTGATACGGCGGTTGCCGCCGAAGCTCCACCGCCACAGGCCCCCGTCCGGACACCGGGCGGGGGCTCGCTCTTGCCCGGGGGGCGAGCTACCTTCGAAGGGAGCGCGCAACACGCCCAATTCGGACCCTGGGGGGCCGGTATGGTCGAGGAGCTGGTGGCGGTGGGGGTGACCCTCGGGTCGCTCGGAGCGGTCTACGCGATGGCGGCGGCGCGCGTCATCAAACAGTACGAACGCGGTGTGGTTCTGCGGCTCGGAAAGCTCCAACGCAACGTGCGTGGACCGGGGTTCACCATGATCGTGCCGATGGTGGACCGGCTCAACAGGGTCAACATGCAGATCGTGACGATGCCGGTGCCCGCCCAGGACGGCATCACGCGCGACAACGTCACGGTGCGCGTCGACGCCGTCATCTACTTCAAGGTCGTGGACGCCGCCGAGGCGATCGTGGAGGTGGAGGACTACCGCTTCGCGGTCTCGCAGATGGCGCAGACGTCGCTGCGCTCCATCATCGGCAAGAGCAATCTGGACGACCTGCTGTCCAACCGCGAGAAGCTCAACCAGGGTCTGGAGCTGATGATCGACTCCCCGGCGATCGGGTGGGGCGTGCAGATCGACCGCGTCGAGATCAAGGACGTGTCGCTGCCCGAGACCATGAAGCGGTCCATGGCCCGCCAGGCCGAGGCCGACCGCGAGCGGCGCGCCCGCGTCATCAACGCCGACGCCGAACTGCAGGCCTCCAAGAAGCTCGCCGAGGCCGCCCACGAGATGTCCGAGGAGCCCGCGGCCCTCCAACTCCGGCTGCTGCAGACCGTGGTGGCCGTCGCCGCCGAGAAGAACTCCACCCTCGTCCTGCCCTTCCCCGTGGAGCTCCTCCGCTTCCTGGAGCGGGCCCAGCAGGCCATACCGCAGCAGCCTCAGCAACAGCCGCAACAGCAACAGCCGCAGGCGCAGGGGAATCACGCGGAGGCGCCCTCCGTGGCGCGCGCGGAGCCCGTGAAGCTGCCGGATTCCGGAGCGCGGGACGCGGAAGTCGGAGAGCCGGGGCCATCCGGAGGAGTGAAATCCGGACAGGACTAGACCTTACAGACCGACGATCGTTCCTTGCGCGGGGTGTTTGCAACGGGAACCGACGTGGCGTGACCTGGCTCACTCGACTCAC
This sequence comes from Streptomyces sp. NPDC042371, assembly GCF_056437465.1. NCBI lineage: Bacteria > Bacillati > Actinomycetota > Actinomycetes > Kitasatosporales > Streptomycetaceae > Streptomyces > Streptomyces sp. NPDC042371. The sequence continues at coordinate 75,653 of NZ_JBWKAP010000016.1, read as the reverse complement.
AGGGGGCGCACAGGAGTTCTCGTGCGCGCGACCTGAAGTAGACCTTGTGTGCTACCGGAATGCATCGGGATAGTTAGCCGGGCCAACTTGGCATGGACGCGGCTACTTCAGCGTGGCAATTCCGTGCCGCGTAAGCCTCGCGGTCCGTCAGGCCCCCACGCCGGACGGGTCGATCCCCCCACAGGAGGTCGTGAGCTTTGAAGCACCGACGCATACCCAAGCGGCGTGTTGCCGTGGCAGGCGCGGGCATCGCCGCGCTGGTCGCCGCGGGAGTCACCTTCCAGACTGCGAACGCGAGCGAGAACTCCCCCACCCCCACCCCCGACACCCTGTCCGTGGCGAAGGCCGGAAAGCTCGCCTCGTCCCTGGGCAAGGACCTCGGCGCGGACGCAGCGGGCACGTACTACGACGCGAAGGCCAAGACCCTCGTCGTGAACGTGCTGAACGAGAGCGCGGCGGACGCCGTCGAGTCGGCGGGCGGCAAGGCCAGAATCGTCGAGAACTCCCTCGCCGAGCTGAAGAGCGCCCGCGCGACGCTCGACGACAAGGCGGCCGTGCCCGGCACCTCGTGGGCGATGGACCCGGCCACCAACAAGGTCGTCGTGACGGCCGACCGCACGGTCAAGGGCGCGAAGCTCGACAAGGTCGACTCGATCGTGAAGAGCCTCGGCGGCAAGGTCGAACTGAAGCACAGCAAGGGCGAGTACAAGCCCTTCATCGCCGGTGGCGACGCGATCTGGGGGAGTGGTTCGCGCTGCTCGCTCGGCTTCAACGTCGTCAAGGGCGGCCAGCCGTACTTCCTGACGGCCGGGCACTGCGGCAACGCGGTCAAGAGCTGGTCGGACTCGCAGGGCGGCCAGGAGATCGGCGCCACCGAGGAGTCCAGCTTCCCGGGCAACGACTACGCCATCGTCAAGTACACGGCCGACACCGCGCACCCGAGCGAGGTGAACCTCTACGGCGGCACCCAGGCGATCAGCAAGGCCGGGGACGCCACGGTCGGCCAGAAGGTGCAGCGCAGCGGCAGCACCACCCAGGTCCACGACGGTGACGTCACCGCGCTCGACGCCACGGTCAACTACCAGGAGGGCCAGGTCGACGGTCTGATCCAGACCACGGTCTGCGCCGAGCCCGGCGACAGCGGCGGCGCGCTCTTCGCCGACGACACCGCGCTCGGTCTCACCTCGGGCGGCAGCGGCGACTGCTCGTCCGGTGGCGAGACCTTCTTCCAGCCGGTTCCGGAGGCCCTTTCGGCCTACGGCGCGGAAATCGGCTGAGCCTGCGGGACGCTTGGAGCCCCGCCCTCGCAAATGTGGGGGCGGGGCTTTTTTGGGATTCCTTGTGAAAACTTTCACAAGCGCGCAAGGGTCCAAAGTCCCTTGAGTTTCATGCAGGTCAGAGCTGGTTTACGGGAGGGTTCAGATTCCCCGAAAGGACCTTCTGCCCGGCGGGTGGGGCCCTTTTCGGCGTCTTTTGTGGGGCGTGCAGGTGTGGAATTGGAGGCGTAGCGAAAAGCTCTCAACGAAGGAGTGCCCGCCATGCAGGCCAAGGAGATGGTGGACGGACTGGTCGAGAGGGCGCTGACGGCGCTCGACAGGTTCGCGGCGTACGACCAGGAGCAGGTCGACCACATCGTCAAGAAGGCCTCCCTCGCCGCGCTGAGCCAGCACGGCGAGCTGGCGCGGCAGGCGGTCGAGGAGACCGGCCGCGGCCTCTTCGAGGACAAGGCCGTCAAGAACCTCTTCGCCTGCGAGCACGTCGTCAACTCGCTGCGCGGCCTGAAGACCGCGGGCGTCGTCTCCCGCGACGAACTGAACGGCGTCACCGAGATCGCCGAACCGGTGGGCGTCGTCTGCGCGATGACCCCGGTGACCAACCCGACCTCCACCACGATCTTCAAGGCGCTCATCGCCCTCAAGACCCGCAACCCGATCGTCTTCGCCTTCCACCCGAGCGCCCAGCGCTGCTCCGCCGAGGCCGCGCGGATCGTGCGGGACGCGGCGGTCGAGGCGGGCGCGCCCGAGGACTGCGTGCAGTGGGTCGAGGAGCCCTCGATGGAGGCCACCGGCCTCCTCATGCACCACGAGGGCATCTCCACGATCCTCGCCACCGGCGGCAACGCGATGGTCAAGGCCGCCTACTCCTGCGGCAAGCCCGCGCTCGGCGTCGGCGCGGGCAACGTGCCCGCGTACGTCACCCGGAGCGGCAAGCTGCGGCGGGCCGTGCACGACATCGTGCTCTCCAAGGCCTTCGACAACGGCATGATCTGCGCCTCCGAGCAGGCCGCCATCCTCGACGAGGAGATCTACGACGAGGGGCTCGCGGAGTTCGAACGGCTCGGTGCGTACGTCGTCACGGCGGCCGAGAAGACCAAGCTGGAGGAGTTCGTCTTCGGCACGACCGCCTTCGCCAACAACTGCTCGGGCGCCAAGCTGAACGCGGCCGTCGTCGGCAGGTCCCCGCGGTGGATCGCCGAACAGGCCGGGTTCGAGGTCCCCGAGGGCACGTCGGTCATCGTGGCCGAGTGCGCCGAGGTCGGCGAGGGCGAGCCGCTCACCCGCGAGAAGCTCTCCCCGGTCCTCGCCCTCCTGAAGGCCGAAACCACCGAGCACGGCCTCGAACTGGCCGCCCGGATGGTCGAGTTCCACGGACTCGGGCACAGCGCCGCCATCCACACCGAGGACGAGGAGCTCGCCGAGGAGTTCGGCCGGCGCGTCAAGGCGGTCCGCGTCATCGTCAACGCGCCCTCCACCTTCGGCGGCATCGGCGACGTCTACAACTCCTTCCTGCCCTCACTCACCCTCGGCTGCGGCTCGTACGGACACAACTCGGTGTCGAACAACGTCTCCGCGGTCAACCTGGTCAACATCAAGCGGATCGGACGGCGCAACAACAACATGCAGTGGTTCAAGGTCCCGCCGAAGATCTACTTCGAGCGCAACGCGCTTCGCTACCTCGGTGAGATGGACGGCATCAAGCGGGTCTCGATCGTCACCGACAGGACGATGTCGAAGCTCGGCTTCGTCGCCCGCGTGACCGACATCCTCGCGGCCCGCCCGGACGCCGTCACCGTCCAGGTCATCGACAACGTGGAACCCAACCCGGAGCTCTCGACGGTGCGGGCGGGCGCCGCGCTGATGCGGGACTTCGGACCGGACACGATCATCGCCCTCGGCGGCGGCTCGCCGATGGACGCGGCCAAGATCATGTGGCTCATGTACGAGCACCCGGAGGTCGAGTTCGCGGACACCAAGGAGAAGTTCTTCGACATCCGCAAGCGGGCGTTCAAGTTCCCGGGGCTGGGGGAGAAGGCGCAGCTGGTGGCCGTCCCGACCACGTCGGGCACCGGTTCGGAGGTCACCCCGTTCGCGGTCATCTCCGACCCGGAGGCCGCGCAGAAGTACCCCCTCGCCGACTACGCGCTCACCCCGAACGTCGCGATCGTCGACCCCGTCCTGCCGATGCGGCTCCCGGCGACCGTCACCGCCGACTCCGGCTTCGACGCGCTGACCCACGCCACCGAGGCGTACGTGTCGGCGTACGCGAACGACTACACCGACGGGCTCTGCCTCCAGGCGATCAAGCTCATCTTCGGGAACCTGGAGCGGTGCGTCGTGAACGGGGCGGAGGACCCCGAGGCGCGCGAGAAGATGCACAACGCATCGACCGTCGCGGGCATGGCCTTCGCCAACGCCTTCCTCGGCCTGGTGCACGCCATGGCGCACACCCTCGGCAACACGTTCCACGTCGCCCACGGCCGCACCAACGCGCTCCTCCTGCCGCACGTCATCCGGCACAACGGCACGGTGTCCGGCAAGGCGACGCCCTGGCCGAAGGCCGAGGTCTACCGGGCGCCGGAGCGCTTCCAGGAGATCGCCCGGATGCTGGGCCTCCCGGCCGCGACCCCCGAGGAGGGCGTCGAGTCCTACGCCCGCGCGGTCGAGGAGCTGCGCGCCAAGTGCGGGATCCCCGCGTCCTTCGCCGAGGAGGGCGTGGACGAGGAGGCCTTCCTCGCGGCGCTGCCGCAGCAGGCGATGAACGCGTACGCCGATCAGTGCGCGCCCGCCAATCCGCGGATGCCGATGCTCTCCGAGATGGAGCGGTTGATGCGGCAGGCGTATTACGGGGACGGGGGAGGGGCCTGATCCGGGTTGCCGTCTGCGGGTTCGCTGTGGCTTGTCGCGCAGTTCCCCGCGCCCCTGATGAAGCGCCCCTTAAGGGGGCGCCTCATCGTTTGGGCCAGTACCACAGGGGCTCGTCCAGGAAGCTCTCTCGGCCCGCCACCGTTGTTCGGCCCGACTCCTTTGTCAGTTCTATGGAGTTGACGTCGACCCGGTGGCGGGCCGCCCCCTTGGCCACCGCCTCGGCGAGAGGGCGGGCATGGGTCACCAGGACGACTTGCGTGTCCTTCGTCGCCGTCACGATCAGGTCGGCCAGCGGGCGCAGGAGGTCCGGGTGCAGGCTCGTCTCCGGCTCGTTCAGGACGAGCAGCGCGGGCGGCCGCGGGGTGAGCAGCGCGGCGGTCCACAGCAGATAGCGCAGCGTGCCGTCGGACAGCTCGGCGGGGCCCAGCGGGCGCAGCAGCCCGTGCTGGTGCAGCTGGAGCTCGAACCGGCCGCCGTTGTCGACGACGCGGACCCGGCTGCCGGGGAAGGCGTCGTCCACCGCGTCGTCCAGTGCCGTGTCGTCGCCGATCTCGCGGATGGTCTGCAGGGCGGCGGCCAGGTCCGCGCCGTCGTGGGCGAGGACCGGGGTGCGGGTGCCGATCCGGGCGGCGCGTGCGGGCGCGTCGGCGTCGGTGCGCACGTGGTCGTAGAACCGCCAGGAGCGGATCAGCTCGCGCAGCCGCAGCAGGTCGGGTGCCAGCTGCGGGTCGGCGAACTCGCTCAGCATGCTGTCGTACGGACGGATGCCCTGGGCGCGGTGCCAGCCGCCGTCGGCCGTGCGGGTGCGCACCGCGGGGCCCGCGCGGTCGCAGAGCAGCGCCGCGGGCCGCAGGACGGGGCCCGCCCAGGTGGACTCGCGCTTGATCTCGGGGTCGAGCTGGAAGAGGGACGGCGCGCCGTGCGGGCCCGAACCGCTGGACTGGGGGAGGCCGAAGTCCACCGCGTACCCGAACTCGTCGCCCGCGAAGCCGAGCTTCAACCCCGTGGGCTCGGCCTTCCGCTCGCCCGCCCAGAGCGCGGACGGCAGGCCGCCCTCACGGGCCAGGGCCGCGACCGCGCCGCCCGTGGCGGAGTCGGCGAGCAGCCGCAGGGAGCGGTACAGGCTGGACTTGCCTGTGCCGTTCGCCCCCGTGATCACGTTCAGCCGGTCCAGCGGGACGATCAGTTTGCGCAGGGAGCGGTAGTTCTCGACGGCGAGTGTGCGGATCATGCGTCTCAGCCTCGCACCCGGGTCTGACAATGCTCCTCGCGACGGGGTGCGCGCACGTCATGCGAGGTGGCTGCCGCCCTGGCCGTAGCTGGTGCCGCTGAGGTCGATCGAGCCGTTGTGCGCCGTCCTGCGCCGGGCGGACAGGGCGAGGGTGACGACGACGCCGAGGACCGCCCAGGCGGAGAGGACCAGCAGCGGCCGGGTGACCGAGTTCCCCTCGAAGTACGCGATGGAGCGGGCCACCCAGGTGCCCGCGCCCGGCGGCAGCCAGGGCCCGATCGCCTCCCAGAACGGCGGCAGCATCGGCAGCGGGAAGGCGCCGCCCGCGCTCGGGTTGCCCGCGATGACGATGAGCAGGACGGCAAGGCCGATGCCCACGATGCCGGTGAGCGACTGCAGGGCGAGCGTGATCGCGCCGACCCCGAAGATCACCAGGGCGCCGAGACCCCACAGGCCCATGACGCTGCCGGGCAAGGCGCCGAGGATCGGCCCGATGATGATCGCGCCGCCGAGCCCGCCGACGATCGAGTAGAGCGCCATGGTGCCGAGCCTGATGACCGCGCGCGGCACGTTGGAGGCCCGGGAGCCCGCGCTGATCGCGAGGATCGACGCGCACAGATAGCCGCCGACACACCAGCCGACGACCAGGTAGAAGGACGAGAGCCCGTTGAAGTCCTGGCCCGACGCGGGGGCCACGTCGACGGTCTTCACCGTGCGTTTCTCGGCCGCGTCGACGTCGGTGGCGAGCGTGGTGAGGGTCCTGGAGAGGGCGGTGCCGCCGCCGGAGGCGACCAGGAGGGTGTCGGTCGTGCCGCGCGGGTCGACGAGCAGGGCGCCGTCGATGTCGCGGTTCATGATCTGGTGGCGGGCCGCGGCCTCGTCCTTGAGGACGCGCGGGTCGAGCGGGTCGCCGGGGAGCTTCTTCAGCCGGTCGGCGGTCTGCTCGGCCGCGGCCCCGGGGGCGACGACCCCGAAGGGCACGTCTGTCGGTTTCGGGTTGTGCAGGGCCCCTACGTAGGAGGCGATGAACAGCAGCTGCAGGGCGAGTACGCCGATGACGAGCAGGGCTGCTCGCGGGGTGACGGCGCTCTTCAATTCGTCGGCGAACCTCATGCCTCCACGCTCCGGTGTGCGGGGCGTTTGCGCAGGTGGGATGGGCCGAACGGACGACGTGCCGGGTGGCTGGAACAGCCCTTGCGAGTGAATCGAACGTATGTGTCGTACGTAAGTTCGAAACTGGTCTATGGTGGAGGCGGGGGATGTGAGATCGGATCGGTTCAGGGTTTCAGGAGGTGCGTGTGCTCGGGTTCACGCATCTGCACACCGTCTCCGGATTCTCCCTGCGGTACGGCGCCTCGCACCCGGAGCGGCTCGCCGAGCGCGCCGCCGAGCGGGGCATGGACGCCCTCGCGCTCACCGACCGGGACACCCTCGCGGGCGCCGTCCGGTTCGCCAAGGCCGCCGCCAAGGCGGGCGTGCGGCCGCTGTTCGGGACCGAGCTCGCGGTGGGGGAGCCCGCCCCGGCCAGGGGCGAGCGGCGCCGGGCCCCCGTGCGCGGCGGTGCCTTCATCGACGAGTCGACCCCGCGCGTCACCTTCCTCGCCAGGGACGGCGCCACCGGCTGGGCCACGCTCTGCCGCCTGGTCACCGCCGCGCATCGCGCCGGCGGTGCCGACGGCGGCGGGCCCGTCCTGCCCTGGCAGGAGAACCATGGCGAGGGCCTGACCGTGCTGCTCGGCCCCGCATCCGACGTGGGACGCGCGCTCGCCGCGGGCCGCCCCGACCGGGCCGCCCGCCTCCTCGCCCCCTGGCGCGAGCGGTACGGCGACGCGCTGCGCCTGGAGTCCGTCTGGCACGGCCGCGAGGGCACGGGCCCCGGCTCCCTGCGGCTGGCCGCGCGCACCGTCGGCTTCGCCGCCGAGCAGGGCGTGCGCCCCGTCCTGAGCAACGCCGTGCGCTACGCGGACCCCGGCCAGGGCCCCGTCGCCGACGTCCTCGACGCCGCCCGCCGCCTCGTCCCCGTCGACCCGACCAAGGAACTCGACAGCGGCGAGCGGTGGCTGAAGGGCGCGGACGACATGCTGGGGGTCGCCGAACGCGTCGTCGAGGCCGCGGGCTTCCGCCGCGACACCGCCCACCGCCTCGTCGAACAGACCGGGGCGGCCGCCGCCGAATGTCTCGTCGACCCCGAGGATGACATCGGCATCGGCTCCGTACGCTTCCCCGAACCGCACCTCGTCGGCGCGGGGCGCCGCACCGCGCAGCGCGTCCTCGCCTCGCGGGCCGCGGCGGGCATGGTGCTGCGCGGCTACGACTCCCGGCGCGCGTACTGGGAACGGATGCACCACGAGCTGGACATCATCGACCACCACGGCTACGCCTCCTACTTCCTGACGGTGGCCCAGGTCGTCGACGACGTGCGCGACCTGGGCATCCGGGTCGCGGCGCGCGGCTCGGGCGCCGGGTCCCTGGTCAACCACCTCATCGGCATCGCGCACGCCGACCCCGTCGAGCACGGGCTGCTCATGGAGCGGTTCCTGTCCAAGCGGCGGCACGTCCTGCCGGACATCGACATCGACGTGGAGTCGGCCCGCCGTCTGGAGGTCTACCGCGCGATCATCGGCCGCTTCGGGACCGAGCGGGTCGCGACGGTCGCCATGCCCGAGACCTACCGGGTCCGCCATGCCGTGCGCGACGTGGGCGCCGCCCTGTCCATGGACCCGGCCGACATCGACCGGATCGCCAAGGCCTTCCCGCACATCCGCGCCCGTGACGCCCGCTCCGCCATGGCGGAACTGCCCGAACTGCGGCAGATAGCGGAGGAGTTGGGCGACCGCGGCCGTCTGTGGGACCTCGTCGAGGCGCTGGACGCGCTGCCGCGCGGTGTCGCCATGCACCCGTGCGGGGTGCTGCTCTCCGACGCCTCGCTGCTCGCCCGCACCCCCGTGGTGCCGACCAGCGGCGAGGGGCTGCCCATGTCGCAGTTCGACAAGGACGACGTCGAGGACCTCGGCCTGCTCAAGCTGGACGTGCTCGGCGTGCGGATGCAGTCGGCGATGGCGCACGCGGTGACGGAGGTCGAGCGGGCCACGGGCGCCGCCGTGGACCTCGACGACCCGCGCCAGGTGCCGCCGGGCGACCCGGCGACGTACCGGCTCATCAAGTCCGCCGAGACGCTGGGGTGTTTCCAGATCGAGTCGCCGGGCCAGCGGGACCTGGTCGGGCGGCTGCAGCCCGCGACCTTCCACGACCTGGTGGTCGACATCTCGCTGTTCCGGCCGGGTCCTGTCGCCGCCGACATGGTGCGGCCCTTCATCGAGGCCAGGCACGGCCGCGCGCCCGTCCGCTACCCGCACCCCGACCTCACCGAACCGCTGAAGGAGACGTACGGCGTCGTCGTCTTCCACGAGCAGGTCATCCGGATCGTGGACATCATGACCGGCTGCGGGCGCGACGAGGCGGACCGGGTGCGGCGCGGGCTCTCCGACCCCGAGTCGCAGGGCCGGATCCGCTTCTGGTTCGCGCAGCACGCGGCGGCCAGGGGGTACGACGCGGAGACCATCGGCCGCACCTGGGGGATCGTCGAGGCCTTCGGCTCGTACGGCTTCTGCAAGGCGCACGCGGTCGCTTTCGCCGTGCCGACGTACCAGTCGGCGTGGCTGAAGGCCCATCACCCGGCCGCGTTCTACGCCGGGTTGCTCACGCACGACCCCGGGATGTACCCGAAGCGGCTGCTGCTCGCGGACGCGCGGCGGCGGGGGGTGCCGATCCTGCCCCTGGACGTGAACCGGTCCGCGGTCGCTCACCGTATCGAACTGGTGTCCGGTTCCGAGGGAGCTCCGGACCGGTGGGGGCTGCGGCTCGCGCTCTCCGACGTGCACGGCATCAGCGAGGCCGAGGCCGCCCGGATCGCCGACGGGCAGCCCTACGCCTCCCTCGTCGACTTCTGGGAGCGCGCCAGGCCCTCCAAGCCGGTCGCGCAGCGGCTCGCGCAGGTCGGCGCGCTCGACGCGTTCGGCGCCAACCGCCGCGACCTGCAGCTCCACCTGGCCGAGCTGCGGCGCGGCGCGCGGGGTGCGGCAGGCGCCCAACTGCCGCTGGCGGGCGGGCGGCGGACGGCGCCCGCGGGTCTGCCCGACCTGGACGACGCGGAGCGGCTCAGCGCCGAACTGGGCGTCCTCGGCATGGACTCCTCGCGCCACCTCATGGGCGACCACCGGGCCTTCCTGGCGGAGTTGGGCGTGTTCAGCGCCCGGCGTCTGCGCGAGGCCGAGCACGGCGCGACCGTCCTGGTCGCGGGCGCCAAGGCCGCCACGCAGACCCCGCCGATCCGCTCCGGGAAGCGCGTCATCTTCACCACCCTTGACGACGGCACGGGCCTGGTGGACCTGGCCTTCTTCGACGACGCCCATGAGCGGTGCGCGCACACCGTCTTCCACTCCTGGCTGCTGCTCGTACGGGGCGTGGTGCAGCGTCGCGGACCGCGCAGCCTCAGCGTGGTGGGCGCGGCGGCCTGGAACCTGGCGGAGCTGGTGGAGGTGCGCGCGGAGGGCGGCCTCGACGCGGTGGCGCTGCGCTTGGCGGAGCCGGAGGAGAAGGATGAGAAGGATGAGAAGGGGGAGAAGGACGAGAAGGGTGAGAAGGGGGAGGACCCGGCCGGTGGTCGTCGCATCCGCATGGCCAACGGCTACGAGATGCACCCCTGGGCAGACCTGCGTCCAGCGGGTGAAGGAACCGCGGCGACAAGGAAGTTGTGGCATCAGAGCCCTGGGAGCGCGGGATGAACGACGCAATCACCACCCTCTACGTCCGCTTCCTGCTGCCTCCGATGTACGAAGCTGCCCTGCCCCAACTCCTCTACCTGCTCGGTGAGTTCACGCCGCAGGTCGAGGCGCTCCCGCCCGACGCCGCCCTCGTCGACGTGCGCGGCGCGCGGCGGTACTTCGGCCGGAGCGCCGTCGACCTCGCCGCGCTGATCCGGGTGCGGGCGCTCGCGCTGTACGGGGTGGAGTGCGCGGTCGGCGCAGGGCCCGGGCCGATGCTGGCGCGGATGGCCGCGCGCGGCGCGGCCCCCGGCGTGACCCGCTCGGTGCCCGAAGGGGCGGACGGCGTACGGGAGTTCCTCGCTGAACGGCCGGTCGGCGAGCTGCCAGGCATCGGCCGCGCCACCGCCCGCACCCTCTGCGAGTACGGCCTCGACTCCCTCGGAAAGGTCGGCGCCGCGCCCCTGTCCACCCTGCAGCGGCTCGTCGGCGCCCGCGCGGGCCGTGAGCTGAGCGAGAAGGCGCGGGGCGTCGACCGCGCCCGGGTCGTGCCGAACGCCGCCGCCCGCTCGCTCTCCGTCGAGCGCCCCTTCCCCCGCGACGAGCTGGACCCCTTCCGGCACCGCCGCGCGCTGCTCTCCGGCGCCGAGGAGCTGGGCGCGAGGATGCGCGGCGAGGACCAGGTGTGCCGCACGCTGGTCCTCACGGTGCGGTACGCCGACAGGTCCACGACCACTCGTTCCAAGGCCCTCCCCGAACAGACCGCCCACTCCACCGAGCTGGCCAAGACCGCGTACCGCATGTACGAGGCGCTGGGCCTCCAGCGGGCCCGGGTGCGCGCCCTCTCCCTGCGCGCCGAGGGCCTGGCCCCCGCCGAGCACGCCACCCACCAGCTGTCGTTCGATCCGGTGGACGAGAAGACCCGCCGCATCGAGGAGGTCGCCGACCGGGCGCGGGCGAAGTTCGGTCCGGGCGCGATCGTGCCGGGGACGTTGGCGGCGTGACGCGGGGTGCGTGATGCGGCGTGGCGTGACCCGGGGTGGCGTGATGCGGCATAGCGTGACCAGGCGTGGAGCGACCGTGCCAGTGATCGCTGGAACTTTTACCGACGCGTAACTTCACTCTTGCACTACTCGCGCGTAGCTTGTCGTGCACGCAACATCTGGTGATCCGGATCACGGCACTGCATTCCGCCATCGCAACTCCCTTGAGCCGCAAGGAGATCACACGATGCTGCCCTGGAGACGAGCGCTGCGTGCGCTCGCCGCCGCCCTGCTCGTCACGGGCGCGGCCACCCTCACCCCCGCCGCGACGGCCGCGGCCGACACGGCGCAGGCCTCGACGGCGACGACGTCGCGGGGCTGGAACGACTACGACTGCAAGCCGTCCGCCGCGCACCCCCGCCCGGTCGTCCTCGTGCACGGCACGTTCGGCAACTCGGTCGACAACTGGCTCGTCCTCGCGCCCTACCTGGTCAAGCGCGGCTACTGCGTCTACTCCCTGGACTACGGCCAGCTGCCGGGCGTCCCGTTCTTCAACGGGCTCGGCCCCATCGACAAGTCCGCCGAGCAGCTCGACGTCTTCGTCGACAAGGTGCTCGCCTCGACAGGCGCGAAGAAGGCGGACCTCGTCGGGCACTCGCAGGGCGGCATGATGCCGCGCCAGTACCTCAAGTTCCTCGGCGGCGCCGCCAAGGTGAACGCCCTGATCGGTCTCGCCCCCGACAACCACGGCACCACCCTGCTCGGCCTCACCAAGCTGCTGCCGTACTTCCCCGGCATCGAGGACCTGCTGACCACGAAGACCCCGGGCCTCGCCGACCAGATCGCCGGATCGCCCTTCCTCACCAAGCTCAACGAGGGCGGTGACACGGTGCCCGGCGTGCGCTACACCGTCATCTCCAGCAAGTACGACGAGGTGGTGACCCCGTACCGCAGCCAGTTCCTGAACGGTCCGAACGTCCACAACGTCACCGTCCAGGACCTCTGCCCCGTCGACCTGTCGGAGCACGTCGCGATCGGCACCCTGGACCGTGTCGCCCACCACGAGGTGGCGAACGCGCTGGATCCGGAGCACGCGACGCCGAGCACGTGCCTGTCCTGACACGTGCCCGGCGTCGTTTCCGCTGACTCGGCCGGGGCTCAGCGGCCGTGGCGTCCGGCGGCCCGGCGGCGGGCCGTGGCGAACATCGCCGCGGCGCCGACGGCGAGAGCGGCGGCGCCGCCCATCGCGATGTACGGCGTGTTGCTGTCGCCGCCGGTCTCGGCGAGGTTGTCGTTCGCCGTGGTCACCGGCTTCTCGGCGCCGCCGTTCACCTCGGGCTGGTTGTCGCCGGCTGCCGTGTCCGCGGCCGGAGCGGCCCCGGTGGCCTCGGCGCCCGTCTTGGCGTCGGTGTCCCCGTGGCCGTGGTGCTCGACGGAGGACTTGTCGGCGCCCGCCGCGATGTCCTTGTCGGTGGGGGCGGACGCGGCCGGAGCGGGGGCGGCGGCGCCCGAACCGCCGCTGTCCTTGCCGAAGACGACGTCGGAGCAGGTGTAGAAGGCCTCGGGGGAGTCCGAGCGCTGCCAGATCGAGTAGATCAGGTGGCGGCCCTCCCTGGCGGGGATCTTCCCGTCGAAGACGTAGTCGCCGTTCTCCATCTTCGGGTCGGTGACCTTGACGAAGGGCTTCTCCTCCAGGTCCGACCACTTCAGGGGCTTCGACGGGTTGTACGACTCCTTGGTGACGAACAGCTCGAAGGAGCCCTTGTGCGGGGCGGTGCCCTTGTAGCGGAACGTGTGGTTGCCCGCGGCGAGCTTGCTGGACGGCCAGTCGGCGCGCGGCAGGTCCAGGCCCTGGTACTTGTCGTTCCCGGCGCTGCACAGCTTCCCGTCGGGGATGATCTCCTTCGACTTCCCGGCGGCGTTGGCGATGTTCACGCCGTTCCAGTCGTAGAAGGCCTGCGCGCCGCTGGCCGCGACGGCTGCCTTGCAGGCGGCCGACTTGGGCGACTCCGGGCCCTCCTGGAAGCAGGCGGAGACCCGGCTGACCGGGTCCGTCATCGAGCCGTGCGCGGCGGCGGGCGTGACCGAAAGGGCGGTCAGGGCGAGCGGCGCGACACCGACGGCGGCGAGGCTTGCGACCTTGCGGCGTGCAGACATGGCGGTTCTCCTCAAACGGCGGTTCAGGGGGGGGGACACGGGGCGGTGGCGAACGGGCGGCACGGCCCCCCGATCACCAGCGGCACCGACGGTTCGTCACTGCCCCGGCGACCAGAAAACTAGCCCCTGAAATCCGCGAAATCCCCTGCTGGGGGCGGGGGATGGTGATCCTTATGGTCGCTTTAAGGGAGGGCTAACCGGGGGCTCAGACTGGGTCCTCGGACGCCCCTGTTTGACCGCTACACGAGCTACGGGCGGATCCGTGCGATCCCGAAGGGATCCGTGCCACGCCATACCACGCGTATGTCCCGCGCGTCCGGCGATTGGCCCGACCGGGGCGCCAATACGCCAGGGTTCGCTACCCCCGGCAGTTCGCCACCTGGGAGTTCTCCCTTTCGCGCCACCCAGACGCCAGGGTTAGCAAGATCATTCGCCACCGGCAAAAGCCGCAAATTGCCGAACGGGGTGGTCGTAGCGGCTTGATGCATGCCGTGACATGGGGTTATCTCGTTCAGGAGCGCCCGCGCAGGCCCGCGGCCGGGGCGCCGAATGCTCCTTGCGCACGCACAAGGGCCTGGCTCCGGGAATGCAGCCCGGAGCCAGGCCCGTGCGCGGGGCGGGTGAGTCCGGCCGAGCATCCGTCGGCCGGGCTCGCTCATTCGCCCGACCAGCCGTCCGGCTCACACCTCATGCGTCACATGAAGCGCTCGACGCACCCCGCGATGGCGGTGACAGCCGTGAGGGACAGCGCCGCTAATTGCACCCACTCGTACCGGGGGCGCCTGCGGCACCTGCCCTTCCGCCTTGATCCGTCCATCGTGTCCGGCTCCTGTCTCTCTGCGTACCCAACCGAGTTGGGCCCCGCCCCGACCGGGCGGGCGTTCCGGGAGAGACATCGCCGGTCCTCTCGAACCTACCGGCGCGCCAGGTGCCCGCTCGACCCAGCGCCACCATTCGCCAGGGATCGCCAGGCTCAACCAGGGGGAGAGCCAGGCGAATGCGCGCCGGGGCGGATCACCCCACCCACCGGTACCGCCGCTCCGGCCGCCCCGTTCCCCCGTACCGAAGCGTCACCTCGGCGCGGCGCGTGTCCGCGAAGAACTCCAGGTAGCGGCGGGCGCTCACGCGGGACAGGGAGCCCGCCTCCGCGCACTCCGATGCCGAGAGGCCGGACGGGTGGTTGCGCAGGGTCTGCTCCACCAGGTCCGCCGTGTGGGCGGCGAGGCCCTTCGGCAGCTCGCGGGAGCCCGGCGGGCGGGTGCCGAAGAGCTGGTCCACGTCCTCCTGGCGTGCCTCGTCGAGGCCGTCGAGGCGGGCCCGCAGCGCCGCCACGTGCCGCAACTGCTCGTGCAGCGCCGTCCGGTTGAACGGTTTGATCAGGTAGTGCAGCGCGCCCGCCCGCAGCGCCGCCCGCACCACCTCCGCGTCCCGCGCCGCCGTGATGAACAGGGCGTCCACCGGGCGGCGCGCCGGATCGCGCTCCTCGGCCGCCCGCAGCTCGCGCAGCACCGCGATGCCGTCCATGTCGGGCAGGTACACGTCGAGGAGCACGAGGTCGGGGCGGAGCCGTCGCGCCGCGTCGATCGCCTCGGCGCCGCTGTGGGCGGCCCCGACCACGGTGAAACCCTCCACCGCGGCGACGTACCGACTGTGCAGCTTGGCGACCATGAAGTCGTCGTCCACGACCAGCACCCTTGTCATCGCCGCAGGCTATGGGCGCGACCACAAGGACCACAACGTCCGTTGGTTCCGGAAGAGAGACAGGTTGTTAACGCCCGGGCAACATGTGGGCCACCTCACACCCATGCCCACTCCGACGTGACCGACAGGTGGTGGCACACGTGCGCCTGCGCACCCCCCTCGCCCTGTTCGGGGCCGCCCTCCTCGTGCTCGTGGCGCCGCCGCTGCTCACCACGGGCAGCGGCGCCGACACCGGCACACAGATCCCCGGCCTGCGCTTCATGGTCCCCAACACGCCCGGCGGCGGCTACGACATCACCGCACGCACCGCGGCGAAGAACGCCGAGGACGCCGAACTCACCCACAACATCGAGGTGTTCAACCTGCCGGGCGCGGGCGGCACCGTCGGCCTGACCCGGCTCGTCGGCGAGCACGGCAACGGCAAGCTGGCCATGTCCATGGGCCTCGGCGTCGTCGGCGCGGCCCGCTCCAACGACTCGCCCAAGACGCTCGCCGACACCACACCCATCGCCCGGCTCACCGAGGAGCAGGACGTCGTCGTGGTCGCCAAGAACTCCCCGTACAAGACCATCGGGCAGCTCGTCGACGCCTGGAAGAAGAACCCGGGCAAGGTGCCCGTCGGCGGCGGCTCGTCCCCCGGCGGACCCGACCACCTCGCCCCGATGCTGATGGCGCGCGCCGCGGGCATCGACCCGAAGAAGGTCAACTACGTCCCCTTCGACGGCGGCGGCGAACTGCTCGCCTCCATCCTCGGCAGCAAGGTCTCCTTCGGCGTCTCCGGCGTCGGCGAGTACCTCGACCAGATCAAGTCGGGCGAGCTGCGGCTGCTCGCCGTCACCGGGCCCGAGCGGGTGAAGGGCCTGGACGGACCCACCCTCAAGGAGTCCGGCTACGACGTGGACTTCACCAACTGGCGCGGCATCGTCGCCCCGCCCGGACTCAGCGACGCCGAGCGCAAGAAGCTCACCGGCCTGATCAGGAAGCTCCACGACTCGCCCGAGTGGCGCAAGTCCCTGAAGACGAACGGCTGGGACGACGCCTTCCTGACCGGAGAGAAGTTCGGCGACTTCCTGGACGCCCAGGACAGGCGCGTCGTGTCGGTACTGAAGGAGCTGGGACTGTGACCACCACCGACGTCCCCCACGAGCCGCAGCCGAGCCGCTCCTGGCTGCGCGAACACTCCGAACTCGGCGTCTGCGTACTGCTCCTGGCCCTCGGCGCCCTCGTCCTCACCGACGCCCTCACCATGGACGTCGAGATCGCCCAGCGCGGCCCCATCGGCCCGAAGACCGTGCCGATCGCCGTCGGCATCGGGCTGCTCGTCGTCGCCCTGCTGCTCGCCGTCGACGTGCTGCGCGGCGGCCGCGGCGAAGCCGAGGGCGGCGAGGACATCGACCTGGCCGAACCCGCCGACTGGCGCACCGTCCTGCTCCTGGCGGGCGTCTTCCTCGCCACGGCCGTCCTCATCGAACCGGTCGGCTTCCCGATCGCCGGAGCCCTGCTCTTCTGGGGCTCCGCCTACGCACTCGGCAGCCGCCACCTCGACCGCGACCCGCTCATCGCCGCCGGGCTCTCCGTCGTCACGTACGAAGTCTTCAACAACCTGCTCGGCGTGCCCCTGCCGGGCGGCCCCCTGATGGGAGTGCTGTGACATGGACGCCTTCACCTCCCTCATGGACGGCTTCGGCACCGCCCTCACCCCGATCAACCTCCTCTGGGCGGCCGTCGGCGTCCTGCTCGGCACCGCGATCGGCGTGCTGCCCGGCATCGGCCCCGCGATGGCGGTGGCCCTGCTGCTCCCGGTGACGTACGGACTCGAACCGACCGGCGCGTTCATCATGTTCGCGGGCATCTACTACGGCGCGATGTTCGGCGGCTCGACGACCTCGATCCTGCTCAACACCCCCGGCGAGAGCGCCGCCGTCGTCGCGGCCATGGAAGGCCACCCGATGGCCAAGGCCGGGCGGGGCGCCCAGGCCCTCGCGGCCGCCGCCATCGGCCACTTCGCGGGCGGCATGATCGGCACGCTGCTCCTGGTGGCGCTCGCGCCGACCGTCGCCGACCTCGCCGTCGACATCGGCGCGCCCGACTACTTCGCCATCATGGTGCTCGCGTTCATCGCGGTCACCTCCGTGCTCGGCTCGTCCCGCATCCGCGGCCTCGCCTCGCTCCTGATCGGCCTGACCATCGGCCTGGTAGGCCTGGACCAGATGACGGGCCAGCAGCGGCTCACCTTCGGCTCGCTCCAACTCGCCGACGGCATCGACGTGGTCATCGTCGCGGTGGGGCTCTTCGCCATCGGCGAGGCCCTGTGGGTCGCCGCCCACCTGCGCCGCAGCAGCGGGCAGGCGATCCCCGTGGGCCGCCCCTGGCTGCAGAAGAAGGACGTGCGGCGCACCTGGAAGTCCTGGCTGCGCGGCCCCCTCATCGGCTTCCCGTTCGGCGCCATCCCCGCGGGCGGCGCGGAGATCCCCACCTTCCTCTCGTACGTGACCGAGAAGCGCCTCTCCAAGCACAAGGACGAATGGGGCAAGGGCGCCATCGAGGGCGTCGCGGGCCCGGAGTCGGCGGCCTCCGCATCGGCCGCGGGCACCCTCGTCTCCATGCTCACGCTCGGCCTGCCTACGACCGCCGTCGCCGCCGTGATGCTCGCCGCCTTCCAGCAGTACGGCATCCAGCCCGGGCCGCTCCTCTTCGAACGCGAACCGGACCTCGTCTGGGGCCTCATCGCCTCGCTGTTCGTCGGCATGGTGCTCCTGCTGGCACTCAACCTGCCCCTCGCCCCGGTCTGGGCGAAGCTCCTGCGCATCCCGCGGCCCTACCTCTACGCGGGCATCCTCTTCTTCGCGGCCGTCGGCGCCTACGCGGTCGGCGGCGAACCGCTCGACCTCGTCATCCTCCTGGTCATCGGCCTGATCGGCTTCGGCATGCGGCGCTACGGACTGCCGATCCTGCCCGCGGTCATCGGCGTCATCCTCGGCCCGAACGCCGAGCAACAGCTGCGCCGCGCCCTGCAGATCAGCGACGGCGACGTCAGCGGCCTCCTCACGCCGTTCTCCACGACGGTCTATGGCCTCATCGTCCTGATCGTGGCCTGGCCCTTGTTGAAGAAGGCGGTGGTGCGGGCGCGACGCCGTGACGTAGACGTAGAGGCATGACCACCATCGAGGGTTCCACGGACATCCGCCTCGCCACCGCCGACGACGTGCCCGCCGTGCGGGCGGTCACGGACGCGGCGTACCACCGCTACATCGAACGCATCGGGCGCGTCCCCAGCCCGATGGAGGCCGACCACGCGGCCGATGTGGCGGCGGGTTTCGTGTACGTCACCGGGGACCCCGTGGTGGGTCTCCTGGTGCTCGTCCCGCGCCCCTACGAAGGCAGGCTCCTCCTGGAGTCGATCGCGGTCCACCCCGATGCCGCGGGGCAGGGGGTGGGCCGCCGACTGCTCTCCTTCGTGGACGCCCACGCGCGTGACCTCGGGCTCCCCGAGATCCGGCTCTACACCAACGCCCTGATGTGGGAGAACCAGAAGATCTACCCGCGGTACGGGTACGAGGTCGTCGAGCGGCGCGTGGACGGGCCGTACGACCGGATCCACTACCGCAAGCGGCTCCAGGAGCGCTGATCGCGTCTCATCCGCGGCTCCTCACCCGTCCGGCCACCACGTCCGCTGGATGTCCTTGCGGACCTCGGGCCTCTCCTGCGGCCTGACCTCCGCCTCCTGACGCTCCCGCACCCGACGGCTGACCGTCTTGGCGGCGGGTTTGTGTGTGGTCACTCGGCGCATGGCGGCCTCCCTGCCTTCTGCTTCCTGCCTTACCGATGTCCATTCAAGGCGTGTCGTAGACCTCTTGGCGCCCGCTTTCTGATCGAGGGCCGAATGTCAGTGGCAGCTGCGACCATCGGGGCATGACGAGCAACGAGGCGATCGACTGGGCCGACCGGTTGCGGGACTGGCTGCCGGACGCCCCCGGTGACGTCCTCGACCTCGGCACCGGCAGCCTCGCCCGGCTCGCCGCCGACCGCGGCCACCGCGTCACCGAGGTGCCGGTCGGCGACGCGGACCGGCCGCCGGTCCAGGGGCGGCGGTTCGACGTCGTGCTTGCCCACGACGTCCTGTGGACGCTGCCGGACCCCGAGGCCGCCCTGCGGCGCTGGTGCGGCCTGCTGCGGCCCGGCGGAAGGCTGGTTCTCGTCGAAGGCGAGCGGGGGACCGTGCGCCCCGCGGGCCTCCCCATGTCCCGTCCGGTGTCGGCCCTGACACCCCTGGTCGCCCGCCTCCACTCCGAGCGGCTGCCGGGGGACGAGCGGTATGCGCTGGTGGGCGTGGTGCCGGACGCCCCGGCCCGGCACACCGAGGTCGTCGACGTCCATCTGATCCTGCGCCGCGGCGACAACGTCCTGCTCGCCCGCCGTTCTGGTACGGGGTATGGGGACGGCCTCCTGCACCTCCCCTCCGGCCACGTGGAGGACGGCGAGGACGTCCGCGCGGCCATGATCCGGGAAGCGCGCGAGGAGGTCGGGCTCGACCTCGCCCCCGCCGACCTGCGCGTGGAGGCGGTCGTCCAGCACCGCGGCCCCGGCGAGGCGCCGCGCACCGGCTGGTTCTTCTCGGCGGAGCACGGCGCGGGCGGCGAGCCGGTCAACGCGGAGCCGGACAAGTGCGCCGAGCTCGTCTGGCACCCCCTGTCCGCGCTGCCGCACGACATGGTGGCGTACTGCAGAGCGGGCCTGGCCGCCTGGCGCGCGGGCGAGCGCTTCATCGTGCACTGGCAGTCGGACGAGGAGGCGGTGGCCTATGAGGGCGACCGCACCACGGCGCCGGAGTCCCTCGCCCCGGTGCGGGCGGGCGGGGTACACCACGTGGAGCTGTGGGTCCCCGACCTGGCGGCGGCCGCGGTCTCGTGGGGGTGGCTCCTCGGCGAGCTGGGCCATGTGCCGTTCCAGCGCTGGGGCCACGGCCGCAGCTGGCGCCGCGACGAGGCGTACGTGGTGCTCGAACAGTCGCCGGACCTACGGCCCGGCGGCCACGACCGGCACCGCCCCGGCCTGAACCACCTGGCGTTCCACGTGGCGGGCCGGGCCGTGCTCGACCGGCTCGTGGCCGCCGCGCCCGACCACGGATGGGCCCTGCTCTTCGCGGACCGGCACCCCCACGCAGGCGGTGAGGGGCGGTACGCGGCCTATCTGGAAGACGCGTGGGGCTATGAAGTGGAGCTGGTCGCCGAGTAGTCCAGGTCGAACCCGGCGCCCCGGGCCAGCGCTTCGAGGTCGTCCAGGGCGCGGACCGCCGCGGCGGCCGCGGCCGGGTCCTCGGCGGCGAGCCCGCTCTCCGCGAACTCGTCCTCGTCCAGGCGCAGTACGGTCCCGCGGTCCGCCGAGACCCACAGATCCAGGTCCAGGTCCTCCACCGTGAGGACGGCGCCGTCGCGGACGGCCGGGCGGGTCACGTCGCAGTACCAGCCCTTGCGGGACCCGTCCCCCGCGTACACCTCCTTGATCGCGTACCAGCGGTCGCGCCAGTAGTGCTCGACGAAGACGTCGCCGGGCTCGAAGCGCACGAAGCCGAAGTCACGGACCCCGGGAGCCGCCCAGGGCGCCCGGACGGCGAGGCGGGTCCCGTCGTCGTGCAGCAGCCGTGCGGGGTAGCGGATCTTGGTCCGGCCCGCCTTCACCAGGGCGACCTCCAGGGACTCCGACGCGTCAGCCGAGGGTGCGGACATGGCGGACCTCCGTTCCACAGATCTCGTAACCGAACCACTCGTTGATCGCCAGCATCGGCCCGTTCCCGGCGTCGTTGCCCGTGAACGCCTCCGTGCAGCCCGCCGCGCGGGCCCGGTGCAGGGAGTCGTTCTTGGCGAGCTTGGCCAGGCCGCGGCCGCGGTGGGCGCGCGCCGTGCCGGTCATGTTGGACGAGTAGCGTCCCGCGCCGTCCGCGCGGGCCAGGCTGAACGCCGCGGGGCGGCCCGCCACCAGCGCCACCGTGGTGAGCTCCTGGCTGACCAGCGGATGGCGCCAGGTCTCGGCGAGCCAGTGCTCGTAGTCCGAGAACTCGGCGGCCACGTCGCTCGGTTCGTCCGCCACCGTCTCCGCGTCGAGTGCGAACAACGCGCGCGCGTCGTCCGCGAACACCGACCCGTCTACCAGCTCGACTCCGGCGGGCGGCTCGCTGCGGGGCGGCAGCGTGCCGTGCGCCAGGTCAAGGCGGAGGAAGTGCGCGCTGCGCCGCGACCGGTAGCCGTGGCGGGCGGCGAAGGCGAGGTTCGCGGGCTCGTCGAGGACCCATGAGTAGACGGTCCGCGCGCCCGCGTCCGCGAGGTACTCCTCCGCCGTGCGCAGGAGCAGCGTCCCCGCGCCCCTGCCGAGCCGCTCGGGATGTACGTAGATGTTGGCGAAGCCCTGGCCCGGCTCGGGGCTGTCGTAGGCGATGCCCACCTGCGCCGTGCCGATGACCTCGCCGTCGGTCTCCGCGATCAACTGCCGGTAGCCGGAGTCCGGATGGGCGTGCGCGCGGTCGAAGGCGACCGAGGCGGAGGTGGCGAGCATGGCGGGCACGCAGGCCCGGCGTACGGCGGCGAAACCCGCGTCGTCCGCGGCGGCTTTCGGCCCCTCGCGGTCGAGGGCTCGGACGATCACTGTCATGGAGCCGCACGGTACGCGTGGGGTGAGTCGAGCCGCTCCTCATTTTTCGCGGCCGCTTCCGCAGCCACGGCTTTTCCGCGGCCACGGCGCGCAGCGGTGCCGCAAGCGGCGGGGTGCGGGACAATCACCCCGTGACTTTGAAGATCGACATCGACGCGGGCGCGGGCGACGCGCCGTACGAGCAGGTGCGGGCCCGGATCGCCGAGCAGGCGAGGTCCGGGGCGCTGCCCGCCGGTTACAAGCTGCCCACCGTGCGGGGGCTCGCCGAATCCCTCGGGCTCGCCGCCAACACGGTGGCCAAGGCCTACCGGGCGCTGGAGTCCGACGGGGTCATCGAGACCCGGGGGCGGAACGGGACGTTCGTCGCGGCGGCGGGGGACGCGGCGGCGAAGGCCGCGTCGGCCGAGGCGCAGTCCTACGCCGAGCGGGCCCGCAGACTGGGCCTCTCGCAGGAGGCCGCACTCGCCGCGGTGCGGGACGCCCTGCGCGCGGCCTACGGAACCTCCGGCTAGACCACGTCGCAGGAGCGGCACGGCCGCCCGCAACGGGCCTTACAGATACGGGCCTTACAGATACAGCCCCGAGTCCGCCCCCTCGCGCTGGTCGGGCACCGACGTCGGGGACGTGCCCCGGCGCAGGGCGAAGAGCTCCGCGAGGGTGGCGCCCTCGCGGGACACGCCCTCCTCCGTGCCGAGCCACTCCACCGCCTCGGGACGGGTCAGCGGGCCCACCTCGATGCGGGCCAGACAGCGGCCGGGGCGGACCACCGCCGGGTGCAGGCGCTCCAGGTCCTCGTTGGTCGTGACCCCCACCAGCACGTTCCTGCCCTGGCCGAGCAGGCCGTCCGTGAGGTTGAGCAGCCGCGACAGGGCCTGGCCCGCCGTGTGCTTGGCCTCGCCGCGGATCAGCTCGTCGCAGTCCTCCAGGAGCAGCAGCCGCCAGCGGCCCTTCGCCGTCCCGTCGTCCTCGCCGATCGCGATGTCCATCAGATAGCCGACGTCGTTGAACAGCCGCTCGGGGTCGAGCACGCAGTCCACCTGGCACCAGTCCCGCCACGAGCGCGCCAGCGTCCGCAGCGCCGACGTCTTGCCCGTGCCCGGCGGGCCGTGGAGCAGTAGCAGGCGGCCCGAGATGTCCTCGGGAACCGTCTTCATCAGCGTGTCCATGGCGTCGGCGACCGGCGCCGTGTAGTTGGTCCGCACCTCCTCCCACGTACCGGCCGAGATCTGCCGGGTGGTGCGGTGCGGGCCGCGGCGCGGGGAGACGTACCAGAAGCCCATGGTCACGTTCTCCGGCTGCGGTTCGGGCTCGTCCTGCGCGCCGTCCGTGGCCTGTTTCAGGACCTTCTCGGCGAGTTCGGCGGTGGTCGCCGTCACCGTGACGTCCGCGCCGCGGTTCCAGCGGGAGACCAGGAGCGTCCAGCCGTCGCCCTCGGCGAGCGTGGCGCTGCGGTCGTCGTCGCGGGCCGCGCGCAGCACCGCGGCGCCGGGCGGCAGCAGGGTGGAACCCGATTTGACGCGGTCGATGTTCGCGCTGTGCGAGAAGGGCTGCTCGCCCGTCGCGAAACGGCCGAGGAAGAGGGCGTCCACGACATCCGACGGGGAGTCGCTGTCGTCGACGTTGAGCCGGATCGGCAGGGCGTCCTGTGGGTTCGCAGACATGCCGACATGATCCGGCACGCGCACGCCGTTGTGCATCCGCTTTCCGCGGTGTGTTCCGTGCGCCCGATTCGGAGACCGTTGTCACCGAGCTGTCGTCCGGAACCTGTCCTACCGCCGACTTGTCCCGATATTGTTGCCGCTGATGGGACGTCATGAGTGGAACGCGGACGCACGGCGGTGGCGTCTCACCGCCCTGCTCGGTGTCGGTCTGGTCGCACTGACCCTGGTGATCACATTGGTCAACACGCTGCCCGGTGACACGGGCAGCACCGCGGGCACCACTCCTGACGGGGACAAGGTGCACGGCACCCCCGCCGTCCCGCCCGGCGACGCCAGACCGCAGGTGGGCTGGGGCTTCACCCACACCCAGTACAGCGCGGACGAGGGCGAGGACAAGGCCGTCGGGCGCGTCCGCACCGAGCTCGCGGACCAGGGCAGGCCCGTCCCGCAGATCCAGCACATCATGGGCTGGGGCGCGGGCAATCCCGAGCCGGTGAAGGGGCGTTACGACTTCTCCGCGATGGACCGCCGGATGGACTTCGTCCGGGAGAGCGACGGCATCCCCGTCGTCACGCTGTGCTGCGCGCCCGACTGGATGAAGGGCGGCGAACCCGGCGCGGACAAGACGGACTGGAGCAAGCGGTCCCTGGAGACCGCCCCGGACCGCGCGCACTACAAGGACTTCGCGGAGCTCGCCGCGACCGTCGCCAAGCGCTATCCCGACGTCCGCCACTTCGTCGTCTGGAACGAGTTCAAGGGCTTCTGGAACAACGAGAAGGGCCGCTGGGACTACGAGGGGTACACCGAGCTC
The DNA here is from genome assembly GCF_056437465.1 of Streptomyces sp. NPDC042371. Classification (NCBI taxonomy): domain Bacteria; kingdom Bacillati; phylum Actinomycetota; class Actinomycetes; order Kitasatosporales; family Streptomycetaceae; genus Streptomyces; species Streptomyces sp. NPDC042371. Next base: position 51,556 of record NZ_JBWKAP010000016.1, on the reverse strand, counting down.
TACAACCTGGTCTACAAGGCGCTCAAGAAGGTCGACAAGGACATCATGGTCGGCGGCCCCTACCTGGTCATGAACAGCGTCGACCCGCGCCAGACCGAGGGTGTCCCGGCAGAGCCGAAGGGCCCGTGGGGGCGCATGGATGAGCGGATCATCGACGCCTTCGACCACTGGAACAAGTACAAGGCGGGCGCCGACTTCGTCGTCGTCGACGGCTCCAGCTACACCGTGGACGACGAGCTGCTCCCCGACGAGTTCCGGGCCACCGAGAAGTTCACGGACGTCGGCACGTGGGTGCGCGAGCGGACCGGCGACCTGCCGCTGTGGTGGGCCGAGTACTACGTGGAGCCGGGCGACGGCCAGGACGACCGGGACGACTGGTCCGAGGCGCACCGCGTCGCCGTCCAGGCGTCAGGACTGATGGCGATGGTCCGCGGCGGCGCCACGAGCGGCTTCTACTGGAACCCGCAGAAGCGCGGGACGAAGTGCGCGGGCTGCCTCTGGTCCGCCACCCAACTCCGCGACGGCGGGGCCGAGCTGCCGATGATGAAGCTCATCGGACGGTTCGGCAAGGAGTTCGGCCCCGGCACGAAGTACGCGAAGGTGTCCGTCGCCGCCGACGACCGGCCGAACGTCCGGGTCCTCGCCGACGACCGGGCCGTACTCGTGGTCAACACCCTCGACCGGCGGATCAGCGCGAAGATCGACGGCCGACGGTTCGACATGGCGGGGTACGAGGTGAAGTGGCTCAAGCGCTGAGCCGCCCCGTCCCACCTCACCCCACCCGCTCACGCCATCGTCAGGAACCGCTGGATCAGCGAGGCGAGCAGCACCGCGAGCAGCGGCAGCGAGAACCAGAAGCTGCCCTGCAGCCACCGCTGCTGCCGCACGCTCGGCGCCGCGCCGACCCGCACCATCTCGCGCGCCCCGAGCAGCAGGATGAGCGCCACCGCCGCGAGCCCGCCCACGACCGACCACGGCGTCCACGTCACCTTCGGCCCGACGGGCCCCGGATCGGGCTTCGCGGCCCTGCCGTCCGGCTGCCTGGTCAGGGTGTAGATGGTCGCGTCGGCGTTGGTGAAGACCTTCCTGAGGTCCCTGCGGTCGTCCAGGTGGCGGATGATGCGCGGCTCCCACGACGCGGCGTATCCGGCGTCCATCTGCAGATAGGTCGTCTGGCTGCGGTTGATCATCAGATACGAGTGGGGGCCCGCGTCCTTGAGGGACTTCACCAGGCCCGACACCAGGACGGGGTCGGCGGGCGCGAGCGTGGGAACGTACTCCAGCTTCTCCATGTCACGGGCGCCCCACGGAATCGACGGGGTGACGTTGTCGACCGTGTCGTTGCTCATCCAGAGCAGCCGCGCCGTCGGGTCGTCGTGCTCGTACAGGTAGTCCATCGCCGCGACCTCGCCGGGACGGATCCGCTCGAAGGGCTCGTTGCCCCAGCGGGCCACCAGGAAGCCGCCCATCAGGACCAGACCGGCCATCAGCGCGGCCAGCGGCGCGAGGCTCACCCGGTCGCGGTCGCGCTCGTCCCGCGTGATGCCCGCCCGCGGGAACAGCGCAAGACCGGCGAGCAGGGCCGCGCCAGGCAGCGCGAACATGAAGACGCGCAGGGCCATCTCGCCGCCGTACGACTGCATGCCGAAGCCCAGGAACGGCACGAAGGTGAGGACGAGCAGCGAGCGCTCGCTGTACTTGTAGAAGCGCCGTCGCCACCAGCCCCAGCAGGCGAACGCCAGCACGCTGCCCGCCATCGCCACGCGCGCGTACAGCACGAGCTGGTGGGTCGAACTGCCGCCCTCGATGCGCCCGGAGACCGACGAGGACACGTTCCCGCCGACGCCGCCGACCCCGCCGAACAGGTCGTCGAAGTGCCCCGACCAGTACGGTTCGGCGAGGAAGCCGAGCCATACGACGACGAGCACGCCGAACAGGATGGGCAGGCCGCGCAGTTCGCAGCGGCCGACCAGGACGAGCACCGTGAGCACGCCGAGCATCACGAACGGCGTGAGCTGGTGGGCGGGGACCGTCGCGGCGAAGAGGCCGATCAGGACCAGGAGCAGCACGGCCCGCTCCTTGCGGCCGGTCGGCTCGACCTCCACCTCCCCGGGACGCCGCTTGGCCCACAGCATGCGCGGCGCCCGGAACCACACCATCAGCACGGCGACGAAGGCGATGTAGAGCAGGAACGTGAAGCCCTGCGGGGAGAAGTAGTCCTGTCCCACCCAGCCGCTCAGGACGAAGATCCACAGGCCGGCCCACTTGGCGCGCCAGGCCGCCCGCATAGAGCGCACGAGCAGGAACATCGGCGCCAGGTAGAGCAGTTGCATGGCCGTCGGCCACCAGCGGATCACCTCGGTCATGTCCGAGACGCCGCACGCCTTCGCGACGAAGGTGGCCGCGGCGAAGAAGCCGGGCCAGCTCCAGCGCGCGTCCAGATCGGGCACCGCGCTGCCGGTCCGGTCGATGTACTCCATGAAGCCCAGGTGCTGCCAGGCCGTGGCGAACCGCGGCTCGGTCTCGATGACGGCGGGCAGCGCGTGCAGCGACACCACGGTCGCGAGCAGGGTGAGCAGGAGGAGGCTCTTGATCGGCCGGTCCATCCAGAGCAGCGTGGCGAACACGACGGCCAGGAGGGCGGCGCCGATCAGCGTCGGCATGGGCAGCACGGAGATCAGCCCGAGGCCGCCCATCTCGTCCAGGTCCTTCTCGCCGAGGCCGAGGACGGGCAGCCAGTACAGGGCGAGTGCGGTGGCGAGGAGCAGGGCCATGACGAGGATGTGGCGGCGCGGGGCGGGCTCTGCCGGGCCCCGTAGCTCTTCTTGCTCCTCTTGCTCCTCTTGCTCCTCTTGCTCCTCTTGCTTCTCCTGTACTTCCGGCTCCACAGGTTCCAGCAGTTCCGTGGGTGTCGGGGCGGGTGTCGGCGCGTACGTCGGCTTGGCGGGAGCGGGCTCCTCCACCGGTCCGGCCGGGGATCTCAGTGCCCAGGTCGGCCGGTGGTCCATGTCGTCCCCCTCGCTCCGCGCCGCGGGCGTTCCTGAGGCGGGCGTGCCAGGACCCGGCCGCACGTCGGGCCTGCGCTCCTGGTGTTCGAAGTCGAGCTGCACGGCGAGGTGGAGGGTGTCCGAGTCGAGCGACTCGCGCAGCGCCCAGGCGGGCCCGTGGCGCTCCTTGTGCGCCTTGCCCCCGGCTCCGCCCCCGCCCGTCGCCCCGGCGGCCTGCGCCCCCGCCCGCACCTGCTCCGCGGGGGTGTCCGGCGTCCCCAGGTCGGCCAGGTCCCCGTCCGGCGCCGTGTCCTCGGACCTGTCCGAGGGCGCCGCCCGCACCACGCGGTACAGCTTCGGCGCCGCGATGGCCACGATCACGGCGAGGCTGGAGATCTCCGCGATGCCCGCGCCGGTCAGCCCCATCCGCGGCAGCAGGAGCAGTGTGAGACCGAGTACCAGGACGCACAACAGGCCCTGCAGCCAGGCGATCCCTGAGGTCTTGCTCTGGGCGCGCTGCACCGCGAAGTACGTCTCCATGACGACCCGCAGCAGCGCCCCCACCGCGAACCAGCGCAGCAGCGGAGTGGCCGCGTCCGCGTATCCCTGACCGAACATGCGCAGGATCATCGGCGCGGCCAGGAAGAGGATCCCGCACACCGGCAGCATGATCGTCGCCATCCGGCGCAGCGCCGAGCGGGTGTTGGCGGCGAGCAGCGCCGGATCGTGCGCGCCCTCCACGGTCAGCGAGGCGCCCATGTTGATGGCGAGCAGATTGACCGTGCCGCCGATGGTGGTGGTGATGTAGAAGTACGCGTTGTCGACCGAGCTGACCTGCGAGGCGACGAGGACCGGGACGAGATAGACCACGGCGAGCGAGAAGAGCGAGCCGGTGTAGTCCCCGGCGAGGAAGCGGCCGATCTCGCGCAGGGTGGGCGGATGCGCCTTCCCCGCGGTGGCCTTCACGTGCCGTGGCACCAGGCGCCGGAAGACCAGCCAGCCGAGCGGGATCACCGACACGAGGATCGAGGCGACCCAGGACACGAAGACGCCCGCGGTGGGGATCGCCGCGGCCATCGCGATGAGCAGGCCCAGCTTGGCCACCGAGAAGACGGTGTTGCCGACGGGCACCCAGAGCGCGTTGCGCAGCCCGGTCAGGACGCCGTCCTGCAGGGTCAGGACCGACCAGGCCACGACGGCGAGGACGAAGCCGATGCCGTGGACGGGCCCGTGCAGGAAGCGGTACGAGGGTCCCCAGAGGTCGAGCGTGAGCAGGAAGACGAGGGCGGCGAACGCCACCGCCACCGAACTGCCCGCGTACGTACGGAAGATGAACTTGCCCGTGGCGCGGCCCGCGACGGGGATGAACCGCGCGAGGGCGCCGGTCAGCGTCACGGCGGTGAGCCCCGCGAGGAGCTTCATCGCCGCGATCGCCGCCGATCCCTGGCCGACCGCCGACTCCGAGTAGTACCGGGCGGCCGCCAGCCAGAAGCCCACGCCGAGCACGCCGGAGATGCCGGTGTTGAGCATCAGTGCGTACGCGTTGCGGAACAGCGGGCTGTTGCCGCCGCCCCGGCCCGGCAGGCGCATCCTGCGAGGCCTGCCGGACTTGCCGGACGGCGGCTTGCCCGTGCCGTCGGCGGGACCGGAGACGCCGGCCTGGGCCGTGGTCGTGTCAGACACGGGAACGGATTGCCTTCCGGCGGACCTGTCGGGCTCTGCGGATCAGGGCGTACCCCTTGGTGAGGGTGCGGTCCTCGGCGAAGTTGCGGCCGATCGCGCGGCCCGCCACCAGCCGCTCGAACTCCTCGGCACCGGTGCTGCGGCGCACGGTCACCCGCCGCAGTGCGTACGGCCCCTGGGCGCGGCGCGCCAGGCCGTTGCCGACGGCGAGCGCCTGGCGGAAGCCCGTCTCGCGGACCCGCTCGCGCACCCGTCGGCTGGAGTAGCCGTAGGGGTACGCGAAGGACGCGGGCCGGGTGCCCAGCTGGTCGGCGACGATGTCGCGGCAGCGCCGCAGCTCGAACCGGAGCGCGTCGTCGGACAGCTGGTCGAGCTCGGGGTGCGTGTGGCTGTGCCCGCCGATCTCCGCGCCCGCGGCCGCGAGTTCGCGCACCTGGTCCCAGTCGAGCATGCGGTCGAGGGCGCCCCCGGTGTCGTACTCCCCGCGCAGCCAGCCGGTGGAGACGAACAGGGTCGCCGCGAAGCCGTGCTTGGCGAGCACGGGCAGCGCGTACCGGTGCACGCCCTCATAGCCGTCGTCGAAGGTGATCAGGACGGGCCGCTCGGGCAGTGCTTTTTCCCGCGTCCGCCAGACGGCGGCCAGTTGTGCGGTCGTGAGCGGCGTGAACCCCTGCTCGCCGAGCACCTCCATCTGGCGCTCGAAGTCGTCGGGCGACACCGAGAGCCCGTGCGTCGCGGCGCTCGGCACGCGCGCCACCGAGTGGTACATCAGGATCGGCACGGATTCCGTGGTCATGCGGCAGCCCCCTCGCCACCCGCGCTCCTCGCGTCCACCGGAAGCACCGAGAACGCGGTGCCTCCCCTGCGCGCACGGACGGTGCCGAGTACGTACCCCCCGGCCGCGGTGAGCACTCCCGCCACGATGGCACCCGCGCGGCCCGCGCCGCCCGGGCGGCCGAGCGCCGCGTCGCGCAGGCCGCGACCGACCCCGGCGGGCAGCACACGCGTGGTGTACCGCCGCTCGGACTCCAGGCCCTTCGAGGCGCCGACGCTCTGGGCGACGAGCGCCTTGGAGAGGCCTTCCGCGTACGTCCTCGTACGGAAGTAGCGGAACCGCTCCCGTGAGGCGGGCACCCGGTGGTGGATCACTGAGCGGTCGTCGATGAGCAGCACCGCGTCCGGCCGGGCGCGGGAGAGGCGGATGCAGAACTCCGTCTCCTCGCAGCCCAGCGGGCGTTTGTCGCCGTCCCGTCCGATGCCCGTGGCGAAGCCGCCCGCCGCGTCGAAGGCGGTGCGCCGGAACGAGGCGTTCCCGCCGAGGACGTTGCGCACCCTGACCCGGCCCCGGGGGAGCCCCTTGTACGTACAGCCGACGACCCAGTCGAACTCCTCGGGGAACCAGACCGGCCGCCGCCCCGACTCCCAGGCGGGCAGGGTGCGGCCGCCGACGGCGAGGACCCGTGGGTCCTCGAACCCCTCGGCGAAGTGCCGCAGCCAGTCCCGCTCGGCGACGGCGTCGTCGTCGAGGAACGCGATGATGCCGCCGCGGGCCGCGGCGATGCCGGTGTTGCGTCCGGCGGAGAGGCCGCGGGGGCCCGCGTTCGCGAGCACCCGCACGGTGTTGGTCTCGGTGGGCTCCTTGTACTCCCTGGTGAGCCGGTCCAGGAGCGTGGCGTTGTGGTCGACCACGAGGAGGGTTTCCAGGGCCGTCAGTGACTGCGCGCGCACCGAGGAGACCGCCGCGAGGATGTCCTCCCAGCGGTCCTCGGTGTACGCGCAGATGACGACGGAGATGTCCGGACTCAAGACGCCTCTCCCTGCCCGGTGCGCAGGGGCAGCCCTCGCGCGCTCTTGCGCCGTGCCCCGCGCCTGGCGCGGTTGGAGCGCTCGGAGAGGATCACCTTCAGGACGCGGAAGCCGTCCCGGACGGCTCTCAGGTTGCTGGTGCCGTGGATCCGCAGGTACTCGTGGCTCGGGATCTCCTGGACCTTCAGCCCCGCCTTGACGACCCGGATGTTCATCAGGGTCTCGACCTCGAAGCCGGTGCAGTCGAGCTCGATCTTGTCGAGGCAGTGCCGCCAGAAGGCGTTGTAGCCGTAGCACAGGTCGGTGTAGCGGGCCCCGAACTTGGTGTTCACGACGGAGCACAGGACGTGGTTGCCGAGCTTGCGGATCGGCGTCATGTCGTCCGTGCCGCCGCCGTTGGCGAAACGGGAGCCCTTGGCGAAGTCCGCGCCCGAGACGAGGGCGGAGACGTAGGAGACGATCTCGTGGCCGTCGGCCGAGCCGTCGGCGTCGACCATCACGATGATGTCGCCCGTGCACGCGGCGAAGCCGGTGATCAGGGCGTCGCCCTTGCCCTTGCCGAGCTGGCGGACGACCTTCACGTCCGGCCACAGGTCACGGGCCACGGCCACCGTGTCGTCGGTGGAGTTTCCGTCCACGAGGACGACCTCATGGATCCAGTCGGGAAGTGTCTTGAAGACGTACGGAAGGTTCTCCGCTTCGTTCATCGCGGGTATGACCACACTCACCGGCGGTGTGATCGCCAAGTGAGTGGAGATCGGACGGTAGTTCCTGGCGATCTCTTTCAGCGGGTCTTGTCCGGCATTTGCCGGGCGCACAGACGAAGTCATGAGTCCGGTGGTCCCTCTCGTCCGGTGGACCGCCCGCCCCCGGGCGGTCCGTCAATTGATCCGGTTCGAAAGGGGGGTTCACACTTGAGCATGACGAAATAGATCTCCGTGCATGCCGAGTGAGCTGGCATAACGCGGGACGTGACTCGGTCGAAGAGCGGTCACCGAGCACGGCACCCCCCTACCGCGCCCCGCACCGGCACCGTCGCGATCTTGAGCCCTCCCCTAGATCGCATTGCGTGATGGACCGTTGCGGGTGGATGTGAAACGGTATTGATGATTGAGACTGTATGGCAAGACCTGGAACGTGGTCCCACGTTTCACATGATTTGAGTAATCTATTCGGTCATATTCGGACTGCCTTATTCCCGGCTTCTAGATCGAATTCGACCCATGCTCTTGAGCATTTTGTCGGCAGGTTCGAAGAATTCCGGTCGTGATTGCACGGTGTTCCGCAACGCCCTGACCGGGATCCGCCTCGCCAGGTGTCCGAACGCCACCGGGTGGCGGAGCGCCACCCACCCCTCCGACACGGTGAGTTCGCGTGTCTTGAGGGAGTCCTTGTATGCCTTCTGGCCACGGCCGAGGTCGAGCTGGACGATGCCGTCGGCCGCGGCGGCCTCGGCCATGCGCAGATGCAGGACCAGACCGGGCGAGTACTTCGCGAACGCCGGGTCGTACGCGGGGAACCAGCAGGCGAGGATCCGCTCGGAGCGCAGTCCGAAGTGCGCGGCGATCGGCGCGTCCCCGGCGTAGAGGACCGAGAGGATCCCGGCGAACGAGTCGGAGCGGGTGTGGAAGAGCCGCCGCACCAGGTGCGCGATCCACGCATGTGCGAAGCGGTCGCTGCGGCCCGTCCTGCGGTACTGCGCGGACTTCCAGCCCATCAGGGTGGCGAGAACCTTGGGGTCGCGTTCGTCGTGGACGTAGCGGACCGGCCCGTGGTCGCGGCCGAGTCTGCGCTCCTTGGCCAGTGTGGTCCGGGTGAACTTCGGTGACTGGGCCCGGAGTTGGCCGAGATAGACCTCGTAGCCCTGGTCGACGTCCATGACGGGGGACGGGAAGGTGCCCGAGGCGCTCGCCTCGAACGGTGCCTGTCCGCCCACCAGGTGGTCGAACTCCCACACCGAGAGACCACAGGCCCGCAGCAGCTCCCTCGCGTCCCAGTCGAAGCCCGGCCGGTGGACAAGGCCCTGGCAGTCCGAGACGCCGAGCCCGACGGCCCTGCCGACTCCGGCGACGGACCTCTGGAAGGGCAGGAACGCGGCCTGCTCGCGCTCTTCGCGCACGACGGCGATCCGCACCCCGCGCCGCTCGTGACCGATCGCGAGTGCGAACTCGGGGGAGAGGAAGGGGTTGGCGAGCGAGGGTGAGCCGTCGAGGTGCGCCTTGGACTGCAGTGCGGTCCACGCCGCCCGGTCGGCCGCGGTGAGTTCGCCGGGGCGGTGCACGGTGATGTTCACGTCAGGAGGTCCACCTTCTCGCCGCTCGGCGGCGAAGCTGCCGTCCCGCTGTGAGCAGGAGGATGAGCGCGCTGAGCACGGCGACCGCCACGACACCGCCGCGCACCGACCACACGTGCAGCGCCAGCATGCTCTGCGCGACCAGCAGATTGACCGCGAGGGCGCCGGATGCGGAAGCCACGGCCCGGCCCCACGGCGTGAGCGCGCGCAGCGCGGCGCCGATCGCGGCGCCCGGCGCGGCGAGCAGGAAGAACAGGGTGAACGGGCCGCGCAGCGGTGAGCTCAGATCGATCAGCGCGAGCATCGCGCCGACGGCGCCCACGGCGACGGCCGCCCCGGCGAGCAGCGGCAGCAGGTCCTTGTCGGGGGCCTGTCCGGTCTGTTGCCCCGTGTCTGATGACGGTGCCTTGCTCCAGATGGTCTGCATTGGCGACTTTGCCCCCCGACGCGCCGGATGCCGGGCTTCAATGTCGCGCAGTCCCCGGCGGCCCGTCAAGATGCGGAGGGAGTGTGCAGATGTTCCCCGCCACACCCCTCCGGGATAGGTGAACTCCCCACGTGGGAAAGGGGATTGTTGAGGAATTCATTGACATGGACACTATCGGCGGCTGGGGGTGCGTGCTACCACAGTCGAGGCAGAAATCCTGCTAAGGGAGGTTCCATGAAATTGTCCCGAATCACGGCATACATGTCCTCGCTCCTCCTTGCGTCCGCCTTCGCGCTCACCGGCGCCGCAGCGGCTCACGCAGACCAGTCGGCCGAACAATCGGCCGCAGCCACCGGCTACGTGGCCCTCGGCGACTCCTACTCCTCGGGCGTCGGCTCCGGCAGCTACGACAGCGGCAGCGGCGACTGCAAGCGCAGCACCCGCGCCTACCCCGCTCTGTGGGCGGCCGCGCATTCACCCTCCAGCTTCAACTTCACGGCTTGCTCGGGCGCTCGTACGGGTGATGTTCTGGCGAAGCAGCTGGGCCCGCTCGGCAGCGGCACCGGGCTCGTCTCGATCTCCATCGGCGGCAACGACGCGGGCTTCGCCGACGTCATGACCACCTGCGTGCTGCAGTCCGAGAGCAACTGCATCGCCCGCATCAACCAGGCCCGCCAGTACGTCGACTCCACGCTCCCCGGCAACCTCGACAAGGTCTACGACGCGATCAGCGCAAAGGCACCCGCCGCCCGCGTGGTGGTGCTCGGCTACCCCCGCTTCTACAAGCTGGGCGGCAGCTGCCTCGCCGGACTCTCCGAGCGTGAGCGGACCGCCATCAACGACGCATCCGACTACCTCAACACGGCCACCGCCAAGCGGGCCGCCGACCACGGCTTCGCGTACGGCAACGTCGCGTCCGCCTTCGCCGGGCACGAGATCTGCTCGGGCAGCCCCTGGCTGCACAGCGTGAACTGGACCAACATCGGCGAGTCCTACCACCCCACCGCCGCCGGTCAGTCCGGTGGCTACCTCCCCGTGTTCACCGCGGCGGCCTGACCCCCGCCCGCCTCGGCTACCCGTTCGGTGTGTAGGAGGCCCCGCCCGTCGGGGTCTCCTGCGCGCACCACACCGCGTACGCGACCGAGTTCGACGTCGCCGCCACGGGCTTGCGCACCTCGACGTGGATCGAGTTCTGATACGTCCCGCCGCCCTGGTCGTAGGCGGTCTCCACGTGATTGACCTGGCGGGTCTTGCCGCCGCCGGAGGAGAAGGACAGCGTCTTCCAGCCGGGGTCGCCCGGCTCGCCCGACGCCGTGACCCAGCGGTACTCGACGGTGGCGGGCACCCGCCCCACCGTGAACGTCGCCGTGAACGACGGTGCCTGACCGGCCGTCGGCGGACACACTCCCTCGTACTGCGTGTGGGCGCCCACGACGTGCGCCTGCACGCTCTGGGCGGGCGGCTTGGTGGTGCCTCCGCTGCCGCCGTTCCCCCCGCTGCCGCCGTTGCCTCCACTGCCGCCGCCCGTGGTGCCCCCGTTGTCCTTCCCGTCCGTGGAGCCGGACGAGCCGCTGGAGCCGCCGGACCCGTTGCCCGAACCCCCCGACGAACTGCCGCCCCCGTCCTTGCCGCCGGACGAGCCGTTCGACCCGCCGGTCCCCGAACCGCTGCCGTTGCTGTCGCCGCCCTTGCCGTCGTCGCCCCGGCCGACCAGGGCGTACGTGACCCCGCCCACGGCGAGCAGCAGCGCGACGATCCCCGCCACCAGGGCGATCACCGCACGGCGGTCCCGGCGCGGCGCGGCCGTCGAGGTGCCGACGACGGTCGCGGGTCCGGACGGCGGGGGAAGGGGGAGGGCGCCGGGCGGTGTCGGCTCGGAAGGCGGGCGCTCGGCCGTGGTCGTCGGCATGTAGGGCAGCGCCGTGGTGGCGCTCGGGGTGCCGCCCGCCGCCACGGTCCGCAGATCGCGCTCGGCGTCGGCGGCGGACATCCGCTCGTCCGGATCCTTGCGCAGCAGCCCCTCGATGACCGGCGTGAGCGGCCCGGCGGCCGTGGCGGGCGGCAGATCCTCGTCCACCACCGCGCGCAGGGTGCTCAGCGGAGTTTCCTGGCGGAACGGTGAGCTGCCCTCCACCGCGGCGTACAGCAGCACGCCGAGCGACCACAGGTCGGACGCGGGACCCGGCCGGTGTCCCAACGCCCGCTCCGGGGCGAGGAATTCGGGCGACCCGACCACCTCGCCGGTCATCGTCAGCGCCGAACTCCCCTCGACCAGCGCGATCCCGAAGTCCGTCAGGACGACGCGGCCGTCGTTCGCGATCAGTACGTTGCCCGGCTTGACGTCGCGGTGCAGGACCCCGGCGTCGTGGGCGGCGCGCAGGGCGCCGAGGATCTCGGCGCCGATGCGGGCGGTCCGCTGCGGGGTCAGGGCCCCCTCCGCCTCCAGCACGTCGGACAGGGAGAGGCCGCGCACCAGCTCCATGACGATCCAGGGGCGGCCGCTCTCGCTCGCGACGTCGTAGACCGTGACGACGTTGCGGTGCGGGATGCGGGCGGCGGCCCACGCCTCCCGTTCGAGCCTGGCGTAGAGCCGCTCGACCTCGTCCGCTGGGAGCCCGGCGGGGGCGCGCACTTCCTTGACGGCCACCTCGCGGCCGAGCACCTCGTCACGGGCCCGCCACACGGTGCCCATGCCGCCTTCGCCCAACGGGGCCAGCAGGCGGTACCGCCCGGCGATCACGCGCTCTGGCTGGCTCACGGGGCGCCCCCATCCGCAGCGGTGCGATTCTCCACAAAAGTAGCTCAACCGAGCGCTGTTGCGGCCCCTTTGAACACCAATCCACACCCAAGAGCGAGAACCACGCAGGCCGAGCCGAGCGGCAGGAACCGTCCGGTGCCCCGACGCACCCACTCCGGCCCCAGGCGCCGCCCCGCGAACGAACCCACGCGCACGACGAGGAACCCGGCGGCCGTCAGCGTCGCGGCGAGCCCCGCCCCGTACGCCACCACGAGCAGCAGCCCGAACCACGCCTCCCCGAGCGCCGCGGCGCCGACCAGCACCACGACGGCGGAGGGACTGGGCACCAGCCCACCGGCGAAACCGAGGAAGAGCGCGCCGCGCAGGCTGCTCCCGCGTGCATGTCCGTGCGTGTGACCGTGATCGTGGGTGTGCTCGTGGGCGTGGCCGTGATCGTGCGTGTGCCCGTGACCTGCCAGGCGCCGTCGCAGCCACGCCCTGCGGATGAGCAGCACGCCCGCGCCCGTGACGAGCAGCCCGCTCGCCACGCCGAGCCAGGCGACCACCGAAGGGGCCGCTGCGGAGCCCCCGCTCACCAGCAGCCCGAGGGCGAGCACGCCCAGGGTGTGGGTGACCGTCACCGATGCGGCGAGCGGCAGCACGTCGCGTACGGAAGCACGGCCGCGGGCGGCCGCGGTGGCGGCCATCAGCGTCTTGCCGTGCCCCGGGGCGAGCGCGTGCAGGGCGCCCAGGAGCAGGGCGGTGCCGAGGGCCAGCGCGGCGAACGCAGGGGTGAGGGGATGGCGGCCGACGAGGCCGGTGAGGGCCTGCGCCCACCGGTCGGCGCCACGAGGCAGCACGGCAGCGACCCCGTCCTCGTCCGCGGGGCGGTCGGCCGTGAGGGCGGGGCCGCCCGGCGTGATCCGCAGCGACGCGGACGCGGTGTCCGGCGGGTCGGAGAGCAGCCGCTTCGGGTACCGGGTGAGCCGCTGCGACACGGACTTCTCCGGCACGTCGGAGCGGGCGAGGGTCATCCGGTCGCCGCGGGCGGTGATCTCCCGCCAGCCGGTGCGGTCCTGCACGCTGCCGCGGAACTGGACGGTCACGCCGTCCTTCCGGGGCAGGGGAGCGGTGAAGGAGCACTCCACGCGGAGGGTGTCGAGCCCCGCCTGGCCCGGCCGCACCCTGGCCCGCGCGCTGCCCACGGTCAGTTCGGCGGACCGGCCCGCCACGGTGACGCGGGCGTCGTCGGCGGCTTCCCTGCAGCGCTGCCGGGCCCAGCGGGCGCGGCCCTCCTCACGGATGCGGGGGGCCGCCTGGGCGGCGGGGATCTCGGCGAGGTCCTCCACGTGGCCGACCGTCAGCCGCCCCGGCTCGGCGACGAGTCCGTCGTACCGGCTGATGGTGAAGTTGCCCAGGGGATGGGCGTGCGCGGTGCCGCCGAGGGCGCCCAGCGCGATGACCACTCCCAGCACCACGCCGCCCCAGAGCCCCCGCAGCCCCCAGCGCCTCACGAGGTATCACCCCCGAGCGACCGCAGCGCTTCCCGTGCCTCGCGCGAACCCACCGGCGAGAAGCCGGGGTTCAGCCGCAGGGCGGACGCCAGTGACTTCCGCGCCGCCTTCTTGTCGCCCACGGCCCGTTCGATCATTCCGCGGTGGAAGAGGAACGACGCCTCCCGGAACCCGGTGGCCGTGGCACGCCGCGCGTAACGCAGTGCCTCCTCGTCCCGCCCGTTCACATGCAGCGCCCACCCGAGCGCGTCCGCGGTGTGGACGGTCCTGCGCCGCTCCCACTCGGCACGAGCCGCCCGGAGCGCGACCTTCTTGTCTCCGTGGTCGGCCGAGGCGAGTGCCGTGTCCAGATCGGGGTCGACCCCGTTCGCACGGGCCAGCTCGGCCCACACGTCCACGAGGCGGTACTGCTCACGGGCCCGCGCCTTGTCGCCCCGCGCCTCGTACAGTTCGCCGAGCGCGAGCACGGGACCCGGCAGCGGCTGCCGTCCGACGACCTCGCGCAGTCCGGCGATCGCCGCGGCGGTCCTGCCCCGCGCGGCCTGCGCGCGGGCCCGGCACTCCAGGGCGGGGAGGTAGGTGGCGTCCGCCCGCAGCGCGGCCCCGCAGTGGCGCAGCGCGGCCTTGTAGTCGCCCTGGCGCCAGGCCAGTTGGCCGAGCGCGGTCGACACGTACGCGATGTCGCCGGGCACGGTCGAATCGTCGAGCGCCCGCTCCAGGACGCGCCGCGCGGTCGCGGTGTCGCCGCGCAGCTCCCGTACGTACGCGTACCGCGTGAAGACGGGGACGCCGGGCCGCCGCGAGTCCGCCTCGTCGGCCGCGCGGGCCGCTGCGTCGTAGCGCCCGAGTTCGACGAGGGCGTCGATGCGGCTGGCCAGGGCCCGTTCGCCGTACGGGTTCTCGGCGAGGGCGTCCGTGGCGTACCGCAGGGCGCCGTGGAAGTCGTGCCGGGCGGCGGCGACGGCGGCGCGCCCCGCGAGCGCCGCGTCGTAGCCGGGGCGCAGCTCCAGTGAGCGGTCCAGGGCGCGGTCGGCGGCGCGGTAGAGGGCGGGGTCGCCGCGGGTGCGGGCCTGTTCGACGTAGGCCGTGCCGAGCGTGGCCCAGGACCTGAAGTCCTTGGGCCGGTCGCGCAGCCCGGACCGGAGCGCTTCCACGCCCCGGTCCAGATCGCCGCCGCGCAGACCGTCGAGCGGCGCGGCGGGCCCGACGGCGACGGGCGTCGACCGCCCCGCCGCCCGGTCGCCGTCGCCGCCGCTGATGACGACGGCACCCGAGGTGAGCACGAGGGCGAGCGCGACGACGGCCACGGCGCTTCGTACGGAGGTGCGTGCCATGAACAAGACCAATCGTTCGAGAAGGAGAACGGAGAAGAAGGGACAGAGAAAGGACAGAGAAGAGGCAGAGAAGAGGCAGAGAAGAGGCAGAGAAGAGGCGAGAAGAGGGGGAGGCGCGGCCCGCAGGGGGATACGTGCGGACCGCGCCCGTTCGGGAGGGACGTGGGAGACCCGCGTCCGTTCCGGAGGATGGCTCAGGAGGTCCTGCCGACCCCCCGCCTCCGTGCCCGCCACCACGCGAGACCGAGCCCGACCAGCAGCACGCCCCCGGCCGCGGCCGCCGCGGAGGCGATCAGCACCGAGTCGTCGGCCCCGTCGGACGACGAGGAGGCCGGGACCGGGGCCCCGCCGAGCTCGCCGCGCGCCGAGGTGTTGTCGCCGCCGCCCTTGGCCGCCGGCGCGTGCGTCGGTGACGTGGGCAGTGCCACGTACGGGAAGGACCCGCCGAACGTCTGGTCGTTCGCGTTCACCGCGTCACCCAGGTCGTTCTTGGCGCCCACGAGTTCACCCGCCACGGCCTGCAGTTCGATGTCGACGACGTCGTCGGCGAGCCGCCGCCCGTTCGGGAAGCCCGCGTTGTCGCCGTCGAGGACACCGAGCCGCTTGGGATCGGCCGTCGGCTTGATGGAGGTGTTGAGGCGCAGGGTCTCGGCCGGACGCACATCGGGCGGCTGGTTGAGGTCCTTCACCCCGGTCAGGAAGACGGAGACCAGGTCCTTCCTCGGCTCGGCAGGCGCCTTGATGCCGTAGACCTTCTCCAGGAGCTTCGGCAGCTCGGGCTTTTGCACGTACGGCGCGAAGTCCGCGTCGTTCCACGGCGCGGACGCGTTGAACTTGTCCTTGTCGCGCAGCGGCACCACGAGCTCGTTGACCAGCGGGTTGCCGAGCCGGGAGACCTGGGTCCAGTCGCCCTTGGCGTTCTTGCGCTGGGTCGTCGACCAGACCCCGACCGTCGGCTGCTTCTCCGACTGGCGTATGTCGGCGCTCGGGACCTGCAACGCGACCGTGTTCACGTTGTAGCCCTTGAGGGTGTCGTTGCCGACCTGCGAGAGGTCGCCGCCGTACAGCGAGTCGAAGACCTGCAGATCCAGGAAGAAGGGATCGTCGGCCTGCCCGACGTACGACGTGCCGCCCGCGACCTTCCGCACGGCCTGGTCGCGGAGCTTCTTGTAGTCGGGCATCGAGGCGTCGCCCACGCGTGACGGCGCGACCGGCAGATTGTTGGCGATCTTCTTGGTGGAGACGACCTTCTGGTCCTTCAGCTTCAGCAGGTCGATGTCGTACGTCTGGTTGAAGTTGAGGTCGGGGTCGTCGAGGGAGGTGACCTGACCGGTGTTGTACCGGAAGGTGTTGCCGTTCCTGACCTTGTTGTCGAACGTCCACCGGTAGAGCAGATCGCCCTGCGAGTCGCCGTCGCTGTCGATGTGGATGTCGTACTGGGCGTCTTCGGGGAACGGGTAGAAGTTGGGCCCGCCCGCGGGCTCCTCGAACGGGGTCCAGTTCGCCACGAGTGTCGTGGTGTCCGGCTTGTCGGGACTGACGAACGCGTACACGTCCGTGTTGTCGTACTGCGGCTGGCCCGAGATCAGCGGGGCCTCCCGGTGACTGGAGGCCTGCGCGGCTCCCGGTGCCAGCGCACTCACCCCGGCGGCTGCGAGCCCCCCGGCGGCGAGTGCGCCGCAGACCAGCGCGGCGAGGCCGCGCCGCCCCGTCCGCCTCCTGGCATGTGCTGTCATCGCATCCGTCCTTGAGCGTCTGATGAACCCGGCCCGGCCAGGACCGCCGACCAGCTGGTCGCTGACTGGCTGGCACAGGCCGACTGACACAGGCCATTCGGGGCGGGCGCACGGGCGGATTGGCCCGGGTTTCAACCGACGCCCGCCCCTGTCCGCCCCGGGCTCCGCCGCGTCTCCCATCCGCCGGGACCCCCACGCCGAATCACGGACGGCCGCACGAGCGGCCGGGAGACGTCGGGGGACGGGGGAGCCGATGGAAGCGGACGAGTTGCTGCCGCTGATTGCGAAGGGGGACCGGCAGGCGTTCGAGGAGCTGTACGTCCTGGTGTCGGGACAGGTCTTCGGGCTCGTGCGCAGAGTGCTGCGCGACCGCGCGCAGTCCGAGGAAGTGACCCAGGAGGTGCTCATCGAGCTGTGGCGCAGCGCTCCCCGGTTCGATCCGGCACGCGGCCGTGCGCTGCCGTGGATCCTCACGCTCGCGCACCGCAGGGCCGTGGACCGGGTCCGCAGCGTGCGTGCGGCGGCCGACCGCGAGGCGCGTGCGGCACGGCGCGGCGAGGGCCCCGCCTTCGACCACGTCGCGGAGGAGGTCGAGGCGCGTCTGGAGCGCGAGTGGGTGCGCGGCTGCCTGGCGAGCCTCACCGATCTGCAGCGCCAGGCGGTCGTGCTCGCCTACTACGACGGCTACACCTATCGGGAGGTGGCCCGTCACCTGTCCGTGCCCCTCGGCACGGTCAAGACGCGCATGCGCGACGGGATGCTTCGGCTGAGGGACTGCCTGGAGGCCGCCTTCGAGGACCCCGCGCCGAGGAGCGGGACATGACGGAATGCGGGCCCGACAGCTCACGGCCGATGCCGTACGCCTGGCGTGCGCGGCCTCCGCCCCGGCGCCGCCCGCCGTGCGGGAACAGGTGCGGGCTGCCGTACGCCGAACGCCCCGAAGGGCACCGGCAGGGGTGCGGGCCCGAGCCGGTCACCGCCTCCCGTCTCCGCCGCATCCACCGTCGCACAGGAGAGGGAAACCGCACGTGAGATAGCCCACGTCCGGCCAGGACCGGTCGCACGGAGGGCGGGCTGCCGCCGCCCTCCCACGGGGCGATCGGCCTCCGTCCGACCCACTGTCAGGGTGTTTGTCCAACTCGCCCTGGAATCAGTTGGATTCGGAGAGTAATCGTCAACCTCCTTGCGGGGTAGGTGAATCCTGTGACCGGGATACACGCGTGTACCGATGGGGCGATAGGGTTAACCTGCCCTGGGCCGGGTGCCCTCGTACGGGTGGGGAGTGACATGGAACAGATAACAGTGCGCAGCAGGGCGCGTGTCCCTGCGATCACTTGTGGCAGCAGCGCGAGCAGCTCGCGTCTCGACCGTCACCTCTCGGTGCTGGGCGGCCCCGCCGTCCCGCAGCGCGAGGCGCACGAGGCGACGCTGCTGATGCGTGAGCTGACCTCACGTGACGCCGCGCACGCCCGCAGCAGCAGGGGTGCACGAGTGAGCCGTGTCTCGCTCTTCGCGCCGCTGCGCCGGTTGCGGCGTTCGCTGTTCGGCGGACGCTGACCGCGGGTGGTCCCCGGGACTGAACCGCCGCTCCGCGGCGGATCTTTCCCCCCACTCCGCTCCGCTCCGTAGTCATCCACCACCCCGCACACAACACCCGTGCCGTGTGCACCTGTTGACACCGCAAAGATTCAGCCAAACCGCAGCGACCGCTGGGCCGATATGCCCAAACTCCCCCGGTCGGTGCGGTTTTGCTGTAGTTGGAGCGGGAAGGTCCGGCACCCTTTACCGCGTGCCGTGCGCGTACCGGCGGACGGCCAGCGGGACGCAGGCCGCGAGCAGCACCAGCGACCAGAGGACGGCCCCCGCCACGGGATGTGCGACCGGCCAGGCGGCGTCCGTCGGGACGGGAGCGTTGCCGCACAGGTCGCGCACCGCCGTCGCCACCGCGCTGATCGGATTCCACTCGGCGACGAAGCGCACCCAGGACGGCAGCCCGTCGGTCGGGATGTAGGCGTTCGAGAGCAACGGCAGCATGAACGTCGCGCCGCCCAGCTGGCCCGCCGCCTCCTCGCTCTGCGAGGCGAGCCCGAGCAGGATCCCGATCCAGGTGGTCGCGAACCGGAAGAGCATCAGGAGCCCGAACGCGCCCGCCGCGGCGAACGGCCCGCCCTCGATCCGCCACCCCATGGCGAGCCCGACGAGCACCAGCGGCACGAGCCCCACCGCGGTGGTCACCAGATCGGCGAGCGCCTGCCCGAGCGGCACCGCCGCCCTGCTCATCGGCAGCGTCCGCAGCCGGTCCATCACGCCCCGGTGGGTGTCCTGGGCGGCGGTGAACATGCCGGTCATGATGCCGTTGGCGGCGGTCGCGACGAGCATGCCCGGCACGAGGTAGGCGCGGTAGTCGGAGCCGGACATCGCGAGGGCGCTGCCGAATACGTATCCGAAGAAGAGCAGGAAGACGATGGGCATCGTCTGGGTCATGATCAGGATCGCGGGCGCGTGCCGGGTGCGCCGCAGGTGTCGGCCGAGCATGGCGGTGCCGTCGTGAAGGATGGCGCTCATGGGGGAGATCTCCGGGGGTCGGGGGAGGGCGTGAGGGGGTGTCGGGGTCACGGGACGAGGCGCAGGAAGACGTCGTCCAGTGAGGGGCGGCGCAGGCTCGCGTCGACGACGGGAACCCCTGCCGCGTCCAGTTCGCGGACGATCCGGGGCAGCGTGAGCGCGGGATCGAGGGTGACGACCCCCGCGGTGCGGGACTCCGCGTCGAGCACGGGCTCCGCCCCCGTCAGCCGGTCGAGGACCGCCGCCGCGCCGGGCAGCGCCGCGCCCTCCGCGACGACGACCTCCGCGTAACTCCCCATCTGCGCCTTCAGCTCCGCGGGCGTGCCGCGGTGCGCCGCGCGGCCGCCGTCGATCAGCACGATGTCGTCGGCCAGCTGATCGGCCTCCTCCAGGTACTGGGTCGTGAGGAGCACCGTCGTGCCCTCCCCGGCCAGCTTCCGCACGGCCTCCCAGATGTCGTTCCTGCTGTGCGGATCGAGGCCGGTCGTGGGCTCGTCGAGGAAGAGCACGGCGGGCCGGACGATCAGGCCCGCCGCGAGGTCGAGGCGGCGCCGCATGCCGCCCGAGTAGGTGCGGGCGGGCCGCTCCGCCGCCTCGACGAGTCCGAACCGCTCAAGGAGTTCATCGGCGCGCCCGCGCGGCGCCCGCAGCAGCCGGGCGAAGAGCCGCAGGTTCTCGCGGCCCGTCAGATCGCCGTCGACCGACGCGTACTGGCCGACGACGCCGATCCGCCGCCGGACCCCCGCCGGATCCCGCACCACGTCGTGCCCCGCGACCCGGGCGGTCCCGGCGTCCGGGGTCTGCAGCGTCGTGAGCACCCGCACGGCGGTGGTCTTGCCCGCGCCGTTGGGGCCGAGGAGTCCGCAGACGGTGCCCTCGGGGATGGCCAGGTCCAGGCCGCGCAGGGCGCTGACGGCGGTGTCGCCGGAGCCGAAGCGCTTCTCCAGACCTTCACTAAGTACAGCGTACGTAGAAGTCATGTGCCGCACGGTACCTCACTGCGTACGCTGTACGTAACTAACATGGGGGGCGAGGTGATGATCAATGGCGGGCCGATCGGCCACTCCCGAAGTGATCTGGGCGCGCCCCGAGCGTGCGGGCCGCGGCCCCAAGCCCGCGTACAGCAGGGCCGACATCGCGGCGGCGGCCGTCCGCATCGCCGACGCGGACGGCATCGACGCGGTCTCCATGCGGCGGGTGGCGGGTGAGCTGGGCTGCGGCACGATGTCGCTGTACAACTACGTGCCGCGCAAGGAGGACCTGTACGAGCTGATGGTCGACGCGGTCAGCGGTGAGTACGAGCTGGCCGAGGAGGCGGTGGGCGGCGACTGGTACGCCGGGATGCTCGGCATCGGACGGCAGAGCCGGGTGATCCTGCACCGGCACCCGTGGATGGTGCGCGTGATGTCGACGGTCTACGGCCTCAGCCCGAACGCGCTGCGGTACCTGGAGCACTGCCTCGGCGTCCTGGAGGGCCTCGACGTGCCCTACGGCACCAAGATGGAGCTCATCGCCGTGGTCAACGGCACGGCGATGACGTCCGTGGCCAACGAGATCGCCGTCGCCGAGCGCACCAGGGGTCTGCCCTGGTCGCCGGAGCAGGAGCAGGAGGCCCGGTTCGCCTATCTGGCCGGGCAGTTGGCGGACGGGGCGTATCCGCGGCTCGCGGGGATGCTGGCGCAGGCGCCGCCGCCCGGTGACGCGGACGAGAGCTTCGAGCGGGCGCTGCGCAGGCTCCTCGACTCGTTCCGCCCGGAGTCCTAGGGTCCGGAGCCCTGGAGCCCGGGGCCCTAAAGCAGGGCGAACTGTCCGTCGGGGCCCTCTTCGTGGTGGTCGAGGACGGACGCGGGCCGCCGCGCGGTGTCGGGCACGGGCAGGACGCCCGCGCCGCGCAGCTCGTCCCCGGTGATCCCTGAGCCGAGGGAGTCGGTCAACTCCTTCTGGTCGGGCGCGAGTTCTGCCAGCAGGGCGAGCACGGTGATCAGTTCGAGCAGTTCCGACGTCCACGCCCGGGGCCACGTGCCGGGCCGGACGGCCGCCAGCGTCCCCGCCTCGGCCGCCTCCGTGCGCAGCGCGAACCAGCGCTCGACGACGCGCACACCGCTCACCTCGTACTCCCACGCCTCCCGCGGCACCGGCGAGATGACGCCCTCGTCGCCGACCCGGAGGACCTCGTCCTCGGTGTCGTACGACAGGGCGGCGGGCCGGGCGGGCAGCGGCGCCCGGACGTAGGGCCTGCGGCCGCCGGGCAGCTTCGGCCGCTCGCCGTTGCCGCGCAGCTGCAGCCAGAGCAGCCGCCGCCCGAGCTCCACGCCCCGCGCCCAGACACCGGCGTCGCGGGTGAGCGGCACCCGGCAGCCCGCCGCGGAGCCGGTGCCGGTCACGAGCACCCACGCCAGCAGATCGCGCGCGGCGACCTCGCGGCCGAGCAGGTCCGACAGATGGGTGAGCAGCCCCGGCGCCACATTCGGCTCCTGGCCCCCGGGGCGCCGGAACAGCGGCCGGATCCGCCCCGGCCGCCCCGCCGGGGAGCGGCCGTCCGGCAGCACCCCCGACGCGAGGACGGCGGGTCCCGCGGCCCCGGGAACGTACCCCTGCTCGACGGCGAAGAGCTGCCCCTTGCCCGCCACCCGCCACAGCTCGGGCCGTGCGACGTCGAGGAGGCGGTGGTCGGGGATCAGCCACTGCTCGTCGAAGGGGCCGTGCAGGACGCGCACGGGCTCGGGGCAGGGCCCTGTCTCCTTGGCCAGGCGGCCCGTTCCGCCGCCGTGGCCGGGCAGCTGGGCGACCGCGGTGTGCAGGGTGCGGGCGCGCGTGGGGCGGAAGAGGGCCTCGCGGTCCGGTCCCCGGGAGCGGACGAAGGTGTCCCAACGGGCCTTCAGGGATGCGGCGTCAGGGCCCATCGGCCACCCGCGGCCCGGCCGGAGCGGTGCGACGGACCACGGCATGAGGTCCGCGAGCAGCGGCGCTTCGTCGTGCGTCACGCCCGGCATCGTACGACGTGCCCGCCCGGTCCCGTCACGTCGCGTCGAGCGTGACCGAGAAGGAGAAGCGGTCGCCGCGGTAGTGGATGCGGGCCACGTCCAGCGTGCGGCCCTCCTCGTCGTACGTCACGCCGGTGTAGTGCAGGATCGGGCTGAGCAGCGGGACTTCGAGGAGCCGCGCGGTCTCCGGGTCGGCCAGCGTGGCCTCGACGGTGTCGGTGATGCGGCTGATGCGGACGCCCACCACGTCGCGCAGGACCTTCGTCATGGGCCAGCGCACCAGGTCGTCCAGGTCGATGCGGGCCGCGAGTTCGGGCCGGATGTAGTTGCGGGCGTGGTTGGTCGGCTCGCCCGTCTTCTCGTCGCTGCGCAGCCGGTGGTACGTCGCCACCTCGGCCGCGCCGGGGAAGTGCCCGGCGAGTTCGCCGGGGAGCGGGGTGGTGCCGTGGTCCAGCAGGCGGGTGGTCATGCCCGACTGCTGGGCCACGATCGCGTCGACCGAGCCCAGCAGGCGGACGGGGGAGCCGCGCCGGGCGCTCGGCTCGATGAAGGTGCCGCGCCGCCGGTGGCGGGTGATGAGACCCTCGTCCTCCAGCTCCTTGAGCGCCTGCCGCATGGTCAGCACGCTCACCCCGTAGTGCCCCGCAAGCTGCTCCTCGGTGGGCAGCCGGAGCGGGGCGTCAGGGGTGCGGCCGAGTATCGAGGCGCGCAGGGACTGCGACACCTGATACCAGAGCGGCAACTTCCGATTCAGGACGATCGAGTCCGGGGCGAAAGCGGTCACGGTCTCTCCGAATCAGTTACGGAAGTGGCGCTCCAGACCCTGCCACACGTCGTCGTAGCCGCGCTGCAGGTGGGACGCCCCGGCCGCCTGTTCCGTCGCCGTCACCGGCCACCGGGTCTCGAACATGAAGGCAAGGCCGTCGTCGATCTTCTGCGGCTTGAGTTCGGCGGCGGACGCCTTCTCGAACGTCTCGCGGTCCGGGCCGTGCGCCGACATCATGTTGTGCAGCGAGCCGCCGCCCGGGACGAAGCCCTCCGCCTTCGCGTCGTACGCACCCTCGATCAGGCCCATGTACTCGCTCATCACGTTCCGGTGGAAGTACGGCGGACGGAAGGTGTCCTCGCCCACCAGCCAGCGCGGCGCGAACACCACGAAGTCGACGCCCGCGAGGCCCGGGGTGTCGGACGGCGAGGTGAGCACGGTGAAGATCGACGGGTCCGGGTGGTCGTAGCTGATCGAGCCGATCACGTTGAAGCGGTGCAGGTCGTACACGTACGGGACGTGGTTGCCGTGCCAGGCGACGACGTCGAGCGGGGAGTGGTCGTACGTCGCGCGCCACAGGTTGCCGCAGAACTTGTTCACCACCTCCACCGGGCCCTCGACGTCCTCGTACGCGGCGACGGGAGCGCGGAAGTCCCTGGCGTTCGCCAGGCCGTTGGCGCCGATCGGGCCGAGGTCGGGGAGCTGGAAGGGGGCGCCGTAGTTCTCGCACACGTACCCACGGGCGGTCGCGTCGAGGAGCTCCACGCGGAAGCGGACGCCGCGCGGGATGAGTGCGACCTCACCGGGCTCGGCGTGCAGCAGCCCGAACTCGGTGCGCAGCAGCAGCCCGCCCTGCTCGGGCACGACGAGCAGCTCGCCGTCGGCGTCGCTGAACACGCGGTCCGTCATCGAGGAGTTGGCGTGGTACAGGTGAATGCCCATGCCGGTGCGCTGGGTCGCGTCGCCGTTGCCGCCCAGCGTCCACAGGCCCGCGAGGAAGTCCGTGCCGGGCGCGGGCTCGGGGAGCGGGTTCCAGCGCAGCCGGTTCGGGTCGGGGACCGACTCGGCGAAGGGGGCCGTGCGCACCGCGCCGTTGTCGACGCGCGTGAACTGCGGGTGCGCGGCCGAGGGGCGGATGCGGTACAGCCACGAGCGGCGGTTGTGCGCGCGGGGCTCGGTGAAGGCGCTGCCGCTCAGCTGCTCGGCGTAGAGACCGAGGGGTGCGCGCTGGGGCGAGTTGCGGCCGTGCGGCAGTGCGCCGGGCACGGCTTCGGAGCTGTGTTCGTTACCGAAGCCGGAGAGGTAGGTCAGCCCTTCGGCGGTCTTGCGTGCGTCGTGGGCGTCCGCGTCCGTCCGGTTCGCATCCGCTCGGCCCGCGTTACCTGCGTGGTCCCCGCTCATCACACCGCTCCCTCATCAGTGATTCCTATGGAACACCGTAGGATTCGTGTTTTCCTTCCGCAAGGGGAAGCGGGAATGTGAGCGATGCTCTACTCTCCCGGGATGCCCCACCCGAACCCGCCCAAGGACCCGAGGCCCCCGGCTGCCCCGGCCGTCCCAGCTGCCCCGGCCTCAATGAGGCGCGTCCCCGTGCAGGAGCGCAGCGCCGAGCGGCTGACCCGGATCCTCGACGCCTGCGCCGCCGTCCTGGACGAGACCGGCTACGAAGGCCTCACCACCCGCGCCGTGGCCCAGCGCGCGGGCGTCCCGATCGGCTCGGTCTACCGGTTCTTCGGCAACAAGAGGGCGCTCACGGACGCGCTGGCCCACCGCAACCTCGACGCGTACGCCGAACGGGTGGCCGCCCGTGTGGCCGGCGTCGAGCACGGCGACTGGCGCGGCGCCGTCGACGCGGCCTTCGACGAGTACCTGGCGATGATGCGCACCGTCCCCGGCTTCGGCCTCGTCGACTTCGGCGTCCCCTCCGCGCCGGACGCGATGCCGGACGCGAACTCGCAGGTGGCGGAGCGGGTGGCCGCCGTGCTCGCCGACCATCTGAACCGCCCGCTCGACGCCGCCCTGCGCCGCACCATCCTCGTCGGCGTCGAGGCGGTCGACGCGGTCCTCCAACTGGCCTTCCGCGCCGTCCCCTCGGGCGACCCGGCGCTCGTCGACGAGGCACGGATCCTGCTGCACGCCTACTTCGCACGGTCGCTGGACTGAGGAGGGGGCGGGGCCCGACACTGAGGTGATCGCACCCGACGGTGGGCAGAGGGGGGGACATGGGGCGAGTGGTGTGCGTCCACGGGATCGGTCAACAGCACGTGGGCGAGAGCCAGTTGTACGCCTCCTGGCGCCCCGCGCTCGCCGACGGACTGACCCGCCAACGGCGTGATCCTCCTTGACGTCCCCGACACACGGCCGTGACCAGGAGTTTTGCGCTTATTGCTCGCGCGTCAACATCTTGTTAACGCTTGATGGCCGGTCCTAACGTCATCCGGACCGCCAGACCTGGTGGGAGTTCGATGGTGAACGTTAGGTAGCCCCCATGCTGACAATCCTCGGATTCATCATGATCGCCACCTTCCTGGTGCTGATCATGATGAAGAAGATGTCGCCGATCGCGGCACTGGTGCTGATCCCCGCGCTCTTCTGCGTATTCGTCGGAAAGGGCGCCCATCTCGGGGACTACGTCCTCGAAGGCGTCGGCAATCTGGCGCCCACGGCGGCCATGCTCATGTTCGCCATCGTGTACTTCGGCGTCATGATCGACGTCGGCCTCTTCGACCCGATCGTCCGGGGCATCCTGCGCTTCTGCAAGGCGGACCCGGTGCGCATCGTGGTGGGCACCGCCGTGCTCGCCGCGATCGTCTCCCTCGACGGCGACGGCTCGACGACCTTCATGATCACGGTCTCGGCGATGTATCCGCTGTACAAGCGCCTCAAGATGAGCCTGGTCGTGATGACGGGCGTCGCCGCGACCGCCAACGGCGTCATGAACACCCTGCCCTGGGGCGGCCCGACCGCCCGCGCCGCCACCGCCCTGAAGGTCGACGCGTCCGACATCTTCGTCCCGATGATCCCGGCGCTCGCCATGGGCCTGGTCGCCGTCTTCGTCCTCTCGTACGCACTGGGCCTGCGGGAGCGCAAGCGGCTCGGCATCCTCTCCCTGGACGAGGTCCTGGAGAAGGAGCAGGAGACGGAGACGGTCCTCGTCGGCACCGGGGGCGACGGCGACAGCCGTACGTCGCTCACGAAGAAGACCACCGGGGGCGCGGGCGGCGGCACCGACGCGGGCGCACCCGAGAGCGAGGGAGCGAGCGAGAGCGACGACGACGGCTTCCAGGGGCTCGACCCGAACCGCCCCACCCTGCGCCCCAAGCTCTACTGGTTCAACGCGGGCCTCACCGTCCTGCTGCTCACCGCCATGATCATGGAGTGGCTGCCGATCCCGGTGCTCTTCCTGCTCGGCGCCGCGCTCGCCCTCACCGTCAACTTCCCGCACATGCCCGACCAGAAGGCCCGCATCGGCGCCCACGCCGAGAACGTCCTCAACGTCACCGGCATGGTCTTCGCGGCCGCCGTCTTCACCGGCGTGCTCCAGGGCACCGGCATGGTCGACCACATGGCCGACTGGCTCGTCGACGCCATCCCCGAGGGCATGGGACCGCAGATGGGCCTGGTGACCGGGCTGCTCTCCATCCCGCTCACGTACTTCATGTCCAACGACGGCTTCTACTTCGGCGTCCTGCCGGTCCTCGCCGAGGCGGGCCAGGCGCACGGCGTCTCCACCCTGGAGATCGCCCGCGCCTCCATCGCCGGTCAGGCCCTGCACATGTCGAGCCCGCTGGTGCCCGCCGTGTACGTGCTGGTCGGCATGGCCAAGGTCGAGTTCGGCGACCACACCAAGTTCACCGTCAAATGGGCCGTGCTCACCTCGCTGGTCGTGCTCGGCGCCGGAATCCTCTTCGGCATCATCTGATGCCGACCGCGTCATCCGGGCCCGGTGGCAGGGGCTGGCTGCTCCGTCTCGTCATCGCCTTCAGCTTCGCGCAGGGGGCGGTGTCGATGGCGCGGCCCGCCGTCTCCTACCGGGCTCTCGCGCTGGGCGCCGACGAGCGGGCCATCGGCGTCATCGCGGGCGTGTACGCGCTGCTTCCGCTCTTCGCGGCGGTACCGCTCGGGCGCAGGACCGACCACGGGCGGTGCGCGCCCCTGCTGCCCGTCGGCGTCGTCCTGATCGCCGGTGGCTGCGCCCTCAGCGGCACCGCGGGCTCGCTCGCCGCGATGGCGGCCTGGAGCGGTGTGATGGGGCTCGGGCACCTCTGTTTCGTGATCGGCGCGCAGTCGCTCGTCGCCCGGCAGTCCGCGCCCGCCGAACAGGACCGGAACTTCGGCCACTTCACCATCGGCGCTTCCCTCGGCCAGCTGGTCGGGCCGATCGCCGCCGGTGCCCTGATCGGCGCCGACATGGACCGCACCAGCGCCCTCGCCCTGCTCGTCTCTGCGGCGGTCGCGGCGGTCTCCCTCGCCTCGCTGTGGCGCATCGAGCACAAGGGGCAGCACTCCGCCCCCGAGCGTGGTGAGCGTGTACCGGTCCTCGGGATCCTGCGCACCCGTGGCGTGCCCGCGGGCATCTTCATCAGCCTCGCCGTGCTCTCCGCGACCGACATCCTCACGGCCTATCTGCCGGTGGTCGGCGAACACCGGGGCATCGCGCCCGCCACCGTCGGGCTCCTGCTCTCCCTGCGGGCCGCCGCCACCATCGCCTGCCGTCTGGTGATGACTCCGCTGATCCGAGTCCTGGGCAGGACGGCCCTGTTGACCTCCACCTGCATGCTCGCCGGGCTGCTCTGCGCGGGCATCGCGCTGCCCGTTCCGGTGTGGGCCCTCGCGCTGGTGCTCGCGGTGCTCGGCTTCTGCCTCGGCGTCGGCCAGCCGCTCTCCATGACGACCGTCGTTCAGGCAGCGCCGGACGGCGCGCGCTCCACGGCGCTCGCGCTGCGGCTCACCGGCAACCGGCTCGGGCAGGTCGCGGCGCCCGCTTCGGCGGGCCTGATCGCGGGTGTCGCGGGCGTGGCGGCGCCGTTCGTGATGCTGGGCGGGCTGCTGTTCGTCGCGGCCGGGCTCGGCGCACGCAAGCGCCCCGGAGACGGCGCCGGCCGCCTCCGGGGCACTGCTGACCGTGTGGAGCGGAGTGTTACGACACGATCTTGAGCAGCTTGTTCGGCGAACCCGAACCGGGGCTGGTCACCACGTTCGGCGTGGCACCGTTCGTCAGGGCCGAGGAGACCTGCGCCGGGGTGGCCGAGGTGTGGCCCGCCAGGTAGACCGCCGCCGCGCCCGCGACGTGCGGGGTGGCCATCGACGTACCGGAGATGGTGTTGGTCGCCGTGTCGCTCGTGTTCCAGCCCGCCTTGATGTTCACGCCGGGCGCGAAGATGTCCAGGACCGAGCCGTAGTTGGAGAAGCTGGCCCTGGCGTCCGTGTTGCTGGTGGCGCCGACCGTGATGGCCGTGGGGACGCGGGCGGGCGAGGTGTTGGCGGCGTTGGAGTTGTCGTTGCCCGCCGCGACCGCGTAGGTGACGCCGTCGGCGATGGAATTCTTCACCGCGTTGTCGAGCGTGGTGGAGGCGCCGCCGCCGAGCGACATGTTGGCCACGGCAGGGGCGCCCGCGGCGTGGTTGCTCGTCACCCAGTCGATGCCCGCGACGACACCGGCGGTGGTGCCTGAGCCGTTGTTGTCGAGCACGCGGACGGCCACGATCTTGGCCTTCTTCGCGACGCCGTACGTCTTGCCCGCGATGGTCGTGGCGACGTGCGTGCCGTGGCCGTTGCCGTCCTGGGCGGTGTTGTCGCCGTCGACGGCGTCGTAGCCGTTCACCGCGCGGCCGCTGATCTCGGAGTGCGTGATCCGCACACCGGTGTCGATCACGTACGCGGTGACGCCGGTTCCCGCGCTGTCCGGGTAGGTGTAGGTGCCGGACAGCGGCAGCTTCGGCTGGTCGATGCGGTCCAGGCCCCAGGGGGCGTTGGACTGGGTCGCATCGACGTGGAGTCTCTGGTTCTGCTCGACGGAGGCGACCGCGGGATCGGCGGCCAGTCTCTTCGCCTCCGTCGCGCTCAGCTTCGCGGAGTAGCCGTTGAGCGCGGACTTGAAGGTCTTCTGCACCGAGCCGCCGTACTCGGATATCAGGCCCTTGCCCTGGCTCGTGGCGGCCTTCAGGCCCGAGTCGTCCTTCAGCGTGACGAGGTAACTGCCCTTGATCGCGTCGGCGGAGCCCGCCGCGATCACATGGCCCTCGGCGGGGGCGGCCTGGGCGGGCAGGGCGGTGACCGCACCGAGAACCGCGGCGGCGGTGGCGGTCGAGATCGCCGCGGCGATCACAGTCTTCTTGCTGCGAAGCATGGCCATTACGAGGGAGTCCTCCTCATAGGCGGCGTGCCCGGAGTCGGGCGACGCGACTGTGGGGGGTGTGCGCGGGATCGCACACACAGATGGGAGCGGTGAGTGCCGCTCCCGTCGCGATGAGTAGCGTGGCCGCTCCACCCGCCCGGAGCAAGAGAGTTGACGCCTTGTCATGCGTCTTTCACGTATCTGAAATCGAATACGGGAGGAATGCGTGGGGTGTGTCCGGAAAACAGCTCGGGGCGGGGGCGGGACGCATGGGCCGCGCGCACCCCCGCACCGTCCGCTGAGCGGACGAGGCGCTGGTCGGAGGCCTTGCGTGCATCTGAAGGAGGGGTGGAGCGCGGCTCGACGTGGAGTCGGATTCCTCTCCGGGGGAGTCCTCGTCGAGCCGGTCGGGCGGCTCAACCGGAATGGCGCGCAGCCGCCCGGAGCGCCAGGGTGCCCGCGGTACATCGCTCCCGCAGCTCGTCGAACTCGGCGTCCGTCAGCTGCTTCCGGGCGGAGCCGCGGCGGCCGTGGTCGAGCTGTGCGCAGGCGCCCGCCAGCCATCCGGGATCCGGCTCGACCCCGACGAACGCGGCGAGCCGGGCGAGCTCTTCGTGCGGGGCGTCGAGCAGGTCCTCGTAGCCGAGCGTCATGTGCTGGCCTTCGGGCAGGTCGTCGAGGAAACGCACGCCCTGGGCGACCAGTTCGGACCACAGGTCGCCGAACCGCGGCAGGGGGTAGCTGCGGTCCCGCACGAGGGCGGGGTCGAAGCGCTCGCCGAGGAGCGGCGCGAGTTCCGGCGGCAGGGCGCGCACCTGCTCCGCCGTCAGGTCGCCGGGGCTCTCGACGCCCGTCAGCTCGCCGATCTCCCGCAGCAGGCTGATCACGCGGTACCCGGAGTGGCGGCTCATGGAGAGGGCGCAGTCAGGACCGTCCCGGAAGAGGTGCACGAACTTCGCGTACGGGAAGGCGGTACGCAACTGCGGCACCCAGCCCGTCGAGTAGCCGGAGCGCTCCACGACGGCCGTGCGGCCGAACCGGGCGCCGAGCCACTCGAAGAGCGCCTCGTGGTGTGCGGCGGCGGCGCGCTCGGGCCACTCGACGACCGCCGCGCGGATCTCGTCGAGCAGGCCGTCGGGGTCGTCGGTGAGGTGCGGCAGCACCATGAGGGAGAGGGCGGGGATGCCGGTGGTCTCCGGTGCGTACCGGCCGGGGGCGCGGGTGTAGAGGAACTCCGGCATCGGCACTCCGCTGCGGAGCATGCCCGCGAAGTACGAGGTGGGCCGGAAGAGGGTCTCCCAGAACTCCGCGCCCGACAGCGGGCCTTCGGGGAAGGACGCCTCACCCACCGAGGCCATGTACTCGTTGAGGCTGAGTACGTCAGGGTGGCTGTTGAGGATGCGGGACAGCGCGGTGGAGCCGCTGCGGCCCGTGCCGATGACGAAGGTCAGGCTCTGCAAGGTCACTCTCCGGGGGGCGTGTCGCGAGTGTTCCGGGGTCCCGTGCACCTCAGCACAGGGGAGCCGCGCACACCAGGTGGCAGCGGCGCCCGGCACGGAGCGGCGCGCGGCGGCACGGCACGGTACGGCGCTGCGCGGGCCCGGTCCCCTGATGCCCCTGGTGTCAGAAAACTATCAGCGCTAGTTTGTATCGCGGACGTCTACCTGGAGGAATGCCATGAAGGCCCACGACGGGATGTACATCGACGGTGCCTGGCGACCGGCCGCGGGCACCGACACCATCACGGTCCTGAACCCGGCCGACGAACAGCCGGTCGGCCAGGTCCCGGCCGGTACCGCGGAGGACGTCGACACCGCGGTCCGTGCCGCCCGCGCCGCCCTGCCCGGCTGGGCCGCCACCCCGCCCGCCGAGCGTGCCGCCCTGATCGGCGCGGTCCGCGACCGGCTCGTCGCCCGCAAGGACGAGGTCGCCGAGACCGTCACCGCCGAGCTGGGCGCGCCGCTGCCCTTCTCGCAGGCCGTGCACGCGGGCGTGCCGATCCTGGTCTCCGGTTCGTACGCCGAGCTCGCCGCGAACCACCCCTTCCAGGAGAAGGTCGGCAACTCCACCGTCTATCTGGAGCCGGTCGGCGTGGTCGGCGCGATCACCCCCTGGAACTACCCCCTCCACCAGATCGTCAACAAGGTGGCCCCCGCCCTCGCCGCGGGCTGCACGGTCGTCCTCAAGCCCGCCGAGGACACCCCGATCACCGCCCAGCTCTTCGCCGAGGCGGTGCACGAGGCGGGCGTGCCCGCAGGCGTGTTCAACCTCGTCACCGGCCTCGGCCCGGTCGCGGGGCAGGCGCTCGCCGAGCACGAGGGCGTCGACCTCGTCTCGTTCACGGGCTCGACGGCGGTCGGCAAGCAGATCGGCGCCACCGCGGGCGCGGCCGTCAAGCGCGTCGCCCTGGAGCTCGGCGGCAAGTCGGCCAACGTCATCCTGCCGAGCGCCGACCTCGCCAAGGCCGTCAACGTGGGCGTCGCCAACGTCATGTCCAACTCCGGCCAGACATGCAGCGCCTGGACCCGCATGCTGGTGCACACCGACCGGTACGACGAGGCGGTGGAGCTCGCCGCGGCCGCGGCCGCCAAGTACGGCGACCGCATCGGCCCCGTCGTCAACGCCAAGCAGCAGGCGCGCGTGCGCGGCTACATCGAGAAGGGCGTCCAGGAGGGCGCCCGGATCGTGGCGGGCGGCCCCGAATCGCCCAAGGAGAAGGGCTACTTCGTCCAGCCCACCGTCTTCGCGGACGTGACCCCCGAGATGACCATCGCCCAGGAGGAGATCTTCGGCCCGGTGGTCTCGATCATCCGGTACGAGGACGAGGGCGACGCCCTGCGCATCGCCAACGGCACCGTGTACGGGCTCGCGGGCGCGGTGTGGGCGGCCGACGACGCGGAGGCGGTGGCGTTCGCCCGCCGGATGGACACCGGCCAGGTCGACATCAACGGCGGCAGCTTCAACCCCCTCGCCCCCTTCGGCGGCTACAAGCAGTCGGGCGTCGGCCGCGAACTGGGCGCGCACGGCCTGACCGAGTACCTCCAGACGAAGTCCCTGCAGTTCTGACCCGCCCGTCGCCGTCCGTGCAGTTTTCCGACCCAAGGAGTACGTGAACGTGGTCCGCGCCGCCATCCTGCCCGCCGTCGGCTCCCCGCTGGAGATCGCCGAGATCGACCTGCCGGAGCCGGGGCCCGGCCAGGTCCGGGTGCGCCTCGCCGCCGCCGGGGTCTGCCACTCCGACCTGTCCCTGACCAACGGCACGATGCGGGTGCCGGTGCCCGCCGTCCTCGGTCACGAGGGAGCGGGCACCGTGGTCTCCGTCGGCGAGGGCGTCACGCACGTCGCACCCGGCGCCGGGGTCGTCCTGAACTGGGCGCCGTCCTGCGGCAGTTGTCACGCCTGCTCGATCGGCGAGGTGTGGCTCTGCGGAAACGCCCTCGCGGGCGCCGCGGACGTCTACGCCCGGCGACAGGACGGCAGCGGCCTCCACCCCGGTCTGAACGTCGCCGCGTTCGCCGAGGAGACGGTGGTCGCCGCCCACTGCGTCCTGCCGGTGCCGGACGGCGTCCCGCTCACCGACGCGGCGCTGCTCGGCTGCGCCGTCCTGACCGGGTACGGCGCCGTGCACCACTCGGCGCGGGTCCGCGAGGGCGAGAGCGTCGCGGTGTTCGGCGTCGGCGGGGTGGGCCTCGCCACGCTGCAGGCGGCCAGGATCGCGGGCGCCGGACAGATCGTCGCCGTCGACGTCTCCCCGGAGAAGGAGGAGCTGGCCCGCTCGGCCGGTGCCACGGACTACGTGGTGGCGTCGGAGACGACCGCCCGCGACATCCGCAAGCTCACCGGCGGCCAGGGCGTGGACGTGGCGGTGGAGTGCGTGGGCCGCGCGGTGACGATCCGTACGGCCTGGGAGTCGACGCGGCGCGGCGGCCGCACCACGGTCGTCGGCATCGGCGGCAAGGACCAGCAGGTCACCTTCAACGCCCTGGAGCTCTTCCACTGGGGCAGGACCCTGTCGGGCTGTGTGTACGGCAACTGCGATCCGACGGTGGACCTGCCCGTCCTGGCCGGACACATCAGGGCGGGGCGCCTGGACCTGGGGGTCATGGTGACCGACCGGATCGGGCTCGACGGCATTCCGGCGGCCTTCGAGAACATGATCGCGGGCAAGGGCGGCCGGGCGCTGGTCGTCTTCTGATCAGTCCCCGTCGTCCGAACCGGTCAGCCGCGGAAAGGACTTGGCCCCGGCCAGGAACACGAACGTGGTCAGGACGAACGGCCAGGTGAAGGTGTGCCCGCCGGAGGGCGCGAAGAGCGCCGACACCGCGGGACCGAGCGCCGTCGACGCGGCGGCCCCCACGAGCGCGTACGTGAGGGTCGCCGCCCGGGCGGGCAGGAAGACGCCGCACAGGGCGAGGGACACGAGCACGGCGTTGTAGCCCATCGTGCCGTCGGCGATCCGCGCCGCGGGCGCGCCGAGCCCCCACGCGGTCGCGACGCCCACGGCGTTGCCGAGGCACGCGACGGCCGCCGTGCGGGGCCCGGCGACGACGAGGCCGAGCAGCAGCAGGGCACCCACGTACCACTGCGGCATGAAGAAGATCTGGGCGAAGCCTGCGAAGAACCCCCGTGCGAGCTCGGCCGGTTCGACGACGGTCGTGCCCGACGCGGGCAGGGGGAGCGCGGCCTGCCCCTGGCCGGTGTGCCAGAGCCGTCCGAAGCCGGGCGCGGCGATGGTCACCGCGGTGGCGAGCAGACAGTACGGGAGGGTGAGCGAGGGCAGGCCCCAGACGCCGAGCAGCCGGACCACGGCCGCCGTCACGACCGTGACGACCACACAGCCCGCGACCGTGACCAGAGCCGTCGACACATGGTCCGCGCCCAGGAAGACCGCGAAACAGAGCGCCGTCAGACAGGCGTTGAAGCCTTCCAGGCCGGGCGAGACGCGTTCGTGGTCCACGCCGAGGAGCCGTGCCGTGGCCGTGCCCACGGCGGTGCCGACCAGTCCGTAGACCCCGTACTCCCAGCCCGCCGCGAAGAGCGCCACGCTGAAGACGGCGCCCGCGGCGGCGCTCGGCAGGAAGGTGACCTGGGCCTGGCCGCGCAGCACCTGCGCCACGAAGAGCCGGGCGCGGCGCGGCCCGACTGCCCGCCCTCCGCGTCCGGTTGAGCCACCGGCGTCCAGCGTGTCTATTGCGTGCCCCACGGCCACCCCCGTGCTACGTCCCTGTTTCGTCCGTCCGGGCGGGCGGCAGGACGGATGCAGACTACATCTACTGGGCCGCTGTCTATCGAGCCGCCTCGAACCACGTCATCAGGACGTCGTTGTCGAACGACTCGCGGGCCGTCACGCGGAACCGCGTGGGGTCGAACCGCCCGTCGAAGACCGGGATTCCGGACCCCGCGACCACGGGATAGCTCTTGATGACGAGCTCGTCGAGCTCGGGCAGCAGCGCGGCCGCGACCCGGCCGCCGCCGCACAGCCAGATGTCCTGCCCCTGCTGCCGCTTGAGGTCGCGGACCAGTGCGAGCGGGTCGCCGCCCGTCACGGTCACCGCCGGGTCGGGGGAGGCGGCGAGCGAGTTCGACAGCACGAACTGGCGCAGGTGCGCGTAAGGGCTCGGAGTGCCGTGGGCCAGTGCCTGCCGGTAGGTGTTGTGGCCCATCAGGACCGTGTCGAAGCGGAGGTTGGCGGCGTCCGCCAGGCCGACGTGCGGGCGCAGGGCGGTGGGGACGGTCTCGGGGTAGCGGGCGTTGACCCGGGCGGCGTACTCGGCGGCCTGGTCCGGGTCGCCCACGGGGTAGAAGTCGTACTCGCCCTTCGGGCCCGCGATGTATCCGTCGACGGAGGCGCCGATGTAGTACACGAGCTTGCGCATCTGGTAACTCCCCCTGTAGTACTCTTGCTGTAGTGGTCGGAACGTAGTACTTCGGATGGAGTGGTGTCAATGGTGCGCAGGAATGACGGTCGGCGGGCGGCCCTGGTCGACGGCGCCATCGAGGTGCTGGCCAAGGAGGGCGCCCGCGGGCTGACCTTCCGGGCGGTCGACACCGAGGCGGGGGTGCCCACAGGGACGGCGTCCAACTACTTCAGCAGCCGCGACGACCTGCTCACCCAGGCGGGCGCCCGGGTCTACGAGCGGCTGACGCCCGACGCGGCGGAGGTCGAGCGACAGCGCGCCGCCAAGCCGGACAAGGAGACCTACGTCGAGCTGATGCGCGAGGTCGTCGGCCGCGTCAGCGGCTTCCGTACGGGCTATCTGGCACTGCTCGAACTGCGCCTTGAGGCCACCCGGCGGCCGGAGCTGCGCGCCGTCCTCACCGAGCGCGTCCGGGCCGACCTCGCCGCCAACCTCGCGTACCACGAGGCCTCGGGGCTGCCGGGCGACGCCACGGCCGTCAAGCTCCTGTACCTGGCCTTCAACTGGCTCATCGTCGAACAGCTCACCCTGCCCGACTTCCTCTCGGACGCCGAGCGCGACGCCCTCGTCGCGGCCGCGGTGGAGCGCATCGTCACGGACTGAGCGGTCCTGGCGCCCAGTCAGAAGGTGCTTCAGAAGGTGTCGATGCCGAGGTGCGCGGCGAAGGCCCGCGCCCCCGTCGGTGTGCGCCGAACCGTCGGGACCGGCGGGGGCGGAACCGTCAGGCGCGCGCTGCCACCTGTTCGTACTGCAGCGCAAGCCCGTCGAGCAGCGCCTGCAGGCCCACCTCGAAGGCGCGCTCGTCGATGACCTGCTGCCGGTCGGCGAGCAGATGGGCCTGGCCGAGGTGCGGGTAGTCGGCGGGGTCGTATGCCGCCTCGTCGTCCACGAAGCCCCCGGCGAACGAGCCGAGCGCCGAGCCCATGATGAAGTACCGCATCAGCGCGCCGATCGACGTGGCCTGCGCGGCGGGCCAGCCCGCGTCGACCATCGCCCCGAACACCGCGTCCGCGAGCCGCAGTCCGGCGGGCCTGCGCCCGGGGCCGCGCGCGAGGACCGGCACGATGTTCGGGTGCAGGGTGAGGGCCGCCCGGTAGGAGACCGCCCAGTCGTGCAGTGCCGTACGCCAGTCCCGCGGGTCGGCGGCCTCGAACATCGAGAGGTCGACCTGTGCGCTCACCGAGTCCGCGACGGCTTCGAGGATCTGGTCCTTGGTGCGGAAGTGGTTGTAGAGGGAGGGCCCGCTGACCCCGAGCTCGGCGGCGAGGCGCCGGGTCGAGACGGCCGCGAGCCCCTCGGAGTCCACGAGTGCGCGCGCCGTCCCGACGATGCGTTCTCGGCTGAGGAGGGGCTTGCGCGGTCGGGCCATGCGGCACATAGTAGGGCTGCCGCAACAAACTAGCAGTGCTAATTTAAAACTAGACGTCACGTTCCCGACCGGAGAGGTGCCCACGATGAACCTGGAGCTCAGCGACGAGCAGGCCGCCGTCCGGGAGCTGGCCGAGGACTTCGTCGCGCGCGAGATCGCTCCGCACGTCATCGAGTGGGACCGCGCGGAGAGCGTCGACCGCGCCCTCGTGAAGAAGCTCGGCGAGGTCGGCTTCCTGGGGCTCACCATCGACGAGGAGTACGGCGGTTCGGGCGGCGACCACCTCGCGTACTGCCTGGTGACCGAGGAGCTCGGGCGCGGGGACTCCTCCGTGCGCGGCATCGTCTCCGTCTCGCTCGGCCTGGTCGCCAAGACCATCGCGTCCTGGGGCAGCGAGGAGCAGAAGCGGCAGTGGCTGCCGGGGCTCACCTCCGGCGAGTACGTCGGGTGCTTCGGGCTCACCGAACCGGGCACCGGATCCGACGCGGGCAACCTCACCACCAGGGCCGTGCGCGACGGCGACTCGTACGTCGTCAACGGCACCAAGATGTTCATCACGAACGGCACCTGGGCCGACGTCGTGCTCCTTTTCGCCCGCACCGGTGACGCTCCGGGGCACAAGGGCGTCTCCGCCTTCCTGGTTCCCACCGACACCCCCGGCCTCACCCGCCGCACCCTGCACGGCAAGCTCGGCCTGCGCGGCCAGGCCACCGCCGAACTCGTCCTGGAGGACGTGCGCGTCCCGGCGTCGGCCATGATGGCGCCCGAGGGCAAGGGCTTCTCCGTGGCCATGTCGGCCCTGGCGAAGGGGCGCATGTCGGTGGCGGCGGGCTGCGTCGGCATCGCGCAGGCCGCCCTGGACGCCGCGGTGCGGTACGCCACCGAGC
The DNA here is from genome assembly GCF_056437465.1 of Streptomyces sp. NPDC042371. NCBI lineage: Bacteria > Bacillati > Actinomycetota > Actinomycetes > Kitasatosporales > Streptomycetaceae > Streptomyces > Streptomyces sp. NPDC042371. The sequence continues at coordinate 14,213 of NZ_JBWKAP010000016.1, read as the reverse complement.
GCGAGCAGTTCGGCAAGACCATCGCCCATCACCAGCTGGTGCAGGAGCTGCTCAGCGACATCGCGGTCGACGTGGACGCGGCGCGCCTGCTGACCTGGCGGGTCGCCGACCTCATCGACCGGGGGCAGCCCTTCGCCACGGAGTCCTCCAAGGCCAAGCTGTTCGCCTCCGAGGCCGCCGTGCGCGCCGCCAACAACGCCCTTCAGGTCTTCGGCGGTTACGGCTACATCGACGAGTACCCGGCGGGCAAACTGCTGCGCGACGCCCGCGTGATGACCCTCTACGAAGGCACGAGCCAGATACAGAAGCTCGTCATCGGCCGTGCGCTGACGGGGATTTCGGCCTTCTGAGCGCCTGGAACGGCGGCACTGAGTACGCACCTGAGTACCTGAGCGGATATGGCGCGGGCCCTCCCCCGCCGAAGCTGTGTCCATGACTGAGCCGCCCGTCAAGCAGCAGACCACCAACGCCTTCTACGGCCAGGCCGTGGCCTCCTTCGCCGTCTCCATCGGTGCCGTCGCCGTCGGCATCGGCTATCTGGACGCCTCGGCCTGGGTGCGGGGCTTCCTCGCCATCGCGGTGCTCTATCTGACGACCTCCGCGTTCACCCTCGCCAAGGTGATCAGGGACCGGCAGGAGGTGGTGCAGATCGTGAGCAGGGTCGACCAGGCCCGCGTCGACAAGCTGCTCGCCGAGCACGACCCGTTCGCCAAGCCCTGACCGGAGCGCTAAGCGCTTGCTCACCGTCAGGGGTATGGTGTCCCTCCGGAACGCTGAAGGAGTGGACATGGGAACGGCGGAGGAGACGCCCGGCGAGGAGCAGCCGTGGGGCGAGGTCAGCCCCGACGCGGCCAGGCGGCTGCTGGTCGCCGCCGTCGAGGCCTTCGCCGAGCGCGGCTATCACGCGACGACGACCCGGGACATCGCGGGCCGCGCAGGCATGAGCCCCGCCGCGCTCTACATCCACTACAAGACGAAGGAAGAGCTGCTCCACCGCATCAGCCGGATCGGCCACGACAAGGCCCTGGCCATCCTGCGGACCGCCGCGGACGGCGAGGGCGGCGCCGCCGAGCGGCTTGAGGCGGCCGTGCGCTCATTCGTCGGCTGGCACGCCGCCCACCACATGACCGCCCGCGTCGTGCAGTACGAGCTGGACGCGCTCGGCGACGAGCACCGCACGGAGATCGTCGCGCTGCGCCGCAAGTCGGACGCGGCCGTGCGGGACATCATCAACGACGGGGTGCGGACGGGGGAGTTCGACGTCCCGGACGTGCCGGGCACCACGCTCGCCGTGCTGTCGCTCTGCATCGACGTGGCCCGCTGGTTCAACGCGGCGGGACACCGGACGCCCGCCGAGGTCGGCGCGCTCTACGCCGACCTCGTCCTGCGGATGGTGGGCGCGCGGCCCCGGGAGTCTCAGAAGTAGTAGCGCGACACCGACTCCGCCACGCACGCGGGCTTGTCGCCGCCCTCGCGCTCCACGGTGACCTTGGCCGTCACCTGGACGCCGCCGTCCTTGGTCGGCGTCACGTCCGTGAGCACGGCGGTCGCGCGCAGCCGCGAGCCGACCGGCACGGGGGAGGGGAAGCGGACCTTCTCGGTGCCGTAGTTGAGGCCCATCTTCATGCCCTCGACGCGCATCGTCTGCGGCACCAGGACGGGGAGCAACGACAGCGTCAGATAGCCGTGCGCGATGGTCGCCCCGAAGGGGCCCTGCGCCGCCTTCTCAGCGTCCACGTGGATCCACTGGTGATCGCCGGTGGCCTCGGCGAAGAGGTCGATCCGCTTCTGGTCGATCTCCAGCCAGTCGCTGGGTCCGAGCTGCTCGCCGACACCGGCGCGCAGTTCCTCGGGCGACGTGAAGATCCTCGGCTCCGCCATGTCCCTGGCCTCCTAGACGTATGCAGAAGCGTACGGGGAAACGTACGCAGACTAAGCGCTTGCTCAGCATGGGGTGTGTGCCGACGCGTGTCAACGGACCAGCCAGTAGGTTTGAGGCGTGCCCCAGATACCGGAGAAGGTCCACGAACTCACGGTCGGCCAGCTGGCCGACCGCAGCGGCGTCGCCGTTTCCGCCCTGCACTTCTACGAGTCCAAGGGCCTCATCACCAGCCGCCGCACCTCCGGCAACCAGCGCCGCTACCACCGGGACACGCTCCGCAGGGTCGCCTTCATCCGCGCCTCCCAGCGCGTGGGCATCCCGCTCACCACCATCCGCGAGGCCCTCGACTCGCTCCCCGAGGAGCGCACGCCCAACCGCGAGGACTGGGCGCGGCTCTCCGAGGGCTGGCGCTCGGAGCTGGACAAGCGCATCAAACAGCTGGGCAGGCTCCGCGACCACCTGACGGACTGCATCGGCTGCGGCTGTCTGTCCCTGGACACCTGCGTGCTCTCCAACCCCGACGACGTCTTCGGCGAGCGGCACAGCGGTTCCCGGCTCCTGGTGGACCGCAAGCCACGGCGGTGACGTCCCCCGCCGTCACCGCCCGCCCGCGGCTCAGTCGTCACCGCCCGCCCGCGGCTCACTCGTACTCCGTGCCGCCCTTGCGCGTCAGGTACGCAGGGCTGACCGCCTTCGCGATGGCTCGCCCGCCCGTCACCTGGCTGTACCGCTCCACGGCGGGCCTGATCACCACACCCTCACGAAGGTGCAGGTCCCGCCCCGACACCGACTCGCGGCCCGTCGCGAGGCCCAGGGCGACGTCGGTGTCGTAAGGACCCTCGTACAGCCGCGGCACCAGCGGCAGTTCACCGTCGAGCAGCTCCGCCGGGTCGAACCACCGCACCTGCCCATCGATGTCCGCGCTGATGTCGAAGACCGCGTACCCGAGCGTGTCCCTGCGGCCGTCCGCGCCGTACGTCAGGTCCTGCACCCCGTCGCCGTACACCTCGCCGAAGACGCCGACCCGGCGCGCCCCGAGCCGCTCCGCGAGCTTGGCCGCGACGGCCGCGACGCCGTGCCCGTGCACCGCCCTCCAGTACAGGTTGCGCGGGTCCTCCTGAAGGGCCAGGGACTTGGCCCCGAACCCCTTCGACGAGACGTGGACGCGGCCGCTCCCCGCCACGTACGTCATGAGGCAGGCGGAGCCGTGCAGCTTCTCGGTCAGGACGACCGGCTCGCCGGGCGCGAAGATGTCCGGATAGCGCTGGATGTTCTCGATGTCGACCCAGTGCAGCAGGTCGGGCGCCGCCTCCACGTCACCGCTCATCGTCGGCGGGATCGGCGGCACCCACTTGGTGACGCCGAGCAGCTCCGCGAAGTCCGTGCCGTCGGCCGCGGCCCCCGCCAGGTCGACGCCCTCGAGCGCGGCCGGGCGGCACACGATGCCCTGCGACAGCTCGCCGCGCAGCCGCACCGCCTTGACCCGGTCGCGGTTGCCGCCCGCGAGGCGTCCCGTGAGCCCCAGCTCCTCGATCAGCCCGGCGGGCAGCACCGACTGCTCGGGGATGTACACCGCGCTCTCGCCGGTGCGGTAGACGCCCTTGGCGACGACCGCGCGGTACAGGCCCACCTGGGCCAGTTCGAGGGCGTCGGCGCCCGGGTGCTCGTGGATGGTCAGCACTTCGGCGGTGACGCGCAGCGTCGACATGGCTCTGTTCTCCTCGGCAACTTCCGGTGTACGTCGTCGCCGGTCACTCTGCCGTGCGGCAAAACGGCATGACCACCGGAATTTCGCTGTGCTACGTCTGGCCGCAACGGGCGCGGAGTACCAACGTGTGTTCTACGTAAGGAAGTACGCATCCAGCACGTCGACACAGAACGGGGGAGAGTCGATGTCCGTCGCCATTTGCTCATTGCTGTGGGACGCCGCGCGCCACGGGAAGCAGACCGTCAAGTACGACAGTGACGGCTACCACCTGGTGCGCTTTCCGTACGGCACGGGTGCGGAGTCCTATGATCCGTGGCACATGCACGACCCGGCGAAGGGCCTCACCAGCCCGTCGGAGTACCCGGACGCCCGCTCGGGGCTGATCTGGCCCAGCCACGAGGGCTGGGGCCTGCTCTCCGCGATGGTCTTCTGGGAGTCGGACACGAAGGCGGTCGAGTACCGCTCGCGCTACGTCCGCGACCCGCTGAACGCGGGCCCGGGGTACGACTCGACCGCGACGACCGACTCCGCACCGACCAGGGGAGGGCAGTACAGGACCTACCTCTGGCAGATGTTCGTGCACCCGGGGACGCCCCTGGGCCTGAAGGTCTCGGCACGCGGCGCGGGAGACGTGAAGCTCGCCACGCCGCTGATGCACGCCCAGTTCAAGCTGGCCATCCACACGGACGTGGTCACGCCCTGACCGCGGCGCTCCTCACGCCGACACCAGGGGGCGCAGCCGCCTCGCGCGGGCCCGCGCCACCGCGTCGGTGGTGAGGACGGGGCCGGGCACGACGATGCCGCAGCCCGTGCAGACCGCTCCCGCCGACGGCTCGTGCGCCAGGCCGTGCTTCCAGGTGAGGGCGGTGTCCGCGCAGACGGGGCAGGTCGCGCCCGGCGCCCGCTCCAGCGCCGCGATGAGGCGGCTCAGGACCTCGGCGAGGGGTTCGTGCGGGTGGATGTCCGGGTCGTCGCACCAGGCGACCCCGAACCCGCCCCAGGTGCAGCGGTGCCAGTCGTCGACGCTGCCGGGGCGCCTGAGCCCGTCGTGCTTCTCCTTGCGGCGGCGCTCCGCGAAGTCCGCTTCGTAGGAGAGCCAGACCGCCCGTGCGGCTTCCAGTTCGTTCAGCGCCGCCACCAGCCGCATCGGGTCCGGAGACCTATCCTCGGGCGCGAACCCCGCCCGGGTGCACAGATGGTCCCAGGTCGCCCGGTGACCGTAGGGGGCGAACCTCTCCAGGCACTTGCGCAGCGAGTACCGCCGCAGTGCCAGATCGCTCTTCGGATCACGCACCTGTCTCGCGAGACTCCGGAATCCGGCCATCGCCCTGCACCTCCGTCACACGTACTTCCGTACTGGTAACCGTGTTCCGCATTCGCCGGCGTCGATGTCGAGTCGAGTCCATCGAGTTCGATACGACGTCGCCGAGTAGACGTATCGACACGCGATTCGGCTCCCTCATCGCGCGACCGTTTTTCGCCTGCCCGCTTGAGCTGCGGTGATGCGGGCGCACGGGGGGCGCGTTGTGGTGATTCGGAAAAGGCGACGCTTGTTCATCTTTCGGGTTCGCCGACCCGCCAGTAGCCTCCGCCGCATCGGTCTTCCGCAGCACCCGGAGGAGCACCCATGCGACGACGCATCGTCAGACTCAGAACTCTCACGGCGGGAGCGGCGCTCGCGCTCGGCGCCTCCCTGCTCGCACCCCTGCCGGGCGCGGCGGCCGCCCCGCGGGAGCAGGCCGTCGGGGCCGCCGAAGAAGCCGACTACTGCGGGAACCAGTGCGCCGACGTCCTGCCGCCCGGCGCCAGCGGCAACGCCACGCTCGCCGAGATCCTCGCCCACCGGGTCTTCGGCACCCAACCCGCCCATGCTGACGACCAGTTGGGCCCGTACAGCGCACTGTCCTCCGGCTATCCGTCGCTCACCGACGACAAGCTCACCGACTTCTTCAACGACGCCTCCTTCGGGGTGCCCGGCGACCAGGTCGCCTCCGTCACCAAGCCGCGCGACGACGTGTCGATCACCCGGGACAAGAAGTACGGCGTCCCGCACATCAAGGGCACCACGCGCTACGGCACCGAGTTCGGCGCGGGCTTCGCCGCCGGGCAGGACCGGCTCTGGCTCATCGACCTCTTCCGGCACATCGGGCGCGGCCAGCTCACCTCGTTCGCGGGCGGCGCGCTCGCCAACCAGGGTCTGGAGCAGCAGTTCTGGCCGCAGGCCCCGTACACCGAGCAGGACCTGGAGAAGCAGGTCGACTACATCAGGTCGACCCAGGGCGAGCGCGGCAAGCAGGCCATGGAGGACGCGCAGGCCTACATCGACGGCCTCAACGCCTACCGCACGAAGTCGAAGGACGGCCGCTACTTCCCCGGTGAGTACGTCCTGACCGGCAAGATAGACGCGGTCACCAACGTCGGCGAGATCGAGCCCTTCAAGATCACCGACATGATCGCCCTGGCCTCGGTGGTCGGCGGTCTCTTCGGCAACGGCGGCGGCGGAGAGGTCGAGTCCGCCCTCTCCCTCCTGGAGTCCCAGAAGAAGTACGGCGTCGAGAAGGGCACGGAGGTCTGGGAGTCCTTCCGCGCCCGCAACGACCCCGAGGCCGTCCAGACCATCCACGACGGCACGAGCTTCCCGTACGCGGGCAAGCCCGAGAAGGCGCGCGGTACCGCGCTGCCCGACCCGGGCTCGGTCGAGCGCGAACAGCTCGTCTACGACCGCGAGGGCGGCGCCAAGACGGGTGCCAAGGACCCGGTGAAGGCGCCGAAGAAGCTCAAGCCGCTGCAGGGCATGTACGACAAGGGCGTCCTGCCGTCGGACCTGTTCAAGGCCGACGGCCACAAGAAGGGCATGTCCAACGCCCTGCTCGTCTCCGGCAAGCACACGGCCAGCGGCAACCCCGTCGCCGTCTTCGGCCCGCAGACCGGCTACTTCGCGCCCCAGCTCCTCATGCAGCAGGAGCTCCAGGGGCCCGGCATCAGCTCGCGCGGCGTCTCCTTCGCGGGCGTCGGCATGTACGTCCAGCTGGGGCGCGGCCAGGACTACGCCTGGTCGGCCACGTCCGCGGGACAGGACATCACCGACACGTACGCCGTCGAGCTCTGCGAGCCGGGCGGCGGCGCCCCCACCAAGCAGTCGACCGGCTACCTCTACCGCGGCACCTGCACGCCCATGGAGAAGATGGAGCGCAAGAACGCCTGGAAGCCGACCCTCGCCGACTCCACGGCCGCGGGCTCCTACCGCATGCAGGTCTTCCGCACGAAGTACGGCATCGTCACGCACCGCGCGAGCGTCGAAGGCAAGCCCGTCGCGTACGTCTCGCTGCGCTCCACCTACCGCCACGAGGCCGACTCCATCATCGGCTTCCAGATGCTCAACGACCCCTCGTACGTCAAGGACTCCGCGACGTTCAAGAAGGCGGCGCAGCACATCAGCTACGCCTTCAACTGGTTCTACGCCGACTCGCGCGACATCGCGTACTACAACAGCGGCGCCAACCCGGAGCGCGCCGACAGCATCGACCCCGCCCTGCCGGTCAAGGCCCAACAGGCCTACGAATGGCGGGACTTCGACCCGGCGGACAACACCTCGGCCCAGACACCGCCCGCCGAGCACCCGCAGTCCGTCAACCAGGACTACTACATCTCCTGGAACAACAAGCAGGCCGACGACTTCAGCACGGCCGGGTTCGGCGTGAGCGCCGTGCACCGCGGCGACCTGCTCGACGGCCGGGTCAAGAAGCTCACCGAGGAGGGCGGCGTCACCCGCGCCTCGCTGACCCAGGCCATGTCCGAGGCGGCCGTCACCGACCTGCGCGGCGAACAGGTGCTGCCCGAGCTTCTGAAGGTGCTGCGCAGCAAGCCGGTCACCGACCCGCAACAGGCCAAGGCCGTCCAGCAGCTGGAGGCCTGGCGCAAGGCGGGCGCGCAGCGCAACCAGACGGCGGCGGACTCCAAGACGTACGCCCACCCCGACGCCGTGCGCATCATGGACGCCTGGTGGCCGCTGCTCGTCGAGGCCGAGTTCAAGCCGGGCCTCGGCAAGGAGCTGTACGAGGCCCTCACCTCGCAGCTCGCCACCGACGAGGCACCGTCGGCCGGGCACGGCCCCACCGGGGCGCACGCCGGATCGGCCTTCCAGTACGGCTGGTGGGGCTACGCCGACAAGGACCTGCGCAAGGTCCTCGGAGAGCCGGTGAAGGGCGAGCTCGCCGACACCTACTGCGGCGGCGGCAAGCTCGACGCCTGCCGCGACGCCCTGCTCGCCACCCTGGGGCAGGCCGTCGCCAAGCCCGCCACCGAGGTCTATCCCGGTGACGACTCCTGCAAGGCGGGCGACCAGTGGTGCGCGGACTCCGTCATCCACCGGGCGCTGGGCGGTATCACGCACAAGCCGATCCAGTGGCAGAACCGCCCGACGTACCAGCAGGTCGTCGAGTTCCCCCGGCACCGGTAGACCGGAAACCCTCAGGACCGGGCGATCCGCCCTGCGGCGAACACGACGCGTGCCAGCTCCTCGTGGCACACGTCGCTGTGCGCGCCGGAGGGCGGGCCGCCCCGGCGCACCACCGACGCCGCGTCGATGCTCACACACCCCTTGGCGGGCACCTTCTCGCCGAGCTTGATGCGTTTGGTGCCGTCCACGGCCCGGACGCCGTTGTAGCCGATGGCGCCCCACCGCTCCCACAGGTTCAGGAAGGCGGAGGAGTCCCCGGCCAGCTTCGAGGCCAGGGGGTAGATCTTGCCGAGGGCGTCGTCGTAGTGGGAGTAGCAGGCGACGAGGGGCCCGTCGATCCGGTTCTGCATCCCGTGCAGGGCCCCGCCCCGTGACGTGTCGTGGGGCAGCCGCTCGGCGAACGTGTAGTGCGAGAAGGCGCCTTGCAGGAGCGTCACCGACTTCACCGCGCGCACGTCGGCGGGCATCCCGCGCAGCGCGTACGAGACGAGCCTGCCGCCGAAGCTGTGCCCGATGAGGTGCACCCTGATCCGCGGCACGTCGGCGGCGAGCAGACCGATCGCCGGGCCGAGCCCCAACTGACCGACCGCGCCCGCCCGTCGCTTCATCGCGTAGTACGTGCCTTGGCGCAGCAGTTCGTACGCGCCGTCCCACAGCCTGCGGCGCAGGTCGCCCAGGAGGAGGGGCTGCCCGGTGTCCGCGCGTGCGGCGGCGAACACCTCGCAGACCTTGACCGCGTCGTCGGTGAGCATGGCGGGCTCGCCCGCCCCGGTGTCCTGGCCGAAGTGCCGGGCCGGATGGGACTCGCGCAGGGAGACCAGCTCGCGCACCTGCCGCCCGAACTCGTAAATCTGGGAGGGCACTTCGGAGCGCTCGGCGAGCAGTTCGGCGATCCGGTCGAGGGTCGCCGTGTGGTCAGGGAAGGCGCGGTCGAGCACCTGCCGGGTGGCCGCGTCGAGCACGGGCTCGCCCGGCGGCGTCGCGGCGACGGGTGCCGCCGACGGGTCGAAGTCGGGGATCGACTCGTCGGGGAAGCGGATGGCGGGCCACAGCACCCCGACGTAACCGAGGCGCACCCCCGCCCCGGCGAGGACCTGGCAGGGTGCGAAGAAACGCCCGTACAGCTTCCGGGCGTCCTTCTTCTCGTTGTTCCAGCCGTGCGCGAAGACCAGCAGATCGGTGACGCGGGCACGTTCCGCGCCGGACAGCAGCTGCGCGCGCTGCGCGGTGTCGACGTCGCCGTCGGCGTCGAAGGTCAATTCCCAGTAGGGCTCCACGCCGGTATGGTCCTGCCGCCCGGGCCACCTGGCCAGATGCCGCGCACGATCTGCCGGAGCCGGTTCCCACCCCCGTGGGGGACCGGTCCGGCATGCCGTGGGCTCCGGGCGGGTCCTAGGCCCTGCGCTCCCTGGCCCAGCGGTTCACGGGCGGCAGCCAGCACAGCACGACGACCGCGACCGCGGTGAGCAGCGCGGCGAAGCTCAGCGCGACCACGGAATCCGGCTCGTAGTCACCGAGGATGAGGAAGTGCGGGAGCAGCGCGACGACGGCCGAGACGGTGAGCAGGACACGCGACCAGACCGCCGCGCCCTTGCGGGCGACGAGGGCGAAGACGAGCACACAGACCGCAGTGAAGACGGCGAACCCGGCACGGGCCGAGAGGGTGCCCGCCCGGTCGCTGATCAGTTCGTCCCACATCGGGCCGCTCAGGGCCTTGATGTCGGCCGCGGTCGTCCCCGAAGGCAGGCCCACGACGTCCGGGTGCTCCGCGATGACGTCGTTGATGTTCTCCTCGGCCATGTCCTCGCCACCGGCGAAGACGAGCACCGCGCCGATCGCGGCGGTGACCGCCGAGACGACCGACGTCCAGAACAGGGCGGCGAGGGTGCCGGGTCGCTTGGCCGCGCGCCTCGAGGGGGGTGCGCCCGCACCGTGCGGTGCGACGGGCGCGGGGGCGGCCTGGTAATGGCTCACGAGCGTAACTCTCCTTGCAGAGATGATTGAACGAGCGGGATTGATCCGACCATTCCACGGGTACCGGGAACGCATCCAGCGTTTTCTGGAAGAAATCCCCAGATAATTTGCGCTGAACTCCGGATCAGTTTCCCGCTGTGGTTATGCTGCATGGCCGTAAAAGAAGAGGGAGCCGGAGAGCGAGAACTCGCACATGGAATTATCAGGTCCGCAGCAGTACCCCACGGATCTCCTTGACACCACGATGGACCAGTTGCGCACGCTGCTCGCGGTGCACGAGAGCGGCACCGCACTCGCCGCCGCCCGCCGGCTCGGGCGCGAACAGTCCAGCGTGCAGAAGCAACTGGACACGATGAACCGTACGTTCGGGACGCTGTGCGGGGAGGCGCTGGTCCTCAAGCGCGGACGCGGCAAGGACGTCCTGTTCACCCCCACCGGAGAGGCCCTGGTCGAACTCGCGCGCCGCACCCTCGACCAGTGGACGGAGGGCATCCACGACGCCAGACGACGGCTCGGCAGAACCCTCTCCGTGGGCTCGACCCGCTACACGCTGGGGTTCCTCCTCGACGCCGTGGAGCGCGTCAGCGAGGTGTACGAACGAAGAGGCGTCGACCTCAAGGTCACCCACGTCCGCACCGGCGACCTCTTCGCCAAGCTGCAGGCCAAGGAGTTGGACCTGGTCTGCGGCAGCATCGTGGTGACCGAGGGGCAGGAGGCCGAGCTCGACCCCTACGAGATCATCGAGTGGCGCCGCAGCGGCCTCTCGCTGCTCACGAACCTGCCCGAGGAGCGCCTGCCGGGCTCGTCCGTCACCGCGGGCACCCTGCCGGGCCTGCCCCTGGTGGTCTCGGCGGGCGGCCTCATCGCCCGCTTCCTCACCGCCTGGTACGGCCCCGACTACCGCCAGCACCTGTCCGTGGCCGCCGAGATAGAGGCCGCGCACTACGGCTTCGAGCTGCTGCGCTCGGGCGTGGTCAGCGGGGCGATGCTGGTCACGCGGGGCATCGGGGAGGCGGCCGAGAACGGCGGCCTCCCCGAGGCGGGGGGCCTGCGGCGGCTCGACATCATCGGGGACGTCGGGCCGCGGACCGAGGTGCTCGTGGGGGTGTTCACGCGGCGCGGCGACCGTGCCTCGTGCGGTCCCGGGCACCCGTTGAACCTCTTGTGGGAGGCGTTGTCCAAGGACAACGAACGCTGGTGGCTCAGCCGCTGAATTCCGCTCCCCGCAATTACACGACGGCGTCCGCGAGTAGGTGTCGAAAGTGGTCTAGACGTGTGGAGAAATTCGGTCGGTACGCCTTGCGTCGCGCGTATTTCGCGTATTTCGCGGAATTCGGACGCGGTTCATGTGAGTTCCCGATCGCGTGTCTCCGGCAGTGCGAGGACGCACAGCAGCGACACGACCGCCATCGCGCTCACGTACCAGCCCACCGACGACGAACCGAAAGCCGACTGCAGCCGGGTCGCCACCAACGGCGAGACCGCACCGCCGAGCACGCCGCCCAGGTTGTACGCGAGCGAGGCGCCCGAGTAGCGCACGTTCGCCCCGAACAGCTCGGGCAGATAGGCGCCCATCGGGCCGTACACCACCCCCATGCAGAACAGCGCGCCGCCGATCGCCAGCGCGACGAGCACCGGCTGCTCGGTGTCCAGGAGCGGGAAGAGCACGAGCCCCCACACCACCGCGAGCGCCGAGCCCACCAGGACCAGCCTGCGGCGTCCCGCACCGTCGGAGCGCGTCGCGGCGAGCCAGGTCCCGGCCGCGAGGAAGAGGCAGGCCACCAGGGAGAGGCCGAGCATGGTGTTGCGCGAGATGTGCAGGGTGCCGGTGGCGTAGGAGAGGCAGTACGTCGTGGCGGTGTAGAAGAGGCCGTACGCGACGACCATGCCGCCCGCGCCGAGCAGCAGTTCGCGCGGGTGGCGGCGGAGCACGTCGAGCGTGGGCACCTTGCTCGCCTCCTGCGCCGCCATGACCTTCGCGAACACCGGCGTCTCGCTGATCCGCAGCCGCACGAACAGGCCGACGCCGACCAGCAGGAAGGAGAGCAGGAACGGTACGCGCCAGCCCCAGGAGCGGAACGCGTCGTCGGAGAGCGTGGCCGACAGCAGCCAGAAGACGCCGGTCGCCGCGAAGAACCCGACGGACGGGCCGAGTTGGGGGAACGCCGCGTACATCCCGCGCTTCTTCTTCGGCGCGTGCTCCACCGCGAGCAGCGCCGCGCCGCCCCACTCGCCGCCCAGCCCGATGCCCTGGAGGAAGCGGAGCAGGATCAGCAGCAGCGGCGCCCAGATGCCCCACGTGCCGTAGCCGGGCAGGAGGCCGACGAGGGCGGTCGAGAGGCCCATCAGGAGCAGCGAGGCCACCAGCACGGACTTGCGCCCCACGCGGTCGCCGAAGTGCCCGAAGATCACCGACCCGATGGGCCGGGCCGCGAACGCCACCGCGTAGGTGGAGAACGAGGCGAGGGTGGCGTTGACCGGGTCGAGGGTCGGGAAGAACGTCTCGTTCAGGACCAGGGCGGCGGCCGTGCCGTAGATGTAGAAGTCGTAGAACTCGATGGCCGTCCCGATGAAGGAGGCCACCGCCACCCGGCGCATGCTCTCGGTGCTGCCGTCCCCGTTCGCGTCCCCGGCCGGGTCCCCGCCCGCGGCACGGACCTGCTGTTTCGATGTCGCTGTCGTTTCGCTGTGCACGAGCGGCACTCTCGTGGTGGATGTAGGGGGCAGTCAATAGTTGATACGGCCGGTCTCGGTCACTGAGACTGCTGGTGGGCCGCGGTGACCTCGTGCAGGTGGATGAGGATGTCGTGGGACGTCGCGAGGCGGAGCTTGTACGGCCCGTCGGCCCACCCCGACCCGATGCTGCGGGTCTCCCGCGCCCTGCTCAGCCACTTCCTGGTGGTCGCGGGCAGCTCGCGCATGTCCACGAAGTAGTCCAGGTCCTTCCGCTCGGCGAGGGGGCGGCCCATGTGCGTGTCGCCGTCGGTGAGGAGGCGCAGTGGCGCGTGGAGTTCGGTGGTGCGCGGCAGCAGGTCCGGCTCGTGGCCGCGCACGTACTCCCGCACGCCGTCGAACAACTCCACTCCCTGTTCGGGGTAGTTGACGTCGTTGCCCATGAAGCGCAGCTCCGTCGTCCAGCTGACCTCCTGGGAGAAGGTGCTGAACCCCTTCCTCCGCGACGAGGTGGCGGAACACCTGTTCCTTCATAGTGAAGAACTCGTGAGAGCCGTGGGTCGCCTCACCCAGGCCCGCCACCGTCGCGTCGCCCGCTCGATCGCCGCGACCGGGTCCGTGGCCCGCGCGGGCCAGGCCCCGCACCATCCGGCGGGCATCCTCATGACCGGTGGGGTCTGCCCCATTACGCCCGGAGCGTGTACGTTCTCCGCCATGGCGGATTTCATACTCGTTTCAGGCACGTGGCTCGGCTCCTGGGCATGGGAGGACGTGGCGCGAGATCTGCGGGCCGCCGGACACGGCGCCCACCCCCTCACGCTCTCCGGCCTCGCCGACAAACAGCACCTCCCTGCCGGTCAGCAGACCCACGTACGGGACATCGTCGACGAGGTCGAACGCCTCGACCTGCGTGACGTCGTCCTCGTCGGGCACAGCTACGCAGGCATCCCCGTCGGCCAGGCCGCCGAGCGCATCGGCGACCGGCTCGCCCACATCGTGCTCGTCGACGCCAACGTGCCGGTCGACGGAGAGTCGTTCGCTTCCCTCTGGTGGCAGGGCCAGCCGGTGTTCGAGGCCGCACTGGAGGAGGGCGGCGGCGACTGGGCACCCCTGAACGCGGCCGACTTCGACGGGCAGGGCCTCGACAGCGAGCAGGTCGCCAGAATCGCGAGCGGCTCGACACCGCACCCGGGCGCCACCCTGACGGAGCCCGCCGTGCTGGAGCGCTCGCTCGGCGAACTGCCCGCGACGTACATCAAGTGCCTGCTCGACGGCGAGGAGCCGAACGACGACGTGGCCGACCTGCTCAAGAGCGAGCGCTGGCGGCTCGTCGAAATGGACACCGGGCACTGGCCGATGTTCTCCCAGCCGCGCGAACTGGCGAGGATCCTGCACTCCTGCACCCGGGCGTGAGCGGCAACAGGCCCTAGGTGTATTGACCCGCGGGGTTGTTGACGCGGGTGATGGGTGGGTGGCCGCCGAGTGCGGTGTGGCTGCGGTGGTGGTTGTAGGTGTGC
>NZ_JBWKAP010000015.1:0-159261 GCF_056437465.1 Streptomyces sp. NPDC042371 | reverse complement strand
CTAGTAGCTCCGCTACGAGGGCCTTCCGGCGCCTTGCGATCGCACGCACCAGACGCCGCTCCTTGCTCCACGCCGACCCATCGGACAGACCCTAGACCTGCGGCAGGACCTCCCCCTGCACGGCCTGGATGTCCAGCGTCACCTTCAGCGTCGTGCCGATCGCCGAGATGCCCGCCTGCACCACCTGGTTGTAGTTCATCGCGAAGTCCTCGCGCCGCAGCTCCGCCGTGGCCCGGAAGGCCGCCCGCGTGCCACCCCACGGGTCGGCCCCGGTCCCCAGGTAGCTCAGGTCCAGGTCCACCGGCCGTACGACCCCGTGCATGCCGAGCTCGCCGTGGACCGTCCACCGGTCCGTCCCCGCGGGCGTTAGCCCGCTGGACCGGTACGTGATCTCCGGGTACTGCTCGACGTCCAGGAAGTCCGCCGACTTCAGGTGCCCGTCCCGCATGCCGTTGCCCGTGTCGATCGAGGCCGACCTGATGACCGCCTCGACCCGCGACTTCTCGACGTCCTCGGCGATCTCGATCCGGCCGCCGAACTCGGTGAACCGCCCGTGCACGCTGGTGATCCCGAGGTGCTGGGCGACCGCGCCCACGGTCGAGTGGGCCGGGTCGACGGTCCACGGGCCCGGCGGCGGCAGCTCGGTGCCGCCCTGCCGGGCGAGGACGACGTTGCCGACCTCCGCCCGCCCGCTCGCCGTGACGAGCGCGGTGGACGCGACGGGCGCGTATCCGACGGCGGTGACGATGACGGTGTAGGGCCCGGCCGCGAGGGCGGTCCCATCCCGTACGACGCCTTCCACGTCCGCGTCGGCCCGCAGTACCTGCGTCCCGGTCATGTCCGTCACCGTGACGACGGCGTGGGGCACGGCCCATCCGTCACGCGTCCGGATCCGAGCGTTCAGTGCCATCCCGTTTACTCCTTGCCGGGCCTTCC
The DNA here is from genome assembly GCF_056437465.1 of Streptomyces sp. NPDC042371. NCBI lineage: Bacteria > Bacillati > Actinomycetota > Actinomycetes > Kitasatosporales > Streptomycetaceae > Streptomyces > Streptomyces sp. NPDC042371. The sequence goes on along the minus strand of NZ_JBWKAP010000015.1, from coordinate 158,325 downwards.
GCTGCGGAAAGCCCCAAAGTCCAAGCTCAGTTCACGCTTAACAAGCAGACGGCCCCCGGCCCGGCGGTGACTGGCCGTCCCCTGCCATGAATGCCACCGCCGGGCCGGGGGCCCTTTCCGCAACCGGCCCGGGGCCGCGCCTCCGCTCGGGGCGCGGCCTCGGACCGGAGCCGGTCACTCGCCCGGGTGGGCGAGCTCGATGTCGTGGCCGTCGATGCCGCTGCCGGCCACCGTCAGCCCCGTGGCCACCGGCGGGTAGCCGGTCGCGATGACCGTGTAGTCGCCGCTGTCCAGGTCGGTGAAGGCATACGCCCCGTCCGTCCCGGTGGTCGCGGTGGCGACGACGTTGCCCGCGGCGTCCACCAGGGTGACGCGGGCGTCGTTCAGGGCCTTGCCGCCCGCCCGCACGGTGCCGAGCACCTGCGCGCCGGAGTTGAGCTCGACCTCGACCCGGGTGACCCCGGTGCCGCCGACCTCGACGGGGAGCGCGAGCGGCCGGTGTCCGGCGGCGTTCACCGCGATGGTGACGGTGCCGGGGACCAGCTCGGCGAAGGTGAACTCGCCCTGCTCACCGGAGAGTCCGGTGGCGAGGACGTCACCGCGCACGTCGGTCACGATGACCATCGCGCCGCTCACGGGCAGCTTGCTGTCCGCGTCCCGCACCAGACCGCTGAGCCCGCTGGTGCCGCTGAGCAGGATGTCGTACGCGAGGGCGTCCTCGCCCACGACGACCGTGGAGGCCTGCGGCTGGAACCCGTCGGCCGACGCGATGAGCACGTACGAACCCGCACCCGGGGCGTCGACGGCGTAGGAGCCGTCGCCCTGGGCGACCGAGCGGCCGAGCTGCCGTCCCCCGAGGGAGATCAGCGTGACGGCGGCCTGCGGGACGGGCGCGCTCTCGGCGCCGCGGACGAAGCCGCGTACCGGAACGCCACCCGTGACCGGCGGCAGCTCACCGGCGCCGGGCTGTGCGGCGGACGCCGTGGCGGCGAGCCGCTGGGTGCCCTCCGGGCCGGTCCCGTCCCCCGTGGCGACGGAGGCGAGCACGGGCTGCTCGGCGGTGGCGGCCGTGGCGGCCGTGGTGGCCGTGGTGTCGGTGGTGGCGGTGGCGACCGCGGTGTCGGCCGGAGCCGGGCTGTCCGCGGTCTGCGCGGCGGCCTGGGCCAGGGCGCCCGACGTCCGCAGCGGGACCTCCTTGATGAACAGCGTGAGCAGGAAGGCGATCAGCGCCATCGGAGCGGCGATGAGGAAGACATCGGCGATGCCGTGTCCGTACGCGCTCTCCATGACCGTGCGGAACGGCTCCGGGATCTTGTCGAGGTCCGGGATGCCGCCGCCACCGGTGCCGCCGTGGCCGAATTGCGCCGCGGCCTTCGGGCCGAGGTCGGTGATGCCGTCCTTGACGTAGTCGGTGATCCGCGTGGCCATGATCGCGCCGAGCGCCGAGACACCCATCGCACCGCCCAGGGAGCGGAAGAAGGTGACGGTGGAGCTGGCGGAGCCGAGGTCCTCGGGAGCGACCTGGTTCTGCGTGCAGAGCACGAGGTTCTGCATCATCATGCCGATGCCGAGACCCATCAGGGCCATGAAGATCGCGATGTGCCAGTACTCGGTGTCGTACCGGATGGTGCCGAGCAGCCCGAGACCCGCGGTGACCAGCAGGCCGCCCGCGACCAGCCAGGCCTTCCACTTGCCCGTCTTGGTGATGATCTGACCGGACACGGTGGAGGAGACGAACAGTCCACCGATCATCGGGATGGTCATGACGCCGGACATCGTCGGGGACTCGCCCCGCGCCAGCTGGAAGTACTGGCTGAAGAAGACCGTGCCCGCGAACATCGCGACACCCACGAAGAGCGAGGCGAGCGAGGCGAGCGTGATGGTGGGGTTGCGGAAGAGCCGCAGCGGGATGATCGGCTCGGCCGCCCTGGACTCGACGAACACGAAGATCAGCGCGAGCAGCACCGAACCGCCGACCATGGCGCCGGTCTGCCACGACATCCAGTCGTACTTGTCACCGGCGAAGGTGACCCAGACGAGCAGCAGGCAGACGGCGGCGCTGATGAAGAAGGCACCGGCCCAGTCGACCTTGACGTCACGCTTGACGACGGGGAGCTTCAGGGTCTTCTGCAGGACGATGAGCGCGATGATCGCGAAGGGCACGCCGACGTAGAAGCACCAGCGCCAGCCGAGCCACGAGGTGTCCGTGATGACACCGCCGAGCAGCGGGCCGCCGACGGTGGCGACGGCGAAGGTCGCGCCGAGGTAGCCGGAGTAACGCCCGCGCTCGCGCGGGGAGATCATCGCGGCCATGACGATCTGCGCAAGGGCGGAGAGACCGCCCACGCCGATGCCCTGCACAACGCGGCAGGCGATCAGCATCCCTGCGCTCTGCGAGAGACCGGCGACGACCGAGCCGCCGACGTAGATGACCAGGGCTATCTGGACCAGGGCCTTCTTGCTGAAGAGGTCCGAGAGCTTGCCCCACAGCGGCGTCGTCGCGGTCATCGCGAGCAGCGACGCGGTGACGACCCAGGTGTAGGCGGACTGGCCGCCGCCGAGGTCGCCGATGATTTCGGGCAGGGCGTTGGAGACGATCGTCGACGACAGGATCGCCACGAACATGCCGAGCAGCAGCCCGGACAGTGCTTCCATGATCTGCCGGTGCGTCATCGGAGCGTTCTCACCGTTGTGGCCGTGGTGAGCTCCGTGCTTGGCGTGGCTGCCCCGCACACCGGCTGGTGTGGTTGTTGCCATGGACTTCCTTTTCTTACGCGGGTGTACGGGTGGTCTCGGACGTGGTCCGCACGTCGTGGGCCAGCCGGGCGGTGGCCGCACGGCAGTCCCCGAAGCTGTCGCGCAGTCGCGCCAGCAACGTGCTGAGCTGGACGACCTCGTCGTCGCTCCAGTCGTGCAGGTAGTGGGTGAGCGTCCGGATGGAGAGCTCGGAGAGCTCGTCCACCTTGGCCTTGCCCTCGGGCGTGAGCCGCAGGATCCGGGAGCGCTTGTCGGCGGGGTCGGGATCGCGGACGATCCACTCCTTCTCCGCGACATGGGCGACGTGGCGGCTGGTCACCGACGTGTCGACGGCGAGCAGCTCCGCGAGCCTGCTCATCCGCATCGCACCGTGCCGGTCGAGCAGAATGAGTACGGCGGCGGATCCGGCGGGGCAGTCGTGCGGCAGGCCCCGTCCGAGACCACGCTTCACGGCACCGATGGCGCTGAGCTGTCGGGCCAGCTCCTCGTACTGACGCTGCGCGGCCACGGCACCTCCAATTTTTTTGTTGCTTAGGGCAACGATAGAAGCAGTTGGTTGCCGCAGGCAAACTAAAACGGGGCGGGCGGACTAAAGAGTCGGCAAAGCTCTGGGACCCCGCTTGTAAAGTCCCTGGCCAGAGGGGGTTGGGCCGATGGCGGTGGATTCGCTAGGGTCCTGCTCCATGGCACACAACCCCCAGGGCAATCAGGGCAACCCCGACCCCGCCGGTAACACGCAGATGTTCCGCGCCTTCGTCGACGAGGCGCCGCAGGGCCGCCAGCAGCAGGCGGCGGCTTCCTCTTCCGGCCCGCGGGTGGGCCTGATCATCGGCGTGATCCTCGCGATCGCCGTCGTGGCGGGCGTGGCCTGGCTGGCGCTCGCCTAGCGGCGCTTGGGCGGTTTCGTCTGCGGGTCGGCTGTGGCTGGTCGCGCAGTTCCCCGCGCCCCTGGGTGGTCCGGGGTTGGCCTGGACTCTGTTTCGGTGGGGCCGGGCGAGGCTCTGGTGCGGGTCGGCTGTGGCTGGGCGCGCAGTTCCCCGCGCCCCTGGGCAGGCCGGGGCGGGCCCGGACTTTTGGTGGGGCCGGGCGAGGTTCTGGTCAGGGGCGCGGGGAACTGCGCGAGCGACCACGACGCAGCCGCAGACGAAACCGGCCCCCGGCGGCAGCCCCTCCGCTACTGCCACTTCACCGCGACGTCCCGCGTCTCCACGTGCATGCCGAGTGGAACCCGCCACGCGTCGACGCATACCGGCCAGGTTTTCTCCTTCTTCTGACCGGGGCCGAGCGGCGCGGGCAGCTTCACGGTCGACTCGATCGTGGCCCAGTCGACGCCGAGCGCGCCGATGATGTGCGTACCGAAGGTGACCGTGCCCGAACGCACCGGTGAGCCACCGGTGTTGCGGAAGGCGACGGTCACTTTCTCGCACCAGCGCTTGTCCGCGGGCTTCCGCTCGGGGTCGCCGACGGAGAGCGCGGCGGGGCCGTCCGGCGGCTGCGGCTTCGGGTTCGGCTTCGGGTCCTGAGTGCCGGGGCCGTCCGTGCCGGGGGCCGACGGGCTGCCTGAGCCGCCGTTCGTACGCCCGGAGTCCGGACCGTCGCTCGACGAGGAGCCGTCGCCGGACGGGGCCGAGGACCCGGAACTCCCTTCCGCGGCGGGCGACTTCCCCTCCGAGCCGCCTGCGCCGCGCGACGCGGCCGAGGAGGACGAGTCGCCCGAGGGCGCCCCGGACGCGCTGTCGCCCTTGCCGGAGGGCCTCGCGCCGTCGCCGCCCTTGTCGAGCGGCACCAGCTTCACGTCGCCGCTCGGCCCCACGGTCTTCCCGGGGGCCCGCTCGGGCGCGGCTCCGGCCGCGCCTGTCGCCACGTAACCGTCGCCGCCGCTGTTGCCGCAGGCGGACAGCAGCCCGCCGAGGCAGAGCGCGGCGGCACTCGCACCGAGCACGTTCCGTACGCCACGTCGCATCGCGCCAGTGTCGCTGACGGGTCGTCAATTAGGAACCCCGTCAGCAACACCGGCCACGCGACCGTGTGGCTGTGCGTCCGCGTCACCTGCCCGCGCCGTCAGTCCGAGATGAGCCCCTCGCGGAGCTGCGCGAGCGTCCGGGTCAGCAGCCGGGAGACGTGCATCTGCGAGATGCCGACCTCCTCGCCGATCTGCGACTGCGTCATGTTGGCGAAGAAGCGCAGCATGATGATGCGGCGCTCGCGCGGCGGCAGCTTGGCGAGCAGCGGCTTGAGGGACTCGCGGTACTCCACGCCCTCCAGCGCCGTGTCCTCGTACCCGAGGCGGTCGGCGAGGGAGCCCTCGCCGCCGTCGTCCTCGGGGGTCGGGGAGTCGAGCGAGGAGGCCGTGTACGCGTTCCCCACCGCGAGGCCGTCGACGACGTCCTCCTCCGAGACGCCGAGCGCGGCGGCGAGCTCGGGCACGGTCGGCGAGCGGTCGAGCCGCTGGGCGAGCTCGTCACTGGTCTTCGTGAGCGCGAGCCGCAGCTCCTGCAGTCGGCGCGGCACGCGCACCGACCAACTGGTGTCCCGGAAGAAGCGCTTGATCTCCCCGACGACCGTCGGCATCGCGAACGTCGGGAATTCCACGCCGCGTTCGCAGTCGAAACGGTCGATGGCCTTGATCAGGCCGATCGTGCCGACCTGGACGATGTCCTCCATCGGTTCGTTGCGACTGCGGAAGCGTGCTGCCGCGTACCGCACGAGCGGGAGGTTGAGTTCGATGAGCGTGTCGCGCACATACATGCGCTCCGGGCTGTCCTGGTCGAGCGCGGCGAGCCGCAGGAAGAGGGAGCGGGACAGGGTCCGGGTGTCGATGGCTTCCGAGGCTGTTGAGCTTTGAAGCGCGTCGGGCGCGGATTCGCTCGGGCTCTTGACGAGCGTGAGCGTGAGCACCTTCGAGCTGCCCTGGTCTGCGGACATGCCACCCCCTTGAGGTCGCGGACGGTCGCGGCGAGCGCTCCCGTCGGAGGAACGCAGCCTCCACCTGAATACCGGAGGTGGGGCTACGGCAAACGCGGTTCCAGCAGAATGTCACATGTCGGCAACACGCTGTAGTTACTTGTCGACAAACAAGGGTGACATCCGTGCAGGAAAGAGGGGGTCTGGGGCTTTTCAGCAAACAGTGCCGTCGGGAACAGCCCCGACGGCACTCCACTCGATACGGTTACGCCTCGATCCGATTTGCGGACCGAAGGCGTGCGAAGCTCCGGGCCAGCAATCGCGACACATGCATCTGGGAGACGCCCAGTTCGGCACTGATCTGTGACTGCGTCAGATTGCTGTAGTAGCGCAGGAGAAGGATCCGCTGCTCGCGCTCGGGCAGTTGGACCAGGAGGTGGCGTACGAGGTCGCGGTGCTCGACGCCGTCGAGTGCGGGGTCCTCGTAGCCGAGCCGGTCGAGCAGGCCGGGCAGCCCGTCGCCCTCCTGGGCCGCTTCCAGCGAGGTCGCGTGGTACGACCGTCCTGCCTCGATGCAGGCGAGCACCTCGTCCTCGGTGATGCGCAGCCGCTCGGCGATCTCCGAGGTGGTCGGCGAGCGCCCGAAGGCGGTGGTGAGGTCCTCGGTCGCCCCGGTCACCTGCACCCACAGTTCGTGCAGGCGCCGCGGTACGTGGACCGTGCGGACGTTGTCGCGGAAGTACCGCTTGATCTCGCCCACCACGGTCGGCATCGCGAAGGTCGGGAACTGCACGCCGCGCTCGGGGTCGAACCGGTCGATGGCGTTGATCAGGCCGATCGTGCCGACCTGGACGACGTCCTCCATGGGTTCGTTGCGGCTGCGGAAGCGCGCGGCGGCGTACCGCACGAGCGGCAGGTTGGCCTCGATGAGCGCACCGCGCACCCGGCCGTGCTCGCGGCTGCCCGGCTCGAGGTCCTTGAGCTGGCCGAAGAGCACCTGGGTGAGGGCGCGGGTGTCGGCGCCGCGGGTGCTTCCCGTGCCCACGGCCTTGGGGGGCGGGGTCGTGGGTGGGGTCGTGGCGGGCGGAGCCTTCGCGGAGGGGGCCTCCGCGGGAGGAGCCTCGGGCGCAGTACTGGCCGGCACGGTCAACGCCACCCCTTCTCAGACAGGCACTGTCAGGCAGAGTCAAGCTCGGTCGACGCGTGGTCGACCTCGGTCAACTCATCCGTCAAAAGCGGTCATAGCATCACAAGACATGTGCACTGTGTGCAAGCACCTGATAACTACGTGTTGAAGGCAAGTTGAGGCGTACGAGAGCGAAGGGCCCCGCACCTTCGAGGTGCGGGGCCCTTCGGGGAGCAGGTGGGGAGGGTGGCTCAGAACTCGTAGTCGGCGATCACCCACGTGGCGAACTCGCGCCACAGCGCGACGCCCGCCTGGTGGGCCGGGTGCTCGATGTACCGCTTCAGCGCATCGACGTCGTCGACCGCCGAGTTGATGGCGAAGTCGTACGCGATGGGGCGGTCGGTGATGTTCCAGTCGCACTCCCAGAACGTGAGCTCCGGGATCTGCCCGCCGAGGGCGCGGAAGGCCTTGACGCCCTCGACCACGCGCGGCTCGTCGCGCTGCACGCCGTCGTTGAGCTTGAAGAGGACCAGATGGCGGATCACGGGCACTCCTTGGAGAGGGCTAGGCGGCTTCGGCGGCCGGGGCGACCGCTCAGTCCTTGCCTCCGTTGGCGACCCACGTCATGAAGTCGCCGATGCTCTGAGCGGCGCTCGAGACGCCTTCGAAGCCTATCTGCACATAGTCCGCGGCCTTGGCCGGGTCAGTGATGATCACGTAGAGCACGAAGACGACCACTGCGAAAAGGCCGAGCTTCTTCCACTGCACTGCCACGATCTCTGGCCTCCCCTTGCCGTGCCCCGTGTGACCCCTGTGACGGCGGCGAGTCTAACCCGGACCGTACTCACGGGGCTTTTAGGGACCAACGACCCGGCAGCAGAGGCCCTTTGCCCGCGCTCGAAGGCGGGTGCGGAGCGCAGGATTGGTGATGAGCCCCAGCGGATCTGGCAGGAATCCGCGGGGCGAGGGACCGGCCCTACTGCGGGGTCCGCGCCGTCTGCTTCCCCCCTGACGGCGGCGCTGACTTGAGGGCCTGTCCTCGTCGGGGGGAGCGGCTTGTCCCCCCGATGCCGCTTCCCCCGTCCTGACGGGAGAGAACCCCGGTGCCGTGCGGGCGCCGGGGTTCTCTGTATGCGTGCTTCTTTTGTGTAGTGCACGACGAAGGGCCCGTCCCTGAGGACGGGCCCTTCGTATCAAGAGCGGTAGCGGTGGGATTTGAACCCACGGAAGGGGGTTACCCTTCACTCGCTTTCGAGGCGAGCTCCTTCGGCCGCTCGGACACGCTACCGAGAGGAACTCTAGCCCAAGGTGGGCCGTGGACTGAAATCCGTTTGGGCCGCCTCTTGAATCAGCTCGAGCCAGTGGTTGAGTCAGCGGTTGCGGAAGAAGTCCGTCAGCTGTGCGGCGCACTCGTCCGCGAGGACACCGTGGACGACTTCCGGGCGGTGGTTGAGCCTTCTGTCGCGGACGACGTCCCAGAGCGAGCCCGCCGCGCCCGCCTTCTCGTCGCGCGCTCCATAGACGACCCGGTCCACGCGGGACTGCACGAGCGCACCGGCGCACATCGTGCACGGCTCCAGCGTCACGACGAGCGTGCAGCCCGTCAGCCGCCACTCGCCGAGCTCGGCGGCGGCCCTGCGCAGCGCGAGCACCTCCGCGTGCGCCGTGGGGTCGGCGGCCGCCTCGCGTTCGTTGTGCCCGACCGCGAGCACCGTCGTGCCGTCCGGGGACAGCACGACGGCGCCGACGGGTACGTCACCGCCCCTGACGGCGAGCTCGGCCTCGGCCAGAGCGAGCCGCATGGGCGCCCGCCAGCGGTCGCGTACGGGATCGGGATCGGTTTCGGGATCGGTGCTGATGTCGGTGCGGTCGTTCACACCGGGAACCTACGGGAACCTAGCGGACGGTCTCGAGCACCTCCGCCGCTCCGAGGATGTCGGCGATCTCGCTGAGCGCGTCGCCGCTCTCCAGGCCGAGCAGATCCTTCTCGGGTACGCCCAGGTCGGCGAGGATCTCCGAGTCGCCGAGCGGCCCGGAAGGCACCCCCGACGCCCCGGCTTCGGCTTCGGCGTCCGGGTCCGCCTCGGCTTCGGAGGCCTCGGGTTCACCGTCCTCCGTGCCGTCGAGGTCGAGGGCGTCCAGGTCGTCCGCCCCTTCGTCGTCCGGGTCCCGGCCGAGCATCTCGTCGGTGAGCAGGATCTCCCCGTACGAGCTGCGGGCGGCCGCGGCCGCGTCGGACACGTAGATACGAGGGTCCTCCTCACCGTCCACGCGGACGACGCCGAACCACGCGTCTTCCTGTTCGATGAAGACGAGCACCGTGTCGTCGTCGTAATCGGCCGTGGCTTCACGGGCCAGGTCGGCCAGATCCGACAGGGTCTCCACATCGTCGAGCTCCGTGTCGCTCGCTTCCCACCCGTCTTCGGTGCGCGCGAGCAGTGCGGCGAAGTACACCGTGACTCTCCCACTGGTCATAGGCAGTGCCGGTTGGCGGTTTTGGGGTCCCCCCGGCGAGGTCGGGGAGCGGGGATGCGGTACCTAGCCCCCGCCCATTCGGAATCGTGGCAGAAACGGCGCCGTCAGGAGAGGTCTTCCGGCCGCTGTGTTCCGCGTCGCGTTTTTCCGGGGCCTTCGGCGTGGTCTCCGCGGTGGCCTTCGGCGGGTCCGCCACCGGGCTCGTCGCGGCGCGGGTGGCTACCAGCGGAACGTGCGCATGCGCATCTGCTGCCGCATGCGTGCCGCCCGGGCGCGGCGCGGCTTCACGCGGTCGCGGAGCTCGATGGCCTCGGTGCGTTCACGCAGGAACTGGGCGCGCCGCCTGCGGCGCTCGGTGTCGGTCTCGTCTTCCGGACTGTGCCCCGTCATAGCCACACCACCTCAGTTCGTACGTCACCACCTTCCCTCGGATGGCGGTGTTGATGCCAGCGAGAGGCGCGGGGCCCGGGCCCGGTTACTGTTGATGTCATGCGGATCCACGTCGTCGACCACCCGCTGGTGGCGCACAAACTCACCACGCTGCGCGACAAGCGCACCGACTCCCCGACCTTCCGGCGCCTCGCCGACGAGCTGGTCACCCTGCTCGCGTACGAGGCCACCCGGGACGTGCGCACCGAGCAGGTCGACATCGAGACCCCGGTGACGGGGACGACCGGCGTGAAGCTGTCGTACCCGCGTCCGCTGGTGGTGCCGATCCTGCGCGCCGGTCTCGGCATGCTCGACGGCATGGTGCGGCTGCTGCCGACCGCCGAGGTGGGCTTCCTCGGCATGATCCGCAACGAGGAGACCCTGGAGGCCTCCACGTACGCGACGCGCATGCCGGAGGACCTCTCCGGGCGTCAGGTGTACGTCCTGGACCCCATGCTCGCCACGGGCGGCACGCTCGTCGCGGCGATCCGGGAGCTCATCAAGCGCGGCGCCGACGACGTGACCGCCGTGGTGCTGCTCGCCGCCCCCGAGGGCGTCGAGATCATGGAGCGCGAGCTGGCGGGCACGCCGGTGACGGTCGTGACGGCCTCGGTCGACGAGCGGCTCAACGAGCAGGGGTACATCGTGCCCGGGCTCGGTGACGCGGGTGACCGGATGTACGGGACCGCGGAGTAGTCAGCAGTTCTCTTTGCCCGACGGAGTGGGCGTCGGCTTGGGCTTGGCCAGTGCGGCCAGGGCCTTGTCGGCGTCCTCTTTTTTGGCCAGATTCTTGAACTGGTTGCCGATGACCAGGTCGACCTCGCCGCCCTTGCGGGTGTCGGACCGGTGCTCGGCCCCGGCGAGCTGCGTGCCGAGCACCGGGATCGCGGTGTCCGCGGCCGACTCGGCGCCGAGCAGCAGCCCGGTGCCCTTGACCTTCTTGTCGTACGCCTTCGTCGCGTTGCCGACCTTGCCGATGGCGAACCCGCGCTTCTTGAGCTCGTCGGCGGTGCTCTTGGCGAGGCCGCCGCGGGGCGTGGCGTTGAAGACGTTGACGGTGATCTGGCCCGGCTTGGGCAGCGGTTTCTGCTTCCGCACCGGCTCCGAGGCGGCCGCGGCCGGTTTGCGGTCGCAGTCCTGGGACGCGTGGCCCGCGGCCGATGCCTTGCTGCCGCCCGTGAACACGTCGATGAGCTGCAGGGTGCCCCAGCCGATCAGGCCGATGGCCGCGGCGGACGCGATGACCGCGAGCACGATCCTGCGGCGACCGCTCGGGCGGCGCATCCGTGGATATTTGTCCCCCGTGATGCGGTACTTGCCGCCCATGCCGGGGGGAGTGAGCATGCTCATGGGCGCAGCGTAGTGCGGCCGGACGGCGATGCCTACTAAATGATCATTACGCGGGGCCCAGTCCAACCCGAAAGGGCCAATGCGGGCCGTGGGGTCGCCTGAATGGCCGGTGCGGTGTGGGTCCGCCCGTGCGGGTGGGTCGTGCGGGTCGAACGGGTCGTGTGGGCCCGGCGGTCCGGGATCAGCCCAGTTCGAGCACGCGCGCGTGCAGCACCTGGCGCTGCTGGAGCGCGGCGCGGACCGCGCGGTGCAGGCCGTCCTCGAGGTAGAGGTCGCCCTGCCACTTCACGACGTGCGCGAAGAGGTCGCCGTAGAACGTCGAGTCCTCGGCGAGCAGGGTCTCCAGGTCGAGCTGGCCCTTGGTCGTCACGAGCTGATCGAGGCGGACCGGGCGCGGCGCGACGTCCGCCCACTGCCGGGTGCTTTCCCGGCCGTGGTCGGGGTACGGCCGGCCGTTTCCGATGCGCTTGAAGATCACACGGAAAGCCTACCGGGCAAGGCTCTCCGGGCGCAGCCATGGCGACGGAGTGCGACCCTGGGAAATGACGCCTTAAATCGGGTCAAACCGGGAACACGTCAGCCGGGAACAGGGGCCGAAGTGAGCGAGAGCCAGTCGATTCCGTCCATGCCGGGCCGCGTGAACCGCCCGAACGAGTCTGCGCCGGGCGTGGAGGTGACGGGCGGAGGCGAGGGTTCCGCGGGGGTGGGGGCGGATGTTGGTGCGGGGGCTGGTGCGGGTTCGGGTGTGTATGTGGATGTTGTTGAGGGTGCGGGTGCTGTTCTGCCTCGGGAAGCCTTGGAGATCGCTGCCGGGTACGCCTTCGAGGGGCCCGCCCTCGAACTCGGTGCGCTGCTGTGGGGCGGGGAGTGCCTCGCCGACGCGCAGGTCCGCATCCCGCTGCCCATGCTCAACCGGCACGGGCTGGTCGCCGGGGCCACCGGTACCGGCAAGACCAAGACCCTGCAGCTCATCGCCGAGCAGCTCGCCGCGCAGGGCGTCCCCGTCTTCCTCGCGGACATCAAGGGCGACGTCTCGGGGATCTCCGTACCCGGCGAGGCGGGTGACAAGGTCGCCGAGCGGGCCGCGGACGTGGGGCAGGAGTGGCAGGCCACCGGGTTTCCCAGCGAGTTCTACGCGCTCGGGGGCATCGGAACGGGGATTCCGGTCCGGGCGACGATCACCAGCTTCGGGCCCGTGCTGCTCTCCAAGGTGCTGCAGCTCAACCAGACCCAGGAGCAGTCGCTCGGCCTGATCTTCCACTACGCCGACCAGAAGGGGCTGGAACTGGTCGACTTGAAGGACCTCCGCGCGGTCGTCACCTTCCTCACCTCGGACGAGGGCAAGCCGGAGCTCAAGGGCATCGGCGGGCTCTCGACCGTGACGGCCGGGGTCATCCTGCGGGCGCTCACCGCCTTCGAGGCGCAGGGGATGGGCGACTTCTTCGGAGAGCCCGAGTTCGACACGAGCGAGTTCCTGCGGCTGGCGCCGGACGGGCGGGGTCTGGTGTCGGTCCTGGAGCTGCCCGCCGTCCAGGACAAGCCGCAGCTCTTCTCGACCTTCCTGATGTGGTTGCTGGCCGACCTCTACAACGACCTGCCGGAAGTGGGCGACGTCGAGAAGCCGAAGCTCGTCTTCTTCTTCGACGAGGCGCATCTGCTCTTCAACGGGGCCTCCAAGGCGTTCCTCGCGGCGATCACGCAGACCGTGCGGCTGATCCGCTCGAAGGGCGTCGGCGTCTTCTTCGTGACGCAGACGCCGAAGGACGTGCCCGCGGATGTGCTCGGACAGCTCGGCAATCGCGTCCAGCACGCGCTGCGGGCGTTCACTCCCGACGACCAGAAGGCGCTGAAGGCGACGGTGCGGACGTTTCCCGATTCGGCGTACGACCTGGAGGAGATCCTCACCGGGATCGGTACGGGTGAGGCCGTGGTCACCGTGCTCAGCGAGAAGGGCGCGCCCACGCCGGTCGCGGCGACGCGGCTGCGGGCGCCGGAGTCGCTGATGGGGCCGGTGGAGGCGGGGGCGCTGGAGCAGGCCGTGCGGTCGTCGGTGCTCTATTCGCGGTACGCGGAGGCGGTTGATCGGGAGTCGGCGTACGAGAAGTTGACTGCGCGGGAGGCGGAGAGGGTGGCGGGGGCGGAGGCGGCGGCCGAGGCGGAGCGTGCGGCTCGGGGCAAGTCGGCTGGGTCTGGGTCTGGGTCTGGGTCTGGGGCCGGGGCTGGGGCTGGGTCTGGGTCTGTGGTGGAGCAAGTCGTGGGGAGCGGGATGTTCAAGTCCCTGTTGCGGTCCATGGGGACGCAGATCGGGCGGGAGATCTCGCGGTCCGTGTTCGGGACGGCTCGGCGCAGGCGCTGAGTCTGGCGGGGGCGCCTTGAGCGGTTCGTCCTGCGCCGGCCGTCGCCTTCGGCTGGGTCAGGCGTCGTTGGGCTGTTGACGACGGTGGTGCTCGGGGGCTTGGTCGTCGTGCTCAAGAGGTGCCTGAGGTGCCGGGCGGGGTTCCTCGGGAGGCGTCGCGCGTACCGCTTCTGCGCGGAGCAAGGCTTGCAGGGCCGCGTAGGGGTCCATGGGCATGAGGTGTCCTTCTGCTCGTGCTGGTGGGGTGGAGGGCGTTTGCTTTGCCCTCCTGTCAGCAGCGCAGGACCACCGAGCGGGGGGTGGGGACGTGGGGGTGGAGGTGGGGCGGGGCCGGTGTGGGGTTTGTGGTGCGGTGGGGCGGTGCCGGGGTGTGGGGGCGTGCGGTGGGCAGGCGGGTGGCGTGGCGGGTGGGGAGGCGCAGGGCCGTTTCTGCGACGTCGTGCTGGGTCTCGCTGCCGGTCTCCGTGGAGATTGCGGTGGGGGGTGGCGGGGCGGTGGGGGCCGGGGCGAGGGTGGTCAGGAGGACCAGGAGGAGGATGAGCAGCGCCCTTGGCCACGCGGGGTGGCGGCGTGATGGAGGGGGCGGGGCGCTCATGGAGGGCATGTCCCCGGGCGGGCCCCTGCTTGATCGCACCGGGTCCGGATGCCGCCCTCATGGGCTAGGGGCGGGTCGCTTTGGGCGGGGGGCTGCGCTTGGGGTTCGTCGGTGGGCGCGCTTTGGGCGGGCGTCTGCGCCTGGGGTTCGGTTGTGGGTGCGGGGCCGCGGGGGTATGTACGTACTCGCTATCCCTGCGCCGCGCCTGGAGAGCTTCTGGCTGTCAGGGTTGGCTCGGTGCTCCGTGCGCACATACCCCCGCGTCCCCTCCCGTCTCGTACGCGGCTGCGGCCCGGCGGGGGCGGAGGACGCCCCGACCGCTGATCTCTCTGACGGCTGCGGAGGTCTCCCGCCCGCCCACTCACGCCCCGGCCCGGTGGGGGCCCCGGGGCTGCTGGTCTTGCTGACGGCTGCGAAGGGCCTCCCACTCGCCCACCCAGTCCCCTCGGCCGCTCGCGGGCTCTCCCACCCGCCCCCTGGCGACGGCGGGGCGGCCTCGGCCCCTGCCCCGCTGCTGCGGAGGGTCTCCCGCCCACCCCCACACCCTGGCGACGCCGGGACAGCCCCGGCCCCCACCCCCGCTGGACGTCGCGGGGCAAACGGGTGGGTGGGTGGGGAACATCCGCCGCGGAGCGGCGGGCTTGAGGTTCCTACCCCCGCCGGACGGCGCAGGGCGCCTGCGGGTTCCTGGCCCCGCCGGGCGGCGCGGGGTTCTGTACCTGGCCGGGCTGCGGGGGTGTGGGGAGCGGGGGATTATCGGGGTATGGAGCTTCATCTTGCTCAGGAGCCGGACGCGGACGCGCTGCTCGGGCGGAGTCCGCTCGCCGCGCTGGTCGGCATGCTTCTGGACCAGCAGGTCCCCATGGAGTGGGCGTTCGCGGGGCCGTACACGATCGCCACCCGCCTGGGGGCGGACGACCTGGACGCCCACGAGATCGCCGCGTACGACCCCGAGGACTTCGCCGCGCTCCTCTCCGCCAAGCCCGCGGTGCACCGCTACCCGGGCTCGATGGCCAAGCGGATCCAGCAGCTCTGCCAGTACCTGGTCGACCACTATGAAGGCGACCCGACGGTGTTGTGGCGGGATGCCGAATCGGGGCAGGAGCTTTTCGGGCGGCTGCACGCGCTGCCCGGCTTCGGTGAGCAGAAGGCCCGGATCTTCCTGGCCCTGCTCGGCAAGCAGATGGACGTCACGCCGAAGGGCTGGCGGGAGGCGGCGGGGGATTACGGCGCCCCCAAGGCGTACCGCTCGGTCGCGGACATCACCGGCCCGGACTCCCTGCACAAGGTCCGCGCCCACAAGCAGGAGCTGAAGGCCGCGGCGAAGGCCGCCGCCTCGAAGAAGGGGAAGTAGGGAGGGAGCAGGCGGCCGTGCGCGGGCGGGGGGAAATCGGGTGCGGGGGGAGCGAGCGCGGCGTTAGCCTCGGGGGTATGTCTACGCCTCGCATTTCCTAGCTGGGACACACGCCTTCACGTCACCCGTGTGTCCATTCGCTATTGCGGAGCGTTACCCCATGATCACCCTTCGAGGTGTCGACGTGCGCGTCGGCGCCCGCCTTCTGCTGTCCCACGTCTCCTTCCACATCGCCCCCGGCGACCGCGTCGGCCTGGTCGGGCGCAACGGCGCGGGCAAGACCAGCCTCATGAAGATCCTCGCGGGGCGGGAGGCCCCGGCCGACGGCGACGTCAGCCGGACGGGATCCGTCGGATATCTCGCCCAGGATCCCGGCGCCGCCGACCCCGCCGTCACCGTCACCGACCGCATCCTGTCCGCGCGGGGCCTGGACGAGGCCGTCGCGGCGCTGCGTACCGCCGAGGCCGCCATGGCCGAAGCCGCGGGACCGGCAGCGCAGGAGCGCGCCATGGCTGCCTACGCCCGCGCGGAGGACCGCTTCCAGGCGTGCGGCGGGTACGCCGCGGAGGCGGAGGCCGCCCGGGTCGCCGCCGGGCTCGGGCTGCCCGAGCGGGTGCTCGACCGGCCCGTCGGCGAGCTGTCGGGCGGCCAGCGACGCCGCGTCGAGCTCGCGCGGATCCTGTTCGCGCGGCACGACACCGTGCTCCTCGACGAGCCGACCAACCACCTGGACGCCGACTCGGTGGCATGGCTGCGCACCTACCTGGCCGGATATCCGGGCGGCGTCGTGCTGATCAGCCACGACACCGGGCTCCTCGCCGAGACGGTCAACCGCGTCCTGCACGTCGATGCGCTGCGTACCGCCATCGACGTCCACAACACCGGCTGGCAGGCCTACCGCGCCCAGCGCGCGGCCGACGAGCGGCGGCGTACTCGCGAGCGCGCCAACGCCGAGCGCAAGGCCGCCTCGCTGCGCGCCCAGGCCGACAAGATGCGCTCCCACGTCGCCACCGCCACCGCCGCGAAGAACATGGACCGGCGCGCCGCACGCATGCTCGCCGGGACCGAGCCGGTGCGGCGGGGCGAGAAGGTCGCGCGGATCCGGCTGCCGGAGCCCGCGCCGTGCGGCCGCATGCCGCTGGGCGCGGTGCGGCTGACCAAGGCGTACGGGTCCCATCGCGTGCTCGACGGTGTCGATCTGGCCGTCGACCGGGCGAGTCGGCTCGTCGTCCTCGGTCTCAACGGGGCCGGGAAGACGACGCTGCTTCGGCTGCTTGCCGGGCGTGAACTGCCCGATGGGGGGCGGGTGGTTGCCGGGAGTGGGCTGCGGCTCGGGTATTTCGCTCAGGAGCACGACACCCTCGACGGTGCGCTGACCGTCCGGGAGAACCTCGCGGGTGCCGCCCCGCATCTGACGGACGGCGAGGTGCGGCGCGTTCTGGGGGCCTTTCTGTTCGGCGGCGACGATGCGGACAAGCCCGCCTCGGTCCTCTCGGGCGGCGAGAAGACGCGGCTCGCGCTCGCCGGGCTCGTCCACTCCGGCGCGAACGTCCTGCTCCTCGACGAGCCCACCAACAACCTCGATCCGGCGTCCAGGGATGAGGTGCTGGGTGCTGTGGGGACGTATCCAGGAGCCATCGTGATGGTCACGCACGACGAGGGCGCCATCGACGCCCTGCGGCCGGATCGGGTGCTGCTCCTCCCTGACGGGGAGGAGGATTTGTGGAGCTCCGGCTATCGGGAGCTCGTCGCGCTCGCCTGATGGGTGGGTCTGCCCATGGACGGTAACGCTGTTGTCGGAGTGTCTACTTGGGCGTGCGGGGCGTGCTCGGTCGGCCACTGTGATTCGATGCTTCGATGAGACGAGACCGGGCCGCCGACGCGGCAGACGGCCACCCCGTCCTGCGGCTGCGGGAACGTTCCGGCCAGCGTGACCTGGAGGCCTGCGTCGGTGTGCTCGCCGCCGTCCACAAGGCCGACGGGTACCCGGTCAACTGGCCGCGGGAGCCCGGCGGCTGGCTGGAAGGAGCCGACGCCTTCGGGGCCTGGGTGGCCGAGCTCGACGGGCGGGTCGTCGGGCACGTGGCGCTGTCCAGGCCCGGGGCGGGGGACGAGGCGCCCGGGCTCTGGGGCGGGCGGGCGGGGGTCGAAGGGGCCGACGCGGCCGCGGTGGTGAGCCGCCTCTTCGTCGCGCCGGACGCCCGCGGTCACGGGATCGGTGCCCTGCTGATGGGGCGGGCCGTGCGGGAGGCGCGGGCGCGCGGGCTGCATCCGGTGCTTGACGTCGTGTCCACCGACGCCTCGGCTGCCGCGCTCTACGAACGCATGGGATGGCAGCTGCTCGGCATCGTCGAGCAGGAGTGGGGGCCGGGGCAGCGGGTCGCCCTGCACTGTTACGCGGCCCCCGCCGAGTAACCGCTCAGCCGAGGAGCGAGCGGACCGCGGCGCGGTCTACGTTCGTCAGGGCGCGGACCAGCTTCGGGGTGAGCAGGACGATCACCGCGCCGACGAGGGCGACCGCGGCGATCTGGAAGGGCGAGGTGATGTAGTACGCGTGCCGCTCGCCGCCCGAGGTGAAGTCGTAGACGCGGTAGCCGGGCCAGTCGAGGTAGCGGTGGAAGACCCAGGAGTACGTGGGGAAGAGCGCGACCACCCAGCCGGTGACCAGGAACGTCACCGTCAGGACGAAACTCGCCACCCGCCAGGGGAACATGACCACCTGGAAGAGCAGCGCCCGCCAGCCCGCCGCGTCCGCGAGCCGGGCCCTGACACCGGCCCACCGGCCCCCGGCGCGCGCCGTGTCGAGCGTGGCGGGGCCGACGACGTCCAGCCCGAGCCCCGCGCGGGCCCGGCCCCGCTCGGCGGCACCCAGCCCGCGCGCCCCGGCGAGCGCCGCGGCCAGGACGGGCAGGCCGAGCACGGTGACGAGCAGGCCCGCGCCGAGCGAGAACATGGTGACGGCGAAGACGAATGCGGCGATCGCGACGGGCAGGGACACCAGCACGTAGCCGACCTCACGGAAGGTGCCCGCGGCGAAGGGGGCGCGCCAGAAGCCGGGCCTCTCGGCGGAGGCGGAGGTGGCGGTGGAGGCGGGGGCGGGGGTGGGTGTGGGGGTGGGTGTCTGCCGGGCGGAGAGTGTGCTGGCGCTCATGGCGGTCTCGAATCGTCGCGGGGAGAGGGGAGATGAGGAGAGGGGGACGTGCCTTGCTGGTGTCCTCTACGCTCCCGGATCCGCAGGTCCGGCGGCATACGGCGACATGGTGTCCTGAGGGTGGTGCTAGGCCCCCTGTCGGCGGGGGGTGCACAGGAAAGGGGGCGTCACGTCAACTCCCTGCGCGTTCTTGCACCTTGCGCGCGCAGCCACTCCGCGACCTCGGCGGCCCCGGCCTCCACGGCGACGTCCAGCGGCGTCAGGCCGTCGTACCCGATCCAGTCGAGGTCGGCGCCCCGCTCCAGGAGGAACCGGGCGGTCGCCTGCTGCCCGCCGTGGCACGCGCCCCAGAAGGCGCTGGTGATGTCGTCGGCGTCGGGCGGGTCCGCCCCCTCCGCCCCGTCTTCGACGAGGGACGCGACCCGGTCGACGAGGCCCAGCGTCGCCGCGTCCTGCAAGGTCGTCCGCGCCCCGTGCGCGAGGAGCCGCCGGGCCGCCCGCCACTGCCCGAAGCCGCGCGCGTCGGCCAGCGGTGTGCCGCCCCCGATGACCGCCCCGGTCGCCTCGATGTCCGCACCGGCCGCGATCAGCGCGTCCAGCGCCGCGACGTCGTCGTTGCTCGCGGCCCAGTGCAGGGGAGTCTCCCGGTGCGCGCCGACGAACCGGGCGTCGGGGTCGGCGCCCGCCGCGACGAGGACCGCGATGACCTCGGGTCCGGCGGGGAGGTGGCCCGGCCAGTCCGTGGCGACATGGAGCAGGCTGCGCGTCCCCGCCGCCTCGCCGGTCCGCTCGATGCCCGTGGCGGCGAGCCCGGGGTGCGCGTCCAGCAGTTCGCGCAGCGCCGGGACGTCACCCGTCCTGATCGCTCCGGTCACCGCGACGGCCAGTGGGTCGCCCGCGTCGAGAACCGCCATGCCCGACCTCCTGAACTACTTGATCGACTTCCATCGATTCTGCCCGGCCTTCCTTCCGTCCGGGCAGGACGACCGCGAGGATCATCGCCACGGCGACGGCGACCAGGTGCTCGCGGCCCGCGAGGTTCGGCTCGGCGATCGACCCGGCCACCGTCGGGACGACCGCGGCGAGGAAGAGCAGTGGCGACCGCAGGGTCACGGCCGTAAAGGCGAAGAGGCCGACGATCGCCGCCGAGGCCCCCGTGTCCACCGTGTGCGCGGCCTCCGCGGGGAGACCGAGCCGGTCGGGGCCGAGGGCGATCATGACGCGCGCCCCGAGGGTTCCGGCGAGCGTGACGGCGTACGCGACCACCAGCGTGCGTACGCGACCGAAGAGCAGCTCGGCGAGTGCGAACGCCAGGAACAGGCGGGGCAGGCCGCCCCACGCGGGCAGGTCCACCGCGGGCACGAAGAGCGAGACGGGCGTGCGCAGCAGGGACAGCCAGACGGGCTGGTCGGCCCGCACCTCACTGAGCACACGCACCACACCGGCACCGGCGGCTGTCTGCTGGAACTCGTGCAGGCCGATCACGGCGACGCACGCGATGACAGCGAGCGAGACGCCAAGGGGGCCGCGCTCCCAGAGCCTGCGGCACGGGTCCGCGACAACGTTCCGCCACTCATGGAGCACGGCGTTCCGGCACCAGCCGGTCAGGCGCGACACCAGTGAGACCCGTGGGACCAGTGACACCGGCGTCCATCCTCTTCCCGATTGTTCGCCCGGACGGGCGAATGCGGAGGATACGTGACAGGTGGTGGCGGCGCGGCGGAGGAGAGTCGGCCTACTCGTCGGGGCCGGTGTGCTTCGGGTCGTCCTGCTCCCGCCGCCTGCGCGGCCGGTGCGC
Source organism: Streptomyces sp. NPDC042371 (assembly GCF_056437465.1). NCBI lineage: Bacteria > Bacillati > Actinomycetota > Actinomycetes > Kitasatosporales > Streptomycetaceae > Streptomyces > Streptomyces sp. NPDC042371. The sequence continues at coordinate 138,030 of NZ_JBWKAP010000015.1, read as the reverse complement.
CATCAAGTCCCGTGTGCCGCGGGCCTCGTCCCTGCCCACGATCGGGAGCGGGTGCGTGCCTCGTGGCGCGTCTGAGGGGAACCGGAGCAGCCTCGCGGATCCGGCAGCCGCCGACGGCGGTTCTACGTCCACGTGGCCCGCCGGAGGCTCGGCGTCGGCGTCGGACGTACGGGCGTGCTCCGCCGCGCGGGCGTGTTCCGTCCAGCCCTCGCGGAACCAGCGCAGCTGGCTCTGCTGCGCCTCCTCCTCGGTGAGTATCCGGACGCCGTCGATCCCGGCCTCCTGGATCTTCGAGCCGAGTTCGATCAGCAGCGCGCCGACGAGGTGGGCGAGCTCCTCCGACGCCCTCGTTCCGCTCTCGACGTCATGGCGCCCCGCACCGCGACGCCGTGCGCCCCCGGACGGCCCCTCCGCTTCGTCAGTCGGCATGTTCGCACTCCCTCTGTGCCCCCGGGCTGCGCAAGTTCGGCCCCCTGCTGTTCGGCTACTCGACCTGCGGCAGGAACGCCTTCGTGACCCTCACGAAGACCGCCTGCAGTTCTGGGGGCACCCCCATTCTCCGGGCCGCTTCCTCGGGGCTCAGCAGTCGGGGGGCATCGGTCTCCCCGCCTCGCCCCGCCGCGATCGGCAGGTCATTCTCGGACAGTCGGCCGGAGCGGATCAGCATGTCCCGCAGCGGAACTCCGAGCACCGCCGCGAGGCGTCGCATCGTCTCCAGGTCGGGCATGCTCTGCCGCTGGATGAGGCGGCTGACGGCGGCCCGGTGCACACCTGCGTCGTCCGCCAGTTTCGACTTGCCGCCGCCGCGCGGACTGTCGATGTCGTAGCCGCGCTCGCGCATCACGCCCTCGATCCACTCGGCGAACTCCTCCAGTTCGTCCGCTCGGTTTCGGCCACTCTCCCGGACCTGCTCGTGGTCGCTCCCGGGTCGGTACCCCTGTTCGCTGCGGGCACTGGCCCGCGGGCTGGACACCATGTCGTCGTTCTCCCCTCGTCGCAGAGCGAGGGTACCGATCGTGCGCGCACCGAAATATGTGCGCGCTCGCACGTTGTTGTGAAGATCCCGGGCAGGCGGGCGCCGGAGTGCGCCCGACGGGCCGCCCCGGCGCCTTCGCGGCGCTGTCACGGCGGTTGTTTCCAGCCACCCCTTACGTCCCTTCCTGTCTCACGCCTCTCTGTTTTTAGTTGCGCATGCGCACGCAGCGTGGAACTCTGATCACGCATCGACGTGTTCGAACTAATGTTCGCATACCTGCGGAGGGGTTGCGCATGCCCAATCGGCCAGATCTGCTCGCACCTGCTCTGAACAGCGCTTTTACTGGAATGCAAGTCTCCGGACCCGGCCCGGACGAGGCTCTCGACTGGCGTCGGGACGCCGCCTGCGCGGATCTCCCCCAGCAGTACGTCTTCACTCGCACCCCCGCCGAGGCGGCGCCGGTATTGCGCGCCTGCAATCAGTGTCCGATCCGGCGCGAGTGCGAAGCCATCGTCGATCCCTCGCGCACCTGGTTCGACGGGGTCAGCGGGGGACGCCTGTGGCGCAACGGCCGCGAGGTCAAACCGCGCAAGTCGACCAAGGGGAGGTCGTGATGAGCGGTGGGGACGTCGTGAGGAGCGGTGGGGACACCATGGTGAGCGGCTCGGTCGGGCGCGCGGCCCTCTGGATCGATTCGCTGCGCCGCCGGTACCCCTTGCTCCTGGAGGAGCTTGCGCCCGGCACGGGACGGACGTTCCGCGAGGTGCGGGGCGGCGGTCCGGCCGCGTCCACCCTCGCGCCCGTACGCCTCTACGTCTCCGACGCCCTCCGCGACATCGGTGACGGCGTGGTCGAACTGGAGGAGGCCGTACGGGACCGGCTCGGCCTGCGCCGCATCTCCGCCGCCCCGGTGGCGGTCCGCCTCGGTCGACTCGCCGAACTCCTCGACGCGCTCGGGGAGATGCCCGACCTGGCGGCCCACGTCGAGGAGGAGACCCGCCGGATGGCCCACCGCTGCGCACGCGCCCTGGGGGACCCCGAGCAGCTGGTGCGGCTTCCGGGGCGCTGCCCGGCCTGCGGTTCGGTCTCGCTGCGGGCCTTTCCCGAGCGAGGCGTCGCGATGTGTGTGAACCCGCCCTGCCGACACGTGCTCGACGAGGCGGAGGAGACGGCATGAACACACCGCTGATCTCGGGAGACCTCGCCGCCACCGAGGCCGACGTCTCGCCCGCGACCATCCGCAAGTGGGTGCAGCTCGGTCATCTGAAGGCCGCGGGACGGCAGGGGCGCCGCTCGATGTACCGCCTGGAGGACGTGTTCGCCGCCGAGCGCTTCGTACGAGGGGTGGGGGCGGCGCGGCCGCAGACGTAACCGTACGAGGACGAGGCGATGGAGTGGCGTGGGGCCCCGCACCGGGTGGTGCGGGGCCCTTCGCGCGTCCCGGGACGGGCTCAACGGGGGCTCAACGAACCCTGCTCAGCGCTCAGTTGCGGGATCGGGGCCCCTGGATCACACTTGAAGCAGCGGCAGAGCTGCGCCCCACACCGGGGTGGCGGACCTGCCGCTTTGTGTTGCCCCCACTCATGTCCCTTCTGACTGACAGGGAGTGTCCATGTGTCCATCCTGACCTTTCCCGACGCGGAACGGCTCGTCGTCGACTTCCTCAAGAACCGGGCCGAGCTGGCCGGTTCGGTCGTCGACAACAAGCCGCCCGCCGGGTTCGACGGCACCCAGAAGGCCGTCCTCGTCTCCCGTGTCGGCGGCGCGTGGGTCGACGACCGGCATCTCGACCAGCCGCTGCTCGACCTCGAGGTCTACGGCCCGGACAAGTCCACCGCGCACGGCATCTCCCTCGCCGCCCGTGCCTGTGTGCTCGAACTGGCCGGCACCTCGTACGGCGGGGCCGTCGTCACCGACGTCACCGAGGCGGACGGGCCGCGCTGGCTGCCCGACTACAACCGCCCGGCGGGCAGCCGGTACCTGTCGACGGTGCGGATCTCGATCCGCCCCGAGTGAGCACACCGCATCTCCCCGCACGCATCACGCATCACGCACCAGAACCACAGGCCCTGCCGATCCGGCGGGGCCTTCGTCGTACCAACTGAGATCTGAGGAGTACCCATGGCAGGCAACAACGGCAAGGAAATCCGCGTCGCCGGTACCGGACGCGTGCTGATCGCGCCCGTCGAGACCGAGGCCCCGGCCAGCATCGGCACCGCGTGGGACCCGGCGAAGTGGACCGACCTCGGTTACACCACGACCGACGGCATCAAGTTCAACAAGAAGGACAAGATCGACCCGGTCGACACCTGGCAGTCGGTGAGCCCGGCGCGGTTCATCTACTCCGACCGTGACCTCACGGTGAAGTTCCAGCTGATGCAGCTGAACAAGGCGACCCTGGCCTTCTTCATGGGTGGTGGCGCGGTCAAGCCGGCCACCACCAGCACCCCGCCGGCGGGGCTCGACGCGCAGGCCGATCCCGAGTTCAAGGAGTTCACGTACGACCTCGCCAACTCCCCGGCGGCGGACGAGCGGGCGCTGGGCATCGAGTTCACCGACGGTGCGTCGATCTACCGGTTCGTCGTGCCGCGCGGGCAGGTCACCGAGACCGAGGAGATCGGTCTGACCCGGACCGGTGCGGTGAAGCTGGGCGTGACGTTCACGGCGCTCGCCAAGAACGACACCGCGCCGCTGGCCAGCTTCCGCATCAAGGAACTGTCCACGTCCTACTCGTAGGCGGACCGGGCTGGTAGGTGGACCGGTCCCAACCCGACCGGGCCCGCCCCTGCCCTGCTGGTTGATTGCGCAAAATCGCCGGTTGCGCTTGCGCGCGACCGCATAGGATCCCAGCGACGCCCGGCCCGTGCCCCCAGCACGGCCGGGCGTCGCCTTGCCGAAGGAGAGACCCGTGTCCGGCTTCAACGTCAACGCCGCCCGCGCCCAGCGCCTCGAAGCGCTCGGCCGGGCCTGGACCTTCGAGCTCGACTCCGACAGCTTCGAGCTGCCGACCGAACTGACCCGCGCGACCGCGCGCAAACTGCGGGACCTCGACGACAACGATGTGGACGGCCTGCTCGAACTCCTCCTCGGAGAGGAGCAGTTCGCCCGCTTCGAGCGGCATGAGGTCACGATGCAGGACATCGCGGCGATCCTGGAGGCGTACGGCAAGGAGACCGGGCTCGGCCTGGGGGAAGGCTGAGCCTCGGCGTGTTCGTCGACGAACACGCCGAGGCTCTGGAGGCCGACCTGCTCCGCTTCTACGGCCTCGACCTCCTGGACTGGCACCGCGGCCGCCTGTCCTCCCGCCGCCTCGCGGTCCTGATCCGGCACTTGCCGCGGGACGGGGCGGTGGCGCGGGAGACGGAGGGGGAGGGGGCGGAGTGGTCGGTGGGTGACTATCTCCTCGCCCACGTGGTGGATCAACTGGCCGACGCGAACTGGATGTTCGCGACGGTCAACCAGGACGAGGACGCGGACCCCCTGGATCCCCCGAAGCCACTGCCGCGCCCGGGCGCGGACCGGCCGCCGGAGGCCCGGGACGACGAGGAGCCCGCCCCCGACACCACCGCCGCCGACCCCAAACCGTCAGCCGTGCAACTGGCGGCCTTCTTCTCCTGACCTTCCCGCCACGACAACCGACAGGCGATGATCTGCCGGACAGCGTGGACCAGGGGAGGGAACCTCGTGAACGACCCGAAACAGCAGTGGTCATCTTGGCGCAGCCGCGAAATCCTCATCCGTGAGGCGGGCGATGCCGCGCCCATACCGCTGGAAATCCGCGGAGTGTTCGGAGCACGGCTCGACGCGTATGTCGTCCGTCGCACGGAGGCGACACAGGAAGCGGGATACGGCTCCACTCTGTCGGGTATGCAACGCCACCGGTTCGTGCTGCCGTCGGATTTCAATTCCCTCAGGCTGTTCCGGCACGGCGGCAAAGCCACTTTCACGGGTTTCGGCGGGTGGCGGGTGAGCCGGTTGACCGAGCAGGACGTCGAGTTCGTCGCCGGTGAGATGTCCGGTGAAGGACCGTGGGTGCTGCGGGTCGCCGAAGGCGCGAAGAAGCGGCTTCGCATCACGTGGAACAAGGGCGCGTACGCGGGGGCGTTGACGCTATTCGGCCCCGCTTTCGGCGCCGGTAAGGAGCTGTCCGCGCCGCATCACACGCACGAGACCATCAGTGTCACCGGGCCCGGATACCTCCTGTTGAACGCCCAGCACTGGAGCCTCACCACCGACTGAACGCACCAACCCCAACTGGCGGCCTCCCATGCCTGATCCGACGGCATGTGGGGCCGTCACCTGTTTTAGGAGCTGATGATGGCCGACGGTAGTCAGCCGGAAAACAGTACGGTCAAGCTGATCAAGGACATCACGGAGCGCGAATACGTCAAGAAGGCCGAGCTGACGGCATTCAAAAGCGAGTTCAATGGCGGCGCCTTCGCCTTCAACGCCGCTGGTGGTGGGCTGACCGGGCTCAAGCTGGAGCACACCATATGGGACCCCATAGGCGACCTGAAGGCAAAGCGGGAGAAAGAAAAGGAAGCAGCCGAGGCGCGTTCGCGCAACCAGCACCCGGAGCAGCTGAAGAGCGCGGCCACCAAGGCCCAGACGACCGCCGACAAGGCGATCACCAAGGCCAACGGAGCCAACCGGCGCATCAACGACTTGGCCCGTGACATCAACCAGAAGCTCCGCCGCAAGGCCGACAGGTCCACGGTGTCGCTGGCCAACGACCGGCAGAACAGCCAGCTCTCGGCCCTGCGAAGCAGTCAGGTCGCCGCGCTGCGTCGGGAGTCCGAGCGGGCCAGCGCCAATGTGCAGCGCCTGAACAACCAGATAGCCCGGCTCAATTCCCGCTTCTGACGCGGCGATCGAGGAGTGGAAACGCAGAGGAGTAGAAGACCATGGGACTGAACCAGTCCATAAGCACCGCGGCCACCCAGCTCGGCCGCATGCGCAGCGCCGCGGGCCAGACCGCCACCCAGGTCGGCAAGCTCGGCAAGTCCACCGGCTCCGCCGCAGGATCCGTCAACAAGCTGGGCAAGCCCACCAGTTCCGCCGCCACCGCCGTCGGCAAGCTCGGCAAGTCCACCACGTCCGCCGCCACGGCGGTGGGCAAGCTGCGTACGTCCGCCAACAGCAGCAGCAGCGCGGTGAAGAAGCTGCACAGCGGGCTGCGTACCGCCGACGGGTCCCTGGGGAAGGCGAAGAAGGAGTCCGACAAATTCAAGAGTTCGCTCGACAAGCTGCGGAGCTCCGCGAACAAGGCCAAGACCGCCCTGCGTGACGTGAAGCGCCAGGCCGACGCCGTGGACAAGTCCGTCGGCAAGGCGGGCAAGAACGCCGACAAGGGCGGCAAGTCCATGGGCAAGCTGGGCAAGGGGCTCAAGGGGGCGAGCGCCGCGCAGAAGGGGCTCAACCTCGCCATGGCGGGCAGCCCGTTCGGGCTGATCATGACGCTCGCCGCCCCGCTGATCACCCAGTTCGTGAAGATGGACAAGGTCACCGCCGCCCTCAAGCGCGGTATGAACGCCGCCTGGAAGGGCATCAAGACCGGCACCCGCGCGGCCGTGGACTTCGTGAAGCCGCTGGTCAAGGGGTTGGGCAATCTGATCCTGACGCCGATCAAGGGGCTCGCGTCCGCCCTGAACGGCGTGTTCAACGTCCTCGCCGGGATCAAGATCTCCATCCCCAGCTGGGTGCCGAAGTGGGGCGGGAAGTCGTTCGGCTTCCCGCGCCTCCACGTGCCGGTGCCCCACCTCGCCCAGGGCGGCATCGTCCAGGCCCGCAACGGCGGCACGCTCGCGCTCGTCGGCGAGGCGGGCGAGCACGAAGCCGTCATCCCGCTCTCCCGGCTGGAACGGATGATCAGCAACGGCGGCGGCAACGCCGTCGCCCTGCGCCGCCTCGCCGAGGCCATGGAGCGCCTCGCCGACCGGCCCGTCCACGTAGACGTCGACTCGCAGACCATCGCCCGCGCCGTCTTCGCGGGCCGCCGCGCCCTCGCCCGCCGATAGCCCCGGCGGCACTGAAAGCCACAACAGAACACAGAACAGGAGGAGTCCATGGCCAGGAACCTGTGGATCGGAGCCCCCGGCCGGCTCCGGGAAATCCGGCAGGCGGCGAAGAGCTGGGACCGCACCGCCGAGCTCAACGTCACCGAGTTCAAGGCGCTCGAAGGCCGCGTCACCACCTTCGCCCCCACCCGCACCACCCGCCGCCTCAAGCTCTCCTTCGAGTGGCTGGAGCCCGCGGACGCCCAGCACCTCGCCCAGTTGGCCCGCCGCGTCGGCACCGGACGCGGCCCCCTCGTCGTCCTCGACCCCGCCTCCGTCAATCTGCTCGACCCCTATCAGGCGGCCGGGCAGTCGGACATCCCCGGCGGCTGGGACCACTGGTTCACCATGAACGGCGACATCGCGCTCGCCCGCGGCGCCGACGGCATCACCACCGTCGACTGCCGGGACGCGGCCGCCGCCGTCGGGTGGATCCACGGAGTCTGGTCCGGATGGCCGGTGGAGCCGGGCATGCGGGTGTCCTGGCTGCTGCCCGCGGGCTGGGACCCGGCCATCGCCACCGCCCAGCTGGACTGGAAGGCGGCGGACGGGACCTACCTCAGCAGCAGCCACGCCGTCGGCGGCTCCGTCACCGCCACCGCCCCCGCGGGCGCCGCCTTCGCCACGCCCGTCGGACGGCCCGGCGCCGTCGGCCTGTTCGGGCTCGCGGGCGGCTGCCTCACCCTCGACGAGGAGCCGGTCGCGCACGCCCTGGGCGACGGCTGCCCGGCCATGGTCGTCACCGCGTACGGAGACGTCCCCTCGGCCCGGCTGCCGTACCGGAACGTCAACCTCGACCTCGTGGAGGTCCGAGATGCAGCGCTCTGACGAGGTCCTCGACCGGGCCCTGACCACACCCGAGCGCGTGCCCTCCCACTCCACCCGCCTCGGCGGCAAGGAGGTCGGCCCGCAGGTCCAGTCGTGGAAGATCGAACGGGCGTACGCGACGGACCTGCCCGAGGCGATGCGCGCCGTGTCGGGCAGCGCGTCCGCCCAGCTGGAGCTGCTGCTCGGCGGTGCGGAAGGCGTCCCCGCGCCGCGGCTCTACTCGGCCTGGGCGGACCGCCTCACCGGTGATCTCGTACGGCCAGGACAGTCCGTCGTCCATACGGCGGGGGCGGGCGGCCGCACCGTGCCCGCCTTCCGCGGCACCGTGCGTTCGCGCACGGCGGCCTCCGGCAGCGACACCGTCACCGTGCAGGCGCTGGACGGGGCGGAGCGGTTGCGGGGGCCTGCTTATCTGCCGCGTCCGTACCACGGCTTCATGTCGGGCCGCCCCGTCGCCACCGCGACCTGGTGCGTCGACGAACTCCTGCGCCAGGGCGGCATCCACAGCTGTCCGCCGCCGCGGGCCCCGGACATCGACCCGGCCGACACGAAGCCGTTCACCGCGCTGTACGCCTCCCTGCACGGCGGGTTCAACGCGACGTACGGCCAGCCCGAGACGCTGCCCGATCCGTCGGAGTACGACTGGATCAGGGATGGCGCGCCCTTCGAGATGGCCCTGATGCCCAAGGCGGCCGGGCTCAAGGCGTCCTGGATGCCGCGCTCGCGGTTCACCCTGCCGGGCAGCGTCTTCCAGCTGGAGTGCTGGGTCAACACGGCGCTCACGCACGGCAACATCGTCGAGTTGTCGGCGGTCTTCGACCAGAACGGCACCAGGACGGGGACCATCAAGGCCGCCTTCGACATCGCCACGGGCGACGTGAACATCGCATCGGGCACCGACAACGTCGGCAGCCTGGGGATCACCAAGAACTTCCCCAAGCTGGCCACGCTGCGCGGGACCTGGCACCTGAGCCTCATGGTCGACACGACGTCGACCGGGACGGTCGTCCGTCCGACGGTGCTGCCACGCCTGACCGCGCCCGACGGCTCGTACCACGTGGCGGAGAAGTACACCTTCGTGGGCGAGGCCACGTGGCAGCCGGTCTCGGAGCTGCACCGGGTCGACCTGAAGACCGACATGGCCGTCGAATGCGTCCAGGTCACCGACCGGGTCTGGAAGGACACCACCACCTACCCGCAGGAGGAGTGGGAGCAGCGGGGGCAGTGGACCAAGGGTGCTGCCCTCGACACCCCCGAACTGCCGCTCTTCGACATCCCGAAGGTGTCGGGATCCCAGTGGGACGCGATCACCGAGATCGCCAGGGCCAGCATGTCCACCGCCGAATTCGACGAGCAGGGCGTCTTCCGCTGGCGCGGCCCCTCGCGGTTCACCACGGTGCCGACCGTGCCCGACCTCACCGTGACCACGCGTCGGGACATCTCGTCGCTCACCGTCACCGAGGAGATCGACGCCTGCCGCAACTACTGCGAGCAGCCCTACCAGGACTGGAACGGGATCAAGGCGGTCGTCGGCGAGCCGATCCAGGACACGGTGGTACGGGAGATCAAGCCGAACTCGGCGATCGTCGTGCAGTACGCCATGGCCGAGGACGACGTCGAGGTCGGCCCGCCCGGAGTCCTGGACGACTCCGTCTCCGGCGAGGGGCACCAGGTGCGCTTCGGCACCGCGAAGACCGGTGGGACGTCGGTCAAGGGCGATGTCACGGTGAGCTGTTGGCGGGACGGTCCGACGTACTCCGTGCGGTTCGCCAACCACAGCGCGGCCACCCTGTGGACGGTGACGAAGGACGGCAAGCCCTCCGTGCGGCTCCAGCCGCTCAAACGGTCGGCCGACCCGAAGCAGCGCTCGTACGCGTGGCGGAACACGACCAGTCAGAAGTACTACGGCAAACAGCAGTACACGGCGCCGACCGGAGACTGGGTGCAGACGGTCGAGACCGCCTCCGCCCTGTCGAAGGCCATGCTCACCGCGGGCCGCTACCCCGTGCCGCTCCTCGGCGACGTCGAGGTCCTGCATGATCCGCGCATCCAGCTCGGCGACGTTGTCCGGGTGGTCGACACCGCGGGCGCCGAACTCGACACGCTCGCCTGGGTCGTGGGCATCCGCACCACGCACGCGGCCGACGGCGCGCCGCAGCAGACCCTCACCCTGCGCGGCACCGCCTTCAACGGCGTACCGGCCGACTCCGGGCTCGCCCCCGACGCACCGGTCGACCCCGCGTACGGCCAGCAGCGGAAGTACCAGCGGCTCACCGCGCAGTACGCGACGCTCGACGCCCTCACCAAGCAGGCGATCAGCTACCGGACGCTGCTTGACACGCCGGGAGGCACGGCATGAACGAAGAGGAGACGCCGGTCGACGACGGCTACGAGCCGCCGTCGGGGCCCGTCCAGATCGACGACCCCCTCGTGGAGGCGGGCGACGAAGGGCCGGACTGGAGCCAGCTGCTGCCGTAGCCCCTCGAATCCGACCTCGACCACCCCGCCCCCGCCCCCGCCCTCGCCCCCGCCCAAGGAGGATCCGAACCCATGGTCGCTCTCACCCCTCTCGGCAGCCTGCCCTACCCGCAGCCCGCCGACAACGCCGACATCCCCGTCCACCTGCAGTCCCTCGCCGAGGCCGTCGACGGCCGCACCGTGCTGCGGTTCGCCGACGCGGCGGCCCGCGACGCGAAGGTGACCGACCCGATCCCGGGGATGGTCGCCTGGCTCAACAACCCGGGGCACCACTACTACTTCACCGCCGCCAAGCAGTGGGCCCCGATGGGGCCCGGCCCGATCGCCTGGTTCAGCAATCTGAGCGGTACGACGGCCTCGACCGCGTACGTCGAGACGCTGACCGGCGCCACCGATCCCCTCGCCGTCACGTTCATCGCCCCGCCGTCCGGCGCGGCGCTCGTGATGGTCGGCGCCCGGGTCAACAACAGCGCGGCGGGCACGGCCTACTTCTCGGCCTCCGTGAAGCAGGGCACCCGGGTGGTCAGCGCCGCCGCCGACACCCGTGCGGCCGTCGTGGGCGGCACGACCTCGACCTCGGCGAGCAGCGTGTTCCCGCTCACCGGGCTCACTCCGGGCGCCGCCCACACGGTGACCGGCGCCTTCCGCACGACCGCCGCGTCGACGGCCTTCGCCAACCGCTTCCTCACCATCACACCCATGATCTGAGAACCGACGCACCGAGGAGGCCCTCATGGCCACACCTCTGTCCCCCGACGCCCTCGTCCGCGCGCTGCGCGGCGAGGGCGTCCGCATGAGAGAACACGGCAACTGGAGGACGTACAACCGCAATCACAAGGGCCCCTGGGGCCCGGTGCACGGCGTCATGCTGCACCACACCGCCGGTCGCGACAGCCTCGCGCTGTGCCGCCGCGGCACCCCCGACCTGCCGGGTCCGCTCTGCATCGGCCTGATCACCAAGGACGGCACGCTCCACCTCGTCGGCTACGGCCGCACCAACCACGCGGGCAACGGCTCGTCGGCGGTGCTCGACGCGGTCCGCGCGTCGAAGGTGCTGCCGTCCCGGCCGGGCCCCGACGCCGTGGACGGCAACGCCCGCTTCTACGGCTTCGAGATCGAGAACCTCGGCAACGGCAGCGACCCCTTCCCCGCCGCCCAGCTCGCCACGGTGGAGCGCCTGTCGGCCGCCCTGTGCCGGGCGCACGGCTGGTCGGGGGCGAGCGTCATCGGCCACAAGGAGTGGACCCGCCGCAAGATCGACCCGACCTTCTCGATGCCGGTGATGCGCGGCCGCGTGGCGGCCCGCCTCGGCAAGGATGCGCCGGGCGACGACGACACCGCGTACGAAGCGTTCCCCGGTGCCGCGTACTTCGCGATCGGGCGGCGTGCCGAGCTGTTCACGGCGGTCGGACGCCGCCTGGTCAAGGAGGGCTGCGGACGGTACGCCGTCGGGCCCGGGCCGGTGTGGAGCGAGGCCGACCGTGCCTCGTACGCCGCCTGGCAGCACAAGCTCGGCTACCGGGGCGGCGACGCGGACGGGATACCGGGGCGGGCCAGCTGGGACCGGCTGCGCGTGCCGCGGTCCTGACCCGGAGCCCCCAGCCCCAGCCCCAGTCCCAGTCCCAGTCCCAGTCCCAGTCCCGGTCCCGAGTCCTGGGAGGACGACCATGACCGATGCCACGCGCAGAGGCCTGCGCACCGCCGTACAAGCCCTGTTCACCCTCGTCGCCGCCGTGCCGCTGCTCGCGGCCGCCCCGGGGATCGCCGACATCCCGGTGCTCGCGGGCCTCGTGGCCTTCGCCACGGCACTGAGCCGCGTGATGGCCGTCCCGGCCGTCGAGGCGCTGCTGCCCCCGTGGCTGCGGAGGAAGGGGGCGGACGATGGCGGGAGCTGACACGGGGAGCGTCCCCCTGGAGCTGGAGCGGCTGCGCCGTTCCGTGGACGTCGGTTTCGCCACCACCCGGGGCGATCTCGCCCTCCTGCTCCAGCGCGCCGACCAGACCGACAAGACCCTCTCGGAGCACGAGGACCGCCTGGACGCCCTGGAGCGCAGCCGCTGGCCCCTGCCGTCCCTGGCAGCGATCACCTCCTGCACCGCCCTGGCCCTCACCCTGTGGCAGCAGGGGGGCAGGTGAGGCGTTGAACCACGAGGGCCCCGGCCGCAGCTGCGGCCGGGGCCCTTTTCCGCTGTTTCGGGGCTGTGCCGGGCCGTTCCGGGCCGTTCCGGGCCGGGGCGCGCGGCTCCGCTATCACCCCCGGAGGGTGACCACCAGCGCTCCGGCCAGGGGGAAAACTCGAAGCACAACGGTGCAACCGGCACTCTCCCTGAGCTTGGAGGTCCTGTCATGGCCACCTCGACCCCTGTGCACCACGGCTCGAGCAGCACTGCGCAGGCGGCCGCCGCCGGGCTGACCGTCTTTGCCGCGGTCATGCTGATGATCGCCGGCATCCTCGGATTCATCCGCGGCCTGATGGCCGTCCTCGAGGACAAGGTGTTCCTCTCGACACCCGACTACGTCTTCCAGTTCGACCTGACGACCTGGGGCTGGATCCACCTGATCCTCGGTGTCGTCGCGATCGGCGTCAGCGTCGGTCTGTTCCAGGCGATGGCGTGGGCCCGGGTCCTCGGCATCATCATCGCCGGGCTGTTGATGATCGCCAACTTCCTGTCGATCCCTTACTACCCCTTCTGGTCCCTGACCCTGATCGCCGTGAACGGCTTCATCATCTGGGGGCTGTGCGTGGTGCGCCGCGAGGACGTCTGACCGACATCCAGGAGTCGCGGTAAGTGCAGGAAACCTGCCATCCGTCAGGAGGGGCCATGCAGGCCGGACGGGAACGTACGTCGGACAAGCAGGCCCGACGGATCGCGGAGTTCATCGCCCCGCTCCGGGTCGAGCCCGGAGCGAAGGTGAACCTGGCCAAGGACTTCGACCCCGCCCACAAGGCGGGGATCAAGAACAAGGCGGCCGGCCAGGAACTGCTGGGCGTCGGCGTCGAGTTGCTCGCCGACTACCAGCGGCGCCTGGCCGCCCAGGGCACGCACGGCGTGCTGGTCTGTCTCCAGGCGCTGGACGCCGGAGGCAAGGACGGCACCATCCGGCACGTCATGAGCGGGGTGAACCCGCAGGGCGTGCACGTGAACAACTTCCGGGTGCCCTCGGCCGAGGAGCTCGGCCACGACTACCTCTGGCGCTATGCGTGCAGGCTGCCGCGGCGCGGGGAGATCGGCATCTTCAACCGGTCGCACTACGAGGAGGTCCTCGTCGTGCGGGTGCACCCCGAACTCCTCACCCGGCAGGGGATACCGGGGGCGGACGAGGGGGAGAAGGCGGTCTGGCGGCGGCGCTTCCGGGAGATCAACGACTGGGAGCGGTATCTGACCGACAACGGCTTCAGGGTCGTCAAGCTGTTCCTCAACCTGTCCAAGGAAGAACAGCGCACCCGCTTCCTGCGGCGCATCGACGTCCCGGAACGGAACTGGAAGTTCTCCGCGGCCGACGCCCGTGAGCGCACCTTCTGGGACGCCTACCAGGCCGCGTTCTCCGAGATGCTCGCCGCCACGAGCACTCCCTGGGCACCTTGGTACGTGATCCCGGCCGACCGCAAGTGGTTCGGCCGCATCTGCGCGGCGGCGGTCCTCGCCGACACCCTGATCGGCATCGACCCGCGCTATCCGGAGATCGGCGACAAGAGCCGACGCGAACTGGCGCGGGAGAAGGTGCTGTTGGAGAGCGAGGCCCCGGAGGGTGCGGCGCCCGACCCGTACGCGGCGTCGGCCACCGCGGGACCGAAGCACGGGAACCGCGGCAACCACGAGAAGCGGGGCAAGGGCGACCGGAGCGGCAGGAACCACGGGAGGCGGCAGCGATGACGGCACCTGCACCCGCACCCGGCCACCGCCCGCCCCCCGCAAGGACCACCACCTGGCACGCGGACTCCGCCGACGTGGTCGCCGCGCAGCTCGGCGTCGACCCGGCGGCGGGCCTGGATGCTCAGCAGGTTGCCGCACGGCTCGCAGAGGACGGCCCCAACGCGCTGCCGGAGGAGAAGCCGCAGTCCGGCTGGCACCGGTTCCTCGGGCAGTACGCCTCGTACATGCAGATCATTCTCGTCGGCGCCGCGGTGGTGTCCCTCGCCGTCCAGGAGTGGGGGACCGCGGTGGTGCTCGCGGCCCTGACCGTGCTGAACGCGGTGATCGGCATACGCCAGGAGGGCAAGGCCGAGAGCGCCATGAACGCCCTCAAGGCGATGACGAAGGCCACCGCGCGGGTGCGGCGCGACGGCACCGAGGCCAGGATCCCGGCGGAGGAGATCGTCGTCGGGGACGTCGTCCTCCTCACCGCGGGGGACGAGGTCCCCGCCGACGGACGGCTCGTCCGGGCGAACGCCCTGCAGATCGACGAGTCCGCCCTGACCGGGGAGAGCGTGCCCGCCGCCAAGGACGCCGCACCGGTGCGGCTGTCGCCGGACATCGAGCCGACGCCCGCCGACCTGACCAACATGGCGTTCATGAACACCCCGGTGACGCACGGCAGCGCCGTCCTCGTGGTCACCGCCGTCGGGTCCGGCACCGAGCTGGGCCGGATCGCGGGGATGCTGTCGACCACGCCCCGCGAAGAGTCGCCCCTCACCCGTGAGTTGAACCGGCTGACGCTGTGGATCGTGGGGGCCGCGGGCCTGACGATGTTCATGATGTTCGTCCTGGGCCGGGAGCGGGGCGACGCGTGGGACGCCCTCTTCATCAGCGCGGTGTCCCTGGCGATCGCCGCCGTCCCCGAGGCGCTGCCCACGGTGACGCAGACGATCCTCTCCCTCGGCGGCCTCGAACTCGCCCGCAGGCACGCGATCGTCAAGGATCTGCCCTCGGTGGAGACCCTGGGCTTCACCTCGGCGATCAACTCCGACAAGACCGGCACGCTGACGCTCAACCAGATGACCGTGGTGGAGGTCGTCGATCCCTGCGACCGCTACACGGTCTCGGGCACGGGCTACGGCCTGGCAGGCGGCATCCAGCACGCCGCGGGGACGAGCGCGAGCATCGAGGGCGCGATCCTGCCGTACCTCGTCGCGAGCGACGCCTCGCTGGTGGCGGGCAACGTGGTGGGCGACCCCACCGAGGGCGCCCTGCTCGTACTGGGCCACAAGGCGGGACTCGACGTCGACGCCACGCGCGCCCGCCTGCCCCGGCTCGCCACGCTGCCGTTCGACCCCGCGTACAAGCTGATGGCGACCTTCCACGAAGCGCGGGACGCGCAGGGGCGCACGGTGGTGCGCTGCTTCGTGAAGGGAGCGGCACCGGCCGTGCTGGCCCGCGCGACCACGGCTCTCTCGGACGGCGCGGCCGTCCCCTTCGACAAGGTCCTGAGCGAGCGGGCGCAGGGCGAGCTGGAGCGGATGGAGCGGGCGGGCCGCCGGGTGATGGCCGCCGCGGTCCGCGACCTCGACCCGTCGGCGTTCACGCCCAACGGCGATCTCCTGTCCCTGATGACGGAGTTGACGGTGACCAGCCTCGTCGGCATGGTCGACCCGCCGCGCACCGAGTCCCGTGAGGCCGTGGCCGCGGCCCAGGCGGCCCACATCCGGGTCCGCATGGTCACCGGCGACGACGTCATCACGGCCGCCGCCGTCGCCGAGCAGGTCGGCATCCCGGGCGAGGCCATCCTCGGCGCCGAGTTCGCGGCCCTGCCGGAGCGGGAGCGGCTGGCCCGCATCGACGACATCGGCGTCGTCGGGCGCGTGGCCCCCGAGCACAAGGTGCTGCTGGCCGAGACCCTCAAGAAGAAGGGCGACGTCGTCGCCATGACCGGTGACGGGGTGAATGACGCCCCGGCCATCAAGGCCGCCGACATCGGCATCGCCATGGGGTCGGGCACGGAGGTCACGAGGAACGCCGGACGCATGATCCTGGCCGACGACAACTTCGCCACGATCGTCCACGCGGTCGAGCAGGGCCGCAAGATCTACGACAACCTCACCAAGTACATCCGGTTCGTGCTCGTGCTGCTCGTCGCCTTCGTGCTGACGTTCCTCGGCGCGACGCTGTTCGACATCGCCGACGGCGAGCCCTTCACGCCCGCCCAGGTGCTGTGGATCCACTTCTTCGTCAACGCGGCGTTCGGCTTCGCCCTCGGCTTCGACCGGGTGAGCGCGGGCCTGATGAACCGCCGCCCGCGCCCTCGCGGCGAACCCGTGATGACCCCGGGCCTGATGCTCACCGTCGGGCTCGTCGGGACGGCCCTCACCGTCGGACTGCTCAGCATGATCAAGCTCGGCGAGTCGCGGTACGACAGCCTGGCCGTGGGCAACTCCATCGCCTTCACGACGTTCGCGCTCTGTCTCCTGGTCGCCGCCCTCGAATGCCGCAACCAGACGGGCACGGTCTTCACCGCCGACTCCTTCGACAGCAAGCAGCTGAACTGGACGCTCCTCGGGGAGTTCGCGCTCGCCGTCGTCGTGACCCAGATGGAAGTCTTCAACCGTCTCCTTGACACCACACCGCTGAGCGTCGGCCAGTTCGGCTGGGCCCTGCTGCCCGCCCTCGCGCTCCTCGGCCTGTGGGAGCTGGGCAAGCTCGCCGCCCGCCGACGGCTGCACGCGCGGCCGCACCGTGATTCCGCATCGTGATCTTGCATCGTGATTTCGTCGAGGAGGAGGTTCGACATGGCTGAGCAGTACCCCCGGGGCCAGGCCGGTCCCGCTGCACCCCCGCCCGAGCCGGAGCACCGCGTCGGTGTGGTCACCCTCGGCGGGGTGGTGTTCGCCGCGTGCGTGCTGGGCCTCGTCGGCTCGTACCACGTCATCGCGGGACTCTCCGCGATCCTGGGCGACAACTACTACGAGACGCAGAACAACTACTCCTACGACTTCGACGTCAACACCAGGGGCTGGGTCGAGATGCTCACCGGCGTCGTGGTGCTCGCCGCGGCGCTGAGCCTCTTCTCAGGACGCACATGGGCCCGTGTCGTCGGCATCGTGATCGCGGGGCTGAGCGCGATGGAGCACTTCTTCTTCACGCCGTACCACCCCGTGTGGTCGGCCCTCATCATCCTGCTCGACGTCCTGGTGATCTGGTCCCTCGCCACGTACGGCCACCGCGAGGCGCACAAGGCGTACGGGGCACCCATGTGAGCCACGGACGACCCGCGGCGGCGTGAACTCACCCGCCAGGGAGGATGGCGGCGGCCCCGCGATCCGGTGCGATGTCGAGGTGAACGCATACAGAGGCCCCGACATCGTGGGCACGCTGCTGATCGTGCCGCGCATGGTGCTCAGGGCCGCGGGCGTCGGTCTCGACACGGTCGTACGGGAAGTGCTCGCTGCCGTGGTCCGGCGCATCGAACTCGACGACGTGGTGTCCCGGGTCGATGTGGACCGGGTCGTCGAGCGGGTCGACGTGGACCGGGTCGTGGAGCGCGTCGACGTGGACCGGGTCGTGGAGCGGGTCGACGTGGACCGGATCGTGTCCCGGGTCGACGTGGACCGGATCGTGTCCCGGGTCGATGTGGACCGGATCGTGGGGCGCGTCGACGTGGACCGGGTCGTGGACCGGGTCGACGTCGACGTCATCGCCCGGCGCCTCGACATCGACGCCGTGATCGCCCGGATCGACCTCGTCACCCTGGTCGTCGACGTCCTGGCGGAGATCGATGTGCAGCACATCGCCAGGGAGGCGGGCAGCGGCATGACGCGCGAGACCGTCGAAGCCGTGCGGGAGCGCGGCATCCGGGCCGACCGGCTGGTCGGCCAGCTCGCCGACCGGCTGCTGCGCCGCGCGGGCGACGAGCGCGCCGGAGCGCCCCGGCCACCGCGCGTCCGGCCGGTGTGAACGGCGGCGCGGGGATGGCGGGTCCGGGGGAGCCGTGGCAGGCCCAGGGCCGGGCGGCCGGACTCGTCTCGCGTCTCCTCGCCGCCGGAATCGACGCGCTGGTGGTGACGCTGCTCGGCGTCCTCCTGCATCTGGGGGCGTCCGCCGCCGTGTTGGTGGTGACCGGGCCACCGTTCGAGATCCTCGACCCGCCCTCCTGGGTCACGGCCGCCTGCGGCACCGCGATCGCCCTGGGCTACGCGGCGGGCAGCTGGGTCACGACCGGGCGTACGGCGGGCGACCAGGTGATGGGCCTGCGGGTGAGCGCCCGTTCGGGGCGGCTGCTCGGGGTGGCGCCCGCGGTGCTGCGGGCCGCGCTCTGCCTCGCCCTCCCGGCGGGGCTGCTGTGGATTCCGCTGAGCCGCCGGTGCGCGTCCGTCCAGGACCTCCTGGTGCGGAGCACGGTGGTCTACGACTGGACGCCTCGCGACCCGGGCGTCGCCGCGTACCGCAGCAGCCGCCCGGGGGCCTCTTCGTACCGCAGGAGCGCTGCTCGCGCTCAGCAGCCGCCGGAACCGGAAGAAGAGCCCTAGGGGCAGGGGCCCTAACCCGCCCCGGCGGGCCGCGTCGTCGCCACGTTCGGGGCGGTGCCGCCGGGCAGCAGCGTCGCGGCGCCGAGTCCGACCAGGCCCAGCGCGGCGAGGGTGATCATCGCGGCGGCGTAGGCGTGGGCGGGGTCGGCGACGAGGATGGTGCCCGCGATGGCGGTGCCCACCGAGGAGCCCAGGTTCGAGACGCTGCGGGACAGGCCGGATATCTCGCCCTGCTCGTCCTCGGCGAAGCTCGACTGGACGATGTTGACCGACGGGGTCAGCATCACGCCGAGGCCCACTCCGACGAGGAACAGTCCGGGGGACGAGGCCCAGGCGCTGGCGCTGCCGCCCGTCATGGCGAGCAGCACGACGATGCCGCCCAGGGTGAGGACGAACCCGGCCATGATGAGCGTCCGTTGGGCCCTGCGCTTGGCGAACCGCTCGGCGGCCAGGGACGAGGCGAGCAGGCCCACCGTGGCCGCCGTGAAGATCACGCCGGTCTCGATGGCGTTGTAGCCGCGGACGACCTGGAGATAGGCGGCGACCACGAACGACGTCCCCATCAGGACCAGCCACTGCACGTGCTGGGTGATCAGGCCCAGGTTGGAGGTGCGGTTGCGGAAGAGGTCCGCCGACAGGAGCGGTTCCTTGCCCGCCGCTTCCATGGTGCGCGCCGCACGGAAGAACCACAGGAGGATCAGCGCCCCGGCGGCGAGGAGCCCGGCGGCCAGCCAGCCGTTGTCGTCGACGGCCAGGATGCCCGTGACCAGGACGATGAGGCCGACGGCGCTCAGCACCGCGCCGCGGATGTCGAAGGACGCGGTCGGATCCGCGGGCAGCGGGTCGGGCACGCGACGGCTCAGCACGAGGATGAACCCGACGATCAGGGCCTGGAACACGAAGGCCGCACGCCAGCTGATCGCGGTGGTGATGAGCCCGCCGATCAGCGGTCCCGCGGCCGCCCCGATGCCGCCCATCGCCATGATGGCGCCGAAGGCCTTGGCCCGCGAGGTCATCTCGGTGAAGAGCAGCGTGGCGAGGATGTACACGGGCGGGATCAGCAGGGCCGTACCGATGCCCTCCAGGATGGAGTTGCCGATGATGAGCACGCCGAGGCCGGGGGCGAACGCGCTGAGCAGCGCGCCGACGCCGTACACGGCCAGGCCCATCCGGAAGCAGCGCTTGCGGCCGTAGCGGTCGGTGAGCTTGCCGCCCGGGATCATCAGCGCCGCCATCACCAGGAGGAAGATCGTGATGGCGGTCTGGACGCCCTGCACGGTGGTGTCCAGGTCATCGCTGATGTCGTTGATCATCACGTTCATGTTGGAGCCCGCGAAGCTGCAGATGAACTGGGCGAGCGCCAGCGGGAGCAGGACGTGGCGAGGTCCGGTGGTGGTGGGCCCCGGCGGGGCGGCGTGGTCGGCCATGGGTGCCGCCGCTCAGGTGCCGCTGTCGGTGGAGACGGCGAACACGTGGGTGCCCCAGGGCCCGAGGGCCACGTAGAGGCCGGGGTCGTGCAGCTCGTCGCCGGAGCGTTCGTGGCGCGAGCCGTCCAGGAGGTCGGTCAGCTGGACGGCGCGGCCGCCCAGTTCGGGCCAGGGCAGCCGGATCCTGGCCTGCGCGGGCTGCCCGGAGTGGTTCACGGCCACGGCGAACCGCCCGTGGGCGCCGGTCCAGCTCCAGGCGAGCACGGAGCGGTGGCTGGGGTTGTCGGGCCATCCCTCGCTGTCGAGCGGGCGCCAACTGCCCCCGCGCATGCCGCTCTTGTGGACGGCGGAGAGCAGCCGCTCGTGGAAGGCGCGCAGGGCGGTGTCGGGCTCCTCCTCGGGGCGCCGGTCCAGGAAGACGGGCAGCTGGGTGCGGCGCCCGGTGAACTGGCCCTCGTGCCACAGCGTGGCCCCGGGCAGCGTCGCGATGGTGACGGCCGCCGCGCGCTCCTTGTCCGCGGGCAGCGTCCGGGCGGCCCTGGGCTCGTCGTGGTTCTCCAGGAACCGTACGAGGCGGCGCTGGTAGTCCACCGGCGCCCGCAGGTGCTGCCGGACGGACTCCGCGTCCTCGTGCACGATGCGGTCGTAGAGCCGCTTGTCGTAGCAGAAGTCGAACCCCTGCTGCTGCAGGTCCCATTCGAGGTCCCAGTACGCCTCGGCGACGAAGACCATGCCCGGGTGCTGACGCCTGACCTCGCCGAGGACGGTGGGCCAGAAATCCTGCTGGGGCGGCGGCCCGGCGTACTGCCCCCAGGTGCGGGCGAAGACGTCGTTCATGAGCAGCATCGCCATGTCGCAGCGCACCCCGTCGCAGACACCGCCGATGTCGGTGAGGACCTGTGCGGTGGCGGCGCGCAGCGCGGGCGCGAAGGCGTCGAGCTGTACGACGTCCGGCCACGGCGGGAAGAAGGGGTCGCGGCCGCGCGCGTACACCTCCGACCCGGCGCCGAGGAACGCGGCGGGGTCGCGCCGGAGGTCCTCCGCCGTGCCCCGCACGAAGTACTCGGGGTGCTCCGCCACCCAGGGGCTGTCGGGCGCGACGTGGTTCGGCACGTAGTCGAGGAGCAGCCCGACGCCGCGGCGGTCGAGCTCGGCGCGTGCCACGGCGAGCCCCTCGGCGCCGCCGAGCGCCGCGTCGGCCTCGTAACGGCGGATGCAGTAGGGCGACCCCGCGATCTCGTCGTCGGCGATGTCCGGCACCGCCCGGGCGAAGGCGTCCCGCAGCGACGCGTCGCGCAGGGCGATGGAGCGGCCCTGCGGACTCCGCTCCCACACCCCCATGAGCCAGACGGCGTCGACGCCGTGCGGGGTGATCCGGTCCCAGGCGTCCTTGGGCACGTCGGCGAGGCCGGTGTGCGGGCCGGTGCGCTGCTGGAGCTCGCGCAGCCACACGCGGGTGTTCACTTCGTGCACGACGGGTTGTGCGGGCAGCCCGGTCATGAGGTCTCCTCCCCGGGGTCGGCCAGGAAGTCCTGTGGCCGACTGCTCCCGAAGATCATCATCAGGGGGGCCACGAGGCCGGTCCAGCCGGTCTGGTGGGCGGCGCCGATCCCGGCGCCGTTGTCCCCGTGGAAGTACTCGTAGAACGAGATCAGGTCGCGCCAGTGCGGGTCGTTCTGGAACTTCTCCTGGCCGCCGTAGACGGGCCTGCGCCCGTCGGGGCCGCGCAGGAACGTCGAGCCGAGCCGGCGGGAGATCTCCTCGGCCACTTCGTAGAGGGTCATCCGCACCCCGGAGCCGGAGGGGCACTCCACGGTGAGGTCCTCGCCGTAGAAGCCGTACAGGTTGAGCAGGGCCCGTATGACGAGGGCGTTCACCGGGAACCACACGGGGCCGCGCCAGTTGGAGTTGCCGCCGAACATTCCGGAGTCGGACTCGGCGGGCACGTAACCGACCTGGTGCTGCTCGCCGTCGACCCAGAAGGTGTAGGGGTGCTCGGCGTGGTGGCGGGAGAGCGCGCGGATGCCGTGGGGGCCGAGGAACTCGTCCTCGGACAGCAGGCGTTCGAGCACCCTGAGGAGCTTCTTCTCGTCCATCACCGACAGCAGCCGCGGCCCGCCCGCCGAGCCCGACTGGGCGGAGGCGAGGGTGGTGGAGAGCGAGGGGTGGCGGGTAGCGAAGCGGTGCAGCCGCTCGCGAAGGCCGGACACCTTCGCGAGCTGGGAGGGCCGGAAGACGGTCGACGCGCACAGCGGAAGCAGCCCGACCATGGAGCGCACCTTGAGCCGGACCGCCTGGCCGTCCGGAAGGCGCAGGACGTCGTAGTAGAAGCCGTCCTCCTCGTCCCACATCCCGTCGTCGAGGTCGCCGACGCGGTCCATGGCCGCGGAGATCCACAGATAGTGCTCGACGAACTTCAGCACCAGGTCCTCGTACGCGGGGTTGTGCTCGACGAGTTCCAGGGCGATCTGCAGCATGGCCTGGCAGTACAGGGCCATCCATGCGGTCCCGTCGGCCTGTTCGAGCTGGCCGCCGGTCGGCAGGGGCGCACTGCGGTCGAAGACGCCGATGTTGTCGAGGCCGAGGAAGCCGCCCTGGAAGACGTTGCGCTCGCTGGGGTCCTTGCGGTTGACCCACCAGGTGAAGTTGGTCAGGAGCTTCTGGAAGGTGCGCTCAAGGAACTCCCGGTCGCCGTGGCCGGTGCTGTTCTGCTCCATCGTGTAGACGAAGTACGCGGCCCAGGCGTGCACCGGCGGGTTGACGTCGCTGAAGTTCCATTCGTACGCGGGAAGCTGCCCGTTGGGGTGCAGATAGGCGTCCCGGGTGAGCAGCTCCAGCTGCTCCTTGGCGAACCGGACGTCCACCATCGACAGGGCGATGGCGTGGAAGGCCAGGTCCCAGGCGGCGAACCAGGGGTACTCCCACTTGTCGGGCATGGAGATGATGTCGTCGCTGACCATGTGGAACCACTCGCGGTTGCGGGTGTCGCCCCGCGGCAGGCTCCACGGGGTCAGGCCGTGCTCGGCCAGCCAGGTCTCCAGGTCGAAGTAGTAGTACTGCTTGCTCCACAGCATCCCGGCGAACGCCTGCCGCATCACGCGCCGTTCGTCGTCGCCCGCGCTCTCCGGCGCGAGACCGTCGTAGAAGGCGTCCGCTTCGGCGATCCGCGTGGCGAAGACGGCGTCGAAGTCGCGGTCGAGCGAGAGCTGCGAGCCGGTGGGGGCGAGCCGCATCCGCAGGGTCGTCGAGCCGCCCGCGGGCAGGGTGAGCGTCCAGTGGGCGGCCGCTTTGGTTCCTTCCTGCGCCGGGTTGACGGCTTCGGTCTCCCCGTCCACGACGTGGCGGCCGATGCCGTCCTTGGCGTACGCAGACGCGCCGGGCGAGCCGAAGAGCCGCTCGCTGTTGGTCTCGTTCTCCGTGAAGAGGAGCGGCACCGAGGCGCCGAAACGCAGGTCGTAGCTGCCGAGTTCGTGGTGCGCGGCGGTGAGGGCCACCGTGCCGCGGGGGCTGCCGCCCACGCCGATCCGGGGCTTGTCGGCTGCCACGGCTCCCCCGGCACCCTCGACACCTTCGACTCCCCCGGCGCCTACGGACCACGACCAGGTGTTGCGGAACCACAGCGTCGGCAGCACGTGCACGGTCGCCTCGTCGGGCCCGCGGTTGTCGACGGTGACGCGGACGAGGACGTCGTCGTGGGCGGCCTTGGCGTACTCGACGCTCACGTCGAAGTAGCGGTCGTCGGCGAACAGCCCGGTGTCCATGAGTTCGTACTCGAAGTCGCCGCGCCCGCGCTGCTGGTTGGTGCCCACGAGGTCGTTGTAGGGGTACTCGGCCTGCGGGTACTTGTACAGATAGCGCATGTAGGAGTGGCTCGGGGTGCTGTCGAGGTAGAAGTAGTACTCCTTGACGTCCTCGCCGTGGTTGCCCTCGCCGTTGGTGAGGCCGAAGGCGCGCTCCTTGAGGATGGGGTCGCGGCCGTTCCACAGCGCGAGGGCGAAGCAGAGGCGCTGCTTCTCGTCGCAGATGCCGCCGAGACCGTCCTCGCCCCAGCGGTAGGCCCGGGACCTGGCGTGGTCGTGCGGGAAGTACGACCACGCGTCGCCGTTGTCGCTGTAGTCCTCGCGGACCGTGCCCCACTGGCGCTCGCTCAGGTAGGGGCCCCAGAGCCGCCACCGGCCTTCCTCGTCGCCCTGCGGGCCGATCTGCCCGGTGCTCGTGCGTGTGCTCATGGGTTCCCTCCCTGCGGCGAGGTGACCTGGGCAGCGTCAGTCTCGGTGGCGGGCCCGGGCCCGGCCTCACCTGCGGTGGGTGAGGCGTCCTTGCCGGTTTCGGCCTTGTTGGTTTCGGCCTTGCTCGTTTCGACCTCGCTCGGTTCGGCCTCGCCGCGGGCGAGCAGCGTGATCCCCGCCTCGTACGCGAACAGCAGCAGCGCCACCACGAGCAGCGCCGTCCACGAGGCGAGCAGCAGGGCGACCAGGGCCGCCACGACGAGCCCGCCGACCCGCAGCACATCGGCGTGGGTGCGGATCCACTGCCGCGCCCCCGCACCCGTGCCGCGGTGCGCGGACCGCGCGACGAACCCGCCGAAGGCCCGGCCGCCCTTGGCGACGGTGCGGCGCAGCCACACGGGTAGCCTGCCCGGTCCGACGAGATAGGCGATCAGCGCGATGGCGACACCGATCCACAGGAGCTGGGCGCCACGCTCGCGCAGCTGCTCGAACACGGTCCACAGCACGTCGCGCACCCCCTCCCGGTAGGCGCCGGGCTGCACCTGGTTCAGGAGCTGGTCCCGCACCGCCCGCAACACGCTGGTCAGCACGGTGACCGCCACCACCAGCCACAGACCGAACTGGAGGACGGTGCGCCGCCGGTTCGGGGAGACCCAGAGCGCGAGGGCGAGCAGGACGGGTACGGCGATGACGAGCCCCCACACCGCCCGCTTGAACAGCAGCACGGCATCCTGCACCTGGCCCAGCTCGTGGCGGTCGTAGAGCCGCACCTGCCCGAAGTCGTCCGGCAGCGTCACGCCCAGCGCCTTCTCGATGCGGTCGTGCAGGCCGGGCGGTATCTCGCCGGAGGTGATCTGCGGCAGGTCGAGGTCCTTGCCGAAGAGCGTGGGGAGCCGGTCCTCCAGGGTGTTGAGGACGTTGTTGACCATGGGGAGCAGATTGAGCGTGACCGTGTCGCCCTCGGCCCGCACGTTCTTGTTGCGGTCCTCCAGGATCGAGACGATCCGCTCGTGCGCGGAGCGGTTGGTGGCGCTCCACAGTTTCTGGAACTCGTCGGTGGCGAGCAGTTTCGAGATCGACGTGCGCACGTAGTCGTGCACCGCCCCGGTGACCGGCGGGGCGAGGAACGTCGCCCGGTCGGGCAGGGCCTCCGAAAGCCGCTGCTCCACGTCGAGCTGGTCGAAGATCTGCTCCGTGAGATAGGCCGACACGGCCTTGTTCACCGCCGGGTGGCTCGGCAGGTCCTCCACCGTGTCGACCCACCGCCCGGTGCTCAGCGTCGTGCGCGCGCCCCACACGCCGATGACCGAGGTGACGGTGAGGAGGGCCGCGAGAGCGATCAGTACGGCGGCGGTCACGCGCCGGACCACCAGGAGCCGGACCTTTCTGCTCCTGCGGGCCCCGGCGCTGGCCCGCAGGTCCGCGACCTCCGCGCGCAGCCGCTCCAGTTCGTCACCGGCACCGGGGGCGCCGGTCGTCGTGCGGTCGTCCGCAGCTTCTCCGTGGGCCATGGCGTCGCACCTCCGGCGCCCACTGTCGGGCAGGGCCGTGGCGCGACCTTCACCTGTGGTGGGTGACGTGGGGAGGGGCCGGGCGCGGCCTTATGAGAGCGAACCGTCGATTTTCGAGGAAGGGAGTCCTGATGGGCACCATCGGGCCCATACAACTGCTGACGGTCGAGTTCGGCCCCTCCGCCAAGTTCGAGGGCCGGGTCATCGAAGAGTTGATCATCCTGGAGTCGAACGGGCAGATCCGCGTGCTCGACATGCTCTTCGTGCAGAAGGAGATCGACGGACGGCTGATCGCCCTCGACTACCAGGCCGAGAACATGGGCGACACCGTCGCCGCGCTGCTCGGCATCTCCCGCGACAGCATGCGGGGAGCGGAAGAGCTGTATCCGTCCGTGTCCGAGGGCAACGCCTTCGGTCTCACCCGCGCCGAGATCGCAGAGACGGCCCGGGAGCTGGAGCCGGGTTCCGCCGCGGCGTTCATCCTCTTCGAGCACGTGTGGGCGAAGTACCTGAGGGCCGCCATCCGCAATGCCGGTGGCGTCCCCGTGGCCGAGGGGTTCCTCACCGAGGAGGTGCTCCTGCCCATCGCGGCGGAGCTCGTCGCCGCGGCGGACCAGCGGGGCGACCCCGTCTCCCCCCGGCACCACACGGCCCACGAACCCGAGACGGCCGCGAAAGAACCGGAGAACAAGAACAAGACCCGGATCAGGAGGAAATGATGGCCGATCTAGTCGTGCTCGGCTTCACGGACAAGGACAAGGCCGAAGCGGTCCTGAGGCTCAGCAAGGAGCTGTCGCGCCAGGAACTGCTCGACCTGGAGGACGCCGCACTCGCCTGGCGGACCATGGACGGCAAGGTCCATGTGCGCCAGAGCTACAGCCTCACCGGGACCGGTGCGGCAGGCGGGGCCCTGTGGGGGACGTTGTTCGGCATGCTCTTCCTGATGCCGGTGTTCGGTGCCGCGGTCGGTGCCGCCACGGGCGCGGTCGCCGGAAAGCTCTCCGACATCGGGGTGAACGACGCCTTCATCAAGGAGGTCGCGAACACGCTGGAGCCCGGCAAGGCCGCGGTCTTCGCGCTCGTACGCCGCTCGACGCCGGACCGGGTACGAGAGGCGCTACGCCCCTTCAACCCCACCGTCCTGCGTACCTCGCTCACCTCGGACCGTGAGGAGGAACTCATCGAGGCGCTCCAGGCCAAGTGAGCCCGGTGTCCGGCGCCGTGCCCGTTCTCCTGCAGGGGAGCGGGCACGCGCCGGGCGCACGGAAACTTCACCCGGGTGAGATGGCGCCCCCCGAGGGTGCCGTCCCACCCGTCGGTCCCAGACTCGTCTTCCCAGCACCACCCGATCCGAGAGGGAGGTGCCGTCGATGGACGAACGCCTGGGGGAACTGCTTGACGAGAGCGTCTTCGCACCCGAAGCAACCGTGCCCGAACCCCGCACGGCCGTGCCCGAGCCCCGCACGGCCGTGCCCGACCTGCCGGGGTGGCTCGTGCCGCGTCCCCGGCTCGCCGAGAGGCTCTCGCGTGGTGTTCTCGGGCCGCTCACCGTGGTCGTGGGGCCGGTGGGTGCGGGTAAGTCCGCACTCGCCACGGAGTGGCTGCACACCGGCCGCGCACCCGGTCCCGTGGCCTGTGTGCGGTGCGAGGGGCGCGAGGAGCGGCCGGACGTGTTCTGGCCGCGGATCCTCGCCGCGCTGCGCGACGCCGGAGTGGACCTTCCCGAGTTCAACGACGTGCCCGTCAACGAACTGCTCGTCGCACGCCTGTCCGCGCAGCTCACGCAGCGCGGCACACCGGTCGTGCTGGTGCTCGACGACTTCCAGCCGGAGCCGGGCTCACCGCTGGCCGAGGGCGTCGTCAGCCTCCTGAGACACACCTCGTCCATGCTGCGCCTGGTCGTGTTGTCGCGCCGGGACCCGCCGCTGCACTTGCACCGCTACCGGCTCGCCCGCGAACTCACCGAACTGCGCACCGCCGACCTGGCGTTCACCGACACGGAGACCGCGTCCCTGCTCTCCCAGCACGGCCTGGACGTCGGCCGCCACGTGATCAGGGCGCTGCGGCGGCGTACCGCGGGCTGGGCGGCGGGCATCCGGCTGGCCGCGATGTCGATGCAGGGACAGCTCCATCCCGATCAGTTCATCGCCCGGTTCGCAGGCGACGACGAGGCGATCGTGACGTATCTGGTCGAGGAGGTGCTCGACGCCCAGTCCCCGGAGATGCGCCGTCTGCTGCTGACGACCAGCGTTCTGGAGGACGTGAACGCGGAGCTGGCCAACGAGGTCGCCGGGGCCGAGGCGGGGAGGTACTTCGCCACTCTCGTACGGCAGAACTCCTTCCTGCAGCCCCTGGGGCAGGGGTGGTTCCGCTGCCACCGGATGTTCGCCGACGTGCTCCAGCTGAGGCTCCAGCACGAGCTGCCGGGCAGTGTCGCCGGTGTGCACCGGCGGGCCGCCGCCTGGCTGGCCGAACACGGGTGCCTCGCGGCGGCGGTGGGCCATGCCCTCGCGGCGGACGACTGGTACTACGCCAGCCGTCTGGTGGTCGGACAGCTCGGGATCGGACAGCTCCTGGGCCTGACGGCGACACGGCTGCCGGACATTCTGGGCCCGTGGGCCCCCGCGGAGGTGCGGACGGACGAGCCCGAACCCGTGCTCGTCGCCGCGGCCGTGCAGCACACGGACGCCGAAGCGCTCGCGGGAACGCTGGAGGAGGCGGCCCGGCTGATCGACCGGCTGCCGGACGGCGAGGGCGACCGGGCGCTCAGGTGCCGGCTCACCCACGCGGTGATCCGGATGGCGGCGGAGCATTCCAGGGACCTCGCCGCCGCGCGGGCCGCGGCCGCCGAGGCCAAGGCGCTGTGCGCACGGCTGCCCGCGCACCCGCTGGCCGAGCGGCCGGAGATCAAGGCGCTGACGCTGTTCGTGCTGGGCCGCTCGGAGTTGCGCGCGGGTGACCTGAAGGGGGCCGAGCCCCTGCTCACGAGCGGCCTCAAGGCCGCGGGAGCCACCGAGAACGGTGCCCTGCGCCGGGGCTGCCTGGTGGAGCTCGCCCTGCTCGAAGCGCTCCGCGGACGCTTCCGGGCGGCCGGTGAGTTCGCCACGCTCGCGACCCGGCCGCCCCTGCCCACCTGGACCGCGCGGGACAGCTCCAACGCCACGCTCCTTGTCGTACGCGCATGGGTCGGCCTGGCACGCGGCGAACCGGCGTTGGCCCGGAGCGAGTTGGGGCACGTGCGGGCCGCGCTCCACGCGCTGCCCGACCCCTTCACCACGGGGGTCGCGACCCTGGTCGGACGGCTGGTCAACATCGCCGAGCAGGGTTTGCCCGCGGCGCCCGAGTCACTCGTGGGCACCGTCGGCCCGTGGCTGCCGCCGACGCTGCGCCAGCCCCTGGTGCGGGCCTGCGCGGCCACGCTCGAAACGCCCCGTGCCAGGACACACCACCCCGACCCCGCCGACGGCGGCCACGGCACGGCCGACGCCCCGGTCGAACGGCTCACCGCACGGGAGGGGGACGTGCTGGGGCGGCTGTCGCAGATGATGACCACCGAGGAGATCGCGGAGGACCTCTACCTCTCGGTCAACACGGTGAAGACCCATCTGAAGAGCGTCTACCGCAAGCTCTCCGTGTCCCGCCGATCGGCGGCGGTCCGGCGGGCGCGGGAACTCCAACTGCTCTGACGGGTATCAGAGGAGGCCCAGTTCGCGCGCCCGGTACAGCGCCTGGGCGCGGGAACCGACGTCGAGTTTGCGGTACACGGAGCGGGTCTGGCTCCGGACGGTGTTGAGGGAGACGTGCAGGTTGTCGGCGATCCCGCGCAACGGCACGTTCGCCCGCAGCTCCCGCAGCACGACGAGTTCACGTCGCGTGAGCGGCACGGTGAGCGGCTGGGCCAAGGGCGCGGTGAGGGGCGCGGTGGAGGGCACCGCGCCGGGCACCGCCGCCAGGGTCGCCGACGCCTCGTCCACCAGCACCATCGCGGTGCGTGCGTCTCCGGCCGTCGCGGCGATCTCTACGAGCACCCCGGCCAGCCACACGAGGCAGGCCGTCTCCACGGCGTCCGTGCCGCCCGGAGCGTGCCGGGACGCACACAGGGCCCTGCGCAGCCGGGCCCTGCGGCCCGGGGCCGACGGCCGTACCGTCGGCGCCCGGCCGTCGTGGGTCACGGGAATGGGGAACGCTGTTACCGCGGGCATGTCCGCACCTTCCTGCTGGCAGGCAGCACATACCCAACGTGTCCGTTCTCCGCGGCTTCGGGAAGGGCCCTGACCGCCTATCCGGAAGGCTTTTCGGCCCTAGTGGGCGGGGGCAGACCGCGTACCTCCAGGAGTTCGAGTCCCAACGCCTGGATGCGGTCGAGAATGCCGTACAGCGCACTCTGGTCGATACCGCCCCCGTACATGACGGTCTCCGCGGGACGCAGCGTGACCGTGAGTTCGGCGAAGGCCGACCGGAGGCCCTCGCCGAGCGTGCCGCGCACCCGGATCTCGAACCTGCCGCCCTCGGGGAGCCGTTCGGATCGCCCGGAGCCCGCGCCCGGCTGAGCGGTGCCCATGGCCTCACCTCCTGCGGTTCCTGCCCGTGCGGCCATTCTTCCGGGCCTGTCCCGGGCGGCCTCACCCCGGCCAGGTGACTGTGTTCGGGACCGGCCGCGCATCTCGCCTGCCGTGGGTGAACCGCTCGGGGGGCGGTCGGGGCGACGCTCCAACCCCACCGGAAGAGGAGGGAGCGGTCATGGCTGAACAGGCCCGGCCCGAGAAGCCCGCAGCGGGGCGGCTCGCGGTCACCACCGTGGTGTTCTCCGTGTGCGTACTGACGATCGTCGGCAGCTATCACGCCATCGCGGGGTTCGCGGCGATCATCAACGACGCGTTCTTCGTGCAGCTGGACGACTACCCCTACGCACTCGACGTCACGGCCTGGGGCTGGCTCCACCTGATCATGGGCATGATCGTCCTTGCAGCCGCGCTCACCCTGCTCAGCGGGCACCTGTGGTCGCGGGCCGTGGGTGTCGTGGTCGCGGCGCTGAGCGCCCTGGAGTGCTTCTTCTTCGTGCCGTTCTACCCCGTGTGGTGCGTCGTCATGATCGCGCTCGACGTGCTGGTGATCTGGTCCCTGGTCCGGTACGCGCGTCCCGTGTCCGACAGGCTCCTGGGCGTGGACGAGCCGTCGAGGTGAGACGCCGCGGCGCTATCAACAGCGCCTCAACAGCGCTTCAGCGGCGCTGACCGCGCCCCAGCGCCAGCCTGCCGATGTGCCGCCAGTCGAGCATCGGGCGCTCCCGGCGCACACCAGGGCGGTGGCGCGGCACGAGCACCCGCAGGGCCAGCGGCCGCACCTCGCAGCGCACGGGGACCCGCAGCGACACGGCCTCACCGTCGACACCGACCTGGATCCGGTCCTGGTCGGCGTCGACCACCACGTGCGCCGCCGTCGCCCGTACGAGACCGGCGGCACGCCGTCCGCGCAGCAGCCCGGCGGCCTGGGCGGCGCTCGTCACCTTGACCCCGACACAGCCCAGCTCCCCGCTGTCCAACCGGGACCTGCGGCCGAGCCCCGCGATGTCCCCGGTCCCGTAAGGGTTGTTGCTGACGAGCAGTGCCTGCGGCTCGGCGAACTCCGTGTGACCTGCGCGCGCGGAGAGCCGTGGCCCTTCGTGGCCCGCCAGCATGTCGGGCAGCAGCCGCAGCGCCGTACGCGTCTTGTCGTCCCGGTACGCGGGGCTCGCCACGACCTCGGCATAGGCGCCGAACGAGACGTTGTTGACGAAGGGCAGACCGCCCGCGCTGCCGAGGTCGACGTGCAGCTCCACGCCGTCGCGCAGCGCGTCGAGCGCCTTCGACGGGTCCTCCCGGTCCAGCCCCAGGTCGAGGGCGAAGTGGTTGCGGGTGCCTGCCGGGATCACCAGGAAGGGCAGGCCGAGCGCGGCGGCGACCTCGGCGACCTGCGCCTGCGTCCCGTCGCCGCCCGCGACCCCGAGCAGGTCGGCGCCCTCGGCCGCGGCCTTGCGGGCCATGTCGGCCACGTCGCTCCCGTCGCGCCACTCCAGAAGCAGCACCTCGGCGCCGAGTCCCTGCGCGCGCTCCCGCAGTTCGAACCGGCGGACCTTCCCGCCGCCCGACCGCGGATTCATGATCAGTACGGGGTGGCGCACGGACGGCGCCGGATGCTCGGGCATCGGGGCAGGACCCTCGTCCCGTACGAGCGCCGCGCGGCCCGTGGCGACCGCCACCAGCCACAGGGCGACCGCAAGGGCGGCGACCCAGGTCAGATGGGCGCGGGTGTACGCGACGAGAACCCACACGGGCGCCCCGAGCGTCAGCACCACGGCAAGCACCCGCAGGGTGCCCTCCTTGGCCAGGCTCCACCACAGTCCGGCCGCCACGAGCACCAGGCCGACGAGGCCGACGGCCAGCAGCCCGATGGTCCGCGCACCGGCGAACACACCCAGGGCCAGCCCCGCGACGAGGATCGATGCCAAGGACGCACGCGCCAGCCAACGGCGCTGCGCCAGCGTCGGATTCATGGCGCCACGGTGCAGGGCGCGGACGGGCACCACCTCACACCTGCGGGGTGACGCCGGGGCGGGACGCAGGACCGAGCATCGGTGCCGTCCCAGTATCTGCCGCGTCAGAGAGGGGCGGGCCATGACCGAGGGCAGGCACGTACATCCCACTCCGCAGGAGTGCGCCACGCGCGGCCGGACCGCACGCACCACGGTGCCGCGCTCCGGCCACGCCGAATTCGCCCCGGCACCGGGCCGGCCCGACCCGGTCGAGGTGATTGAGCGTCAGTCGGCCCGCAGGCTGCAGGAGTTGGTGCCCATCAGGTACGGTCGGATGCTCGAATCGCCGTTCCGCTTCTACCGGGGAGCCGCCGCCCTGATGGCGATGGACCTGGCGACGACGGCGTCGAGCGGCATCGTCACCCAGCTGTGCGGGGACGCGCACATGCTGAACTTCCGGCTGCTCGCCTCGCCGGAGCGCCATCTCATGTTCGACGTCAACGACTTCGACGAGACGCTGCCCGGGCCCTGGGAGTGGGACGTCAAGCGGCTGTCGGCCAGCCTCGCCATCGCGGGCCGCGCCAACGGCTTCAGCACACCGGAGCGGGCCCGCGTGGTCCGTGACACGGTGCGCTCCTACCGGGAGGCGATGCGCGGCTTCGCCCGCATGCGCCACCTCGACGTCTGGTACGCCCGGATCGACGCCGACGACCTGTACGGCAGGCTCGCCGGGGAGCTGCGCCCCCGTGCCCAGCGCCGTCTGTCGCGCACCCTCGCCAAGGCCAGGGGCCGCGACCACCTCCAGTCCCTGGACAAGCTCGTCCACCGGGTCGGGGACGACCTGCGGATCGCGCCCGACGCGCCGCTCGTGACGCCGCTCTCCGATCTCCTCCCAGAGGTCGAACGGTCCGAGCTGGAGCGGCAGTTGAGGGAGCTCGTCGCCCGCTACAGCCTGACGCTCCCCGCCGACCGGCGCGCGCTCCTCGCGCAGTACCGGGTGGTCGACATGGCCCGCAAGGTGGTCGGCGTCGGCAGCGTCGGCACCCGCTGCTGGGTGCTCCTGCTTCTCGGGCGGGACGCCGGCGACCCGCTGTTCCTGCAGGCCAAGGAGGCCGAGGAGTCGTCGCTCGCGCCGTACTGCGAGGCCAGCGCCTATGCGAACCAGGGGGAACGCGTCGTATCCGGGCAACGCCTGATGCAGGCCACCAGCGACATGTTCCTCGGCTGGGAGCGGGTGTCCGGCCTCGACGGGCGGGAACGGGACTTCTACATCCGGCAGTTGTGCGACTGGAAGGCCATCCCCAAGGCCGAGGGCATGACGCCGAAGGTCATGCGGATGTTCGGGCGGCTGGCCGGGGCGGCCCTGGCACGCGCCCACGCCCGCTCCGGGGACCGCATCGCCATAGCGGCGTACCTGGGCGCCTCCGACCGGTTCGACCGTGCCCTCGCGGAGTTCGCCGAGCGCTACGCGGACCAGAACGAGCGCGACCACCGCGCCCTGGCCGACGCGGTGGTCAGCGGCCGGGTCACCGTGTCGTCGGCGTCGACGTGACACCGCCCGACGGCACCGCGGGGATCCGCAGCACGCGCCGCACCGGCTCCTCCTGGGCGAACACCTGGCCGAGGGCGATGCCGAGCGCGATGATCATGGAGAAGAGGATCAGCCACGACAGGAGCGTGAAGACCGAGCCGAGCGGCCCGTAACGCTCCACACTGCGCTGCAGCGCCACGGGCAGCCACAACGTGGCGACCCGGGAGAACCCGACCGCGCCCGCGCCCGCCAGCAGGGCGCCCGGCAGCAGGGGGCGCCACGGCACGCGCCCGGCGAGCAGCAGATGCTGCGTCCACCACCACATCAGCACCGCACCGACGGCCTGCAGCGGAATCCCCAGGACCGGACCCGCGCCGAACCCGTCGTGCATCAAGCCCTGTAGGAACAGGGCGGTCAGCCATACGAAGAGCCAGAGACCCCAGCGCCAGAGCAGGATCCGCACGCCCGACGGCGGCAGGTGCCAGCAGCGTTCGCAGAGCCGCTGCAGGGTCCTGGACAGGGCGGTGGCGGACAGCAGCGCGATGAGCACGCTCACCGCTCCCCAGCTGTGCATGGCCTGCGGCCCGCCCGCGTACACCTCGTCGAACATCGCGGCCTGGGCGCTGCCCGAACCGAACAAGGACCCCAGCGACCTGCGGAGTTCGTGCCGCCAGCCGGGCGGGCAGAAGGACGCGACCGCGATGAGCATCGGCAGCGCGGCGAGGAAGGTCTGCGCCGCGAGCCGGGTGGCGAGATCCGGGATGTTCACGGCCGCGAGCTGCCGGACGATACGGGCCGCCAGCGGCCGGGCGCGCACGGCGGTCAGCATGACGGTGCCCCCTCGCAGCTGTGACGCCAAGCCCTCTTCGGACCACTCTGGCGCCGCGCGGGCCCCGGCACGTCGCCCACTACGGGCGACACGGGGCCGGTTCGCCCTGCAAGGGTGATACGGCCCCGGGCGGCGCCCCCGAAGGTGGTCCTCATCGGACCGACGGAAGGGTTGCCGTGGACGACTACCCGGTGTTTGACGTCTTCCTCACCATGCTCTTCTTCTTCTTGTGGGTGATGTGGTTCGCCATCGTGATCCACATCGTCGTGGACATCTTCCGCAACGAAGACCTCAACGGCGTGCGCAAGGCCCTGTGGCTGCTGCTCGTGCTCGTCCTGCCCCTGCTCGGCGTGCTCCTGTACGTCATCTCCCAGGGCTCCGGGATGGGGCGGCGCAACCAGGCCTCCCGGATGTCGGCCTTCGGCAACCACCCCGTGGGGTCGTCGTCGGTCGCCAGCGCGGGGGAGCTGGAGCGGCTCGCTGAGCTGCACCGGAGCGGGGCGCTCACGGAGGCGGAGTACACCCGAGCCAAGCACCAGGCACTGCCTATGTGAGCGTGGCGCCGTCACCGGTCTTGGAACGCGGTGACGGCGGCCTCCAGAGTCGGGAACAGATGCCGCGCATCGATGGTGCGCGTCAGCTCGTACCGCTCGATCTTGCGCCGTACCGGGTCCTTCAGCTCCGCGAAGACGAGATGCACTCCGCGGGCGTTGAGGGACTCGTCGAGCGCCTCCAGCACGTCGGCCGCGGTGGTGTCCACGTCGGTCATCGGCTCGGCCGCGATCACGATCCAGACCGGCGCCGGATCCGACCGCGAGAGCCGCGTCACCTCGTCGCGGAAGGTCTTGGCGTTGGCGAAGATCAACGGGGCGTCGAAGCGGTAGACGACCAGTCCCGCGATCTGCTCGGCGGCAGGGTAGGAGCGCAGGTCGTGATAGCCCGGGAGGCCCTCAACCCGGCCGAGCACCGTCCCGTACGGCCACCAGACCCGACGGAAGACATTCAGCACGGAGAGCCCCACGGCCACCGCGATCCCCTGCAGCACACCGATCAGCGCGACCCCGAGGAACGCCGCGACGCACAGCAGGAACTCCATCCTGCGCTGCCGCCACAGCCGCACCGTGCCCGGCACGTCGGCCAGCGAGAGCGACGCGGTGATGACGACGGCCGCCAGCGCGGGCTGGGGCAGGTGCCGGAACAGCCCCGGCGCCAGGACGAGCATGAGCACGATCAGCGCCGCCCCGACCACACCGGTCAGCTGGGTACGTGCCCCGGCCCGCTCCGCCACCGCCGTACGCGACCCGCTCGTACTGACCGGAAAGCCCTGGAAGAGCCCGGCGGCCAGGTTCGCCGCCCCCACGCCCGCCATCTCCTGGTTGCCGCGCACCTCCTGGCCCGTGCGGGACGCGAACGCCGACGCGTTGGAGATCGTGTCGGCGAGGGAGACGACGGCGATGCCCAGGGCACCGGCGAGCAGCGGACCGACGTCGTCGGACGTGATGTGCGGCAGCGTCAGCGGCGGAAAACCCTCCGGCAGCACACCGACGAGGGCGACCCCGTGTTCCCCCAGATCGAACACGACCACCGTGCCGATCGCCAGGACCACCATGACGAGCACGGCGGGCACCCGCGGCAGCCACCGCTGCAGCGCCAGGATCAGTACGATCCCGCCGCACCCGATCGCGACGGCCGGGGCGACCGCCTTCCCGTCCGCGAGCCCCTCGGCCACGGCCACGCACTCGTCGATCAGCCCGTCGGCATCCACCTTGAACCCGAGGAGCTTCGGCAGCTGACTGATCAGGATGGTCGCGGCCAGGCCGTTCATGTAGCCGATCATCGTGGGCTTGGAGATCAGCTCGGCGACGTAACCGACGCGCGCCATCGACGCGAGGATCATGATGGCCGCGACCATGAGCGACAGCATCGACGCCAGGGCTATGGCACGGTCGGGATCGCCGTCGGCGGCGACGAGCGGCAGCACCGTCGCCGCGATCATCGGCCCGAGCGAGGAGTCGGGCCCGAGCACCAGGATCCGCGAGGGCCCGCACACCGCATAGCCGAGCAGACACAGGATGGACGTGTAGAGCCCGGTGATGGCGGGCAGCCCGGCGAGTTCGGCGTACGCCATGCCCTGCGGCACGAGGAGCGTGGTGAGCACGACCCCCGCGACGATGTCCTTCGTCAGCCACTCACGCCGGTACGTGATGATGGCGCGGCCCCCGGGAACCCCCTGAAGCACCGAGGCCAGCCGCCCGATCCGCCCACTCCGCCATGACCGCCCCTCACCGCCGCGCTTGGTCGCCGTCATGGGTGTCCTCCCGCCGAATTCGCCCAGGGTCGACCGACCCGGCACGGGACGGGATCACCCCGCAGGGGTGGTTGCCACCTCGGCGAACGAGGCGGGGGGAGTCAAAGCCGGGGCTCACCCGCCGGGCGTGCCGTTCCCGGGCGTGCCGTTCCCGGGCGTGCCGTTCTCGGACGCGCCGTTCTCGGACGTGCCGTACCCGGGCGTGGCGTTCCCGGACGGGCCGTACCCGGACATGCCGTTCCCGGACGCGCCGTTCTCGGACATGCCGTTCCCGGACGGGCCGTACCAGGAGGTCCGGCAGCCCAGCCGGACGTGGCCGTCCGGGGTGCGGTGCAGGCGCAGCCCGTCCGTGGCGCCCGCGCCCGGGTCGCCGTTGAGCGCGTCGGTGCCGGGCGGGAGTCCGGGCGCCTGAAGGGTGTTGTCACGCCCCACCTGCAGCCAGGCGGGCGCCCCTGCCGCCCCTGCCGCCCCTGCCGCCCCTGCCCGGTCGTCGTAGTCGGTGACCGAGATACCGATGCTGGTGCTGTCGACCGTCACTTGAAGCCGATAGCTCGCCGCGCTGCTGTGCCCGATGACGTAATGCGCGGCTACGCGGGTCGCGTCCCCCATGCGCTTGACCAGCCAGGCAGGGACACCGACCGTCGCCAGGACGGCGCAGGCCACATCGCCCACGGCCTGATAACTGCCCGCGATGCGCCGGGTCTCCAGCGTCAGCGAGAACAGCGACTCCACCGGCACCGCCCGCTGGGCGTCGTAGTTCCGGGCGTGGGGCAGTGCCTCGATCCGCACCGTCTGACCCATTGCGTCCTCCCCGGGCTCCGGCAACCTCAACTCAGCGGTGTGCGCGCCGACTTGGCTCCCAGACTCTGTCAAGGCGCTATGTTGGACATCACCCCGATCGGGGCATCTCACTCGGTAGGAACCTTTTTCTCCGGCCTCACCCCCGGAGGACCCGGTTCCCCCTTCTCCCCAAATCCCTCCGCACCCTCCGCACCCCCTGCACCCTCCGCACCCCCTGCACCCTCCGCACCCCCTGCACCCTCCGCACCCCCTGCACCCTCCGCGCTCTCCACGTCGTCACCCCGGACCTCGGTGGCTCCCCGTCCCACCCGACCATCGGCCCCCGGGAGTGGGCCGTTCGCAGTGAGGATGCCGCCATGAACCACGGTGTTCCGCCCCCTGTCGGGCATCTGCGCAGCTACCGGGCCCACGGCCACACCGTGATCGAGTTCCACGGTGAGATCGACATCGCGGCGGCGCTGAAGATCCTGCCGGTCCTGGACGCGGCGACCACGCCCTACGAGACGCTGATCGTCATCGACCTCACGCCGGTCACCTTCTTCGACTGCTCCGGCCTGGCCCTGCTCAGCCGCGCCCGCAGCCGCCTGGAGGCACAACGCGGCGACCTGCTCCTGGTCTGCCCCCACCCCGCCATCCTGCGAATCCTGCGCATCCTCGGGCTCACCACACGCTTCCACCCCGCCCCGACCCTGGACGACGCCTTACGCGAGCGCCGCCCGGAGCGTGAGCTGAGCTGAGCTGAGTCGGAGAACGACGAAGGCCCCCACCGGCGAACCGGTGGGGGCCTTCGTCTGCCCTTGCGGGCGGGTGCGGAGGATACGAGATTCGAACTCGTGGGAGGTTGCCCCCAACACGCTTTCCAAGCCTTCGCCCGACCGTTCGGTCGATATCCACGTCGTTACTTCGGGTCCTGTACCCGCTGCCCTTCCCCTAGGGACTATTCAGTTTCCTTGGGCTCGCATACTTGAATGCTAATCCCGGATGCCGTGAGGAGTTCTGCGACTAGGGCGGATTCAACTTGAGTCCCCTGCCATCCACGCGTCATGAGCTCTTTCGCCGAGGCCTTCGCCTCCTGGATAGGGACCCCGAAGGCATCACGGAAAACCTTCAGGATCTTCCCTCCGTGGCTGACAGCCTCTGAAACGCGAATGCACGACGCCCCATGCTCGGAGATGAGAGCTTTGCGAATGTTTTCCGGTGCAGGCCCCCAGTCGCCGTCGTGTGAAATTCCGCAGTTATCGCAGGACCATTCTGTCTCCCAGCGCAGCCTCCCCTGCTCTGCAATTTGGACCACCCAGCCCTCGCAGGCGAGCGTACAGTTGGCGCATGCTGCCGTGACCCTGGTCGCTTGCTCGGTCATTGCCAACCTCGCATACTCATATATCTGTTGACCACTGCATAGAACCGACGGGAATTTCCTGACCCATCCCGCGGATGGTGTGTGCTGCTGGGGATGTTGCGCGCAAACCACCGGTGGTGAAGTTCTTCGTGCACGATGGTGCTGCGAAGGTCGTTGCTGCTAGAGAAACGCTTGTGTCCAATTTGTGTTCCAGCGTTGGGCTTAGCCATTCCAGTGTTTGCCCAGGGGCTATATTGCGGCTTGTGGGTGAATTTAAGATTCGGGAAGTCGCGTCTGATGATTGTGTCGATTGCGCGATTCCTTGATTTTGCCGTCTTGCCGGTGACATGGCTCAGGTCACTCGCCCATACATTTCCCGCGCCGTCGCCCTGGTGCGCTACCTGGGGAGGGGCACAAGGTGCGAGTCCGAGTGGGTCTGTCCATGTTAGTGGGTTACGGACGTACGTGGTTGGGTTGGGCGCAGGCGTCAGCCCGAGAGGGTCAGGGGTGAGGTAGCGGGCAGTTTCGGGATCGTAGGTCCGGAAGTAGTTGTAGTGAAGGCCGGTCTCCGGATCGAAGTACTGCCCAGGGAACCGCAGCGGTGTGTATGCGGTGCTGTCAGCTGCCCAGGTGGTCGAGCCCCACAGAGTGGTGCGAGTGTGCCAGGCGACGTCACCGAATTCGTCCAGAAGTTCGCTGGGGGTGCCGACCAAGTCGGTGACGATGGCGAAGAACCGGGAGTCGATCTCCTTCTGCGGTACGCCGTCGGCGGTGACGCGTTCCGTTTGGGCGATCGGCTTTAGACCTTGATGGTCCCAGGTGAGGGTAACCGCGTTTGGTAGCTCCCTAGAGACCGAGGTCTGTTCGCAGAGGGTAGTGCCGTCCCAGACGAATTCGATCTGCTCAACTACCGCCGCGCCATCCGGGGACAGGCGCTGCTTGGAGGTCCGTCGGCCCAGCGGGTCGTAGGTATAGGTCCATCGGGTTCCGTCTGGGGTGGTTACCGAGGCCAGGCGATCCTCGGCATCCCACGTGTAGCGCCATGTGTCGGGCTTGCGGGACAGGCGGGTCTTCTGGCGTAGGACGATGCGGCCGAGGGCGTCATGCTCGTAACGGACGCCTCCGGCCCTCGTAATTCGGGTGCCCGCGTAGGTGCGGGTGCCAACGGCTTCCCCGCCCGCGTGAGCAGTCGGCCAGGAGGCCGCCGTCTGGTTGCCTGCCTCGTCGTACGCATAGCGCTCGGACCAGCCTCTTGCCCGGACCGCGGTGACCTGCCCAGCCCGGTCGAGATCGAAGTGCCTGGTGCCCTCCTGCCGATCGTCGACCTGAGTCAGATAGCCGTCAACGCGGTAGTGGTAGGCGCGTTGACGGATGGTGCGTCCGTTGCCGCCTGTGACCGACTGACGACTGAGGCGACCTGTTTCGTCGAAGATATTGGATATGGCAACGGACCTGCCGATGTGTCGGCCCGTCTCCTGGCCCGCAGAGTTGTATTCGAAGGCGATTGTCCGTCCTGCGGTATTCAGGAGGGTGTGATTGCCTGCGGCATCATAGGACCAGGTGCTGGTAGCGCCGCTCGGAGTTGTGCGACTGGTACGGCGCCCCAAACCGTCGTAACGGTACGTGATCGTTCGGCCGTTGACGGTTTCAGACAGCAGTTGGCCGTTGACGCCATACCGCATGTCGACTGACGAGTCCGGAGCAACAGCCTGAGTGAGTTGACCAGCGGGATCGTAGGCGAAGGCTGTGGTGACACCGTTGATCGTCTGGCTCGTGGTCTGCCCAAGAGCGTCATGCTCGAACTGGGCTGTCAGACCAAGTGAGTTTGTGCGGCCAAGGAGCCGACCAGCCGCGTCATATCGGTAGTCGAGTACGCGTTCATCGAAGTCCGACTCGGAGAGCAGACGGCCTGCACGGTCGTACGTGTAATTCCAAGTCAGGCCTCGAGGGTTGGTGACCTTGGTGAGACGTAGCTCAGTGTCGTGTGCGAAGGTGTGCCGGATGCCGTCTGGGTCGGTGCGTGCGGCAAGCAGATCGAAGTGGGTGTACTCGAAGCGCGACACTGAGCCCGTTGCGTCAGAGTGGCTGGTGCAGTTTCCCTCGCCGTCGTAGTCCCATGTTTCAGTACCACCATCCGGTGCGGTTCGGCGGGCGATTCTGCCCTCGGTCGTCCACTCCAGACGCGTCACGTTTCCAAGCTCATCTGCGAAGCTGGTGGGTCGCCCCAAACTGTCCCGCTCGAATCGTGTAGTCGCACCGAGCGGGTCGGTGATGCTGTTCGGGAGCCCGGCGGCATTACAACGCACGCGAGTGGTATGCCCGAGCGCGTCCGTGACCGAGGTGAGATGGCCAACAGCGTTGTAAGCAGCCCGAGTCACAGACCCGGCTGGATCGGAGACTTGGACGAGGTTTCCTCGCTCGTCGTACTCCTGATGCCACTCAGATCCGTCGGCTTCGATGACCGATACCGGCAGGCCGAGCTCGCCGTACGCAATCGAGACTTCCTGGCCGTCCGGACGGATGGTCGATACTTCGCGGCCCCACTCGTCGTAGCGGAAACGAGTGGTGTGTCCCAGCGGATCGATGACGGCGGTCAGCTGGTGGTCTGTGTCCCATTCTTGGCGGGTGGTGTTGCCCAGCGGATCCGTCTCGCGAATGAGGCGCAGCGCTTCGTTGTGTTCGTAGCGAGTGGTGTGGCCGAGGGAGTTGGTGACCGTGGTCGTGAGGTTGGGGTCGTCATAGGTGAGGGTGCCCGAGAGGAAGCCGTCGCTGCCCTCGGTGAGGGTGACCCGACCTTGCTCGTCGTAGGTGTACGCGTAGACGGTGTCGTTGCGGTCGGTCCAAGAGGTGATCCGCCCCGAGCCGTCATAACTGAACCGCAGAGGCAGGCCGGAGGAGTTGGTGACCTCGATGAGGTGCCCATCTTCGTTGTAGCCGTACGACACCAGTGTGGTGCTGTCGGATTCCGGGTGCTCAGGGTCGAGCAGGCGCAGGCCCGAAATCCGAGGGAGGTCACGATGGCGATCTAGGGCAATGCGGTAGCCGCCGGAGTGGGTGACTTCGACTGGAGTGCCGTCGTCCGCGTACAGGACAGTGATGCGTTGGCCGTTGCGGTCCTCGACCCGCTGCAAGGGGAGGTCGACCGCATCGTCCTCTTGCGTGAGCTGTGGGGTATGGAAGGTGTAGCTCAGCCCTGAGGCCGGGTCGGTGATGCGTAGTGCGCCGTCTACTGTGCTGTCCCAGGTCAGGGATATTCGCTGCCCGGTCTCCGGGTAAACGGGCTCGTCCGCATCAGGGTCCGGCAGCGGGAAGACCAAGCGTGCGCCGTCGGGCGTGGCGTAGGTGATGCCGTCGTCGGTGGCCTGCAAGCGCTGGTCGAGAGTGGATGCCCAGGACGGCCCGAACCAGCCGCCCCAGCGGTACGAAGACAGATGGGTGCGCTCCAGTAGCAAGGGCAAGGTGCCTGGCAACTCAACGTCGGTCTGTGGCAACAGCATGTCGCCGGTGGCTACGTCGATCGGGTCACGGTCGAACTTCTTGATGACCGCTCGGATGGAGGCGGGCAGCTTCTCCATCTCCGAGGGCCGCAGTTTCAGCCGGGACAGGCCGGAGCCGTCCAGTTTCAACGCTTTGCCAACCTTGGAGAGTTCGCTGGGTTTGAGCTTGCCCAGGCCCTTGCCGAGAAGCTTGCCCAGGCCGCCCGCACCGACTCCGAAGGCGGCTCCCAGAGCCAGGGTCTCCGCCAGTTTCTCCGGATTCTTGAACGTCCCCGGATCCTGCAACAACGCGTCGAAGGCGGAGAACTTCATCCCCTCGCCCGCGAGTTTGCCTGCCTTGGCGATCGTCTTGATCTCGCCGAGGGCCTTCAGCGCCCGCTCCAGGCCGCGGAACGCCTCCATCACGGTGCGGATGACCGAGGCCATGCGGGTGCCGGACTTCTCGATCCGGGCGATCAGTGCCACGACCTTCGCGGCCCGGGCACCGGCCGCGAGGTTCCCGGCGATCATGGACAGGCCGCCGGTCAGCACCATCAGGCTCAGGCTTGCGATCTCGAACTCGGCGATCTCCGCGAGGATCACGCCGATCTCGGTGAGGAGTTCGTGGGCCTCGTCGGCGAAGTCGTCCAGTGCCTTGGCACCGTCCCGCAGCGAGTCGGCCATGTTGGTGGCCTGCGTGCGGGCGGTCTTGGCCCGCTTGTGCAGGGCCTTGGCGGCTTTGCCCTCCCACTCCAGGTCCTTGAGTGCGGTCTCGGCGTCGTGGGCTGCGGCGTCGAGGCCCTTGGCCAGGGCCCGCCACTGCTTGGCTATCTCGCGGATGCCGTCGGGGTCGACGAGAGGGTCGGTGATGCCGAGGAACTCCAGGCCGCTGGCGAGGGTGTCACCGAAGGCGTGGTTGGCCTTGTTGATCCAGTGCAGCGGGTTGAGGTCGCCGACGTCGAGGTCGCCGGGGATGATGTCGAAGCCCATGTACGACTCAGCCCTTCT
Organism: Streptomyces sp. NPDC042371; assembly: GCF_056437465.1. NCBI lineage: Bacteria > Bacillati > Actinomycetota > Actinomycetes > Kitasatosporales > Streptomycetaceae > Streptomyces > Streptomyces sp. NPDC042371. The sequence continues at coordinate 94,321 of NZ_JBWKAP010000015.1, read as the reverse complement.
TGGCGCGTGCCGCTGTGCTCAGCAGGACGTCCAGCAGGTCGAAGGCGTCGGAGACGTCGCCCATGAACTTGGCCTCGGCCTCCCACTCCTTGTGCAGGCTCTTGGTGAGCCTGGCGACGGTGTCCATGCCGTCCTGGATGTCGTCCTTGGCGCTCATCAGCGCACCCAGCACCCCGAACGCGGACAGATCGTGCGAAGCGGCTTTGAAGTCGTGCAGCGGCTTGCGGGTGTGGTCCTCCGCCTTGCTCAGCGCGGAGGCCGCCTTGTGCAGCGATTCCGCGTCCTTCTTCAGGTCCGACATACGCGTCCGCCCCCGCGGGTCAAGGTAGTTCTGAGCATGGTGTGCCGACCGGCCGACGGCCTCGGTCAGCGGTTGATGGACTGGATCTCCTGCACGACGACGTCCTGTTCAGTGCCGAACACGCCATCAGGCAGCCTCTGCTCGCCCTCGACCCCGGTTCCCGTCCAATGGATCTTCCAGGTGACGGTGGCCTTGAGTTGATACGCGTCGTCGCCGGACGCCCGCAAGTACGTCACGCCGCACGGAGGGGTGTCGCCACTGTTGCCCTTGCGGTACGGCACGCCGATGCGGCCGCCTTCGATAGGGCACTGTCCGGAGGCCGGGTGCAGTTCGGCGTCTGGCGTCCCCGGTTCGATCTTGAGTGCGGCGGGCTCGGCTGTGCTCGTTGCTTCGATCCCGGTCCCGGGAACGGAAGCGGTGACTGACACCGGCTTGAACTCTGCCTCCTCAAGCCACGCCCACGTCGGCAGATTCACCGTCGACTTGTTCTGCGGCTTCAAGTCAACCTTCGTACCGGGTACACGAATCTCGGAGTAGGCGAGTTGCGCGAGGATTTCCGGGGTGACGGCCTGCGGGGCGTCAGCGGGAGGAGCGTCCCCCTTGTCGACCCAGAAGGGGATCTTGTCGCAGTCCTGCGCCGCGGGGTCAGCCTCTCGCCCCTCGGTCACGAAGGCGCCCCACCAAGCCCCCTTGCCGGCTTTGTCCTTGTTGAAGTCCTTGTCCGAGTCGCCGCCCTTGTCGACGTACTGGCCCTGCGTCTTCTTGTCCCACTCTTCAGTAGTCGATGTGCCCATCCACTGGTACCGCATGTACCCCTCAAGTGACTTCGGGGTGTACTTGGGAGCGTAGTAGCAGGCCGGGGGAGCCCACGTTGCGGAAGACGAAGTGACGGGACCGGCGGAGCTGCCCTTTCCGTTGTTCGAGAAGTCGTAGACGATCCCCTTGGCCGACGCCGAGAGGGCGGAACCGCTGGCATCGCCGGAGACGCTGGCGTCGCTTCCCGGCCCGCCACCGAACGAGCCTCCTCCACCAGGAGGCTTTTGGTCTGCGACGGCGGCAGGCGCCGCGCACAGCCAGGTCGCTCCCGCTACGACCACTAGCGCGGCGGTACGGAGGCGTCGACTCACGGCTGGCAGTCCGCCGCGCCGCGAGTGGATGCCATCTTCATGAGTTCCCAGACCCCCTGCTCGTTCTTCCTGAGCTGAGCGCTGTAGGCGACGTAGCTGTCCTTCGTCACCTTCGTCCGCTTGATCTCGTCCGTCTTGACGTCTCGGCTGAAGCCCTTGCTCTCGTCGGCGCAGTATCCGATCGCCGCGCTGTCCTTGGACTTGACCTTCACGTTCCGGTCGAAATAGCGCACCGTCCCGGTGACGGTCCAGCCCGCGTCCTTGAACGACTTCGCCCAGTCCCGGGCGGCCACAGCACCCTCGCCCTCGGTGTAGAACTCCAGGGCGGGCAGCTGAGGATCTCCAGCCACGATGGCCATGTTGAGCGCACGAATCATGTCCGCGTTGTCCCGCAGGACCGCGTCCTTGACGGAATCCCCCGCCCGTTCTGGAGTGAAAGTGAGCTTCACGTCAGAGGGCAGCTTGATCTCCGGCCGGTCGATGCCATCCGCCGACGCGGACGGTGAAGACGACGCCGACTTCTCGCTGCCCGCGTCAGCGCCGGCGATCTTGTCGTTGTCCTTGCTGTCGTCCGATCCGCCACAGGCGGTCAGCAACAGGGCGGCGGAGGCCGTGAGCGCGGCCGCCACGCGCCGGGTCGAGCGAGTCACTGTTGTCTCCGGTGAGGTGAGGGTTAACTCAAGCGAAGCAACGCTATCCGTGACCGACTGGTGACGGTGAGAGCGGGTCGGGCTTTGGCTGAGACGTACCGGGCGTGCCTGCTGTTGGCCGCTGCTTCCGCCTGCGTATGGCTTCGCTGCCCGGCTAGGAGACGGCCTGATCCGAACGGAACGACGAAGGGTCCGACCGTTCTGGAGGGTACGGGAGCGCCCTGACCTGCGGTGTAGATGGGGTGGGTGGGGTTAGAACTGCAACCAGGCGCCACTACTTGCCCGGCTCAGGCCCGTACCACTGGAGTGCCTGCCCCGTGACAGCTGCGATGCACTCGAAGTCCCGATGGCGATGCAGCAGCGTCAGTCCCTGCAGCTCCGCCGTCGCAGCCACCACGAGGTCGACGGCCCCCGCACTGCGGTGCTGCCCCCGCTTGGTCAGGGCTTCCTGCACCTGCCGAGCGCGGGTGTAAGCGCGATCGTCGACCGGAGCCCAGCCGAAGATCATCCGCATGTCTTCGATGCCTTGTGCCCGATCCTGGGCGGAACGGGCGCTGTAGAAGAACTCCAACTCGGTGATGGGGCACGTGGCGATCAGTCCGGCCGCGGCGGCTTGGTCCCATCCGTACTGCTCCGCGTCACTGCGCATGAACCGGGCGAGCGCGCTGGTGTCGATCAGGAACTGGGCCGCGTTCACCGGCGGTAGTTCCCCTTGTCCTCGAAGAGATCCAGGTCGAAGGCGCCCTCGCCGGCCGCGGTACGCAGGCGGGTGAGCGCGAGCGCTCGCCGTCGGTTCTCCAGTACCTCGCGGAGGGCGGTGTTGACGGTTTCCTTCTTGGTGCCAGTGCCGAGCGCCTTGGCCACGGCGGCCACCAGCTCGTCATCGAGATCGATCACGGTTCGACTCATCTATGCACCTCCATGGATATCAAGTCTGGCATCGAGTATATCTCGCATGCGTTTGGGGTGGCTGCCCGTTTGTCACGATCAAGTGTGAGGGGGCGTCGCCAGCGGAGGAGCTAACAGATGTAGACCTGCTGGAGGGTGATGAGAGCCCCGGATGAGGCGCCGCAGAGCCTGGCTGAGACACCAGCCAAGTGGGCCTTCGTGTGCCCTTGCGGGCGGGTGCCGGAGAATACGAGATTCGAACTCGTGAGGGGTCGCTGGCACGGAGTCGGGCATCGGACGGTTGGTGAACGACGCTGGACGCGGGTGGATGAGGCCAGAATCGAGACCAGAGCGCCGGGTCAGACCTTCTTGACGACGATCGCGTCCGGGACCAGCTTCTCCAGGTCGTCCACGTCCGAGGCGAAGACGGTGACCTGCCCCTTCTGCTGGCGTGCGATGACGGCGAGTACCGCGTCGATCGCGTACTTGTGCCCATGCAGCTTGGTATCCGCCAGCAGGCGGCGGGCTTGGCGCGCCTCGTCCTTTCCGATGTCGGCGACCTTGAGCCGGGAGAGCACCCAGTCCCAACGCTGTTCGGTGGTTCTGCCGTCGTACGCCTCGACCAGCGTCATGGGGGACGTCACCACCTCGGCTTCGCCCCGGGCCGCGAGGTCGAGCCACGCGATCATCCTCCGGTCGCCGCGCACGGCCAGGGACAGGGCTTCGCAGTCGAGTACGAAGACGCGCAGTGGTCGCTGCCCGCGCTCACCGGCCCGTTTCTTCACGCGGCCTCTCCGGAACCATGTGCTCCAGTGGCGCGGCGGCGCTCGTGTTCGGCATCGAGCTCCGCCAGTTCCTCGAACGTTGTGGTGCGCTCCTCCTCGGTGAGGGGCCCGTGTTCCTCCTGCAGCCAGTCGGACAGTTCCCGCAGCCGGTCCCGGTCGCGCTTGAAGCGCAGCGCTTCGGCAACGTATGCCGATAGGCCCCGCTCCGCCGCTTCCGCACGGATCTCGTCCAGGAGATCCTCGGGGATCGTCACCGTGACCTTCTTGGTCGTCGCCATACAAGAGACCATACTCTTGGTATCGCGTTGCTTACCAGTGCGTTGAGGCGACCGTCAGATCGGCGGTCAGAGGGTCGTGGCAGGGCGTGGGCTGCCGTGGAAGACCTGGCTGGTGTGCCAGGAGCGGTGGGTGGCGGCGATGGGGCGGACGCCCGGCTGGGGACCGATGACCGGACGGCCGGCGAGCATGATGACGTGCTCGCGGGCAGCGGTGCTGCGCCCGACGAAGCCTTGTGAGACCAGGATGCGGTGGCCCTCGCCATGGCCCTCACCGAGACCGAGCACACCCTTGTCGAAGAGCTTGTGGTGCAGCGAACACAGGCACAGCCCGTTGTCGACGTCGTCCGGTCCGTCGAATGCCCACCAGCGCACATGGGCGGCCTCAAGGCCGACTGGCACTGTGCCGATCCTGCCGTCGTACCCGCAGAAGGCGCACTGGTACTCGTACGCGGTCAGGACCGTCTCCCGCATCCGCCGGTCCCGCTGTCTGCGCGCGGCCGAGAGCTGTCCGGTTTCGGCCTCCTCCAGCTCCAGACCGACGGCTTCGCACAGCTCGCCGTGGAGGGAGGGCGGGAAGTTCAGGTCGAGCAGTACCCGTGTCATCCGGCCGAGCAGGGACGGCTCCCGCCGCAGTGCCGCCCGCAGTTGAGGCGTCAGCCGCCCCGCGGCGCCGGACGCCCGCAGCTCCCTGACCCCGGTCCCGGGGCTCCCTGGCCCGCGCTCGGTGCGCACCTCCCACACCCCGTCACTCACCAGGTGATGGAAGGGATAGGCGGGCGTCGTCCGGTTACCGGGCCCGTACTCGTCGAGCAGCCGCCGCAGATCCTGCTCCACCGCGCTGTACCGCAGCTCGCCGTCGGCGTCTTGTCGAAACCGGCTGAGTGCGTACAGGAACAGGAGCGGCTTGTGCGGTGCGCGCGTCCCGCTCCTCGTCCACTGCCTCAGCTGCGCGGTGCGCTCGACCCAGTCCACGATCGGCGATCGTAGTGGAGGCTCGTCGCAGCGTTGGGCCCGGCTACCCGGGCATGACGCCGTGGATGCGGGAGAGAGTGAAGACCCGTTCGTCGTCGCGCAGATGGCACCAGGCATACAGGTGGGGCGGGTCGAGATCGAGCTCGCTGAGGGCGCGTACGGTCCGGTTGCCCGAGGCGGCGACGTACTCGACCGTGATGGCCGTGCCGGTGTCGACGGCGTGAGCGAGCTGGCGGACATCGCTGTACGTCAGGTTCTTCGCGTACCCGGCGACGATCTCCTCGGTGTCCGTGCCGTAGGGGATCCCGGTGCCGAACGGGTCGGGAGCCGGGGGCGTCGGGGAGGCGGCCCGTAGCCTGGCGGCCAGGGCGCTGAGGTCGATGGCCGCCGGAGGCACCGTCGACACGGACCGCCGGCGTTGGCCCGGGAGCCGTGGCAGGGCCGGGGTGGTGGCACGGAGGCGCTGGGCCTTTTCGAGGCGTACGGTCCCGTCGGCCGTCTCGGCGACGGGGGCGTAGCCCGCGGCCCTGAGTGCGGCGAGGGTCTTGTCGAGCGGGGTCCGGCTGACCAGCACGGTCGGTGCCAGCAGGCGCAGGGGCCCAGTGCCGCCAGGGCCTCGGCCACCTGCAGATGCGGCAGCGCGAGCTCCGCCAGTACCGGAGCCACCGACGCCGGGCGCTGAAGACGGTCCGCAAGTTCCCCGAACGATCGTGGTTCTGGCGGAGACACAGCATCCGGGCGAGCCGCCAGGATCCGTCCGAGCTGGTCGACTTCCAGACCACTCAGCCACGTGGCCAGAGTTGATCCACTGGGCTTGCCGATGGGACACCTCACGAGACGAGTGCCGTCGGGCTCCGAACCGGAACCGCTCCTGCACAGGCCCCAGAATGGCGCATCGCAGGGGACGCGCACATCTCGGACCGGCAGAAACCCGCTTCTGAGACCAGGGCATGCAGAGAACCCCGGCCGCTCAGCGGACCGGGGTTCTCGTTGCGCCTGTTCAGGCGGCTGCGGAGGATACGAGATTCGAACTCGTGAGGGGTTGCCCCCAACACGCTTTCCAAGCGTGCGCCCTAGGCCACTAGGCGAATCCTCCGCGGCAAACAATACAAGACGTTGGGGAGTGCTCGCGAACACGATCCGCTCGGCGGGCTCCCGAGGTCGGAACGGTTCCTCCCGGCGTCGCTTCCGGCCCCGGGGATCCGCTACTGTGGGGGCCAGCCCCTCACGTGGCGCTATCTGACTGAACTCCCCCAGGGCCGGAAGGCAGCAAGGGTAGGTTGGCTCTGGCGGGTGCGTGGGGGGCGCTTTGCGTTGGGGCGGTCCAGGTTGTCAGTGGTCGCCTATAACCTCGTATACGTGTCGTCTCTCGCCTTGTACCGCCGCTATCGCCCGGAGTCGTTCGCCGAGGTCATCGGGCAGGAGCATGTGACCGACCCGCTGCAGCAGGCGCTGCGGAACAACCGGGTCAACCATGCCTACCTGTTCAGTGGCCCGCGCGGCTGCGGCAAGACGACCAGCGCGCGCATCCTGGCCCGCTGTCTCAACTGTGAGCAGGGTCCCACTCCCACGCCCTGCGGGGAGTGCCAGTCCTGCCTCGACCTGGCGAGGAACGGGCCGGGCTCGATCGACGTCATCGAGATCGACGCCGCGTCGCACGGTGGTGTCGACGACGCCCGTGACCTGCGCGAGAAGGCCTTCTTCGGCCCCGCGTCGAGTCGGTACAAGATCTACATCATCGATGAGGCCCACATGGTCACCTCGGCGGGCTTCAACGCCCTCCTGAAGGTGGTCGAGGAGCCCCCGGAGCACCTCAAGTTCATCTTCGCGACGACCGAGCCCGAGAAGGTCATCGGCACGATCCGGTCGCGCACGCACCACTACCCGTTCCGGCTGGTGCCTCCGGGCACCCTCCGGGACTATCTCGCCGAGGTCTGCGGCCGCGAGGACATGGCCGTCGAGGACGGTGTGTTCCCGCTGGTCGTGCGGGCCGGTGCGGGTTCCGTGCGTGACTCCATGTCCGTCATGGACCAGCTCCTCGCCAGTGCGCGCGAGGACGGTGTGACGTATGCCATGGCGACCTCCCTCCTCGGGTACACGGACGGCTCGCTGCTCGACTCCGTCATCGAGGCCTTCGCCTCCGGGGACGGGGCGGCGGCCTTCGAGGTCGTGGACCGCGTCATCGAGGGCGGCAACGACCCGCGCCGCTTCGTCGCGGACCTCCTGGAGCGGCTGCGGGACCTCGTGATCCTCGCCGCCGTGCCGGACGCCGCCGAGAAGGGGCTCATCGACGCTCCGGCGGACGTCGTCGAGCGGATGCAGGCGCAGGCCGGTGTCTTCGGCGGCGCCGAGCTCAGCCGCGCCGCGGATCTCGTGAACGAGGGCCTGACGGAGATGCGCGGCGCCACGTCCCCGCGGCTCCAGCTCGAGCTGATCTGCGCACGCGTGCTGCTCCCGGCGGCGTACGACGACTCGCGCTCGGTCATGGCCCGCCTCGAACGCCTGGAGCGCGGAGGGAACTTCGTGCCCGGCGGCCAGGGCCCCGGCCCCGCGATGGGGTACGTTCCCGGGCCCGAGGCCCACGCGGGCGTGCAGCAGCCCGGGGTGCCCATGCCCGCGGGCGGGCCCGCGCAGTCTCCCCAGGTCCCGCAGGTTCCGCAGGGGCCGCCCGTGCCTCCTGGTGGCGGCCCTGCGGCGGCGCGTGCGGCGGTACGGGGGGCGGGCACCCCTCAGGCTGCCCAGCCCTCTGCCCCTGCCCCGGAGCCGAGCGCCCCGGCCCCGACCCCGCCGTCGGCTCCCGCCACCCCGCCCCCCGCCGCGCAGCCTCAGGCTCCCGCGGCCACCGCCGCCCCGGCGGAGGAGCGGCGGCCCGGCGGCTGGCCGACCGCCTCCGCGCCGGGCAGCGGCCCGGCGGCACCGGCGGCACCGGCGGCACCGGTGGCTCCCGCCCAGCCGTCGTCGGCGCCCCGCCCGGGCGGCTGGCCGACGGCGGCGTCCACGGGCAGCGGCGCCCCCGCCGCACCGCCCGCCTCCGCCCCGCAGGCTCCGGCCCCGGCGGCCTCCCCGGCGCCCGCGCCGATGGCGGCGGCACCCGCGGGCGGACCCGACCCGCGCACCCTGTGGCCGAACATCCTGGAGGCGGTGAAGAACCGCCGCCGCTTCACCTGGATCCTGCTCAGCCAGAACGCGCAGGTGGCCGGGTTCGACGGGACGACCCTGCAGATCGGCTTCGTCAACGCGGGCGCGCGGGACAACTTCGCGAGCAGCGGCAGCGAGGACGTGCTGCGGCAGGCGATGTCCGAGCAGTTCGGCGTGCAGTGGAAGGTCGAGGCGATCGTCGACCCGTCCGGCGGCTCCGCGCCCCCGCCCGCCGCGGGAAACTTCGGCGGCGGCTCCCCGGCGGCCCACCGCCCCGCCGCACCCCCGCAACAGCCGTCACCGCCCCCCGCGGCCGCGTACACACCGCCCCCGCCACCCCCGGAGCCCACCCCGGCCCCCACTCCCGCCCCCCCGGCCCCGGAACACGTGTCCCCCGAGGACGACACCCCCGAGGACGACGACCCGGACCTGGTGGAATCGGCCCTCTCCGGCCACGACCTGATCGTCCGCGAACTGGGCGCGACGGTGGTGGACGAGTACCCGAACGAATAACACCCACGAAACCCGGGTCAGGGTGGAGCTCCCCCTGACCTGGCCTTACGCCTGGACCGGGCCGCCGACGAACGACTTCCCACCCGCCCGACGGCGCCGGGCAGTCACCCCACCCCGCTCCTACTCCCGCTCCCGCCCGACGGCGCAGGGCGCACGGGTGGGCGGATGGGAGGTGGCCGCCGCGGAGCGGCGGGGCAGGTTCGGGATCGGCCCGCAGTCAGAGAGGGGTGCCCCCGCACTGCGGGGGGCCTGGGCTGGAGGAACGTACAACGGGCTCCGGGGCCCGACTAGGCGGCCCGTACAAACGCACCCCGCCCCGCGGGCTAGGCTGACCACCGTGAAGGTCCTCGTCATCGGCAGTGGTGCCCGCGAACACGCCCTGTGCCGCTCTCTGTCCCTCGACCCCGACGTCTCCGAGCTGTACTGCGCCCCCGGCAACGCCGGCATCGCGGAAGTGGCCGAGCTGCACCCGGTCGACGCCCTCGACGGCGCCGCCGTGGCAGGCCTCGCCCAGCAGCTGGGCGCGGGGCTCGTCATCGTGGGCCCGGAGGCCCCCCTCGTCGCGGGCGTCGCCGACGCCGTGCGCGCGGCGGGCATCCCCTGCTTCGGCCCCTCCGAGGAGGCCGCGCAGCTGGAGGGCTCCAAGGCGTTCGCCAAGGACGTGATGGCGGGCGCGAGCGTGCCGACCGCCCGGTCGTACGTCTGCACCACCCCCGCGGAGATCGACGAGGCACTCGACGCCTTCGGGGCGCCGTACGTCGTCAAGGACGACGGGCTCGCCGCGGGCAAGGGCGTCGTCGTCACGGACGACGTCGACGTGGCCCGCGCGCACGCCCTCGCCTGCGACCGCGTCGTCATCGAGGAGTTCCTGGACGGCCCCGAGGTCTCCCTCTTCGCGATCACCGACGGCGAGACGGTCGTCCCGCTCCAGCCCGCCCAGGACTTCAAGCGCGCGCTCGACGGCGACGAGGGCCCGAACACCGGCGGCATGGGCGCGTACTCGCCCCTCCCGTGGGCCGACCCGAAGCTGGTCGACGAGGTCATGGAGAGCGTGCTCCAGCCGACCGTGGACGAGCTGCGGCGCCGCGGCACCCCGTTCGCGGGGCTGCTCTACGCGGGCCTGGCGATCACGAGCCGCGGCGTGCGCGTCATCGAGTTCAACGCCCGCTTCGGCGACCCCGAGACCCAGGTCGTCCTCGCCCGCCTGCAGACCCCGCTCGCCGGGCTCCTGATGGCCGCGGCGACCGGCAACCTCGCCGACCTGCCCCCGCTGCGCTGGAGCGACGACGCCGCGGTGACCGTGGTCGTCGCCTCGCACAACTACCCGGGCACGCCGCGTACAGGAGACCCCATCGAAGGACTGGACGAGGTCTCGGCGCAGGATGCCCCGGACGCGTACGTCCTGCACGCCGGAACGAGGCGCGACGGCGACGCCGTCGTCAGCGCGGGCGGCCGCGTGCTCTCCGTGACGGCGACCGGCGCGGGCCTCACCGAGGCACGCGAGCGTGCGTACGCCGCGCTGTCCCGGATCCGTCTCGACGGGTCCCAACACCGCACGGACATCGCGGCGAAGGCCGCCGCGGAGGCGTGACCCACGCGGCTTCCGCGTGACTTTCGGCCACACCCGATCACATAGGGCCCCGGATCTGACACTGGATCCGGGGCTTTTTTGGCATCCAGCTTTAGCCAAAGCCATTCCATCGAGTGACCGGTGGCCCATCCGGCTGACGACGACCGGCGCCCCAACTAGGGTGCGGCGAAAGCGTTCAAGGCGCCCAGAGCCAAACAGACCACCGGCATTGCGATGTCGGCGGCGGGTGCCACAGTGGGGGAGTGAGCAACAGCAGCACCGTTGATGTGTGCCGCCGGTCCAGGCCGACGGCCGAACAGTAGCCAGCAGGGGGTGACACCGGTCGTGCCAGGTACGGGTGTGGAGGTGGGCGCGCAGGCTGCGCGCTCCCGGGCCCTCGCGGTGCTGCGGCTGCGCAGCAGAGCGCTGGCCGTCGCCCTGCTGCCCGCGGCCGTCGCCGTCGTGCTGTTCGCGGCGGGGGCCACGGGCCATGCGAGCGGCGGGAGTTGGTACGCCGCGAGCTGGGCCGTGACCGTCGTCGCCCTGCTCGTCCTGCTCGGCGCCGCCGCGGTCGGCCTGGTCGTCGCGCGGGCCAGGCCCGCCCTGAGCCCCACGGTCCCGATCGCCGAGGAGTCGGCTCCCGATCTGTACCGCCTGGTGCGGGACCTCGCCGACCGCCTGGACGTGCCCGCGCCCTCGGCGATAGCGCTCACGCCGGACTGCGACAGCTGGCTGGAGGACCGCACCCACCCCGCGCACGGGCCGCCCGCGCGGCAGGACCGGGCGCAGGCGTCCGGAGCCGGAGCCGGAGCCCGCGGGGGCGCCGGAGCCTCCGGAGCCGGTGGAGGCGAGGCCTCCGTCGCTCCCGTCCTCGTCATCGGCTCCCCGTTCCTGTGGTGGATGCGCGTCGGCGAGCTGCGCGCGGTCCTCGCGCCCGTCGTGGCGGGTACGGGCCCCTCGGCGCACCCCGACATAGCCGCCGCCCGGCGCTTCGTGCGCGGCCTCGACGCCGCGGTCGCGGTCGCCTCGGCCCCGGGGCGCGGCCCGCTGGCCCGCGTGGTGCTCGGTGGCATCGGCCGGGTCGCCCGGCTCCTCCTGCGTCACTGCCGGGTCCATGCCGCCGAGATGGAGCGCGGCGTCGCCGCGGCCGCCGCGGAGCGCGCCCAGACCGTGGACTACGGCGTGCGGATCGTCGCCCAGGAGCAGGTCGGCCTTGCGTACGCGGGCTGGGACCGGCTCCTCACCCGCGTCGCCCTGCCCGCCTGGCGCATGGGCCGCTGGCCCTCCCGGCTCGACGCGGGCGTGGTCTCCGCGCTCACGGAGCTCTCCCGCAGGGACCGCCTGGCAGAAGGCTTCGCCTCGCGCCTCGGCGAGCGCCCCGCCTGTGACCTGCTGGAGGAGCCCGGTTCGGTGGACGAGGCGGCTTCGCTGCTCGCCGCCCGCCTCTTCCACGGCGGCCCCGCGGAGGCGGGACCGGACTGGGCGCCGGTGGCCTGGCAGGAGTATCCCGACGAGGTCGTCGACCGGAAGTGGCGCATGGACGCCGCCCGGCTGCACCGCGTCCTGGACTCCCTGGGCGTCGGCCTCTCCACCGACCCGACCGCCTCCGACCCCGACGGACCGACCCTCGACCGCGTCCTGGACCACCTCACGACAGTCGCCCCGGGCATCACGGAGAGTGACGACCCGGACGGCGTGGACGCCTCGGACGCCTCGGACGCCTCGGACGCCTCGGACGCCCCGGACGCCTCGGACGCCCCGGACGCCTCGGACGACGAGGGACCCGCACGGTCCGCCGACGGCGACGCCCACGCCCACGCCCCACTCGATCCCGTAGACGCCCTCGACGTCCCCGAGCGCGCCGCAACCCTCTTCCCCGAGGTCGACGAGGGAGCCGACGAGGCCGACACGGAGAGCCGCGGCGGCATGCTCGCCGCGGGCCTCACCGCCGAGCTCGCCCGCGAGGAGGCCGCGGCGCCCCCGCGCCCCGCCGCCCCCACGGGACAGGGCCCGGACGAAGCGCTCTGGGACGACGGCGCGCTGCCGCTGTTCCCGATGCAGCCGCCGCGCACCGGCCGCGAGCTGCTCGCCGACCACGTCACGGCGATGGTGTGCTGCGCGGCCGTGGACACCGCGGGAGCGGCCCCGGGCCTCGACTGGCTCGACGGTCCCGCCCTGCTGGTCGGCGGCGAGCGCGCGGTGGACCTCACGCCGCGCGTCATGAGCCTCGTCGAGGACGGCGACCCGTCCCCCCTCCGGGACTGGCTCACCCGCCTGGGCATCCGCGCGGAAAAGCCGGTCCGCCTGGTCTGACCTCGGTCGGTGTCCCGTGTGCGGGGTCTGACTTCGGGTGCGGGTCCGGTCCGCCGGGACTGGCCTCAGGCGCCGGTCCGGCTGGTCTGGCCTCGGCCGCTGGTCGCGTACGTCCGGTCTGGCTCCGGGTGCGGGTCTGGCCCGCCGGGTCTGGCCTCAGGCGCTGGTCCGGCCCGGCTGGTCTGGCCTCGGCCGCTGGTCGCGTACGCCGGTCTGGCCCTGGGCGCTGTGCGGTACGCCGGGTCTGACCGCACGCTCCGGCCCGGGCCGCCTGGTCGAACTCAGGCGCCGGTCCGACGCAAGCGCTGACCCGTCCCGCGCAGCGTCGGACTCAGACACCGATTCGTCCCACGCAGCGTCCGACTCAGGCCCCCGGCCCGCCTCCCACAGCACCCCCGCCTCCCACCCCACCCCGGCCCACCCCCTCCACCCCACCCCCCACTCCGCCCCGACGCGCCCCGCCGCACGCCGCCGCGCCCCCAGGGGCGGGTCCGAAGCCGCAGGTCGGCACCGTGTGAGCGCTACCCGCTCGCCACCCCGGCGCCACCCCGCCCGCAAGGCCACCCGGAGCGTCACGCTCCGTTCATGCCAATTCGCGACGAACGGTGACGGGGTGCGTGCGTAATGTGATGTGCTGGGAGCGGCCGCCGGACCGTATGCACCACAGGCGCCGCAGGCTCGGGGGAGCGAGGGAGGGGCACAGATGAGGTCAGAGCCGATCCGCCGCTGGGAATCGGGCGCGCTGGCGCACGCCGTGTCGGACCCTTTCGGTCAGGGCCCGCTGCCCTGGCTGCGCGGGGCCGAGCACTACTTCGACGACACCGGCCGCGTCGTTCCCTGGTACATCGACCACGCCCCCGCCCCCGGCGCCGCGGACATCCCCGCGCCGCGCACCGGCGGCCCGCTCACCGCCGACGACGTGCACTGCCAGATCAAGGGTTTCACCTCCACCGGCGCGGCCGCCCCGGGCGAGGCGATCGACTTCCACGTCACCGTCGACCCGCCCCAGCAGTTCAGCGTCGACATCTACCGCATCGGGCACTACGGCGGGGACGGCGCGAGCAAGATCACCACGAGCCCCCGGCTCTCCGGCATCGTGCAGCCCGCCCCGCTGACCGCGGACCGCACGGTCTCCTGCCACCACTGGTGGCTCTCCTGGCGCCTGCAGATCCCGAGCTACTGGAGCGTCGGGGCGTACGTGGCGGTCCTGACCACCGCCGACGGGTACCGCTCGCACGTCCCCTTCACGGTCCGTGACGACCACCCCGCCGACCTCCTGCTGCTCCTGCCGGACGTCACCTGGCAGGCGTACAACCTCTACCCCGAGGACGGCCGCACGGGCGCCAGCCTCTACCACGCGTGGGACGAAGAGGGCGCTCTGCTCGGTGAGAGCGAGGCCGCCGTGACGGTCTCCTTCGACCGGCCGTACGCGGGCGCGGGCCTCCCCCTGCACGTGGGCCACGCCTACGACTTCATCCGCTGGGCCGAGCGCTACGGCTACGACTTGGCGTACGCGGACGCCCGCGACCTGCACGCAGGCCGCATCGACCCCACCCGGTACCGAGGCCTGGTCTTCCCCGGCCACGACGAGTACTGGTCGCCGAGCATGCGCCGCACCACGGAGCACGCCCGGGAGAACGGCACATCGCTGGTCTTCCTCTCCGCCAACACCATGTACTGGCAGGTGGAGTTGAGCCCCTCCGCGTCCGGCGTCGAGGACCGCCTCCTCACCTGCCGCAAGCGCCGGGGCCCCGGCAAACCGGCCCTGTGGCGCGAGCGGGACGGCGGCAAGACGGCCGAGCAGCAGCTCCTCGGCATCCAGTACGCGGGCCGGGTCCCCGAGCCCCGGCCCCTCGTCGTCCGCAACGCCGACCACTGGCTGTGGGAGGCCACGGGGGCGCACGACGGCGACGAGATCGACGGCCTGGTCGCGGGCGAGGCCGACCGCTACTTCCCGCGGACCGCGCTCCCCGAGCACCAGGGCCGCATCCTGCTCGCCCACTCCCCGTACGAGGACACCGAGGGCGTGGTCCGTCACCAGGAGTCGTCGCTCTACCGCGCCCCGTCCGGTGCCCTGGTCTTCGCGTCCGGCACCTTCGCCTGGTCCCCGGCGCTCGACCGCCCCGGCCACGTGGACACCCGCATCCAACGCGCCACGGCCAATCTCCTGGACCGCATCTGCAAGCGTGACTGACCGCTTCGTACCCGCCCCGCCGCGCAGCCCCACTCAACCCCTGGCCAAAACCACACTTCCCATACGGGAGAATCGACCTCACTTGGCCAGAACCACGGGAGGGAACCGTGTCCGGATTCGTAGAAAAGCCCGAGCCCCTTGAGGTGCCGGGCCTGGTCCACCTCCACACCGGCAAGGTGCGCGAGCTGTACCAGAACGAGGCGGGCGAGCTCGTCATGGTCGCCAGCGACCGGCTCTCCGCCTATGACTGGGTGCTGCCCTCGGAGATCCCCGACAAGGGCCGCGTCCTCACCCAGCTCTCCCTGTGGTGGTTCGACCAGCTCGCGGACATCGTGCCGAACCACGTCATCTCCGCGGAGGTGCCGCAGGGCGCGCCCGCCGACTGGGAGGGCCGCACGCTCGTCTGCAAGTCCCTGGAGATGGTCCCGGTCGAGTGCGTGGCCCGCGGCTATCTGACGGGCTCGGGCCTCCTGGAGTACAACGACTCGCGCACCGTCTGCGGCCTCGCCCTCCCCGAGGGCCTGGTCGACGGCTCGGAGCTGCCCGCGCCGATCTTCACGCCCGCCGCGAAGGCCGCCGTCGGCGAGCACGACGAGAACGTGTCGTACGAGGAGGTCGCCCGCCAGGTCGGCGCGGAGACGGCGGCCCAGCTGCGTCAGACGACCCTCGCCGTCTACGGCCGGGCGTTGGACGTCGCACGCGAGCGCGGCCTGATCCTCGCCGACACGAAGTTCGAGTTCGGCTTCGCCGGGGAGGACCTGATCCTCGCCGACGAGGTGCTGACCCCGGACTCCTCGCGCTTCTGGCCCGCGGACCAGTGGGAGCCGGGCCACGCCCAGCCGTCGTACGACAAGCAGTTCGTGCGGAACTGGCTGACGTCGGAGGCCTCCGGCTGGGACCGCAAGAGCGAGCAGCCGCCGCCCGCGCTGCCGCAGGACGTGGTGGACGCCACCCGCGCCAAGTACATCGAGGCGTACGAGCGGCTGACCGGCACGCCCTGGTAGTGGTCGGCGCATGAAGAAGGCCCCGGTCGAAATCGACCGGGGCCTTTCACATGGAGCGGACGACCAGGTTCGAACTGGCGACCTCAACCTTGGCAAGGTTGCGCTCTACCAACTGAGCTACGTCCGCGCTGCGCCGAAGCGCGATGCCAACTATACCCAACCTCGCTCGCGTGCGAGACGCACTGCGGCATGACGGTTCTCGGCGCCGATTTTGGTGACCGCCGAGGAGAGGTAGTTGCGGACGGTTCCCTGGGAGAGCGCGGCGCGCTCGGCGATCTCCGCGACGGGCGCCCCGTCGGCGGCGAGTTCGAGCACCTCGGCCTCGCGGGCGGTCAGCGGCGAGTCTCCCGCGGAGATCGCGTCGGCGGCCAACTCCGGGTCCACGTAACGGTTTCCGGAGTGCACGGTGCGGATGATCTCGGCGAGCTGCTGGGCGCTCACGGTCTTCGGCACGAAGCCCCGCACCCCCACCGCGAGGGCCCGTTTCAGATGTCCGGGTCTGCCATGACTCGTCACGATCATGGTCCGGCAGTCCGGGAGTTCGTCGCGCAGGGATGTGGCCACACTCACACCGTCGGCGCCCGGCATCTCCAGATCGAGGACGGCGACGTCGGGGCGGTGGGCCCGCGCCATGGCGAGCGCCTCGGGCCCTGACGCGGCCTCGGCGACGACGACGAGGTCGTCCTCCAGGGCGAGCAGCGCGGCCAGCGCACCCCGGATGAGGTGCTCGTCGTCGGCCAGCAACACACGAAGACTCACGCCGCCGCCTCCCGCTCCTGCTCCCGCTCCGGACCGTGCCCCTGCTCCGGACCGTGCCCCCGCCCCGACCGCCCCTGCTGCCGCCCCGACGGAGCCGGGCCCGGCGAAGGCGGCAGCGGCACCTGCACCGCGAGCCGGAAGACCCCGTCACCGGAGACGGAGTCCAGCGTCCCGCCCACTTCGGCCAGCCGCTCCCGCAGCCCCGCGAGCCCGGAGCCACGCCCCGCGGGCGCCGCCTCGGGCACCCCGTCGTTCTCCACGGTCAACGTCGCCCGCCCCTCACTCACCGCGAGAGCGATGTCGCACCGCCCCGCGTCCCCGTGCCGCAGCACATTCGTCGCCGCCTCCCGCACGACCCACCCGAGGGCCGACTGCACCGAGGCGGGCAGCGCCACCCCGGACCCGATGACCCGGCAGTCGATCCCGGCCGCCTCCAACACGCCCTGCGCACCGGTGAGTTCCACCTTGAGGTCGACCTCGCGGTAGCCCCGTACGACCTCACGGACCTCCCGCTGCGACTCCTGCGCGATCCGCTGCACCTCGACCATCTGGTCCACGGCCTCCGGGCGCCCCCGGCGCGAGAGCTGCACCGCGAGCTCGCTCTTGAGCGCGATGACGGCGAGGTTGCGTCCCATCACGTCGTGGAGGTCACGCCCGAACCGCAGCCGCTCCTCGGCGACCGCGAGCCGCGCCTCGACCTCTCGGGCCCGGTCGGCCTCCAGCATCACGGAGAGCGTCCAGGCCCCGCAGCGCGTGGAGATCAGCGCCAGGAAGCCCGCGAAGGCGATGACGAAGCCGATCGCGGCGAGCTCACCGCCGCGTGCCCCGGCGAGGGCGAAGGCGATCACGGACGCGGCGACGACCAGCGCCATGCGGACCGCATAGCCCCGGATGGTGGCGGAGAAGGCGAGCGACTGGGCGAACGGCATCGGTACGAACAGGGCGGTGAGGCCCAGCATCCCCGAGGGCGCGCCGTCCACCGCCTGCAGACCCACGGCGAGCCCCATCGTGGCGCTCATGAGGACACCCGCCACCACGAGGTCGCGGCTCGGCAGGGGAGCCCGCCGCAGATAGTGGTCGACCGACCGGCGCAGTGAGCGGTTGGCATGGAGGCACTGCGCGGCGGCCACCACGATCAGCGTCCAGCCGAAGAGCTGCGGGGCGAGGTCGTGGCGCAGGCTCAGGCCGAGCGGTACCGAGAGCCAGCTGAGGAAGAAGATCCACGGCAGCAGGTGCCACGTCACGGTGGACTGGAACTCGACCTTCTCGATCTTGCTGCGCCTCTGCCAGCTCCGCTGCCAGGCCCGAATCCGGCCGACCACGTCCGTCGCCTCCCTCAATGCCGGGGCTCCCAGCGGAACCACCGCCGTACAGCAAACACCGCGAGCACGGTCCAGGCCACCGCAGTGGCGATGGCGCCGAGCGCGTCGCCTGCCGAGAGGTTGCCCGCCCAGCCGCCGCGGATCAGTTCGATGACGGGGGACAGGGGGAGCAGCCGGCAGACCGAGGCGAGCTTGTCGGGCATGACCTCCAGCGGGACGAAGAGCCCGGAGCCGATCATCGAGATGAAGATCAGCGGCATGCTCATGACCTGCGCGGACTCGGTGGACCTGCTGAAGCTTCCGGTGACGGCCGCCAGCGCGGCGAACATCACGAGGCCCGCGGCGATGCCGAGGACGACGAGGTGCGGCGCGCTCGGCGCCCCCGCGTCGAGGAGCACCGCGCAGCCCACGGCGAGGACGAGGGACTGCACGACCCCGATGAGCAGCGAGGGGAGCGCGGCGCCCGCCAGGATCTCGGGGTCGCGCAACTCGCCGGTGCGCAGCCGCTTGAGCACGAGCTCCTCGCGCCGGGCCGCGTAGACGGCGGTCAGCGCGGAGTACACGGCGAAGAGCAGGGAGAAGCCAAGGGCGCTCGGCAGCACGACCGTGCCGACGTCGAGCCCGGTGCCCTTCAGATCCATGCCGTCGGCGGCCTGCCGCATGCTGAACGGGATCACCAGCGGCACGAACAGCGCCGCGAACAGCGTCCCCTTGCTCCGACCGAGGAGCGTCATCTCGGCGCGCGCGAGCGCCCGCATGCGCCCCGCCGGGGTCGTCATGGCCATCGTGCCCATGGTGCTCATACCGCCATCTCCTTGCTCTGCTTGCCCGCGTCCTGCGTGGCCGCCTCGTCCGTGCCGCTCTCCGCGGCCCGCGCGATCCGCAGGAACGCCTCCTCCAGGGAGGCCGCCCGTACGTCGAGTCCGGTGAGCTCGACCCGTGCGTCCCTGGCCCACAACAGCAGCCCGGTGGCGGCGCGTTGCAGTTCGTTCGTCCGCAGCCTGACCTGCTTGCCCACGGTCTCGTGGCCGCTGACGCCCAGCTCGCCGAGCGGCGGCAGGTCGCCGACGAAGTAGCCGTCGGGCAGTTCGAAGGAGATGTGCGAGGGCTGGCTCGCCACCACGTCGCTGACGCGTCCCTCGGCGGCGATCCGGCCCTCGTGGAGGATCGCGAGGCGGTCGGCGAGGGCCTCGGCCTCTTCCAGGTAGTGGGTGGTGAGCAGCACGGTCGTGCCGTTGTCGCGCAGGTTCCGCACCAACTTCCAGGTCTCGCGGCGGCCTTCGGCGTCGAGGCCGGTGGTGGGTTCGTCGAGGAAGAGCACCTCGGGACGGCCGATGAGCGCCATGGCGAGGTCGAGCCTGCGCTTCTCGCCGCCTGACAGCTGCTTCACGCGGACAGCAGCCCGCTTGCCGAGCCCGACGGCCTCCAGGGCCTCGCCGATGGGCATGGCGCCGCTGGTGCAGCCCGCCCACATCCGGGCGGTCTCCTGGACGGTCAACTCCGCGGGGAATCCGCCTTCCTGCAGCATGACGCCGATGCGGGGCCGTACCTTGCCGCGTTCGGTGTACGGGTCGTGCCCGAGCACGCGCACCCGTCCGGCGGCCGGTGCGGCGAGTCCTTCCAGGAGTTCGAGGGTGGACGTCTTGCCGGCGCCGTTGGTGCCGAGGAGCGCGAACAGTTCGCCGCGTCCCACGGCGAAGGAGATCCCGCGTACCGCCTCGAAACCTCCCCCGTACACGCGCCGCAGGTCGGTCACGTCGATCACTTGGTCAGTCATGACTCGAGCGTCTCCCGGCCCGGGAGGCGTCGGCAGTGCGCGCTGTCACCGGCCCGCATGACAAATGTCAGATGCGGTGACCGGCAGTCGGGGAACACGAAGAAGGCCCCGGTCGAAATCGACCGGGGCCTTCTCACATGGAGCGAACGACGAGGTTCGAACTCGCGACCTCAACCTTGGCAAGGTTGCGCTCTACCAACTGAGCTACGTTCGCATTGCCTCCGACCAGCTCTCACTGATCGGCGCGTGCATCAGCTTACCGCAACCGGCGGACCGGTCCGTGAGCGATGCAGAGCGGGTGACAGGAATTGCACACTGCGCCTTCCCCCTGGAAGGGGGATGTTCTACTACTGAACTACACCCGCAAGACTCCGTGAGGCCCGGCCTTTCGGCCTCGCCCCTCGGCGTGCTCCAGACTCTAGCTGACCAGCGGGGGTGCAGCGCAAGTCGGTTGTCCCGAGGGGCGTGGACCTGCTGTTTCAGTTGGCCGCCTCGAAGGCCTCGTAGACCTTCTTGGGGATGCGGCCGCGCGGCGGGACGTTCATCTGGTGCGAGCGTGCCCAGGCGCGGACCGCCGACGGGTCGGGGGAGATCGCGGTGTGCCGGAACGCGAGCCCGGACCGGGACCGCTTGCGGGCCGCCTCCAGGTACGGGGCAAGTGCCCCGCGCAGTTTCTCGGCATTGGTTTGGTTGAGGTCGATCTCGTACGACTTGCCGTCCAGACCGAACGCGACCGTTTCCGCCGCTTCCCCGCCGTCGATGTCGTCAAAGAGAGTGACCACGACACGTTGCGCCACGAATATCGGTCCCTTCGCGCGGCTCTACCGCGTTGACATGCGGTGATGCCGACTGCACGGATGTTTTCGGCAAAGTATCGACTATTGCCAATTCCTTTGTACAGTGCCCGGCATTGCATTGTGAAGCCTGTCCTAATACCTCCGCGTGTCAGGTTCCAATGACGATGCGTGATCTTTCATGGATTCATCGTGAAGGTTCTCGGTTCGAAACCTGTTTGAGCACCGGAACGTGACCGTCATCTCGTAGGTTGCTACGAATCTACGCGAGTAGAATTTTTGTGCCGGTAGTCTGAAGGAACCTGCTCAGCACCTAGCAAGCAGCACACCGCCAGCACCACACACCGGGAGTGCCAGTGGCACGCGTCGTAGTCGACGTCATGCTCAAGCCGGAGATCCTCGACCCCCAGGGCCAGGCGGTGCAGCGTGCACTGCCGCGCCTCGGTTTCCAGGGCATCTCCGACGTCCGTCAGGGAAAGCGCTTCGAACTCGAGGTCGACGGGCCGGTCGACGACGCGGCCCTCGCCCGTATCCACGAGTTGGCGGAAACCTTCCTCGCCAACACCGTGATCGAAGACTTCGTCGTAAAGGTCGAAGAAGACCAGAAGACGCAGAAGGCCGAGGAGGCCGCGAAGTGACTGCTCGAATTGGAGTCGTCACTTTCCCGGGAACCCTCGACGACCGCGACACCCAGCGCGCCGTCCGTGTGGCGGGCGCCGAAGCCGTGCCGCTGTGGCACAAGGACAAGGACCTCAAGCAGGTCGACGCCGTGGTGCTGCCCGGCGGCTTCTCCTACGGCGACTATCTGCGGGCCGGTGCCATCTCGCGTTTCTCCCCGGTGATGGAGTCCGTCATCGAGCAGGCGAAGGCCGGAATGCCGGTGCTCGGCATCTGCAACGGCTTCCAGGTGCTCACCGAGACGCACCTCCTGCCCGGCGCGATGCTGCGCAACAACCACCTGCACTTCATCTGCCGCGAGCAGAAGCTGCGGGTGGAGAACGCGTCGACCGCCTGGACCGCCGACTACACGGCGGGCCAGGAGATCCTGATCCCGCTCAAGAACATCGACGGGCAGTACACCGCCGACGAGCGGACCCTGGACATGCTGGAGGCCGAGGGCCGCGTCGCCTTCCGCTACCTCGACGGCAACCCGAACGGCTCGCTCCGTGACATCGCCGGCATCACCAACGAGGCGGGCAACGTCGTCGGCCTCATGCCGCACCCCGAGCACGCCGTGGAGCCGCTCATCGGCACCGGCCGTACGGACGGTCTCGGATTCTTCACCTCGATCCTGAAGAAGCTGGTCAACGCATGACTCTGGACACCGTCAAGCACGCGGCCGAGACGCCCGACGTCAAGCTCCCCTGGGCCGAACTGGGCCTGAAGGAAGACGAGTACGCGCGCGTCCGCGAGATCCTCGGCCGCCGCCCGACCGGCGCCGAGCTCGCCATGTACTCCGTCATGTGGTCCGAGCACTGCTCGTACAAGAGCAGCAAGGTCCACCTGAAGCAGTTCGGCGAGAAGGTCCCCGAGAACGACGCGATGCTCGTCGGCATCGGCGAGAACGCCGGTGTGGTCGACGTCGGCCAGGGGTACGCGGTCACCTTCAAGGTCGAGTCGCACAACCACCCGTCCTACGTCGAGCCCTACCAGGGCGCGGCCACCGGCGTCGGCGGCATCGTCCGCGACATCATCGCGATGGGCGCCCGCCCGGTCGCGGTCGTGGACCCGCTGCGGATGGGCGACGCCCAGCACCCCGACACCAAGCGCGTGCTCCCCGGAGTCGTCGCGGGCATCGGGGGCTACGGCAACTGCCTGGGCCTGCCCAACATCGGCGGCGAGCTCGTCTTCGACGCCTGCTACCAGGGCAACCCGCTGGTCAACGCCGGTGCGATCGGCGTGATGCGGCACGAGGACATCCACCTCGCCAAGGCGTCGGGCCCCGGCAACAAGGTCATCCTGTACGGCGCTCGCACGGGCGGCGACGGCATCGGCGGCGCCTCCATCCTGGCCTCCGAGACCTTCGACGACACGAAGCCGAGCAAGCGCCCTGCCGTCCAGGTCGGCGACCCCTTCCAGGAGAAGCTCCTCATCGAGTGCACCCTGGAGGCCTTCGCCGAGAAGCTCGTCGTCGGCATCCAGGACCTCGGCGCGGCCGGGCTCTCCTGCGCGACCTCCGAGCTCGCGTCCAACGGCTCCGGCGGCATGCGCGTCGAGCTGGACGACGTGCCGCTGCGCGACTCCACGCTCACCCCTGAGGAGATCCTCATGAGTGAGTCGCAGGAGCGCATGTGCGCCGTGGTCGAGCCCGGCAAGGTCGACCGCTTCCTCGCGATCTGCGAGAAGTGGGACGTCATTGCCACCGTCGTCGGCGAGGTCACCGACGGCGACCGCCTGGAGATCTTCTGGCACGGCGAGAAGATCGTCGACGTCGACCCGCGCACGGTCGCGCACGACGGCCCGGTCTACGAGCGTCCCTACGCCCGCCCGTCCTGGCAGGACGCCCTCCAGGCGGACGACGCGAACAAGCTGGCGCGCCCGGCGAACGCGGCCGAGCTGCGCGAGCAGGTCCTCAAGCTGGTCGCCGCCCCGAACCAGGCCGCGAAGTCCTGGGTCACCGACCAGTACGACCGCTTCGTGCAGGGCAACACCGTGCTCGCCCAGCCCGAGGACTCCGGAATGATCCGGATCAACGAGGAGACGGGCCTCGGCGTCGCCATCGCCACCGACGGCAACGGCCGGTTCGCGAAGCTCGACCCGTACACGGGCGCGCAGCTCGCCCTCGCCGAGTCGTACCGCAACGTCGCCGCGTCCGGCGCCAAGCCCCTTGCCATCTCGGACTGCCTGAACTTCGGCTCGCCCGAGGACCCGGACGTCATGTGGCAGTTCGCCGAGGCCATCCGCGGCCTCGCGGACGGCTGCCTGGAGCTGGGCACCCCGGTCACCGGCGGCAACGTCTCGCTCTACAACCAGACCGGTGAGGCGGCGATCCACCCGACGCCGGTCGTCGCCGTCCTCGGTGTGATCGACGACGTCGCCCGGCGCACGCCGATCGCCTTCAAGGAAGAGGGCCAGCTCCTCTACCTGCTCGGCGATACGCACGAGGAGTTCGGCGGTTCGGCCTGGTCGCAGGTGGTCCACGGGCACCTCGGCGGGCTGCCGCCCAAGGTCGACCTGGCGCGCGAGAAGCTGCTCGCCGAGATCCTCATCTCGGCCTCGCGCGACGGCATGATCGACGCCGCGCACGACCTGTCGGACGGCGGTCTCGTGCAGGCCGTCACCGAGTCGTGCCTGCGCGGCGGCAAGGGCGCGCGCCTCGTCGTCCCGGACGGCCTCGACGCGTTCACCTTCCTCTTCTCCGAGTCGGCGGGGCGCGCGGTCGTCTCGGTGCCGCGGAGCGAGGAGCTGCGCTTCACCGACATGTGCGGGGCGCGGGGGCTGCCCGTCCGCCGCATCGGTGTCGTCGACGGCGACACGGTCGACGTGCAGGGCGAGTTCGAGCTGCCGCTGAGCGAGCTGCGCACGGCGCACGAGGAGACGATCCCGGGCCTCTTCGCCTGACGATTCGCCGTCGAAGCCCCCGTTCGGACCTGGTCCGGGCGGGGGCTTCGACGTTCCCGGGTGCCGGTGCAGCAGCAGGCTTGCACGTTTTTACGTAATTACGTAATCTTGCGACCATGGATCTGGAAGAGCGCGTCGCCGAGCTCGAACGGCGCATGGCGGAGCTGGAGAGCGCGGGGCCGCCCGCGCCCGCCGTGGGAGAGGGCGATTTCTGGGCCCTCGACGCGCTGAAGGCGCGGCATCCGGTGACGGACGACGCGGACGGCGCCGTCCTGTTCACCGGGGCAGTGCGGGTGCCGACGGGACATCGGTACGAGTGGCAGTACGGCCTGCTGACCGAGACGGTCTTCGAGGGCGACTGGTCGGAGACGGCCGAGTCGTTCGCCGCGCTCGGCAATCCCGTGCGGCTGCGGCTGCTGCGGGAGATCCTCGGCGGCCTGCGCACGGCCGCGGAGCTGGCTGCGCTCGACGACGTCGGCACGACCGGCCAGATCTACCACCACCTGCGCCAACTGACCGGCGCGGGCTGGCTGCACAGCGCGGAGCGCGGGCGCTACGAGGTGCCTGCCGGACGGGTGGTGCCGCTGCTCGTGGTGCTCACGGCCGCGCGACCGGTGACCTGACCGGGATTCCGACACGCATTTCCGTACGAGGGGGAGTTATGTCCAGAGGTCTGCGCAAGTCCGCCGCGGTGGCCCATCGGGTGCTGTGGATGGTGTTCTTCGCCCAGTTCGTCGTCAGGCTCTTCGCGGACCTGCCCTACAACTACTGGCTGAGCTGGCTGCCCGCGATCGCCGCGATCGCCATCAGTACGTCGCTGTCCCGCTCCGCACGTCAGCAGATCGCGGCGGAGCCCCCGGCGCCGGTCGAGGTCGAGCCCCCGGTCACCGGCCGCTGGTCCGCGCTCAACAGCCCCGCCGACAAGGTGCCGAGCCACGGCACGCACTACCTGGGGCAGACGTACGCCATCGACATCACGGCCGAGCCGGAAGAAGGGCCCGCCCGCCCGAAGCCCGTCTGGTTCTGGCCCGTCGCCCGGCGCGGAGCGGCCTACCCCGCCTTCGGGGCGTCGCTTAACGCGGTGGCCGACGCGACCGTCGTGCACGCCGAGGACGGCCAGCGCGATCACCTCAGCCGCAGCTCCCTCGCCGGGGTGCTGTACTTCTGGCTGATCGAGGGCGTCGGCCGGACGCTCGGCGGCACCCGCCGGATCGTCGGCAATCACGTCATCCTCGACCTCGGCGAGGGGACGTATGCCATGTACGCGCACGTCCAGCAGGGGTCGCTCGCCGTGCGGGCGGGGGACAAGGTCCTCGCAGGCCAGCGGCTCGGCGGCTGCGGGAACTCCGGCAACTCCACCGAGCCGCACGTGCACTTCCAGCTGATGGACGGGCCCGACCTGGACACGGCCAGGGGCGTCCCGTTCAGCTGGCGCGGCGTCGGGGTGCCCGCGAACGGCGAGAAGTTCACGGTCGGCGCGGACACCGACGGAAGAAAGTGTACTGAGTCAATATTTTAGCCTGGTACAGTGCGGTCATGGCTGGGGCTGAAGCAGACGTGGCTGAGCAACCACTGGGGCTGCGCGAGCGCAAGAAGCGGCAGACCGCGATGCGGATCTGGCGCAGTGCGCTCGACCTGTTCCTGGAGCGTGGCTACGACAAGGTCTCCGTCGCGGAGATCGCGGCCGCCGCTGACGTCTCGAAGATGACCGTCTTCAACTACTTCGGCACCAAGGAGGACGTCCTCCTCGGCCCGATGGAGGAGCACGTCTCCGATGCCGCCGACGCGGTGCGCGAGCGCGAGCCCGGCGAGAGCGCGGTCGACGCGCTCCGCCGCCAGTTCCTCGTCAAGGTCGCCGAGCGCGACCCCTCGATCGGCCTCTCCGGCGACCACCGGCTGCTCCAGATGCGGCAGCTCATCAGCGACACCCCCGCCCTCGCGCGCCGGATGCTGACCTTCCAGATGCGCAGCGTCGAGCTCCTCGCCGAGGTGCTCGCCGAGGAGACGGGGGACCGGCTACTCGCCGGGGTCGCCGCCCACCAACTCGTCGCCGCGCGGGGGGCGGTGATCCTGGAGAACCACCGCAGGCTCGTCGCGGGCGACACCGTGGAGGAGATGGCCGACGACTGCGCGGCCCTCGCCGAGCGCGCCTTCGACCTGGTGGAAAAGGGACTTCAGGGGTACCCCGCAAACGCTTAGGCTCGGCACCATGCCACCGGCCAAGAAGCGCACGCGCTCGTACGACTCCGCCAAGACCCGCACCGCCGTCCTCGCCCAGTTCGGCAACGTACGCGAGGCGGTGCGCACCCTCACGCCCGAGCAGCTCGCCCGCCCGACCCGGCTCGGCGACTGGACCGTGCGCGAACTGGCGGCGCACCTGGCGATGGTCCTCGGCACCGTCCACCGCTACCTCGGCCTGCCGGAACCGGAGAAGCACGAAGTGCCGCTCATGGACTGGCCGTTCGCCACGGTCACGGCGGCCGCGCAGGTCGACGAGGACACCCGCGCCCTCGCGGAGGCGGCGGGCGCGGACCTCGACGAGCTGTTCACCCGCACGCTCACCGGCATCGAGGAATCCCTGGCAGCCGCGTCCGACGAACGCCTGGTGCCGTCGCGCTTCGGGGCCATGACCCTCGGGGACTTCCTGGTCACCCGTACCGTCGAACTGACCGTCCACACCGACGACTTGAACGACGCGGTGCCGGGCCTGGACATCCCGTACGACCGCCAGGCCCTGGCCGCCTGCGCCCGGCTGCTCGCGGACGCCCTCGCCGTGAAGGCGCCGGGCGCGTCGACGGAGGTGCGGATCCCGCCGTACGCCGTCGTGCAGTGCGTCGAAGGCCCCCGGCACACCCGCGGCACCCCGCCCAACGTCGTCGAGACCGACCCGCTCACCTGGATCCGCCTCGCGACCGGTCGGAAGCGGTGGGCGGCGGCAGTCGACGCGGCGCAGGTCAGCGCCAGCGGCGAGCGGGCGGACCTGTCGGAGCTGCTGCCGATCATGGCGTGATGGAACCGGGACCCCCACTTGTCCCGTCACATTGCCATGCACACGCAGCGACTGACCCTCACCCTGACCGCGCTGGCCTCCGCGGGGCTGCTGCTCACGGCATGCGGCACCGAGTCGGGAGCCGGTTCCGAAGGCGACTCCGACGGCGGCTCCGGCGGGCGTTCCGTGGCGAGCGAGCAGGCTCTCACCGGTGTCCGGTGGAACGTCGAGAGCCTCACCGTGGGCGGCAAGAAGCACGCCGCCCCGGAGGGCGCCTACCTCAAGATCGGCAAGGACGGGCGGGCCGGCGGCAGCTACGGCTGCAACCAGGCAGGTACGACCGTGTCGATCAAGGGCGACACCGTGGACTTCGGCAAGACGCAGACGACGAGGATGGCCTGCGAGGGCAGCGGCCGCATGAAGTTCGAGGAGAACTTCACGCGCGCCCTCGGCGCGGGCAAGTTCACCGCCAAGGTGGACGGCGACCGCATGACCCTCACCACGGCCAAGGGAGACCGCGTGGACTTCACCTCGCAGCCCGCCGAGCCCGACGCCCCGCTCACCGGCACCAAGTGGACGGTGAACGGCATCGGCGACGGCAAGACGGCCGCGACCCTGCCCAAGGCGGTGTCGGGCAAGGTCCATCTGACCTTCGGCGACGACGGCAAGGTCCGCGGCAACCTCGGCTGCAACGACGTCACCGCCAAGGCCGAGGCGAAGGACGGCCGGATCACCTTCGGCGCGCCCGCGACCACCCGGAAGATGTGCCCGGGCGACGCGATGACCACCGAGCGCAAGCTGCTCAAGCTCTTCGGCGGCAAGGCGCGTTACGAGGTGCGGCAGGACACGCTGAAGCTCACCGCGGACGACGGCACCGTGATCAACGCGAACGCCGCGAAGAGCAAGGGCAAGGGCTGAGGCCAGAGCCCAAAGGCCACGGCTAGGGCTAGGGCCAGGGCTAGGGCCAGGGCTAGGGCTAGGGCAAGGGCCAGGGCTAGGGCTAGGGCTAGGGCTAGGGCTAGGGCTAGGGCTTGGGATAGGGCAGCAGTTCCTCGTCCGTCCGCTCCCACGCCTGCCGCAGCTCCGCGAGGAGACGCGGTTCCGCCGCCGCGCGGTCCGCCTGTTCGCGCCGGTCCTCCGCGATGTCGTACAGGTGGTCCTTGCCGTCCTTGCCCCGGTAGTACTTCCAGTCCCCGCGCCGCAGCGCACGCTCCCCGCGCACCCGCCAGAACAGCTCACGCTCGGCGATCCGCTCGCCGCGCAGCAGGTAGGGGGCCAGGCTCGTGCCGTCCAGGGGGTGCGCCGGGTCCGGGCGGGCCCCGGCGACCTCCAGGAGGGTCGCCGTCCAGTCGGGCGTGTAGACGGGCTCGTCGCTGACCTGCCCGCCGTCGAGCCGGGCGGGCCACCGCACGATGGTCGGCACGCGGATGCCGCCCTCCTGCAGCGAGCCCTTGTTGCCGGACAGCGGCCAGTTGTACGAGAAGCGCTCGCCGCCGTTGTCGGACGCGAAGAACACCAGGGTGTCCCGTTCCTGCCCGGACTTCTTCAGCGCGCGCAGCACCTCCCCGACGGACCGGTCCAGGTCCTCGACCATCTCCTTGTACTTCTCGACGGAGCCGCCGTCCCGGTGCTGGAGCGCACCCTTCTCGCCCGCCTTGACCCTGCGTACGATCTCGGCGCTCTGCTCCTCGTCCCCGTCCGCTATCCAGGGCCAGTGCGGGGTGGTGAAGTTCAGGTTGAGCAGCCACGGCTTGTCCCCGTGGTCCCGCCCCACGTACTCGCTCGCCCGCTCGGTCAGGATCCGCGTGTAGTAGCGCAGGTCCTTGTACTCGGCGTCGCCCTCGAAGAGGTCGTACTCCCCGGCCAGCCCCAGCTTCGAGTAGTACTCCAGGGCCCCGCCGAAGTTCCCGAAGAACTCGTCCCAGCCCGACTTGGTGGGTGAGTGGTCCGGCAGGTAGCCGCAGTGCCACTTGCCGATGAGCGCGGTCGCGTATCCGGCGCCCTTCAGCAGCGACGCCAGCGTGGGATGCGTCGGGTCGAGGCCCACGGACCTGTCCGCTATCGGCTCCGCGAGCCCGCCCTTCGTACGCCCCGGGAAGCGCCCCGTGTAGAGGCTGAAGCGGGTCGGCGAGCAGGTCGCGGACCCGGAGTAGGCGTCGGTGAAGCGCACGCCCTGGCGGGCCAGGCGGTCCAGGTTCGGGGTCTTGATGTGCGGCGATCCGTAGGACGAGAGGTCGGCCCAGCCGAGGTCGTCGCCGAGGATGAAGAGGATGTTCGGCCGCCGTCCGCTCCGGCGCGGAGCCGCGCGGAAGGGCCGCTCCCCGGCCTCGGCGGCGGCGGGGACGCCCACCGCGGCGGCGGCACCGGCTCCCACCGCGCCTCCGAAGGCACGTCGGGACAAGGCAGACTTTTCGTACGGGGGTGTGGGCATGGCTGCGCTCCTGAACGGGCGCGGCGCGGCAGGCGGCGCGACCCGGAATCGGAAGAAGTGAGTCGACGGAGAGTGAGTTCAGGCAGCGCTGCGACAGATGGCGCTCGCGACACGGACCAGGTCGACGTGGCGGCGCTCCACAAGGGCGACCGTCCGGTCGCCTAGGGGCTGCAGGGGCATGGGCCAGGAGCTTCACGGCCCCCGCCCGCCCCTGTCAACGCTCCCGCGCACCTGTTCACAAGGGCTTCGTACTCCACGCGCGCACCGGGGCCACGACTACGCTCCGTACGGGGTCCGTATCCCCAATTCGGACCAGTGGTCGATCTCGCCTACACTCGATGCCGTGCCACGTGGTGACGGTCGACTCAATCACGATCTGCTCCCCGGCGAGAAAGGCCCCCAGGACGCTTGTGGCGTCTTCGGTGTCTGGGCTCCGGGCGAAGAGGTCGCAAAGCTCACGTACTTCGGGCTCTATGCCCTCCAGCATCGGGGCCAGGAATCCGCGGGAATCGCGGTCAGCAACGGCTCCCAGATCCTCGTCTTCAAGGACATGGGCCTCGTTTCCCAGGTCTTCGACGAAACCTCTCTCAGCTCGCTCCAGGGTCATATCGCGGTCGGTCACGCCCGCTACTCGACCACCGGGGCCTCCGTATGGGAGAACGCCCAGCCGACGTTCCGTGCCACCGCGCACGGCTCCATCGCGCTCGGGCACAACGGCAACCTCGTCAACACGGCCCAGCTCGCCGAGCTGGTCGCCGCCCTGCCCAAGGAGAACGGCCGCGCGACCCAGGTCGCGGCGACCAACGACACCGACCTGGTGACGGCTCTCCTCGCGGGCCAGGTGGACGACGACGGCAAGCCGCTGACGATCGAGGAAGCGGCCACCAAGGTCCTCCCGGACGTGCAGGGCGCCTTCTCCCTCGTCTTCATGAACGAGCACACGCTGTACGCGGCCCGCGACCCGCAGGGCATCCGCCCGCTGGTCCTCGGCCGCCTGGAGCGTGGCTGGGTCGTCGCCTCGGAGTCCGCGGCGCTCGACATCTGCGGCGCCAGCTTCGTCCGCGAGGTCGAGCCCGGCGAGTTCATCGCGGTCGACGAGAACGGACTGCGAACGTCCCGATTCGCGGAAGCGAAGCCCAAGGGCTGTGTCTTCGAGTACGTCTACCTGGCGCGCCCCGACACGGACATCGCCGGGCGGAACGTCTACCTCTCGCGTGTCGAGATGGGCAGGAAACTCGCCAAGGAAGCTCCGGTCGACGCCGACCTCGTCATAGCGACGCCGGAGTCAGGAACGCCCGCCGCGATCGGTTACGCGGAAGCCTCCGGCATCCCCTTCGGCGCCGGACTGGTCAAGAACGCCTACGTCGGCCGGACCTTCATCCAGCCCTCGCAGACGATCCGCCAGCTCGGCATCCGTCTCAAGCTGAACCCGCTCAAGGAAGTCATCAAGGGCAAGCGTCTGGTCGTCGTCGACGACTCGATCGTCCGCGGCAACACCCAGCGCGCCCTGGTCAAGATGCTCCGCGAGGCCGGAGCGGCCGAGATCCACATCCGGATCTCCTCGCCGCCCGTGAAGTGGCCCTGCTTCTTCGGCATCGACTTCGCGACCCGCGCCGAGCTCATCGCCAACGGCATGACGATCGACGAGATCGCAACCTCGATGGGCGCCGACTCCCTCTCGTACATCTCCATCGACGGCATGATCGAGGCCACGACCATCGACAAGCCGAACCTCTGCCGCGCCTGCTTCGACGGCGTGTACCCGATGGACCTGCCCGACCCCGAGCTGCTCGGCAAGCAGCTTCTGGAGACGGAGCTGGCGGCAGGCCCTGCCGCCACGGCAGCGGCCGACGCGATCCGTCGCCCGTAAGCCACCGTAGTAACGACACGAAAGTTCTCACCACTCATGTCCGAGACCACCGGTGCCAGCTACGCGGCCGCAGGCGTAGACATCGAAGCGGGCGACCGCGCCGTCGAGCTCATGAAGGAGTGGGTCAAGAAGACCCAGCGCCCCGAGGTCGCGGGCCTCGGCGGCCTCGGTGGTTTCGCCGGGCTCTTCGACGCCTCGGCGCTCAAGCGCTTCGAGCGCCCGCTGCTCGCCTCCGCGACCGACGGCGTCGGCACGAAGGTCGACATCGCCCGGCAGATGGGCGTCTACGACACCATCGGCCACGACCTCGTCGCGATGGTCATGGACGACATCGTCGTGTGCGGCGCCGAGCCGCTCTTCATGACCGACTACATCTGCGTCGGCAAGGTCCACCCCGAGCGCGTCGCCGCCATCGTGAAGGGCATCGCCGAGGGCTGTGTCCTCGCGGGCTGCTCGCTCGTCGGCGGCGAGACCGCGGAGCACCCGGGGCTGCTCGGTCCGGACGACTTCGACGTCGCGGGCGCCGGTACGGGAGCGGTCGAGGCCGACCGCCTCCTGGGCTCGGATCGCATCCGTAAGGGGGACGCGGTCATCGCCATGGCGTCCTCGGGTCTTCACTCGAACGGGTACTCGCTCGTCCGGCACGTGGTCTTCGACCGCGCGGGCTGGGCCCTGGACCGTCAGGTCGAGGAGTTCGGCCGCACGCTCGGCGAGGAGCTCTTGGAGCCCACCAAGATCTACTCCCTGGACTGCCTGGCGCTCACCCGCACCACGGACGTCCACGCCTTCAGCCACGTCACCGGGGGTGGCCTCGCGGCCAACCTCGCCCGGGTGATCCCGGACGGCCTGCACGCGATCGTGGACCGCGGCACCTGGGCCCCCGGCGCGGTCTTCGACGTGGTCGGCCAGGTCGGCCAGGTCGAGCGCCTGGAGCTGGAGAAGACGCTGAACATGGGCGTCGGAATGATCGCGATCGTCCCCGAGGAGTCGGCGGACGCGGCGCTCACCACCCTCGCGGACCGCGGCCTTGACGCCTGGGTCGCGGGCGAGATCACGGACCGCGGCGAGCACCCGACGGGCGCCGCCATGATCGGCGACTACGCCAAGTAGGCCGGTGCAGCCGTCCTCGGGGCAGCACAAAACCCGGTCCGGTGTGGTGACCACCCCGGACCGGGTGAAGTGCAGTTGCTATGAGAACTGCGAATACTGCGTAGGCAACAAATGCTGCATATACAACGAGGTCAAGCGCCGCGGCGCTGAGACGACGGACCGGACTCGTCGGAGTCCTCGTCCTCGTCGTCGTTATACAGATCCGCGTACTGGGCGTACGGGTCGTCTTCTTCCTCGTCGTCGTCCTCGAACGGCTCGCCATTCGGCGGCTGTTGCGAAGTCGAAGCGCCCAGCTCATTGGCCAGACGCGACAGGTCAGTCCCGCCGCTGCTGTACTTCAGCTGGCGGGCGACCTTCGTCTGCTTGGCCTTTGCCCGGCCGCGCCCCATGGCTCGACCCCCTCGGATATGGGGCTCGGTGGCCCCAGAGTCTTGACACGCGTTCATGATCGGGAACGGGCTCTCCTCGGAGAGACCGGTCCGTAGGGCTTCCACGGTACCTGCTCCTGCGGCCATACGGTACGTCGCCCGCAGGACGCGCCTCGGCGCACAACCCTCGAGGAGCCCCGTCCTCGCTGGTCAACTGCGATTTTAACCTCTTCTTGGCGGGCGACCCGCCGACGGGGGTGAGTCTTGTCTCTCGTGTACGTCGACGGGGCCCTGTCAAAGCGTCACACAACGCCGGAACGTCAGATTCCGGTTTGTTTCAGCGCGCGTCGGACATGCGCTGTTCGGCGATCCTGTCGGCCGCCGCGGCCGGCGGAATGCCGTCTTCCTTTGCGCGAGCGAATATGGCAAGGGTGGTGTCGAAGATCTTCGACGCCTTCGCCTTGCACCGGTCGAAGTCGAAGCCGTGCAGCTCGTCGGCGACCTGGATCACCCCGCCCGCGTTCACCACGTAGTCCGGCGCGTAGAGGATCGACCGGTCGGCGAGGTCCTTCTCCACCCCCGGGTGCGCGAGCTGGTTGTTCGCGGCGCCGCACACCACCTTCGCGGTGAGGACCGGCACGGAGTCGTCGTTCAGCGCGCCGCCGAGCGCACAGGGCGCGTAGATGTCGAGGCCCTCGGTACGGATGAGTGCCTCGGTGTCGGCCATCGCCGTCACCGACGGGTGCTTGTGGACGATCCGGTTGACCGACTCCTCGCGCACGTCCGTGATCACGACCTCGGCGCCGTCCTCCAGGAGGTGCTCGACCAGGTGGTGGCCCACCTTGCCGACGCCCGCGACGCCGACCTTGCGCCCGCGCAGCGAGGCATCGCCCCACAGGTGCTCGGCGCTGGCCCGCATGCCCTGGAAGACACCGAAGGCGGTGAGCACCGAGGAGTCCCCCGCGCCGCCGTTCTCGGGGGAGCGTCCGGTGGTCCAGCGGCACTCGCGCGCGACGACGTCCATGTCGGCGACGTACGTACCGACGTCGCAGGCCGTCACGTAGCGGCCGCCGAGCGAGGCGACGCAGCGGCCGAAGGCGAGGAGCAGCTCCTCGCTCTTGATCCGGTCCGGGTCGCCGATGATCACGGCTTTGCCGCCGCCGTGGTCGAGCCCGGCCATGGCGTTCTTGTACGACATCCCGCGCGACAGGTTCAGGACGTCGGCGACGGCCTCTTCCTCGGTCGCGTACGGGTAGAAGCGGGTGCCGCCGAGGGCGGGGCCCAGGGCGGTGCTGTGGATGGCGATGACGGCCTTGAGGCCGCTGGCGCGGTCCTGGCAGAGCACTACTTGCTCGTGGCCTCCCTGGTCCGAGTGGAACAGGGTGTGCAGGACGCCGTTGTCTGCTTCGGTCACTGTGGTGACTCCCGGTCAAGTGCGGCGGTTGGGCGGGCTCCCGTACGGGTGGCGGGGCCCGATGGGCATGAGACTAGAGGCTGTCCACCGGCCTTGACCTCCCGGTGCCGAGGATCACGTTTTCCGGCGCGTCCGCGGGGGAGAGAGGAGCCGTGCCCAAGGTGTCTTCGGTGACGGTCCCGTACGCGTCCTACCTGCGTGTCTACGAGCCGTTGGCCGCCTTCCCCGAGCCGGAGCGCGACCACTGGGCGCGCTATGCCCGCCGCCCCGACCTGCCCTCCTGCCAGGACGAACTCCGCCGCTCGCTGGCCGACCTGGTGCCCACGCCCCCGGTGCCCGTGCCGGTGCACGAGAGCGGCGACGCCTTCGTGGTCGAGGTCGACGGGGTGCTGTGCGTCTGCCCGTGGCGGACCCGGCTGCGCGGCTGGCAGGCCATGGAGGAGCTGGCGGGCCAGCTGCCCGCGCCCGTCCTGGACGCGGTGCTCCCCCCGGTGCTGCGCCGCCAGACCGCCGCGGACTACGAGCGGTGGCTGGCGCGGAACCCCGACGCGCGCCCCTGGATCCGCACGTCGACGTGGCAGGTGCCGCTGCACTGGTTCGTGCTCGTCGCCGACGAGGAGCGCAGCCACGAGAAGGGCGAGTCCCCGGCGCTCCGCTACCGCACCCCGATGGTGCAGGCCCGGCGCCGGGTCGCGCGCGGGCTGCGGGCGCTGCGGGACGCGCTGGACGAGGGGCCGATCATCGAGGGGCTCGTGGACGTCGGCCGGTGGCTCGAGGAGTTCCACCCCCGTTCCCTGGTCGAGCTCGACTACGGCGGGCTCGTGCACGCGGTCTCCGCCGACGAGCTCGACGAGGACCACTCGGCGGCGGACGTCGCCGAGGGGATCGAGGCGCTGCGCATCGGCGACGGCGAGGTGGCCGGCGAGGCGTATGCAAGGCTCGTGGAGCGATGGCGGGCGGTTCGGGACCTTCAGTTCGCGAACTGAGGTCTCTGGTCGCCCGGGTGTCAGGACGTAGGTCCCGATCCGGGCCTTTGCCTCAAGCGTGACGGACCGCACTAACTGCACCCTTGCGCCCATCACCCCTCCTCGTGCCAAAATAGGACAAGGAGTCCGGGGAGGGCTCCTTCCGCCCAAGTATGGGCGGAATGCTCGACATTGCACTCTATGGGGGGTCTGTTGACTCCTGATCGCTCTGTGACTGATCGTCACTGTGGCGTGACTGTCCGCTATGGCATGGTCCATCGGCTTCCGTCGGTGATGAACACCTGGGAGGGCAATTCCATCGGTTTGGCCGACGCGGCTGGACGGATGGTGTAGTTGTAGTGCCGAGGACAAGCCGTTCGTCCTATAACCGACTCGACTCGCGTCCGCCATTTCGGGCAACGCGGGTCAAGGTGCAGAATTTAGAGGAATGAACCGAGAAGGTTCGGTTCTCCCGAGGAGGCCGCTCATGACCGCTCGCACCCCTGATGCCGAGCCGCTGCTGACCCCGGCTGAGGTCGCCACGATGTTCCGCGTCGACCCGAAGACGGTCACGCGCTGGGCGAAGGCTGGCAAGCTCACGTCGATTCGCACGCTCGGCGGACACCGCCGTTACCGCGAGGCTGAGGTCCGCGCACTGCTCGCGGGTATTCCGCAGCAGCGCAGCGAGGCCTGAAGTACCGCTTAACCAGCAGTAACCCGCACAACTCGGGCGAAGAGCACCACTGCTGCCGGGTCCCCCAACCTGGCCGTACGTCCGACATATGGCTACACACGACGAGGGTCCTGCCCCAACGGGGCCCACGCCTTGCTCACTTGGGTGCGTCGTTCGATCGCGCTGGACTCCGCCGGGTCCAGCGCGATCTTTTTTGTGCGCCGAGGACGCGCTGGTGGGCGGGGATCTGAGCGCCCTTGTTGGTCTCTGGGGGTCCCTGGGAAGGGTGCCGGGGGAGCGTCCCGGAGGTGGTGCAATTGCACATATTAAATTGGCTGGTTGTAGGGAGGGTGTAAGTTCCGGGGTTCCTGAAACTTGTTCGGTGACACCCGTCACACGTCGTGAATCTTGTTGCGCACGACACCCCTGCGCTAGAGGGGCCGCGGCGGCATTCGAAGGCCTCCGAGTCTCAGCCTCCCACCGGGGAGGGTGCCCGCGCGTCGGCTTTGGTCATGGGTTGGCGGGACTTTCGTCCCCGGGCGGCCCCGCGGACTCCGTCGGCTCGGTACGGGCGGCTGCGGGGCTCTCGCGCACGAAAACCGCCTCGGGGGCCTCGTGCTCGTCGGGGGCCCGCTGAGAGGGCTCCAGGGCGAGCCTCAGCAGCCGGTGGCAGATCGGGCAGTGCCGGGTCACATGGCGGTACCTGGTGGCCGCCGCGAGGTGCGCGCGCAGCAAGGCGCGCGTCTCGTGCCGCGCGGACGCCGGAGAAGCGGACATGCGTCACCTCCTGGGGAGCCTCCCGCGGCTCCCTGGTGTCCGGGGTACCGGTGGAATGTGACGCAGTCAAGATGCCGCCGCCACAACGGGCCGTGTGCACGGGGCCTTGGGCGGTGCGCGAACAGCAACGCAAGAAGGGTCGCACCTGCGCGGATACGGCCCCGCTCGCTGCCACACGAAGAAGGGCCGCACCCTCGTGGATGCGGCCCTTCTTTTACTGCGGTCCTGACGGGATTTGCTGTGTCTGATTGCGGCTGCGCCGCGGGCGCGGCCTCCACCTCGGCAGGGTGGCGGCGGGGTGGCATGAAGAAGGGCCGCACCTGCGCAGATGTGGCCCTTCTTCTGCTGCGGTCCTGACGGGATTTGCTGTGTCTGATTGCGGCTGCGCCGCGGGCGCGGCCTCCACCTCGGCAGGGTGGCGGCAGGCGGCATGAAGAAGGGCCGCACCCTCGCGGATGCGGCCCTTCTTTTACTGCGGTCCTGACGGGATTTGAACCCGCGGCCTCCACCTTGACAGGGTGGCGAGCACTCCAAACTGCTCCACAGGACCTTGCTTTGCTGCGCTGATTGCTGCGTTGCGCTGCGAGACAGGACTCTACAGCAGCGCAGGCCCGGCGGTCGAACTCACCCAGGGTGGCCGGGTGATCACGGTGCGGCCGCGTCGATCGCCTTCACGATCCGCTTGTCCGAGACGGGGTACGCCGTGCCGAGCGCGTGCGCGAAATAGCTGACCCGGAGCTCCTCCAGCATCCAGCGGATGTCCAGGACCTCCTGGGGGACGGGGCGGCCCTGCGGGAGCTGCTCCAGGAGCCAGGCGTACTCGTCCTGCATCTCGTGGACCTTCTCCATGCGCGAGGTGTCCCGCTGGACGTTCGTCGGCATCTGCTGGAGGCGCCGGTCGGCGGCCGTCATGTAGCGCATCAGGTCCGGGAGGCGGCGGATGCCGGTGGCCGTGACGAAGCCGGGGCCGACGAGGGCGTCCAACTGCGCGCGGACGTCCGTGAGGTTGGCCAGGAGCGTCGGGCTCTTCGTCGACTTCAGGCGACGCTCGCAGGCCTGCCAGGCGGCGAGGACCTGCTGGACCTGGCTGACCGTGCGGACCGTCGTGTCGACGATCTCGGCGCGCACCTTCTCGTACAGCTTGCGGTACGACTCCTCGTCCCAGGCGGGGCCGCCGAAGTCACCGATGAGCTTGTCCGCCGCCGCCATCGCGCAGTCGGCGAAGAGCGCCTGGATGGAGCCGTGTGGATTGGCGGACAGGGCGATCTTCTGGGCGTTGGTCAGCTTGTCCGAGGCGAACTTGGCCGGATTGACGGGGATGTTGCGCAGGATGAGGCGGCGCGTGCCCTTCCACATCGCCTGCTGCTGCTCGGCCTCCGTGTCGAAGAGGCGTACGGAGGCGGTGTTCGCTGCGGAGCCGTCGTCCACCAGCGCCGGGTACGCCTTCACGGGCTGGCCCGCGCGACGCGTCTCGAAGACGCGGCTGAGGGTGCCGATGGACCAGTCGGTGAGGCCCGCCCGCTCGACCGCGGAGCCGCCCGTGCGCTCGGCGGTCGCGGCGGCGGCCTGGGAGAGGGCCTTGCGGGCCTTCGGGCGGAGCTGGAGCTTCAGCGCCTCCAGGTCCTTGTCCTCGGAGAGCTTCTTGCGCCGCTCGTCGGTGATCCGGAAGGTGATCTTCAGGTGGTCGGGTACGCGGGTGAGGTCGAAGTCGTCCGGCGAGACGGGGACGCCGACCATCCGCTGCAGCTCGCGGGCGAGCGTCACGTGCAGCGGCTCCTGGAGGGGCACGGCACGCTCCAGGAACGCCTTCGCGTAGTTCGGCGCGGGGACGTAGTGCCGTCGGACCGGCTTCGGCAGGGAGCGGATCAGCTCGATCACGACCTCCTCGCGAAGACCCGGGATCTGCCAGTCGAAGCCGTCCGCCGTGACCTGGTTCAGGACCTGGAGCGGGACGTGGACGGTGACGCCGTCCGCGTCCGCGCCCGGCTCGAACTGGTACGTCACCTTGAACTTGAGCTGCCCCTGGCGCCACGTGTCGGGGTAGTCGTCCTTCGACACGTCGCCCGCGCGCTCGTTGATGAGCATCGAGCGCTCGAAGTCGAGCAGCTCGGGCTCCTCGCGCTGCTTCTTCTTCCACCAGGAGTCGAAGTGCGCGCCGGAGACGACGTCCGCGGGCACCCGCTGGTCGTAGAAGTCGAAGAGCGTCTCGTCGTCCACGAGGATGTCGCGGCGCCGCGCGCGGTGCTCCAGCTCCTCCACCTCGGTGAGGAGGCGGCGGTTGGCGGCGAAGAACTTGTGGTGCGTGCGCCAGTCGCCCTCGACCAGCGCGTTGCGGATGAACAGGTCGCGGGAGACCTCGGGGTCGATGCGGCCGTAGTTGACCTTGCGGTCGGTGACGAGCGGGACGCCGTACAGCGTCACCTTCTCTATCGCCATCACCGCCGCCTGGTCCTTCTCCCAGTGCGGTTCGCTGTACGTGCGCTTCAGGAGGTGCTGGGCGAGCGGCTCGACCCACTCGGGCTCGATGCGGGCGTTCACCCGGGCCCACAGGCGCGAGGTCTCCACGAGCTCAGCCGACATGATGAAGCGCGGGGGCTTCTTGAAGAGCGCCGAGCCGGGGAAGACCGCGAACTTGGCGTTGCGCGCGCCCAGGTACTCGCCCCGTCCGCCGCCCCGCTGCTTCGGGTCCTTCTCCTTGCTCTCCTTGGACTCCTTCACGTCCTTCATCCCGATGTGGGAGAGCAGGCCGGACAGGAGCGAGATGTGGACGTGCTGCTCGGGCGCGTCGTCCTCGTTCAGATGGATGCCCATCTGCTTGGCGACCGTGCGCAGCTGCGTGTAGATGTCCTGCCACTCGCGGATCCGCAGGAAGTTCAGGTACTCCGCCTTGCACATCCGCCGGAAGGACGACGAGCCGCGCTCCTTCTGCTGCTCGCGGACGTACCGCCACAGGTTGAGGAAGGCGAGGAAGTCGCTCGTCTCGTCCTTGAAGCGGGCGTGCTGCTGGTCGGCCTGTGCCTGCTTCTCCGACGGGCGCTCGCGCGGGTCCTGGATGGAGAGCGCGGCCGCGATCACCATGACCTCGCGCACGCAGCCGTTCTTGTCGGCCTCCAGGACCATCCGGGCCAGGCGCGGGTCGACGGGGAGCTGGCTGAGCTTGCGGCCCTGCTCCGTGAGCCGCTTCTTCGGGTCCTTCTGCGTCGGGTCCAGGGCGCCCAGTTCCTGGAGGAGCTGGACGCCGTCGCGGATGTTGCGGTGGTCCGGCGGGTCGATGAACGGGAACCGCTCGATCTCGCCGAGCCCTGCCGCCGTCATCTGCAGGATGACCGAGGCGAGGTTCGTACGGAGGATCTCCGCGTCAGTGAACTCGGGCCGGGAGAGGAAGTCGTCCTCGCTGTACAGCCGGATGCAGATGCCGTCCGACGTACGCCCGCAGCGGCCCTTGCGCTGGTTGGCGCTGGCCTGGCTGATCGCCTCGATGGGCAGGCGCTGCACCTTCGTGCGGTGGCTGTAGCGGGAGATGCGGGCCGTGCCAGGGTCGATCACGTACTTGATGCCGGGGACGGTCAGGGAGGTCTCAGCGACGTTCGTCGCGAGGACGATCCGTCTCCCCGTGTGCTGCTGGAACACGCGGTGCTGCTCGGCGTGCGACAGCCGGGCGTAGAGCGGGAGGACCTCGGTGAACCGGTAGTTCTTCTTGTTCAGCGCGTCCGCCGTGTCGCGGATCTCGCGCTCCCCGGAGAGGAAGACGAGGATGTCGCCCTTGCCCTCGGCCTGGAGCTCCTCGACGGCATCCGTGATCGCGGTGATCTGGTCGCGGTCGGTGTCCTCGGAGTCCTCTTCGAGGAGCGGGCGATACCGCACCTCCACCGGATACGTGCGCCCGCTGACCTCGACGATCGGGGCCTCTCCGAAGTGCCGCGAGAAGCGCTCCGGGTCGATGGTCGCGGAGGTGATCACGACCTTCAGGTCCGGGCGCTTCGGCAGCAGCTGGGCGAGGTAGCCGAGCAGGAAGTCGATGTTGAGCGAACGCTCGTGGGCCTCGTCGATGATGATCGTGTCGTACGCGCGCAGCTCGCGGTCCGTCTGGATCTCGGCCAGCAGGATGCCGTCCGTCATCAGCTTCACGAACGTGTCGGCGCCGACCTGGTCGGTGAAGCGGACCTTCCAGCCGACGGCCTCGCCCAGCGGGGTGTT
This sequence comes from Streptomyces sp. NPDC042371, assembly GCF_056437465.1. Taxonomy (NCBI): domain Bacteria; kingdom Bacillati; phylum Actinomycetota; class Actinomycetes; order Kitasatosporales; family Streptomycetaceae; genus Streptomyces; species Streptomyces sp. NPDC042371. The sequence continues at coordinate 53,581 of NZ_JBWKAP010000015.1, read as the reverse complement.
CAGCTCGTCGGCGACCCGCTCGGCGACCGTGCGGGCCGCGATGCGGCGGGGCTGCGTGTGGCCGATCATGCCGCGCACGCCCCGGCCGAGCTCCATGCAGATCTTGGGGATCTGCGTGGTCTTGCCCGAGCCCGTCTCACCCGCGACGATCACGACCTGGTGGTCGCGGATGGCCTCGGCGATCTCGTCCTTCTTCTGGCTGACCGGCAGCTGCTCCGGATACGTGATCGCGGGCAGGCGGGAGCCGCGCTCGGCCATCCGCGCCGACGCCTTCTCCACGTCCGCCGCGATCTCGGCGAGGACGGCGGCGCGGGCCTCGGGCTTACGGATCCGGCGGGCACCCTCCAGCCGCCGGCCGATCCGGTGCTCGTCGCGCAGCGAGAGCTCGGAGAGGCGGGGGGCGAGGGCGTCGAGGGCAAGGGCGGGCTGCGTAGACATACGGCGTCCAGGATCTCACCCGCGACTCGGCAGTGGCGAACCGATTTCTCCGGCGGGGCGCCCCGGCACGTACGATTCCGGGCATGTTGTCCCGTGCGCGAACGCCGTGGTGCCCCTTGGTGGCGGTGCTGCTCGTCGTGTTCGGGGCGCTCGGGGCGCTGTGCGGCGGGTCCGCGGCGGCCGCGACGGCGTCCGTGCCGGGGCCTGACGCCGCGGTGACGGCGCAGGTGTCGGCGGAAGCCCCGGCCGACGCGTCGGCCGGTCGGCCCGGCTGCGGCAAGGGCAGCCCCGAGGACGCGGACCACGTGCCGGGCACTCCCGCGCGCTCCGGCAGCTCGTACGAGGTGCTGCCCGCGCTGTACGACGCCCACGCCGCGACCGGTGCGTGGGGCGCCGACCAGCTCGTCCCGTCGGCCGCCCCCGGCCGCGCGCCGCCCGCGTTCGACCCGCCGTCACCGATGGATCTCTCCGTCCTGCGCGTGTAGGAGACCCCTGTCTGTCCACAGGGGTCCCTTCATCGACGTACAAAACGCGCAATCTGCGCAACAGGACAAGAGAGATCGCTCTGATGCCCAAGAACGCGAGCAAGAACGCGAGCAAGAACGCGAGCAACGACGAGAGCAAGAAGCGCCGCAACATCGCCATCGGCGCCGGTGTCGTCGTCGCCGCGGTGCTGCTCGGCGTCGCCTCGTACACGGCGACCAAGCCCGACTCCAACGGCGGCTCCGGCGCCGTGAAGGAGGAGGCCGCGGGCGCCGCGCCCTCCACCGAATCGCAGGCCGGTGTCTACCCCGAGCTGGAGAAGCTCGCCCGGCGCGACGCCAAGGACCCGCTCGCACAGGGGCGAGCGGACGCCCCCGTCGTGATGATCGAGTACGCCGACTTCAAGTGCGGCTTCTGCGGCAAGTTCGCCCGCGACACCGAGCCCGGCCTCGTGAAGAAGTACGTCGACGACGGCACCCTGCGCATCGAATGGCGCAACTTCCCGATCTTCGGCGAGGACTCCGAGCGGGCCGCGCGGGCCGCCTGGGCGGCGGGCAGGCAGGGGCGCTTCTGGCAGTTCCACGAGGCCGCGTACGCCGAGGGGTCCAAGGAGAAGGGCTTCGGCGACGGCCGCCTGAAGGAGCTCGCGCGGGACGCCGGGGTCAAGGACGTCGGCCGGTTCGTCACCGATGCGGGGAGCGACGCGGCCAAGAGCGCCGTGAAGAAGGACCAGGAGGAGGCGTACGGCCTCGGGGCCGCCGCCACGCCCTCCTTCGTGATCAACGGACGGCCCGTCTCGGGCGCCCAGCCCGACCAGGTCTTCCACCAGGCCATCGAGACGGCGGCGAAGAGCGCGAAGCCCGCGGGCAAGGGCGCGAAGCCGTCGGACAAGGGAGGCTCCGAGTGACCGCCGACGTGGGGTACTTCGCCGCCTTCCTGGGCGGGCTTCTCGCGCTGGTGAGCCCCTGCAGCGCGCTGCTCCTGCCCGCCTTCTTCGCCTACTCGATCGACTCCACCTCGCGCCTGGTCGCGCGCACCGGCATCTTCTACGCGGGACTCGCGACCACCCTGGTGCCGCTCGGCGCGGCCGGGTCCTACGCCGGGCGGTTCTTCTTCGGCCACCGCGACCAGCTGGTGCTCGTCGCCGGGTGGCTGATCATCGGGCTCGGCGTGCTGCAGATCCTCGGCATGGGGTTCGCCTCGCGGAAGATGGCGGAGCTCTCGGGCCGGATCAGGCCGACCACCGCGTTCTCCGTGTACGCGCTGGGGGCGGTGTACGGGCTCGCCGGGTTCTGCGCGGGGCCGATCCTCGGCAGCGTGCTGACGGTGGCCGCGGTGAGCGGAAGCCCGGTCTACGGAGGGCTGCTGCTCGCCGTGTACGCGCTGGGCATGGCCGTGCCGCTCTTCGTGCTCGCCCTGCTCTGGGAGCGGTTCGACCTGGGGCGGCGCAGGTGGCTGCGGGGCCGGACGTTCCGGCTCGGCCGGTTCGAACTGCACACGACGTCGCTGCTCTCGGGCCTCTTCTTCATCGCCCTGGGGGCGCTGTTCCTCGCGTACGACGGGACGACGGCGCTGCCCGGTCTGCTGGGCGTGGACGACTCGTTCGCGGTGGAGCAGTGGGCGGGCGGCGTCGGCCGGGCGGTGCCGGATTCGGTGCTGCTGGTGGGGGTCGTGGTGTTGGTGGGGGCCGTGCTGGGGGTGCGAGGACTGCGTCGGCGGGGGCGGAGTACGTCGTCCGCTCGGGATGCGGCGTCATCTCATTCGTCCGTTACCGACTGAGAAGTGTGCTTATACATGGTTTAGCGTATTCGTATGCCTGATCATGAGCCGGAGCCGCACCAGCACGGCGCGCACGGACGCGTTCCCACCCGGAGCGAGCGGTGGGACGCGTTCAAGCAGTCGCCCTTCCTGCCCGCGATCGTGCTGGTGTTCATCCTGGCGGCCGCCGCCGGGCTCTTCGCCGGTTCGTACACGTTCTCCATGGCGAAGCCCACCCCGCACCACATCCCCACCGCGGTGGTCGACGCTCGGGACAAGGGCGACTCGGCCCGCGGCAAGGCGTTCCTCGACGGCATGGAGAAGGCGCTGAACGCCTCCCTGGAGGTGCACCGCTACGACAACCGGGCCGCGGCACGGCTGGACGTGGAGGAGCAGAAGGTCTTCGCGATCCTCGACGTGGCGCGGGGCGGGGACAAGGTGACGCTGGACGTCTCCGGGGCGTCCGGCGCCTCCGTCGCCCAGGTCCTCGCGGAGACCGCGCCGAAGGTGGGGGAGAAGGTCGGCGTCCCGGTCACGGTGCAGGACATCAAGCCGCTGCAGGAGGGCGACCCGCGCGGGCTCGCCATCTTCTACATCTCGCTGGCGGCCGTGATCATCGGCTTCGTGGGCGCGATCCAGCTGAGCGTGCACGCGCGCGGGCTGAATCCGGCGGAGCGGATCGGCTTCACCGCGCTGTACGCGCTGCTCGGCGCCTTCGTCATCTCGGCGGTCGTGGACTGGTGGCTGGGGGCGGTGGACCTGCCCTTCGTGGAGTCCTGGCTGATCCTGGCGCTGACGATGTTCGCGTCGGGGATGGTCTTCACGATGTTCAACACGCTGTTCGGGCGCTGGGCGATGATCCCTACGTGGGGGCTGATGGTGCTCCTCGGGAATCCGTCGTCCGGGGGCGCGGTGTCGTGGCCGCTGCTGCCCTCGGTGCTCGGGCACATCGGGCGCTGGCTGCCGCCGGGGGCTTCGGTGAACGCGCAGCACACGGCGGTGTACTTCGGCGGGCACCAGCACGCGTTCCCGTTCCTGGTGCTCGGCGGGTGGGCGCTGCTGTCCTCGGCGGTGTTCTGGGTCTGGCGCCACCGCCATCCGGGGGGCCGCGTCTCGGCACCGGCCCACGCGGTGGCCGTCGGGGCCTGAGAGGGCCTTCCGGCCTGCCGGGGCGGGAAACGGCAGAAGCCCCGCCGAGGCGGGGCTTCTGGAAGAGGTGGCTGGGGCCGGGATCGAACCGGCGACCTATCGCTTTTCAGGCGATCGCTCGTACCAACTGAGCTACCCAGCCACGCGATTCAGAGAATCGCAAGCGGTCCTGACGGGATTTGAACCCGCGGCCTCCACCTTGACAGGGTGGCGAGCACTCCAAACTGCTCCACAGGACCAAGCGTTGTGCGAGCACTAGTCTCGCACAAGGTGTTGCGTGCCCCCAACGGGATTCGAACCCGTGCTACCGCCTTGAAAGGGCGGCGTCCTGGGCCACTAGACGATGAGGGCTAAGGGCCCACCTGGGCGCTTTGCAGCGCGTCGGGGACGTGAGAAGCATATGGGATGCGGGGAGCTATCGCCAAAACGGTTTAGGAGGAGGGGGTGGGCGAGGGCGGAGCGAGGGGTGCGCCGGGGCGGTTCTCCTTGGGGAGATGGCGGCTGACCTCCGCCTTCGTGAGGCCGAGCCCGCCCAGCCTGATCTCGTCCCAGGCCTGCAGCCGCTTGGTCGTGCGGTCCAGATAGAGGATCGACGCCTGGACGGGGTCGGGGTACTTGTCGTCGACCGCGCGCAGCCCGCTGCCGCCCGTCGAACCCTCGATGCGCAGCCGCGTGCCCCCGTCCATGACCTCCATCTCCTGGTGGTGGATGTGGCCCGCGAGGACGAGCGGCACCTCGCCGTCCGTCTCGCGTGCCGCCGTCGGGTTGTGGGCGACGGCCACGTCGACCGGTGTGCCTGCCGCGCGTTCGGCGCGCAGGGCGGACGCGAGACGGATACCGGCCATGCGCTCGACCGAGTCGCCCCCGGCCTTCTCCGAGCGGTCGGGGGTGTACTGCGGGTCGCCGATCCCGGCGAGGCGCAGGCCCGCGACGGTCTCGGCCCTGCCCTCGTCGAGGACGTGGACGTTCTTGAAGCGCTTGCGCTCCAGATAGCGCTGGGTGGTGTGCGAGTCGTGGTTGCCGCGCACCCACACGTAGGGCGCCCCGAGGTCCGCGACCGGGTCCAGGAAGCCGTTCTCGGTGGCGGAGCCGTGGTCCATGGTGTCGCCGGAGTCGACGATGACGTCGATGTCGTACTGGTCGACCAGGGAAGAAATGATCTTCCAGCTCGCCGGGTTCAGATGGATGTCGGAGACGTGCAGGACGCGCATGGTGGTGGGGTCCGGCTGGTACGCGGGGAGCGTGGACGTCACGTCGTAGAGCTTGGTGACGTTGGTGACCAGGCGCGCCAACTCCTGCTGGTAGACGTCGAATTCGCTGACGATGCTGCGGGCGTTGCCGACGGCGGAGGGGGCGCTGCTGAGCAGGCCGGAGAACTTCGGTTCCAGGACGGACTTCGGGTTCCAGGTGGCGTACGCGGCCGTGCCGGACGCCGCGAGGAGGGTGAGCGCGAGGCCGCCCGCGGCCAGGGCGCGGCGCGGGCGGCGGTAGACGGCAAGGCCCAGTGCGGTCGCGCCGGAGACGACGGCGACGCAGGAGCGCACGGCGAGGTCGAGCGTGCCGTGGCCCACATCGCGCGCGACCTCGTCCTGGAGTCCCGCGAGCCGCTCGGGGTGGTCGACCAGGGCCTGCGAGCGCACCGGGTCCAGGCGGTCCACGTCGACGTCCAGGCGGATGGGGGCCGTGTGGGAGCGGAGCTCCAGGGCGCCGAGCGGGGAGACGTCGATCTTCGTGCCGCCGGAGAGGGACGGGCGCAGGGTCATGCGGGTGTCCATCGGGCCCACCGGCGCGCGCACGCTGCCGACGATGAGGAGGCCGAGCCAGGCGCCGAGCAGGACGACGGTGATCAGGCCGAGGGCGCGGGCGTACGGGTGGGGCGGGCTGACCAGTTCGTTGACGGGGTGGGTGCGGCGAGCGCTGTAGTGGCCTGCGAGGGCGCGACCGGCCCTGCGCACGCTGTGGAGGACGACGGTGAAGTCGCGGGCCATTGGTCCCGTATGCCCAGTTGCGGCGGCCGGTATGCCGGAGCGGGGGGTATGCCGGGACGGGAGGAGGGGCGTGGCCGACAATGGGGGTGTGCTGGAGATGACGCGTGAGGAGTTCGAGGAACTGGTCGGCGAGGCTCTCGACCGGATTCCGCCGGAGTTGACGCGGCTGATGGACAACGTGGCCGTTTTTGTCGAGGACGAGCCACCGGCCGAGGATCCCGAGCTGCTCGGGCTGTACGAGGGGACCCCGCTGACCGACCGGGGCGAGTGGTACGCCGGGGTGCTGCCGGACCGCATCACGATCTACCGGGGGCCGACGCTGCGCATGTGCGAGTCGCGCGACGACGTCGTCGCCGAGACGGAGATCACGGTGGTGCACGAGGTCGCCCACCACTTCGGGATCGACGACGAGCGGCTGCACGCGCTCGGGTACGGGTGAGACGTGGGCCGTGGTCTGTGGTCCGTGGGTCGTGGTCTGTGGGCCGTGGTCCGTGGGTCGTGTGGGAGGCGTGAGTCACGTGTGAGCCGTGTGCCGCGGGCGGGCGGGGCGTGGCCGCGGATGAGTTCCGGGGACGTGTGAGCGAGGGCATCCGGCCTGGTGTGCGGGGCGGCGCGGGGTGCGCCCCCAGGGGGTTGCCGTCCGTGTCCTCTTGCGGGCCGCGGGAGTTGGGCAGGGCGTCTCGATTCTCAGCGCCTCAGGAGGTGCTCGGCCGTGCGCCAGTTGTACGTTCCCGTCCGTTGGGCCGCGGTCGCGGTGGCCGTAGCGGCGACCGCGGGCTGCATGAGCATCAGTGACGACGGGAACGCTCCGGCGCCCGACCGCTCCGCGGGGCGGCACGGCGGTGCGGCCGCCCCCGACGGCGGCCCCGTGACCCAGGGCGGCGACGTGGATTCCGGGGACGAGCGCGCGCAGAGCGGCGGCCGGGGCAAGGGCAAGAAGAAGGGCAAGGGCGGGTCGGCCCGTGCGGGCGGGTCCGGGCAGGGCGCCGCCGAGCCATCGGAGTCCTCCTCCGCGACGGCCTCGAAGAAGCCGCCGAAGCCCGAAAGGCCGGGGAAGCCGACCCCGACGCGGCCGAAGCCCACTCCGACGCGGACGAGCGCGACGCCCGCCCCGCCGAAGCCCACCCCGACCCCGACGCCCGATCCGACCACTCCGGAGCCGTCGTCCTCGGCCCACGAGGGGTCCGGACAGGACGCCCAGCTGCAGCGCAGGGACGAGAAGACCGTGGTGCGCGAGCCCTCGCCCCAGGCGGGTCCCCGATAGGTGACAGAGGCCACTTTCGGGCCCCTGAGCGGGGGTCGGTTTGCCATCCGGGGTGGGGGGTGCGTATGGTGGTAGATCGTTTGATCCCATTTGCCCGGCGCCGACACAGAAGAGCGCCGCGTGGCGCGTACTCTCCCTTGCCGTGGCTGACCGCATAGAGGCGGTCCATTGCGAAATCACGGAGTTGACGGGCGCGTGCCGAGACTCCGGAAGGTTTCGCATTTCGCATGTCCATTTTCAGTTCTGACCACGCCGTCCTGCCCGAGAACGAGTCGGCCGCGGCCGTCGAGAACGACGCCGTAGAGGTTGTCGCCGACGCCGTCGAGATCGTCGAGTCCGCCGAGGCCAAGGACGTCACCGAGGTCACCACCGACGCCGACGCCGCTGAGGCCGACGCCGACGCCGAGCCCGAGCTCACCTTCGCCGACCTCGGCCTGCCCGAGGGCGTCGTCCGCAAGCTCGCCCAGAACGGCGTGACCACCCCCTTCCCGATCCAGGCCGCGACCATCCCGGACGCCCTGGCCGGCAAGGACATCCTCGGCCGTGGCCGCACCGGCTCCGGCAAGACCCTCTCCTTCGGTCTCCCGATGCTGGCGACGCTGGCCTCCGAGGGCCGCACCGAGAAGAAGAAGCCCCGCGGCGTCATCCTCACGCCGACCCGTGAGCTCGCGATGCAGGTCGCGGACGCCCTCCAGCCCTACGGCGACGTGCTCGGCCTGAAGATGAAGGTCGTCTGCGGCGGTACGTCGATGGGCAACCAGATCTACGCCCTGGAGCGCGGCGTCGACATCCTCGTCGCCACCCCGGGCCGCCTGCGCGACATCATCAACCGCGGCGCCTGCTCGCTCGAGAACACCCAGATCGCGGTGCTCGACGAGGCCGACCAGATGTCCGACCTGGGCTTCCTGCCCGAGGTCACCGAGCTGCTCGACCAGGTTCCGTCCGGCGGCCAGCGCATGCTGTTCTCCGCCACGATGGAGAACGAGATCTCCACGCTGGTCAAGCGCTACCTCACCAACCCGGTGACGCACGAGGTCGACAGCGCCCAGGGCAACGTCACGACCATGACGCACCACATCCTGATCGTGAAGCCGCGCGACAAGGCGCCGGTCACGGCCGCCATCGCCGCGCGCAAGGGCCGCACGATCATCTTCGTCCGCACCCAGCTGGGCGCCGACCGCATCGCCGAGCAGCTCTGCGACTCCGGTGTGAAGGCCGACGCGCTGCACGGCGGCATGACGCAGGGTGCCCGCACCCGCGTGCTCGAGGACTTCAAGAAGGGCTACGTCAACGCCCTCGTCGCCACCGACGTCGCCGCCCGCGGCATCCACGTCGACGGCATCGACCTGGTCCTGAACGTGGACCCGGCCGGCGACCACAAGGACTACCTGCACCGCTCGGGCCGTACCGCCCGCGCGGGCCGCTCCGGCACGGTCGTCTCGCTGTCCCTGCCGCACCAGCGCCGCCAGATCTTCCGCCTCATGGAGGACGCGGGCGTCGACGCCTCGCGCCACATCATCAACGGCGGCGGCACCTTCGACCCGGAGGTCGCCGAGATCACCGGCGCCCGCTCGATGACCGAGGTGCAGGCCGACTCCGCGGGCAACGCCGCGACCCAGGCCGAGCGTGAGGTCAAGGACCTCACCAAGGACCTGGAGCGCGCCACCCGCCGCGCCGCCGAGCTGCGCGAGGAGGCCGACCGCCTCACCGCGCGTGCCGCCCGCGAGCGCGGTGACGACCCGGAGGTCGCGGTCGCCGAGGCCACCGCTGCCGCCGAGGCGATCGTCGAGGCCGCCGTGTCGGTCCCCGAGCAGCCCGTCGACGAGCGCCCGGTCCGCGAGGACCGCTCCTCCTCGTACGACAACCGTCGTCCGCAGCGCGACGAGCGCGGCAACTACGAGCGTGAGCGCCGTGACAACCGCGGTGGCGGCTTCAACCGCGACCGTCGCGACGACAACCGTGGTGGCGGCTTCAACCGTGACCGCCGTGACGACAACCGTGGTGGCGGCCGTTCCTTCGAGCGTCGTGACGACAACCGTGGCGGTGGCTTCAACCGTGACCGTCGCGATGACAACCGTGGTGGCGGCCGTTCCTTCGAGCGTCGTGACGACAACCGTGGTGGCGGCTTCAACCGTGACCGTCGCGATGACAACCGTGGTGGCGGCCGTTCCTTCGAGCGTCGTGACGACAACCGTGGCGGTGGCTTCAACCGTGACCGCCGTGACGACAACCGTGGTGGCGGCTTCCGTCGCGACGAGCGTCCCTCGGGCGGCAGCAGCTTCCGCCGCGACGACCGCCCCTCCGGCGGCCACCGTGGCAGCGACCGCCCGTTCAACCGTGACCGCCGCGACGACCGTCCCTCGGGCGGCTTCCGCTCCGGTGGCCACGACCGTCCGTCGTACAACCGCCGCGACGACCGCTCCGGCTCCGGCACGGGCTCCTTCGGGCGCCGTGACGACAAGCCGCGCTGGAAGCGCAACGGCTGACCTGTAGCCAGGCCTGCGTGAGCGAAGGGCCCGTCCGACACTCCTGTCGGGCGGGCCCTTCGCCGTGAAACGGCGATACCCGATCGGATGGCGCGGCCCGTCCCGCTATGCTCGGGGGTGCACCGACGAGGACCGTTAGCTCAATTGGCAGAGCAGTGGACTTTTAATCCATTGGTTGTGGGTTCGAGTCCCACACGGTCTACCGAATGATCAGCCCCTGACCTGCGGCGGAGTCCCCAGGTTGGGGGCTGAGTCGTCTCTGAAGATCATTTGCTGGCCCCCTGCTGGCCCGAGCGGAAATGACGCGGCGAGTCGTACGTCGGTGCCGTCCCGTTGCGGGGGTGAGCCATGCCGCGTTCGCGTGAGGTCTCCGGGAACGGCGCGTCTGGTGTGCTCCGCGGGCCTAGGGTTGGCGCCGGTTCGGCGGGGGTGCTTGCCTCCGGTCCCGTACGGCTCGTTCCGGAGGGCGCATGGAGTACCTAAGGCTGCTGCGGCGACGCCCAGTCCTCGTGCTGTGGCTCGCGCAGAGTCTGTCCGTACTCGGAGATCGTCTGTACGCGCTCGCGGTCATGTGGGTCGTGTACGCCTCGACCGGGTCGGCGTCGCTCATGGGGCTCGTCGCGGTCGTCGAATCGCTGCCCTACATCGTGCTCGGGACCGCAGGACGCCACGTCGTCGCGCGGTTCTCGACATTCGGGCGGCTGGCTCGGGTCGATGCCGCACGGGCGCTGGTCGCGGTCTCGCTGCCGTTCCTGTGGTCCCCGGACCCAGGGGGCGTGGCGCTGCTGCTCGTCGGCGTCCTGCTGCTCGGCTCCCTCGGGGCCCTGTTCGATCCGAACCTCGGCGCCCTGGTGCCGGATCTCGTCGAGCCCGATCGCGTACAGCAGGTCACGGGCCTGTTCGACCTCACGGGACGTATCGCACGGATCGCGGGCCCGGCGAGTATCGGCCTGCTCCTGCTCGCTGTCTCCGAGACAGAGCTCTTCGCACTGAACGGAGTGACGTTCGCAGTGTCGGCGGTGGCGCTCGGGTGGCTGGCCCGGCGGTACGCGGTGACGGCCGGGGAAGCGGCGGGGCGGCCTGGTGCGAGGCGACCAGCGGGGCGGGCGTGGCCGACGGTCCGCGCGCATCCGCGCGTCGGGCTGGCGATCGGGCTGCACGGCGTCGCGCTGTTCTGCTCGGCCGTGACGGCGGTCGGCATGCCCGCGCTGCTCGCTACCCGGTACGGCGCCGGGGCAGCCGTCTACGGGCTTGTGACGGCGGCCGTGGGCGTCGGGGCGCTGCTGGGCAACCCGCTCGCCAGCAACCGGCGTTCGGGCGGCTGGTTGCGCGTGTACTGCGGGGCATGGGCGTTGCAGGGCACTGCGACGGCGTGCATGGGAGTGGTCCTGAACCTGCCCGCTCTGCTGCTGCTCGCCCTGGTGAGCGGTCTGGTTACCCCGGCGACGAGCGTCACCCTGCGGGCGCACCTCGGCGCGTTCGCGCCTGCCGAGCGGCTGCGGCTGATGTCCGTTGACCAGACCGTGATCCGTACCGGCGGCACGGCCGGAATGCTGCTGCTGCCGTTTTTGGTCGATGCTTCGCCGCGCGGTGCGTTCGTCGTGGGCGGGGCCATCGTGGCGGGGGCGGCATTGGCCTCGCTGCTCGTCGCCTCGCGGTTGTTGCGCCCCGACGCTGCGTTGCCCGCACCTGCGGCTGCCCACGGGCCCGCGGTGGCCGCGGAGTAGGGGCGTGGCGTACCTCGGCCCCCGTCACGTGGTGCAGACGTGACGGGGGCCGAGGGGCCTACGGGGAGGTTGGCCGCGTGAGCGACCGGGGCGGAGCGGTTACGCGGGTTGAGGCTCGGGCTTCCACTGAGCCGCTTCGAAGGCGAGCCAGTGCTGCACGGTGATGTTCTCGAAGGGGACTCCGATCTCGCCGTAGATGCGGTTGTGCATGGCGCCGAACCAGGCTCCGCGGCGGTCGTCGAAGAACGCGCGGTCGTACCAGGCGACGCCGAGAATGATCGTCCCGCCGCCGTTCTGGTTGTCCGGGTCGGCCTCGAAGTACGTGCATTCCCAGTCCCACAGCATTTGCTCTTCGGGGCGGGAGCGCAGCCGGTCGTCGCTGTCGCGCAGGTGCTCGATGCACCGCTCGACGGTGGCGGTGTCGGGGCAGTAGTAACGGCAGTCGCTGAACGCGATGACCTTCTTACTGCCCCGGCGGGCGGGGTCGGCGTCCTCTCCGGTGAGGACGCGGATGCGGGTGATCGGTGGGGCGCTGGTGTCGAGGATGGTCACGGGTGGTGCTCCTCTCGATTTCGGATGGTGCCTTGTGGGTCACCAGTCCGACCCGGTGAGCGGGTACAGGCTGGGGCTGTGAGGGCAGCTCGGGCGGATCGCGCCGGGAGCGACGTAGCGGATGTTCAAGCCGACGCGAGCGCCGACGGTCATGTTGCTGTCCGAGCGGTGAATCAGTCGGACGTCCATCAGGCAGACTTGTCCGGCGTCGAGGGGCAGCCACACACCCCGTTCGTGCGGGGCGTTGGGCATGTCCTGTACGCCGAGCGCCTTGCCGCGCCGTGCGTCGCTCTCCTCGCGGTGGTAGTCGAGGTATCCGGCGGCATGCGAGCCGGGAACCACCTGCAAGCAGCCGTTGACGGTGGTCGCGTCGGTCACGGCCAGCCATGCGGCGACGGACAGTTCGGGGTCGAGTTGCATGCGCGGGTTGGTCCCGTCCTGGTGCCACGGCACGGGGAAGTCATGACCGGGCCACTTGATCATCAGGAACGTGTTCTCGACGGCGACCGAGCCGCCGATCGTCTCCTGTACGACCCTGAGCAGCTCGGGGGAGCGCACGGCGTGCGCGGCCCAGTCGAAGTGCAGGTGCGCGTCGCGCACGACTTCGGTCTGCGCGGCCCGGTGCTCGGCGATGACCTCAGCGGCACGGGCGCGAGCACGGCCGTTGGTGTTCCACTCCAGACCGGTGCGGTAGCCGCTCTCCCCGAGCGGGCTCGGCCCGGCGTAGCGGACCTCTGCGGCTTGGGTCACCGTTCCGTGTCCTCTCCCGCATCGGCAGCGGCGACCAGGGCGGCGGCGAGGTCGTCTGTAGGGGTGTGGGCTGGCCCGTCCGCCGGGTCGTTCACCCATCGCAAGAGGCCATCCCAGCCGGGCGGGGCGAGTACGACCCATGAACCTGAGCCGAGCGCCTGCGTACCGTCCTGCTGCCAGTTCTCAGCGGTGCCGGGTGCGGTGAGGAAGTACGCCTGCCCGTTGCACCGGTCGTGCAGCACAGGCCCGACCGGAACGCCGCGCGCTTCCAAGTCGTGCACCGCGCGCACTCCGACGGCGGCCGAGACGCGCACCGCGTCCCAGTCCTCCCCAGCCGGAAATAGCTTTGGCTTGCTGAGGTCACGGGTCCATGCGGGTCTGCGCTGCATCACTGCTGCTCTCTCCTCGGGTATGTACGCGAGGAGATGAGGGAACCGCGCAGGGCAGAGGGTGAACCAGCGATGATGCGCAGGGCTCATGCGCGTATGCGTCGGACGCATTTCCGCGCTCGCAAACCCGGTGCGCGGTACCTACCGTTGAGGGGCAGGCACGCATGGACTGGTCGGACACCGCCGTGAGGGATGCGTCGCGGACCGGCGACTACGGGCGGGTGCTCGAACTCGCCCGGCGGGCCGTGCGGATGACACAGAAGCAGCTCGGCGACGTCATCGGCCTATCGCAATCCGCGGTATCCCGGATGGAGAAGCGGGGCGCAGGCACCTACGACATGAACACCCTTGCGAGGGCCGCCCATCATCTTGGCATTGCGCCCGGACTGGTCGGCCTCGCCGACGACGGCGCGGCCCCGGCCACGCCTATGGAAGGGCTCGACTCAGTGGAACGGCGCAGATTCATGGCCGGGGCACTCGTCACGGCAGCGGCCCCCATGCTCGGTGCAGCAACGCCCGCGCCCCTCGAATGGGGTGCGAGCCCGGCCGACGTGCTGCGCGTCGCAACCACCGCGTACCGGCGGATGGATGCGACCGTGCCCGCGCGGCAACTCGCGGACACCGTGCAAGGACATATGCGTCTCGTGCAGGCCGTCTCGGCCCAGGTGGTTGACCAGACGGCACGTGCTCGCCTCGCTGCCGCAGGTAGTGAAGTCTCCAGCCTCGCCGGGTGGTTGGCCTGGGACATGGCCGATGCTGGCTCGGCACGCACGTGGTACGGCGCATCGATCAAGGCGGCACGACGCTCGGGTGATCGGTTGCTCATTGCGTATCAGCAGGGCAGCCTCGCGCAATTCGAGGTGGAGGCGGGCAACGTCGCGCAAGGGCTGAGCTTGATCCGCACGGCGCGGCGACAGCTCGGCGGCGAGCGTCCGGCCATCGCGGCTGCGTGGCTGTCGTCCCTGGAGGCGGTCGCTCACGCCACGGGTGGCGACGAGCGGGCCGCCGAGCGGGCACTGCTCACCAGTGCCGCCGAGGTCGAGCAGATGCCCGGCGAGGAACCCCCGCCGTGGCCATGGGTGTTCGCGTTCGACCTGCGCAAGGTGGCAGCGGCGCGGGTGACCTGCGGCGCGCGCCTCGCGCGTCCCCGGTGGGTGCTCACCTCGCTCGACGACGCCACCGCCGCTCTGTCCTCGAACCATGAGAAGCAACGCGCCTTGCTCGGCCTCGACGTAGCGAGCGGACACATGGCATCGGGGCACCTCGACGCCGCGTTCGCGCTCGCTACGCGTTCGCTCGACGTTGGGCTGCGGCTGCGCTCGGGCCGCGTCGTCGAGAGGGCCCGCACGTTCCGGCGCAGCTACTCGTCGGCGACTCCGCCCACGATCGTCCGCGAGTTCGACACGCGACTGCACGACGCCTACCTATGACGGAGAGAGAAGACATGAGAGTCGGGATCACGGGACACCGCGGGCTGTCCGTCGAGGTCGAGCGGCAGGTGCGCCGCGCCTTGGCCGATGCGGTCGAGGCGTACGACGCCGCCGAGTTGGTCGGCGTGAGCTGCATCGCGGACGGGCCCGACGCCTGGTTCGCGCAGGCCGTACTCGACCACGGCGGCCGGATCGAGGTGGTGATTCCCGCCGAGCAGTACCGCGATGGTCTCCCCGACTGGCATCACCCCACGTACGACACCCTGCTGCACCGGGCGTCGACCGTGCACCGAACCGGCCTCGACGGGTCCGACTCGGACGCGCACATGAGGGGGAGCGAACTACTCGTCGACCAGGTCGACGAACTGCTCGCGGTCTGGGACGGCCAGCCTGCCCGCGGCTACGGCGGCACGGCCGATGTCGTCACCTACGCCGAAGGCGAGAGCGTACCCGTGCGGGTGCTCTGGCCCGAGGGGGCGACGCGCGACTGACGCCTGTGGCGTGCTTCTACTCGCTCGGCGCCGGTTCTTCCGGCTCCTGCTTGGCGACGTACGTGCCCCGCCCCGGCAGAGCGTAGACGAGTCCTTCCTCGGCGAGGACGGCGATGGAGCGGCGGACGGTCGGGCGGGAAAGCCCGTACTCGTCGGCGAGGGTGTTCTCGCTGGGGATGGCGCGGTTGGGCTTCCAGTCGCCGCGCGTTACGCGCGCCCGCAGAATCCCCGCGAGCTGCTCGAACGGCGCCTCGGGCGCGTCGCGCTCCACTTGGTCATCCGGCCCGTACTCCATGAGCCGAAGGTATCCGGCCGATTCCGGAGCGGCACTCCCTGACAGGCTCATACAAGCCTTTACAGGCTTTTACAGGTGGACCTAGGGTCGGCCCACGAAAAGACCCCCGCGACGCGCGAACGTCCGGGGGCGTGGCCCATCAGCTTTAGGGAGCTGACGAACGTGACCGACTTTATCGCGCGCCTAGTGGCACGCCTGCTGTGCTCGCTGCTGTTCCCCCTCGACCGAGAGCACCGCGCCACCCCCGCCCCGGAATCAGCGCGTGCCGAGGACCCACAGCCTCGGCGCCCACTGCCCGAACACAAGAGCCCGTACGCACACGAGGCAGCCGAGCAGCGGCCGTTCGTCGACGTGCTCAACCCGGTACGCCCGTACGTCACCGCGCCCACCCGTAATCGTCCGGACGACCCCAAGCGGCAGAGGCAAGCCGAACGGCGTTGGGCGCTGGAGATGGCGTTACGCGGTATCGATGTGGGCCCGGCAGTGATTCATGGAGTGCACGTGCGGTCCGGCGCCCGGACGGTCCGGGTGGCGGTGGGGGCATGAGCGCGGCCATCTGCTGTCGTTGCAAGCGGCTGACGCGCGCCCCTGTCGCGGTGCGCCACATCGAGCGGGCGAGTGGCTCGGGATGGACGCTGTACGCCTGCCCGGACTGTGCGCCTCACCTGATCCCTGGCCGCCTGCCTACCGAGACGGCGCCGTTACGGCGCGGCTGACCTGCTACCAGCGCGATGCCCCGCCCGGGCTTGCTCCGGGCGGGGCATCGCTGTCTTCTCGTGCCTACGCGGTAAGTCGGTCGTACAGGGCGCGGTCTTCGGTGTAGACGCGGACGCGGTCGGTGTAGCTGAGGGCGTTCAGTTCGGCGGCGGTGGTCGGCATGGTGAACGCGTCGGCCTCGGCCTGGTGGTGGTTGCCGTCGGTGATGTGTTGGTGCGCGGTCACTTCGTGCTCTCCGTGGTCTGGCTGGTGGCGTGGGCGAGGAAGCGGCGGACGGCGTCGCGGTTGCGGTGGGTGTGTTCGGTGAGCGGGGCGCGGGTGAACTGCGGCTCACCCGCGGGCATCCGCACGTCGTGTGTCCGGGTGATCTCGTCGAGCAGGGCCGCCAGTATCGGCCCGGTGCCGACGGCGACGCGGGCGCGGCCGGTCTCGATCGACAGGGTGGCGGTGTCCCCGTGCTCAACGGTCGGTGCGGTGCGCGAGGCGGGCGCGTGCTCCGACTCGCTGAACGTGTGCTCGCCGCGCTGCACTGGTACGTACTGGGTGAGGGGCGGGGCGCCTGCCTGTCTGAGCAGGTGCGCGGCCTTATGCATGGCGTCGTCGTGGGCGTTGACGGCGGCGAGCAGGGCGGCGAGCGCGGTGCGGGCGTTCTCGTAGGCGGTGGCGACCTTGGCGGGGTCGGCCTGCTCGTCGACCAGGGCGACGGCCTCGGCGGTGGTGCGGGCGCGTTCCTGTTCGGCGGCCTTGGCGGCGGCGCGGTCGGCCTTGCGGCGGGCGGCCTCGGCGCGCAGCTTGGCGAATCGGCCCAACTCGCGGGCGCCTGATATCTGTTCGGGGGTGACCTGCTCGTCCCCGTCGCGCACGCGCTCTTCGAGTGCGGCGAGCAACTGCTCGGCCTCTCCTGCCTCTTGCTCGGCCTGCTCGACGGCGGCCTCGGTAACGGGCTGCTCGGCGGGTTCGGTGGCGGTGGCTGTTCTGGGGGTCATGCTGCGGTGTCTCCTGTTCCGTGGCGGTAGTGGTCGAGTGCGGTGGCGTCGATGGCCCATACGCGGGCGCCGACGCGCTCGGCAGGCAGTCGGCCGCTGGTGATGAGGGCGCGGACGTGACGGGGAGTGCAGCCCATCAACGCGGCGGCCTCTGCCACACACACCGTGCCCGTCGGAGCAGGCGCGGTTCCGGTAGCGGTGGCGGATTCGAACGGCGCGGTGTCGGAATCGAACACCTCGGCATGCTGTGCGGCTTCGTGTAGGGCGTACAGCACGCGCCGAGTAGAAGTGCTACCTCGCCCCCGTCGGCGCGCACACGGGCGGTGAGATCGCGTACGAGGGCGCGCAGTACCTCGCCCGCGACCGAGGGCGGCACGATGACGGCTCCGTCGGCCCGTGTGAGCCGCTCGGCGTCGGCGCTGCTCAGCTCTCCACCCCCTCGTCGTCGTAGAGCGCCATGGGGCGGCCCTCGTCGTACGCGGCACACCACTCGGCAGCTACGGCTCGGGTGGTGCGGCCCATTACGGAGGTGTCGGCGTCGGGGTCGAGCAAGGCCAGGCTGCGCACGACGTCCGAAGGCGGTTCGGTGACGTGCTGGCCCTGCAACGTGAGGCCAGCGGAGAGGGCGCCGAGTACGTCGAGCGTGGACAGGTGCACGGTGCGTCCGTCGGTGAGCTGATAGGCGTGCATGAGGCGCCGACCGTCGCGACTCTTCTCAACGGCGACCAGGCGGCGAGCGAGGGGGCTGGGGCGGCTCATCGGTGGGCGCCCCTCTCGTCAGCCTCAAGCGCGGCGAGGCGCTGTTCGAGGTCGAGGGATTCCCGCAACGACAGGCAGGCGTCGAGCAGGGTTCGGGCGGCTTGGACGCGGGCCTGTCCGCGCTCGTTGTCGAGGGCGTCGACCAGGGCGTCAACGGCCTTGGTTGAGGCGGCGGCGAGGCGGCCGACGGCGAGCTGTAGCAACTCGGTTCGTGTGTCGGTGACTTCCTGCTGGAACGAGGGCTCGTCCAGCCATCGCAGGATGGTGCGGCCGGAGACCCCGGCGGACTTGGCGGCTTGTCCGGTCGTGCGGCCCTGGGCGAGGGCGAGCACGGCGGAGGGGCGGCGTGTGCTGGTCAAGGTGCAGAACTCCAATCGGCCTCGCGCACGCGCGCGAGACGCAGGACGTCGCGGATGGACATGGGGAAGCAATCGCGGGCCTCACGCTGCGGCTGGGGGCGCCAGGCTCTTCGCAGGTGGCGGGGCGGGCGTGTAGGGGTGTGCAGGGAGATCCGGTAGTCCCTGTACACACCCGCGTAAGGGAGTTCCGGAAACCCCTACACGGCCCTACACGCGGCGAGATCAAGGCATGTCGTCGTCGGTCCCGGCGAGCATCAGGCCGAGATAGAACTGTCCGGCGCTGCGGCGGGTCTTGGTGTGGCCGCGCTTGGTCATGGACTCGGCGAATGCGGCCTCGTTGCCCGGCTGTTCGCCGTTCTCCGCGCACCAACGTGACCACGCGGCGAACAGGTCGCGGGCTTTGACGGTGCTGTGCGGGTTCGTGAGCGCGCGCTCGTCGAGGAATCGGGCGAGGACGTCACTGTCAGCCTGATAGGCCGCGGTACGGGCGCGCACGGTCTCGGGAGGGTTCAGGCCCTGCGCCTGGTAGTCGCGCCACCCCTGATAGGCCCACGCGAGTACGGCAGGCGCGGCCTGCTTGAGGCGGTCGGGCAATCCGGGGTCGCGCTCCGCCTCAGGGATCACGATGTCGAACGGAACGATGTGGATGCGGCGCCAGATGGCCGGGTCGTCGCCGGATACCTGGGGCAGGAAGTTGGTCAGCATGACCAGGGTGTGTGACGGGTCGAAGGTGATCGGGTTGCGGTGCATGAGGTTGGCCTCGATCGGGTCCCCGCCGACGAGTCGTTTCATGGTGGCCTCGGCGAACCGTCGGCCCTTCTCGGTCTCCGAGCAGAAGGTGAGCCGCGAGCCGCGCAACCGCATCTTGAACGCGCCGTGCCGCTCGTGCTTGGACTCCATGAGGATGGCCGGGTCGACCTCGATCGCGTAGTCGCCGAAGGCGGACATGATCGCGTCGCGCAGGGTGCCTTTCCCGTTGGCTCCGGTGCCGGTGAAGATCGGCATGACGTGCTCGCGGACCTCGCCCAACATGGCGTACCCGAAGAGGCGTTGAACGAAGGCCCGTACGGTTTCGTCGGGCAGGATGCGGGCGAGGAACGCGGCCCATTCCGCGTCGTGCTCGGCGGCGAGGGCCCCGCCAGCCACCTTGGTCAGCAGGTCTGCCCGGTCGTTGGCGTGCACGGTGCCGGTGCGCAGGTTCACCGTTCCCGCCGGGGTGTTGAACAGGTACGGGTCGGCGTCCAGCGCACGCGACGGAGTGGAGATCGGTGGCAGTGCCGAAGCAATCCGCACGATGCCCTCGATGCCGTTCGCAGACTCGGCCTTGCGCACGTCCTTGAACAGGGCGGTGCGCTCGGGGCTTTCGAGCTGGTCGAGTTCGCCGAGCGCGGTCTTGATCGTGGCGACGGCGGCCTCGACGTCCGCGCGCTGCTCATCGACCGCCCACCGTGCGCCGTCCCACTGGTGCCACCCGATGCCGTGCACGTAACGCAGGTGGTCGGCGTGCTCGGCCACGAAGCGTTCGGCCATCCGAAGGTGCCCACGGTGGCGTTCCGGCCCCGTAGCCGACGCGGCAGCGGGTGAGGTGTCGCTCGCGCGCACAGCGGCAGGCGCGACCGGTCGCGAGGCTTCCTCGAACTGGTCGTACAGGGGAGGGGCAGTGAGCATCTGTACCGCCGGGTCAAGCGGCGGCGTGAGTCCGCCGTGCGGTATCGGCGGGTCCGGGTGGTGCGAGGTCACGCGGAGACTCCTGGGACTGTTGGCGGGGGCGGTCGAGCTGGCGGCCATCGGGGGAGAGAGCGCGGACCCATCCGGGCCGCCCGGGGATGGCGACGGGCGGCCATCCCTGCGTGGCGGTCACGGGGCGAGCACGGGCGGCCGAGGCGCAGCGGCGGGCGGCAAACTCGTCCTGCGTGGGGCGACGGGCGAGGCCGCCCGCGATGGTGCGGGCGTAGGCGTTGGCATCCTCTGTCACGTGGGCAAACCACCGCTCGGGGGCGTGGGTCAGCAGGTGGTCGAGCCACGCCTCGTGGGCGGTGTGGCGGCGCCACTGCTCGGCGGCGGTGAGGATGGACGCCGCACGGGCCGGATCGCTCGCCCGAAGCGCACACCATGCAGGACTGCCGTATTCGGGGAAGTCCTTGACGCCGAGTGCCGTTACCTGAGCTGAGGCCCATAGGGCCACCTGGTCGGGCATGACGGGCTCCTCTCCCCCTATCCGCACATTTGCGGGCCGTGCTGCGTCGCGTTGCAGGTCTAGGCCGCGTTGGGCGTGCTGGCAGGCCCGATCGCGCCGGGGTCGGCCCCGTCTCCGTTTCGGATGCCGAGCAGTTCGAGCAGGTCTGCGGTTGGCACTCGGTACGCCGTGCCGACACGGAGCAGACGAACTGGGAACTCTCCGCTCTGGGCCAGCTCGTAAGCCTTCGATCGCCCAAGGGACAGGGCACGCCCCGCCGTGACCAGGTCGACCGCTGCGGGAAGGGCGAGGAGGGCGGATCGCGACATGCCGTGCTGTGTCATTGGGTGTCTACCTCCGGTGATTTGGCACCTGAAGGACACAGATTGCCGAGCAGTGCTGGACCGTGTCAATGGATTTCGATACTGTGCTCCCATGACACAAGAGGACTGGTCGGTGCGGCTAGGCCAACGGATCGCTGGTGAGGTCAGGCGCTTCCGGCGGCATCGAGGTATGAGCGCTCAACAACTGTCGGATCGGTGTGCGGAACTTGGAATGCCCATCGCGCGCTCGGTACTCGCAAACTTTGAGAGCGGGAGGCGGCCGACCCTCGCGATTGCCGAACTGCTGGTAATTGCACAGGCGTTGAGGGTTCCGCCGGTGGCGCTTGCGTTTCCCGTCGGATACGAGAAGACGACCGAGGTTCTACCAGGGCAGATGGCGAGCACGTTTGAAGCGGCTCGCTGGTTCACCGGCGAGGCGCCGGGACACACCGGCGAAGACTGGCGGTACACGGATCGGGACGCGGACGACTACGAGGACACGCCGTTTGGAATCGAACGCTTCAGGAGGCATGACGCCCTGGTCAGAGCGCTTGTGTCTCATCAGCTGAGAGTTGACGAAAAGCTGAAGCGGGCCACGAAGATGTCTGACGAATGGCCCGATGCTGAGCTTCGCCGTGCTCTCTTGGATGTCGCCGAAGAGATGGAGGAGATGACGTACAGGGGTGCCGGAGAGGTCGAAGACATTCGTCGTGAAATGCGTGAGGACGGGCTCACTCCTCCGTCCTTGCCCTACTACTTGAACTCCTATTTCCGCGAGGACATTGAGAAGCCTGAGGTGTCCTCTTCGCTCCGCGCCTTGCTTGAACAAGAGGGCAGGGAGAAGGCGGCCGGTACAGGTGGGGCGGAACAGGCCCAGGGGGCCGAGTGACTCGGTTAGTGGCGTCGTCAGTGATTGAGGGGGAGCGGATCAATGGCCAGTAGCCGCCGCGGAGGTGCCGTCTACAGGCGGTGTGAGTGCCGAGATGGCAACGGAAGGCTCCTGGGCACTGAGTGCCCGGACCTCGCGAAGCGCACTCATGGGCGCCCGGCGATACGCCAAGAACTACCACGCGACGCCGACAGTAAGCGCCGTACGTTCCGCCGTACCGGATACGACAAGGTCAAGGACGCGCAGGCCGATCTCGACCGCGTGCGCGCCATCCTCGACCTTGCTGGGGATGACCAGGACGCACAGCAGCGAGTTGGCGACCTTCTGGCCGGTGTAGCCAAGAGCCGGGCGCCGATCCCTTCGCCTGCCGAGGTCTCTCGGCGCCTCGGGGTCGGTGTGCCGCTCGACGGCAAGATGACCGTTGGCGAGTGGCTCGACAAGTGGTTCGCCGCCAAGAAGACCCGGAAGACGACGAACAACGGCTATGCCTCGCACATCCGCGTGCACCTGAAACCGCGGATAGGGCACCTCCGCCTCGACCGCCTGTCGGTCGGTCACGTTCAGGAGATGTTCGACGCCATCGCCGATGAGTCCGACGTGATCCGTGCGGAGAACCAGGCCCGGCGAGAGCAGGAAGCGCGTTGTCGGTGGGGGAAGCCGGGACGCCCGCCCGCCAGCGAGCGCCAACGACTGGCAGCGGAGCGCGCCAAGCTCGACGACATGAAGCCGTACCGCAAGGCGAACGGCCCCTCGACCCGGCAAGCGATCCGCCGGACGCTGCGCACCGCCCTGAACAAGGCGATTGCGCAGCAGTTGATTACGTTCAACGCGGCGGCACACGTCGAGCTGGAATCGGCGGCTCGCCCCAAGGGGCTTCTGTGGACCGCCGAGCGAATAGCGCGTTGGCGGGAGACGGGCCAGGTTCCCGGGCCCGTGATGGTGTGGACTCCCGAACTGCTCGGCGAGTTCCTGGACGCTGCCGAGGGCCACCGGCTCTACGCCATCTATCACTTGATCACCCATCACGGCCTCCGTCGTGGCGAGGGGGTGGGCCAGGGGTGGGCGGACTGCCACCTTGAGCAGGCGCCGCCTCGGGTGGACGTGACCACCGAGATCGTCGTCGATGGGTGGACGCCGATTGAGACCGCGCCGAAGACGGACGGTTCGGCGGCCTCAGTCATGATCGATTACGGAACTGTGATCGTGCTGAACGAGCACAGAGTTCGCCAGTCCGCCGAGCGCGACGCTTGGAACGCCATGGCGGCGGGGGAGCGGGCAGCGGGCAAGAACGTGGCCGACTGGGCGAACACGGGCAAGGTGTTCACAGCCGAGGACGGCAGTTGGCTTCACCCGGACGTCGTGAGCCGGGAGTTCGACAAGATCGTGAAGGTGGCTGATCTTCCGCCGGTCAACCTCCGCGACACTCGCCACAGCGCCGCCGGACTCGTGAAGGCCGGAGGAGGCGACTTGCACGACGCCAAGAAGAAGCTGCGTCACTCCACCATCGCGCTGACCTCGGACACGTACATGGAACTGTTCGAGGAGTACGAGCAGGACCTGACCGAGCGTGCGGCGGCGGCCGTTCCGCGTGCCCGGAGGCGTGCCACGGAGGAGCCAGTGGCCTAGAGCCTGTCCGACAGGTAAGGCCGTACGGGGTGAGCCGTCTCCGCTCTGTCCACGTACGAGACAGCCTTTGCGGCCTTTACCGGAGTTCCTTCTTCAGCCCAGTCACTTCCGGCCCGGTGTCCTTGCTGGGCATCTTCCACCTGTGCGCCATGCCGTCGCCGTCACGGTAGATGAGTGTGCCGCCCTGTGTTTGCTTCGGCGTCAGATCGAACACTTCGAGGTCTAGCTGGTAGGTGCCCGGTTCGACGGGGCCAGCGTTGTTGTAGCGGTCGATAGTGACGCTGGTGGCTTCGCCATCCAAGGTGCTGATGGTCTGTCCATCAGAGGCGATCCACTCCCACCCTCCGTTGCTGATGGGAGCGGTCTGTTCGGCCGCCGCGCCTGTCATGGCGCGGTTCTTGGTCGTGATGACGGCAAACATGCCGTACTTGGCGTCGGAGATGCCGTCCGTAGCTGTGAACACCACGTTGGTCGGGGTGATCTCCAAGACCCCTTTGCCGCTCTCGCCCGCGGTAGTTGCGGGCTTGCCGAAGGCGAGCACCTCGGGGCTCGGCGTACTCGCTTCCTCGGAGGTGCTGACGTGGTTCTCGGCACCTGGCTTCTTGTCACCGCTGCTGCTGCCGCTGCCGCATGCGGTGAGCGCGAGGCAGGCGGCTCCGGCTGCGATCAAACGGCATCTCATGGTCCCCCCACGGCTCATCGAGGGCATGGACCGTACCGCAAGGCTGGGAGCGACGGCCCGAAGATGGGCGATCTGTCACCTACTCGTGGACAACGTCAGGAGGTGGCGATGCCGTCTGCTCGGACGGCTCCGTTCGTGGGGTGTTCTTCGCACTCGGCAGGGGGGGGGCGACGCGGTGACTGACGTTCATGACCGTTCAGCGACGACTGACCCCATCGGACAGGCTCTAGTGTGGTCGGCGAACGGGTTCTGTCATCGCAGGTGGCGGGGCCTTTTTGCTGGCCCGCTGCTGGCCCGGATGCTGCCGAACGGTGCCGGAGAGTGCGCATAGTTCGGTACGGACCATCACGGCTGAACTGGGCGTGACCTGCTATTTCCCCTAGGCCGCAACACTCGGCAGCATGATCCGGAACGCCCCGACATTGATCGTTTCGGGCTCTCCGGAGACTTTTAATCCATTGGTTGTGGGTTCGAGTCCCACACGGTCTACCGCGAAAGCCCCGGTCAGCCACAGGCTGGCCGGGGCTCTTCGCTGTCGGCCTGTTGTCAGCGCGGCAGCAGGAGACGGTTGAGGGCCGCCGGGATGTCCTCCAGGGGCAGGACGGCGTCGGCCTTGCCCGTGTCCACGGCCGCCTTGGGCATGCTGTAGAACTCCGCGCTGGCAGGGTCCTGCACGATGACGGTGCCGCCCTGCGCCTTGACCGCTTCGACGCCCCGGGCCCCGTCGCTGTCGGCGCCGGTGAGGACGCAGGCGATGATCCGTGGTCCGAAGGTCCGCGCCGCCGATTCGAAGAGCGGGTCGGCGGCCGGCCGGGCGTAGTTGATCCGCCCCGCGCTGCTCAGGGCGAGTGCCCCGTCCTTCTCCACGCACAGGTGGTGGTCCGGCGGGGCGACGTAGGCGGTGCCTGCTTCGGGGGTCTCGCCGCCGTCGGCCAGCTTCACGCGGAGCGTGGACGTCCGGGTCAGGATGCGGACGATCTGCGTCTCCCGCTCGCGGCGCAGGTGCTGGGCCACCAGCACGGGCACGGGGAACGGGGCGCGCAGTCCGGCCAGGAGCGCGCCGAGGCCCCGGATGCCGCCGGCGGACGCGGCGATCAGTACGACGTCGGCTCGTTCACCGGGGTCCGGCAAGCGTGTGGTCACGTCTCGACGGTATGCGAGTTCCCCCGCGGTCCGGGGGCGGCTCATCGTTCCGCGGCGTGTCGGGCGAGGGACTGCCGCAGTTGCGCGGCGATGCGCGGGGAGACCGGCCCGTCGGCGGTGCTGGCCACCACCATCTCCGCGACGAGGCGCAGCCGGGTGTTGGTGCGCTGGGAGGTGTCCACCAGTACCTTCCAGGCGCCTTGGGCCCCATGGGCGCCCGCGGCCATCAGCACGCCGCGGGCCTGGTCCACCACGGGGCGTCCGGCGAGCGCCTTGTGCAGCTGCGCGTTCTCGCGGCGCAGCGCCTCGACCTCCGCCCGTGCCCGGCTGGTGCGCTGTCGGTAATCGATGGCCAGCTGGTGACTCACGTCGAAGGCCTGATGGGCCCGCACCATGAGGAGAATGGCGCATTCTCGGGTGGAATCGACCTGTTTCAGCAGAACACTCGCGTCTACCGCCATGGGGGGAGGCTGCCCGAACCCCGCACTTTCAAGGCAGGCGCCGGGCGGCAACCGGAAGAAGCCATGGCGGCCGTCACGGGCGGCGGACCGCGGCGATCTCGAACTCCACCGTCACCTGCGAACCGACGAAGAGCGTGTCCACCGGGTTCGCCTTCACGCCCCAGTCCTTGCGGTTGATCAGGACGCTGCCCTTGAAGCCGACCCTGACGTCGCCCTGCGGGTCGCTCTCGCCGCCCGTCGACTCGACGGCCAGGGTGAGCGCCTTCGTCGTGCCGCGCATGGTCAGGTCGCCGGTGACCTCGAAGTGGGTGTCGTCGACCTGCCGCACCTCGGTCGAGGTGAAGGTGATGTCCGGGTGGTTCTTGATGTCCAGGAACTTGGCGCGCACCGGGTTGTCGCGGAACTTGTTGTGGCTCTGGATGCTCTCCGACTTGATCGTGAGCTGGATGCCGGACTTCTCGGGGTTGTCGCCGTCCAGCCGTGCGCTTCCGTCGAACTCCTCGAAGAGGCCGTGGACATGGGGGCCCACCGCGTGGCGGGCGACGAAGCCGATCCGGGTGCGGGCGGTGTCGAGGACGTACTCGCCGCTCAGTTCGCTGAGCTCGGTGATGGCTGACATTGCGTGGTCACTCCCGGAGAGAAAGAGGCAGTGAGCGTTCGGCGCAACCGGTCACTGGATGGCGTCGTGGGTTTCCCGACGATACCGCCGCAGGCCATGTGTGCTCGGGCTGCTCAAGCGCCAACCCAGCCCGAATCAAGTCGTGTTGCAGAGGCCACTGTGGGCGCAGGTCCGGTTCCGCGTCCTGCGCCGATTTCGGCTCGGCGGGGCGTCGTGGTGTTGACTGTTCCGCTTCCCGCACCCCGCACGTCAGGAGCCTCACCGTGCCGCAGCCGCCGCGCCTGGGCGTCGCCATCATCACGATGGGCAACCGCCCCCGAGAGCTCGACGCCCTGCTCGCGTCCGTGGCCATGCAGGACGTGCCCGCGGACCGCGTCGTCCTCGTCGGCAACGGCTCGCCGCTGCCCGGACTCCCCGCCCTGCCCGGCGAGGTGACGGCCGTCGAGCTCGACGAGAACCTCGGCTGCCCGGGCGGCCGCAACGTCGCCATCGAGCGGCTCACGGACTTCGGCGACGTGGACGTCGTCATCGAACTCGACGACGACGGCCTGCTCGTCGACACCGACGTCTTCCGCCGGATCCGCGACCTGTTCGCCGCCGACCCGCGCCTCGGCATCGTCGGTTTCCGCATCGCCGACGAGCACGGCGAGACCCAGCGCCGCCACATCCCGCGGCTGCGCGCCACCGACCCGATGCGCCGGGGCCCGGTGACCGCCTTCCTCGGCGGCGGCCACGCCCTGTCCACGGCCATGCTGGCCCGCACCGGCACCTGGCCCGCCCAGTTCTTCTTCGGGCACGAGGAGACCGACCTGGCCTGGCGGGCCGTCGACGACGGCTGGACGATCCTCTACGAACCCGCCCTGCTGCTCCAGCACCCCAAGACCTCCCCGGCCCGGCACGCCGTCTACTACCGCAACACCGCCCGCAACCGCGTCTGGCTGGTCCGCCGCAACCTCCCCCTGCCGCTGATCCCGGTGCACCTGGGCATCTGGACCCTCCTCACCCTCCTGCGCACCCGCTCGCTGCCGGGGCTGCGGGCCTGGGCCGCGGGATTCGCCGAGGGGGTGCGGACGCCGTGCGGCGGGCGCAAGCCCATGCGGTGGCGCACCGTCTGGCGGCTGACGCGGCTGGGCAGGCCCCCGGTGATCTGACCCGAACGGCTCACTCAGGTCGCGCGCGGGCCGGGGCCGCGGGTCACGCTGGACTGCCAGTTGCCGTCGGGAGGCCGACGGCGCAGCGGGAGGTGCGGTGATGGCAGCAACGGTCCGTCGACGGCGGCAGCGCGTACTCGTGCTGCTCGTCGCACCGCTTCTCGTCGGCCTCGCCGCGGCCTGCGGAGGTGGTGGCTCCGGTGGGGACGGCACGCGTACGGCCGCGGCCCGCCCCCTCGACCGGGCCTTCGAGCACCCCGGCGTCCTGGTCGGCAAGGAGCAGCTCGACCGGGTCCGCGCGCACGTCAGGGCGCGGGAGCAGCCGTGGTTCGCGGCGTACGAGCAGATGCGGGCCAGCAAGTACGCGGCCGACGACTACACGGCGAGGCCGTACGCCGTCGTGGAGTGTCCGCCCGACACCCGCCCCGGCCGGGGGTGCGTGGAGGAGCGTGAGGACGCGCTGGCCGCGTACACGCACGCCCTGCTCTGGAACATCACCGGCGAGCGCGCGCACGCCGAGAAGGCCGTGCAGATCATGGACGCCTGGTCGAAGGTGATCACCGGGCACACCGAGGAGAACGCCGGGCTGCAGACCGGCTGGGCCGCCTCGTCCTGGGCGCGGGCCGCCGAGGCCGTGCGCTACACGTACGACGGCTGGCCCGACGGGCAGCTCCTGCGCTTCGAACGGATGCTGCGCAACGCCTACCTGCCCCAGGTCAGGGACGGGTCCGTCGAGCGCAACGGCAACTGGGACCTGGTGATGGCCGACGCCACCATGAGCATGGCCGTCTTCCTCGACGACCACGCCACGTTCGAGAAGGCCGTGGGGCACTTCAGGACGCGGGTGCCCGCGTACTTCTATCTGAAGTCGGACGGGAAGCTGCCCGTCTCCCCGGCGGGCAGTGCCATCGACACCGCCACCGAGCTGAAGAAGTACTGGTTCGGGCAGGGCACGTACGCCGACGGGCTCTCCCAGGAGACCTGCCGCAACTTCAAGCACGCCAGCTACTCGCTCGCCGCCACCTCGCACATGGCGGAGACCGCCTGGCACCAGGGCGTCGACCTGTACGGGGAGGTCAGGGACCGGCTGCGGGCCGCCTTCGAGTTCCACTCCAAGTACCAGCTGGGCGCGAAGGCGCCGGAGTGGCTGTGCGGCGGCAAGGTGGAGCGCGACATGGGGCCCGACACGGAGGTCGGCCTGAACCATCTGCGGGGGCGGCTGAAGCTGGAGATGCCGCAGACCGAGAAGTACACGGAGCAGCGGCGGCCCGAGGGGACCGACGGCCTCTTCGTGGCCTGGGAGACCCTCACGCACGCGGGCAGCGCCTAAGTGGTTCGACGCACCCCTTCGGATGGCGTAGAGTTGTGTTCATCGCCGCGGGGTGGAGCAGCTCGGTAGCTCGCTGGGCTCATAACCCAGAGGTCGCAGGTTCAAATCCTGTCCCCGCTACTGATGACCGATGGCCCGGAACCATGATTCATGGTTCCGGGCCATCGGCGTTTTCCGCCCGGATCCTCCCGCCCGGACCGCTCGCCGCTCACCCGGTCGGCCCACACCAGGTCGCACCCGCCCGCCGCTGCGGGAACCCTGAATGCAGCGCGGTGATGGGTGCGGATTCGGCGGGAGACAAGCGGTGGGGCAGCGAGGAGGACCCGACGAGAGCGGGGCCAGGGGGGCCAGTGGGGCCACCGGGCCCGAGCGGGCCTTCGTCCGCTCCCTGCCGCTCCTGCTCCTCGTCGTCGGTGCCGTGTACGACGCGGTGACCCCCGCGGAGTTCACCGCGGCCCCCCTCTTCACGGCCGCCCCGCTGATCGCCGCCCCCTTCTACTCACGGCTCAACACCGTCCTGACCGGCGCGGCGGCCACCTGCGCCGTCCTCCTCCTGCACTACAGCAGCGCCGTCAACAGCCATGTCGAGGCCGTCACCGAGGTGGTCACCGTGGTGACCGTCGCCGGTCTCGCGATCGTCATCAACCGCGTCGTGCGCCGCAGCAACGACCGGCTCGCCATCGCCCGCTCCATCTCGGAAGCCACCCAGCGCGCCGTGCTGCCCACGCCGGACCCGCGCATCGGCGGGCTCGACATCGCGGCGCGGTACGAGGCCGCGCAGGCCGACGCGTTCATCGGGGGCGATCTGTACGCGGTGCAGGACACCCCGCACGGCGTACGGCTCATCGTCGGCGACGTACGGGGCAAGGGCATGGGCGCGGTCGCGGCCGTCGCCGTCGTCATCGGCGCCTTCCGGGAGGCCGCCGAGCAGGAGGCCACCCTGGAGGCGGTCGCGCAGCGCCTGGAGCGGGCGCTCGCGCGCGAGGGCACCCGGCGCGACGGGCTCGACGCGTTCGAGGGGTTCACGACCGCCGTCCTCGCCGAGATCCGGCACGGCGAGGGCTCCGTGCGGCTCATCAACCGCGGGCACCCGCCGCCGCTGCTGCTGCGCGGCGACGGGCGGCTCTGCGTCCTGTCGGCGACCGAACCCGCGCTGCCGCTCGGCATGGGCGATCTGGGGGCCTGGCCGGACCGTGCGGACGAGACGGAGCTGCCGCCCGGCGCGCTGCTGCTCTTCTACACGGACGGCCTCTCGGAGGCGCGGGACGCGGCGGGGGAGTTCTACGATCCCGCGACCCGGCTCGGCGGGCGGATCTTCCCGGGCCGCGGCGGCCCGCACGCGCTCCTCGCCGCGCTCGCGGGGGAGGTGCGGCGGCACACCGGGGGCGGGATGACGGACGACATGGCGCTGCTCGCGGTGCGGCGACCCGCTGCCGGGGATCCGGACGTCACGACCGACGTTACGGCCGGTAACTGAAGTGCACCGCTCCGCATAACATCTGACGCACTGTCAAGGGAATGTGAAGCTCCGGTGTTTAAAGAGATGGGGTCAACTCGCCCCGTTCCGCACCCTCGTGTCCCGGTACGTACAGCCGATGAGCGTTAACGATCAACCGGAACGGCTTGGAATACCGACCCGCTGTCTATTAACGTTCGATAACGCAGCGCGGTCGTCCCAGCCGTCACTCGAGTCGGCTCCGCGCGCACGCGCCTAATCCCGAAAGGGAGCCGGGGAACCACCAACATGGG
The DNA here is from genome assembly GCF_056437465.1 of Streptomyces sp. NPDC042371. Classification (NCBI taxonomy): domain Bacteria; kingdom Bacillati; phylum Actinomycetota; class Actinomycetes; order Kitasatosporales; family Streptomycetaceae; genus Streptomyces; species Streptomyces sp. NPDC042371. Next base: position 23,411 of record NZ_JBWKAP010000015.1, on the reverse strand, counting down.
GTGAATCGGGCAGCTGTGCATCCGTGCCAGATGCTCGTAGGAGACCTTCCTGCTCCGAACCCGTCAGCTAACCCGGTAGGCGAGAAGGAAGGAAAGGAGTGCGCCCCAGTGGCGTCCAACCGGCCTGCCCCCCAAGCCGTGTACGTACCGAATGACGACGACTTCGGCTCGTACGACGAGGGCTCCTTCGAAGAGTGGAACCCCACCGAGGAGTCCGTCCGTCCCGTCCGCGGCAGGCACCGTGTGCACAAGAAGAGCGGCGGCGGGCTCGCCCGCAGCTCCACCGTGCTCGGCGTGGGCGTCATCGCCGCCGTCGGCGCGGGCGGCATCGCCACCGCGCAGGACGGCAAGCCGCCGGTCTCCATATCGATGCCCGACCTCGGCGTCGTCACGGACTCGCTGCCCGAGGCCAAGTCCCTTCCTGGCGTGGGTTCCCTGATATCCGGCGACGACACGTCGGACGCCACGACCACCGCGGCCGCCGCGGCCCCGCTCACCGCCGCCGGTGTCAGCGCCGCCGACGCCGAGCAGGGCAACACCCATGCGGGCGAGGCCCTGCGCGCCCGCATCATGCAGCAGGCCGAGAACCAGCAGGACCAGGCGGACACCGCCGTGCGGACCGCCGCCGAGGACGCCGCCGCCAAGAAGGCGGGCGAAGAGGCGGACGCCCAGCGCAAGGCCGCCGAGAAGGAAGCGGACGCCAAGGCGGCCGCCAAGAAGAAGAAGGAGGAGGAGGCCCGGAAGGCCAAGGCCGAGGCCGCGCGCCTGGCCAAGCTCGCCAAGAGCTACGTCATCCCCACCTCCTCGTACACCCTCACCTCGCACTTCGGTGACGCCGGATCCATGTGGTCCTCCGGCCACCACACCGGCCTTGACTTCGCGGCGCCCACGGGCACCCCGCTCAAGGCCGTGCACACCGGCACCGTCAAGGAGGCCGGTTGGGCGGGTGCGTACGGCTACCGCACCGTGCTCGAACTCGAGGACGGCACGGAGATCTGGTACTGCCACCAGTCCTCGCTCAACGTCAGCGCGGGCCAGAAGGTCTCCACGGGCGACGTCATCGGCCGCGTCGGCGCGACCGGCAACGTCACGGGCCCGCACCTCCACATGGAGGTCCACACGGCCGACGGCACCGGCATCGACCCGCTCGGCTGGCTGCAGGGCAAGGGCCTCAACCCCTGATTCCTCACCCCCGATTCCGGTGTGCCCTGCACGGAATTCCGTCCGGGGCGGGGGCGTTGAGGAGCGTATGACTCCTCTTCGCCCACTCGGCTCATCCGACCTCGAAGTCTTCCCGCTCTCCCTGGGCGGCAACGTCTTCGGCTGGACCGCGGACCGGGCGGCGTCCTTCGCCGTCCTCGACGCCTACACCGCGGCGGGCGGCAACTTCATCGACACCGCCGACGCGTACACGGCCTGGGTGGACGGCAACAAGGGCGGCGAGTCCGAGACCCTCATCGGCGAGTGGCTGGCCGAGCGAGGCAACCGCTCCGACGTCGTCGTGGCCACCAAGGTCGGCGCCCACCCCGAGTACAAGGGCCTGTCCGCCGCGACCATCAAGGGCGCCGCCGACGCGTCCCTGCGACGCCTCGGCACCGACTACATCGACCTCTACTACACGCACTTCGACGACACGTCCGTGCCCGTGGAGGAGATCATCGGCGCGCTCGACGAGCTGGTGCGGGCGGGCAAGGTGCGCGCCATCGCCGCCTCCAACATCTCCCCCGAGCGGCTCCAGGAGTCCCTCGACCTCTCCGACCGCGAGGGCCTCGCGCGCTACGTCGCGCTGCAGCCGCACTACAACCTCGTCTCCCGGGACACCTACGAGGGCCCCCTCCAGGAGGTCGCCTCCCGCTCCGGCCTCGCGGCCGTCCCCTACTTCGGGCTCGCGGCGGGCTTCCTCACCGGCAAGTACCGCGCGGGCGCACACGTCGAGAGTGCGCGGTACTCGCGCGTCGAGGCGTACGTGGGGACCGAGCGGGGCGACCGCGTCCTCACCGCCCTCGACGAGATCGCGCAGGCCCACGGCGCACAGGTGCCGACCGTGGCACTGGCCTGGCTCGCGGCCCAGCCCACCGTGGCCGCGCCGATCGCTTCCGCGCGCACGGTGGAGCAGCTGCCCGCGCTGCTCGCGGTGGCCGACCTGGACCTGACGGACGCCGACCTCTCGGCGCTGAACACGGCCTCCGCGTAGGCCCTAGGGGCGGTAGGGGTTGTGGTACGCAGTCGGGTAGCCGTAGGCCGGGTAGGGCTGCGGCTGCCCGTAGGGGAGGGGCGGCGCCGGATGGCCGTAGGGGAAGGGTGGCGCAGGATGGCCGTACCCCCCATACCCGCCATAGCCCCCATACCCGCCATAGCCCCCGTACGGCATTGAGGGCACGACCGGCGCTGTCGCCTGTGCCGCGTACGCGAGGGCGGGGCGGGCCGGTTCGCGGCGCTCCCAGAGCTTTTCGAGGAGCTCCCGTTCGCGTACGACGAAGTCGGCCCCGGCCCGGCCGCGGCGGCCCCGGTGGCGCAGGAACGCGAGCGACGTCGCGTACATCTGGTACTCCGCGACCGTGCGGGCCGCGGGCTTGCCCCAGGTGTACGAGGCGTAGTCGCGGGCCAGTGAGCGGGCGCGCATCGAGCCGAGCGCGAACGGCTCGGACGGGGTGAGCCAGCCCGCCGCCGCGTACACGGGCAGCTCTTCGCGGATCGTGCGCAGCTCGCGCTGCCGGGTCCAGATGGCCAGCCAGGTCAGCAGGCCGAACGCCGGGAGCATGAAGAGGGCGTACACGGTGAAGAAGCCGAACTGACCGAAGACCGCGGAGCCGTTCCACAGCGCGTGCATGCCCATCGCGAGCAGCAGCCCGCCGAGCGGGAGCAGCACGCGGCGCAGGAGCTGCCGCTCGGCGGAGAGCGCGGCGATGCCGAAGCCGATGCCGGTCAGGACCGTGAACAGCGGGTGCGCGAAGGGCGACATGACGACGCGTACGAAGAAGGTCGCGGCCGTCACGGAGGCGAGGCCGCTCTCGCGGCTGAGCTGGTCGGTGACGAAGGCGTTGCCCAGATAGAGGATGTTCTCGGTGAACGCGAACCCGGTCGCGGTCACCCCCGCTATGACGACGCCGTCGACGATGCCCGTGAAGTCGCGTCTGCGGAAGAGGAAGACGAGGAGCACGGCCGCGGCCTTGGCGCTCTCCTCGACGATCGGGGCGATGACGGTCGCGCCGAGGGTGTCCGCGCTGCCTGGGTCGGCGGTGGCGGTGGCTATCCAGCGGATCGCGAAGCTGTTCGCCACGATCGCGACGAGTGCGGCGGCGCAGGCTCCCCAGGAGAAGGAGAAGAGCAGGTTCCGCCAGGGGCCCGGTGCCACCCGGTCCAGCCAGCGGAACGCGGCGACGAGGAGCGGCACGGGCACGGTCGCGAGGCCGAGCCCGACGAGGAAGCCCTCGGTGCCGGTCTGCTCCCGCACCAGGGCGAGGATCACCAGGCCGGAGAGGGCGAGCAGCGTGACGAGCGCGGCCACGCGTATCGCGCGCCGCTGCCACCAGCGGACACGGCGGAGCTCCCTCGGGGCGGGTGCCTCGGGGGGTATCGGATACGGAGAACCGGTGGCCACGTCGTCGACCCTAACGAGGGATGGGGGTGGCCGCGACGGTGCCTCAGTCCTGCGCGGTCGCCGTGGTGGGGGCGACGCGTCGGAACAGCAGGTCGTGGACGACGTGGCCCTTGTCCAGGCCCTGGCCCTCGAAGCGGGTGCGGGGGCGGAAGTCGGGGCGCGGGGCGTACCCGCCGTCGGGCCGGGTGTTCTCGAAGTCGGGGTGCGCGGTGAGCACCTCGAGCATCTGCTCGGCGTACGGCTCCCAGTCGGTGGCGCAGTGCAGCAGCGCACCGGGCTTGAGGGAGGGCGCGGCCAGCGTCAGGAACTCGGGCTGGATGAGACGGCGCTTGTGGTGCCGGGCCTTGGGCCAGGGATCGGGGAAGTAGACGCGCAGCCCGTCGAGCGACTCCGGCGGCAGCATCTCCCGGAGCAGAATGATCGCGTCCCCGTTGGCCACGCGGACGTTGGTCAGACCGGCGCGCTCGGCGAGGCCGAGGAGGTTGCCCTGACCGGGTGTGTGCACGTCGACGGCGAGGATGCCGGTGTCCGGGTCGGCGGCGGCCATCTTCGCGGTGGCCTCGCCCATGCCGAAGCCGATCTCCAGCACGATGGGCAGCCCGGGGCGCGGCCCCTGCTCGTCGCCGAACAGCTCGGCGAGGTCGAGGGTGCGCAGACCGTCGATGTCCAGCCCCCACTGGGGCCAGAGCCGCAGCAGGGCGTCCCCCTGACTGGTGGTGACCCGGCTGCGCCGGGGCTGGAAGCTACGAATCCGCCGCTCGTGATGCGACCCGGCGGGATCGGGCGAGGGCCCCCCAGGAAACCTGGGCGCAGCCTGCGAACGCCCACCCGACCGGGCGGCGGGGGCGTCGGGAGCATCGGCGTTACGGGGAGAGTCAGACACAGTGCGGCAATTTTACGGGGCGGGGGCGGGTGGCGTGCGCCGTGTGAGGGGGCGGGGGGCGGCGGCAGCGCTGAGCGCTGGGCGCAGGTGGCGTCTTTAGGGGCGCGGGGAACTGCGCGCTCAGCCGAGTCGGGCCCGCAGCCGAGCGTGAGAGCGGCTGTCTCGTGAGGGTGACGGGGCGGGGCGGTGGTTTGTCAGGGGCGCGGGGAACTGCGCGCTCAGCCGAGTCGGGCCCGCAGCCGAGCGTGAGAGCGGCTGGCTCGTGAGGGTGACGGGGCAGGGCGGCGGGGTGCGGGCGGTGGTTTGTCAGGGGCGCGGGGAACTGCGCGCTCAGCCGAGTCCGGTCCGCAGCCGAGCGTGAGAGCGGCTGGCTCGTGAGGGTGACGGGGCAGGGCGGTGGTTTGTCAGGGGCGCGGGGAACTGCGCGCTCAGCCGAGTCCGGTCCGCAGCCGAGCGTGAGAGCAGCCGTCCCGTGAGGGTGACGGCGCCGAGCGGCAGGGCGCGGGCGGTGGTTTGTCAGGGGCGCGGGGAACTGCGCGACCAGCCCAGTACAGCCCGCAGACGAGGACCGCGCCGCCGCCCGCAGGGCCACGCCCAGGAACCGGCACCGTCAGCCACTCACCCCGCCCCGCCGCGCGCCAAGCGCAACGCCTCGAAGGCCCGCCGAGCAACCTCCCTGCCGATGGGCAGGGACGCCGTCGCGGCAGGCGAAGGCGCGTTCAGGACGTGGACCGCCCGCGCCCCCTCCCGTATGAGGAAGTCGTCGACCAGCGTGCCGTCACGCAGGACGGCCTGCGCCCGCACCCCCGCAGGCGCGGGGACCAGGTCGTCGGGCCGGACCGCGGGCAGCAGCCTGCGCACCGCGTCCGTGAAGGCGGACTTGGACGCGGACCGGCGCAGCTCCCCCGCCCCGTACCGCCAGTGCCGGCGCGCCATGTGCCAGGAGCCGGGCCAGCCGACGGTCCCGGCGAGCTCGCGGGGCCGGACGACCGACCAGTCGTACCCCTCGCGGGCCAGCGCGGGGACCGCGTTCGGCCCCACGTGGACGCCGCCGTCGATGCCCCGGGTGAGGTGGACGCCGAGGAAAGGGAAGGCCGGGTCGGGCACGGGATAGACGAGGCCGCGCACCAGCTCGGGACGGGCCAGCTCGAAGTACTCACCCCGGAACGGCACGATCCGCATCCCCGGGTCGTCCCCCGTGAGCCGCGCGATCCCGTCGCAGTGCAGCCCCGCGCAGTTCACCAGGACCCTGCCGCGCACCACGGAGCCGTCGGCGGTGCGGACGGCGACGCCACGGTCCGCGCGGCGGTCGATCTGGACGACCTCGCCCCCCGCCCCGTACCGGATCTCGGCCCCGGAGGCGTCGGCAAGGCGCTCCGCCACCGCGCTGTAGTCGCACACCCCGGTCGTGCCCACGTGGATGGCGGCGAGGCCGCGGACCTCCGGCTCGTACTCCGTGATCTGGGCGGGGCCGAGCTCGCGCACCGGAATGCCGTTCTCCCTGCCGCGCTGGACCAGGGAGTGCAGACGCGGGAGCTCCGCCCGCTCGGTGGCGACGATCAGCTTGCCGGTGACCTCGTGCGCCACCCCGTACTCCGCGCAGAACTTGACCATCTCGGCGGCGCCACGGACCGCGTACCTCGCCTTGAGGGAGCCCGGGCGGTAGTAGATCCCGCTGTGGATCACGCCGCTGTTGCGGCCCGTCTGGTGGCGGGCCGGGCCCGGCTCCTTCTCCAGGACGGTGACCCGGGTGCCGGGGGTGGCGCGCGTGAGGGCATACGCCGTCGCGAGCCCGACGATCCCGCCGCCGATCACCAGCACATCGCAGTCGTACGCGACCTTCTTCACCGCGCCTCACCTCCCACCCTCAGATACTGCCCTGCGCCACTGACAACGCCGCCAAACCTCGGGCGCCGGATCCTTTCCGCCCCTTAACTCGCGCCCACCCGTGCGTTCACCACGTCGCGGCCCGGACGGGGCGGCGGGCGGACGAGCGGGCCGGAGGACGGGCCTCGGCCCCCCCTACGCCGGAGCCATCAGCAGGGGCCGGGCCCGCTCGCGCAGCTCGACCACCCGGGGCTCGTCCCCGTACGGCTCCAGTCGGTGCAGCAGATCCTTCACGTACTCCGTGGTCCGCGCGGACGAGATCCGCCCGGCGACCTCCAGCGCCCGCGTCCCCTGCTCGCACGCCGCGTCGAGGTTCCCGGACTCCAGCTCGGCGACCGCCGACACCACGAGCCGCAGGCCGTGCGACCGCACGAACTCCTCCGTGGGGCGGGACAGCGCCTGCTCCGTGAAGCGCCGCACCTGCCGGGGGGCCTTCAGGTCGCGGTAGCACTCGGCGGCGTCGGCGGCGAAGCGGTCGTAGGAGTAGAAGCCGAGCCAGGTGGGGTCGTGGTCGCCGTCACGGGCCCGCTCCAGCCAGCCCTCGGCGGCCCGCAGCGCCGCGCCCGCCGCGTGCGCGTCGTTGGCACGCGCGTGTGCCCGTGCCTCGACGAGGCGGAAGAAGCTCATCGTGCGCGCGGTGGCCAGGCCCCTGTTCCGTTCAAGGGCGGCCTGTGCGAGGTCGACTCCCTCGTCCCCGAAGCCGCGGTAGGTGGCCTGGAGGGACATGGACGCGAGAACGTACCCCCCGAGGGGGACGTCCGCGGCCGCACGCGCGAGCCGCAGTGCCTGGATGTAGTAGCGCTGGGCGGCCTCCTGCTGGCCCGTGTCGAAGGCCATCCACCCGGCGAGGCGGGTCAGTTCGGCCGACGCTCCGAAGAGGGCGCGTCCCACCTCGTCGGAGTAGGAACCGAGCAGCAGCGGGGCCGCCTCGACGCGCAGGCACTCCGGGACCATCGAGGAACGCCAGTCCCCGCCGCCGTACTTGGAGTCCCAGCGGCGCGCGTCCTCGGCGGCCTCCCGCAGCTTCAGTACGTCGCTGTGGCCCACCTTCATCGGCGCGCCGCCGTCGTCGGCGTGCACGGTGTCGCGCGGTGCTTCGCGGGTGACGTCACGTGCGACGGAGCTGTCGGCGGGGGTTATCAGCCAGCGCGATGCGGGCGTCGCATAGGCACTGACGGCGAAGGACCCGGCAAGCGACTGCCAGATCCCGCCGCTGCCCGCGCGGCGGCCCGCCAGATCGAGGCGGTAGAGCTCGGTCGCGGACTTCACCGCCGCCCCCACGTCGCGCGGGAAGGCGAGGCCCACCTCAGGCGCGGGGTCGGCGTCCGCGAGGCCGATCTCGTGCAGTGGCACCGGGCGGCCGAGTTTCTGTCCGATCGCCGCCGCGATCAGGTGCGGGGCGGCGCCCTGCGGCACCATGCCCTTGGACACCCAGCGCGCCACTGATGTCTTGTCGTAACGGAGCGTCAACCCGCGTTGTGCGCCGAGGTCGTTGACCCGGCGGGCGAGTCCCGCATTGCTGATTCCCGCGAGGGCGAGAACGGTGCCGAGCTTTTCGTTCGGCCCGCGTTGCTCCCTGGACATGCGCCACCCCTCGACACAGACGGCTGCCGGGCAGTGGCTGGACCGCTCGCGGCATTCGTGCTGCGTTCCCCCGGGGGCGGTGGCCGGAATGGCGGCCGCAAGAGCGTTTGGCCGATCCTCCAGGTATATGCCTCCGCGAAAACAACAGCACACACAGCGTAGTTCGCCGCATCCCAAGCGTTAAGAGGCCCAGTTCCGGATGGCGAGATTGTTGTCCGTGCGTAGGTACTTCGACGGCGATGCGTGCCCCCGCCGTGTGGCCGTGCGCCCGTGCGTGCGCTCTTCTCCGGCCATGACGGGAACGGTTCCATTGGCGATGCGTGGGTCGGCCCGCTGCGCTGGAGTCAGTGGGCTGGGGGACACCGCCGCCTCCATCCCCGCGGGCGGCGGACCGGTCCGGGAGGCGAACACCGCCTCCCGGGCTGTGTGTTGCCTTCGAACGGTTCCGTTCCGGGACCGCGGCAGGCCGATTTGGCCGAAAAGCACCCGTGTACAGAAACCGGCATATCGCCCAAGCCAGTGGTGTGCGCCTGCGCACAACGGCGGTTGCGCGTGCGCCCCGAGTGTGGTCTGCGCGTGCGCCCCGTGCGGCGTGTACGTGCGCCTGTGAAGATCGGCGCAGGGCGCCTCCGACACCTCCCCGGGTCTGCTCAGGGCCGTCTCCGACCCCGCTCCGGGGCTTCCCCGGAGCCTCTCCAAGGGGGAGGGCGACGTTCTGCTCTCAACTACCGCTCACCTGGGGCGCATTCCCGGGGCGCAAGCGGCCCCGTAGTCCTTCCCGCGCGCCTCCTTCGTGGCAGCATGGGACCCCAGTTCTTCGGTGCACTGATCGGCCGTGCCTGGCGGCGCTTCGCCGACGGCCCGTCCACAGCCTGTGGAGGCAGCGATGCGGTGGTTGGTGGGGTGGAGCAGTACCACCGCGAGATCCTCGGCGGTGGGCTCGGCCGGAGCCACCGGTGAGGACGGCGAGACCGTCCACCCCGTGGGCTCCCAGCTCCTGTGGGGCGACCCGAACCCCCTCTGGGCGGTCGGCGACTGGCGGGCCGACGAAGTACGGACAGTGACGGCCGACGAGCAGACCCGCATCGCGGTCCTCGGCACCTGCGGCGCCTCCGACGAGGAGCTCAGGGTCGGCCTCCTCGCCGCCCGCGGCGGCGCCCTGCGCCATCTGACCGCCTGGTCCGGCAGTTACACGGCGGTCGTCCAGGTCGGCCGCCGCGTCATGATCGCCGGTGACCTCGCAGGAGCCCGCCCGGTCTTCTACACCCCCTGGTCCGGCGGCACGGCCTACGCGACGGCCGCGCTGCCGCTGGCCGACCTCATCGAGGCCCACCTGGACATCGGCCACCTCGCGGCGCTGCTCGCCGCGCCGGACGTCCCCGAAGCGCTGCACGACTCGACCCCGTACCAGGGCGTGCGTCGCGTGCCCCCGGGGCATGCGCTGATCCTGCGCGCGGGCGCGCGGGAGATCGCCGGGTACGAACCGGTGGCCTCGCTTGCGGTCGCGGCGGCCCCCACCGACGCCGACAGCGCGGTGGACGGCGTCCGGGAAGCCCTCATCGACGCGGTACGCGCCCGCCTCACCGCACCCCGCCACGTGCCCGGCACGGACGTCGACCCCGGCCCGGTGCCCGGCATGGGCCCCGCCGAACGGCGCGCGGCCCGCGGCATGCCGGTGCCCGGCATCGGAGCCGACCTCTCCGGAGGACCCGCTTCGGGCACCCTCGCTCTCCTTGCGGCCGGTCTGCCCGGGATGCCCGGCACGGTGCTCGGCCACGGCACCGGCGCGGGCGAGCGGCTCCTCGCCGTCACCTTCAACGACCTCGCCATCAACGGCAGGGAGGCCGAACTGGAGCGGGCCGGTGCCATCGCGGCCAACCCGCGCCTGCACCACGTGGTCGTCGCGGCGGGCGAGGAGGCCCTGCCCTACGCCGACCTCGACGGCCCGCTGACGGACGAGCCGAGCGCCGTCCTGGTGGCCGCCCAGCGCCACCGCGCCCGGCTCTCCTCGGGCAGCGCCGACCACTTCACGGGCCACGGCGCCCGGCAGGTACTCGATGCCCACCCGGCCCGTCTCGCCGACCTCCTGATGGACCGCAAACGACGCCACATGGTGCGCCCCGTGGCGGCACTGGCGAAGGCCGACGGCTCGGTGATGGTCCCAGCGCGCGTGTACGGCGCGGCCCGCAAGCTCGCCCGCACACCGCACCGGGCAGGCGTCGAATCGCTCGCCGAGCGCCTACTGCAGCGCCGCTTCGACGAACCCGGCGGAGCCGTGGGGGCGTCGCTCGCCGCCCTGGCATGGGCCAGGCCAGGACCCGCGGCGCGCTGGCTCACCGGTGAGGCGCTCGCTGAAGTATCGGTTCGCCTCCAGGACACCACCATGCGTCCCGGCGGGCCCGGCCAGCGCCCCGGCGAGTTCCGCGCGCGGGCGGCCCTCGCCAGGCACGCCGCGGACCTGCGCCTCCTGGAACAGGCCGCCGAGGTGCGCTTCCAGCGCCTGCACGCCCCCTTCCTGGACAACCAGGTCGTCCGCGCCTGCCGGGCGCTCCCCGAAGCCCTGCGCGTGCAGCCCGGGGCGCGGGCCGCGATCCTGCGCACCGTCCTGGAAGGCGCCGGGGTCGCCGAACTGCCGCCCGGCTGGGGCGCCCCGTCCCACGCCTCGAACGCGGCGGCCGCCCGCACCGGGCTCCGCGTGGCGGTGGACGACCTCATCGCCCTCTTCGACACCCCGCTGCTCGCCCAGGCGGGCCTCGTCGAAGCCCGCGTGGTCCGCAAGGCCCTGCGCTCGGCCGCCGAGGGGGAACCGCTGCCGCTGGACGGCCTGGCCGACCTGGTCTCCACCGAGCTGTGGCTGCGGCGGCTCCTGTCGCGAAGAGGAACGTGCTGGACGGGGACTCCAGCACGGCAACGAGCTGTTCCCACTGGAAGTGTGGTCCCGCAGAGAGGGGCACTAGGAGCGGGGCGGTAGCGGCAGGACGGGGCAGTCTCTGGAGCCGGACGCCGGACCCGACAACGCGCCCCCGGAAAGAAAGCACGCGCCCCGGCGCACCAGGGCGGGGAGAATGACGTGGTGCGGTACCGAATCCTGGGCGCCACCGAGGCGTACGACGACCAAGGCGCCCCTCTGTCCGTAGGGGGCCAGCGGCTGCGTGCCCTGCTCGCCGCCCTCGCGCTCCACGCGAACCGCACGACCACCGTCGGCGCGCTCATCGAAGAGGTCTGGGCAGGCGACCCGCCCGCCGACGCCCCCGCCGCCCTGCAGGCCCTGGTGGGCCGCCTGCGCCGGGCCGTCGGCAAGGACGCCGTCGTGTCGGCCCCCGGCGGCTACCGCCTCGCCGTCGCCCCGGACGACGTCGACCTGCACCGTTTCGAGCGCCTCGCGCGCGAGGGCAGGGCGGAGCTGGACCGCGGCGACCCGGCCCCGGCCGCCCGCACCCTGCGCGACGCGCTCGCCCTGTGGCACGGCCCCGCCCTGGCCGACCTGCCCGACCGCGCCGCCGCGGCGCGCCCCGAGGCACAGCGCGCGGAGGCAGTCCGCGCCCGGATCGAGGCGGACGTCCTCCTCGGCCGCGCCCCCGAGGTCGTACCGGAACTGCGGGAGCTGACCTCCGCCCAGCCCTACGACGAGACGCTGCACGCCCTGCTGATCCGCGCCCTGCGCGATGCCGGACGCGGGGCCGACGCGCTCGCCGCCTACGAGGAAGCGCGCCGCGCCCTCGCCGACGGACTCGGCACCGACCCGGGCCCGGAACTGCGGTCGCTGCACGCGGAATTGCTGGCGGGTCGGGAGCGGGTCGGGCGGGAACGGAGCCGCGGGCGGGAGCCTGGCGGCGCCGGACCGTCACAGCAGCCGCAGAGTCAGCAGCGCCTCCCGTCACCACAAGCACCCCAGCCCCAACAACCAACCCATTCACCCCAGTCGCCACAAATACCCCACGACTCCCACGGATCGCACGCCTCCCACCCACCCCAACCACAGCGATCCGCAAGGCCCGAGCAGCACGGAAACATCCGCACCCGCCTGACCTCTTTCGTCGGCCGGGAACCCGAACTCGCCGCCATCCGTTCCGACTTGCGAAGAGCCCGCCTCGTCACCCTCACCGGACCGGGCGGCTCCGGCAAGACCCGCCTCGCCGAGGAAGCCGCCGCCGGGCATCCGCAGGCATGGCTGGCCGAGCTCGCCCCGCTCGACCACCCCGAGGCGGTGCCCGGCGCTGTCGTCAGCGCGCTCGACCTGCGCGAGACCGTCCTGATGACCAGCGAGCTGACCACACAGCAGGACGACCCGGTCGCCCTGCTCGTGGAGTACTGCGCCCCGCGCAGCCTGCTCCTGCTCCTTGACAACTGCGAACACGTGATCGGCGCCGCCGCCGAGCTCGCCGAGGCCCTCCTCACGCACTGCCCGGGCCTCACCATCCTCGCCACCAGCCGCGAACCCCTGGGCGTGCCGGGCGAGTCGGTGCGCCCCGTGGAGCCGCTCCCGCCCGACCCGGCCCACCGCCTGTTCACCGAGCGGGCCGCCGCGGTGCGGCCTGGCTTTGACCCGGAGGCGGATGCCGAGGCCGTCGCCGAGATCTGCCGCCGTCTCGACGGGCTGCCGCTCGCCATCGAACTGGCCGCCGCCCGCCTGCGGCTGCTCACCCCGCGCCAGATCGCCGACCGCCTCGACGACCGCTTCCGCCTCCTGACCAGCGGCAGCCGCACGGTCCTGCCCCGCCAGCAGACCCTGCGGGCCGTCGTCGACTGGTCCTGGGACCTCCTGGACGAGGCCGAGCGGGCCGTGCTGCGCGAGGCGTCCGTCTTCGCGGGCAGCTGGGACCTCCCGGCGGCCGAGGCCGTGTGCACCGCGCCCGCCACCGACCTGCTCGGCGCCCTCGTCGACAAGTCCCTGGTGGTGGCCGTCCCGTCCGCGAGCCCCACCGACGGCGGCATGCGCTACCGCCTGCTGGAGACCATCCACGAGTACGCGACCGAGCGCGCCGCCGAGACCCCCGCCCTGCTCGCCGCGGCCGAGGCCCGCCACTCGGCGTACTTCCGGGAGCTCCTGGCCCGCGCCGAGCCCCTGCTCCGCTCCGCGGAACAGCTGCCGTGGATCGGCCGCCTGGAGACGGAGCTCGACAACATCCGGGCCGCACTCCAGCGCACGGCCGCGTCCGGTGACGCGGCGGGCGCGGTCGAGATGGCGCTGAACACCGGCTGGTTCTGGTGGCTGCGCAACTACCGCAGGGAGGGCGCCGACTGGATGGCCCGCGTCCTGGAGCTCGCTCCCCCCGGCCTGCCCGCCGAGGACGACCCGCTCTACTGGCCGTGGATGAGGCTCCATCTGCTGCACCTGTGCCTGGTCGCGGAGTCCAGACCCGCGGACTCACCCGCCTACCACGTGGAGTGGGCCGACCCGGGGCTCGTCGAGGCGCTGCGCGAGGTCTTCGCGCGGCCCGTGCCCGAGACCGCCCGCTTCCCCGGGCTGCTCTGGCCGTTCACCATCTTCTTCACGGGCGGCACCCACGAGGACGCGCTGACGCCGCTGAACCGCACGGTCGAGAACTGCCGTCGCTACGGCGAGGACTGGGACCTCGGCGTCATCCTCATGTTCCGCACGCACATGGCCGTCGACATGCCGGGCAACCTCTCCGGCGTCGACGAGGACCTGGCGGAGCTGCGGGAGCTGAGCCGCCGCGTGGGCGACCGCTGGATGCGCGCCCAGGTGTGCAGCGCGGCGGGCGAGGCGGCCATGGCCCGCAGCAGACACGAGGAGGCCCGCGTCGAGTACGAGGAAGCGCTGCGCCTCGCCTACGAGGTGGGGGCGTACGCGGAATCATCGTTCCTGCTCGCCCGGCTCGCCGAGGTCGCCTACCGCGAGGGCGACCGGGCCGCGGCGGCGAAGGTCCTCGAGGAGGCGGGCCGGGAGGCCGATCGGTACGGGGTGACGGATTCACGCGCCTTCGTACGGCTGCTTGGCGCGCTGCTCGCCCTGGACGAGGGAGACATCGACACGGCCCGCACCCTGTGCGAGGCGTCGCGGGCCGAGGCCGAGTACGGCTCGCCGCCCCCGCAGTTCAGCGTCGCCCTGAGCGGCATGGAGTCCCGCGTCGCCGCGGCCGAGTCCGGACCGGCCAGCGGGCTGCCCATCGTCACCGCCGCGGCGCGCGAGGCCGTGACGTCCCGGTGCTCCGAAGTGATCGTGGCGTCGTTGGTGGACGGCGCCGCGGTGCTGCTGAGCGATGTCGGCGAGCATGCGCGCGCGGCCCGGGTCCTCGCCGCCGCCACGTCCCTGCGCAACGGCCACCGGAGGCCCAATCCGGAGGACGCACAGGCGGTTCACGTGGAGAGTGCGGCCCTGGCCGCGCTCGGCCCGGACGGATACGAGCGGGAGCGCGCCGCGGGCAGCGCGCTGACGGTGGACGGAATTCTGCAGGAGCTGGAGCTCGCGACCGCGGCCGTCGCGGATTCGCCAGAAGGGCCCTAGCCGCAGTCCCTAGCCGCAGGCCATCCGCGACTGCGCCCAGTCCGCGAGCGCCGTCGTGTCGAACGGCGTGTGCGGTTCGACGACGAGCCTGACCGTCTTGCGGCCGCTCAGGTTCACATGCACGGGCACCGCCGGATCGCCGCCCTTGACCAGCGGGGACTGCCACAGCCGCGCCCCGTCCCCGTACACGGAGAAGCGCACCTTGCCGAGCCCCATCGTCATGTCGTCGACGCCGACGACCGCGTCGTACGTCGAACAGCTGCGGTTCAGGTCGATGGTGACGGAGGACCTGCCGTGCACGGTCACGCCGTGGGAGTACCGCTTGTCGCCGACGGACAGGCCCCAGCGCTGCCACACCCAGCTGCTCTCGGCGAGCCGCATCTCGGGCTTGGTGCCGTCGCCGGTGAGGCCGTACTCCAGCTCGTTCCATTGGTAGACCCTGGGAGCAGGCGGCGGCGGGGGCGGCGGCTTCGGGGTCGGCTTGGGCTTCGGCGGTGTGGGGGTGGGCTTCGGGGCGGGCGGGGGCGGCTTCGGCTTGGGCTTCTCCTTGGCGGGAGGCTTCGGCTTCGGCGTGGGAGCGGGCTTCGGGGGCGGCTTCGGCGCGGGGGGCGGCGGAGTCGGCTTCGGCTCGGGCTTCGGCTTCTCGGGCGGCGGCTTCTGCGGCACGATCGACTCGGAGACCGCGGGCTCCTTGGACGGCGGCGCATCCGCCTTCGGCTTGCCGCCCCCGCCGGTGAGGGCGATCGCCGCGGCGACCCCGGCGGCCACCACGACACTCGCCGCGATACCGGCCTTCGCGGGGGCGCCGAGCCCCTCGGACGCGGCGGCACCGCCCGCGGCGGAGCCCCCGGTCGACCCACCCGCCGCGGCCGCACCCGCGGCCCCCGCGGCGCCCGCTCCGACGGTGCCACCGCCGATGAGCGCGGCCACCTTCGCGTACCCGGCGGCACCGAACCAGCCGATGACGGCGATCGGTACGACCGCGGGGATGCCGCTGGCGACGTCCTTGATCTGCCCGGCGGCGAGGCGGCACTTCGCGCACTCCTCCAGGTGCTTGCGCAGGCCGCGCTCGGCGCGGGTGCGCAGACCGCCGCGCGCGTAGGCACCGAGGCGGTCGGCGTAGCGCGCGCACTCCTCGCTCTCGGTGAGCGTGGCGCTGACGTGCGCCTGCAGATAGGCCTGTTTGAGGCCCTCGCGGGCGCGGCTCGCGAGCACGCGCGTGCCGTTCGCGTCGAGGCCGAAGAGCGTGGCGACGTCACTGGGGGACTCGTCCTCGACCTCCGTGTGCCACAGCACGGCCTGCCAGCGCTCCGGCAGGCTCCGGAAGGCCTGCATCGCCATCGACTGCTCGGCCTCGTGCATCGCGCGGACGTCCGCGCCCAGGTCCAGGGTGTCGTCGTCGGAGACCTCGGCGCCACGGGCGGCCTGCGCGGCGAACACCGCGAAGTCGTCGACCAGATGCTCCCGCTTCGCCGACTTCGTCCACCCCGCGGCGACCCGCCGCACGGTGGTGAGCAGATAGGCGCGCACGGCGTGCTCGGGCCCGCTGCCGCCGCGCACCGCCTGCAGCATGCGGGCGAACACCTCGGCGGTAAGGTCGTCCGCGGTGTGGGCGTCACGGCAGCAGGTGCGGGAATAGCGACGCACCGCCTCGGCGTGACGGCGGTAGAGCTCCTCGTACGCGGAGTCGTCGCCGGAGCGCATCCGGGCGATCAGGTCGGCGTCGGGCACCGGGGCTTCGCCGCCCCCGGGCACCGATGAGCCCGCACCGCCCTCGCGCTGCGGAGGCACACTCGGACCGGCCGCACCGGCCGCGCTGACGGGACCTCCCGCACCGCTGCCGGGACTGCCCTGGGACGACTCGTCCCGACCGTCAACACTCATCGCGGAACGCCCCCGGTTGCACACTCAGACCCGACCACCGGGAAAGAGTGCCACACGGTCGCGCCGAGGCCGACAGGGAAGACGTTCAACCACCCGTCCGGGGCGACTTCCCGAAATCGAGCACTACCGTTCACTCATTCGGGGAAGGCTCAACGTCCGTCGTTCAGAACGGAGTTGAACCTTCCGCCGCATGAGAGGCGAGCGAAGACGATCCGGCAGGTCACGCGGGCCGGGACCGCAGCCCTTCGAGCAGGATGTCGAGCAGCCGCGAAGAGGCCGCCGCCTGCTGTGCCGCGTCCGGCAGCGAGGGCGCCGCCGTGGCGATCACCAGCAGCACGTCGGACACCGTCACGTCCGCCCGCAGCTCGCCCGCCGCGCGGGCCCGCTCCACGAGACGGCCGACGACGTCGAGCAGAGTCGCCGCCCCCGTGTCGTCCCCGAGCGGGTCCGACTCCTCGGCGGGCGCCTGGCGCTGTTCGACGAGACGGAGCTCGGGGGAGTCCGGAGCCGACTGCCGCTGCTGCGGCACCCGCGCCTCGTCCTCCTTGCCGCCGTCCTCCACGCTCACCCGCAGCACCTGGGGCGGCAGCAACCGCCCCGCACCCGACGCCACGGACGTCCGCAGGAAGCGCGAGAGCGCGGACCACGGCTCGTCCTCCTGCCCGAGCGCCGCACGCGCCTGGTCGGTCAGCCGGGAGGTCTCCTCCTCGGCTATCCGCCGGACCAGCACGTCCTTGCTCGGGAAGCGGCGGTAGACCGTGCCGACCCCGACCCGCGCGCGGCGCGCGACGTCTTCCATCGGCGCGCCGTAACCCAGCTCGCCGAAGACTTCGCGTGCCGCCCTGAGTACATGTTCGAGATTGCGCTGTGCGTCGACACGCAGTGGTGTCGTGCGCGCTCCTTCCCCCATGTCGCGTCCGTTCCCGCTCGGGCCGACGGCTGATGCCGACACGGCAGCGGAAGTCCAGTGAGTCTCCTGAATGTGCATACACGTTCCCCCGGTAATGACGTCTCCCCCCGGAGACACTCCCCGCCATTGGCTACCGACGTGTGAGGAGTGAGCCCTTCCGCGAGCCGGAAATCCGACCCGACGAGCGCATCCCCCGACACCCCGACGTCACACGAACATAGTTGAGCGGGGGTCAATTCAGAAGAGGCGGGTTCCGCACAGCGCGCCCCCCGATCGGAGTACGCGCCCTTTCAGGCCGTATTGCACCCCACCCCCGCACCCCCTTCGTCCCCGCTGACCTGCGCACCTTGCGCACCCGGCGGCAACCCCGCGAGCCCCTCCCGCACACCACTCCCGGTCACACAAATTGCCGGGCCTGTGGACAAACACCAAAGCCGGGTGCGTCATGGGATGGTGAAGGCTGCGATCTCCCGGGGGACGACCCCCGTGCCCCCGGACTGTGTACGCATTCTCGTCGTCGGCGGTGGCTACGTCGGCATGTACACCGCGCTGAGACTCCAGCGAAAGCTGAAGCGCGAGCTCAAGCGGGGTGAGGTCGAGATCGTCGTGGTCGCCCCCGACCCCTATATGACGTATCAGCCGTTCCTGCCCGAGGCGGCCGCCGGCTCCATCTCGCCGCGCCACGTCGTCGTGCCGCTGCGCCGCACCCTCGACAAGTGCCGCATCGTCATCGGCGAGGTCGAGTCGGTCGACCACGCCAAGCGCACCGCGACCTTCACCACCCTCGCCACCGAGGAGGAGGGCACCGGATCCGTCCAGATCGCGTACGACGAAATCGTCATGGCCCCCGGCTCGATCGCCCGCACGCTGCCCGTGCCGGGACTCGCCGAGTACGCCATCGGCTTCAAGACGGTCGAAGAGGCCATCGGACTGCGCAACCACGTCATCGAACAGATGGACATCGCTTCCTCCACGCGCGACCCCGCGATCCGCGACGCCGCCCTGACCTTCGTCTTCGTAGGAGGCGGGTACGCGGGCGTCGAGGCGCTCGGCGAGCTGGAGGACATGGCGCGCTACGCGTCCCGGTACTACCACAACATCAAGGCCGAGGACATGAAGTGGATCCTCGTCGAGGCCACGGGCCGGATCCTGCCCGAGGTCGGCGAGGAGATGGGCAAGTACACGGTGCGCGAACTGCGAAGGCGCAATATCGACGTACGCCTGGAGACACGTCTTGACTCGTGCGAGGACCGCGTGGCCGTCCTCAGCGACGGCTCCCGCCACCCCACCCGCACCGTCGTGTGGACCGCGGGCGTCAAGGCACACCCCGTGCTCGCCGCCAGCGACCTGCCGCTGACCGAACGCGGCCGCCTGAAGTGCACCGCACGGCTGACCGTCGACGGCACCACGCACGCGTGGGGCGCGGGCGACGCGGCCGCCGTCCCCGACGTCACCGCGGACGAGCCGGGCGCCGAGTGCGCACCCAACGCCCAGCACGCCGTCCGCCAGGCCAAGGTCCTCGGCGACAACATCGTCGCGTCCCTGCGCGAGCGCCCCCTCCAGGAGTACACGCACAAATACGTGGGCTCGGTGGCCTCCCTGGGACTGCACAAAGGTGTCGCGCACGTCTACGGACGCAAGCTGAAGGGCTACCCTGCCTGGTTCATGCACCGCGTCTACCACCTGAGCAGAGTGCCGACCATCAACCGCAAGTCCCGAGTCCTCGCCGAATGGACCCTGTCCGGCCTGTTCAAACGGGAGATCGTCTCCCTCGGCTCGCTCGAACACCCCCGCGCGGAGTTCGAACTCGCGGCCGGTGGCGGGCGCCCGAAGGAGTCCTCCTGACCGGAGTCAGGAACTCCCCACACAGGACCGGCGTCTGACGGATGTCAGTCCGTTCGGTCAGACTGTTCGTGTGACCATGGGCAGGCCGCCAGGCCGACACCAGGGACGTCCGCTCTCGACATGCTGTGTTCCCGATCCAGAAGCGACACCACGAGGCCTACCGCAGTGAACTTCACGCGCTGGAGCGCCCGGCTCCCCGGAACGCAGCGCCGCGCAGCAGCGCGGACCGAACAAGCGGTCTCCACGGCACCGCGCGGGGACGGCTCCGTCCCCGCGGCCCGCGCCGAGCGGCCCACCGGGACCGGTGAGCCCGCCCCGCCGGACGGCGCCGTCGGCCTCAGCGGCGCCGACGGCATCGACGAGCTGCCGGTCCGCGAGGTGCTCGACCGCATCCCGGCCCTCGTCGCCCTCGTGCACGGCACCGACCACCGCATCGCGTACGTCAACGATGCGTACGCCGCCGCCTTCGGCCCCAGGACCGTCGGCGAGCCCGCGCGCGTGGCGTTGCCCGAACTGTCCGAGCTGGGCCTCCTGTCGCTCCTCGACCAGGTCCTGCGCAGCTCGAAGCCGCGCACCGTCAAGTCCCGCAAGGCCCCCTCCGGCCGGTCGTACACCTTCACGTGCACCCCCGTGACGCTGCCGCTCGGCGGCTCCGCGGCGGGCCCCGAAGAGGGCGCGGGCGTCCTGGTGTTCGCCGCCGACGTCACCGACCACGCCGAGGCCGCCGAGCGCCTGCGCACCAGCGAGCGCGCCCAGCGCGAGACGGCAGTCACCCTCCAGAAGTCCCTGCTGCCCCAGGAGCTGGAGCAGCCCGACGACCTGCGCATCGCCGCCACGTACCAACCGGGCGGCACCGAAGCCGCGGTCGGCGGCGACTGGTACGACGTGATCACCCTCGGCGGCGGCCGCACCGCCCTCGTCATCGGCGACGTGATGGGCCGCGGCGTCCGCGCGGCCGCCGTCATGGGCCAGCTCCGCACCGCCGTGCGGGCCTACGCCCGCCTGGACCTGCCCCCGCACGAGGTCCTGCAGCTCCTGGACGGCCTCGCCGCCGAGATCGACGCCAGCCAGATCGCCACGTGTGTCTACGCGGTGCACGACCCGAACGAAGGAAGCCTCGTCTACGCATCGGCGGGACACCTGCCCATCCTCGTGCGCGACGAGAACGGCACCATCCACCGCGCGGAGGAGCCCACCGGCCCCCCGCTCGGCACCGGAGGGTGGCTGCACACCTCGGGCTCCGTCCCGCTCGGCCCCGGCTCCACCGCCGTCCTCTACACGGACGGCCTGGTCGAGCGGCGCAGCGAGGACATCGACGAAGGCGTGGCCTCACTGGAACGCGCCCTGGCGGGCGCCACCGGCACGCCCCAGGTGGTGTGCGACCGCCTGATCCGCGCCCTGGGAGTGACGGCCGACCACGACGACGACGTGGCGGTACTGGTCCTCCAGCACCCGGCCCGCGCCGGATCGGACGCCGAACTGTTCAGGAACGCGGCCCTGGAGCTCCTCGGCGGAGTGGAGGCCGCCCCACGCGCGCGTGCCTTCGCCACCGGCGTCCTCGCCAGCTGGCGCTTCTCCCCGGAACTGCACGACCTGGGGGTCCTCGCGGCCAGCGAACTGGTCGCCAACTCCCTCCAGCACGGCACCCCGCCGATGCGGCTGCGGCTGCGCCGCACCGACCGCCGCCTGATCATCGAGGTCACCGACGGCGACGACCACCTGCCGCGCCGCCGCCGCGCCGAACCGGCCGACGAAGCGGGACGCGGCATCGCCATCGTCGCCACGATCGCGTCGAACTGGGGCTCGCGCCGCACACCGGGCGGCGGCAAGGCCGTCTGGTGCGAGTTCGCCCTCCCCAAATAGGGGCCGCGGGGCTCAGGCGCGAGGCTCAGGCGTGAGCGGTCTCGGGCTCCGCTGCCGCCGGACCGCCCTGCGCCACCACCGGGCTCTTGGCCAGCGAGGGCTGGTTCTGCAGCGGGGTGAGCCGACGCCCCAGGCGCACCGCGAGCACCGTGATGCCCAGCGAGAAGAGAACGAACGTCACGATGTACGGCACGTGCAGCGAGGCACCCATCGGCCCGCCCACGGCCGGACCGACCGCGAGGGCCAGCTGCTTCACCAGGGCGAAGGCCGAGTTGTACTGACCGACCATGCCGCCCGGCGCCAGGTCGGCGACCAGCGGCGCGACGGTCGGCGACAGCATCGACTCACCGAGCCCGAAGAGGGCGTACGTCGAGATGAACGCGGCAGTGGCCATCGCCTGGCTGCCGTGCCCGACCCCCGCGTACCCGGCGAGCAGCCACGCGAAGGCCCAGATCAGACCGACGGCCGCGATCACACGGGACCGCTTGCGCCGCTCGACGAACTTCAGGACGGCGAACTGCGCGATCACGATCATGGCCGTGTTGGCGGCCAGCGCGATGCCGAGCGTCGAGGCGGAGATGCCCGCGGCCTCCACGCCGTACGCGGAGAGCCCCGACTCGAACTGCCCGTAGCAGGCGAAGAAAATCACGAAGCCGAGCACGCACAGCTGCACCATGGCCTTGTGCTTCAGGAGCGCACGCATGCCGCCCCGCGGGGCCGAGGCGTCCTTCGGCATCGCGTCCTGGATGGCGGGCGCGTGCGGCAGCCGCACGGTCAGCGCGATGCCCGCGAGCACCAGGAACATCACGGACTCGATGGAGAACAGCAGCGTGAAGCTGCTCGGACGGCTCTCGTCGACGATCTGGCCGCCGATGAGACCACCGATGCCGAGGCCCAGGTTCTGCAGGAAGAACTGCATCGCGAAGGACCGCGTCCGGGTGGTGGGCGTCGAGGACCAGACGATCATCGTCGCGAGCGCGGGCTGCATGACCGCCGTACCGGCGCCGAGCAGCGCCGCGGCGAGGATCGCCGTCGGCTCGCTGTTCGCGAAGCCGAGCGCGATCGCGCCCACGGAGGCGACGCCCGCCGCACCCACGAGCACGGGGAGGGGGCCGCGACGGTCGATGACGCGGCCGGTGATGGGCAGGACGATCAGAGCGGCCATGGCGAACGCGGCGAGCACGATGCCCGCCGCACTGGATCCCAGATCTCGCACCTGCGCCACATAGACGTAGAGGAACGGAACCGTGAACCCGATGCCGAACGCGCTCAGCGCGCTGCCTGCCTGAATACGACGCATCGCTGCGCCCATCGCCCTGGTCACTTTCACCTGCCTTGAGTGAGTCGTTAGAAGTGAAGACTTCGAAGCTAAAGTTCGATCCTAAACTGTACACAATGAAGGACTTCAATGCCAAGCGGGGTCGTGCCATACTCGGCCCATGGGTGACACCCCCGGCCCAAGTGAGCCGACACTTGAAGAGCAGATCGCCGCGTATCAGCGGGAGTTCCAGGACCTCGACCCCCAGGTCGAGGAGATCGTCTCGGCCCTCGGCCGCCTGAACCGCCGCATGAACGTCGCCTACGGCCGCCAGACGGCGACCCTCGGCATCAGCAACGCGGAGTGGGAGGTCCTCAAGGCCCTCGTCCTCTCCGGAGCCCCGTACCAAATGGGCCCGGGCGACCTGGCCAAGCGGCTCGGCCTCACGCCCGCCGCGATGACCCACCGGATCGACCGCATGGTGGCGGAGGGCCTCGTCACGCGCGACCGCGACGAGAACAACCGCGTCCGCGTCATCGTGGAGCTGACCGCAGAGGGCCGCGAGAAGTGGCTGGAGGCGATGCGGCTCGCCACGGTCTTCGAGGAGGACCTCCTCCAGGACCTGTCCCAGAAGGAGCGCGGCGCCCTGGGCGAGGTGCTGACCCGTCTTCTACGTCGTGTGGAGCACGCCCAGCCGGACGCGGGCGGCCGCCTCACCGACCTGGAGTGAAGGGCCCTCCGACGGGGCATAGGGGGAGGTTGACAGTCACCTGCCCGACCCGTAAGGTTCTTCGGGTTGCCACGGAGCCTTAACGGTTCTGCGACAGCACCTCCGCCGCGGGAAGCGGCAAACCAAACTCTGCACAACCTCCCAACGGAACCGATTCGGCATGCCCGAATTCAATTCCAAGGCTCGATTATGAGTCGCCGGGAAAACCCGCTAGAGTTTGAGACGTCGGAACGGCCCAACAGCCGCAAAGACAAACCCACTTCGACTGGGAGTCAGGCCCGAAAGGATCTGATAGAGTCGGAACCGCCGGAAAGGGAAACGCGAAAGCCGAAAGGCAGGAGCGGGAACCGGAAAGGCGCCGAGGAAGTCGGACACGAAAGAGTCTGATAGAGTCGGAAACGCAAGAACAAAAGAAACACCGAAGGGAAGCGCCCGGAGGAAAGCCCGAGAGGGTGAGTACAAAGGAAGCGTCCGTTCCTTGAGAACTCAACAGCGTG
>NZ_JBWKAP010000014.1:129489-163007 GCF_056437465.1 Streptomyces sp. NPDC042371 | reverse complement strand
AACGCCCGGTTACATTCCGAACCCGGAAGCTAAGCCTCACAGCGCCGATGGTACTGCAGGGGGGACCCTGTGGGAGAGTAGGACGCCGCCGAACTTCTTTTATAGCCGCGGTCCCTGGATTCAAATCCAGGGACCGCGGCTTTTTTGTTTTCTGTGCCGAGGAGCTCGGCCACCCCTCTGCACCCCTGGCCCACAACTGAGGGTAAGGTCAGGGGGCATCATTGGCTCTTTCCCCACAGGAGGCCCCCGGGTGGAGGTCCAGGAGACGCGTGTCCAGACGGACCGGGTCCTCACCATCCCGAACATCCTCAGCATGGCGCGCCTCGCCGGTGTGCCCCTCTTCCTGTGGCTGATCCTCAGGCCCGAGTTCGGAGGGCCCAACAGCGACGGATGGGCGCTGCTGGTCTTGATGCTGAGCGGAATCAGTGACTACCTCGACGGCAAGCTCGCTCGCCGCTGGAACCAGATCAGCAACCTGGGCCGACTGCTCGACCCCGCGGCCGACCGGCTTTATATCCTTTCGACCCTGGTCGGTCTGACATGGCGGGAGATTCTCCCGCTCTGGCTGACCGCGGCTCTGCTGCTGCGCGAGCTGGTTCTGCTGGTGATGGTCGGGATCCTCAGACGGCACGGCTATCCGCCGCCGCAGGTGAACTTCCTGGGCAAGGCCGCCACCTTCAACCTGATGTACGCCTTTCCACTACTGCTCCTCAGCGACGGAAGTGGCTGGCTCGCCACACTTGCCGCGATTTTCGGATGGGCGTTCGCAGGATGGGGTACAAGTCTGTACTGGTGGGCAGGGATCCTCTACGTGGTTCAGGTCCGCCGACTTGTCAAGGTGGACAAGCCAGCCGATTGAGCTCGCCATATGGCGGCTGCAGAGGCTCGAAGGCTCGCGTCTGACATAGGTGGAGTGAGCCCATCCCGGTGAGCTGTGTCGGCTGGATCGTCGTCTAAAGAGGAGGACGTTTCCGACATGAAGGCCGTCGTGATGGCCGGCGGTGAGGGCACACGCCTTCGCCCGATGACCTCGAGCATGCCCAAGCCGCTCCTCCCTGTGGCCAATAGGCCGATCATGGAGCATGTGCTGCGCCTGCTGAAGAGGCATGGGCTCACCGAGACCGTAGTGACAGTGCAGTTCTTGGCCTCTCTGGTCAAGAATTACTTCGGCGACGGCGAAGAGCTTGGAATGGAGCTCACGTATGCCAACGAGGAGAAACCGCTCGGGACCGCCGGAAGTGTGAAGAACGCCGAGGAAGCGCTGAAGGACGATGCCTTCCTGGTGATCTCCGGCGACGCTCTCACCGATTTCGATCTCGGCGAGCTGATCTCCTTCCACAAGGAAAAGGGCGCGCTCGTCACCGTGTGCCTGACGCGCGTACCCAATCCGCTGGAATTCGGCATCACCATCGTCGACGAAGAAGGCAAGGTCGAGCGCTTCCTCGAGAAGCCGACCTGGGGGCAGGTCTTCTCCGACACGGTGAACACGGGCATCTACGTGATGGAGCCCGAGGTGTTCGACTACGTCGAGGCCGATGTGCCGGTCGACTGGTCCGGTGATGTCTTCCCGCAGCTCATGAAGGAGGGCAAGCCGGTCTACGGCTATGTCGCCGAGGGCTATTGGGAGGACGTCGGCACGCACGAGAGCTACGTCAAGGCGCAGGCCGACGTACTCGAGGGCAAGGTCGACGTCGAGCTGGACGGCTTCGAGATCTCGCCCGGGGTGTGGGTGGCCGAAGGGGCCGAGGTGCACCCCGACGCCGTCCTGCGCGGGCCGCTCTACGTCGGTGACTACGCCAAGATCGAGGCGGACGTCGAGATCCGCGAGCACACCGTCGTCGGCTCGAACGTCGTGGTGAAGAGCGGCGCGTTCCTGCACAAGGCCGTCGTGCACGACAACGTGTACATCGGGCAGCACAGCAATCTGCGGGGATGCGTCGTCGGCAAGAACACCGACATCATGCGTGCCGCCCGTATCGAGGACGGTGCGGTCATCGGTGACGAGTGCCTGGTCGGTGAGGAATCGATCGTCCAGGGCAACGTCAGGGTGTATCCGTTCAAGACGATCGAGGCCGGTGCGTTCGTCAACACCTCGGTCATCTGGGAGTCCCGTGGCCAGGCGCATCTGTTCGGGGCGCGTGGAGTGTCCGGAATCCTGAACGTGGAGATTACGCCCGAGCTCGCCGTACGCCTTGCGGGGGCGTATGCGACGACCCTGAAGAAGGGGTCCACCGTCACCACGGCGCGTGACCACTCGCGTGGTGCGCGGGCGCTGAAGCGTGCGGTGATCTCGGCGCTGCAGGCCAGCGCCATCGACGTACGGGATCTGGAGAACGTGCCGTTGCCGGTCGCGCGGCAGCAGACGGCCCGGGGCAGTGCCGGCGGCATCATGATCCGGACGACGACAGGTGTACCGGACTCCGTCGACATCATGTTCTTCGACGGGAACGGAGCGGACCTCTCACAGGGCAGCCAGCGCAAGCTCGACCGGGTCTACGCGCGCCAGGAGTACCGGCGGGCCTTCCCTGGCGAGATCGGTGATCTGCACTTCCCGTCCAGTGTCTTCGACTCCTACACGGGATCGCTGCTGCGGAACGTGGACACCAGCGGTGTCGCCGAGTCGGGGCTCAAGGTCGTCGTCGACGCGTCCAACGGAAGCGCCGGTCTCGTACTGCCGAGCCTTCTCGGAAAGCTCGGCGTGGACGCGCTGACCATCAACCCGGGGCTCGACGAGTCGCGGCCCACGGAGACCGCGGACGCCCGCAGGGCCGGGCTCGTGCGACTCGGGGAGATCGTGGCGTCCGCGCGGGCCGCCTTCGGGGTGCGGTTCGACCCCGTCGGTGAGCGGCTGTCGCTCGTGGATGAGAAGGGCCGGATCGTCGAGGACGACCGGGCCCTGCTGGTCATGCTCGACCTGGTGGCCGCCGAGCGGCGCAGCGGGCGGGTGGCGCTGCCGGTGACCACGACGCGCATCGCCGAGCAGGTCGCCGCGTACCACGGGACCCAGGTGGACTGGACGACCACGTCGCCCGACGATCTGACGAGGGCGGGACGAGGGGACTCGACCATCTACGGCGGTGACGGGCGGGGCGGGTTCATCGTGCCCGAGTTCAGCGGCGTCTTCGACGGAACTGCCGCATTTGTACGGCTCATCGGGTTGGTCGCGCGGACACAGCTCACGTTGAGCCAGATCGACGCGCGCATTCCGCGGGCCCATGTGCAGAAGCGGGATCTGGCGACGCCGTGGGCGGTCAAGGGGCTCGTGATGCGGCGGGTGGTCGAGGCCGCGGGCGAGCGGTCCGTGGACACCACGGACGGGGTGCGGGTCGTGGAGGCCGACGGGCGCTGGGTGCTCGTGCTGCCCGACCCGGCCGAGGCCGTCACGCATCTGTGGGCCGAGGGGCCCGATGACGCGTCCGCCCAGGCGCTGCTCGACGAGTGGGCCACGGTGGTGGACAGCGCAGGTCGCTGACCTTTCCGGGCGCCGGGCAGCACCCGCAACAGGTGCTGCCCGGCGCGCCGGTGGGGCCATTCGGAGGTAGCGCCCGCGACGTGCGACGATGTGCGGCATGCCGCAGCAGCCCCCCGTTCGGAGCACCCCCTCGCGCCCCCGGCGCCCGGACGCCTCCATGTCGCTGCTCACCACCGTCATGGACCACAGTCTGGACGAGGGATACGCGGAGGCGGCGGCTCGGAAGAAGGCGAAAGGGGACGGTGGCGTCCCTCGCCCGCTGCGGGCCAAACTCGGGCTCGCGGCCGGTCTCGTGCTGGCCGCGCTGGTGGTCACCGTGGGTGCGGCGCAGGCGCGCATAGAGGCACCGGTGGTGGCCAAGGAGCGCGAGGAGCTCATCGACCGTGTCGAAGAGGCGACGGCGGCCGCCGACGCGCTCGAGGACGACGTGGACGAACTCCGCGACGACGTGGGTGAGCGGCAGGAGGCCGCACTGAAGAAGCACGGCGGCAGCCAGGGCGAGTTGGTAGGACTCCTCTCCGGTGCCACGGAAGTCGACGGGCCCGGCGTGAAGCTCGTCGTGGACGACAAGAAGCAGGCCGATCAGGGTGGCGGCGGCCCGCGTGAGAGCTCCGGGTTCTCCGACACGGGGCGGGTACGTGACCGGGACATGCAGCGTGTCGTCAACGGCCTGTGGCAGTCGGGCGCCGAAGCGATTTCCATCAACGACCAGCGTCTCACCGCGCTGTCGGCGATCAGGGCCGCGGGTGACGCGATACTGGTCGACAACCGACCGCTCGTGCCGCCGTATACGGTGCTCGCGGTGGGAGACGGGAAACGCTTGAGCACCCGGTTCCAGAACAGCCGCGACGGTCAGTACCTGCATGCTCTGCAGGAGAACTTCGGCATCCGGACCAGCATCTCCGTGTCGGACGAGCTCCGGCTGCCGGCAGCGCCGAGCGTGACCGTACGAACAGCAGAGCCGAAAGCAGGAAAGGGCACATCGTGATCGCCGTACTGGGCCTCGTCGTGGGAGTCGTGGCCGGATTGTTGGTTCGGCCCGAGGTTCCGGCGGTGGTCGAGCCGTACCTTCCGATCGCCGTGGTCGCGGCTCTCGACGCCGTGTTCGGAGGGCTGCGGGCGATGCTCGATGGCATCTTCGACGACAAGGTGTTCGTGGTGTCCTTCCTGTCGAACGTGGTGGTGGCCGCACTCATCGTGTTCCTGGGCGACAAGCTGGGCGTCGGCGCCCAGCTCTCCACCGGTGTGGTGGTCG
Organism: Streptomyces sp. NPDC042371; assembly: GCF_056437465.1. Classification (NCBI taxonomy): domain Bacteria; kingdom Bacillati; phylum Actinomycetota; class Actinomycetes; order Kitasatosporales; family Streptomycetaceae; genus Streptomyces; species Streptomyces sp. NPDC042371. Next base: position 158,280 of record NZ_JBWKAP010000014.1, on the reverse strand, counting down.
TGCTCGGCATCCGGATCTTCTCCAATGCCGCGGCGATCCGTCGCCACGTCTTCAGGGCGTGACGCAGATGAGTACCGACGAGAGCCCCGACTACAACCGGCGCAAGGAACTACCCGCCGAGGTCCCCAGCGCGCCCGGCACGCCCGGGCCGGAGACGCCCGTGGGGCCCGCGGGCACGCAGCCCGAGGGGAAGCCGCAGCTCACCGGCCGTCAGCGGCTGGCGCAGGGCCTGTGGCCCCCGCGTGTGACCCGGCCTCAACTCATCGTCGCCCTGCTCCTGTTCGTGCTCGGCCTCGGCCTGGCCATCCAGGTGCGGTCCAACAGCGACAGCAGCGCGCTGCGCGGCGCGAGGCAAGAAGATCTCGTACGCATCCTCGATGAACTGGATGACCGAACTGAGCGTCTGGAACAAGAGAAGCGTCGCCTCGAGGAGCAGCGGACCGGGCTGGAGAACAGCTCGGACCAGGCCGAGGAGGCCCGCAAGCAGACGGTCGAGCGGGAGCGGCAACTCGGCATCCTGGCAGGCACGGTGGCGGCCCAGGGGCCCGGCATCACGCTGACCATCGAGGACAGGAAAGGGGCGATCGAGGCGGACATGCTGCTCGACGCCATTCAGGAGCTGCGCGCCGCCGGTGCGGAGGCCATCCAGATCAACGACGTGCGCGTCGTCGCCGACACGTATCTGTCGGACGCCGAAGGCGGTGGCGTCCGGGTGGACGGCCGCAAGGTCGGTGAGCCGTACCTCTTCAAGGTGATCGGCAAGCCGCAGGATCTGGAACCTGCGCTGAACATCCCGGGAGGCGTGGTGCAGACTCTGGAGAAGGAGCAGGCCACGGTCACCGTGGAACGCTCGGAGAAGATCGTTGTGGACGCCTTGCGACCTGCGAAGCGGCCTGACTACGCTCGGTCGTCCTCCCAGTGAGGGGCGGACGCTTGAGCGGCGTCGGGCGGGGGCATGAGGTTGCGGGGGGTCGGCGCACCGGAAGCACGGTGCGTGGTGGAAACTGTTTGGTGGCCACGGACGTTGTGAGAATGTCTGGCTCACCGATGAATGCCGGTGTGTGCAATCAGGGTTCGTCCTGCCCCACGGGCGGGTCTGTTTCGGTCAAGGGGAATCGCCCGTGAAGTTGTTTGCGAAGTTGTTCGGCAAGAGTGCACGTGAGGACAGCGGTAATCCGGCCACTGCCCGGCACCGTGCCCAGCGCTCCGGAGATGCCGAGGAGCAGGGCGCCGGGCGCCCGATGTTCCGGGATCAGGTCGCTGGTCCAGGTGGTGACAATTCGGGCGGACAGGGCGCGTCATCTGTTGACCCTGCCGGTCCCGGCCGCATAGGTTTCGGAGAACCTTCAACCTCAAGTACGGGTGGAGGGTTCGCCCCCGGCCCGTACGGATCGAATGCCCCCGCGGGGCAGTCACGGCAGGAGGACCAGTCCATGGCCCTGGTGTGTACGAGGTGCGGGAACCGCAACGCCGAGGCGAGCCGGTTCTGCTCCAACTGCGGTGCGCCGCTGCGGGCCGGAGCCGCCCCGGAGCGTGCGTCCGAGACGACCTCGACGATCTCCATCTCGGGCCTGGAGGCCTACGACGCCGAGGTGACGGGGCAGAACCCGTCTCCCGCGCTCTCTCCGGAGGCGCAGGCGGCCGTGGACGCGCTGCCGCTCGGTTCCGCGCTCCTCGTGGTGCGCCGCGGTCCGAACTCGGGCAGTCGTTTCCTGCTCGACGGCGAGCTGACCACGGCGGGGCGTCACCCGCAGAGCGACATCTTCCTGGATGACGTGACGGTGTCGCGTCGCCACGTGGAGTTCCGTCGGATCCAGGACGGTTCCTTCACCGTCGCGGACGTGGGCAGCCTCAACGGCACGTACGTCAACCGGGAGCGGATCGACTCGGTCTCGCTTTCGAATGGCGACGAGGTGCAGATCGGCAAGTACCGACTGGTCTTCTACGCGAGCCAGCGGGCCGTCGGCCTCTGACCCTCCCCCCGGCGCCGTCTGGGGGGACAACCCCCAGGGAAGGTCCATGCTTCAAACACCGAGGGGCGGTGCCGGTAGCGGCACCGCCGCCGCGGACCGTCGGCTGATGAGCATCGGTACCGTGCTGAACGAACTGCGTGACGAATTTCCCGAGGTCACGATCTCGAAGATTCGATTCCTCGAGGCCGAGGGGCTCATCGAGCCGCAGCGCACGCCTTCCGGCTACCGGAAGTTCAGCCCGGAGGATGTCGAGCGGCTCGGTCACGTCCTGAGGATGCAGCGGGACCACTACCTGCCGCTCAAGGTCATCCGTGAGCACCTGGACGCGCTGGAGCGCGGCGAGAGGCCTCCTCTGCCGTCCCTGGGGCGCCAGCGGGACGCCGGTGACGCCGGGGCCCAGGATGACGCCGAGGGGCCGACGGCGGCCCGTGTGGGCCGTGACGAGCTGCTGGCAGCCGCGGAGATCGACGAGGTGCAGCTCCACGAGTGGGAGACGTACGGCCTCGTCGCACCGTTGCCGGACGGCGGGTACGACGCGGAGGCCGTCACGGTCGCCTCGCTCGTGGTCGAGCTCGGCCGGTTCGGTATCGAGCCACGGCACTTGCGGGTCATGAAGGCCGCCGCGGAGCGCGAGGCCGGGCTCGTCGACCAGGTGGTCGCCCCGCTGCGGCGGCATCGCAATCCGCAGACCAGGGCGCATGCCGAGGCCCGTACCAAAGAGCTTGCGGGTCTCACGGGCAGGCTGCACTCGGCGCTCGTGCAGACCGCGCTCGGCGTCAGATTGCCCTGACTCGACCGCTCCCGGCCGTTACTCGGCGGGTGCCCGACTACCCAAACCTGCCAGCCACGTCCTAGGGTTGCTGTGTGAACGAGCTCGACGTCGTAGGTGTCCGGGTCGAAATGCCCTCCAACCAGCCGATCGTGCTCCTGCGTGAAGTGGGAGGCGACCGGTACCTCCCCATCTGGATCGGACCAGGTGAGGCGACCGCCATTGCCTTTGCGCAGCAGGGCATGGCCCCCGCACGACCGCTGACCCATGACCTTTTCAAGGACGTGCTGGAAGCGGTCGGCCAGGAGCTCTCCGAAGTGCGCATCACTGACCTGCGAGAAGGCGTCTTCTACGCGGAGCTGGTCTTCGCCAGCGGTGTCGAGGTGAGTGCGCGGCCGTCCGACGCCATAGCGCTGGCGCTGCGCACCGGGACGCCGATCTACGGAAGCGACGGCGTCCTGGACGACGCCGGTATCGCGATCCCGGACGAGCAGGAGGACGAGGTGGAGAAGTTCCGCGAGTTCCTCGACCAGATCTCGCCCGAGGACTTCGGCACCAACAGCCAGTGAGCCGCTTCCGGCGGCCCGTATCCGGCCATTCGACTAGCCTTTCCCCGCGGTGAGGCACGGAAAACCACTCTCAGGGTGATTATCACTCGGCGTGCCGAGTGTGGCGATCGTTGACGAGCCCCTGGCGACTGCCTACCGTCGAGAAGGCAGGTCAAGGAGGGAGGTCGGCGTGAGAAGCAGCGGCGACGGTACGGCGATGGGCGGTCCGTACCCGATCCACGGCGGTGCGGCCGATCACTCTCCGAACCGACCGATGGCGGTCCAGGGGAGCGGGGACGCTACGTCCGAGGATTCCGAGCAGGTCGGCTACCGCGGTCCCACCGCGTGCGCGGCCGCGGGCATCACTTACCGGCAGCTCGACTACTGGGCCCGTACGGGCCTGGTGGAGCCCAGTGTGCGGGCCACGGGCGGCTCCGGGACACAGCGCCTCTACAGCTTCCGCGACGTGGTCGTCCTCAAGATCGTGAAGCGCTTCCTCGACACCGGGGTGTCGCTGCAGAACATCCGCACCACCGTCCAGCACCTGCGGGAGCGCGGGTTCCGTGACCTCGAGCGGATGACGCTGATGAGCGACGGGGCGACGGTCTACGAGTGCACGACGTCCAGCGAGGTCCACGACCTGCTCCAGGGCGGGCAGGGGGTCTTCGGGATCGCCGTGGGCGTCGTCTGGCGCGACGTCGAGGCCGCACTGTCCCAGCTGCACGGCGAGCGCATCGACACCGGGGAGACGCTCGTCGGGCACAATCCGGCCGATGAGCTGGCCAGAAGGCGCAACAGGGCCGTCTGAAGCCGCGTTGTCAGTGGCGTAGGGCAGCATCTGAGGTGTGAGAAGCGCGCCGACGATTCTGCATCTGGACATGGATGCCTTCTACGCGTCCGCGGAGCAGGCCGCGAAGCCGAGCCTGCGCGGAAAAGCCGTGGTGGTGGGCGGGCTGGGGCCCCGTGGTGTGGTGGCCACCGCTTCCTATGAGGCGCGGCGCTTCGGTGTGCACTCGGCGATGCCCATGGGGCAGGCGCGCAGGCTGGCGCCCAATGCCGCCTATCTCGTGCCGCGCTTCGGGCTGTACCGCGAGGTCAGCGAGCAGGTGATGGGGCTCCTTCGGGAGTTGTCGCCGCTGGTGGAGCCGCTCAGCCTGGACGAGGCCTTCGTGGACCTGGAGGCGGGGGGCGTCGCAGATGACGCGGAGTCGGCCAGGGCCGTGGGGGAGCGGCTGCGGGCGGACATCAGAGAGGTGACGGGGCTCTGTGGGTCGGTGGGGCTCGCCGTGTCCAAGATGCTGGCGAAGATCGCCTCCGAGGAGGCCAAGCCCGACGGGCTCAAGCTCATAGCGCCGGGGACGGAGCGGGCGCTCCTGGGCCCGATGCCGGTGCGGACGCTGCCCGGCGTGGGGCCTGCCACGGGCGACCATCTGCGGCGGGCCGGGATCCTCACGGTCGCCGAGATCGCCGAGGCCGGTGAGGACGAGCTCGTACGGCTCCTGGGGAAGGCGCACGGCGGCTCTCTGTACGCGATGGCGCTCGCGCACGACGAGCGGCCTGTGGTGGCCGAGCGGGAGTCGAAGTCGGTCAGCGTCGAGGACACGTACGACGTGGACATCCACGACCGGGTGCGGGTCAGGGCGGAGGTCGCGCGGCTCGCCGAGCGGTGTGTGCAGCGGCTGCGGGCGGCGGGGCACTCGGGGCGGACCATCGTGCTCAAGGTGCGCAGGTTCGACTTCTCCACGCTGACGCGCTCCGAGACGCTCCGTGGGCCCACGGACGACCCCGGGGTGGTGCGGGAGGCCGCGGCGCGGCTGCTGGAGGCCGTGGACACCACGGGCGGGGTCCGGCTCCTGGGAGTGGGCGTCACGGGCCTCGCGGACTACACGCAGGAGGACCTCTTCGCGCAGGCGCAGGCGCAGGCGCAGGCTCAGGCGGCGGTGGAGGCCGAGGCGCAGGCCGGGGCGGAGGGGGCGTCTCCGGGCGAGGGCGACGAGGCCGTGTCCGGGGAGGCGGGGCGGCCGGAGGAGCCGGAGAAGGGGGGTGCTGAAGAGCCGGTGGCGCCGGTGGAGAGACGGTGGTCGGCCGGGCACGACGTGCGGCATGCCGAGTACGGGCACGGGTGGGTGCAGGGGAGCGGCCTGGGCCGGGTGACGGTGCGCTTCGAGACGCCGCTTTCGGCGCCGGGGCGGGTGCGGACGTTCCGTACGGACGACCCGGAGCTGGTGCCTGCGGAGCCGCTGCCGCTGGTGGCCGCGCCCCCGGCCCCCGCTGCCGGATGAGGTCGCTTCAGGGCGTCTCGGTACCTGCGACCTGGCCGAAGTTCTGGTCCGGGGGCGGTGCGGCGGGCGGGGTGCCCGGGGGTGTCGTGTCCAGGCCGTAGTGGTGGTAGAGCTGGAGCTCCTGCTCGGGAGAGAGGTGGCGGCCCACTCCGAAGTCCGGGGCGTCCCTGATCAGGGCCCGTTCGAAGGGGATGCGCAGGGTGCCGTCCTCGACGAGTTCGCTGGGTTCCAGGGGGACGAAGGCGTCCCGGCTGAAGAGACCGGTGCGTATGGCTGCCCATTCCGGTGCGCCGGTGGCATCGTCGAGGTAGACCTCGTCGATCGTGCCGATCTTCGCCCCGTTCCGGTCGAACGCCTTGCGGCCGATCAGGTTGCGCGGATCGATATCGGTCTGCACGGGCCCTCCAGCTGGTCGCGGCTTGTCGAAATCGGGCGTAACTCATCCTTAATCATTCGTAGTCACTACGAAAGAGCACTTCGGGGCAGGTGGCCACTCGAGGGATCGGTCCTGGTCCTCGCTGGTAGGCTGGCGCCTGGCTGCTGACCCCGTGCGGGAGAGCTCTCCGGAACGTACTTCCCGGAGGCGCCGAAGGAGCAAATCCTCCCCGGAATCTCTCAGGCACCCGTACCGCACGGACGAGGTCACTCTGGAAAGCAGGGCGGGCGTCGGGCGGGCACGTTCGGAACCCTTCCTCACCGACGGTGAAAGCAGATCTGTCGCAAGACGGGCCTGTGAAGCTCTCAGGTTGACATGACAGAGGGGGAGGCCGTCCGGGTACCCGCGCCGTGGTACCCCTCGCAGGTCGTGCAGACCAGGAGGCCTCCGCAATGACTGCCACCAATCGCATCCCGCTCTCCGAGCTCGAAGCGGGCATCCCCTTCGAGCAGCGGCACATCGGGCCCGATGCGGAAGCGCGGGCCAAGATGCTCGCGCAGGTCGGGTACGGCTCGCTCGACGAGCTGACGGCCGCCGCGGTGCCGGATGTGATCAAGAACGCCGAGGCGCTGAACCTGCCCGGCGCGCGTACCGAGGCCGAAGTGCTGGCCGAGCTGCGCTCCCTCGCCGACCGCAACCAGGTCCTCGATTCCATGATCGGACTCGGCTACTACGGCACCTTCACCCCGCCGGTCATCCTGCGGAACGTGATGGAGAACCCGGCCTGGTACACCGCCTACACGCCGTACCAGCCCGAGATCTCGCAGGGCAGGCTCGAGGCGCTCCTCAACTTCCAGACGATGGTCGCCGAGCTGACCGGCCTGCCCACCTCCGGGGCCTCGCTCCTCGACGAGGGCACCGCCGCCGCGGAGGCCATGGCCCTTTCGCGCCGCATGGGCAAGGTCAAGAACGGCGTCTTCGTCGTCGACGCCGACGCCCTGCCGCAGACCATCGCCGTCATCCAGACCCGCGCCGAGCCCACCGGCGTAGAGATCGTCGTCGCCGATCTGAGCGAGGGCATTCCGGCCGAGGTCGCCGAGCGCGGCGTCGTGGGCGTGCTCGTCCAGTACCCGGGCGCCTCCGGTGCCGTACGGGACATAAAGCCGCTCATTGACGAGGCCCACGAGCTCGGCGCAGTCGTCACCGTCGCCGCCGACCTGCTCGCCCTCACCCTGCTCACCTCGCCCGGCGAGCTGGGCGCCGACATCGCCGTCGGCACGACGCAGCGCTTCGGCGTACCGATGGGCTTCGGCGGCCCGCACGCCGGATACATGGCGGTGCGCGAGAAGTTCGCGCGCAGCCTCCCGGGGCGGCTCGTCGGTGTCTCCGTCGACGCCGACGGCAACAAGGCCTACCGGCTCGCCCTGCAGACCCGTGAGCAGCACATCCGCCGCGAGAAGGCCACCAGTAACATCTGTACCGCTCAGGTGCTGCTCGCCGTCATGGCCGGAATGTACGCCGTGTACCACGGGCCCGAGGGCCTCAAGTCCATTGCGCGGCGCACCCACCGGTACGCGACGCTGCTCGCCGCCGGGCTCACCGCCGGTGGCGTCGAGGTCGTCCACGGCGCGTACTTCGACACGCTGACCGTGCGCGTCGAGGGCAGGGCCGAGGAGCTCGTCGCCGCCGCCCGCGAAGGCGGCGTGAACATCCACCAGATCGACGCCGACCACGTCTCCCTCGCCTGCGACGAGACCACGACGCGGGCTCAGCTGGCCGCCGTGTGGGGCGCGTTCGGGGTCGAGGCCGATGTCCAGGAGCTGGACGCCGCCACCGCGGACACGCTGCCCGAGGGCCTGCTGCGCGGCGACGACTACCTGGCGCACCCGGTCTTCCACCAGCACCGCTCCGAGACCGCGATGCTGCGCTACCTGCGCAAGCTCGCCGACCGCGACTACGCGCTGGACCGCGGCATGATCCCGCTGGGCTCCTGCACCATGAAGCTCAACGCGACCACCGAGATGGAGCCGGTCACCTGGCCCGAGTTCGGCCAGCTGCATCCCTTCGCGCCCGCCCAGCAGGCGCAGGGGTACCTCACGCTCATCCGCGAGCTGGAGGAACGTCTCGCCGAGGTCACCGGGTACGACAAGGTCTCCCTGCAGCCGAACGCCGGTTCGCAGGGTGAGCTCGCGGGGCTGCTCGCGGTGCGTGGGTACCACCGCGCCAACGGCGACGAGCAGCGCACCGTCTGCCTCATCCCGTCCTCCGCGCACGGCACCAACGCCGCGAGCGCCGTCATGGCGGGCATGAAGGTCGTCGTCGTGAAGACCGCCGACGACGGCGAGATCGACGTCGAGGACCTGCGCGCCAAGATCGAGAAGCACCGCGACGAGCTGTCCGTGCTGATGATCACCTACCCCTCGACGCACGGCGTCTTCGAGGAGCACGTCGCCGACATCTGCGCGTCGGTGCACGAGGCCGGCGGCCAGGTGTACGTCGACGGGGCCAACCTCAACGCGCTGGTGGGCCTCGCCAAGCCGGGCCACTTCGGCGGCGACGTCTCGCACCTCAACCTGCACAAGACGTTCTGCATCCCGCACGGCGGCGGCGGCCCCGGCGTCGGCCCCGTCGGTGTGCGCGAGCACCTCGCGCCGTACCTGCCCAACCACCCGCTGCAGCCCGCGGCAGGACCCGAGACTGGCGTCGGTCCGATCTCCGCGGCGCCGTGGGGCTCCGCCGGGATCCTGCCGATCTCCTGGTCGTACGTACGCCTCATGGGCGGCGAGGGCCTCAAGCGCGCCACCCAGGTCGCGGTGCTCTCGGCCAACTACATCGCCAAGCGCCTCGAGCCGCACTACCCGGTGCTCTACACCGGCCCCGCCGGTCTCGTCGCGCACGAGTGCATCGTCGACCTGCGGCCGCTCAGCAAGGCGACCGGTGTCAGTGTCGACGACATCGCCAAGCGGCTCATCGACTACGGCTTCCACGCGCCGACCATGTCGTTCCCGGTGGCCGGCACCCTGATGATCGAGCCGACGGAGAGCGAGGACCTCAACGAGATCGACCGGTTCTGCGAGGCGATGATCGCCATCCGCCGGGAGATCGAGAAGGTCGGTTCCGGCGAGTGGACCGCCGAGGACAACCCGCTGCGGAACGCCCCGCACACCGCCGCCGCGCTGAGCGGTGAGTGGGAGCACGGCTACAGCCGCGAGGAGGCAGTCTTCCCGGCCGGTGTCGTCGTCGCGGACAAGTACTGGCCGCCGGTGCGCCGCATCGACCAGGCGTACGGCGACCGGAACCTGGTCTGCTCCTGCCCGCCGCTGGATGCGTACGAGGACTGATGCAGGCGCCCGTGTGGAGCGGGCATGCGTCGGGGCCGGTTCGGAGACTTCTCTCCGGGCCGGCCCCTCGTCTTTCCTGTGCTGCTGTGGTGCCGTGCGGCGATGCTGTGCGCTCGTGCGGATGTGCCAGTGCTCAGGCCGCCGTCATGATCTGGTCGGTGCCCAGCGGTCGGTGCGGGGCGATGATCTGGCCGTCCGGCAGCAGCTCACCGGTGTCCTCGAAGAGCAGGACGCCGTTGCACAGCAGGCTCCAGCCCTGCTCCGGGTGGCTGGCCGCGAGCAGCGCGGCCTCCCGGTCGGCGGAGTCGGCTGTCGGGCACGGTGGTTGGTGCTGGCACATGGAAGGGTTCTTTCGCTGCGATGAGATGGCTGTGACGTCGGTCCTGTGGCTCGATGCGGTATTCATAACCGCCCCCCGTTGTAGTTGGTCCTATCCCAGTGTTGCCCTCCGGGCGTCAATCCGCAGGGATTTTGCCGCAGCGGCTCCTACTGCTTAAGGACGTATCACCCGCCCGGACGGTTCAGCCCAACTTCCCTGTCTCTTCGGGTGGTTCGGGGTGGCCTGACCGGGCTAGTCCACCTGGGTGGGCAGCGCTGTGCCCCGCGGCCCGGGGGCTGCGGGGCACAGGAAGCGTGCGGGGCGCTGTCAGGCGGGTGAGCTCAGCAGCGGTGCCGGTGTCAGACGGTGGTTGAGCATCGGCAGGAGTTCGGCGACGCGGTGCGGGCGGTGGGCCGCGATGCCGGGCGGGGCGGGCGCCAGGGGCACGAGCAGATCGGTGGCGGCCAGCGAGCCCTCGGCGCCGTCGTCCGTGCAGTCGCGGTGCAGCCAGAGCGTGAGCATATACAGCTCGGGCACGGAGAGCAGCCGCGGCTGGCACGGCATGGGCATGGCCTCCGCGTGGCGCAGGGCGCGTTCGGTCGAGGTGATGTAGGGCCCTTCGAAGAAATGGGAGAACGCCCAGCCGTCCGGGGTGAGGATCGCGTCGGCCGCGGCGACGGAACGCTCGGCGCAGCGGATCAGGAAGCGCCAGCCGGCCAGTCGGGTGGGCGAAGTGGCCTGTGGGGTGATGTGGTCCAACACGTGCACGGGCAGGGGGAGTTCGGGGATTGCGGGTCCCTGGGCGGTACGCAGGGACGGTGTGCGGGCCTCGCGTACGGCAGTGGGGGAACCGAGTGCCGCGAGAACGCTGCGCAGGGCGGGCGCGGGAGCCGGGGGGACATGCAGCGGCATGGTGGGTCGCCTCTCTCATTCGACAGGCACAGTGGAGCGGGGGCAGGTGCGTGACGGCGCTGTCAGCTCTGGGTCAGAGGGGCGGGGGCTGGGGCCGCGAGCGCCAACTCTCTGCCTAGATTGCGGAGTTTATACGAGCCGTGTTCGAAGGGTGTTTCACCTAGACGCAGTGGATATTACGAGCAAGGACTTATTGAGACGTCCTTGTGCGGGCCTTTACACCGATTTAGTGCGGGTCTCGGGGTCATGACCTCGTATTCCCCGATGCGCGCGGTCGGCCGATTTCTGCCGGTGCTTTTGACCAGGCGCTTCGGTACGGAATCTTCACCGTGCCGCATGCCTGGTGAATGTGCCGGACAGCCGCCGCGTCGAGCGTACTGGCCGGGGGTCCCGCGCGGGGCGTTATCGATCACATTGCCTGGGCATCATCCCCCGTACACAGCGGCCGGACCCTGGGCCGCCGTTCGAGGAGGGACGCTTCGATGGGGGAGAAGGTCGCGGCGGGCACGTTCGACCTGGCCGACAGGCACCACTACCGAGGCAAGCTCCGAGCGTGTCTTACGGGGCTGGAGCGGATGTTGAAGGAGGAGCGATTCGACCGGCCCAAGAATCTCATGGGCATGGAGATCGAGCTGAATCTCGCCGGGCCCGACGGGCTGCCGAGGATGTTGAATGCGCAGGTACTTGAGCGCATCGCGAGCCGGGATTTCCAGACGGAACTCGGAATGTTCAATCTCGAAGTCAACATCGCCCCGCACCGGCTCGGCGGACGCGTTCTCGACCGGCTCGCCGAGGAACTGCGCACGGGCCTCAACTATGCCCACAGGAAAGCGAACGAGCTCGCCGCCGGGATTGTCATGATCGGTATTCTGCCGACCCTGAACGACGCCGACCTCGTCTCCGCGAACCTCTCCGACGTCGATCGCTACGCCCTCCTGAACGACCAGATCGTGGCGGCACGCGGCGAACACTTCGCGCTGGACATCCAGGGTGTGGAGCGGCTGACCTGCACCTCGGCGTCGATCGCGCCCGAAGCGGCGTGCACCTCCGTGCAGCTGCACCTGCAGGTCACGCCCGCCCGGTTCGCCGACGTGTGGAACGCGGCGCAGGCGATCGCGGCCGCGCAGATCGTCGTGGGCGCCAACGCGCCCTTCCTGTTCGGCCGTGAGCTGTGGCGCGAGTCGCGGCCGCCGCTGTTCCTGCAGTCCACCGACACCCGGCCGCCCGAGCTGCAGGTCCAGGGCGTGCGGCCGCGCACCTGGTTCGGGGAGCGCTGGATCACCAAGCCGCTGGAGCTCTTCGAGGAGAACCTGCGGTACTTCCCGGCGCTGCTGCCCCTCATGGAGGAGGAGGACCCGCTCGGCGTCCTCGACGCCGGTGGCGTGCCGCGGCTCGGTGAACTCGTCCTGCACAACGGCACCGTGTACCGCTGGAACCGCCCGGTGTACGGCATCGCCGACGGCGTCCCGCACCTGCGGGTGGAGAACCGCGTACTGCCCGCGGGCCCCACCGTCACCGACGTCATCGCCAACGCCGCCTTCTACTACGGGCTCGTGCGGGCGCTCGCTGAGGAGGCGCGGCCCGTGTGGACCCGGCTGCCCTTCGAGGCCGCCGCCCGCAACTTCGACGTCGCGTGCCGCCACGGCATCGACGCCAGGCTGCAGTGGCCCCGGCGCGGCAGGCTGGGCGGCACCACCGAGGTGGCGGCCGTCCACCTCGTACGCGACGAGCTGCTGCCGCTCGCGGCGGCGGGGCTGGACGCGTGGGGCGTGGAGGCCGCCGACCGCGACCTGTACCTCGGGGTGATCGAGGAGCGGTGCAGGCGTCGGGTCAACGGCGCGTCCTGGCAGGCCACGACGTACCACCGGGCCCTGGACGGCGGGATGTCCAGGGAGCAGGCGCTGGCCGCGACCACCAAGCGGTACAGCGAGCTGATGCACAGGGGAGAGCCGGTGCACACGTGGCCGGTGGGGCTGCGCGAACCGGCGGTCCGGCTGGGCTGAGCCTCAGCCCTGGTTGCTGCCCGCTTCCATGATGGCCTTGAGGATGACCGCGTGGATCTGCGCCGGGTCGTCGACCTGGTGGCCGGAGCCGCCGGTCGCCTCGGCGATCTGCTGGACCTCGTCCTTGTCCGCCTCCGGACCGACCGCGATGGCGATGATCGGCACCGGGTGCTCGCGGTCCGACATCTCCTCCAGCTGGGATATCAGGGAGCTGCGCGAGATGCTGCCCGGGTCCTGGTTGACGCCGTCGGTCAGGATCACCAGGGCGTTGAACTTGCCGCGCGCGTACGTCGACCGGGCCTCCTTGTAGGCGGCGAGCGTGGTGTCGTAAAGGCCGGTGGCGCCGCCCGGCACGGGCTGCAGGCTGCTGAAGGCGTCCGACAGTTCGTCGCGGTGGGTGGCGCCGCCCTTGCGGTCGCCCAGTCGCCGGGTCGGCTCCAGCTTGCGGTAGTCGCGGGTGCCGTCAAGCCGGGTGGCGAACTCCCACAGGCCGATCTCGTCCTCGTCGGTGAAGCCCGCGAGGGCCCGCAGCAGGGAGGCCTTGGTGATCTCCATGCGGGACTGGTTGCGGCCGGGCACGAACTGCGCCATGGACTCCGAGGCGTCGACGACGGTGTTGAGCCGGGCGCTCTGCACCGTGATCGTCCACATGCCCAGGGTCTCCTGGAGCTGCTTGTCCGACGGCGGGTCCGTGGCCTCGTCCGCGTAGGGCTGCGGGGTGCGGCCGCCCGCGGCGGTGACCAGCTTGTCGGAGGGCTGGTCGGGGTCGGTCCTGAAGCCGTGCTCCGTCAGGATCCGGCGGCCTTCGTCATCGCTGAACATCGTCATGAAGCGCAGGGCGGCCCGGCTCGTGTCGGTGGACATCCGGTCGTCCTCGACCAGCGTGTACGGGTAGTCGAGGCGGGGCGAGCCGTCCTTGGGGTAGAAGAGGTCGAGGCTGTTCTCCTCGCCCGCCGACGCGTTGTGCGCGTACGCGGCCTGTTCGGAGAGGATCAGGGCCTGGTTGCGGCGGGGGTTGCCCTGCTCGGTGCCGGAGTCGTCGCGGGCCAGGGTGTCGAGAAGTCGGCCGTCGCTGTCGGTGGTGCGGGCCGCAAGCGCCTTCGCCAGGGCGGCGGCCCGGGTGTCGCCCTCCTTGCCGCCCTGCTTCTTCGCGGACGCACCCATCTTGGCGAGGGCGAGCAGGCCGGTCGCGCTGCGCGCGGGGTCGGCCGCGCCCAGGCGCAGCTTGTCGCCCTTGGTCGCGGCGGTGGTCAACTCCGGCCAGTCGTACGTCTTCTTGGGCCAGCCCAGCGACTCGGCGGCGGACGGCACCATGCCGATGCCGACGGGAGAGGAGGCGATGTTGCCCGCGGGGGAGACCTTGCTCTGCTTGCCGCCGATGCCGACGCGCTGCACCCAGACGTCGGAGTCCGGCACCCACACGTCGTACTCCGGATCGCCCTTGCCGGAGCGGAGTTCGGCGGCGACCTTGTACGAGTCGCGCGCGGTCACCCGCACGTCGATGCAGTGCCCGTCCGAGGTGATCTCCTGCTCGCGGGCCTCGTCGGCCGCCTCGCGCAGGGCGGGGGCCACGGCAGGAGCGGCGACGACGTCGAGGCTGACCGCGTCGTCGCCGCAGGAGCCGCCGAAGGAGAGCAGACCGGCGCTGACGGCGGCCGCCGTGCCTCCCGCCACCACGAGGACGAGCGCCGTGGCGATGGCGACCGTGCGTCCGCGTGCCTGCGGTCGGGGGCCGGGCGCTGCCGTCCCGTGCTCATCGGGCAAGCTGTGACGTCCCATGGCGGTGGTGCCCCTCCTTGGAAGATGAAGCAAGGAAAGAGGGGGCCTGTGCGCCTGGAATCGGCGTCCGTCCCCCTCGGCCTGTCGCGCACGATCTTCGTAACTTCTTTCGAGACCCTAGCGGGGCGAGGATGGGGATGAGGCGGGATTACTCAACTGGAGGCGTAAGTGCAAGCGGAGCCGGGGCCGATGGCCGGTTCTTTTCCAGCGGACGGGTCGTCACGGCGGATCCTGAGGGATGAGACGCTGCTCGTCCTGGCTCTCTCGCTCGGGGCGAGCGGTGTGTCCGCGCTGATCAGCTTTGTCGGGTCGGTCACCAAACCGGGTGGCCTGAAGGACCAGGCGGCGACGATGAACGCGTCGGCCGCGCCGGGGCGGCCATGGCTGGATCTCGCATGGCAATTGTTCGGAATTGCGACCGCGTTGGTGCCGGTCGCGCTGGTCGCGCACTTCCTGCTGCGTGAGCGGGAGGGGCTGCGGACGATCGGTTTCGACCGGACCCGGCCATGGCCGGATCTGGGGCGCGGCACCGCGATCGCCGCGGTGATCGGCAGCACCGGGATCGCCTTCTATCTGGCGGCCCGCGGGCTCGGCTTCAACCTCACGGTGGTGCCGGAGGCGTTGCCCGAGGTGTGGTGGAAGTACCCCGTCCTCGTGCTGTCCGCGGTGCAGAACGCGGTCCTTGAGGAAGTGATCGTCGTCGGGTATCTGCTGCGCAGGCTCGGCCAGTTGGGGTGGACGCCCATGGCGGCACTGGTGGGCAGTTCGGTGTTGCGCGGCTCGTACCACCTCTACCAGGGCATCGGCGGGTTCGTCGGGAACCTCGCGATGGGTGTGGTCTTCGCGCTGCTCTACCGCAGGTGGGGGCGGGTCGGCCCGCTGGTCGTGGCCCACTCCCTGCTCGACATCGGCGCGTTCGTCGGATATGGGCTGCTCGCGGGGAAGGTGGGGTGGCTGCCTACGCCTTCGTGAGGCGGAGGGGACGTACGTGATTTTCGTACGTCCCCTGTGTGCCTCCGGTGCTCTGGTGCCGTCAGGCGAAGAGGTCGCCCTCGATGACCGTGACCGCGCGGCCGGTCAGGAGGGTGCGGTCGCCCGTGAGCTCCGTGCGGACCAAGCCGGTGCGGGCCGAGGCCTGCAGGCCGGTCAGTTCGGTGCGGCCGAGGCGCTCGGACCAGAAGGGGGCGAGGGCGGTGTGCGCGCTGCCCGTCACCGGGTCCTCGTCGATGCCGACGCGCGGGAAGAAGCAGCGCGAGACGAAGTCGTAGCCGAGGGAAGGATCCGCGGCCGCGGCCGTGGCGATGATGCCGCGCTCGGAGTACCGGACGAGGGCCCTGTGGTCCGGGGCGAGCGACCTGACCGTCTTCTCGTCGGCGAGCTCGACCAGCAGGTCGCCTACGTTCCGGCCCGTGTCGTACGCGCGGAGCGGCTCGGCGCCGAGGGCCTCGGCGATCCCGTCGGGGAGTTCGGCCGCGGTGAGCGGGGCGGTCGGGAAGTCGAGCGTGAGGGTGCCGTCCTCGTGCGCGGTCGAGGTGAGGACGCCGCTGCGGGTGGTGAAGCGGACGGTGCCCGAGGCGGCGCCCGTGGTGTGCAGGACGTGTGCCGTGGCCAAAGTGGCATGGCCGCACAGGTCGACCTCGGTGGTGGGCGTGAACCAGCGCAGCGCCCAGTCGGCGTCCCCGCCCGCGGGCAGCGGGTGGGCGAAGGCGGTCTCCGCGTGGTTGACCTCCCTGGCCACGTGCTGCAGCCAGGTGTCGTCGGGAAAGGCGTCGAGGAGCAGGACCCCGGCCGGATTCCCCGCGAAGGGGCGGTCGGTGAAGGCGTCGACGATGCGGATGCGGTGGGAAGTCGGCATGGGGATCACGGTAGAGGGCTGTGGAGTGCGCGAGGTAAGTCCAATGCGGATTCACTGGACTGATTGAGGGGGGTGATTGGCCTGCCAGGGGTTCGTTTCGCTGGTTCGCTCTACGTGCCGTGTCTGATAGGCGAAAGGGCGCTCCGGTTCGGGTGAGGCCGGAACCGCCGAGCCGTCGTCGGCGAAGACGAGCGGATGAAGGTCGCTCTCCCGGCGGTCCCCAGCCGTCACCACGAATCGGATGGGCCGCTGGTTCAGGGGCTGGTCAGATCGTCAGGTGCTGAGGGTGGTGACGGCGTCGACTCCGTAGGTACGTGCGTAGCCGTTCTCGGTGCCGACGAGGAGGTCGACCACCTCGAAGTAGCGGTCCCAGAACGGGGTTTCGCGCAGCGCGTCGATCAGGAGCTGGTAGGCGTTGTGGTCGTCCGCCTCCCAGACCCAGACGTCGGTGACGCGCGCGGAGTAGAACTCCGTGTCGTAGAAGCGGGACCTGACGCCCGTCGTCCTGGCCTTGATGGTGGGGACGACCTGGGTGGTGAAGGCCTCCACTCGTTCCTGGACGGTCAGGGCCAGCCATTCGGGTGTGGTCTTGACGAGCATGAATGCCGTCACCGGTGCCTTGGGTGCCTCGACGGGCATGGGGTGCCTCTTTCTTGAAGAAGGTGTGGGGCCGGACGTCGGCCCGGAGCGGTGTCAGGCGAGTACGGCGGGCTTCAGTACCTGCGCGCACCACTGCTCGAAGGTGGTGGGGGAGGAGGACGCGTCGGTGCGGGGCACTCCGGCATCCAGTCCGTCGTCCTTGGCGCGCTTCATGTCCACGATTCCCTGGACGAACGTCTCGTCGAGGCCGTAGCCGACGAGGGTCGTGCGCAGATCGTCGTAGGACTGGCGTTCGTAACGGACCGGCCGTCCGAGCTGCTCGGTCATGATGCGGGCCAGGTCGGCGGGGGACAGGTCCTGCGGCCCGAGGACGGGCACGCTGCCGACGCCGGTCCAGGTGCGGTCCAGGAGCAGGGTCGCGGCCGCGGCGGCGATGTCGGCGACGGCCACCAGCGGCGCCTTGCGGTCCGCGTCGACGGAGTCGGTGAAGACGCCCTTCTCCCGGATCGAGTCGGCCTCTTCCAGGAGGTTCTCGAAGAACGACGGGTTGGCCAGGGCGCGGTAGGCGACGCCGGAGGAGGCGATGACGTCGTCCATGGCGAGGGAAGCGGTCACGAGTCCTGCGCGGTCGGCGACCGGGGTGCCGCGGCCGAGCGCGGAGACGCCGACGACGTGGCCGACTCCGTGGGAGGCCGAGGCTTGCGCGGCGGGACGGGCGAAGCCGCTGAAGCCCGCCTCCGGGGTCAGGGTGGAGTCCGGGGGGACGACCCAGAAGACGGCGTCGGCGCCCTCGAAGGCACGGTCGACGACCTTGGGGTCGCCGTGCGAGCCGGTGATCACCTCGACGCGTTCGAGCACGTCGGCGGGGAGCCGCGCCGGGTCGCGCACGACGACGCGCAGGTTTTCCTCCGCCGGGGCGGACTCGAGGAGCCGGGGGAGCAGGTGACTGCCGATGTTCCCGGTGGGGGCGGTGATGACGATCATGAAATTTCCTCAATGGGGCCGGTTCGGACCGGACGGGGCCGGGTCGGAATGCCTCCATCCTGCGAAGGCGTCAGGCATTACCACAATGGAAACTTCGGCACGCAATCATTGCCTGAAGTGGAATTTCCCTGGTGGGGAGTGGTTCTGGGCCGGTTCGAGGCCCGCTCGCGACGTCGATTACCGGCGGGGGGTTGTCGGTCGAACTATTCCGATATATCGTTGAGGCATCGCGACAGATTCGCGACTGATCAAAGAAGAGGAGTGATCACCATGCGTACCCATGGTTTTGAACACGAGCACGGACGCGGACATGGACACGGCCGTCGCGGCGGCCCCGAGGGTCGAGAGGGCTCCGGCCGTGAAGGCTTCGGCGGATTCGGTGGCTTCGAGGGGCGGCGCGGCGCGTTCGGCCCGTTCGGCCCCGGCTTCGGTGGACCCGGCGGGCCCGGTGGCCCCTGGGGCGGCCGGGGCGGGCGTGGTGGCGGGCCGCGCGGCAGGGCGAGGCGCGGCGACGTACGCGCATCGATCCTGGCGCTCCTGAAGGACCGGTCCATGCACGGCTACGAAATGATCCAGGAGATCGCCGAGCGCAGTGGCGGGGCGTGGAAGCCCAGCCCCGGTTCGGTCTACCCCACCCTCCAACTGCTGGAGGACGAGGGCCTGATCGTCAGCGCGAGCGAGGGCGGCAAGAAGCTCTTCTCGCTCACCGACGCCGGGCGCGAGGCGGCCGACGAGGGTCCCGAAGCGCCGTGGGAAGAGGCTGGACGCGGGGTCGACTGGGAGACGCTGAACGAGATCCGGCAGGCCGGTTTCGGTCTGATGGAGGCGTTCGGCCAGGTCTGGAAGACCGGCAGCAAGGAACAGCGCGAGAAGGCGGTCACGGTCATCAATGACGCCCGCAAGAAGATGTACCTGATCCTCGCCGATGAGGACTGAGGTGGTCGGGGCCGACGGCCTCACCGCAGACGAGGCGCCCCGCACGCATGGTGCGGGGCGCCTCGCCGTCGTTGTGCGTGGGCGTGTGAGTGTGCGTCAGGTTCGTGGGCGTCAGGTCACCAGGCCGTCCAGCTTGCGCAGCGACTCGTGGAGGGCGGCGGTCGCCGAGTCCTTCAGCTTGCCCGCCATCAGGGACACCGCGGCTCCGGTGAACTCGCCCTCGATGCGGACCACCGTCGCCGACCCCTCGGGGGAGAGGGAGTAGCGAGTGCCGACGTTGACACCCATCGGGCCCTTGCCCGCGATGGCCAGGGTGCGGGCGGTCTCCAGTTCGCCGATGGTCCAGTTGACCTCGGCGGGGAAGCCCATCAGCTTCATGTTCTCCACGAAGGTGCCGCCCACTTCCAGCGTCGTGGGGCCGCCCTGGGGGAAGCTCGTGTGCGTGGCGTTCCACTCGCCGTAGGAGGAGAAGTCGGTGAGCTGGGCCCAGACCTTCTCGGCGGGCGCCTCGATCCGTGCTTCCGCGCTGACTTCGGCCATGCGGCCACCTCTTCGCGTCGGGCGCTGCGACGACCGCAGCTACGGTGTCGCGGAACGTAGCCGCAGGCCCCGGAACATTCAATACTGATGAACTGTCAGTTCTGGGCGCGGGCGTGGCTTCGCGCGCGGCTTGAGGTACTGTTCCCGTGCCCTGTGACGGACGCAGGCGGCGCGCTTTGGAGGTGAGACCCATTACCGCAGTAGCAGGTCGGGTGCTCCCCTCTCGCGACCGCGCGGTTCACTCGGCGTAGGTGAACCGAGGGAGCCCCATCGGGTTCCCGGAAGGTTTTCGTCATATGTCGGTTTCGGCTTTCTCCACGTCACACCACTCTTCGTCGCACCACTCCTCGGCGTACCACTCCTCCGTCGTCGGCACCCTGCGTGCCGCGGGCTGCGTCTTCGCCGAGGACGAGGCGGAGTTGATCCTCTCCACCGCGCGGACCCCCACCGAAGCGGCCGCCATGGTCGAGCGCCGCGCGGCCGGTCTGCCGCTCGAACACGTCCTGGGGTGGGCGGAATTCCGCGGTCTGCGGATAGCCGTGGACCCGGGGGTGTTCGTCCCGCGCCGCCGCACCGAGTTCCTCGTCGCCCAGGCGGCCGGGCTCGCCGGACGCCCGGCCGTCGTCGTCGACCTGTGCTGCGGCTCCGGGGCCCTCGGGGTCGCGCTCGCCGCGAGCCTCGGCCGGGTCGAGCTGTACGCGGCCGACATCGACCCCGCAGCGGTCCGCTGCGCCCGCCGCAACGTCATCGATGCCGGAGGCCAGGTCTACGAGGGCGACCTTTACGACCCGCTGCCCGACGCGCTCCGAGGGCGTGTCGGCATCCTCCTTGCGAACGTTCCGTACGTCCCCACTGAAGAGGTGGGCCTGTTGCCCGCAGAGGCCCGCGTCCACGAGGCGCGGGTGGCGCTCGACGGCGGCGCGGACGGGCTCGACGTGCTGCGCCGGGTGACCGAGGAGGCGCCCGCGTGGCTGGCGCCCGGCGGTCACCTCCTCTTCGAGACGAGCGAGGGGCAGGTGTCCGCGGCCGTCGACGCCGTCGAGCGGGCCGGTCTGCTGGCGCGAGTGGTGAGTGACGAGGAGACGTACGCGACGGTGGTCATCGGGACGTGGCAGGGTCAGGGCCAGGGCCATCAGGAGGGTTCTAGCCGACCCGTCGTATGACGGCCGCGTCGAAAAGGTCCGAGGCCCGGGGGAACGGACTCTCGTCGTGGCAGTGCCAGGCATCCCAGAACAGGTCGGCGGGCAGCGCGTCGTCGGGTGCGTACACCCGGTAGACGTACTGCCTGCCGTCGACCGCAGGCAGGGCGACCATCCAGCACCTGCTCTCCATGCTTGTGGGACGTGCGAGGTGGCGCGATGGTTGCGCGCCCGGCGCGGGGCAAGGCGGCGCGCGTGACTCCGCGCGGATCCCCCGGATCTCATCCGTAAGGAGGACAACCAACGCAGGAGTGCCCAACCTGTGTCGGACGCGAAGATGCTTCCCGCCGCCGATGCATATGCCCCTGGGGGTTGATGTGGTGGGAGATGTGCAAAGCCGTACCCCGTCGGGCGCCGAGCCCGGCCCGACCCGAGCAGAATCCGACTCCCGTCTCACCGCAGAGCTGGCGTCGGTGGTTTCCGGCGCGCGCCGTCGCGCCGTCCGTGACGGGGACCGGCAGATGGACACCGCGCACCTGCTGCACTCCCTCCTGGAGACCGACGCCGAGGTGCGCGCCGTCTTCGAGAGCGGCGCGCAGGCCGTCCGGGTCCTCGGCTATCTCGTGCAGCGCAGCATCGGCTACGGCCTGCAGTGGCAGGGCACCGTCGAGGACTCCGGCGCCGTCCCGGTGGTGACGCCCGCGAGGGAGACCGGTTGGTCGCCCGCCGCGGGCACGGCGATGGAAGTGGCCCTGGAACGTGCCGAACTGCGCGGCGAACCGCGGGCCCTCGGCATGGACCTGCTCGCGGGGCTCGTCGCCGATCCGGAATGCCGGGCCGTCGAGGTCCTCGCGCGAGCCCGCGTCGACGTTCCGGCGCTGTTGGGGCGCATAGAGGCGGGATGCAGGCAGTACGCCGCCGATGGCGGGCACGGTCATGGGTACGTCGGAGGCCACGGATACACCGAAAGCAGCGAATACACCGAAAGCAACGGCTCCGGCGTCTGAGCGTGGCCCTGAGAGGCGGCAGCGGCGCTCCGGGGTGCGGTGCGGTGTCCGCTGATTGAGACAGGGGTCAAAGGGCGTGACGCTCATGACGGATCCTGCCATGATGTGCCGGTGCAAGCGTCTGAGGGGATTCAGGAGAGCCTGGCGGGCCGAACCGATCCGGGAAACCGGGGGAGTGGTCCGAGCCGGGGAAAGCCCGGCAGGGGCATCGGTCTCGGGCTCGCCCTGCTGTCGGCGGTCGCCTTCGGAGGCTCCGGTGTCGCGGCGAAACCGCTGATCGAAGCGGGTCTTGACCCCCTGCACGTGGTGTGGCTGCGGGTGGCGGGAGCCGCCCTGGTGATGCTGCCCGTCGCCTGGCGCCACCGCGGACTGCTGCGGAGCAGGCCCGCGCTGCTCGCCGGTTTCGGCCTCCTCGCCGTCGCGGGCGTCCAGGCCTGCTACTTCGCCGCGCTCTCCCGCATCCCCGTCGGCGTCGCCCTGCTGATCGAATACCTCGCGCCCGCGCTCGTCCTCGGCTGGGTGCGCTTCGTGCAACGGCGCCCCGTGACGCGGGCCGCCGCGCTCGGCGTGGTCCTCGCCGTCGGCGGTCTCGCCTGTGTCGTGGAAGTGTGGGCGGGGCTGAGCTTCGACGCCGTCGGGCTCCTGCTCGCGCTCGGCGCCGCCTGCTGTCAGGTGGGCTACTTCGTCCTGTCCGACCAGGGCAGCGACGCGGGCGCCGACGCCCCGGACCCGCTCGGCGTCATCGCGTACGGGCTGCTCGTCGGCACGGCCGTGCTGACCGTCGTCGCGCGGCCGTGGGGCATGGACTGGTCGGTGCTCGCGGGCGACGCGGACCTGGACGGCTCCGCGGTCCCGGCCTGGGCCCTGCTCGCCTGGATCGTGCTCGTCGCGACGGTCGTCGCCTACGTCACCGGCGTGCTGTCCGTGCGCAGGCTCTCGCCCCAGGTGGCGGGTGTCGTGGCCTGCCTCGAAGCCGTCATCGCGACCGCCCTGGCCTGGGTCGTCCTGGGCGAACACCTTTCGGCGCCGCAGGTGGTGGGCGGCGCGATCGTGCTGGTCGGCGCGTTCATCGCCCAGTCGTCGGCGCCGTCCGAGCCCGTCGTGCCGGGGGCTGTCCCAGCCCCCGAAACGGAGTTGTCGCACAGCGGAAGCCCGTCCTAGGGTGCCGGTCATGCATGCACGCGCACTCGTTCTTCCGCCTCCCGCCGCCTAGGCGCGGGACGCTCACGGATCATGCCCGAGCCGGTGGCCGGGCGGAACGGTGCTGCCCGCAGACGGAGTCAGACATCCCTCTCTGCTGCGGAGAAAACACGTGTCGAACTTGTTGCGCACGTCTGACGTGCCCACGGCCGCGAATGCTGTGGGCACGAATGCCGTTGGGCCTGATGCCGTTGGGCCTGATGCCGTTGGGCCGGAGGCCGGTGGTCTTGCGGTCGGGCGCGGCCTCTTCTATCTGATCTTCGCCGGGATCGCGTGGGGAACCGCGGGTGCCGCCGCCGCGCTGGTCTTCCGGGCCAGCGACATGGGGCCGGTCAGCCTCTCCTTCTGGCGGTGCGCGGGCGGCTTCGTGCTGCTGCTCGCCGCACGCCTGAGCAGGCGCCTGTCGTGGCCGCGCCGGTCGGCCACGCGCGTGGCGGTCGCCGAACCGCTCGGGCGCAGGGTGCGCCGCATCGTCGCGACCGGCGTGGCCCTCGCGGTGTTCCAGACCGCCTACTTCGCCTCCGTCGAGGCGACCGGCCTCGCGGTCGGCACCGTCGTCACCATGGGGTCGGGCCCCGTCCTCATCGCACTCGGCGCACGGCTGGCCCTGGGCGAGCGGCTCGGGCGCGGCGGCGTGATCGCCGTCCTGGGGGCCCTCACAGGCCTCGTCGTTCTCGTCCTCGGGGGCGACGGCGGCGGAGGTGCGACCGTGCGACCGGCCGGTGTGGTCTGGGGACTCGTCTCCGCGGCCGCGTACGCCGTCATGACGCTGCTCACGCGCTGGTGGGGGAGGGGCGGCACGGCCGACTCGGCCGACACCACCGTCTGGGCGTTCGCCGTCGTCTCGCTCTGCCTGCTGCCGCTGGCCGCGGCCGAGGGCCTGGTGCCGCACACCGCCGAACCCGCGCGCGTGGGTGCGTATTTGCTGTACATCGCGGCCGTGCCGACGGCGGTCGCGTACGCCCTGTACTTCGCCGGGGCTGCCGTCGTGCGGTCCGCCACCGTCTCCGTGATCATGCTCCTGGAGCCGGTGGGTGCCGCGGTCATCGCGGTCGCGCTGCTCGGTGAGGACCTGACGGCGGCGACGGTGGCGGGCACGGCCTTGATGCTGGCCGCGGTGACGGGCCTCGCGGTCGCGGAGACGCGGGGCGCGGTGGCGGAGCGGCGGGCGGTGGCGCCGGTCTAGGCGCTGCCGACGGCGCAGATGTTGAGGTAGCGGGTGGCGGCGGGCTTCGCCGTGGCTTTCGCGAGGCCCGCCGCTCGCCCCGCCGCTCGCCCTGCTGCTGGCCGTGCGCCGTCCCGGGCCGGGTGGGTCACGCTTCGCGGCGGCGCACCTGGTGCGTGCGGGCGGCCGCGTCCCTTGGGCCCTGCCGTTCTGTGAGGCCCGCGGCGATGCGGTCCTGCACCTCGTCCGGCTTGTGGCTCGCGTACTTGAACTTCGCCTGTACGTCGCTCACGTCGAGGCACAGCGCCCGGATGCCGGAGAGCATGCGGCCGTACGGAGCCTCGCCCACCGCCGCCCGCGCGGAGCCGCCCTCGGGCTGGAAGTGGCCGACCTGGCGGTTCAGGATGTCGGCCTTCTCCTCCGGGTCGTCGACGACCCGGGCGGTGCAGCGCAGCTGGACGGCGGCGTAGAAGCTGGTCGGCACGCCGTGCTCGGCCGGGACGTCAGGTGGGGCCTGCCAAGGGCCCGGCACGTACACGTAGTCGTCGACCACGCTCAGGAGCACCTCGGAGTCGGCCTCCAGGGCGGGCCACAGGGGGTTCGGGCGTGCGAGGTGCGTGAGGACCCGGCCGTGCGGGCCGTGCTCCGCCTCGTACACGAAATGGAGGGGCTGGACGTGGGGCGGCTCGCCCGGGAGGCCGTTCACGGCGAGCTGCCCGAAGTCGTGGGCGGCGAGCCACTGCTGCCACTCGGAGTCGGAGCGGGCGGCATCCCAGGGGTGGATCAGCATCACAGCTCGACCAGGTAGTCGGGCACCTTGATGTCGGGTGCCAGGTCCTCCGAGGGGATGAGGGCGTCGTGCCCCTTGCGGAGCGGGACGATGCCCGCCCAGTGGGGGAGGTCCATGTCCTCCGGGTCGTCGTTCGGCCCGCCGGTGCGCGCCTTCGCCGACACCTCGTTGAGGTCGAGGCTGATCACGGCGGTCGCCGCGAGCTCCTTGGTGTTGGCGGGGCGGGAGTCGGCGGACCGGCCGGGCACCACGTGGTCGACCAGCGCGTCCAGCGCCATCCGCTTCTCTTCGGGGTCCGTGACCTGGTGGGCGGTGCCGTGGATCACCACGGAGCGGTAGTTGATGGAGTGGTGGAAGGCGGACCGGGCCAGGACCAGGCCGTCGACGTGGGTGACGGTCAGGCACACCTGCAGCCCCGGGTCCTGCTCCGCGGAACCGGCGCGCACCATGCGCAGCGGCCGGGAACCGGTCGAGCCGTGCACGTACAGGCGGTCGCCGACCCGTCCGTAGAGCGTCGGGAGCACGACGGGGGCGCCGTCGTGCACGAACCCGAGATGGCACACGTAGGCCTCGTCGAGTATCGCGTGCACCGTCTCCCGGTCGTACGCGGCGCGATCCGCGGAGCGGGTGGGGATCGTGCGGTCGGTCGGTGCGTAGGCGGCGCTGTCCGGCGAAGTGGTGTCGGTGGTGCCCGGCGTCGTCTGCATGGCTCTCCCTGAACTGATCTGCCCCCAGGTGATGCTCCGGGCGGCGTTGCCCGGATCATCGACTTGCGAGCGTTATTGCACTAGTGCATACTCTGGTTTGTGCTAGGAGAGTATCCGATCAGTGGGCGGCGCGCAGCCGAGATTGCGGCCAGCGTGGAGCGGGCCGTGGGTGACGGCGGCCTCGAACCGGGGCAACTGCTGCCCCCCATGCGGGAGTTGGCTACGCGCCTCGGCGTGAATCCCAATACGGTGGCGGCCGCCTACCGCACGCTGCGCGAACGCGGTGTCATCGAGACGGCGGGGCGGCGCGGGAGCCGTGTGCGCTCCAAGCCCGCGACCACGACGCGCGAACTCATCAGGGTGGACGCCCCGCCCGGCGTACGCGACGTCTCCATGGGCAATCCGGATCCGAAGCTGTTGCCCGCCCTCTCCGGAGCCTTGGGCTCGGCCGCGGCGCAGGGCGACGCGGAACCCGTCCTCTACGGAGAGGGTGCGGTGGACCCGGAGCTTGAGCGGTACGCACGCGCGGCCTTCGAGGCCGACGGCGTCCCCCACGGCCCGCTCGCCGTCACCTCCGGATCGCTCGACGCCATCGAGCGGGTGCTCTCCGTCCACCTCAAGCCCGGCGACGGGGTGGCTCTGGAGGACCCGGGCTGGGGGAGTCTGCTCGACCTCGTCTCCGCCCTCGGGCTGCGCGCGGTTCCGGTGGGCATGGACGACGAGGGCCCGCTGCCCGCCGACGTGGAACGGGCGTTGGCGTCCGGGGCGCGGGCGGCCGTCGTGACGGACCGGGCGCAGAACCCCACGGGTGCCGCTGTCACCGCTCCACGCGCGCGTGCCTTGCGAAAGGTGTTCGCCGCGCACGAGGACGTGCTGCTCATCGAGGACGACCACGGCCACGGCATCGTCGACCTGCCGCTGCATCCGCTGGCGGGGTCGACCAGGAACTGGGCCCTCACCCGCTCGACCGCCAAGGCGTACGGCCCCGACCTGCGGCTCGCCGTGGTCACCGGTGACGCCGTCACCATCGACCGGCTGCGCGGGCGCCAGCGGCTCGGGCCGGGCTGGGTGAGCCGCCTGCTGCAGCGCGCCGTCGCGCGGCTCTGGGCCGAGGGCGCGGTCGACGCGCGCGTGGTGGCGGCGTCCTACGGGCGGCGGCGCGAGGCGCTGATCGCGGCGCTCGCCGAGCGGGGCGTTGCCGCGTACGGGCGCAGCGGCATGAACGCGTGGGTGCCGGTCCCGGACGAGACGGGGGCGGTCGCGCGGCTGCTGCACGCGGGATGGGCCGTGGCTCCGGGGGCGAGGTTCCGGCTGAACGCGCCGCCCGCGGTGCGGATCACCGTGGCGGCGCTGGAGGACGAGGACATCGTGGCGGTGGCGGACGCCGTCGCCTCCGCCACGGGGCCCGCTCCCGCGCGGCGTTACGACTGACGGGGTGGGCGCGCGGTCGCGCTCGTGGTCGCCGTAGTCGTCGTCCTCGCCGCGCGGGGGCGGGACTGCGTGAGCGCCGCGCCCGCCAGGACGATCACCGCGCCGACCGGTGTCGACCAGCTCAGGGACTCGCCGAGCACCGCGACGCCCGCGGCGGTCGCGATGACCGGGATGAAGTACGTGACCATCTGGGCGGTGGTCGGGCCCACCTCGGCGACCAGCGCGTACTGCAACAGGAAGGCGACTCCGGTGCCGAGGGCGCCCAGTGCCACGATCGCCAGCAGCGGTACGACGGGGAAGTGCGTCGGGAACGAGGTGAACAGCGGTGTCACCAGCGCCAGTTCGGCGGTCGCGACCAGCAACTGGGCTCCTGAGAGGGAGAGGTTGGAGTTCCCGGACCCTGCCAGCGTGCGGCGCACGTAGATCCAGCCGATCGGGTAGCTGAGCGAGGCGAGGAGGGCCATCGCCGTGCCGCCGAGGTCGAGGCCGCTGAACCCCTGCCAGGCGCCGAGCACGGTGAGCACGCCGAAGAACCCGATGCCGAGGCCCGCGACGCGGCGCCGCGTCGGACGGTCCTCGGAGAGCGCGACGAGGGAGAGGGCCATGCCCCACAGGGGCGACGTCGCGTTGCAGATTCCGGCGAGTGTCGACGGGATCGACAGTTCCGCGTACGCGAAGAGCGAGAACGGCAGGGCGTTGAGGAGGAAGGCCGCCACCGTCAGGTGCAGCCAGGTCCGGGTGCCGCGCGGCAGCCGCTCCCGCTTCACCGCGAGCACGGCGGCGACCACGGCCGTGCCGAACACCAGCCTGCCCAGGGTGACCTGGAACGGCGCGTACCCCTCGGTGCCCACCTTGATCAGCAGGAAGCTGAAGCCCCAGATCAGCGAGAGGACGCCGAAGCGGATGCGCCAGTCGAGGGCGGGGCGGCCGGGGCGGAGGGGTGTCGTGGCCGGAGGGGCGAGGGCGGTCGGTGTGGTCGAAATGGCTGGCGTGGGCGGTGCGGTGGCTGAACGCGACGGCGGGGGCGCGGTGGTCATGCGTCTCACGATGGACCCGGCCATCTCGTAGCACAAGTGAGATTTTGTTCTGCGTATCGCGTAGCATCGCTTACATGTTGAACTTGGAGCGCCTGCGTACGCTCGACGCCCTCGCCCGGCACGGATCGGTCAGCGGCGCGGCCGCGGGGCTGCACGTGACGACGTCGGCGGTCTCGCAGCAGATGACGAAGCTGGAGCGCGAGGTCGGCCAGCAGCTGCTCGCCAAGAACGGCAGGGGCGTGCGTCTGACCGACGCGGGGCGGCTGCTCGCCCAGCATGCGGCGCGGATCCTCTCGCAGGTGGAGCTCGCCCAGGCGGACCTGGAGGAACAACGCGGCAAGGCGGTGGGGGAGCTGCGGATCTCCGCGTTCCCCACGGCCATGCGCGGCCTGATGCCCGCCACGCTGTCCGCGCTCCGTGCCGACCACCCAGGACTGCGGGTGGGCTGCCAGGAGATGGAGCCGACGCCGGCCGTCGCGGCGGTGGTGCGCGGCGACATCGACATGGCGGTCGTCCTCGACTGGTACAACAAGCCCCTGCCGATCCCGGAAGGCCTGGTCAAGGCTCCCCTCCTCGACGATCCCGCCGACGTGGCGATGCCCGCCGCGCATCCCCTCGCCGACCGGACGGAGGTGGACCTGGAGGAGTTCGCGGACGACGAGTGGATCACCTGGGCGGAGGGCGAGTTCTGCCACGAGTGGCTGATGTTCACCCTGCGCGGCAAGGGCATCGAGCCGCGCATCTCGCACCGCGCGGAGGAGCACCACACCCAGCTCGCCTTGGTCGCCGCAGGACTCGGCGTGTGCGTGGCCCCGCAACTGGGCCGCGACCCGATGCCGACGGGCGTGCGCACGGTCCCGGTGCGGCACCGGGTGCGGCGGCACGTGTACGTGGTCTGGCGGGCGGACGCGGACCGCCGCCCGTCGATCAGGGCGGCGGCGGAGGCGTTGAGGGGGGCGGGGGCGGGCCTGCGGTAGCGGGCCGGGGGAGGCTGGTGCTGCGTGCGGGGATCCTTGAGCCGCGCCCCGTGCTCCGTGAGCCGCGATCGGGGATCCGCGTGCCCGTGATCCGTGATTCGTGAGCTGCGACCTGTGAGCC
>NZ_JBWKAP010000014.1:129189-129391 GCF_056437465.1 Streptomyces sp. NPDC042371 | reverse complement strand
CCGCGGCCCGTGCTCCGTGAGCCGTGTGCCGCGTGCCGCGATCGGGGATCTGCGTGCCGTGACCCGTGCTCCGTGAGCCGCGGCCCGCGGCCCGTGCTCCGTGAGCCGTGTGCCGCGTGCCGCGATCGGGGATCTGCGTGCCGTGACCCGTGCTCCGTGAGCCGCGGCCCGCGGCCCGTGCCCCGTGTGCCGTGACCCGCGT
>NZ_JBWKAP010000014.1:0-129089 GCF_056437465.1 Streptomyces sp. NPDC042371 | reverse complement strand
GCCGCGATCGGGGATCCGCGTGCCGTGACCAGTGACCCGCGCCCCGTGACCCGCGACTCGCGGCCCGGGATCCGCGACCTGCGCCTCGCGGCCCGTGCCCCGCGTGCCGTGAGCCGTGACCCGCGTGCCGCGATCGGGGATCCGCGTGCCGTGACCAGTGACCCGCGCCCCGTGACCCGCGACTCGCGGCCCGGGATCCGCGACCTGCGCCTCGCGGCCCGGGATCCGCGACCTGCGCCTCGCGGCCCGTGCCCCGCGTGCCGTGAGCCGTGACCCGCGTGCCGCGATCGGGGATCCGTGACCCGCGACCTGCGACTCGCGACTCGCGGCCCGGGGTCCGCCACCTGCGCCTCGCGGCCCGTGACCCGCGTGCCGTGCTCCGGGAGTGGCGAGTCGGGCGCCCGACGCCGCGCGCCGGACGCCGCGCGCCGCGCGCCCAGCGCCGGGCCCCGAGTCGCAGCTCAGGTCTTGGGGCGGCGGTTTCCGTCCGCGTCGCAGGGGAGTTCCGCGGCGGAGTGGTTCGCGAGGAAGTCGCGGTCGGCCTGGCGTTCCGCCTCGATCATCGCGGTCGGGTCCACAGCGATGATGCCGCCGAAGGGGCGGTCCACGTCCCGGATGATGCACAGCGTCGTCGTCAGGAGCGCTGTGATCACCGCGAGGGTGATCAGCTGCCCGCGGTTGTTCTTGCGCGGCAGGCAGGTCCCGAGCGCCATGACCGTGACGGTCAGGGTGGCCAGGAGGAACCAGAAGATGGCACCGGGAATGCTGGCCGTCGCCTGCGTGAGGCGTTCCTCGCGTTCGTCGGACCGCTTGCTGTCGGCGGCGGTCAGCATTCCGAACACGGGCTTGCCCTGCAGTTCGCCGAACGCGCGCCGGAAGTCGGTCGACCACACGCTCGGCGCGGCCGACCCCTTTCCGTCGGCCATGCTCGGCCACTCCTGCTGCCGCACGGCGCGTGCGTAGCAGACGGCGTCGGCCTGGATCCGCGCCCGCTGCGCCGCGGGCGCGTACTCCGCGGTCTCGACGAGCTGGTCCAGGGCACGGCTCTCGCCGCGGGTGGCGACCTCCGCCTTCCCGTACGAGCCGGAGGCGGTGACCAGGACGAACGCGAGCAGCAGCACCGTGAGGGTCAGCAGCGGCCCGACCAGGTCCTTGACCGCCATGCCCTCGTCGTCGTCGGCGGTGATGAGCCGGGGCCGCAGATAGCGGTTCGCGGCGAGTCCCGCGAGCAGGGCCAGTACGGCGACGGCGATGACGAGGACCACGGTGGGACACCTCCGGGGCGGGCGGACGACCCGGGGGCCCGGGGCGCGGCATCCATGCCCGCGGAGGCAGGTGGCGGGAACCGCAGAAACGTTCGTTCGCCTCCGAACGAGGTAACCCCTTACGCCGGAGGGACCGGCAGGTCGGCCAGCTTCCGGAAGTCCCAGGACGCGACCGCGTCCGGGGTCAGACGCATCCAACCGTGGCGCCCGTCGTGCGGCATCGCGTCGAAGCCGAAGATCTTGCGGGCGAACAGACGCTCCGGGGCAGCCAGCTCCGGGCAGGGGTCGCCCTTGCGCGGGGCCTCGCCCACGAACTCCACGGCGCCGGACAGCTCCACGCCGCGCAGCTCGCCGTACTCCTCGCCCGCGTCGACCACCACGGCGACCCGCGGGTTCTTGCGGAGGTCGGCCCAGCGCTTGCTGCGGGTGGTCGAGTACAGCCAGAGCGACGTCCCGTCCCAGGCGAACCAGAGCGTGCTGACGTGCGGGGCGCCGTCCGGGGACACGGTCGCCACCCGGCAGGTGCGCTCCGTGGTGAGGAACGCGTCGAGCTCGTCCGGCGTCATCATGATCCGGCGCCCCCGGCGCTGCGTGACGGCCATGTGCCCTCCTGTTCACCGTGCCCGAGTGTGTGTCGGACTGTGTGTGTCGGACCGTGAGTTCTGAATGTGCGTTCTGACTGTGCGTCAGGGAAGCATGGACGCTCTTCCTTCGTGGCGCAATGGCCGTTAGCCTCTCGCCGGCCGTGTCCCGGACGTCCGCGACAAGGGGAAGCCATGCCGTCGTACGAAAAGCTCAGGGAAATCCTCGACCCCGCCACCACGGCGCTGCTGACCGTCGAGTGCCAGCAGGGCGTCGTCGGCATCGAGAGCGCCCTGCCCGAACTCGCCGCGGAGGCACGGACGTCGGGGGCTCTCGTCAACGTCGCCCGGCTGGTGTCCGCGGCGCATCAGAGCGGCGTCCAGGTGCTGCACGCGGTTGCCGAACGGCGGCCCGACGGGCGCGGGGCCAGCCACAACGCCCGCCTCTTCCGCGCCGCCGAGAGGCTGCCCGTGCAGCAGCTCTCGGGCACCGCGGCCGTGCGGATCGCCCCGCCGATCGAGGTGGCCGACGAGGACTTCGTCGTACGCCGCCTGCACGGCCTGTCACCCCTCGCGGGCACCGACGTGGACCCCCTGCTGCGCAACCTCGGCTGCCGCACCCTGCTGGTCACCGGCGTCTCGGCCAACGTCGCGATCCCGAACGCCGTGTTCGACGCCGTGAACCTCGGCTACAACGCCGTCGTCCCCGCCGACGCCATCGCGGGCGTCCCCGCCGACTACACCCCGGCCATGGTCCGCAACACCCTCGCGCTCGTCGCCACCATCACGACCACACAGGACGTGCTCGGGGTCTGGAAGCGGCCGGGCGGACCGGTCAAGCCAGCTTGATCGAGCCGCCCGCCACGGTGATCCGGGCCGGAGGCAGCGGCTTCGGCGCGGGGCCGCCCCGCACGCTGCCGTCGGCGATGTCGAACTTGCTGCCGTGACAAGGGCAGTTGACCGTGCCGCCCTCGACGCTCGTCACCGGGCACCCCTTGTGGGTGCAGAGGCTGGAGAACGCCTTGAAGTCGCCCTCCGTGGGCTGGGTGACCACCACCTGAGCGTCTTTGAAGACCTTGCCGCCGCCCACGGGGACGTCGGACGTACTGGCCAGGACCCCGCCGTCCCCGCCCTTGGGCGGCACGTCGCCCGCGGATCCGGCGGGGCTCTTGTCGTCGCTCCCGCAGGCGGTGAGGGCGGCGGCCAGGCCCGCGGCGCCGATCGTGGCCACGACCGTGCGCCGGCATGGGGTGGGGGCAGGCGCGGGGGTGGTCTCTTCGTAAGTCGTCATGTCCGGAGTCGTCATGTCCGGTGGTACGGGGTCGCGGCCCCACGTGTTCAAACGGTCAAGGATTTCTCCGGGAAAGGCGGGGGCCCGGACGCGGAGGGCCGGACGCCGCGGGCCGGATGATCGAACTGTGCTGCGGCGGCAGTAATCTGGGCCCATGCTCAGCGAAGTCACCGCGGTCCGCTACGTCACGCCCCTGCGGGAAGGCGGATCACTGCCCGGGCTCGTCGAGACCGACGACCACGGCACGTACGAGACGTACGTCCTGAAGTTCACGGGCGCGGGACAGGGGCGCAAGACGCTCGTCGCCGAGGTGATCTGCGGTGAGCTGGCCCGCAGGCTCGGTCTGCGGATGCCGCGGCTCACGGGCATCAGGCTCGACCCGGTCCTCGGCCTCGGTGAGCCCGACGAACGGGTGCAGGCGCTGCTCAAGGCGAGCGGAGGACTCAACCTCGGCATGGAGTTCCTGTCGGGCGCCCTCGGCTTCGACCCGCTCGCCCACGAGGTGGACCCGGCCGAGGCGGGCAGGGTCGTCTGGTTCGACGCCCTGATCAACAACGTCGACCGGTCCTGGCGCAATCCGAACCTGCTCATGTGGCACGGCGACCTGTGGCTGATCGACCACGGGGCGAGCATGATCTGGCACCACAACTGGCGCACCGCCGAGACCGCGGCCGCCAAGCCGTACGACGCGTCGGACCACGTCCTCGCCCCGTACGGCCCCGACGTCGCGGCGGCCGCCGCCGAGCTCGCCCCCCTCGTCACCGAGGAGCTCCTCGCCGAGGTCGCGGCCGAGGTGCCCGAGGAGTGGCTGGCCGACGAGCCGGGCTTCGACGGCGCGGACGACGTGCGCCGCGCGTACGTGACGGCCCTCCTGCCGCGCGCCAAGACCATCCACGAGCGGATCACCCTGCCGGGTACCGGACCGAAGGGCGCCACCAAGTGACCGAGCAGACCGCGCCCGTGCGGGACGTCTTCGAGTACGCGCTGGTGCGCGTCGTGCCGCGGGTGGAGCGCGGCGAGCACTTCAACGCGGGCGTCGTGCTCTACTGCCGCGCCAAGTCGTACGTCGCCGCGCGCACGCACCTGGACGAGGCCAAGCTCCTCGCCCTGGACCCGGCGGCCGACGCGGCGGGCATCAGGGCCGCGCTCGGCGCCGTCGAACGGATCTGCGAGGGCGGCGAGGGAGCGGGCCAGGCCGAGCGCGACGACGCGGGGCGGCGCTTCCGCTGGCTGATCGCGCCGCGCTCCACGGTGCTCCAGCCGGGTCCTGTGCACACCGGTCTCACGGCGGATCCCGAGGCCGAGCTGAACCGGCTGCTCGGCCTGTTGGTGAAGTAAAGAGTCACACCTCTCCTGTGGGCCGTTGACACCCGGTGCCAGGGCTTCTAGCGTCTCGTCCAGCTGAAGGTACTAAGCGGTCGCTCACCATCGGGGCGTACCGTGGAGTCCCATCCCGCAGAGCCCCATCCGTAGAGCCGCATCCCAAGGGCGAGGAGAACCAGCATGTCCACCACAGAGCAGCGCGTCGCGGTCGTGACCGGCGCAGCGCGAGGCATCGGCGCGGCGACCGCCGTACGGCTCGCCGCCGAGGGCCGCGCCGTGGCCGTCATCGACCTCGACGAGGCCGCCTGCAAGGACACCGTCGCGCAGATCACCGCGGCCGGTGGCAAGGCGATCGCCGTCGGCTGCGACGTGTCCGACGAGGCCCAGGTCGAGGCCGCCGTCGCCCGCATCGCCGAGGAGCTCGGCGCGCCGACGATCCTCGTCAACAACGCCGGTGTGCTCCGCGACAACCTCCTCTTCAAGATGAGCGCGACCGACTGGGACACGGTCATGAACGTGCACCTGCGCGGCGCCTTCCTGATGTCGAAGGCCTGCCAGAAGCACATGGTGGACGCCAAGTTCGGCCGTATCGTCAACCTCTCCTCGTCATCCGCTCTCGGCAACCGGGGCCAGGTCAACTACGCCGCCGCCAAGGCCGGTCTGCAGGGCTTCACCAAGACCCTCGCCAAGGAGCTCGGCAAGTTCGGCGTCACCGCCAACTCCGTCGCCCCGGGCTTCATCGTCACCGAGATGACGAAGGCCACCGCCGACCGCGTCGGCATGGGCTTCGAGGACTTCCAGGCCGCGGCCGCCACCCAGATCCCCGTGCAGCGCGTCGGCCGCCCCGAGGACATCGCCAACGCCATCGCCTTCTTCACGGGCGACGCGGCCGGATTTGTCTCCGGGCAGGTCATGTACGTGGCCGGCGGCCCGCTCAACTGACCTGAAAGGCAGAGGCAGAGATCATGGCTGTGCAGGACAGCGGAAAGGCAGCGCTCGTCACGGGCGCGAGCCGGGGCATCGGATACGGCATCGCCGAGGCGCTAGTGGCCCGCGGCGACCGGGTCTGCATCACCGGACGCAATGAGGACGCCCTCAAGGAGGCCGTCGAGAAGCTCGGCGCCGACCGGGTCATCGGAGTCGCGGGCAAGGCGCACGACGAGGCCCACCAGGCGGTCGCCGTCGAGCGCGCCATGGAGGCCTTCGGCCGCGTCGACTTCCTGATCAACAACGCCGGTACGAACCCGGTCTTCGGCCCGATGGCCGAGCTGGACCTCAACGTGGCCCGCAAGGTGTTCGAGACCAACGTCATCTCGGCGCTCGGTTTCGCCCAGCGGACCTGGCGGGCCTGGCAGAGCGAGAACGGCGGCGCGATCGTGAACATCGCCTCCGTCGCCGGTGTCTCCGCGTCGCCGTTCATCGGCGCGTACGGGATGAGCAAGGCCGCCATGGTCAACCTCACCCTGCAGCTGGCGCACGAGTTCGCCCCGAAGGTGCGCGTGAACTCCATCGCGCCCGCGGTCGTCAAGACCAAGTTCGCCCAGGCGCTGTACGAGGGTCGTGAGGCGGAGGCGGCGGCCGCCTACCCGCTCGGCAGGCTCGGGGTGCCGGAGGACATCGGGGGCGCGGCCGCGTTCCTCACGTCCGGCCAGTCCGACTGGATCACGGGTCAGACACTCGTGGTCGATGGCGGCATCTTCCTCAATGCGGGCGTCGGCTGACGAAGGCCCCACACCCGGCGGAGACACGCTTTCGGTGATGTTCTCCGCATCAAGTGCCCTGTCGGCGCCAGGACTTGGCGCGGCAGGGCACTGCGATATTGTCTCCCGACCCCATGGCATGGCCGATCGAGGAGCGTGCGCGTGTTCAGTGAAGTTCCCCCTGCTAAGCGCATCAGGGGTCTCCGCCCGGTCGCGGCGATCGCGTCCATGTCCCTGCTCGCCGGTTGCGGGGTGCTGTCGTCCGAAGGGTCGGACGACGAGGAGCAGATCACCGTCGGCACGATGAGCGCGCCGAGCACCCTGGACCCGGCGAAGGCCTGGGACAGCTCCTGGGAGCTCTACAGAAACGTTTTTCAAACGCTGCTGAGCTTCCCCTCGGGGGCCACCGAGCCCGAGCCCGACGCCGCCGAGTCCTGCAAGTTCAGCGACGCCTCCAGCACGGTCTTCACCTGTGAGCTGCGCGAGGGCCTGCAGTTCTCCGACGGCGACAAGCTGGACGCGGCGGCCGTGAAGTACTCCTTCGACCGCATGCGGACCATCGGGATCAAGGGTGGGCCCACCGGTCTGCTCGGCTCGCTGGACAAGGTGGAGACGAAGGGGGACCGGACGGTTGTCTTCCGGCTGAAGAAGGCGGACGCGACCTTCCCGTTCGTGCTCGCGACCCCGGCCATGTCGATCGTCGACCCCAGGGAGTACCCGGCGGACAAGCTCCGCGAGGGCAACGAGGTCAACGGCTCGGGACCGTACACCCTTGAGGGGTACGCGCCGAACGAGAAGGCCGAGCTGGTCAAGAACGACCACTACAAGGGCGCGGCCGACGTCAAGAACGACGCCGTCACCATCCGCTACTTCAAGAAGTCGTCCGCCATGGTCGACGCCCTCAAGGACAAGCAGATCGACGTGACCTTCCGGGGCCTGGCCTCCGAGGACATCGTCACCATGCAGGGCCGGGGCAGGCGCGAACAGGACATCGGGCTCGTCGAGGGCTCGGGCACCGAGATCCGCTACCTGGTGTTCAACACCAAGGACCCGTGGGCACGGAAACTGCCGGTCCGGCGCGCCTTCGCGCAGCTCGTCGACCGCGGGGCCATCGCCCACAAGATCTACAAGGACACCGTCGAGCCGCTGTACTCGATGGTTCCCAGGGGGCTCACGGGCCACGCCACCGGGTTCTTCGACAAGTACGGGAACCCCAGCGCGGCCAAGGCCAAGAAGATCCTCACCGACGCGGGGATCCACGAGCCGGTGCCGCTCACCCTCTGGTACACCACCGACCGCTACGGCTCGGCGACCGAGCCGGAGTTCGCCGAGCTCAAGCGGCAGCTGGAGGCCTCGGGCCTGTTCAAGATCACGCTCAAGAGCCGCCCCTGGACCGAGTTCCAGGAGGGGTACAGCAATGGTGAGTACCCCGTCTTCGGACGCGGCTGGTTCCCCGACTTCCCGGACGCGGACAACTTCATCGCGCCGTTCGTCGGCCCCAAGAACGTGCTCAACACGCCCTACCCGTCCAAGGAGATCACGGACCAGGTGCTGCCGCGTGAGCGCAGGGAGGCCGACCGGGGTGCGGTGATCGACCAGTTCGAGCGCGCCCAGGAGATCCTCGTCGACGACGTGCGGCTGCTCCCGCTGTGGCAGGGCAAGCAGTACATCATGTCCAGCGAGGAGATCGCGGGCGGTGAGCGGGCCCTCGACCCCTCGGCGATCATGATGATGTGGGAGCTGCAGCGCAAGACCAGCTGGTAACCCACGGCGTCACGGTCGGTTGTCAGTGGGCGCCGGTAGGTTCTGTGGTGAGAAGTGACCGCACACCGGAGGTTGTTGAAGTGACCGACATCGCCATGCTGCCCGCGTCCTGGCGCGGAGTCCTCGGCGAGGAGCTCCAGAAGCCCTACTTCAAGGAGCTCACCGAGTTCGTCGAGGAGGAGCGGGCGAAGGGTCCCGTCTTTCCTCCGCGCGACGAGGTCTTCGCCGCGCTCGACGCGACGCCGTACGACCAGGTGAAGGTCCTGGTCCTCGGCCAGGATCCGTACCACGGCGAGGGCCAGGGCCACGGCCTGTGCTTCTCCGTGCGGCCCGGTGTGAAGACGCCGCCCTCGCTGCGGAACATCTACAAGGAGATGAAGGAGGAGCTCGGCCACCCCGTGCCGGACAACGGTTATCTGATGCCGTGGGCCCAGCAGGGCGTCCTCCTGCTGAACGCGGTCCTCACGGTCCGCTCCGGCGAGGCCAACTCCCACAAGGGCAAGGGCTGGGAGAAGTTCACGGACGCCGTGATCCGTTCGGTGGCCGACCGCCCCGACCCCGCGGTCTTCGTGCTGTGGGGCAACTACGCCAAGAAGAAGCTCCCCCTCATCGACGAGGAGCGGCACATCGTCGTGCAGGGCGCCCACCCCTCGCCGCTCTCCGCCAAGAAGTTCTTCGGCTCGCACCCGTTCACGCAGATCAACGAGGCGGTCGCGGCGCAGGGGCACGAGCCGATCGACTGGCGGATCCCCGACATCGGCTGACGTCAGCCCGCCAGGGCGTGGGCGAGTGCGTACGGGGTGGCGGACTGACCGGCCCGTGCCGTGTACGAACCGGTACCGGTGAGCCCCGTCAGCTCGCCGGTCGCCGAACCGGGCAGCACGGTGAAGGAGCACTCGATGGTGCCGTCAGCCCCGAAGGAACCGCGCTGCTCGATGACGAACGAGCCCTTCCGGCCGTCTAGCGTGCCGTCGATGAACTCGTAGCCGACGAAGGCGCCGACCGTCTCGCTCGTGTACGAGATCGTGTACTCGCAGGAGGTGCCCGCCGCCTCGATGACGCCGGTGTAGTCGTTGGTGACGGCGGCGTGGGCGATGCGGGCGCCGCCGGGCGCACCGGCGACGGGCTTCTCGTCCCAGCGGGCGAAGGTGAAGGTGCCGTTGGTCTGGCCGGTCCGACTGGTCTGGGTGGTCTGGCTGGTCTGGCTGGGCATGGGGTCCTCTCGGCGGTGGGCCCCGTTCGGGCCGCTCTGCAGAAGATGCTGTCAGGGATACCTGACACCTTCTGTCAGGTACTGCGGCAGACTTGGCCGCATGCGCGCCGACCGGCTCCTGGCCCTTCTCCTGCTGCTCCAGAACCGCGGAGGCATGTCCGCGCCGGAGCTCGCCGCGGAGCTCGAGGTCTCGGTCAGGACCGTCTACCGGGACGCGGAGGCGCTCGCCGCTTCCGGAGTGCCCGTCTACGCCGAGCGCGGCCCGGCGGGCGGCTTCCGGCTCCTCGACGGCTACCGCACCCGGCTGACCGGCCTCACCGAGAGCGAGGCCGATTCCCTGGCTCTCGCCGGTATGCCCGGGGCCGCCGCCGACCTGGGCCTCGGCGCGGAACTGGCCACCGCACAGCTCAAGTTGGCCGCCGCGCTGCCCGCCGGGCTCGGCGAGCGGTCGCGGCGCATCCAGGAGCGCTTCCACCTCGACGCGGCCGCCTGGTTCCGCACCGCGGACCCGGCTCCGCTGCTCGACGTGGTCGCCGACGCCGTCTGGCGGCAGCGGGTCCTGCGGGCGCACTACCGGCGCTGGGGCGGCGACGTCCGGCGTGAGCTGCACCCGCTGGGCCTGGTCCTCAAGGCGGGCAACTGGTACCTGGTGGCATCCGTCGACGTCGACGGCGACGCACGTACGTACCGGGTGTCGCGGTTCCTGTCGGCGACCGTGGCGGAGGAGCCCTGCGGCCGCCCCGACGGCTTCGATCTCGCGGTGTACTGGGAGGAGGCCTCGCGCGGCCTGGAGGCGCGGGTGCTGCGGGGCACGGCCCGGCTCCGGGTGTCCCCGGCGGGGCTGCGGCTGCTGCCCGCGATGTTCGGGGCGGCGGGGGCGCGGGCCGTGGACGGGGCGGGGGTGCCGGACGCGGACGGCTGGGCGGAGGTGGCTCTCGACGTGGAGGAGCTGCCGGTGGCGGTGAGCGACATCCTCCGGCTCGGCCTGGAGGCGGAGGTGCTCGGGCCGCCCGATCTCCGTGCCGAGGTCGTCAGGAGCGTCACCGGGCTGGCCCAGCGGTACGCGTGAGCGCCCCGCCTGCGAACGTGCCTGACCGTGATTGTCAGTGGTGGCCGCTAGCGTCGTGAGGGATGGGGGCGACGGCCGCACGACCACGGAGGATCCGGTGACGGAGCAGCAGGAGCAGACGGCGGATGACGCGATGATGACGCGGATCGGGCAGGCGGTCATGCTGCACCACGGTGGTGACCGCGAGGAGGCGCAGGGCCGCTTCCTCGGTCTCTGGGGGGAGATCGGCGAGGAAGGCGACCCGCTGCACCGCTGCACGCTCGCGCACTACATGGCGGACACGCAGGCCGACCCCTCCGACGAACTGGCGTGGGACCTGCGGGCGTTGTCGGCGGCTGACGAGCTCACCGACGAGCGCCTGAGCGAACACCACAATTCACTCGCGGTGCGCGGCTTCTACCCCTCCCTGCACCTGAACCTCGCCGCGGACTACGTGAAGCTGGGCCGCCCGGAAGCCGCCCGCAGCCACCTGCGCCGGGCCCGCGGCGCGGTGGGCGCGCTGGAGGACGACGGCTACGGCAGGGGCATCAAGGACGCCATCGCCCGGCTGGAGGGGCAGGTGGGGGAGGGGAGCGAGGTGGAGTGAGGGGGGATAGGGGGAGGGGTGAGCCTGTGCTGTCGTGGGGTCAGCGGCCGTACGTGTTCCGGCAGATGACCGCTTCGGGGCTGTTCGGCCGCCACCTGCCGTAGGCCTCGCCGAGTGCGCACACGTTCGTGTCGGCCCCGGCGGGGACCTTGGCAGGGGCGGGGCGGGTGGCTCCCGCGTCGGGGCGCGCGGCGGCGGGCCTGCGTACCGGGGCGGCCGCGGAGGCGGGGGCCGGACGGGAGGTGCGGGACGGCGACAGGGCTGAGGATCCGGCGGCAGGTCCGGCCGCCGCCTCTGCACCCGCGCCTGCATCCGTACCTGCACCCGCAGCCGCCTCCGCATCGGCCTTCCGGGTGGCCGGGTGGCGCTGCGGGCCCATGCGCTCCAGGGCCTCCCGGGCCGGGGCCTGCACGCTCTGCGGGCGGCGCTGCCCCTCGGTGTGGGGCGCGGGCGGCTGCGCGGTGGCCGCGACCGTGCCGGGGTCCGGGGGCCGCTCGACGCTCATGCAGCCTGCGACGGCGGCCGAGGTGGCGGCCGAGACCGCCATGGTGACGAGGAGCGCGGCGGCGGTGGACGTCGATCGATGCATCTGCGCAACTCTGCTGGGTCCCGGACGAGTTGGCGTCGAAACATCGCGAGGTTGCCCCGCACGGGTGACGGGCCCTCAGTCGTCCAGCATCCCCCGCAGCAGTTCCCCCACGCTGCTCCGCAACTCCTCCTGGGTCGGCGCCGTGGCGTGGTACGAACCCGCCACGCACGAGAACATCAAGCCGTCGCACCAGGCCACCAGGGACAGCGTGTGGCGTTCCGGCGCGGTGGAGCCCGCGGCGCGGAGCAGGAACTCCAGGGGCTCTCTGAACTGGGCGCCCGCCGCGTCGTAATAGGCGCGCAGCTCCGGCCTGCGGGTCGCCTCCATGGCCAACTCGTAGCGGGATACGAGGAGATGGCGGTGGTCGCCGGTCAGGTACCGGTGCAGGGCCGTGGCGAGACCCGCGGCCAGCTGCTCGCGTCCCGCGGTCGGGTGCGGCATCTCGGCGGGGTTCAGCACCTCCGCCTCTCGTTCGGCCTGCCGTCGTACCGCCGCTTCCAGGAGGGCGAGCCGCGTGCGCGCGTGGTTGGACGTGGAGCCCTGGGGCAGGCCCGCCGCCTCGTCGACGGCGCGGTGCGTGAGGCCGCGCATGCCGCGCTCCGCGAGCAGGGTGAGAGCGGTGTCGGCGATGAGCTCGGTGCGGGGAGGCCCCGCGCTGCGTACGGACATGGCCACGACCCTACCTGGCGGACTACAGATGTAGTACGGTCGTGCCGTCGCTCACTACACCTGTAGTGGAGGGGTGGGTGGCGCGCATGCGGCGGACGCGTGCGGCACGGCGGAGGAGGAGCCATGAACCAGGCCACGAACCAGGTCAGGAGCCAGGCCGGAAAGCAGGCCAGGGGGGAGCAGCCCCACGCCGTCGTCATCGGCGGCGGCATCGGTGGGCTCACCGCGGCCATCGGCCTGCACGAGTCCGGATGGAGCGTCACGGTCCTGGAGCGTGCCGCCTCCCTGGAGCCGGTCGGCTCGGGCATCGGCCTCGCCCCCAACTCCCAGCGCGCCCTGGACGTCCTGGGCCTCGGCGGCCGGGTCCGTGCGCTCGCCGCCTGGGAGGGCGACGGCGGGGTGCGCGCGCAGAACGGCCGCTGGCTGGTGCGCACGAGTGCCGCCGCGGCCGAGGGAACGTACGGCGGATCGCTCGTCATGCTGCACCGCGCGACCCTCGTCGACCTGCTGGTCGCCGCGCTGCCCGAGA
This sequence comes from Streptomyces sp. NPDC042371, assembly GCF_056437465.1. NCBI lineage: Bacteria > Bacillati > Actinomycetota > Actinomycetes > Kitasatosporales > Streptomycetaceae > Streptomyces > Streptomyces sp. NPDC042371. Next base: position 116,510 of record NZ_JBWKAP010000014.1, on the reverse strand, counting down.
AGTCGCTGCGCACCGGCATACGGGCCCGTCTCGCGGATCCCGGCACCGCCGGCCGCCGCGCCGTCGTCACCACCGACGACGGCGACATCGAGGCGGACCTCGTCGTCGGCGCCGACGGCATCAACTCCGCCGTGCGCACGGCCCTCTTCCCGGCCCACCCCCAACCCGTGTACGCGGGGTTCACCGCCTGGCGGTTCGTCATCCCCGCGCCCGACAAGGCCTTCGCACCGCACGAGACCTGGGGCCGCGGCGGCGTCTGGGGCACGCAGCCGCTGAAGGACGGCAGGGTGTATGCGTACGCCACAGCCCGGCTGCCCGAGGGACGCAGGGCGCCCGACAGCGAGAAGGCCGAGCTGGAGCGCCGCTTCGCCGACTGGCACGACCCGATCCCCGGCCTGATCGCCGCCGTCGGGCCCGAGGACGTCCTGCGCAACGACGTCCGTCAGCTGACGACGCCGCTCCGCGCGTACCACCGCGGCCGCGTCGCCCTCCTCGGCGACGCCGCGCACGCCATGGCGCCGAGCCTCGGCCAGGGCGGCAACCAGGCCATCGAGGACGCCGTCGTCCTCGCCCACCACGTGGCGCCGGGCGCCGACCTCGCCACCGGCCTCGCCGCCTACAGCGCGGCCCGCGTCCCCCGCACCACGGAGATCGTCCGGCGTGCCGCGCGAGCCGCCCGCGTCACGCATCTCACCGGCGCCCCGCTCATCGCCGTACGCAACGCCCTCGTCTCCACGGCGACGCGGCTCGGCCCGGACTTCATCATGCGCAGCTTCTCCTCCATCGCCGACTGGCGTCCCCCGCAGGCCCCGTATGCTGCGGGAACGACGGATCGCGAGCCAGTACAGCGGTAGCGGCAGCATCAGTAGCAGCAGTAGGCCAGTGGTAGGGGCCGGTAGGGAGACAGTGGTGAAGATCGGCTGCATCGGACTCGGTGACATCGCGCAAAAGGCGTACCTGCCCGTCCTCACCACCCTGCCCGGGGTCGAACTGCACCTGCAGACGCGCACGCCCGCGACCCTCGCCCGGGTCGCGGGCGTCCACCACGTCCCGGACTCCCGCTGCCACACCGACCTGGACGCGCTGCTCGCCCAGGGCCTGGACGCCGCCTTCGTGCACGCGCCGACCGCCGTGCACCCGGAGATCGTCACCCGCCTCGTCGAAGCGGGCGTGCCGACCTACGTCGACAAGCCCATCGCGTACGAACTCGCCGACTCCGAGCGCCTCGTGCGCCTCGCCGAGGAGCGCGGCGTCAGCCTCGCGGTCGGCTTCAACCGCCGCTTCGCGCCCGGCTACGCCCAGTGCGTCGACCACCCGCGCGAGATGATCCTCATGCAGAAGAACCGCGTGGGGCTGCCCGAGGACCCGCGCACGCTCGTGCTCGACGACTTCATCCACGTCCTGGACACGCTGCGGTTCCTGGCGCCGGGGCCGATCGACGACGTCACCGTGCGCTCCCGCGTCGAGGACGGCCTGATGCAGCACGTGGTCGTGCAGCTGTCCGGCGACGGGTTCACCGCCATCGGCATGATGAACCGGCTCAGCGGCTCCACCGAGGAGATCCTCGAAGTCTCCGGCCAGGACACCAAGCGGCAGGTGCTCAACCTCGCCGAGATCGTCGACCACAAGGGCCAGCCCACTGTGCGGCGGCGCGGCGACTGGGTCCCGGTGGCCCGTCAGCGCGGCATCGAGCAGGTGGTGCTCGCCTTCCTCGACGCGGTGCGCGCGGGCAAGCTGCTCAGCGCCCGGGACGCACTGGCGACTCATGAGCTGTGCGAGCGCGTGGTGCGTGCCGCTCAGGAGCAGTCCGCCTGAGGGTGGTCCGCCTGTAGAACCGCAGGCCCTCGGTCAGGCCCAGCGCCACGAGTACGAGGACCGCGGCGTGCACGGGCCAGTCGCCCCACTTCACGTACGCCGTCTCGCCGGTGGCCAGCGGCACGTCGTACACGGCCGTGGCGCTCGCCGACGTGCCGAGCGTGTTGCCGATGCGCGCCCCGTCGGGGCCGTGCACCGCGGAGACGCCGGTGAGCGTGGCGTGCACCATGGGGCGGCCCGTCTCCGCGGCCCGCACCGCCGCGAGCGACGCGTGCTGCCGGGGCGCCCAGCTGTGCTGGAACGACGACGTGGCGGACTGGGCGAGCAGCAGCTGGGCGCCGTCCTGGGTGAGCCGACGGCTCATGTCGGGGAACGCGGACTCGAAGCAGACGAGGGGGCCGATGCGGAGGTCGTGCCCGGTGGCGCGCCCGTTCTTGCCTTCGGTGTTGCGGCCGGTGTTCATCACCACCTGGTGGTCGCCGCGCCTGCGGTCCTCGCCCGCCGCCTTGCCGACGGACGTGGCCCAGCCGAGCAGGGAGCGCGCCGGAATGTACTCGCCGAAGGGCACGAGCCGCATCTTGTCGTAGCGGTCGCCGGTCGGCCCTTCCGGGCCCACCAGGACGGAACTCTTGAATATGCCGGGCCGGTCGGAGCGGCGCGCGTCGACGTTCACCAGGATGTCCGCGCCCACCTCGCGGGAGAGCGCGGCGATCCGGCGTGCGACGTCCGGCCGGTCGGCCAGGTCGAAGCCGACGCTGCTCTCGCCCCAGACGACGAGGTCGACATCCCGGCCCGCCAGGGTCCGGGTCAGCGCCTCCTCCCGGGCCAGGCGCTTGTCGGCGCTCGCGACGCCGTCTTCGATGACGCCCGGCTGCACGACGGCGACGCGGGCGTGCCCGGCGGGTTCGGGGCGGGGGGCCCACCCCCAGGCGGCGGCCCCGGCGGTGGCCACGGCGAGGATGCCTGCGAGGGCGGGGAGGGCGTGGGACGAAGCGGGTGTGGAGACGGCGTCCGTGTGCTCCGTACGGGGAGTCGTCGCCCGTGCGGCCGCCGCGAGGGCGAGCAGCGCGACCCCCGTGTTCACGACCACGACGAACGCGCTGACCAGCCACACCCCGCCCACCGAGACGAGCCGCAGCGCGGGCGTCACCTGCCACTGGCTGGAGCCGAGCAGCCCCCACGGCCCGCCCAGCCCTTCCCATGACCTGACCAGTTCGACCATCAGCCACCCCGAGGGCAGCACCACGAGCGCGGCCGTGGCCCGCCCGGCCTGCGGCACACCGCCGAGGAACCGTCGTACGAGCCACCCCCAGGGCGCCCACAGCAGACCGAGCAGCGCGGCGATGACGAGCGTGAACACATGCAGGCTCGGGAGCAGCCAGTGGTGCACGGCCACCATGAAGCCGAGGCCGCCCAGCCAGCCGTCGAGCGCGGCCCGCCGAGCGGTCGGGGCGGACCGTGCCAGCAGCATCCACGGCACCAGCGCGACGTACGCGAACCACCACAGCGACGGGGCGGGGAACGCGAGGGCGGGCAGCGCGCCCGCCGTGACGGCGATGCCGCCGCGCCACCAGCGCGACGCGAGGAGGCGCGCGGCGCGCTGCCTGCTCCAGGGCCCGTTCCGTCGCCCGTCCTGTCGCCCGTTCCGCTCCCACCGGTCGTCGCCGGAAAGATCCATGCAGCGCCTCCCTCTGTCCCCGACGCCCGGTCGTATTTCCAGTGTGCGCGACGCGGACGATCTAGGACAGTGGGCCGGGCATCAGAACCCCGCACCACGCGTGTCGGAAGGGAGACCGGCCATCTGGCGCCACTTCTCCGTGACGACCACCTGGCGCAACCGCCAGCCATGGTGCGTACGCACGAGAGTGAAGGCGTAGCGGCCGCCGCAGATGAAGTCAGGTGCGGTCGAGGGCTCACGCTCACCGGCCGCTGGCTGACCCGCGGGCTTCGCGAACCGCATCGGGTTCACGTAGTCGGCCTGGACGCGGGCGACGTCGTCGACGTCCTGGTCCAGCGTCCCGAACTCCAGCCTGCGGTTGGTGATCAGGTGCTGGCGCATGGGGAACATCTGCATCGTCTCCGCCAGCCACGCGGTGATCTCAGCGGCTCCTCCCTCGATGCCGCCCGCGGAGCGGTAGTCGGCGCGCCCGCTCGGGGCGAAGAGCTGTCGATAGGCGGTCCAGTCGCCGTCGTCGACGGCCACCGCGTACTCGGTGATGAGGGCATCGACGGCCAACCGGTCGATCACGGCGGCGAGTTCCACGCGCTGCGTCATCGGCTCAGTGTTGGGCACGGGGGGTGTTGAGCCAAGGGGCGTGCAGGGACGAAGGGCCTATGCGGCCCGCACCATCTCCTTGCGGACTGCGGCGGCCCACTCCGTCACCAACTGCTCGTACTCTCTGCGCTGTTCGGGGGAGAGGCGGCCGCCCGCGCGCAGCCACAGGCCGCGGATCCGCTCGTTCAATTCGACGGAAGACCGCGCGGAACCATGGGGGGGTGGGGTTAAGGGCATGGCGTCAACCCTAGGGGATGGCTACGACAATCGGAACTGTCAGCTACCGCACACTTCCGCCACGTGATCGAAGCGCAGGTGGTGGCTGCGGGGTGGACGGCTGCGGGGTGGACAGCCACGGGGTGGACGGCTGTGGGGCGCTAGGCCGCTGGACCGCTGGGCCATGCGCGGTCGTCCACGGTCAGGAACGGCTCGACCACCACGGTCGTCGGGGTCGCGCCGGTGAACGCCATGACGTCCCGATGCAGATGCGACTGGTCGCAGTAGCCGCTGTCCGCCGCGACGTCGGCCGCGCCGGAGCCCGCGACCAGGCGGTGCACGGCATGGTCGAAGCGGGCCAGCCTCGCGGCGCGCTTGGGCGGAATGCCGATGGCGGACTGGAATCGGGACCACAGGCGCTTGCGGCTCCATCCGAGGTCGTCCGCCAGCTCGTCGACCCGGACGAGCCCCTTGCTTTCGACGATGCGGTTCCAGGCCCAGATCACCGCCGGGTCCACCGCTTTCCGCGCCTCGCGTCGACGGGCGAGGAGCAGCCCCTCCGTGTACGCGAATCGGTCCGCCCACGAGGAGATCCCGCCCAGTTGCTCGCGGATCCGCGACGCCTCACGACCCCACAGGTCATCGAGCGACACCATGGCCCCGGCCAGCTCGGCCGGGCCGACGCCCAGGATCGTGCCCGCGACGACGGGGGACAGACGCACCTGTACGCACTCGACGTGTTCACCCCACGCCCGGACCCCGCCTCCGGAGCCGAATCCGGGCCCGGCGACGAGACTTCCCCGATGGCGGCCGCCCGTGCCGTCGTGCACGGTGGACGGGCTCGGTCCGAATTCCAGGATCAGCATCACCGCGGGGTGCGGCACCAGGCGGAGGCCTTCCGTGAGCGTGCCGGGGACCCGGAACCCGGCCATGTCGGCACCGGTGACGCGGCGCGACCGCTGCGGGCGTGCCACGTCCCACGCGGTGGAACTGTCAGGTGCACTGGTGGTGGACCCCATCCCTTCAGGCTACGTCTGCCGGGGAGGGAACATTTGTCCAAGCCGTCGGCGCGGGCCGCCGCTGACAGTGGGCTCATGACTTCTCCCACCGAGGACTCGGTCCTCCGCCTGGAACACGGTGACCTCTACGTCGGCCAGGACGGCCCCCGCGACGCCCCCGCACTCCTGCTCATCCATGGCTCGGCGACTTCGAGCCGCTCGTGGGACGCGCTGGTTCCGCTGCTGTCCATGTCTCATCGCGTCATCCGGGTCGACCTGCCGGGGCACGGCCGTTCGGCCGAACCGGCCGACGGCGACTACGGGATTCCCGAGCAGGGGCGCAGGATCGGCGCGGCGCTTGACCGGCTCGGCGTCGAGCGCGCGACGGCCGTCGGCCATTCCAGCGGCGGCTATACCGCCACCGCTCTCGCCGAGCAGCGCCCCGACCTGGTGACCGCCCTCGTACTCATCAGCACCGGCCCCGGCATGGACGCCTTCATCGCACCGCCGTCCACCGCGACCGCCCCCACCCAGTGGCCACCGACCGATGAGCAGCTCCGCCAGTTCGCGAGCACGGGATTCCGCGCGGGCTACGAGGTGCCGCAGGAGTTCGTCGACGAAGTGCGCGGCATGAGCCAGGCCGCGGTCACCGCGGCGATGCAGGCGTCCACCGCCTACCTGAGCCGCCAGGCGCTCCCGTCCCGGCTTGCGCCCCTCGGCAAGCCGTTGCAGGTGATCTTCGGCGAACAGGACCGCAGATGGCGCCCGGCTTCCGCGGCCGACTACCGAGCCGTTCCGGGCGCGAGGGTCGACCTGCTGCCCGACACGGGCCACACCCCCATCGTGGAGGAACCGCTACGGACTGCCGCGCTGGTCCTGGCCGCCACCTGGACCCACGCCGCAAGCCGAAGTCGTTCTTGACGTCAGGTGTTGACTCTGGTGTTGACCCGCTCCTGTAGACGGACGGTCACGGTGTCCCCTTCCTCCTTGCCGATCGCCTTGCGCACGTCCGCTTTCACGGGCAGCTTGTGCGTCCCGTCCCCCAGGGCCATGAACGAACTCTGGAACGGATGACCGTCGATCGTGCCCCGGACCTTCACCAGGCCGCGGGTGCCGAAGAACTCGGCCGACTCTGGCCACACGACGTAGGTCCAGCCGCCCTTGTTCGGGCTCTTCCGCAGGGTTGCGGTGAACTGCTTGTCCATCCCATGCCTCCGCTTCCTCGGTGTTCGCAAGGTAGGACGGAGGCAGGCGGGGAAACTCATCGCTCGTCACGAAGTGCGACTGAATCGGATGCCCCGGCCGAGTCGTGGTCGTCATCGGAACCGTAGTCGACGGTGGTGTTCACCAGATGACCGGCGAGACCGAGCAGCAGGAACAGCACGACGAGAACCGTGGCCGCGGTGTCCAGCAGCAGCGGCCGGGTACCGGACCGTACGTCCTCAGGGGGTACCTGCTCGTCCCCGAACAGCCTCTTCGGGTAGGCGGGGGTGAGCAGGTAGGCGTAGGCGTCCAGACGCATGCTGTACCGGGCGACAGCTGCCGTCGCCGCGTAGAGCGGGCCGGGCAGGCGCCCCAGAATCAGGGCGATGAGCCAGAACACCCAGCTGATCGCGTACCACCCGCTCTGCAGGAGGCCGCTGACAACGGCCGCCGGAATCATCAGGATCAGCCGGAAGAAGACCGCGAGACGGTTGAGCGGCGTGGGGCGCACCTCAATCTGCACCGGGTAGTTCGGCGCCGAGAACGAGAAGGGCGGGTACTGGTCGACGAGGAGCGTCGCGCTGGCGTTCACCCGGGTCGCGTACGCGAGCACGGAACCGAGAAACCTGAAGATCCCGTCCGGCAGCCTGCCCATGAAGAGTGCAGCGAACCACCCGACAATCGTGACGAAGAACGCCACCACGCTGAGCACCGCATAGACCACGAACTGGGGAAGCAACAGCAGCCACCGCAACAAGACGGTCCAGCGCCGCTGCCGCCCCGGAAGAGGAACGTCCAGGACCGGCAACCACTCGCCTGCCTCGCCGGATCCCGGTACCTCTCGCTGCACCCAGCCCGTCGTCATCACGTCTCCTCGGCACGGTAGGACCCATTCCCCTCATGCTGAGCAGCGTCGACCGGAACCGCACGGTCAGGGCGGCCGACAGTGTCGTGAAGGCGCCTTGATCGAGCGGCACAGGCGGGTTCGGTCGCAGCGTCGACGCGCGCGGTCTTGGACCGGTCAGGTCGTGAGGGGCTCGAAGTCCCAGTACGGCCGTTTGCGGGCCCGGGCCGAGACGGTGTGGACGTGCTGGTGTCCCAGGGTCGCGATGAGGTCGGAGATGGCCTTCTGCTCGTTCTTCTCGGCCTTCTGGTGCTGTCGCAGGTCGCGTAGGTCGGCCGCGTAGGCGATGCGGGCGGACAGGGTGAGGGGGTGGGTGCGGCCGAGGGTCTCGGTGGCCCGGGTGTACGTGTCTTTGCTGAGCTCGGCCGCCGACTCCGTATCGTCGATCAGGTGGCGCAGGGCGGAGGCATTGATGGCGCAGCCCAAGGTGTGAGGGTGGTTCACCCCTATCGTCGCCGTCATGTCGGCCAGCGCCTGCTCGATCAGCGCCTGTGCCTGCTCCCGCTCCCCGAGGCTGCGCAGGACCAGGGCGTGGTTGGCGCGGGCCCCGGCGATGAACGGGTGGCCTTCCACGAGGAGTTCTTCGTAGCGGGCGATGATGGACGCGCTGGCCTCGTATGCCCGGTCGATGTCGCCGTGCTCGCGCGCGAAAAGGCTCTGGCTGGTCGCGAAGGCCAACGTAATGGGGTGCCCTGCGCCCATCCGGCGCTCACCGGCATCGAGCACTCGGGAGAAGAGCTGCTCCGCCCTGCCACGGTCACCGTTGCGGTAGTGGCACAGCGCGAGGTTGTGTTCGGCGCGCAACGTGTACGGGTTGTCCGCTCCCATGGTGACGCGGTACTCACGGACGTTCATCTCCTGTCTGGCCTCGGCCTCCGCATAGCGGCCCAGCAGCCGCAAGTCGATGGCGTAGGAGGCCTCCGAGAGGAGCGTCCAGGGATGCCGCCCCTTCAGCAGTGAACGGCGGGCCTGCACCGTCTCCCTGTCGGTGTCCAGGGCCTCTAGGTAGCGGCCGACCAGCCGCAGCGAGGAGCCCAGGTCGTGCAGCGCGTCGAGGGTCCTCGAATCCTGTGCACCGAGGAGGTGAACATGGGTCGCGTGCAGCCGATGGCTCATCTCCAGCGCCTCGTCGTAGCGGCCGAGACCCCGCAGGTCGGCGGCGCGCCCGCCGACCGCGCGCAGATGGTCCAGATCCACCTCTCCGTGCGCCTGACGGAGGTGTTCGACGGCGGTGCGGCCTAGGGTCTCGGCGCGTGCGTAACTGCCGACGGCGCGCAGCAGGTTGGTGTGGTGATACGTCAGTTCCCAGATCAGTGGGTGCGTCTCGCCGAGCAGCGAGCGCCATGTCTCGATGGCGCGCTCACCGAGCTTGATACCGGCCTCGTGGTCGCCGGAGACGTACATGTAGCGCAGGCAGTTGAGGAGCAGGTGCTGGACCTCGGTGTCCTCGCTGTTCAGGACCTCCGCGTACGTGAGGTGCGGCACGATCTCCGCATACGCGTCCCACCGGCGGGTGTCGGTGGGACGTCCCGGGTCGGCCGCCGCGAGCGTCCGGCGCGCCACCTCGATGAATGCGCGCCGGGTCTCCTCCGGCACGTCCCTGCGCACGATCTGGTGCACCATGCGGTGCAGATACAGCGAGTCGCCCGGCAGCATGGAAGCGTCCGCAGCGGGCTCGTGCGGAGTGGACTCGTGCGAGGTGGAATCGTACGACTTCAGCCGTACCACCGAGTACTGACGCAGCTGATTGATCGCCCTGTGCCACAGCAGCGGATCGTCCCGGAGTCCGACCAGCCGGTCCGGCAGACCGTCGCGAGGCATGGCCTTCAGCAGCCCTACCGGGATGAAGCCGGGGGCGAAGAAGGTGCACAGGCGCAGCAGGTCGACCGATGCCGGGAGGGACTCGCTGAGTTTGTTCAGGAGCATTGACCAAGCCGTCGGAAAGGCGACAGGGAAGTCTGCGGACACCTTGAGCGCGTCCTGGTCGACGCCGTCCTCCAACAGCCCGATGTAGTCCGTGACGGCCTGGTCCGATTCGTTCATCCAGCCCGCTGCCTGGTCGAGCAACAGGGGCAGATCCTCCAACGCCTCCGCCAACTGGTCCGCTCCGGTGTCCGTCAGCCGCGGAGCGCGGCGCCGGACGAACGCCACCGACTCGTCGCGGTCGTAGACCGGGACCTCCAGCAGCTTGCTGTTGTGCTCGCTCCACTGGAGGTTGCGGGAGGTGATGAGCACGTGCCCCGGGCCGGTGGGCACGAGATCCGAGATCTGGTCGGGTTCGTCGGCGCCGTCCAGGATCAGCAGCCACCGGGAGTACGGTTCGCCGCGGCGCAGCGAGTCCCGGACCGCGCGCAGTCGCTCGCCGTACTCGGCACCTGTGGACAGGCCCAGTCTCGCTGCGAGTTCGGCGACGAGACGGCGGTACACCACCCGTGCCCAGGCATTGACCCACCACACCACGTCGTACTCGGAGCCGAACCGGTGCGCGTACTCGGCCGCGAGCTGGGTCTTGCCCACCCCGGGCATCCCGTGCAGCGTGAGGACACCCGCACCGGACTCGCTGTCCCGCAGCAGGTGGTGGGCCTTGTTCAGGAGCGACTCACGGCCGGTGAACCGGGTGTTGCGGCGCGGTACGTCGCCCCACACCTCGGGCATGGCCGGAGGGAACAGTGGACTGCGCCTCGTGGCTGGGGTGTGTCCATCGTCGGCGGACGGCACCAAGGCCGCGCGGTTGCGGGCGATGCAGATCCGGGCAGCGGTGTTGCGGCTGCGCTGCTGGGGGAGCGGGAGTGACCTGGCCCGGAGCTCGCTGAGCACGTGCTCGTAGAGGGTCGTCATGTCCAGCAGCTCACCCGCGCCCGGCACACCCTGTTCCAGGGCTTTCAGGAGTGCCCCGGTGAAAGCGGTGTTCGGTTCGCCGGGCGGCGCCAACGCCCTGGCGTTCTCGGAGCATGCGGTGATCAAGCAGGTGCCGGCCACCTCGAGCTTCGGCAGTATGCCACCAAGGCCCGGGGCTCCCATCTCACCGGCCATGGCACGGCCGCTGTAACAGCAGTCCAGCAGCAGCACCTTCTTCTCGGCCGCGCTGCTGAGGAACACCCGGCGCAGAAACTCGAACCGCAGCGCGGATTCCACGTGCACATCGCTCAGTCTGGAGCCGGGCAGCGAGAGGTAGAGCTCTTGGTCCACGGGGTCGAGCAAGCCGTGGCCCGCGTAGTAGACGATGAGTGCGTCCGAGGCTGCGCTCGCCGCGCTCCGCACGGCATGCAGCACGTCACTCTCGTGCGAAGGCTGCGACAGGACGGTGATCCGGTCCTGCCGAATCCCCCAGTTGGTGGGGTCGGTGAACAGCCTGGCCAAGTCGGTGAGGTTCTTCTTCACCGCGGGGAGCGATTCCAGCTGCTCGAACGCGTGGCATCCGATGAGGACGACGGCGGAGGTGTCCACGCCGCAGAGCTGATCGGTCATCGCGGGGCGCTCATCGCTCCGGGCGGGCCCGCTGCAGCATCTCGGTCAGCTCGCGGAGCGTCTCTTGGTCGTCCGTGTTCACGGTGACGCTCACTCCGTTCGCTTCGATACGGACCGTTGGCGGCGGAGACGGCCGACTTGAGCGCCACAGGGCCACCGACAACAGCAGGTTGCCGAGGGCGATCGCGTTCGAGGCCGCGACATTGATCAGTTCCAGGACGGACGGTCCCATGGCCCCGGATGACTCGTCCCCTGCACCTGGTTGCGTCGCTTGCATCGTCACGTGACCGCGCAGCGCCCGGTCGCCGAGCAACCACCGCCGGAGCAAGGCGGCCTCGTCGCCCGCGGCAGGACTCTCGACGCTGAGTGACATCTCCATGCTTCCCCCGCAGAACACGTCCCGTCCTTTGTGCGCTGTCTGGTCTTCTACCACACAGCGCAGAGAGCGGTCAGGCCGATGGCGGATCGGCGCCCCGGCAACGCGCTGCCGACCTGCACCGATCCGAGCCTCATCCCGCCGACTCGCCCGCATGCGGGCTGAGTTCGCCCACGCCCACCAGGATGAACAGCACGATGCCCAGCAGGATCCGGTAGTAGACGAACGGCATGAAGCTCTTCGTGGTGATGAACTTCATGAACCACGCGATGACCGCGTAGCCGACCACGAAGGCGATGATCGTGGCGAAGATCGTCGGGCCCCAGGAGACGTGGCCGCCCTCGCCCGCGTCCTTCAGCTCGAAGACGCCTGACGCGAGGACGGCGGGGATAGCGAGGAGGAAGGAGTAGCGGGCCGCGGCCTCGCGGGTGTAGCCCATGAGGAGGCCGCCGCTGATCGTGGCGCCCGAGCGGGAGACGCCGGGGATCAGGGCCATCGCCTGGCAGATGCCGAAGATCAGACCGTCCTTGACGCCGAGTTCCTTGAGGTCCTTTCGGCGGCGTACCGCGCGGTGCTTGCCGCCCGTCTCGTCGCGGGCCGCCAGGCGGTCGGCGACGCCGAGGACGATGCCCATCACGATCAGCGTCGTGGCGATGAGGCGCAGATCGCGGAACGGGCCCTCGATCTGGTCCTTGAACGTCACGCCCATGACGCCGATCGGGATCGAGCCGACGATGACCAGCCAGCCCATCTGCGCGTCGTGGTCCGAGCGCGGCACCTTGCCGAAGAGCGAGCCGAACCACGCCGACAGGATCCGCGCGATGTCCTTGCGGAAGTAGATCAGCACGGCGGCCTCGGTGCCGATCTGCGTGATCGCGGTGAACGCGGCCCCGGGATCGTGCCAGCCCGCGAACGCCGCGGTCAGTCGCAGGTGCGCGCTGGAGGAGATCGGGAGGAACTCGGTCAGCCCCTGGACGAGCCCGAGGATGAAGGATTCAAGCCAAGACATGAAAACTGCGCCGTCCAAGTACTGATCATCAGGCCGCGGGTGCGGTCGTAGCGGTCATAGAGGGGCGTGGCTGAGGCGTGGCTGAAACGTGACTGCACGGTGAGCGGGCGGAACGCCGGGGCGCGGGGGCGATCACGTCCCCCGTCGTGGGGCAGCGTAGCGCTCCAGGGTTACGAGACGGTGGGAGGGCCGTTCGGCGGCTGTGGCGTCGGTCCCGTCGTCGTCCATTCCGGCGCCTGCGGATGCGCGGTGAGGTCGTCGTGCCGGACCGCGTCGCCGCCGGTGCTTCGACCGTACGCCGCTGGCACTTCGCCGGAAGTTCACCCGTTCTTCCAGCGGAGAGTGGGGAGTGGGGCGCGCGGCGCGCGGTCGGCTCAGTGGTCGCGGAAGTGGTGGCGCTTGAACCACGCCACCGCCGCCCCGCCAAGACCCGTCACCGCGATGAACCCCATCGCGACCAGGAAGACGGGTGACGTCGGCGTCGACGCGCGGGCGCCCGCGATGACGTACGCGGCCGTGTTCGGGATCGAGCCGAGGCCCGTCGCGAGCAGGAACGGCAGCCAGCCCATGCGGGACACCGCCGCGCAGTAGTTGGCCGCGGCGAACGGCACCCCGGGGAACAACCGCACCGCCAGCATCGAGCGGAAGCCGTGCCGACTGAGCTGGCCGTCCACGGCCTTCAGCCAGCGCCCCCGCAGCAGCGGCCGCAGCGCGTCCTGGCCCAGCATCCGGCCCAGACCGAAGGCGATCCCGGCGCCGAACACCGTGCCCGCGATCGCCGCGCCCAGGCCCACCTGCGAGCCGAAGAGCGCGCCCGCCGCCAGATTGAGCAGCGGACGCGGCACGAACGCGGCGGTGCACACCCCGTACGCCACCGCGAACAGGGCCACCGCCGTGGCGCCGCCCAACTGCGCGGGCCACCCGTCGGAGAGGAACCGCTGCGGCTCGAAGACCAGCACACACGTCGCCGCCGCGGCCAGCAGCATCACGAGCAGCGAAAGCCGCGACCACGGCGAGAGCAGGGCCCTGGCGCAGCGCACGGCGAGGCCCTGCGGGCGGGCGGTGGCGGTCTCGAACATCCGGGAAGAGTAACCGGCTCATGTGTCTGATCGCCGTATGGTGCGTCTCATGAGCGTCACAGTCCCGAGCGCGGTGCCGAGCAGTGACCTGGCCGACACGGTCCTCGAACGGCTCGTCGTGAGCTACTCGGAGGCGGCTGATCCGGAGCGGTCCGTGCAGATGAAGGCGTATATGAAGGACGTCGCCCCCTTCCTCGGCCTGACCTCACCGGTGCGCCGCGACCTGTCCCGCGCCGTCCTCGCCGGTACTCCGCGCCCCGACGAAAAAGACTGCAAAGCGATTGCCCTGCGCTGCTGGGAACTGCCCGAGAGGGAGTACGCCTACTTCGCCGTCGACTATCTGCGCCGCCATGTGAAGCGTTGCTCGTCCGGGTTCCTGCCCGTCGTCCGGAACCTCGTGACGTCGCGTCCTTGGTGGGACACGGTCGACGCGCTCGCCGCCCACGTCGTCGGGGGCCTGGTCGCGGCCGACCCGGAGCTGCGGGCCGCCATGGACGAGTGGATCGAGGACGACGACCTGTGGGTGGCCCGGACGGCCCTCCTCCACCAGCTCCGGTACAAGTCGGACACCGACACGGAGCGGCTCTTCGCCTACTGCGTACGCCAGGCGGGGCATCCCGACTTCTTCATCCGGAAGGCGATCGGCTGGTGTCTGCGGGAGTACGCCAAGACCGATCCGGAGGCCGTACGCGCCTTCGTGGAGCGGGAGCGGGGCGGGCTCGCGCCGCTCTCGGTGCGTGAGGCGTTCAAGAACCTCTGACCGCTCCCGTCGCGGTGGCCGGGAGCTGCGGCCCCTGCCGGTCGAGGACCCCCTCGACGATCGTCAGCAGGCGGTCCCCGGCCCGGTCGATGCTGCCGTTCTGCGTGCTGACCTGCGCGCCTTCGAGCAGGAAGGTGATTTCGGCCGCGGTCTGCTCGGGGTCGGGGAGTCCGGCGTCGGCGCACATGCCGACCAGTCGGCGGGTCTGGCGGGCCTTGTGCTCCTCGATCACCTGCCGTGCGGGGTGCGAGCGGTCGGGCAGCTCGGCGAGGGAGTTGATGAACGGGCAGCCCCGGTACGAGATCGTCGGCAGGCCCTCGGCGATGAAGCGCGCCAGGCCCAGGATCTGCTCCCTGGGCTGATCGGGGTGTGCGGTCTCGACCCGGTCGAAGGCCGCCTGATAGTCGGCGGCGACGATCCGCAGCCACTCGGCGACCAGTGCGTCCTTGGTCTCGAAGTGCCGGTAGATGGCTGCCTTCGTGGTCTCGGCCCGGTCTGCGATCGCCTGGACGCCGACCCGGCGGATGCCCTCGCTCTGGAAGAGCTCTTCCGCCGCGTCGAGGATGCGCTCGCGAGGAGGCAGTTTCGCCACCCTGCCCGGCCTGCTGGTGGTCGCTGTCATGGCTGCTACGGTACCAGTCCGTCCCATGCGATACCGATCGGTATCGCATGGGACTCGACGGTATTGTCCTTGTGCTGGGAGTGGCAGTGAGAGTTACCGAGTACGTGACGTTCGACGCGGTGGGGCTCGGCGAGCTGGTGGCCGCGGGCGAGGTGACCCCCGCCGAACTGGTGGCGGCCGCGCGCGAGGCGGCGCAGGCCGTTAATCCGCAGGTCAACGCCGTCGTCGAGACGTGGCCCACCGACGACGAGCCCGCCCCCGGGAGCGCACCGCTGGCCGGGGTCCCTTTCCTGATCAAGGACCTCGGGGTCGCCATGGCAGGAAGGCGGATGGAGCTGGGCAGCCGTCTCGCGGCCGGTCATGTCGCGGGCGCCGACTCCGCGCTGATGCGGCGACTGCGGCGGGCCGGACTCGTGACGTTCGGCCGCACCGCCACCCCGGAGCTGGCCTACAGCATCACCACGGAGCCCGCGCTGTACGGCCCGACCCGCAACCCGTGGGACCCGGAACGGAGCGCGGGCGGATCCAGCGGGGGAGCGGGCGCGGCCGTCGCCGCCGGGGTGGTGCCCCTCGCGCACGCCACGGACGCCGCGGGCTCGCTCCGCATCCCCGCCGCCTACAACGGCCTCTTCGGGCTCAAGCCCACCCGCGGCCGGGTCTCCGCGGGCCCCGACGCCGACGAGATATTCAACGGCCTGGGCGTGCACGGCAGCGTGAGCCGCACCGTGCGCGACAGCGCGGCACTCCTCGACGGGATCCGCGGCCCGGAACCGGGCGACCCCTACTTCGCCCCGCAGCCGCCCAGGCCCTACGCGGAGGAAGTCACCCGGCCCCCGGGCCCGCAGCGGATCGGTGTCCTCACCCAGGCGTGGGGCGGGCGCCGCACCACCGCACCGGTGGCCGACGCCGTCTCCCGTACCGTGCGCCTGCTCGAATCCCTCGGCCACCACGTGGCGGAGGCGGAGGTCGACCTCGGAGTCGACTGGGAGGAGTTCGTCCTGGCCAACGCCCGTCTGATGACGGCGAACCTCGCGGCCTCGATCGACGGGCTTGCCGCCGCCCTCGGCCGGGCCGTCGATTCCTCGACCCTCGAACCGGTGACCCTGGCCGGATACCGGTACGGACAGCGGGTCGGCGGCGCCCGGTTCGTCGAGGCGCTGGCGGTCCGCAACCGGGTCGCCCGCAGCCTCGCGCGGTACTTCGACACCCACGACCTCCTGCTCACCCCGACCCTGCCGGAGCTTCCCATGCTCCTGGGCGCCTACGGGGAGGGCGCGGAGGCGCTGGACGGCCACGGCTGGATCGACCGCCTCAACGACCGCTCGCCGTTCACCATGGCGTTCAACGTCGCGGGCACGCCCGCCATGTCCGTGCCGGTGACGGCCGACGCAGGGACGGGGCTTCCGATCGGCATGCAGTTCGCCGCCGGTTACGGGGAGGAGGGGCGCCTCTTCCGCCTTGCCGGGCAGCTCGAACAGGCGAGCCCGTGGTCGGGCCGTACGCCCGCGGTATGGGCAGGCGGCCTGCCCGGCCACTGACACCCGGGCGATCGGCAACTCTGTGCCCAGCACGTGCCGTTCGCGCGAAAATCATTCGACGTGGGCGATTTCTTCGGTGAGGATCAGCCACATGTTCCGGTACGCCTTCCTCGCAGCAACGCCCGCAGTCGCGGGCGCTGCGAAGGCTGCCGTCCTCGCACCTGTCGCCTTCACACCTGTCGCCTTCGACGGCGCCCGAAGCTGACCCTCCCCGGACATTCCGGCGGACCCCCGAGGGGGAGGGTCGGTAGGGCCCCCGGGGTCCCCGTCCCGACCGCGCACACCGCCGGTCCGGGACAACAGCTTCGAGTTCCGGAGAAGGAACCACCATGTCCAAGACCGCCTACGTCCGTACGAAGCCGCACCTGAACATCGGCACGATGGGGCACGTCGACCACGGCAAGACCACCCTGACCGCCGCCATCACCAAGGTCCTCAGCGAGCGCGGTGCCGACAGCAGCACCCAGTACGTCTCCTTCGACCGCATCGACCGCGCCCCCGAGGAGGCCCAGCGCGGCATCACCATCAACATCGCGCACGTCGAGTACGAGACGGACACCAGGCACTACGCGCACGTGGACATGCCGGGCCACGCGGACTACATCAAGAACATGGTCACCGGCGCCGCCCAGCTCGACGGGGCGATCCTCGTCGTGTCCGCGCTCGACGGGATCATGCCGCAGACCGCCGAGCACGTGCTGCTCGCCCGGCAGGTCGGCGTCGACCACATCGTCGTCGCGCTGAACAAGGCCGACGCCGTCGACGACGGTGAGGACGCTGTGCTCACCGACCTCGTCGAGCTTGAGGTCCGCGACCTGCTCTCCTCGCACGGGTACGGAGGCGACTCCGTACCCGTCGTACGGGTCTCGGGGCTGAAGGCGCTGGAGGGCGACCCGCGGTGGACGTCCTCGATCGAGGCCCTCCTCGACGCGGTGGACACGTACGTGCCGATGCCCGAGCGGTATCTCGACGCGCCGTTCCTGCTGTCCGTCGAGAACGTGCTCACCATCACCGGGCGCGGCACCGTCGTCACCGGCGCCGTGGAGCGCGGCACCGTCCGGCTCGGGGACCGCGTGGAGGTGCTCGGCGCGGACACCGAGACCGTGGTCACCGGCCTGGAGACCTTCGGCAAGCCGATGGAGGAGGCGCAGGCGGGCGACAACGTGGCGCTGCTGCTGCGCGGTCTGCCACGCGACGCAGTACGACGCGGCCATGTCGTCGCGGCGCCCGGCAGCGTCACTCCACGGCGCCGCTTCACCGCGCAGGTGTACGTCCTGTCGGCCAAGGAGGGCGGCCGTACGACGCCGATCGCCACCGGGTACCGGCCGCAGTTCTACATCAGGACCGCGGACGTGGTCGGCGACGTCGACCTCGGCGAGGCCGCCGTGGCCCGCCCCGGCGACACGGTCACGATGACGGTCGAACTCGGCCGTGACGTACCGCTGGAGACGGGGCTCGGCTTCGCGATCCGCGAGGGCGGCCGCACCGTCGGCGCGGGCACCGTGACGGAAGTCGCCTGACGGGCCGAGGCCCGTCCCGCCCGCCTCGGGGGAATCCGCCCCCGAGGCGGGCGGGCACAATGGACGGCGTGGACGAGCATGAGTTCGAGGGCGGGGCCGGGGCGGACGCCCTGGGCAGCGGGGCGGGCGCGGCGGCGGACGAGGCCGTTCCGGTGACTCGGGAAGTCGATCACGGCACGGCCAAGCTCATGCCCGACGTCGACCGGCGGCGCGCCTGGCTGCTCACCGTCGACGGAGCGCCCCAGTCGTACGTCGATCTGGACGAGCCCACCCACCTGGAGTTCGAGTACGCGCGCAGGCTCGCCCACGTCCTCGACACCGCGGCAGAGCCGGGCACCCCGCTCGACGTCACCCACCTCGGCGGCGGTGCCCTCACCCTGCCCCGCTACCTCGCCGCGACCCGTCCGGGCTCCCACCAGCAGGTCGTCGAGGCGGACCGCGGGCTGCTCCGCCTGGTCGCCGAGCGGCTGCCGTTGGCCGGTGCGAGCGGGGTCGTCGTGCACGGCGCGGACGCCAGGGAGTGGCTCGACGCGGCGCCGGACGACAGCGCCGACATCGTCGTCGCCGATGTCTTCGGCGGCTCACGCGTGCCCGCGCACCTCACCACGGTGGCGTACGCGCGGACCGCCGACCGGGTGCTGCGCCCCGGCGGGCACTACGCCGCGAACCTCGCCGACGGCGCCCCGTTCGCCTTCCTCCGCTCCCAACTCGCCACGTTCGCCGAGGTCTTCGAGGATCTCGCGCTGATCGCCGAGCCGTCCGTGCTGCGCGGGCGCCGCTTCGGGAACGCCGTGCTGATCGCCGCGCACCGGCCCATCGACATCGAGGCGCTGGCCCGCCGCACGGCCTCCGACGTCTTCCCCGCCCGGGTCGAGCACGGCGACGCGCTGCGCCGCTTCATCGGGGACGCGCGACCGGTACGGGACGAGGAAGCGGTCCCGTCACCCGAGCCGCCCGACGGCGCCTTCTCCATCGGGGGATGACGCCTCGGCCACGGCCGACGCCACGTGCGTCGTGCGCCGGGTCAGGTTGCGTACGTCCGGCACGAAGAGGACGGCCGCCGTCACCAGGACCACCAGGACCGCGCAGCCCCAGAGCGACGGGGTCCGGCCGAACGCGGACTCCGCGGGGCCCGCGAGCGCCGTGGCCAGCGGGACCATCGCGATCGAGCCGAACCAGTCGTAGGCGGCGACGCGCGACAGCTTCTCCTCCGGGATCTCCTGGTGCATCGCGGTCATCCAGGAGACGCCGAACACCTCGATCGCCACACCGCTGACGAACATCACCGCGGCGAGACCGGCGACCGGCAGTGGCACGGCGAGCGCCGCCGAAGGCGCCGCGAGCGGGAAGACGCAGAGGGTGCCCGCGAACAGCAGGCGCCGCGGCTTCCACCGCATCATCAGGAACGCCCCGCCGACCGTGCCCGCTCCGAACGCGCCGAGCGCCAGGCCCCACGGCCCCGCGCCGCCCAGCTCGTCGCGCGCCACCAGCGGCCCGAACACCGACTCGGCGGCACCGACCACCGCCACCACCACCGAGAACTGCGCCACGATCGACCAGAGCCAGGGCCGTCCGGTGAACTCACGCCAGCCGTCCCGCAGGTCGGCGATGAGCCCCTCGCCGGGCGCGCGCTTCGGGATGTGGCTCACGTCGAGGAAGCACCGCAGCGCCCCCGCGACCGCGAACGCCGCGGCGTCCACCGCCAGCACCCAGCCGGGACCGATCGCCGCCACCAGCAGACCACCGAGCGCCGCCCCGCCGAGCCCGGCCCCCTGCATCGCCATGCGGTACAGCGCGAACGCGCGGCCGACCTGCTCGCCGCTGACCGACGACATCAGCATGCCCTCGGCGGCGGGCCCGAAGAAGGCCTGGCCGACGCCGCCCAGCCCGCCGAGCAGCATCATCTGCCAGAGCCGGGGTTCGCCCGCGATGACGAGCACGGCGAAGGCGGCCTGCGAGACGCAGTTGAGGGCGTTGGCCGCGACCATGACGTGGTGCCGCGGCAGCCGGTCGGCGATGGCCCCGCCGATGAGCAGGAACAGTACGAGCGGCAGCGTCCGCGCGGCCGCCACGAGCCCGACGTCCCCGCCGTCGCCTCCCGCGTCGAGGACGGCGAAAGCCGCCGCGATCAACGCCCCGTGGCTTCCGAGGTTCGTCACGATCGCGGCGGCGGTCAGCAGCGTGTAGTTGCGGCCTGCCCAGGAGGGGCGGCGGCTCGGCGCGGGGGCGGGAGGCGTCACTCCGGGACTATCCCCGGCGGGCGGCCGACTTGCCAAACCGATTCCGTGCGGGCTTGCTCAGGACTCGGGCGTCTCCTCGCTCAGCCGCACCGTGCCGAGGATCTTCTTCACGAGGTCGTCGGAGACCTCTTCCTTGACGCCCTTGGCGCCGTAGAGGGTCCAGGCGACGAACTCACCGGCGCCGTTCTTGAAGGCGAACGTGGTGGCCTTGCCCTCGGAGTCGCACTTGGCCGACGTGGCGGCACCGGACGTCGTCGACGTGGCGACGCTGCCCTTGATCCCGGCCTTGGTGGTGAAGTCCTCGATCTCGCCGATCTTGATCTTCTTCTTGTCGGCCTTCGTCTGCTCGGTGTAGCCGCCGAAGACCCACCAGGCCGAGTCGTTGCGCGCGACGTCCTTGGTGTTCTTGGCGCCGTTCTGGCCCTTGGTGCCGACCGCGGCGAGCGAGGTGTCGTCGGGCTCGCCGTCCTTGTCGTCGTCGGACGTGCACCACTTGTCCTTGAAGATCGCGGGCGCGGACATGCCGATGATCGTCTTCGCGCCCTCTTCCTTGCGGTCGTCGAAGGCGATGAAGGTGTCCGGCGTCTCGACCTTCCAGTCCGGCGGGACGTCGAAGGCGGTGCCCCACTTGGGGTTCACGACGACCTGCCAGCCGTCGATCATGGGCTTGTTGTCGTCGCCCTCGCCGCGCGCGTTCCCGTCGTCGCTCGCCGACGGGCTCGGCTTCTTCGGCGCGGACTTCGAGGGCTTCGCGGGGCCCGCCTCGTCGTTCTTGTCGTCATCGCCGCCGAAGACCAGGAAGCCGGTGACCCCGGCCGCCACCACCACGGCGAGCGCCGCCACGATGGCGGTGACCTTCGTCTTGTTGCCGCCGCCACCGCCCTGCCCGCCACCGGCCTGCTGCGGCGGCATGGGCGGCGGCGTCGGAGCCGCCCACTGCGACTGCTCGGGCTGCGAGTACGCGCCCGAGTGCGGCTGCTGCTGGTAGCCACCCGCAGGCTGCTGCTGGTATCCCGGCTGCTGATACGGGTTCGGCTGCTGGTACCCCGGCTGCTGGTACGGGTTCTGACTCTGGTCCTGCGGGTTCTGCTCGCCCCCGGGCGGCTGATTTTCTGGCCACATGGCCAGTAACCATAGAGGTGCCGGGGTCCTGGTGCCATGTGCGCCCCCTGTGGGGCGGGTGGAGAAGAGTGCAGGAAGGGGGAGAAGGGTGCGGAGAAGCGGCGGAGCGCCTCAGGATTCCGTCGGGTCTCCGTGGGTGCGCACCGTGCTGAGGATCTTCATCACGGTCTTCTCCGGTATCTCTTCCTTCACGCCCTTGGCGCCGTAGAGGCTCCAGGCGACGTACTCGCCCTCGCCGTTCTTGAAGCCGAAGGTGATGGCCTTGCCGTCCGACGCGCACTTGCCCTTCTGCGGCGTGTTCGTGGACCGGGCGCGGGCGATGCTGCCCTTGATGCCGGACTTGGTGGTGTACGGCTCCGCCTTCTCGTCGGAGGTGAAGCTCTTCTTGTCCGGCTGGGTGTATCCGGCGTAGACCCACCACGCGACCTGGTTGACCGCGACCTCGTCGGTGTTCTTCGCGCCGTTGGCGCCCTTCGTGCCCACGGCGGCGAGCTCGTGGTCCTCGGTCCTGCCGTCCTTGTCGTCGTCCGTGACGCACCACTTCGACTTGAGGTACGCGGGCGCCGACATGGTCATCAGCGGCTTGCCGGTCTTGTTGTCCTCGAAGGCGATCGCCGAGCCGGGATTCTGCACCTCCCACTCCGGCGGCACGTCGAAGGCGGTGCCCCACTTCGGGTTCACCACGACGTGCCAGCCCTTGATGGTCGGCTTCAGCTCGTTGTCCGTGTCGCGCCCGCCGTCGGAGCCGCTGTCCGCCGGAGGGCTCGGCTTGTGGGGGCCCGCCGCGGGGGAGTCGGCCTTGGTGTCCTCGTCGTCCCCGCCGCCGAGGACCAGGTATCCGGTGACACCGGCGGCCACGACCACGGCGGCCGCCGTCACGATCGAAATGATCTTGACCTTGTTGCGCCCGCCCCGGCCGCCGCCACCGCCACTGCCACCGGCGCCGCTCGGCGCCTGCGGCACCCCCGTGGGAGTGGTCGGTGCGCTCCACTGGCCCTGCTGCCCGGGCGCGGGCTGCTGGTAGGGGTTGGGCGCCTGGTAACCCGGCTGCTGGTACGGGTTCGGCTGCTGGTACCCCGGCTGCTGGTACGGGTTCTGACTCTGGCCCTGCGAGTTCTGCTCGCCCCCGGGCGGCTGCTGTTCTGGCCACATGGCCGGACACGATACGGGGACCGGTCATACAAGATCACAACGGCCCCGGGGTCACGGCGGGCCCGGCTTCCCGAAAGGGGTCAGTCCTGGACGGGGTCGTACAGACGCACCGTTGCGAGGATCTTCTCGACCGTGGCGTCCGGAAGTTCGTCCTTGACGTCCTTGGCTCCGTGGAAGGACCAGGCGACGAACCGCCCCTCCTGGTCCTTGAAGGCGAACACCGTGGCCTTGCCGTCCGATTCGCACTTGCCCTGCTTCTCGACACCGGACGAACTCGCCTTCACCAGGCTGCCCTTGACGCCGGACTTGCTGGTGTACGACTCGGTCGGGCCCGTCGTGACCCTCTTCCTGTCCGGCTGCGTGTACACGCCGTAGACCCAGTTGGTCGCCTCGTGGCGCGCGAACTGCTGGGTGCTCTTCATGCCGCGCCCGCCGCGTGTGCCCGCGGCCGCCAGTGGCGTGTCGTCCTTGATGCCGTCCTTGTCCTCGTCGCTCACGCACCACTTCTCCTTGAAGTAGGCGGGGGCCGCGTAAGCGGCGAGGAACGGCGCCGCGTCGTCATCGGCATCCTTGTTGTCGACGACTCCGCCCGCCCAGTCCCGCGACTCCAGGGACCACTGGGCGGGCACGTCGAAGGCGATGCCGACCTTGGGATTGACGACGACCTTCCAGCCGGGAACGGTCGGCTTGGGCATGCCGTCGCCGGTGCGCGGGTTGGGGTCGTCCGAGCCGGTCGGGTCCGCGGAGGCGCTGGACTTCGCCGGGTCGGGCCCGGCGTTGTCGTCCTTGTCGCCGCCGAGGAGCAGGAAGCCCGTGACGCCCGCGGCGACCACGACGGCACCGGCCGTGACCATGGCGATCAGCTTGGTGCGGTTGCCGTTGTCCTGGCCGCCGCGCGGCGGCTCGGGCGGCGCTCCCTGCGGGCCCGCGGGCATCGTCGGAGCGTTCCACGGGGCCTGCTGCCCGTACGGATTGGGCTGCTGGTACCCCGGCTGCTGGTAGGGGTTCTGCCCCGGTCCCGGCCCCTGTCCCGGCCCCTGGTTCTGTCCCTGACCGTGCTGGTTCTGCTCGCCCCCGGGCGGCTGCTCTCCATGCCACATGGGCGTCAACCATAGGTGACGGTGATCCACTCGCGGACAGGTCCTGGTCAAGGATCCCTACCCGTGGGTAACATCGCGGCCATGAGCGCAGACCAGATGTCGATCGGCGAGATGCTCGCCGCCACGGTTCCGATGGCCCGGACCCTGAACCTCGAGTTCCGGGAGACCGCGCCGGACAGGGCCGTGGTCGCCCTGCCCGACCAGAGCGACTACCACAACCACGTCGGCGGACCCCACGCCGGTGCCATGTTCACGCTGGGCGAGTCCGCGAGCGGGGCCATCGTCCTCGCCGCGTTCGGCGCGGAGCTCTCGCGGGCGGTCCCGCTCGCCGTCAGCGCCGAGATCGCGTACAAGAAGCTGGCCATGGGCCCCGTGACGGCGACGGCGACCCTCGGCCGTCCGGTCGCCGACGTGATCGCCGAACTCGACGCGGGCGAGCGCCCCGAGTTCCCGGTCGCGATCGAGATCCGGCGCGAGGACGGCGCCGTCACCGGCGAGATGACGGTGGTGTGGACGCTGCGGCCCAACAACCCCAGCTGAATTCCCGAACGGGTGCCCTCAGGCCCGTGGTTGTGTCCCCCGGGACGCAACCACGGGCCTGACGTCGTTCGGTGACCCGTGAGAGATGGCGGGTCACCGGCGTTCGCCCGTCGCTTCTTGTTCAACTTATTGACACGAGTCATCCTCGGTCATAGTTTTCCCGCCGCCCCTCGTGGTGTCTAACGGCGCGTCAAGTCCTTCTGTCGCATAGTGCGTTCAAAGGGCGAACGACGACCCGCTATTGGCACGTGTACACGCTTCGTTTTGCACAGTCGTGTTCGCGCTCCAGGCACAGAAGGAAGTGACGGCTCATGTCCGACTCCGTGTCCCGGCGGTCAGCTCTCAGGCTGGTCGGCGGTGCGATCACCGTGGCCGCCGCGGCCACCACCGGCGTGGCGGTGCCCTCGCACGCGGCCGCCCGGTCCAGACAGGGCCCCGCCGCGGGCCCTCGCGTCGAGTCCCTCGTCGGCAGACTCACCCTCGACGAGAAGATCTCCCTGCTGCACGGCGCGACCGACCCCAAGAGCCTCGGCCAGGCGGGTTACGTGCCCGGCGTGCCGCGGCTCGGCATCCCCGCGCTGCGCCTCGCCGACGGACCCGCGGGCGTCCGCGTCGCGGCCCGCGCCACCGCCCTGCCCGCCCCCGTCCTGCTTGCCTCCGCCTTCGACCCGGCCCTCGCCCGGCGCTACGGCCAGGTCATCGGCCGCGAAGGGCGCGCCCTCAAGCAGGACGTGCTCCTGTCGCCGATGGTCAACCTCATCCGCACCCCGTACGCGGGCCGCAACTTCGAGACCTTCGCGGAGGACCCGCTGCTCGCCGCCGACATGGTGGCCGAGGAGATCAAGGGCATCCAGGGCGAGGGCCTCATCGCCACCGTCAAGCACTTCGCCCTGAACAACCAGGAGAAGGACCGCATGTCCATCGACGTGCGGGCCGACGAACGGACCATGCACGAGACGGAGCTACGGGGGTTCGAGGCGGCCGTCGCCGCGGGCACGGGCGCCGTCATGGGCGCGTACAACAAGGTCAACGGCACCTTCGCCTGCGAGAACAAGACCCTGCTCAGCGACATCCTGCGCGAGCGCTGGGGCTTCGAGGGGTGGGTGATGACCGACTGGTTCGCGCAGCACAGCACCGCCGCCGCCCTCGCCGCGGGGCTCGACATGGAGATGCCCGACGACGCCTACTTCGGCGCCGCCCTGAAGAAGGCCGTCAAGAACGGCAGCGTCCCCGAGCCGCAGGTCGACCGCTCCGTCCGCCGGATCCTCGGCGTCATGGAACGGTTCGGACTGCTCGACGAGAGCGCGCCGCCGCGTCCCGGGCGCGACCCGCGGGCCGGGGCCGCGGTCGCCCTCGACGTCGCCAAGGCGGGCGCCACCCTGCTGCGCAACACCCACGGGACCCTGCCGCTGAGGGGTCGCGCCGCCCGCGACATCGCCGTCATCGGGCCCACGGGCCGCTACCCCTTCGTCAGCGGCGGCGGCAGCGCCCACGTCATCCCCGACCGGGCGGAAAGCCCGCTCGACGCCATCACCGCCCGGGCCGGACGCGGCGCCGACGTCACATACGCGCTGGGCGAGGACCTCTACGGCAAGGCGATCCCCCGGCGCGAGCTCAGCCCCGGCCTCGACGCCGAGGGCCAGCGGGTCGCCGCGGGCAAGGAGTGGACGTACGAAGGGACACTGACGCCCGCGGAGTCGGACGAGTGGACGCTCGTTATCCACTACTCGGGCGAGCGGCCCAAGGTGGAGCTGGACGGCGTCGAGCTCTATCCGACCCAGCCGGGCGTCGGCGAGTTCTTCTCCGGCGGACTCGTCTCCACCGCGCCGGACGGGCTGAACGTCCGGCGCGTGACGCTGCCCCTCACCCCTGCCGGGCACCGGCTGCGGATCAGGGCCGAGGGCGGCGACCGGGGCCAGACGTTCCGGCTGCGCCGCGTCACCGGCGCCACCCGCACGGCGGACGTCGCCGCGGCGGTGCGGGCGGCGCGCGGCGCGCACAGTGTCGTCCTGTTCGCGTACGAGGACGCGACCGAGGGCCAGGACCGCACGACCGTCGCGCTCCCGGGTCATCAGGAAGACCTGATCAGGGCGGTGACCGCCGCCAACCCCCGTACCACCGTGGTCCTGAACACGTCGTCCGCCACCTCCATGCCGTGGCTGGAGCGGACCGCCGCCGTGCTGCAGATGTACTACCCAGGCCAGGAGGGCGCGGCCGCTACCGCCGCCGTCCTGTTCGGCGACTGTGACCCCGGCGGCCGCCTCACCCAGTCCTTCCCGGTGGACGACGACCACCACCCGATGGCGGGGAACCCGCTCCGCTACCCGGGGGCGAACGGCGTCGAGGAGTACTCGGAGGGCATCCTCGTCGGCCACCGCTGGTACGACGCCGAAGGGGTGCGGCCGCTCTTCCCCTTCGGGCACGGACTCTCGTACACCACCTTCGCCTACCGGGACCTGACGGTCCGTGGGGTCGGCCGGGGCGTGGACGTCACCTTCACCGTGCGCAACACCGGCAGACGGGACGGCATCACCGTCGCGCAGGTGTACGTCGGTCCCTCGCCCCACCTCGCGATGACGCAGGCCGAGCGGGTGCTCGGCGGCTACGAGCGGGTCGCCCTGCGCGCCGGGCAGCAGCGGCGCGTCACCGTCCACGTCGACCGCAGGACCCTGTCGGCGTGGGACGCGGAACGCCACGGCTGGGTGCTCGGAACCGGCCGGCGGGCCGTCCAAGTGGGCACATCCGCAGGCAAGTTGATTCTCTCCGCGCACGCCGTCATCAAGGGGGCCGGTTCATGACCCGGGTCAGGGGAGGGGAGGGCGACAAGCGCGGCGTGCGCGGGCGGATACGTCGGGCTGCCTCGGTCGTCGCCGTCATGGCGGCCGCCGCCGCTGCCTCACTCGTACCGCTCCCGGCGCAGGCCGCGGGCGATCCGGCCGCCACGGACGGCACGCTGGTGCGCACCGATGCCGGTTGGGTGCGCGGTGAATCGACCGGCGAGGGGCGGCAGTTCCTCGGCATCCCCTACGCGCGTCAGCCCGTCGGCAGCCTGCGCTGGAAGGAGCCCCGCCCCGCGCAGCCCTGGGACGGGGTGCGCCGGGCGACCGGATTCGGCAACCGCTGTGTGCAGAGCGCCAGTTGGGACCCGGGGTACGAGAAACCCAGCCACACCGAGGACTGCCTCGACCTCAACGTCTACGCGCCCAGGGGGCACGCCGAGCGGCAGCGCCCCGTCATGGTCTGGCTGCACGGCGGCGGGCTCACCGCGGGAGCGGGCGAGGACATCGTCCCCGACACGTTCGCCCGCACCACCGGCACCGTCGTCGTGACCGTCAACTACCGCCTCGGCGCCATGGGGTTCCTCGCCGCCGCGGGTCTCGACGGGGAGGCGTCCGACGGTGTGTCAGGGAACTACGGACTGCTCGACCAGCAGGCCGCGCTGCGCTGGGTGCGCGCCAACATCGGCCGGTTCGGCGGTGACGCGGGCCGTGTCACCATCGCGGGCGAGTCCGCGGGCGGCCGCTCCGTCTGCACGCTGCTCGCCTCGCCCACCGCCCGCGGCCTGTTCCGCGCGGGCATCGTGGAGAGCGGTGCGTACGGCGACTGCGCGGCCCGCGAGCGTGCTCCCGCGGTCCGCGACGGCGCGGCCTTCGCGAAGAAGGCGGGCTGCCCCGACCCGGCGACGACCCTCGCCTGTCTGCGGCGGAAACCCGCGAAGGACATCCTGGCCGCGCAGGCCGGTTTCGACTGGGGTCCGGTCGCAGGCGGCGCCTTCCTGCCGGTGCAGCCCAAGGAGGCGTACGAGAAGGGGAGCGCGGCCCGCGTGCCCGTGCTCAACGGCGCCAACAGTGACGAGGGGAACCTCTTCGCCTTCGGCCGGTTCGACGGCGCCGGTGCTCCGCTCACCGCCGAGCGGTACCCCGCGGCGGTCACCGACGAGTACGGTCCCGACTTGGGCAGGCGCGTCCTGAAGACGTACCCGCTCGCGGAGCACGCCTCGCCGACGCACGCGTTCGGCGCGGCGACGGGCGACCGGATGTTCGCCTGCACGGCCCTGCGCATGAACACGGCCCTGGCACACCGCGGGCCCGTCTACGCCTACGAGTTCGCGGACCGCACCTCACCGCCCTTCGCGTCGCTGCGCGAGCTGGACACCGACTTTGACTTCGGCGCGACCCACGTCAACGAAGTCCAGTACCTCTTCAAGCACTTCGGTCTGGACTCGCCGCTGAATGCCGAACAGCGGGCGCTCGCCCGGCAGATGGTCCAGTACTGGGGCTCCTTCATCCGCACCGGCGTGCCGCGGGCCGACGACGGGCCCGCCGCCCCCGACCAGCGCACCCGGCCAGGGCGGCTGCTCGCCCTGCGCACCGCCTCAGCGGGCGGCACCGGGATCAGCGCCACGGTGCACGACGAACACCGGTGCGACCTCTGGGACGCCGTTCCGGCCGGGTGACCCCGTCCGGGTAGGCTGCCCGGCGTGCGCGGTCGAGCAGGCGCGCACGCCGGGCACACACACTTGACACGGGAGGAACCGGCGTTGCACGTCCAGGAGTGGCTGGAGCACGTACCAGCCGTCAGCATCTACGCGCTGGTGGGCCTCGTCATCGGGCTCGAGAGTCTGGGCATCCCGCTGCCCGGCGAGATCGTCCTGGTCTCGGCGGCGCTGCTGTCCTCCCAGCACGGTGACCTCAACCCGGTGATCCTCGGGGCGTGCGCCACCGCGGGCGCCATCATCGGCGACTCCATCGGATACGCCATCGGGCGCAAGGGCGGGCGGCCGCTCCTCGCCTGGCTGGAACGGAAGTTCCCCAAGCACTTCGGTGCCGCGAACGTGGCGACCGCCGAGCGGTCCTTCCAGAAGTGGGGCATGTGGGCGGTCTTCTTCGGCCGCTTCATCGCTCTCCTGCGCATCTTCGCGGGCCCGCTCGCGGGTGTCCTGCGCATGCCGTACTGGAAGTTCCTGATCGCCAACGTCCTCGGCGGCATCATCTGGGCGGGCGGCACCACCGCCGTCATCTATTACATCGGCGTGGTCGCCGAGGACTGGCTCAAGCGGTTCTCGTACGTGGGACTCGGCATCGCCGTGCTCATCGGCGTCGGCTCGATGCTGTTCGTCAAGCGCCGCGCGAAGAAGGCGGCGGCGGAGGCGGAGGCGGCCGGGACCCCGGTGGCCGAGCCGCAGCCCGTCCCCGCCGACTGAACCGTCCCCCGGGTCAGCCCGCCGCGTGCGCGTCGCGGTGGGCCTTGGCCAGCTCGACGTAGAGCGTGCCGTTGAGCGAGATGCCCTCGCGCTCCTCGTCCGTGAGCGGCCTGCGCACCTTGGCGGGCACGCCCGCGACGAGTGAGCCCGGGGGCACCTGCATGCCCTGGGGCACCAGGGCCTGGGCGGCCACCAGCGAACCGGTGCCGATCACCGCGCCGTTCAGGACGGTGGCGCCCATGCCGATCAGCGAGTCGTCCTCGACGGTGCAGCCGTGCAGGACGGCGTTGTGGCCGACCGAGACGCGCTCCCCGATCGTGATGGGGAAGCCCGGGTCGACGTGCAGGCTGCAGTTGTCCTGGATGTTGCTGTCGGCGCCCACGACGATGGGTCCGCAGTCGGCGCGCAGCACCGCGCCGTACCAGGCGCTCGCCCCGGCCTGCAGGGTCACCTCACCGATCACGACGGACGTCGGCGCGGTGAACGCGTCCTGATCGATCTTCGGGTCCTTGCCGCCGATGCCGGTGATGAGTGCCTCGTGGCCCATCGACTCGCTCCCTCTTCCGTACGCCTGCGTGCGCCTGCGTGGACGTCTGTGTGGCGTCGCGCCTGACGGCACCGTACGGGACGGGGGAGCGCACACCGCCGTGTGGGGTGAAGATCACAGGCCGGGGGCCTGCGGGACCTCGTGGCGCTGAGTAACGTGAGCCCGTGCCGAAGAACAGGAACACGTTCTCATCCCTTGCTGCCGCGCCGCGCCGGCTCGCGCAGCGCGCCGTCCACGCGGGCTGGGAGTGGGTGCAGCGCACGGGCGCGGTGACGGCCGCGCACCCCGGGCGGCTGCGGTTCGGCGCCATCGGCGAGGGCACGAAGCTCGCCTTCCCGCAGGGCACGGTCTTCGGGGAGCCGTGGATCAGGATCGGCGACCACTGCATCGTGGGCCAGCACGTCACGCTCACCGCGGGCCTGATGCCGGACCTCGACCTCGGCCCCGCCCCGATCCTGCGCATCGGCAACGGCGTCGTGCTCGGCCGCGGCAGCCACGTCATCGCGGACACGACGGTCTCGATCGGCGACGACTGCTACTTCGGCCCCTATGTGTATGTGACGTCCACCAACCACTCCTACGACGACCCGCACACGCCCATCGGCAAGCAGTGGCCGCGGATGGACCCGGTGGAGATCGGGCCCGGCTGCTGGATCGGGACGGGCGCGGTGATCCTGCCGGGGGCGCGGATCGGCCGCAACGTGGTGGTCGCCGCGGGCGCGGTGGTCCGGGGCGAGGTGCCCGACCACGCCGTGGTGGCCGGGGCGCCCGCGCGGGTCGTACGGACCTGGGATGCCGAGCAGGGCTGGCAGCCGCCCCTGCGCACGCCCGCGCCGATGCCGATTCCTGATGGAGTCACGCCGGAACAGCTCATTGCCCTGGGGGAGTTGGGGGAGTTGGGCGAGGTCTGAGGGTGAGGTCTGCGAGCGTGGGCCGGGGAGGGGAATGCCTGCCTCAGCTCGCGAGCAGGACCGTGCCCACCAGGGCCAGACCCGCGCCCGCCGCCTGCACCCCGCGCAGCCGTTCCTTCAGGACCACCCGTGCCGCAAGCGCCGTCACCACCGGGTAGACCGAGGAGAGCACCGCGGCGACGGTGACCGGGCCGTTCTGGGCGGCCACCGAGTACGTGCCGTTGGCGGCGACGTCCGCGAGGCCGACGAAGGCGAGGGCCGGAAGCGTGGCCCACAGGATGCCCATGCCGCCCTCTTCCGTCCCGGAGCCTTCGGGCAGCGCCCTGCCGCCGCGCCGCATGGAGACGTACAGCGCCGTGCCGCCCGCCGCCACGTTCGTCACGCGCTGCACGAAGAGCGCGAGGAACAGTCCGGTCAGACTGCTCGACGCCTCGGCGATCAGGGCCATGACCCCGCCGAATCCGAACGCGGCGAGGAGGGTGAGCAGGACGGCCTGCCGCTGCACCGGGGCGCCGCGCAGTTCGGGTCCGCCCGCCAGCAGGATGCCCACGACCGCCACGGCGATCCCCGCGAACTGGGGGAGGCCCGGCCGCTCGCCCAGCAGGAGTCCGACGCCGACCGGTACGGCGACGCCGAGCGAGCCGAGCGGTGAGACGACGCCCATCGGGCCGAGGGCCAGGGCCTTGTAGAAGGCGAGCATCGCGACGGGGCCGACGAGACCCGCGGCCACCGCGAACCACAGCTGGGGTCCCCACTCGGTCCACCCGCCGGTCGCGACCACGACCGTGCCGAGCACCGCCACCGCGATCGTCTGCGAGGCCACCACCACGGTGAGGGCGGGGACGCGCCGCGTCAGCAGTCCGCCGCCGAAGTCGGCGAGGCCCCACAGAAGGCTGGTGGCCAGGGCGAACAGTGCGGTCATCGGGGGGCCTCGCAGTACAGTGTGTTGAACCATCTGGGATCATCAGGTGCACCACACCGTAGTTCAGTATCTTGAACTCTGTCATCCAGAATATTGGACGGAAATGTGTCGGACCTCGACCAGCTGACCCAGTCGCTCGCCCGCAACCTCAAGCGCTGGCGCAACGAGAGGGGCTTCACCCTCGACGCCCTGGCCGCCCGCGCGGGCGTCAGCCGCGGCATGATCATCCAGATCGAGCAGGCCAGGACCAACCCCAGCGTGGGCATCACGGTGAAGCTCGCGGACGCGCTGGGTGTCAGCATCACCACGCTCCTCGACTACGAACAGGGGTCGCACGTCCGGCTCGTGCCGCCGGAGCAGGCGGTCCGCATGTGGTCCACGGAGGCCGGGAGCAGTACGACGCTCCTCGTGGGGGCCGAGGCGCGCGGACCGTTCGAGCTGTGGTCCTGGCATCTGATGCCGGGCGAGGGCAGTGACTCCGACGCGCATCCGCCGGGCACCATCGAGCTCCTGCACGTCGCGCGGGGCGAACTGACGCTCGTCGTGGACGGCGCGGAGCGCGCCGTGGCCGCGGGGACGGCCGCCACCTTCGAGGCCAATGTGGAGCACGGCTACCACAACAAGGGCACCGAGCCCGTCGAGATGACGATGTCGGTCTCGGTGCCGCCCGCGCACGCGGGCTCCTACTGAGAGCCTGAGGGCTGCCGGGGGAACGGGTCCGCCGCCCGTCGCGGAGGCGGTGCGCGGCTGGCACGGGCCGGTCCCGGCCGACGACCTGATTCCATGTCGACACCGACCCGCGGTGGGCCGACACCGCCACGTTCCTGGAGCACTGCGGTGCGCCGCCAACTGGGCGCCCGGAAGGCCTCGTTCGCGCCGATGGGCACGGCGACGGGGGGGACCCGCATGGAGCACGGCGGCATCACGCCGATCGGGCCGCCCGCCGCATGGCCGCTGCTGGTCGACGTCGCCGTGGCCGATCTGCCGTACGTCCTGGCGGGCAGCGGCAGCGGCAGCGGCAGCGGCAGTCGGCGCGGCAAGCTCATCGTGCCGGGCAAGGTGTTCGCCGGGCTGTCGAACGCGGTCGTACTCGAAGGGCTCGGCGTCGCCGCCGACGGCTGACGGTCACCGCACGCGCGGCACGGCTCACAGGTCCGTGCCGCCGCGCGCCACGAGCTGTCGCGCGATCACCGTGCGCTGGATCTCGTTGGTGCCCTCGCCGACGACCATCAACGGCGCGTCGCGGAAGTAGCGTTCGACGTCGAACTCCGTCGAATAGCCGTGGCCGCCGTGGATGCGGATCGCGTCCAGGGTGATCCGCACGGCCGTCTCCGAGGCGAAGAGCTTGGCCATCCCCGCCTCCATGTCCACGCGCCGCCCCGCGTCGGCCTCGCGGGCCGCGTGCAGGGTCAGCTGGCGGGCCGCGGAGAGCGAAGTGGCCATGTCTGCCAGGTAGTTGCCGATGGACTGGTGCCGCCAGATCGGCACGCCGAACGACTCGCGCTCCTGGCTGTAGCGCAGCGCGTCCTCGAACGCGGCGCGGGCCACCCCCAGCGCACGGGCCGCGACCTGCAGCCGCCCCGTCTCCAGGCCCTTCATCATCTGCCCGAACCCCTTGCCCTCGACGCCGCCGAGGAGGGCGTCGGCCGGGGCGCGGTAGCCGTGGAAGGACAGCTCGCAGCTCTCCACGCCCTTGTAGCCGAGCTTCGGCAGGTCGCGCGAGACGGTCAGGCCTGGGCCGTGTTCGGCGAGCAGCACGGAGATGCCGCGGTGCCGGGGCTCGGCGTCCGGGTCGGTCTTGCAGAGCAGCGCGATCAGCCCGGAGCGGCGGGAGTTGGTGATCCAGGTCTTCGCGCCGTCGACGACGTACCCGCCGCTCTCCTCGTCTCGCCGCGCGACCGTGCGCAGCGCCTGCAGATCCGAGCCGCCGCCCGGTTCGGTCAGGGCCATGGTGGCCCGCACCTCGCCGGTGGCCATCAGGGGCAGCCAGCGCCGCCGCTGTTCCGGGGTGCCGAAGTGCAGGAGCAGCTTCGCGACGACCGTGTGGCCGCCCATCGCGCCCGCCAGGCTCATCCAGCCGCGGGCCAGCTCCTCGGTGACCAGGACGTAGCAGGGCGTGGAGACGGGGGTCCCGCCGAACTCCGCGGGAACGGCGAGGCCGAAGACGCCCAGCTCCTTCATTCCCTCGATGAGGGCTTCGGGATAGGTGTCGGAGTGCTCCAACTCCCTGGCGACGGGCCTGACCTCACGGTCCACGAAGTCGCGGACGGTGGTGACCACCAGCTGCTCCTCCGGTGAGAGGGCGTCCAGGGAGCTCACCGGCAGACTCCCTCCGCGCGCAGCCGGGCGACGTCGTCCGGGCCGTGGCCGAGCTCCGCGAGGATCGCGTCGGTGTGCTCGCCCGCGTCCGGCACCGGGTCCATGCGCGGGGCGACGCCGGAGAGGATGGCCGGGGGCAGCAGGGCCAGTACGGGCTCGGGCGTGCCCGGCACGCGGATGTCCTGCCAGCGTCCGCGCTCGGTGAGCACCGGGTGGTCGAGGAATTCGTGGACCGAGTTGACCCCGGCGTTGGCGATGCCCGTGCGGTCGAGCAGTTTCATGGCCGCGTCGCTGTCGAGCTCCGCGAAGCGCGCGGAGATGATCGCGTCGAGCGCGTCGCGGTTCGCCACGCGGTCGGACCCGGTGGCGAAGCGCGGCTCTTCCGCCAGCTCGGGCCGCCCGATGAACTCGCGGCACAGGGCAGCCCATTCGCGCTCGTTCTGCACCGAAAGCAGCACGTCCTTGCCGTCGGACGCCGTGAACGGACCGTACGGCGCGACCGTCGCGTGCCGGGCGCCGACGCGGGGCGGCTGGGTGCCGCCGTACCGCGTGTAGTAGGCGGGCTGGCCCATCCACTCGGCGAGCGCGTCGAAGAGGGACACCTCGACGGTGGGGGCCCGCCCCGTCGTCGCCCGCGTGTACAGCGCCGACAGGATGCCGCTGTACGCGTACATCCCCCCGGCGATGTCGGCGACGGAGATCCCCGCACGCGCGGCCTCGTCCGGTGTGCCGGTGAGCTGGAGCAGCCCGGTCTGGCACTGCACGAGCAGGTCGTACGCCTTGCGGTCGGCCCAGGGCCCGTCCGTGCCGTAGCCGCTGACGGTGCACGGGATCAGCGACGGGTGGCGCTCCTGCAGCTCCTCGGCGCCGAGCCCGAGCCGGGCGGCGGCGCCCGGGGCGAGGTTCTGCACGAAGACGTCGGCGCCCGCGAGGAGTTCCTCCAGGATCGCCAGGCCCCGCTCCGACTTGAGGTCGAGGGTGATCGACTCCTTGGACCGGTTGAGCCAGACGAAGTAACTGGCCTGCCCCCGCACGGTGGTGTCGTACCGCCGTGCGAAGTCACCGCCCCCTGGCCGCTCGACCTTGACCACCCGGGCCCCGAGATCGGCGAGCTGCCGGGTGGCGAAAGGCGCGGCCACGGCCTGCTCGAGGCTGACGACGGTGATGCCCGCGAGGGGCAGGGAAGGGGGAGGTGACATGCGACGTTCCTGTCCGACTGGATTCCTATTAACCCCAACGGGTGGCTCGAATTCAGATTGTCGATGCCGGACCACTTCTTCAACGAGTTGTGGCACCTCATCGATCACGTCATCAGCGGGCACGCGGACGAGACGCACGTCATGCTCGCCGTCCTCAAGCTCGTCGACGTGGTGATGATCGCCAGTCTGCTGATCATGGTGATCGTCGGGGGATACGAGACCTTCGTCTCGCGGATCGGACTGCAGGGCCACCGGGATCAGCCGGAGTGGCGGTCGCACGTCAATTCCAACGTCCTGAAGGTCAAGCTGGCCACCGCCATCGTGGGGATCTCGTCGGTGCACCTGCTCCAGATGTTCGTCGACGTGCACCACACGCCCCGGCACGACCTGATGTGGGGGACGGTCATCCATT
This sequence comes from Streptomyces sp. NPDC042371, assembly GCF_056437465.1. Classification (NCBI taxonomy): domain Bacteria; kingdom Bacillati; phylum Actinomycetota; class Actinomycetes; order Kitasatosporales; family Streptomycetaceae; genus Streptomyces; species Streptomyces sp. NPDC042371. The sequence goes on along the minus strand of NZ_JBWKAP010000014.1, from coordinate 81,060 downwards.
GACGGTCATCCATATGGCGTTCATCGCGTCCGCGGCCGTCCTCGCCTACGTGTCCGGGCCCATGGCTGCCCACGAGGCGAAGGCGCGGTCCGCGAAGGAGCACGTGCAGGCCGCGGTGGTCCCCGCGCAGCGGGGCGGCAGGGCGGCCGGGGGCGGCGGGGCGGACAGTGCGGACAGTGCGGACGGTGTGGACGGTGTGGACGGAGAGGCGGCGGAGCCCTGGACCGGTGCGGAGGAGCGCATCGAGGCCGCGGGGTTCCCGGCCAGGAAGGTCCTCGAAATGTTCGACGAGGGCCCCGGCACCGGCAAGACGCACCTGGCGGTCGCCCTGGGCGTACGGGCCTGTCAGGCCGATCACCGGGTGCTGTTCGCGACCGCCGCCGAGTGGGGAGCGCGGCTCGCGGACGCGAAGGCCGCGGGGCGGCTCGGCAAGGAGCTGGCCCGGCTCGACTCGTACCCGGTGCTCGTCGTGGACGAGGTCGGCTACGTGCCCTTCGACTGCGAGGTCGCCCAGCTCCTCTTCCCGCTCGTCTCGCACCGCTACGAGCGGGACTCGCTGATCGTCACCGGCAACCGGCAACCGGCAACCGGCCGCTGGGCCGCTGGGACGAGGTGTTCGGCGACGGCGCGACCGCCGCCACGGTGGACCGCCTGGCCCACCACGCGGAGATCGTCACCCTCGACGCGGACAGCTACCGCACGCGCCGCCCGGAGACCACGCAGGCCGTGGGATGGGGTGGAGCCGGACCGGCCTTCTGAGCCGTCGTCTGTTCGGCTCGGGCTTCTGAGCGGGGCGTACGACGTCGTCGCCCCGCTCCGCCGTGAGCTCCCCGGACACCGGGGACATCGCCGGTGCGGTGCGATTCGGACGTGCGCCAGACGGCAGGTCGACGCACGCCTGAAGCGCGCAGTTCAAGCGGCGCCGTCACCTTGCTGAATGGGCGCCGGTGCGGAGCCGCGGCGGCGCCGGCCGGATGAGACCCGCTCGTCTCGCCCCGGCCGCCCTTCGGCCCCGGCCCTCCGTCTCCCCGATTCCCAGGCTCCCCGATTCCCAGGCTCCCCGTCTCCGTCGTCCCCATCGAACCGAGAAACGGAACCGTCATGCCCTCGATGCCGCTCGTCGCGACCCCCACCAGCTCGTACGTCACCTCCATCGCGGACACCACCGAACTGATCAGGGCAGCCCAGCGGCTGCGCCACCGCGTCTTCGCCGAAGAGCTGGGCGCCGTCCTCGACACGCCCCTGCCCGGCCACGACATCGACGCCTTCGACGACCTCGCCGACCACCTGATCGTCACCGACACCTCGACCGGCGAGGTCGTCGGGACGTATCGAATACTCCCGCCAGGCCGCGCCGACCAGTCCTACTCCGACGGGGAGTTCGAGCTCGTCGCGCTCAACGGCCTGCGGCCCGCCATCGTCGAGGCGGGCCGTTCCTGCGTCCACCCCGACCACCGCTCCGGCGCCGTCATCAACCTGATGTGGTCCGCCCTCGCCCGCTACGTCCTGCTCTCCGGCCACCGGTACCTGGCGGGCTGCGCCTCCGTGCCCCTTGCGGACGGCGGGCGGGCCGCGGCCGCCGCGTGGCTGCTCGGCACCGCCAAGCACGCGGCGCCGCCCGAGCTGCGCGTGCACCCACGGCGCCCGTGGACCCCCGGCGGCCCGGCACCGGAACGCCCGGCCTACGCCGACCTGCCGCCCCTGCTGCGCGGCTACCTCCGCCTCGGCGCATGGGTGTGCGGAGCCCCCGCCCACGACCCGGAGTTCGACGTCGCGGACTTCTTCGTCCTCCTCGACATGGAGCGGCTCAGCGCGCGCCACCGCCGCTACTTCCTCGGCGAGGACGCGCAATGAGCGCGTGGACGGTCGACCCCGGCTGTCCGGCGAGCTGTGCCACCGACCCGGACCCGCGCGTGCCGCTGGGCGAACTCGCACGCCGGTACGCCACGTTGACGTACACCCTGGCCAGGGCCGTGGCCCGCGGCGACCGGCTTGCCGAACCGTCGACGCTCCAGGCCGAGGCCCGCGCGGTCCTGGGCGCGCTCGGGGTGGGTGTGGAGAGCGCGGGGGGTGTGGGTGCCGCGTCGCTGAGCGTGCGGACGGGCGAGGCAGGCCGCGTGGGTGGCGTTGGCACGCTGGTCGTCGCCAATCACATCTCCTGGCTCGACGTCATCGCCCTGCTCGCCGTCGAGCCGGTGAGCGTCCTGGCCAAGCGCGAGGTCGGCCAGTGGCCGGTGGTCGGCGCGCTGGCCCGGCGCGTGGGTACGCGGTTCATCGACCGGGACGGCAGCCCGCGCGGACTGCCGTCCCTCGTCGCGGAGCTGGCCGACTCCCTGCGCGCAGGCACGTCGGTGCTCGTCTTCCCGCAGGCGACGACCTGGTGCTCGGTGGCGGGCGGCCGGTTCCGGCGGGCCGCCTTCCAGGCGGCGGTCGACGCGGGCGCGCCCGTCCGGCCCGTGACGGTCGAGTACCGCCAGGGCGGTGCCCCGAGCACCGCCGCAGCCTTCCTCGGCGAGGAGGACTTCACGGCCTCGCTGCGCCGGGTGGCGGGCGCCCGCGGCCTGAGCGTGCGGGTCACGGCACACGCTCCGTTGTGGGGCACCGATCGACGGGTGCTGGCCGACGCCGCGAGGCGAGCGGTTCTGGGAGAGGGGTTGACCCTTCAACAGGCGCCTCCTATGGTCCGACTGCAACAACTTTCAGCAAGGAGGCGGCAGTTTTCATAAAGCCGTCAACGGCGGTGCCAGCGAAGGGACTTGTGCCGCCACCACATCGCCGCCTCCGCGCACCCCCATCCCCCCCCCACCTCTCCCCCCCCACGTAGGAGGCTTTCGATGCACGGCCGTATATCGAGATCCCGCAGGATCGCCGTCATGGGTGCCGCGCTGGCGGCCGGTGCGGCGGGCAGTCTCTCGCTCGGAGCCCAGCAGCCGAGCGAGGCGGCGCCCGTCGCGAAGAGCCGGACGGCGGCCGCCGAGAAGGACGTCACCGCGGTGATGTTCGAGTGGAACTTCGACTCCATCGCCAAGGCGTGCACGGACACGCTCGGCCCGGCCGGTTACGGATACGTCCAGACCTCACCCCCACAGGAGCGTCTGGCGGGCCCGTCGTGGTGGACCGCCTACCAGCCGGTCAGCTACAAGATCGCCTCCCGGCTCGGCGACCGCGCGTCGTTCAAGAAGATGGTGGGCACCTGCCACGACGCGGGCGTCAAGGTCGTCGCCGACACAGTCATCAACCACATGACCAACGGCCAGGGCACAGGATCCGGCGGCACGCAGTTCACCAAGTACGACTACCCCGGCACCTACGGGGACGCCGACATGGACAACTGCAAGAAGGAGATCCAGGACTACACCAAGCGGGAGGAGAGCCAGAACTGCGAACTCGGCGGCCTCGCCGACCTGGACACCGGTGAGGAGCACGTTCGCAAGACCATCGCCGGATACATGAACGACCTCCTTGCTCTCGGCGTCGACGGCTTCCGCATCGATGCGGCCAAGCACATGCCCGAGGACGACCTGAAGGCGATCAAGTCGCAGCTGAGCGACCCGAACGCGTACTGGAAGCAGGAGACGCTGCCCGGTCCTGGCGAGGAGGTCCAGCCCGGCGAGTACCTCGGCACCGGCCACGTACAGGAGTTCAACTACGCGTATGCCCTCAAGGGCGCCTTCGAAGGCGGCAGCCTCGCCGGACTGAAGAACATCGCCGACGGCAAGCTGCCCTCGGAGTCCGCGGCCGTCTTCGTCGCCAACCACGACACCGAGCGCCAGGGCAACGTCCTCACCTACAAGCAGGGCGCCCCCTACACCTTGGCGCACGTCTTCGAGCTGGCCTTCCCGTACGGCTCCCCGGACGTCCACTCCGGGTACGCGTTCAACGGCAAGGACGACGGCCCGCCCGCCGACGGCAAGGCGGACTGCTCCAGCGACGCATGGGTGTGCCAGCACGCGCAGCCGAAGATCGCGAGCATGGTCGCCTTCCGCAACTCCGCGGGCGGCGCCGAGGTCACCGACTGGTGGGACAACGGCGGCAACGCCATCGCCTTCGGCCGTGGCGACAAGGCCTTCGTCGCCATCAATTCGGGTGACGGCGAGCTGAAGGAGACGTTTCAGACGTCGCTGCCCGCGGGCGAGTACTGCGATGTCCAGTCCGGCAAGCCCGTGACCGTCGACGGTGACGGCCGACTGGCGGCGGCCGTCGCCGCGAAGAGCGCGGTCGCCGTACACGTGGGTGCCAAGAGCTGTTCGGGCGCCACGAACTGACCCTCCGCCACGTCATGCCGACGCCGCCCCGCGCTCTTGCCCGCGCGGGGCGGCGTTCGTCTGCGCCTGCATATGCCTCTACCAAATGCGCGGTGATGAGGGTACGCTGAGTAACAGTCCGTGGTCTGTTGTTGCTGTTAGCGCTGTGATGACCTTCCGGCGACCTCTCGGGCCCGGAGTGGGTCCTTACGCCAGCGGCTGCTCTCAGTGGGGCTCTGCCTCCGCTTCACAGCACCGCGTGAAGGACCGCCCGGCGGGCCCCACTTCCACCGCTGTCCCTCCTTTCCACGGCGCATCAAGGCATCGGACCTGCCATGCGCGACTACTTCGCAGACGATCTTCTCCTCATCATGCCCAACACCAACAGCCCCGGCGTGCGCCTGTCCGGCGAGGTCGTGAGCACCCATCGCGGGCCACTGGCCCTCGCCCTGACCGACCAGACCCAGGCCCACGGCAAGTCCCAGTCCCAGTCCCAGGCCGACGACATCCTTCTCGACCTGACCGGCGTCCGCTACCTGGCCAACAGCGGCCTCGAAACCCTCGTCGCCTTCGCCTGCCACCTGCAGCCCCCGCAGTGCCTGGTGGTGCGCGCCACCGCCGAACTCGGCCTGCGGGACCGGATCACCGCCCGTGGCTGGGACCGGATCGAGACCCTGCGCCTTGAGGACGCCTGACGCTTCGCGGGAACGCGGCGGCCAGGTCGCGTGCCCCGTCCCGCACCCCGCGTACGGGCACGGCGCACGTGGCAGGCAGCTGCGGCAGCAACTCGCTGACCAGGCAAGCGTTCTGGGGCCGCGACGCATAACGGCTGCGGGCCTTGGGGACCGGCACGACCAGCCCGGCCGGGGCGCCGAGAGCCTCGGCGATCACCTCGGCCCACTCGGCGCGGGTGACCCGGTCGGGGCCGCCCAGGTGCAGGACCGGGGGCAGCGGGTCCGTACCGGTGAGGAGCGCGGTCACGACCTCGGCCACGTCGTCCACATGGACCGGCGTGGTCCAGTGGTCGTCGGGCGCCTCGACGCGTGCGCCGTCGGCCAGCCGGTGGGCGCAGGCGGCGAAGAAGTTGAGCCACTTGCCCGCGTCGACGGACTCATGGCCGTAGACGAGGCTGACCCGCAGACAGACCGCATGCGGGGCCCGCGCGAGCAGCAGGCGCTCGGCGTGCCGCTTGGCGCGGCCGTAGGCGTTGGCGGGGGAGACGGGGGTGTGCTCCGTGTTGTGCCACGCGTGACCGTCGAAGACGTTGTCCGTGGAGATCATGACGAGGCGCGAAGTGCAGTCGGCCGCGGCGAAGTTGGCCGCGACGGCGGCGTGCGCCGCGTCGGCCTCCTCGGGGTGCTCCTCGCACCAGGTGACGTCGGAGGGGCCGTGCACCAGCACGATCCGCTCCGGCCGCAACCGCGACAGGAGGCGGCCGCAGGCCTCGGCGTCGGTGGCGTCGAGCGCGGACCAGCGGGCGCCGTACTCCTCGGGCGCCGACGTCGGCCTGGTGCGCGAGACGAGGGTGACGGCATCTCCTGCCCGCGCGAGGCGCCGGGCGATACCGGTCCCGACGAAGCCGCTGCCGACGATGAGGGTACGGGTGGTGGTCATCCGGGGCCTGTCTGTGGGGATGGGGATCGGATTCGGTCGGGCGGCCGGTGGCGTCACACGGTCGGCTGTCCTGCCGCGGACGCGGCCCTGCTGGTCAGGAGGCGGCCCGCGCCGATCAGGCCGTGGTCGTCGTCGGGGGCGCCGAGGGACACCAGGGCGTCGACGCGGTCCGCGGTGAGCCCGAAGCACCCTTGGCGAACCAACTCCTCGACCAGCAGCGCCCGGTAGCGCTCCCCGACCGCCAGCGCGAAACCGCCCATCAGGATGAACCGGCACACGCCGATCGAGGTGAAGACGGCCGAGACGGCCTGCGCGAGCGGTACGAGCGTGCCGCGGAGCACCCCCGTGGCGAACGGGTCGCCCTCCCCGATCGCCTTGGCAAGGGCCGGATTCCCGATCCCCTCGGGCCGGTCGCCCCCGCAGAGCGCGGCGAGGCGGGACGCGGCGAACCCGGCAGGATCCGCGGCCGCCGCACGCCGGGCCGCCGCGAGCACGCCGCGCCCGGAGGCGACCGCGCCCAGATGCCCGCGGCCCCCGCAGTCGCACAGCGGCGCGTCGGGCGAGGGATCGCAGACCCAGTGCCCGAGTTCACCGCCGTGGCCCGCGGGGTCGACGAGCACGTCACCGCCGCGGAAGACCTTGTTGCCGATGCCCGAGCTGACCGTGAGGAGACAGAACGGCTCGGGCTCCGTGGCGGCGTACCGCCAGGCCGCCGCAGTGAGGTCGTTGACGACGGCGACCGGCGCACCGATCCGCTCGCTCAATCGCGCGCCGAGGGGCAGTGGTGCGCCGCGCCGCCCCCACACCGTCGGCGCCGCGACGACCAGCCCCTCCGCGGTCACCGGCCCGGCGAAGGCGATCCCGACCGCGCGCGGGGCCGAACCCGTCCCGGCGCCGTGCCGGGCGACCTCCCGCACGATCTGCTCCACCACCCGTTCCTGGAGCTCCGGCACCGGGGCGTCCGGATGGAGGGCCATGCCCTCGACCGGGACGCGGCGCACGCGGGAGAGGCGGCCGGAAGCGGGGGCGTAACTCGCCACCCGCAGCGTGGTTCCGCCCACGTCGAGCACGGTGAAGGGCCGGTCAGTGTCCGTCGTGGTCATGGACTGCCTCCTCGAAGACCAGCAGGTGCAGATCCGTGGCGTCGGAGTCGTTGAGCAGGCCGTGCTCGCCGTGGGGCCGGTTGACGACGACGTCGCCCGTGGCCACCCGGAACTCCTCCCCGTCGAGGAACATCAGTCCGCTCCCGGCGAGCACGATGTACGTCTCGCGGTCCGCGCCGTGCCGGTGCCTGCCGATGGACGTGCCGGGCGGCAGGACGGCCAGGTCGATGAACTCGGCACCGGGAGCGCCCGCCTCGCGGGTGAAGACGCGGTGCGCGAGGATGGCGCCGATGCCGCCGTGGTCGTGCTCCTTGGCGGTCAGCAGATCCCGTACGTTGACCGGGCGCCCGCGGCCCGTCTCCGCCGTGTCCTCAGCCATCGCGCCGCACCGCCCGGTCCGCCAGCGCGTCCAGAGCCGCCCGCAGCGTCTCCGTCGGCAGGTGCTCCAGCTCGTCGACGAAGGCCGCCTTGCCGAGCGCGGTCGGCACGACCAGGTGCAGCTTGCGGCCACGGCGCTGCCACGACGCGCGCAGAGCCTGCGTCATCAGCTCGGGCGTGCAGGTGGCGGGGTCGTACACGGGGAGCCCGATCCGTTCGAGCAGGGTCACGATTCGCTCGCAGGTCTCCGTGTCCGTGAGGCCGAGGAGGCGCGCGAGGTGCGCGGAGAGTGCCATGTCGACGGCGACCGCCTCGCCGTGGGCCAGGCGGTGGCCGCCCGCCGTCTCGATCACCGGGCTGAAGGTGTGCCCGAAGTCGACGAGCCGGGCGAGCTCGTGCTCGCGCAGGTTCGGGCAGAGCTCCTCCATCATCAGCCGCATCGCGGTACGGATGACGTACGTCTCCACGTCGGCGCCACCTGTGCCGGACGCGGTGCGGCGGAACGCGTCCGGGTGCCGCTCCAGCGTCCTGAACAGGTCGCCGTCGAGGATCACCGCCATCTTCACGATCTCGGCGAGGCCGCAGCGGATCTCGCGCGCGGGCAGGGTGTCCAGGAGCGCCGGGTCGTTGAGCGAGGCGTGGGCGGGGTGGTAGGCGCCGAACATGTTCTTGGTGTGCAGGGCGTTGACGCCGGTCTTGACGCCGACGCCGACGTCGACCTGTCCCACCAGGCTGGTGTTGACCTTGATGTAGCGGATGCCGCGGGCGTACATGGACGCGGCGAAGCCGACGATGTCCGCGACGATGCCGCCGCCCACCGCGAGCATCACCCCGTGCCGGTCCAGGCCCGCCGCCTTGGCCGTCGCGCAGACCTCCTCCACCGAGGTGAGCGACTTGTTGTGCTCCCCGGTGGCGATGGTGTGCACGCTCCAACTGCCCGGCTCCAGGCGGGCGGTGAGGTAGCGGCGTATCTGTTCCCCGTAGATCCGGTCCACCGTCGGGCCGATGAAGGCCACCACGCGGCGCCCCGCCACGTACTCCGCGAGCAGCGGGTTGTCCGGGTGGAAGACCCCGCCCGTGACGTCGACGCGGTAGCCGGTGCCGTCCGGTGCGAGCAGGTCGAAGCCGCCGGAGTCCTCACGGACCCCCTCGGCCTCAGCAAGAACCTGGCCTGCCATGTCTCTCCTTGGTTTCGTTCGCGTTCTCGTGCACGTTCTTGGTGTCGTTCGTGTGGTGCTCGTTCGGGTGCTGGGGCCGGGGCGCGAAGACGTCCGCCAGGGTCCGCAGCAGCGCGGACCCGGGGAGCTCCTCCAGCGGGACCGGGCGGCCCTGCGCATCCGCCACCGGCAGCCGCCAGTTGGGGTGCACCGTGGCGGTGCCCGGCAGGTTCTGCGGGCGGCGGTCGCCGGTCGCGTCAGGCAGCCAGACGCCGAGCATCCGGGCCGGCGTGCGCCGCAGGAACTGGTGCAGGGCGGCGACCTCGCCGTCCGGGTCGGGCAGCAGCCCCAGCCGGGTCAGCTCGGCGAGCCAGCCGTCGCGTTCCGCGGCGGCCGCCGCCTTCTCCTCGGCCTCGGGCCGGGTCAGCAGCCCGAGCCGGGCCCGCAGGTCCACGTGTTCGCCGGAGAGCCAGGCCGCCGTCGTGGGCAGGTCGTGGGTCGTGAGCGTGGCCAGACACTCCGCCCGCCACTGGTCGGGCGGCAGCGGGCCGTGCCGTCCCGCGGAGCCGCCCAGGTACTCGAAGCGCTGCACGGACGTGCCGAGCATGCCGCGCCCGGCGAGCTCCTCGCGCATGCCGTCCTCGACGGTGCCGAGATCCTCGCCGATCACGCCCGCGCCCGCGCGGTACGCCTCCAGCGCGAGCACCCCGAGCATCGCGTCCCGGTCGTACCCGACGTACGTGCCCTCGGCGGGTGGGCGCCCCTCCGGCACCCACCACAGCCGGGATAGCCCCATCACGTGGTCGACGCGCAGGGCCCCGGCGTGCCGCAGCCCGGACCGCAGCAGCTCGGCGAAGGGCCGGTAGCCCTCGGCGGCCAGGGCGTCCGGCCGCCACGGGGGCTGGCCCCAGTCCTGGCCCCGCCGGTTGAAGTCGTCCGGCGGCGCGCCCACGCTCATGCCCGCGGCCAGACAGCGCTGCAGGGCCCAGGCGTCCGCGCCCTCGGGCGCGACGCCGACCGCCAGGTCGTGGACGAGCCCGACCCGCATCCCGGCACCGACCGCCGCGGCCTGTGCGGCCGCCAGCTGCTCGTCGGTGATCCAGGCAAGCCACCGGTGGTGGTCGACGGCCCCGGCGAGCTCCTCCCGGGCCCGCGACACGGCGGGGGAGCGGGGGTCGCGCAGCTCGGCCGGCCAGGACCGCCACGCCCCGCCGTGCACGTCGGCGAGCGCGCACCACGTGGCGTGGTCCGTGAGGCCCTGCCCCTCCCGCTCGACGAACGCGGCGAAGGCGGCGGCCCGTCCCGGCGACAGCGGCACGTCGTGCACGGCGCGCAACGCCCGGTGCTTGAGGTCGCGCACGGCCTCGCGGTCGATGAGTGAACTCCCGTCCAGGACAGCGTCGTTCAGCTGTCGGGCGCGGGCGACGAGGTGGTCCACGGCGGGGCGCGCCGCCGGGTCCAGATACGCGTACTCGGGCACCGCCTCCACGCGTACGTGCATCGGGTCGGCGAAGCGCCGCGAGCTCGGCCGGTACGGGGAGGGATCGGGCAGCGGGCCCGGCTCCACGGCGTGCAGCGGTCCGAGCTGGACGAACCCGGCGCCCAGGGCCCGCCCCGACCAGGAGGCGAGTTCGGCCAGGTCGCCGAGGTCGCCCATGCCCCAGGAGCGGCGCGAGAGCACGGAGTAGAGCTGGATCAGGAAGCCCCAGGTGCGGTCCGCGGGGGCGGGGAGGCGGTCGGGCACGGCGAGCAGCGGTGCGTGCGCGTGCCGTCCGTCGGGGGTGCGGACGTGGAGGGTGTGGTGGCCGGGCGGGAGTGCGGGTGCGAGGGCGGTGGTGGCGCCGGACTCCAACTGGACGTGGGTGTCGGTGTGGAGGGGGAGGTGGAGGGCGGGGAGCGGGGGGCCGTCGTTCGGCGCACCGTCGCCGGGCACCCGTATCACCACACACGGCGGCAGCAACCTCCCCGCCCGCTCCTGCCGGTGGGCCTCCAGGGCGGCGTGTGCCGTCGTCTCCGTCGACGCGTCCACGCCGCATGCCGCGAGGACGGCGACCAGCGTGTCCGGGGAGACGTCCACGCGGTGGCCCCGGTCGGTGGTGTAGGCGGTGGCCACGGCGTGGGCGTGGGCGAGTGCGGTGAGCGTGTCCGTCGGGCGAGGGCCGCTCGCCCTAAGGGAGTTCCCCGTCATGCGAGAGCCCCCCGTCGTCCCGGGGAAGTGGTCGGCGCCGGGGCGAAGAGCCGTTCCAGGACGACGGCGACGCCGTCCTCATCGTTGCTCGGCGCGATCTCGTCGGCCATGGCGCGCAGCTCGGGATGGGCGTTGGCGACGGCCACCCCGTGGCCCGCCCAGGCGAGGAGCGGGACGTCGTTGGGCATGTCGCCGAACGCCACGGTGTCGGCGGCAGTGAACCCCAGGAGCCGGGCGGCCCGGGCGACCCCCGCGCCCTTGGTGACGCCGGGCGGCAGCACCTCCACCATGCCCTTCACGGAGTGCACGACGGACACGTCGTCGCCGCACAACCTCCGCGTGACGGTGGCCAGTTCGTCCTCCGGAACCTCCGGATGGTGCAGGACCAGTTTGTCGACGGGCCCGGACCACAGCCGCGCACGGTCGGCCGTCACGTCCCATCCGTGGCGGACCCGCTCGCCGAAGCGCGGCGTCACCTTGAAGCGGCTCTCGGGCGGCGCGGTGACGACCCCGAGTTCCAGCGTGCCGAGCACCTCCTCGACCCGCGCGACCACCGACCGGGCCAGTTCGAGGTCCAGCCGTGCGGAGTCGAGGAGGCGGTCCGCGCCCGCGTCGTACAGCTGGGCGCCCTGCCCGCACACCGCGATGCCCCGGTAGCCGAGCGCGGTGAGGAACTCCTTGCAGGCGGCGGCGGGCCGCCCGGTGACGACGAGGTGGTGCGCGCCCGCCCCGGTGGCCAGGGCGATGGCCCGGCGGGTGCGGTCCGACACGGTCAGGTCGCCGCGCAGCAGCGTGCCGTCGAGGTCGGTGGCGACGACCCGGTACGGCGGGGACGCCGCCCCGGCGACCGGTACCGCGTCCCAGGCGACCCGCCCCGAGCGCAGGGTCACCATGACGACGAGCTCCCGTCCCACGGGCGGCCCGTCGAGGGTCCCGTGGAACGTGCCGTCGTCCCCCGGCCGCAGCGCCAGGAACCCGGCCCCGCTCCCGATGGGCACGGCCTCGTCCGAGGCAACGGCCTCGGCGGCGGACTCCAACACCCCTGACCGGGCCGCCCCCGCCGACTCCACGACCACCTCCACGCGCTCGGCCCCCGCATGGACGTACTCGACCCGCCACCGGCGGCCGTCGTCCCCCTCGCCGTCCGGGTCCGGGCCCCGGGTCAGGCGGCAGCGGGCCGCCAGCCGTGCCGCCCAGTCGTCGCGGCCCGCGAGCGCCACGAGATCGGCGCACCGCGCGAAGTCCGCGCGTGCGTAGGCCGCTTCGAAGAGCCGTTCCAGCGCGGGAGCGTCCAGTGGGGCACACCGTGCGTACGCTGCCGCGTCGCCCCGTTCGGCCGCCGCCCGGGCGATCCGCTCGCCGTGGCGCGCGAAGTCCGTGTCGTCCAGCGCGTCGAACCAGCCGTACGCGATGGCCTCCTCGACGGGGCGGGGGAGCCGTTCGCCGCGCAGCAGCGTGCCGAACGCGGCCAGGCGCAGCTCCGCGCTGCGCGACCAGGTGAACTGCCGGGCGAGACGGCGGGAGTTGGCCGACAGGCGGTCGTACGTGGCGGGGTCGTCGCGGAAGACCGCGGCGGCCTGTCGGATGCGCGCGGCCAGTTCGCGTGCGAGCACGGGGTCGTCGTCGCGGAACGAGCCGCACACGGAGAACCCCGTCGCCGCCGGGTCGTCGAGCGGCCGCGCGTGCCCGAAGTGGCCGGTGACCCGCTGGTCGGTGGCGATCGGTACCGCCCCGCACGCCATCGCCTCGGCCTGGGCGATGAGGAAGCCGTCCAGCTCGTACTTGGAGGGGTTGACGCAGAAGTCGGCGCAGGCGGCCTGCTCGAAGAGGGTGTCCTCGTCGGCGAGCCGCCAGTCCAGATGGACCTGGCCGGGGTGGCGGTCGGCGACGCTCTGGAAGTAGGCGTTCGCCACCGTCGCGGCCGACTCGCCGCCCCCACCCGTCGAGCAGCGGATGACGAAGCCGATGTCCGGGTCGGCGGCGAGGACCTCCTCCACCGCGCGCATCAGCTCCAGCTGGCCCTTGTGGTGCACGGCGTAGCGGGCCGCGTGGAAGAAGACGGGGTGCGCGGGGTCGAGGCCGAGGCCCCGCAGGACCGTGGCGCGGTCCACGCTCCCCGGATCCCGGCCGAGCCAGCCGTCGGCGACGCCGCAGCCGCCCATCAGGAGCTTGTCCGGATGGGCGCGGAGCTCGCGGGCGACCGGAAGCGTCTCGAAGAGCGCCTCGAAGGGGGTGCCTTCGAAGGTGCTGTAGTAGGCGCGCTGGCCGGGCGAGACGAAGTCGACGAGGTCCGCGTGGGTGGCGACCAGGGGGAAGACGCTCACGTGGTCGGGGCGGCGTTCCTGGTGCATCCGCGTGCCCGCGAGGGCCCGCGCGACCGTGGCCGCCGCGCTGTCCTCCGGCGGCAGCGGGCCGTCGAGCGCGTCGAGGTCGATGCCCGAGTCGGCCCCGAGGAGCGCGAGGAGACGCTCCACCTGGGGCCGGTAGACCTGCTGCCCGACCGGCGCGTTGGCCGCGACCGTGCTCACGGTGCGGTGCCGCGGGTCGGCGGCGAGCACCGGCGGCAGCAGGTAGTGGTAGTACGGCTCGAAACCGTGGACGATCGCGGGCTCCGGTCCCGCGGCGTCGGAGACCGGCCCTGACCGGATGAAGCGCAGCCCGTCCACCTGGAAGACCAGCGGCTTGAAGTACGCCAGGTCCCGGCCCTCCATACCGGGCGGCGGATAGAGCCGGTCGGGCAGCAGGTCCAGATACGCGTTGGACAGGAAGTACACGTCCACGCCGTCGAGGCGGAGCCGGTGGGCGCGGGTGGTCAGCTCGACGTCGACCTCGGCCGGGTGGTCCGGCCACACCTTGGGGTCGAGGACGAGCGGCACCACGTGGTCGGCGCGGTAGTCGAGCTCCTCGACAGGGAACGTCTCCCGGAGCCGGTCGAGATGGCCGTGGGCCGGGGTGATCACGGACACGCGGTGACCGCGCGCCGCGTACTCCCGGGACAGGTTCCAGACCAGCGGTGAGAGACCGCCCCGCATCAGCCGGTTGTCGAAACCGCCGCACTCGTACGAGAAGTTGATGATGTGCACGTGCGTGCCGCTCCCTCAGCCTGCGGCCGCGGCGCTCGCGCGTGCGCACGCGCCCCGCAGCCCCGGCAGGTCGATGAACTCGGTGTGGGTGCCCGCGCTCCCGCAGGCGAAGGCCCCGGAAACGGACCCGGCAAGCACGCACTCCGCCACCGGTCGCCCCTCGAAGAGGGAGTGCAGGAACGCGGTGACGAAGGCGTCGCCCGCGCCGTTGCTGTCGACCACGGGCCGCTCAGGACGCACCGCCGGGAAGTGCCGCACCTCCGTGTCGCCGCGCTCCAGGACGTGGCAGCCGTCCGCGCCGTCCGTCGCGACGACGATGCGTGCCCTGCCGTCGTCGATGACCGAGTGCAGCACCTCGTCCAGCCGGTCGTGGATCGCAGCCGCGCTGAGGAAGACGTGGTCGGATGCGAGGGCGTACGTGCGGTGGTGCGGGTTGCGCCCGTCCCAGTCGTGCAGGTCCGTCGAACAGGTCACGCCGAGCCTGCGGATGTCGTCGTACATGTCGCGGTTGGTGCCGGTGATGGAGAGGTGGACGTGCCGGGCGCGTTCCAGGTGCGGCAGGTAGAAGTCGCGCGGCAGCCGCAGGTCCGCGGGGTGCCGCCCGTCGTAGAAGGAGAAGCGGCGGCCCTGCGGGTCGACCAGGTTGACGCCGCGCGGGGTGCCGTGCGGCGAGACCACATGGCTGAAGTCCAGGCCGCGGGTGGCGTACGCGTCGAGGACCGAGCGGCCCTGCGCGTCGTCCCCGAGGAAGTCGATGAACTTGGTGGACAGGCCGAGGGCGTGCCAGCCGAGCGCGACCCCGTTGCCGGTGTGCGCCACGTAGTCGTACACGGGCGGCACGAACACCGAGTCACCGGGCGGCAGGCGCAGCGCGTCGACACGCACGATGGTGTCCACCCCGGCGCCGCCGACCACCAGGACGTCGTACTGCGGCTCACTCATGCGCGTACTCCCTCTGTCTTCCGGCCGCCGGATGCCGTCTGCCGGATGTCCGTCTGCTGGATGCGCCCGTCCTCCAGGACGACCGCCGAGTCGATGTCGGCGCCCGCGGGGACGCGGGCGCCGGGCAGCACCACGCTGCGCCGCACCCGGGCGCCCGCGCCGACGCGCACGCCGGGAAAGAGCACGCTGTCCTCCACCCGGCCGTCGTTGACCAGGTCCGAAGGCACCACCGACGAGCGCACCCCGAAGTGGTCCGCCACCCAGGCGCGCCGCACCTGCGGAGCCACGGTCCACGGCATGCGGCCGACGGGCAGCCCGGCCGTGGGAGAGGCGGCGAGGGCGAGGTGCGCGCGGTGGTAGCGCTCGACGGTGCCGATGTCCTCCCAGTGCCCCGCGACCTCGTGGCCGCGGATGTGCTCGCCCGCCGCGAGCATCGCGGGGATCACGTCCCTGCTGATGTCGTGCTGCCAGCCGCTGCCGTCGAGCAACTCCAGATACCGGTGCAGGACGGCCGCGTCGAAGACGCAGAAGGCCGCGAACACCAGGTCGCTGGTGGCGACGTCCGGCTTCTCCACGAACGCGGTGAGCCGCCCCCGCGGATCGAACTCGACCATGCCGAACAGGTGCACCCAGCGCGGGTCGATCCGCTGGTACGCCAGGGTGAGCGCCGCGCCCGAGGCGCGGTGGGCGTCGATCAGCGGCCGGTAGTCGAAGCGGTAGACGTGGTCGGCGTGCAGGACGAGGACGTGCTCCGGGTCGCGACGGCCGCTCTCGCCCCCGAAGACGTACCCGCTCTTGCGGATCAGTGCGTCTGCCGTGCCGCGCTCCAACGGCCAGGTACGGGTGGGCAGTTCCGCCGGGAGCCCGGCACCGGCCGTGGCGTACGCGGTGTCGTACGGGCCGAAGTGCACCCGGAAGTCCGGCCCCTGGTTCCACACCCGGTGCAGGTCGTCCATCAGCTGCCGCTCCTCGTACTGGGAGAGGAGCAGCACCTCGCCGAGGCCCGAGGACCGCGCGTTGGCGAGGCTGAAGTCGATGAGGCGGCAGGCCCCACCGTACGGCACCAGCGGCTTGAGCCGCCCCGTCCCGAGCGGCCCCATGCGTCGGCCTTCGCCGCCCGCGAGCAGCACCGTGCGGACCGTTCCCGTCACGTCCGGCTCAGCCATGGTGCACCTCGTCCCACGTGACGCGCCCGGAGGACAGGGTCAGGAGCAGCCGGGCCCCGGGCTCGTCGGGCGCCGGGCCGCTGAACTCGCCCGGGGCGGTGCGCTCCAGGAGGTGTACGGAGGGAAGGGCGCGGCCGTCCGTGCCGGTTTCGGAGGGGGTGACCAGCTCGACGCGCTCCGCGTGCGGGAGCCGGTAGACGATCCGGCCGTCCTCGCCCACGCGGCAGCGACCGCGCAGCCGGTCCACTTCCTGCGCCCGCACGACACCGTCCGGCGCCCGGTCGACGACCTGCTCGCAGGCGGCGAAGTCGGCCCGCAGCCAGGCGGTGTCGAAGATCCGGCGGGCGGCATCGGCGTCGGCCTCTGCGCTCAGGGGTGCGTGGCGCTCGTAGACGTCCACGGCGCCGTGCGCGATCGCCGCCTCCTTGACCTCTTCCGCCTCCGCACCCTCCAGTTGCTCGAACCAGCCGTGCCGCAGGGCGAGTTGGACCGGTGGTTCGGCGGGCTCGCCCCGCCAGAGGCGGCCGAAGGCGGCCAGGTGCAGGTCCGCGCAGCGCTCCCAGGTGAAGGCGCGTGCGACGGCGGAAGCACGGGCCGACAGCTCCCGGTAGCGGTCCCGCTCCTCGGTCCACAGCGTCACCGCCTCCCGGATCCGGCCGGTGAGCGCCGCGGTGAGCAGGTCGTCGTCCTCGGCGAAGGACCGGTTCACGGCGAATCCGGTGCCCGTCGCGGGGCCATCGGCATGCCGGAAGTGCGCCATGCCCTCCTGGTCGGTGGCGATCGGCACGGCGCCGCACACCATCGCCTCGCCCTGCGCGATCAGGAAGGTGTCCATCTCGAACTTGGAGGGGAAGAGACAGAAGTCGGAGCTGGCCGCGTACGCGAACACTCGCCGCTCGTCGACCCGCTCCCACTCCAGGTGCAGTCGGCCCGCGTGCCGTCGCGCGACCTCGTGGAAGTAGGGGTCGTCGATGCCCTCCCCGGCGATGCAGCGCAGCACGAAGTTGGCGGCGAGCCCCTCGCTCAGCACCCGGTCCACGGCCCGCACCAGCTCCACCTGTCCCTTGTGGTGGACCGCGTAGCGCGCGTTGTGGAAGAAGGTCGGCAGGGCGGGATCGAGGCCGAGGCCGCCGAGCACGTCCGCCCGGTCGACGTCGGCCGGGTCCCTGGCGAGCCACTCGTCGGAGATCGCGCAGCCGCCCACGAACATCTTGTGCGCGTTGCGCCGCACGACGTCCGCGATCGGGAGGCGCTCGAAGAGCTCGGCGAACGGGGTGTCGCGGAACGAGGCGTAGAAGTCCAGCTGACCGGGGGAGAGGAAGTCGATCAGGCCGGAGTGCTCGGCGGTGAGCTCGTAGAGCGCGATGTGGTCGGGCGGGTAGGTGTAGTGGAGGTGGGTGAGCTGCTGGTACTGCAGGACGGCCGCCGGATACGCGCCTTCCTCGCCCTCCGTCCCAGTCGGCAACTCGACCTTGGCGTCGAGGAGTTCGAGGAGCCGCCGGACCTTCGGCCCGTACACCTTCTTCGCGATCGGCATATTGCTCTGCACGGTGCTGACAACCAGTTTCGTCGGGTCGTCGCGCAGCGCGGCAGGCAGCAGATAGTGGTAGTACGGCTCGTGCGCGTGCACGATCGCCCGCTCCTCGCCGAACCAGCCGCGCAGGAACCGCACACTGTCGGCCTGGAAGACCAGCGGCTTGAAGAAGACCAGGTCACGGCCCTTGGCGGAGTACGGCGGATAGAACGTGGTCGGCAGCCGGTCGAGGTAGTCGTTGGAGAGGAAGTACAGGTCGACGCCGTCAAGGCGGATGCGGTGCGCCGTCGTGCGCAGCTCGATCGCGGCCTCGGCCGGGAAGCCCCGCCAGACCTGCGGGTCCAGGACGAGGGGCAGGGTGTACGTGTCCTCGTACGGCAGGTCCTCCACGTCGTAGCGCGACCGCAGGTCGTCCAGCCTGCCGTGCGCCGGTGTGACGATGGAGACCCGGTGGCCGCGCGCGGCGAAGGCCCGCGAGAGGTTCCACAGGTACACCGAGGTGCCGCCCTGCAAGAAGGTGTGGTCGAATCCGCAGCACTCGAAGTAGGTCTCGATGATGTGCATGCGGGGCTCGACCGGTACGCCGGTCTCGGGGGTCATCACGGCCTCACGTCCTCGGGTTCGCGGTGGGCGCCGCTGCCGCCTTCGCCGAGCCGCAGGGCGTGGCGCAGGTCGATCGCGGCGTGGTAGGGGCGCGTGTGCGCGTGGTTGTAGGCGAGTTCGTGGAGCAGTCGGCGCAGATAGAGCAGCCGCCGCAGCGGTCCGCCGGACGCGGGGCCGAGGAGGAGCGCGCGCACGCGCTCCCGCCAGTGGTCGGCGACCGCGAACACCTGCCGCAGCTCGTCCTGTTGGGCCGGGGGCAGGTGGGGCGCGCCGTCGAGGGAACCGAGCATCGTCTCCAGGGATTCGACCCCCAGTCGACCGGCCGCCTCGAACGCGGCCTCGTCCGCCGCGAAGTACTCGAGGCCCCGCTGCAGCGCGACGACATCCTCCAGCGGCGACTGCGCGGCCCAGCCCGGTGCGGTGGGAGCGGTGCTCGGGGTGGAGAGGTCGATCAGGGCCGGTGGGCGCCACAGCAGATGCGACAGATGCAGATCGCCGTGGCAGGGTCCGCCCGTCCAGGAGGCGCCCGGACGCCCCAACTCGGCATGCAGAGACGCCACTTCCGCCTCCATGGCGCGGAACGCCCGCCGCACGGCCCGGCCGGGCAGCGCAGGGTCGGCGGTGGTGCGGCCGTGCAGCTCGGCGAGCCGGTCCTCGGTCTGCGCGAGTCGTTCACCGGCCGGATAGGCGGGCTGCGGCGTGCCGTCGCCGAGGCGCTCGGCCAGGTCGGTGTGGAAGCCGCGCAGGAAGCGCCCGGCCTCGCGCAACTGCACTTCCAGAGGCCGCAGATGGCGCCGCGCCACCGTCTCCGGCGACGCGTCCTTGAGGAGGCGGGACAGGGCGGGCCACAGGGACCGCAGGTTCTGCCGCAGCGGTACGTCGATGCCCTCGCCGGGCGCGTAGCGGTAGACGACGCCCAGGGGGTGGCGGGTGCCGGAGGCAGGGTCGGTGTACGCGTAGTCTCCCGTCCACTCCGGGGTGCGTCCCGTGCCGTTCATCAGTCGGAGCAGGTCGGGCTCCCGCACGCCGTCGTCGAGGCAGCGGTAGGTCTTGTGGATGTGCGGCACGCCGCCGATCTCCATCAGGGACAGGGCGTTGGACGACCAGCCCCGCTCGAAGGGGAGCCGCCGCACCTCGGGTGCGGCACCGCCCGCGCTCCGGAACTCCACCGCGCCGCCCTGCGCCGTCCGCAGCGTCCCGCCCGCCAGCGTCCGCAGCACCGCGGCCGTGTGGAACTCGTCCATGGCGTGGGCCTCCCTCGGTCCCTCCCGCCCGCCCCGCAGGTCCACCGGCACGAAGAACCGCCTGCCCGACGCGGGACCGCCGACCGCCGCCACGACGAGCAGCAGCGCCGCGGAGCCGAGCTCGGCGTGGTCGACGCGCGCATACCGGTCGGCCTTGCGTCCGTCCTCGGACATCCACGGTGCCGTGCGCAGCAGCGCGTCCAGCCCCTCGTCGCGGATCACGGGCCTCAACTCCCTGTCATTTCGTACGTGTTGATGCCGCGCCGCCACACGGCGAGGGCCAGCAGCAGCGACAGGGCCGTCACCACGGGCAGCCACCCCAGGAGCCCCGTCCCGCCGGAGAGCAGATAGACGCACGGGACGTACGACGTGAAGGCGAACGGCAGCGCCCAGGTCAGCAGCGCACGCAGCGACGCGTGGTAGATGTCGAGGGGGTACGCCGCGAACTCCGAGACCTGGCTCGCCGCGTACATCGCGGGCAGGCTCGTCACCGTCCAGAACGAGAGCGACGCGAAGAACAGCTTCACCGCCGTGTGGATCAGCGCCCCGCAGAGCACGAGCAGCGGGGCGAGCGCCCACTGCGTGGCCGTGAGGTCAAGGTCGAGCGACGTGCCCGCGTACGTCACGAGGACGGCGCCGACGACGAGCTCACCGAGCGCGTCGGGATGGAAGAAGCGCTCGGACAGCAGCGAGAAGAGCGGATTCACCGGGCGGATCAGATAGCGATAGAACTCGCCGCGCTGCACCAGCTTGCGGCCGAGCTCCCACAGCTGGTCGGTGAAGAGGTGGTCGAGGCCGCGCGGCAGAAGCGAGAAGCCGAGCAGGAACAGCACCTCTTGGTAGGACCAGCCGCCCACCGCGGGCACCTGCCGGAAGACCAGGCCCACCACCGCGGTCTGGATGCCGACCCGCACCAGGAAGGCCCCGGCGCCGAGCGCGAAGTCGAGGCGGTAGGCGGCGAGCCGGTGCAGGCCGACGCCGCCGAGGAACCAGGAGAGCCTGACGTACCAGAGGGCTGTGCCGAGGCGTGTGCGCGTCATCCGCCGAGCACCTCCAGGCGCCCGAGCGCGGCCCGCCACAGCACCGCGCACAGCACGGTGAGGCCGACGGCCCAGCCCACTTGCTGGGCCAGCACGGCGACGGCCCCGCCCACCCCCTCGTACCTCCCGAGGAGCAGCGTGAGCGGACCGTCGACCATCCCGCTGAAGGGCAGCGCACGGGCGACCGCGGCCAGCGGGCCCGGCATCAGCGCGATCGGCACCAGCTGACCGGCGAAGAAGGCGACGACGCTCTGCTTCACCATCCGCACGCCCCACGTGTTGGTGGTGATGAAGCCGGTCATGCCGGTCAGCAGATTCACACAGAACGCGATGAGCACCGACAGCGCCGTCGACACCGCGAACAGCAGGGCGTCGCCGGGGCGGGGCGCGGTCAGCGGCACCAGGAACGAGAAGAACACCAGCACCGGCACACCGACCAGGACGGCGTTGGCCGCGACGACCGGCAGGCACGCGAAGAGCCGCACCAGCGGATAGCTGACCGGCCGCACCAGCATCACGGCGACGTCCCCGCGGTAGACCTCGGCGGCCACCTCGTCGTCGACCCGGTTGGCGTGCAGGACCTGCAGCACCTGGGCGACCAGCAGATACGTGGTGATGCCCGCCGTGGTGAAACCGCCGGGACCCGTGCCGCCCGGGGAGTCCGCGTACACGGCACGCCACAGGAAGACGGTGACCGCGGCGCCCGCGGCGGCGGTGACGCCCGTGACGACGAACATCGAGCGGTACTGGAGCAGCGACTGGAGGCCGCCGGTGGCGAAGGGGACGTACCGCCCCACGCGCGTCTTCATGTCCAGGTTCATGAGGGGCCGCCGCCGTCGATGCTGACGGGCGAAGGCGCGGGTGCCCGGCCGTAGATCTGCCGCAGCACCTCCTCCAGGTCGGGCTCCGGGGCGTAGCAGTCCACGAGGTCGAAGTGGTCGAGGAGGAAGGCGAGCACCTGGCGCGAGGCGAAGAGGCCCGCCGGGTAGTCGACGCGGATCCGTCCGCCGTCCTCGACCGCCGCCCGCGCCCCGGGCAGGCCACGTTCGATGCGGTCCATGGCCTCGCGCGGCGCCGGGCCGCCCCGGTGGTCGAAGGTGACCGAGCGGTCCTCTGCCGTGCGCAGCAGGTCCTGGATGGAGCCCTGGTGGACGACCCGGCCGTGGTCGACGACCAGGGCGCTGTCGCAGATCGCGGCGATGTCGGCGATGTCGTGGCTGGTGAGCACGACGGTCGTGCCGAGTTCGCGGTGCGCGCGGTTGACCAGGTCGCGCACCGCCGACTTGAGGACCATGTCGAGGCCGATGGTCGGCTCGTCCCAGAAGACGACGGCCGGGTCGTGCAGGAGGCTCGCCGCGATCTCCGCGCGCATCCGCTGGCCCAGGCTCAGCTGCCGCACGGGGGTGGTGCCGAGAGCGTCGATGTCGAGCAGTTCGCGGTAGAGCGCGAGGTTGCGGCGGTAGACCGGCTCGGGGATGTCGTAGACGCGGCGCAGGATGCGGAACGAGTCGGGCACCGAAAGGTCCCACCACAGCTGGCTGCGCTGCCCGAAGACGACGCCGATGGAGCGGGCGTTCTGCCGCCGCTTGCGGTAGGGCTCGATGCCGCCGACCAGGCAGCGCCCCGACGTCGGCGTCATGATGCCGGTCAGCATCTTGATCGTGGTGGACTTTCCGGCTCCGTTGGCGCCGATGTACGCGGTCTTCGACCCGGCGGGAATCTCGAAGGAGACGCCGTCCACTGCGCGCACGGTGCGGTACTCGCGGGTGAAGAGCGTGGCGAGACTGCCGAGCAGGCCGGGTCTGCGTTCGGCGATGCGGAACTCCTTGGTGAGGTTCTCCGCGACGATCACGCCACCACCTGCTTGACGGCTCGCTCGATGGCCAGCTCCAACAGCGCCACGCCGTCGTCCAGTTGTGCCTCTTCGAGCGTGAACGGCGGGGCGAGGCGGATGATGTGGCCGCCGAAGGCCGTCCGCAGGCCCAGGTCGAGTGCTGCGGAGTGGACCGCGCGGGCGAGCTTCGGCGCGGGCGTGCGGCTCTCCCGGTCGGTGACGAACTCCAGGCCGTACAGGAGCCCCAGTCCCCGTACGTCACCGAGCTGCTCGTAGCGGGAGTGCAGGGCCGCGAGCCGGTCGCCGAGCAACTGGCCAAGTCTGCGGGACCGTTCGGTCAGTCCGTCGCGTTCGATGACACCGAGCGTCGCGTGCGCCGCGGCGATTCCCAGGGGATTGCTCGCGTACGTCGACGCGTACGACCCTGCCGTGGCGGCCTCGGGGGAGCGCAGCAGTTCCGCGCGCCCGGCGAGCACCGCGAAGGGGAAGCCGTTCGCCATGCCCTTGGAGAGGATCACCAGGTCCGGTTCGACGCCGACGCGGTCGCAGGCGAGGAAGGCGCCGGTGCGGCCGCCGCCGGTCAGCACCTCGTCGGCGACGAGCAGCACGCCGTTCGCGCGGCAGGCCTCGGCGATCTGCTCCCAGTAGCCCGGTGGCGGGACGACGACGCCCGCCGCGCCCTGCACCGGTTCGAAGACCAGCGCGGCGACGTTCGGCTTCTCGGCGATGTGCTTGCGCACGAGCGAGGCGCATCGCACCCCGCAGCTCGGATAGGTCAACTCCAGTGGGCAGCGGTAGCAGTTGGGTGCGTATCCGAGGACGCTGTTTCCGGCGAAGGCCTGGTGGCCGATGTCCCAGTGGACCAGCATCCGGGCGCCCATCGTCTTGCCGTGGAAGCCGTGGCGCAGCGCCCCGATCCGGTTGCGCCCGGCGGGGGCGGTCGCCTGCACCACGCGCAGGGCCGCCTCGACGGCTTCGGCGCCGGTGGAGAAGAGCGCGTAGGTGTCGAGGTGGTCGGGCAGCAGCCGCGCGAGCAGTTCGAGCAGTCCGGCCCGTTCGGGTGTCGCGGCGTCGTGCACGTTCCACAGCCGCCCGGCCTGCTCGGTGAGCGCCCCGACGACCTCCGGGTGGCAGTGGCCCAGCGACTGCGTGAGAGTCCCGGCCGCGAAGTCCAGGTACTGGTTGCCGTCGAGGTCGGTGAGGAGCGCGCCCGCCCCCTCGGCGAACACGCGCTCTCCGGCGGCGGTCTCCTCCGAGGCGCCGGGCGCAAGGTGCCTGGCTTCCCGGTCGAGCCGTGCGCGCTGCCGGTGACCTGTCACTGCTGCCCCCAGTCGATGTGCGTGGTGCCGGTGAACTGCTCGGGTCGGCACCGAAGTTGATCGGTGGGACCGGCGATGCGCACCGAGTCAAACAAAGCCGTACCAAGATTGGCAAGAGATTGCTGAAACTTTCAGCGTGCTCTTGCGGTGGCGTGTCCGGCTCTGCTTGAGTCGAAGTGCCGCCGTCGGGAGACCGCCGTCGCGGCACCGCCGTCGAGGCGCCGCCGCTTCAACTCCGAGGCCCGCGTGGCCTCGCAAGCGAGGAGGGACCCGTGAGAACGCATCCCCAGGCCGCCCCACCCCGCGGGCGGTTTCCTTGAAGGCCCTGGTGCTGGCCGGCGGGACGGGCAGCAGGCTGCGCCCCTTCACCGACACGGGCGCCAAGCAACTGCTGCCCATCGCCAACAAACCCGTGCTCTTCTACGGCCTCGAGGCCATCGCCGCGGCAGGCATCAGGGAGACCGGGATCGTCGTCGGCCGACGCGGCGACGAGGTCCGCCGGGCCGTCGGCGACGGTAGCGCCTTCGGCCTGCGCGTCAGCTACCTCCACCAGGAGCGGCCGCTCGGCCTGGCCCACGCGGTGCTCATCGCACGGGAGTTCCTCGGCGACGACGACTTCCTGCTCTACCTCGGCGACAACTACCTCCAGGACGGGCTCACCGGGTTCGCCGAGCGCGCCGCGGCCCACCCCGGGGCCGCCCGCCTCCTGCTCACACCGGTCGCCGACCCGACGGCGTTCGGCGTCGCCGAACTCGACGCCGGGGGCGACGTGGTGCGCCTGGAGGAGAAGCCGGAGCGGCCGCGCAGCGACCTCGCCCTGATCGGCGTGTACGCCTTCGGCCCTGACGTCCACGAAGCGGTCAGGGCGATCAGCCCCTCCGTGCGCGGCGAGCTGGAGATCACCGACGCCGTGCAGTGGATGCTCGACCGGGGGCTGCGGGTGCGCGCCGAGACCACCACCCGCCCCTGGCGCGACACCGGCAGCGTCGACGACCTCCTGGAGGTCAACCGCCAGGTCCTCGACGGCATCGAGGGCCGCGTCGACGGCAAGGTCGACCCGGACAGCACCGTGGTGGGCCGGGTCCGGCTCGCCGAGGGCGCCGTCGTGCGCGGCTCCCGCATCGTCGGCCCCGCGGTGATCGGCGCGGGCACCGTCATCAGCAACTCCAGCATCGGCCCGTACACCGCCATCGCCGAGGACTGCCGGATCGAGGACAGCGCCATCGCCCACTCCGTCCTGTTGCGCGGCGCGGACGTGGAGGGCGCCTCCCGCATCGAGTCCTCGCTCATCGGCCGCGGCGCCGTCGTGGCCCCGGCCCCGCGGCTGCCCCAGGCCCACCGACTCGTCATCGGCGACCACAGCAAGGTGCAATTGACCTCATGACCCCCTTCGACCCGCCGGGCCGCCGCATACTCGTCACCGGCGGCGCAGGCTTCATCGGCTCCGCGTACGTCCGCTCGCTCCTCGGCCCCGCGGGGCCGCCCGGCACCGAAGTGACCGTCCTCGACAAGCTCACCTACGCGGGCAGCCCCGGCCGCCTCGACGCGGTCCGCTCCCACCCCGGATTCACCTTCGTGCGCGGCGACGTCTGCGACGCCGGGCTGGTCGGCGAACTGGCCGCGGACCACGGCCAGGTGGTGCACTTCGCCGCCGAGTCGCACGTCGACCGCTCGATCGCCGACGGCTCCGCCTTCACCCGCACCAACGTGCTCGGCACCCAGACCCTGCTGGACGCCGCGCTCCGGCACGGCGTGACGACCTTCGTCCACGTCTCCACCGACGAGGTGTACGGATCGATCGCGCGGGGCGCGGCCGCGGAGGAGGACCAACTGCGGCCCAACTCCCCGTACGCGGCGTCGAAGGCCGCCGCCGACCTCATCGCCCTGGCCCAGCACCGCACCCACGGCCTGGACGTCCGCGTCACCCGCTGCTCCAACAACTTCGGCCCGCACCAGCACCCGGAGAAGCTCATCCCGCGCTTCCTGACCGCCCTCCTGAACGGGGAGAACGTGCCGGTCTACGGCGACGGGCTGCAGGTGCGGGACTGGCTGCACCTGGAGGACCACATCCACGGAATCGAACTCGTACGCACCCGGGGGCGGGCGGGGGAGATCTACAACATCGGGGGCGGCACCTCCCTGACCAACCTGGAGCTGACCGAGCGGCTGCTCGCCCTGTGCGGCGCCGACGCCGGGCGCATCACGCACGTCGCGGACCGCAAGGGGCACGACCGCAGGTACGCCGTGGACCACACCAAGATCAGCACCGAGCTGGGGTACCGGCCGAGCACCGACTTCGACGCGGCGCTCGCCGAGACGGCCCGCTGGTACCGGCACAACCGCTCGTGGTGGCAGCGGCTCGTCGCCGCGTGAGGCGCGGGGGAGTCACCTGGGGGGACCGACTGCCTAGGCCTTGCGCCCGGACCCCGTGGAGCCCCGCACCACCAGCTCCGGCATGAAGACGAACTCGCCGTGCGGCGCGGGCGTCCCGCCGATCTCCTCGAGCAGCGCGCGGACCGCCGCCTGGCCCATGGCCTGGACGGGCTGGCGGATCGTGGTCAGCGGCGGATCGGTGAACGCGATGAGCGGCGAGTCGTCGAAGCCGACCACCGAGATGTCCCGCGGCACGCTCAGGCCCAGGTCGCGGGCGGCCCGGATGGCGCCGAGCGCCATCATGTCGCTGGCGCACACGACGGCGGTGCAGCCGCGGTTGATGAGGGTGGTGGCCGCGGCCTGGCCGCCCTCCAGGGTGTAGAGGGAGTGCTGGACCAGCTCCGCCGACGCCTCGTCGTCCAGGCCGAGGCGTTCGAGCAGCCCGAGCCGGAAGCCCTCGATCTTGCGCACCACGGGGACGAACCGCTTGGGGCCGACCGCGAGTCCGATGCGGGTGTGGCCGAGCGACGTCAGATGGGTGACGGCCAGGCGCACGGCGGCACGGTCGTCGGTGGAGACGAAGGGGGCCGCCACGTCCGGCGAGAAGCCGTTGACGAGTACATAGGGGACGCCCTGGGCGCGCAGCACCTCGTACCGCTCCATGTCGGCGGTGGTGTCGGCGTGCAGGCCCGACACGAAGATGATGCCGCTGACCCCGCGGTCCACGAGCATCTCGGTGAGCTCGTCCTCGGTGGAGCCGCCCGGCGTCTGCGTCGCGAGCACCGGCGTATAGCCCTGGCGGGTCAGGGCCTGCGCGATGACCTGGGCGAACGCGGGAAAGATCGGGTTGTCCAGCTCCGGCGTGATGAGGCCGATGAGCCCCGCGCTGCGTCGGCGGAGCCGCACCGGGCGCTCGTACCCGAGTACGTCGAGGGCGGCGAGGACCGCCTCACGGGTGCCGACGGCCACTCCGGGCTTGCCGTTGAGGACGCGGCTCACGGTGGCTTCGCTGACCCCCGCGTGGGCTGCGATGTCGACAAGCCGTGCGGTCATGGCACTGGACTGTACCTGTCATCGGGATGATTGCCCACCGCCTGCGAAAGCTTGTGAAAGCTTGCGGAAAGACCTGTCTTGCAAGAGTCTTGCAGTCGCCTCCGTCGCTCCAGGGCGCCGCTTTCCCGGCCCCGCGCCCTTGCCAGGCGCCCCGCGGCGCTGTCAAGCGCGAGCCGGGCCACGGTAAGGACACGCAGAAATAACGATCGCCAGTCCTTGCAGAAATTTACCGCAAGGTCTTTCGGCGACATTCCAACGCTGTTACGTTCCTGGCAACCCGGCGCCGCCGTCCAGAGCGGCCAGCAGGAGGCACCTCTTCGTCTCCCCGTGATTCCGGGATCAGTTGAAGGAGTTCACATGCGGCGTGGCATAGCGGCCACCGGGCTGATCGCGGCCCTGGCCATGACAGCGGCAGCGTGCGGGGGCGACGACGAAGGCAGCGGCGGCAGCAAGGGCGGCAAGCTCTCCGGCACCGTCACCTTCTGGGACACCTCGAACGACGCCGAGAAGGGCGCGTACGAAAAGATCGCCAAGGGCTTCGAGCGGCTGCACCCGGACGTCAAGGTCAACTATGTGAACGTCCCGTTCGGCGAGGCCAACGCCAAGTTCAAGAACGCCGCGGGCGGCAACTCCGGCGCCCCCGACGTGATGCGCACCGAGGTCGCCTGGACCCAGGACTTCGCCTCGCTCGGCTACCTCGCCCCGCTCGACGACACCGTCGCCCTCGACAAGGCGGACGACTACCTCCCGCAGGCCGCCGCGAGCACCAAGTTCAAGGGCAAGACGTACGCCGCGCCGCAGACCATCGACACCCTGGCGCTCTTCTACAACAAGAAGATGCTCAAGGCCGCCGGGGTCGACGTGCCGAAGTCCTTCGACGAGGTGAAGTCCGCCGCGAAGAAGATCAGTTCCAAGTCCGGCAAGACCGGCCTCTACCTGCGCGGCGACGACCCGTACTACTACCTCCCGTACCTCTACGGAGAGGGCGGCGACCTCCTGGACACCAAGAACAAGAAGGTCACCGTCGACGAGCCCGAGGGCGCCAAGGCCTTCTCGGTGATGAAGGACCTGGTCGACTCCAAGGCGGCGGTCACCGACGCGAGCGACGGCTACAACAACCAGCTCAACGCCTTCAAGGACGGCGACGTCGCGATGGCGCTCGACGGCCCGTGGTCCATCGAGGGCGCCCTGAAGGGCAAGGAGTTCAAGGCCGACAAGGGCAACCTCGGTGTCGCCCCGGCCCCGGGGGGCAGCGCGCGCCAGGGCGCCCCGCAGGGCGGCTGGAACCTCGCCGCGTACGCCGGGTCCGGCAACCTCGACGCGTCGTACGAGTTCATCAAGTACATGAGCTCCGCCAAGGTGCAGCAGCAGACCACCGAGCAGCTCAGCCTGCTGCCGACCCGCACCTCCGTCTACGACGTGAAGTCCGTCAAGGACAACCAGATGGTGCAGTTCTTCAAGCCCGCCGTCGCCAAGTCCGTGCAGCGTCCGTGGATCCCCGAGGCCAACGCGCTCTTCGAGCCGATCCGCCTGCAGCTGGAGAAGGTGCTCAGCGGCAAGTCCTCGCCCGAGAAGGGCGCCAAGGGCATCGGTGACGCCTACCGCAAGCTCCTCAAGAACTACAAGTAAGAGGGAGGGCTGACCGACCCATGGCTGTCGAGACCGGCCAGCCGGTGGTGAAGGCCGCGGATGCGAAGGGCATCCGCGGCCGCGGCCCCCGGCCCGGCAAGAAACCAGGGCGGCTGCGCCGGGCGTTCGCCACTTATTGGTACGCGTGGGCCATGGTCGCCCCCGTGGTGATCGTGATCGGCGTGATCGTCGGCTATCCGCTGGTGCGCGGCATGTATCTGTCGACGACCAACGCGAACGAGGCGAACGTCGAGCGGCACATCGGTGTCAACGACATCCCCGCCACGTACGAGTCCGTCGGCCTCGACAACTACCAGTCGATCCTGTCCGACGGCGTCTTCTGGGACCGCCTCACCTGGACCGTGGTGTGGACCGTCTCCTGCGTCGCGCTGTCCTTCGTCCTCGGTCTCGCGCTCGCCACGATGCTCAACCGCAAGCTGGCGGGGCGCACCTTCTACCGGATGGCGCTGATCCTGCCGTGGGCGGTCCCGGCCTTCGTCTCCGTCTTCACCTGGCGGCTGCTCTTCAACGAGAAGAAGGGCCTGCTCAACAAGATCCTCGAAGGCGGGGGCATCGACGCGATCCCGTGGCTCAACGACCCGACCTGGGCGAAGCTCTCGGTGATCACCGTCAACGTCTGGCTCGGGGTGCCGTTCATGCTGGTCGCCATGCTCGGCGGCCTGCAGTCCATCCCGGGTGAGCTGTACGAGGCGGCCGAGATGGACGGCGCCAACGCCTGGCAGCGCTTCCGCCACATCACCCTGCCGGGGCTGCGCTCCGTGGCCAGCACGGTGATCCTGATCAGCGGCATCTGGACCTTCAACATGTTCCCGGTGATCTTCCTGCTCACCAGGGGAGGACCGGGGGACGCCACCGAGATCCTGGTGACGTACGCCTACCGGCTCTCGTTCGTCGTCAGCCCACGCGACTTCGCGGGCTCCGCCGCCTGGGGCGTCCTCATCCTCGCCCTCCTGTCGATCATCGCGGTGGCCTACCGCCGCGCGCTCCGCAAGCAAGGAGAGGTGTGGTGACCACCGTGGAAGCGAAGGAGCCGACCCCGGCGAAGAAGCGCAGGCCCAGGGGGCGCGACGAGCGCGGCCCGCTGGCCTCGGTCGCCCTGCACCTGACCCTGCTGCTCGCCAGCGCCATCGCGGTCCTGCCGCCCCTGTGGCTCCTGGTCACCTCGTTCAAGCCGGAGAGCGAGGCCTTCTCCACCGACCTGGTGAAGGACTTCACCTTCGGCAACTACGACCACGTCCTGAACGACACCGAGTTCCCGAACTGGCTCCTCAACTCGCTCATCGTGGTGGGCCTCACCACGGTGATCGGCGTCTTCATCGCGGCGACGACCGGGTACGCGGTGAGCCGCTTCAAGTTCCCCGGCATGCGGCCGCTGATGTGGCTGCTCCTGATCACCCAGATGTTCCCGGTCGCGGTGCTCATCGTGCCGCTGTACAACCTCCTGGCCAGCCTCGGCCTGCTCAACCAGCCCGTCGGCCTCGTCGTCACCTATCTGACGATCGCCGTGCCGTTCTGCGCCTGGATGATGAAGGGGTACTTCGACACCATCCCGGTAGAGATCGACGAGGCCGGGCGGGTGGACGGACTCAACCCGTTCGGCACCTTCTGGCGGCTCATCGTGCCGCTCGCCAAGCCGGGCCTTGCCGTCACCGGGTTCTACAGCTTCATCACCGGCTGGGCCGAGGTGGCCTACGCGTCCGCCTTCATGACCGGCGAGGAGAACCTCACGCTCGCCGGCGGCCTGCAGACCTTCGTCAACCAGTACACCAGCGACTGGGGTTCGCTGACGGCGTCCGCGGTGATCGTGGCGGTGCCCGCCGCGGTGATCTTCGGCTTCGCCCAGCGCCACCTGGTCTCCGGCCTGACGGCGGGCGCGACGAAGTCCTGAGGCGACCCGCCGCATCCGCCAGACGCACGGTGCGACCGCCACGTCGGCGGCGCCGGACCGACACCGTCCGGCGCCGCCCCCACCACACTCGATCCCCAGGGAAGACATGACCCAGCATCTCGCTGCCCCTGCCGCCCCCACCACCGAGACGCGCACGGACTGGTGGCGCGACGCGGTGATCTACCAGGTGTATCCGCGCAGCTTCGCCGACGGCAACGGCGACGGCATGGGCGACCTGGAGGGCATCCGCAGCCGACTGCCGTACCTCAGGGACCTCGGCGTCGACGCCGTCTGGCTCAGCCCCTTCTACGCGTCGCCGCAGGCCGACGCCGGATACGACGTCGCCGACTACCGCGCCATCGACCCCGTCTTCGGCAACCTCCTGGACGCCGACGCGGTCATCCGCGACGCCCACGAGCTCGGCCTGCGCATCATCGTGGACCTGGTGCCCAACCACTCCTCCGACCGCCACGACTGGTTCCGCCGCGCGCTGAGCGAGGGCCCGGGATCCCCGCTCAGGGAGCGCTACCACTTCCGCCCCGGCAAGGGTGCGAACGGCGAACTCCCGCCCAACGACTGGGAGTCCATCTTCGGCGGCCCCGCCTGGACCCGGCTGCCCGACGGCGAGTGGTACCTGCACCTCTTCGCGCCCGAGCAGCCGGACTTCAACTGGGAACACCCCGCCGTCCAGGACGAGTTCCGCTCGATCCTGCGGTTCTGGCTCGACATGGGCGTCGACGGCTTCCGCGTCGACGTCGCCCACGGCCTGGTGAAGGAGGCCGGGCTTCCCGACATCGGCCGCCACGACCAGCTCAAGCTGCTCGGCAACGACACCATGCCGTTCTTCGACCAGGACGGCGTGCACGAGATCTACCGCAGCTGGCGCCGCGTCCTCGAGGAGTACGAGGGCCAGCGCATCCTCGTCGCCGAGGCGTGGACGCCCACCGTCGAGCGCTCCGCCCACTACGTGCGGCCCGACGAGATGCACCAGGCCTTCAACTTCCAGTACCTGGGCACCTCGTGGGACTCCGCGGAGCTGCGCGAGGTCATCGACGTGTCGCTGGCCGCGATGCGTCCCGTGGGCGCCCCCGCCACCTGGGTGCTCTCCAACCACGACGTGACCCGGCACGCCACGCGCCTCGCCAACCCGCCGGGCCTCGGCACCCAGCTGCGCACCGCGGGCGACCGCGAGCTCGGCCTGCGCCGCGCCCGCGCGGCGACCCTGCTGATGCTGGCGCTGCCCGGCTCCGCGTACCTGTACCAGGGCGAGGAGCTCGGTCTGCCCGACGTCACCGACCTGCCCGACGAGGTGCGCCAGGACCCGTCGTTCATCCGCGCCGAAGGACAGGACGGCTTCCGGGACGGCTGCCGGGTGCCCATCCCGTGGACCACCGAGGGATCGTCGTACGGCTTCGGGGCGGGCGGCAGCTGGCTTCCGCAGCCCGCGAGTTGGGGCGGCCTGAGCGTGCAGGCGCAGACGGGCGACCCGGGCTCGACCCTGGAGCTGTACCGCAGCGCGCTCGCCGTGCGCCGCGGGGAGCCGGGGCTCGGCGCGGGCGTGGCCATCGGGTGGCTGGACGCGCCCGACGGAGTGCTCGCCTTCGCCCGCGAGGGCTTCGTGTGCACCGTGAACACCACCGCCGAGACGGTCAAGATCCCGGCTCCCGGCCGGATCCTGCTCGGCAGCGAGGAGGCGGAGGTCACGGACGGAGCCGTGCAGCTGCCCCCCGACACCACGGTCTGGTGGGCGGTGTGACGCTGCCCTCCGTGCCGCGGGACGCCCACCGGGGCGCCCCGCGGCTCCTGGACATCGCGGCCCAGGCCGGCGTCAGCGAGGCCACCGCGAGCCGGGTGCTCAACGGCAAGACAGGGGTCGCGGCGGCCACCCGCCACCGCGTCCTCGCCGCCCTCGACATCCTCGGCTACGAGCGCCCCACCCGGCTGAAGCGGCGCAGCGCCGGTCTCGTCGGCCTGGTCATCCCCGAGCTCACCAACCCGATCTTCCCGGCCTTCGCGCAGGTCATCGAGCAGGTCCTCGCCGGGCACGGCTACACCCCGATGCTCTGTACGCAGATGCCGGGCGGCGCCACCGAGGACGAACTGGTCGAGCAACTGGAGGACCGCGGGGTCAGCGGCATCATCTTCCTTTCGGGGCTGCACGCCGACCTGACGGCCGACACCGCGCGCTACCGCGAACTGGCCCGCCGCAACGTGCCCTTCGTCCTCGTCAACGGCTTCAACGAGGACGTCCCCGGCTCCTTCGTCTCGCCCGACGACCGCTCGGCGGTGCGCATGGCGGTGCGCCACCTCGTCGACCTCGGGCACGAGCGGATCGGTCTTGCCATCGGCCCGACGCGGTACGTTCCCTCGCTCCGCAAGGCGGAGGGGTTCACGGCGGCGCTGCACAGCATGCTCGGCCTGGACCGGGGGGAGGCCGAGCGGCTGGTGCAGCGCACCCTGTTCACCGTCGAGGGCGGGCAGGCCGCGGCCGGTGCCCTGCTCGACTTGGGGTGCACGGCGATGGTCTGCGGCAGTGACCTGATGGCGCTCGGCGCGGTCAGGACGGTGCGGGAGCGCGGTCTCGCGGTGCCCGACGACGTCTCCGTGGTCGGCTTCGACGACTCCCAGCTCATCGCCTTCACCGATCCGCCGCTGACCACGGTGCGCCAGCCGGTGCAGGCGATGGCGACCGCCGCGGTCGGTGCCCTGCTCGAAGAGATCGACGGAAACCCCGTGCAGCGCACGGAGTTCGTGTTCCAGCCGGAGCTCGTCGTGCGCGGATCCACCGGGGTGTGTCCAGAGGGTTGACCCCATGCGGGGGGCGCCATACGGTCCAACCCGCAACAACTTGTGCTGACTTGCTGCAAGCACTTGCTGAAGGTTTCCCCAACGCGCAGGAGGTACCCCATGACCGGCCGGACCACCAAGAGCCGCAGACCCTTCGCCACCGCGCTCGCCCTGATCGCGGGTGTCGCGGGCAGCGTCGTCGCCGGAGCGCCCGCGGCGCAGGCCGCCCCGCCCGGCGCCAAGGACGTCACCGCCGTCCTCTTCGAGTGGAACTTCGCGTCGGTCGCCAAGGCCTGTACGGACCGGCTCGGCCCGGACGGCTACGGGTACGTGCAGGTGTCGCCGCCGCAGGAGCGCATCCAGGGCGACGCCTGGTGGGCCGCGTACCAGCCGGTCAGCTACAAGATCGGCACCCGGCTCGGCGACCGCGCCGCCTTCAAGAGCATGGTCAACACCTGCCACTCCGCCGGGGTGAAGGTCGTCGCCGACGCCGTGATCAACCACATGACCAACGCCTCCGGCACCGGCTCGGCCGGGTCCCGCTTCACCAAGTACGACTATCCGGGCACGTACTCGTCCGCCGACATGGACGACTGCAAGGCGGACATCAGCAACTACCAGGACCGCTGGAACATCCAGCACTGCGAGCTGGGCGGCCTCGCCGACCTCGACACCGGCGAGAACTACGTCCGCGGCCGCATCGCCACGTACCTCAACGACCTCCTCTCGCTCGGCGTGGACGGCTTCCGCATCGACGCGGCCAAGCACATCCCCGTGGACGACCTCAAGAACATCAAGTCGCGGCTGAGCAACCCGGGCGTCTACTGGAAGCAGGAGACGCTGTACGGGGCCGGAGAGCCCGTCTCCCCGAGCGAGTACACCGCCACCGGCGATCCCCAGGAGTTCCGCTACGGCTGGGACCTGAAGCGGGTCTTCAACAACGAGAAGCTCGCCTACCTCAAGAACTTCGGCGAGGGCTGGGGCTACATGCCGGGCGGCACGTCCTCGGTGTTCGTCGCCAACCACGACACCGAGCGCCACGGCCAGACCCTCAGCTACAAGGACGGCGCCAACTACACCCTCGCGCACGTCTTCATGCTGGCCTGGCCGTACGGATCCCCCGACGTCCAGTCCGGCTACGAGTTCAGCAACGCCGACGCCGGATCGCCCAACGGCGGCCAGGTGAAGGCCTGTTACGGCGACGGATGGAAGTGCCAGCACGCCTGGCCGGAGATCCGCAGCATGGTCAAGTTCCGCAACACCGCGCGCGGCGCTTCGGTCACCAACTGGTGGGACAACGGCAACAACACCATCGCCTTCGGCCGCGGCGACAAGGCGTACGTCGTCGTCAACCACGAAGGGTCCGCCGTCAACCGCACCTTCCAGACCTCCCTGGCGGCGGGCACGTACTGCGACGTGCAGAGCGGCAGGAGCGTCAGCGTGAACGGCTCGGGACAGTTCACCGCGTCCGTCGCCCCGAACACGGCTCTCGCGCTGCACACCGGGGCCAAGAACTGCTGAACACCGGGGCGATGAACTGCTGACCGGCCCCCCCAAGACCGGCCGCCCGGCCCATCCGTGTCCCCGCTGCCGGGCGGCCGCACCTCTCTTCCCCACCCCTCAAGGAGAAACCGCCGTGACCGGCTCCCCGCGCCGCGCCGCCGTGACCGTGGCCCTCGCCCTGCTCGCCGCCACCGTGCCCCTGACCGCGACGGCCGTACCGATGGCAGCGTCGACGCCGTCCGCCGCGGCCGAGCAGGCCGATCCACTGGACCTGTCGAAGTCACGGGCCCAGTGGATCGACAGGAACACCCTCGCCTGGGACACGGGCACGGGGAGCCGCCACGAGCTCCTGTACGCACCCCGCGGCGGCCTCACGGTCGAGGAGGGCGACATCGGGGGAGCCGCGGCGCACCGACTGCGCCTCGCGCCGGTCGATGGCGGCCTCACCGACGCCCAGAAAGCCAAGTTCCCGCACCTCAAGGGCTACGCCGCCTTCACCGTCGACCCCCGTGACCGCGACCGGATCCGCGCCGCCCTGATCGGCCAGCTCGTCGCCACCGCCCGGTCCGCCGACGGCACCCTGCGCTCCGCCACCGGCGTACAGACCCAGGGCATCCTCGATGACCTGTACGGCCGGGCCGCCGCCGAGGCCACGCTCGGCCCCCGCTTCGCGCACGGCCGCGTCACCCTCGCCGTCTGGGCCCCCACCGCCCAGCAGGTCTCCCTCGACATCGGCGGCCGCACGGTGAAGATGCACCGGGACCACGCCTCCGGGGTCTGGTCGGCGACCGGGCCCGGCAGCTGGTCGGGCAAGGCCTACCGTTACGTCGTCGAGGTGTGGGCGCCGAGCGTCCGCAAGGTCGTCACCAACAAGGTCACCGACCCCTACTCCACCGCTCTCACCACCGGCTCCGAGCGCAGCCTCGCCGTCGACCTGGCCGACCCGAAGCTCGCCCCCAAGGGCTGGGACAGGCTGCGCAAGCCGAAGGCGACCCCGCTGCGCGACGCCCAGATCCAGGAGCTGCACGTCCGGGACTTCTCCGTCGCGGACCGCACGTCGGACCACCCGGGCCAGTACCTGGCGTTCACGGACAAGAAGTCCGACGGCATGAAGCACCTGCGCCGTCTCGCCCGCTCCGGCACGTCGTACGTACACCTGCTGCCCGTCTTCGACATCGGCACCGTCCCCGAACGCGCCGCCGACCAGGCCACCCCCGACTGCGACCTGCCCGCGTACGCCCCCGACTCCGACGAACAGCAGGCGTGCGTCACCAAGAGCGCGGGCAAGGACCCGTACAACTGGGGCTACGACCCGCTGCACTACACGGTCCCTGAGGGGTCCTACGCGAGCGACCCCGAGGGCACCCGCCGCACGGTGGAGTTCCGCAGGATGGTGCAGGGACTCAACGGCTCGGGCCTGCGCACGGTGATGGACGTCGTCTACAACCACACCGTCGCGAGCGGCCAGGCCGACAAGTCCGTGCTCGACAAGATCGTGCCCGGCTACTACCAGCGCCTGGACGCCGACGGCGCGGTCGCCACCTCGACCTGCTGCGCCAACACGGCGCCCGAGAACACGATGATGGGCAAGCTCGTCGTCGACTCGATCGTCACCTGGGCCAAGCAGTACAAGGTCGACGGCTTCCGCTTCGACCTGATGGGACACCACCCCAAGGCCAACATCCTCGCCGTCCGCAAGGCGCTCGACGCGCTGACCCCGGCGAAGGACGGCGTCGACGGGAAGAGCATCGTCCTGTACGGGGAAGGGTGGAACTTCGGCGAGGTCGCCGACGACGCCCGCTTCGTCCAGGCCACCCAGAAGAACATGGCGGGCACCGGCATCGCGACGTTCTCCGACCGCTCGCGCGACGCGCTGCGCGGCGGGGGCCCGTTCGACGAGGACCCGGGCGTCCAGGGCTTCGCCACCGGCCTGTACACCGACCCCAACTCCGCTAAGGCGAACGGCACTCCGGCCGAACAGAAGGCCCGCCTCCTGCACTACCAGGACCTCATCAAGGTCGGCCTGTCCGGCAACCTCGCGGGCTTCACCTTCAAGGACTCGGCCGGTCGCACGGTCCGGGGAGCGGACGTCGACTACAACGGCGCCCCGGCCGGATACGCGGCGAAGCCCGGCGACGCCCTCTCCTACGCCGACGCACACGACAACGAATCGCTCTACGACGCGCTCGCCTTCAAGCTGCCCAAGGGCACGGCGATGGCCGACCGCGCCCGCCTGCAGGTCCTCGCCATGGCGACCGCCTCCCTCTCCCAGGGCCCTGCGCTCTCCCAGGCGGGCACGGATCTGCTGCGCTCCAAGTCCCTGGACCGCAACTCCTTCGACAGCGGCGACTGGTTCAACACGATCAACTGGGACTGCCGTGCGGGCAACGGCTTCGGCCGCGGTCTGCCCCCGGCCGCCGACAACAGGGACAAGTGGCCTTACGCCAAGCCCCTGTTGTCGTCCGCGGCCGCGCTCACCCCGGGCTGCGCGGAGATCAACGGCACGTCGGCCGCGTACCAGGACCTGCTGAGGATCCGGACGACCGAGCCGGAGTTCTCCCTCGCCACGGCGGGGCGGGTGCAGTCGGAGCTCTCCTTCCCGCTGTCCGGCACCGAGGCGGAGACGCCCGGCGTCATCACCATGCGGCTCGGCGACCTCGTGGTCGTCTTCAACGCGAGCCCGCGGACGCAGCGGCAGCGGGTCGGCGCGGCCGAGGGCGACCGGTATGCCCTGCACCCCGTGCAGGCCTCCGGCGCCGACCGGACCGTCAAGTCATCGACGTACGAGAGGAGTTCGGGCACCTTCACCGTCCCCGCGCGCACGGTCGCGGTCTTCAGGCGCGGCTGAGCGGCGACGACACCCTGAACGGCCTCGCGGGGCACCGGCGGTGTTGCAGACGGTGCTGTCGAGCGTGCTCGACCTGACGGAAGTGTCCCCACCGTAGGCAGACAACGGTGGGGACACCAGGGGCCGAAGATCCCGAAGGGGGGCAGGCGGTGAGCGACTCGTGTAGGGCCTCCAGGCCGTCGAATCCGCCGATGAGGTCCCACGCCTGCTTTGGCGAGGCGGGCACCGTGCGGCTGACGGAGGTGGAGGCCACGGTCGTTCTCCTCCGACGGCCGGGTCTTCCTCGCCGAGGCCACGGCCCTGCTGCGGCACGCGGACCGCCTGGAGAACCTCGGCCGTCGCCTCGGCCGCGGCGACGAGGGCGGGCTGTGCGTGGGATAGGTGAGCGACGCCATGCACACCGGCCTGCTGCGGACGTCCCTGCGCACGCTCAACGAGGGCCGCCCCGGCATCCACGTGGGCGCTCTACGCCCTGACCGCCGCCGAGCAGTTCGAGGGGCTGCGCCAACGCGGCCTGGACATCGCCCTGGTGCCGGAGACGCCGCCCGCGGGCGACCCGGATCTGCGCGGTGAGCTCCTGCTCGAGGACCCGCTGCTCCTGGCCGTGCCCAGCGGTCATCCGCTCGCCGAGGCGGCGGAGTTGCTGCCCGGGGATCTCGACGGGCTGCCCTGGGTCGCCGTCGAGGACGGCCAGGACCACGTCTGGCGGGACGACTTCGTCGCCGCGTGCGCCGCCGCGGGGTTCACCCCCGACATCCGGTCCGAGGCTCCCGATCCCCGGTGCCGACACGGGCCCGCAGGTCAGGTCAGCCGGTTGAAGTTGTCGCCGAACGTCCAGCCCTTCGAGCCGTCCCAGTTGATGGACCAGGTCATCAGGCCCTTGAGGGCGCCGTTGTAGTGGTTCCAGGCCTGGGAGACAAGGCTCGGGGACATGTAGCCGCCGCCTGCGCCCGGTTGGGCGGGGAGGCCGGGGACCTGCTTGTCGTAGGGGACCTTGATCGTGGTGCCCTGGATGGTCAGGCCCTTGTTGAGGCAGTCGGTCTGGGCGGTGAAGCCCTGCACGGTGCCCGCGGAGTAGGAGTCGCCGGAGCAGCCGTACATGCTGCCGTTGTAGTACTGCATGTTGAGCCACCACAGGCGGCCGTTGTCCGCGTACTTCTTGACGATCGGCAGGTACGCGCCCCAGATCGAGCCGTAGACGACGCTGCCGCCGGTGACGTACGCCGTCTCGGGGGCCATCGTCAGGCCGAAGCCCGCGGGCATGCGGGCGAGCACGCCGTCGATGATGCGGATCAGGTTGGACTGCGAGGGCGAGAGCTGGTTGATGTTGCCGCTGCCCACCAGGCCCGTCTCGATGTCGATGTCGATGCCGTCGAAGTTGTACTTCTTCAGGATCGGCACGATCGTCTCGACGAAGCGGTCGGCGACCTTGCTTGAGCTCAGGTCGATGCCCGCCGCGGCGCCGCCGATGGACATCAGGATGGTGGCGCCGTCCGCCTTCGCCTGGCACATCTCGGCGGGGGTCGCGACCTTCACCGTCGCGTCCATGCCGTCCTCCCACAGGACGGTGCCGTCGGAGCGGATGACGGGGAAGGCCGCGTTGATGACGTTGTAGCCGTGCTGCTTCATGCGGCTGTCGGTGATGGGGGTCCAGCCGAACGGCGGGTGCACGCCGTTGGACGCGCCGTCCCAGTTCTCCCAGTACCCCTGGAGCACCTTGCCCGCGGGTTTCGGCTTGATCGCGCAGGTGTCGGCCTGTGGTGCGGCGGGCTCGTGGGCCGCCGCGGCGGCCGGCAGTTGTGCGACACAGACCAGTGCCAGGGCAGACCCCAGCAGGCGTAACGTCCGACCGATCACGCGGTGCTCCCTGGATGCGGAGTGGATCTGGAGACGTGCCTCGTGCGGTGCGTCAACTTAGGCTGGTACAGACCAGGCGTCAATAGGTCTGTACCAGAGGGGAGTCAGCCGTCCACCGGCAGGCCCTGGGGTTCCTTGATGCGCTTCATGATGATCTGGGAGTTGACCTCGGTGACTCCCGCCAGCGTGGTGAGCCGCTCGATCCAGAGCCGCTCGTACGCGGCGAGGTCGGCGACCGCGATGCGCAGCAGGCAGCCGGGGCTGCCGAACAGGCGGTGCGCCTCGATGACATCCGGAATGTCCTGGAGTGCCGCCTCGAAGGCCTCGACGGTCTCGCGGTCGCGGCGCACCTCGATGGAGACGAGCACCTCGAAGCCCCTGCCGACCGCTTCCGGGGCGACGACCGCGCGGTACCCCTGGATCACGCCGTCGAGCTCCAGTTGGCGCACCCGGCGCATGCAGGGCGAGGCGCTGAGGCCGACCCGCGCGGCGAGTTCCTGATTGGTCAGCCGCCCGTCGTTCTGCAGCTCACGCAAGATGTTGCGATCGATCTCGTCCATGGCGCAATTATCCACCACGTGTGTTGCACAGACGTCCGATTTTGGCGAGCACATTGCGTAATGTTCGATCTATCCTTGCGACGAGGCTGCCCACTGCTCAGGGGGCTGATGTTCCTCGGGTTCCCTGGGAGGTACGCAGACGTGGAAGCACAGGCGCGCAGGATCGTCGTCATCAGCACCGGCGGGACGATCGCCAGCCGCTGGCAGGGGACCGGCTTCGCCGCCGACGCCCCCGGCCACGAGGTGCTCGCCACGGCCGCGATACCCCACGCCATCACCTCCGAGGTCATCGACCTGTTCAACGTGAACAGCCCGCGGCTGACCTCCGCCCAGCAGCTCACCCTCCTGCGCACCGTGCACGAGGTCCTCGCCGACCCCGGCGTCGACGGCATCGTCGTCACCCACGGCACGGACACCCTGGAGGAGTCCGCCTTCCTCCTCGACCTGCACCACGACGACCCCCGGCCGGTCGTCTTCACCGGCGCCCAGAAGCCGCTCGGCGCCGAGGACGGCGACGGCCCCGGCAACCTCTACGACGCGCTGCTCACCGCCGCGACGGTGCGCGACCTCGGCGTGCTGGTCGTCTTCGACGGCAAGGTGCACGCCGCACGCGGCACCGTGAAGACCCAGACCCTCGCCGCCGACGCCTTCGCCGACCCGTCGGGGCCGCCCGTCGGCAAGGTCGGCTTCGGCAAGGTCTCGATCCTGCACCGCCCGGCGCGCCCCGAGCCGCTGCCGCTGCCCGCGGCCGACGCGACCCTGCCGCGCATCGACATGGTCATGCACCACGTGGACGCCGACCCGCTCTTCGTGGAGACGGCCGTCGTGGCGGGCGCCCAGGGCATCGTGCTCGTCGCCACCGGCGCGGGCAACGCGACCCCCGAGTTCGTCGGCGCCGTCACCGACGCCATCGACAAGGGTGTCCTGGTCGCCCTCACCACCCGCGTCCAGGGCGGCCCCGTCACCGAGATCTACACGCACGGCGGGGCCGTCGACCTCGCGGCCGCCGGAGCGGTGCTCACCGGAACCCTGCGTGCCGGACAGGCGCGGAGCGCCGTCCTCGCGGCGCTGCTCTCGGCCTCCGGCCGGACGGAGCGGGTCGCGGCCCTGCGGCACATCGTCGATCCGGGGACGGGTGCGGACGAGGCCGCGGCTGCCTGAACGCGTCCGCCCGCGGGACCGCTGTGGCTGGTCGCGCAGTTCCCCGGTGTCGGCTCCCTCGGTCAGATGGACGCAGGAGTGCCGAGCATCGCGGACGCATGCTGGAACGGGCTCAGGACGCGTACGGGCGCGGCCTTGGGGCGAGCGCGGCAGGTGAAGCCGAGCTGTTCCATGGCCCGCAGGACTTCGGCGGAGCTGAAGTCACGTCGGTCCTGGTGGGTGACGACCTGGCCGACTTGCTTCACGGGGTAGTGGCGTCGGCCGATGATGACGGATTCGCCGGTGCCCGGCTCGGGCTTGATGCCCTTCATCGACTCCAGCACGCCGGCCTTGGTGAGTTCGAAGGGGAAGCGGGCGATGATGCAGCGCATGTGACCTCGCAGAGAGTAAGAACCCGAACTTGCCGGCCGGGGTGAGACGGTTCAACAGGAGAGAGCAAGAACTCCCAGCGCACCGTCCCGCTCGTCGGCCGTCGGCAGGGCGCCGAGCCGGCGGATACGCATCGCGTGCTCGGCTTCGGCCATCGTGGTCACGGGTGAGGTGCGCGACCGGTGGTCGCCGAGGAGGTCGCGCAGGCGGACGCGGTCCGTGTAGGCGGAGCTGTCGCGGAGTGCGGTGAGTTCGGCGTGGGCGACCAGGCCGGTGCACTGGCCGTCCTGGTCGCAGACGACCAGCCGACCCGTGCGGGCAGCGGCCATGACGGACAGGGCGACCTCGACGGTCATGTCGTCGCAGACCTGCGGTGCGCCGGTGTCCATGACGTCGGCCGTCCTTCCGTCCGTGGGGATGTCATTCGTCGAGCGGGGCTGCATCTGGACCAGCGTCAAAAGGTGCCTCCTGCAGTGGTGGGTCAGTTTCTTGATCACGGAGTTTCTAGGCCGCCGCCGCGTCGAAGGAGGTCTGCCGCACGTTCGTGCGCCGGGCAGCCGAGGCGGGGCCGCGTCGGCCGCGTGAGGATGCGCTGCGCTTGCGCCGCTCGGCCGCCGGCGCAGTGATCGTGACGGGGGTGCCGGAGGGTGTCCGGGCGCCGGTGATCCGGTTCAGGGCCTCTTCGCCGATGCGGACCTGGGTGATCTGGGGCACGATGCCCGCGGCGGCCATGAGGCGGGTCATGTCGCGGCGCTGGTTGGGGGTGACCAGGGTGACGACGCTGCCTGACTCGCCGGCCCGCGCGGTGCGGCCGCCTCGATGGAGGTAGTCCTTGTGGTCGGTCGGCGGGTCGATGTTGACGACGAGGTCGAGGTCGTCGACGTGGATACCGCGGGCGGCGACGTTCGTGGCCACGAGCACGGTGACGTGTCCGGTCTTGAACTGGTTCAGGGTCCGGGTGCGCTGGGGCTGCGACTTGCCGCCGTGCAGGGCGGCGGCCCGCACGCCGCTGTTCAGCAGGTCCTGGGTGAGCCGGTCGACGGCGTGCTTGGTGT
This sequence comes from Streptomyces sp. NPDC042371, assembly GCF_056437465.1. Taxonomy (NCBI): domain Bacteria; kingdom Bacillati; phylum Actinomycetota; class Actinomycetes; order Kitasatosporales; family Streptomycetaceae; genus Streptomyces; species Streptomyces sp. NPDC042371. Next base: position 38,507 of record NZ_JBWKAP010000014.1, on the reverse strand, counting down.
CCAGGAACATGATCACCCGGCCGTCGCGGGCCGCGATCTCGGTGGTCGTGCGGTGCTTGTCGGCACCCTGCACGTGGAGCACGTGGTGCTCCATCGTGGTGACCGCACCGGCGGACGGGTCGACGGAGTGGACGACGGGGTCGGTGAGGTAGCGGCGGACCAGGCGGTCGACGTTGCGGTCGAGGGTGGCGGAGAACAGCATCCGCTGGCCTTCGGGGCGCACCTGGTCCAGGAGCGCGGTGACCTGAGGCATGAAGCCCATGTCAGCCATCTGATCGGCCTCGTCGAGGACGGTGATCGCAACCTGGTTCAGCCGGCAGTCACCGCGGTCGATGAGGTCCTTGAGCCGCCCCGGCGTGGCGACCACGACTTCGGCGCCGCCCCGCAACGCATTGGCCTGCCTGCCGATCGACATGCCGCCCACGACGGTGGCCAGGCGCAGCTTCACCGAGCGGGCGTAGGGGGTGAGTGCGTCCGTCACCTGCTGGGCCAGCTCACGCGTGGGGACGAGGACCAGGGCCAGCGGCTGGCGGGGCTCCGCGCGCTGTCCGGCCGTGCGGGCCAGCAGGGCCAGGCCGAAGGCGAGGGTCTTGCCGGATCCGGTGCGCCCACGTCCCAGGGCGTCGCGGCCCGCGAGGGTGTTGGGCAGGGTCGCGCCTTGGATCGGGAACGGGACGCTCAGGCCCTGCGCGGTCAGCGCGGCGAGCAGCTGGGCGGGCATGTGGAGGTCGGCGAACGCCTCGACCGCGGGCAGTGCGGGAGTGATCGTCTTCGGCAGGGCGAACTCGCCCTGGACCACGGCGGGCCGCCGACCGCGGCCGGCCGAGCGGCTCGGGGCGGGCGAGCCGAAGCGGTTGCCCCGGCCCGAACCGGCGTCGGAACGGAAGGCGGGGCCGCCGGTGCGGCGGGTCCAGGAGGTGCGGTCGTTCGTACGCGTGGGGTTCATTTGAGAACCTTCCTTGATACGGCACGCATCAAGGAATTCCCGCAGCGGAAGAAAAGCGCGGGGAATCACAAGGACGGGCCGAAGTGGAATGTGAAAGCGAATTCGCCACGCGGTAAATTCGGTGCGGGGCGCAGGCGAGGAAATGGGTGACGCGCTGTCTCACGGGTGGCGTCACTGAGGGAAATGCTCGTAGCTGGGGCCTGCACCCCGAGGGATGCGGGCCCCAGCTACGAAGTGCGTGTCAGCGTCAGGCGGGAACGATGTTCTCGGCCGTCGGGCCCTTCTGGCTCGGTGCGATGTCGAAGGTGACCTGCTGGCCTTCGAGTAGCTCACGGAAGCCCTCGGCGGCGATGTTCGAGAAGTGGGCGAACACGTCGGCGCCTCCGCCGTCCTGTTCGATGAAGCCGAAACCCTTGGCCGCGTTGAACCACTTCACAGTGCCTGACGCCATGTCATATCTCCTTGTGGGGCAGTACGCCGGAACCCGCAATCCACGGATACCGGGTCGCCGCGATGATGCCCCGCCCGGAGAGCAACCGGAAATACAAAACGCTTCCCGCAGTAAAAGCTGGCGTAAGCGTTGAAATTTTTGGGAACCACAACTGCAACTGGGATCGACAGTAGCACGGGGTAGCGGCCCGTGTGCGGCGGATAGGGCGAATTTGTTTGCTGCGATAAACATGCTGTCCGCGCGATACATTTAACTCTCGTCTCGCGGTAATAGATATTGGCCCACCCGCGACACAGTGTTCCGGCAGGAGCGGTCGTCATGCACGGCTCGGTGGGCGCGACCACGGCAGCGGCGCCCCCCAGTCTGCAGCCGTCGGGTTCTCTGGGGCGGGAGCACGTGGAGGGGCCCGGATGCCGTACGGCACCCGGGCCCCGAAGGAACTGCTACACCATCTGCCGACCCTGATACTGCGCCGGCCTTCTGTGTCCGCCGACCCGACCTGGAAGTCGTCGGGGCTGCGGGGATCGCGGTTGCTTGACCGGAGACCACCTCACTATCGATGTCCTGCGGTACCCGGACTCAAGACGTTCGTCCGGGCGATCCTGATGGTGCCTGGCTCCTTCGCTCTTCCCTCTGGGATCAATCACTTACCTACTGCTCGTACTCCTGTCGCACGAACTTCCCGGTGCGCGCGCCCGCAGCCGACGCCTTCACCAAGGTCCTGCTCACTTCCTGCACTGCTGGGTACCGCGAACTGCACTTTCTGAACTGGCACTGCTCAGGCGGCCCCTGATCACTGCGGGCTGCCCGGTCCGGCGGTCAGCCCCGTCGCCGTTCTGCAACAAATCTGGCTTCGGAACTCCACTGCCGCACCGTCCTGCGAACTGCAACTGCGGATACTGCTGCCCGGCAGTTCGTCTCTGCCGGGCCCTGCTTGTCTCTCTGGCTACGAGAGAAACCATAGCCACACCACCACCTGATGTCTACTCCAGCCAACATAGATTTTCGTTTCCCGGCCAGGCAGACAGTCGTCGTCGATCGCGTGTGGATACCCGGCGAGGCGTGCTTCACCGCCGGGGGGCGTGGTTCTGCGCTCTCCGCGCGAGCGGAGGTAGGGCTGGTGCCTCGCAACGTGTTGGCCTGACGCCCGCCCTACTGCCGTACTTCACCCGACGGGACCGGCGATGGCGGATGCGTCCTTCTGGCCTCATTGGGCCAACGCCGCTGGGTGAACGCCTGGCGGAGCTGCTCACCTCCGAGCGAGTGGCCGGAGCCGCCTGACCGGCGCCGGGCTCGGATAGCATGATCCGGCCCCCGGCGAGAGTGAGCTGTTCAGCCCACGCACCTAACAAACGGCCAGAAATTGATAGCTAAAGCACCGCGGATATCTCCGCGCAAAGACCGCTCACAGCTGCTCTCGGCGCTGCGCAAGCCCCGGGTGATGCTGTGGGGCGCGGCCGGCCTGGTGACCCTCGGGTTCCTCGTCGCGCTGGAGATCGCCGCGCGGCACTACGGCCTGCCGGGGCCGATCGCCAACCAGGCAAGTGAAGTGATCTTCGCGCCGAAGTCGGGGCCGCTGCTGTACGCCAGCATGGCGCTGATGATGGTGGTGCTCACCTGGCGGCAACGGCTCATCGCCGCCGGTGTCGCGATCGGCATCGACGTCGTCTTCTTCCTGGTGCGCTGGATGGTCGGCGCCGACCAGATGTTCGGCAACGGTGCGCTGTGGGTGATTCTGGGCTGCGGCGTCATCGCCGTCTCGCGCCGCACGGGACCGGCACGGGTGCTGCTCCTGAAGGGTGTCGGGCTCGGCCTGCTGCTCGTGGCGGGCCGCAAGACCGGTGACGCCTGGCTACTGATCACGTCGAAGACCCGCCCGACGGTGCTCGACCCGTACGTGGCCGTCGCCGACCATGCGCTGGGCAACCCGTCGTGGCTGGTGGGCCGGATGGTCGAGGCCACGGGACCGGTCGGCTCGCACGTCCTCGACTGGGTCTACATCCAGCTCGCGGTGGCCGCGGTCTGCGTCTCGCTGTACCAGCTGCGCAACGTCGCGAGGGACGGCCGCTTCCCTGGCCACTACCTGGTGCGTACCTTCCTGGTGATCGGCCTGGTCGGACCCGCCATCTACATGATCTTCCCGGTGGTCGGACCGATCTTCGCCTACGGGGACGGCGCGTTCGGCACCGGCGGCCAGCACTGGGCGCTCGCCGACCTGTGGCCGCACACACCGCCGCCGGTCAGCACCCCGCACGCGATGCCGTACGACGGGATCACCCCGCGCAACTGCATGCCGAGCCTGCACACGGCATGGGCCACCGCGATCTTCATCCACTCCCGCAAGGGCCCGCGCCTGCTGCGCTACGCGGGCACCTTCTGGCTGGTCGCCACGCTCGGCGCCACCCTGGGCTTCGGCTACCACTACGGCGCGGACCTCATCGCCGGTGTCGTGTTCGCGTTCACCATCGACGCGGCCCTGCGCTCCTTCGACCGGGGCTGGGACCGGGCGGGCATCCGGCTGGTCGCCTACGGCACGGGCGTCTTCGCCGCGCTCCTGGTCTCGTACCGCTATCTGCCGATGCAGATGGCCGAGTACCCGTGGCTGGCCGGACCGCTGCTCATCCTGGCGATGGCCTCGGTGATCCAGGGCTATCTGTGGACCACCCGGCTCTGGGAGCCGAAGCCCGTGCCCGCACAGAAGCCGGAACCGCAGCCCGAGCTGGTGTGAGGCGCCGCCCTCACCGCTCCCGGCCCGCCGCAAGCACGTCCAGCGCGGCCTGCGCCGTGAACTCGTGCTGGCCGCCCCGGAACAGCAGCTCCGCGGCGGCGAAGGCCGGGTCGTCCGCGTGGGCGGCGACGTAGGGGACCGCGACACAGCGCATGCCCGCCGCGTGCGCCGCCGCGGCCCCCGGCGCCGCGTCCTCGAAGACCACGCAGTCCGCGGGCTCAGCGCCGAGCAGCGCGGCCGCCGCAAGGAACACGTCAGGCGCGGGCTTGCCGCGCGGGACCTCCTCGGCGGAGACGAACGTGGTCAGCCGGGCGTCCAGGCCCGTACCGGCCAGGATCGCCTCGATGGCCACGCGCGAGGAACCGGACGCCACGGCCATCGGCACCCCCGCGTCGTGCAGCTGCTCGACGAGCTTGCGCATCTCCGGATAGACCGGGGTGTCGGCGCGGGCCAGCGCCAGATAGCGGCGGTCGAGGTCGGCGAGGAGGTCGGCCACCGATGCCGCGATCCCGTACTTCCGCTGCCAGAGCGCGAGCGTCTCGTGGGAACTGATGCCGACGTACTGCTCGTTGTCGGCCCAGGTGTACTCCCGGCCCGTGCGCTCGGCGAGCAGGGCCCGCGAGGCTTCGTAGTAGTTGGGCTCGCTGTCCACGAGGGTGCCGTCGAGGTCGAAGACGACCGAGGTTCTGCCGAAGGTGCTCATGACCTCCAGCATGCCAAACCGCCTGGTCAACCCTGCCCGGTGGCCGACCTGCCGACCGATTCGACCAGCGGGAGCAGCCGGTGCGGCACCCGCTCCCGCAGCGCCATCTCCGTCCGGGTGCGCACCACGCCCGGCAGGTTGATCAGCTGCTGGATGACGTCCTCCAGGTGCCCGTTGTCGCGGGCCGCGACGCGGGTCAGCAGATCGCCGCCGCCCGTGATCGAGTGCGCCTCGATGATCTCCGGCACGGCGGCGAGCGCGTCGCCCACCTCGTCCAGGTGTCCCTGTGTGACCTCGATGTGGACGAAGGCGAGCACGGGGTGGCCGAGCGCGGCGGGGGAGAGGAAGGGGCCCGTGCCGGTGATCACGCCGTCCCGCTCCATGCGGTCGAGCCTGGCCTGCAGGGTGCCGCGGGCGATGCCGAGGACGCGGGCGTACTCGCGCAGGCTGGTGCGGGGCTGTTCGAGGAGCAGCCGGAGGATGCGGGTGTCGAGTTCGTCGACGGCCATGGTCCGAGGTTCTCCCAGGTGGGCGGGGTTGATCGCAGGTGACTGTAGCCGCTTCGGCTGCTCCCGCGGACGCGCCCGCCCACCCCGGCGCGCTACTTGGGCGTGACCCAGACCTGGCGCTTGTACGTGTTCGCCGTGGACAGCTGGACCTTGGTGCTGTTGGCGGTGGAGCCGCCCTTCACATCGAGGACCTTGCCGGACGCGACGTGCACGATCTGCCCCTTGGTGTTGACCTTCCAGCGCTGGGAGGCGCCGCCGGTGCAGTCCGAGAGGGAGATCTTGTTGCCGTTGGTGCTCGCGTTGCGGTAGTTGTCCAGGCACTTGCCCAGGGCGCGGATCGAGCCGTCCTTCTGGAGGATCCAGGATTGCCCGGCACCCTTGTTGCAGGTGTAGATCTGGATCTGGGTGCCGTTGGCCGCCTTGCCGCCCTTGGTGTCCAGGCACTTGCTGCCGATGCCGGTCACCTTGCCCTGCGGGGGCAGCGCGGCGCCGCCGCCCTTGGCGAGGTAACGCAGGCCCTGCATGTCGTACTGCTGGACGTAGGTGCCCGCGCGCTTGTCCTGGTACGCGGTGGTGGGCGTGCACATCACCGGGAACTGGCCGGAGTCCGAACCCTTGACGCAGTCGCCGCGGGTCGCGCTGCGGTTGGCGTGCCCGAGGCCCATCGTGTGCCCGAGCTCGTGGCTGATGTGGTTGCGGAAGTAGGTCTCGCCCATGGACGGGGCGGGCTTGCCGCTCGCGGTGAGGAACTCGTCGTCGATGTACGCGTGCCCGCTGGTCACCGTGTCGGCGACGGACGAGGCGTAGAAGCCGCAGCTCAGGCTCTTGCTGCCGGACCCGTCGCGGACCACCTTCCAGCCCGTGGAGCCGCCGTCGGCCGGGGGCACGCAGGGCCGGTGCAGGACGCCGACGACGATCTCGCCCTTGGGCCGGACGTAGCCCCAGCCCACCGGCTGCGTATCGACACTGATGGGGAGCGTCGTGACGCGCTGGAGGTCCGCGGCGGACTTCTTCACGTAGGGCGCGAGCCAGTCGGCGGACTTCTTGTCGTAGAACTTGATGGTGTAGCCGGTGGCGAGGTACTTGGACGCGCCGCCCGAATTCCAGCCCGTGCCGTGCGGGGCGGCCGCGGCGGCCTGCCCCGACGAGGCCGACGAACGCGCTGCGGGCGCCGACTTCAGCGACATGGTGCCGTCCTCGAACGACGTGCCGTCCGAGCGGGTGGCGCCGAAGTCCGCCGCCTCGGCGGCCGGGTGGGCCGCCGTCGGCTTCTCGTCGCCGCCGCCGGTGCCGAACGCGACGGGCGAGAGCTGGACCCCCGCCACGACGGCCGCAGCGGCGCCCACTGCGGCCATCGCCATGCGGCGCTTGCGTGCGCCGCGCTTACGTATGGAACTCAATTCCCCGTTGTCCTCTCACTGACGAGCATGTGTCGGCCCCGGGTCCGCTCCAGTGCGGGATCCGGGGCCGAACAGATGATAGGCGTGAAGTGAGGGGCTGTTGTTGACAGTTGCGACGCCTGTGACACGACGCACCGCTCGGTGCGCGCCCTACGTCAGTGCGCGTCCTCCGTCGGGCGCAGGCCCTTGGGGATCTTCGCCCAGGTGAGCGCCGCGGCGGCCAGCGGCAGCGCGGCCGCCATCAGGAACGTCGGCGTCATCCCGGAGGTGAACGCGCCCGCGGCCCGCGTCAGGAGCTCGGCACCGGCCGGGCCCGTGAGCTCGGAGGCCACCCGGGCCGCCTCGCCGATCGAGTCGCGCACGGACGCCGTGGTGTCGGCCGCGAGACCGAGGTCCGGCAGGTTCACGCGGTACAACGCGGTGGCGATGCTGCCGAGCACGGCCACGCCCATCGCGGCGCCTAGTTCGTAACAGGTCTCCTCGACCGCCGCGGCGCCGCTGACGTCCTCGGCCGGAGTGGCGGCCATCAGCGTCACGGACGCGGCGGTCGTCGCGATGCCGACGCCGCAGCCGAGCACCGCGAGCGAGACGGCGACCTCGCCGTAGCCGAGCGGCCCCGACAGCTGGAGCAGCCACGGCAGGGCGAGCCCCGCCGTCATCATCAGCAGACCGCCGCCCATGACGTGGCGGATTGGCAGCCGGTGCATCAGCGCGGGGGTGACCAGCGAGGTGAGCACCAGGCCGAGCGGCGCGGGCAGCAACCGGACGCCCGCCTCCAGCGGGGAGTAGCCCTGTCCGTACTGGAACCACTGGGTGATCAGGAACAGCGCCGACCCCAGCGCGATCATGCCGAGGAAGATCGAGGCCGCGGCGATGGCGAAGGGACGGGACGCGAAGAGGCGCACCTGCAGCAGCGGGTGGTCCAGGCGCAGCTGGCGGCGTACGAAGACCGTGAGGGTCACCGCGGCGACGACCAGGAGCGCCCAGGCGGCGGGGTCGGCGGGGCCGCCCTTGCCGAGCTGCTTGATGCCGCCCGCGAGGGCGAGCATGCCGACGACGGACTGTCCGACGCCCCACCAGTCCCAGCGGCCCTCGCGGGGCTGGTGGGACTCGGGCAGGATCCACAGACCGAGCGCGATGATCACCAGCGCCACGGGGATGTTGATCAGGAACGCGGACTGCCAGCCGTTGTGCTCGACCAGCAGGCCGCCGATGACCGGACCGAGCGCCATGCCGCCACCGAAGACGGCCGACCACACCGCATAGGCGAGGGCGCGCTCGCGGGCGTCGGTGAAGACCCTCCGCAGGATCGACAGGGTGGCGGGCATGATCGCCGCGCCACCGGCACCGAGCAGCGCCCGGGCGGCGATCACCTGCCAGGCGGCGGTCGCGAAGACGGCGAGCAGCGAGGCGAAGGCGAAGACGCCGAAGCCGATCAGGAGCAGCCGCTTGCGGCCCCACCGGTCGCCGAGCGCACCCGCGGTCACGAGGAGTCCGGACAGCACGAGGGCGTAGATGTCGATGATCCACAGCTGCTGCACGGCGCTGGGACGCAGATCGGAGACCAGGGAGGGGAAGGCGACGTTCAGGATCGTGGTGTCCATGGCGATCAGCAGGAGACTGCCGGAGAGGATCGCGAGGACGGCCCAGCGCCGTGGATCACGCTGCGGGGTCATGGGGAGTAACACCTCAGTTCCGAATGAGACACTAATGTCTCACACGAAACGTACGAGTGTCCACTGAACCGTCGGTGCGGACGGTCACCGCACGTGCTGGAGCGCCTCCGGGGTGAGATCCACGAGGGTCGGGTAGCCGTCGACGGCCATGAGGAGATCGGCCTCGGCGAGCAGCGAGCGCAGCACGTGCGTGACCCCGTCGGCCCCGCCGATGCCGAGCCCGTACGCATACGGGCGGCCCACTCCGACGGCGGTCGCGCCGAGGGCGACGGCCTTGACGATGTCCGCGCCGCTGCGCACCCCCGAATCGAAGAGGACCGGCAGCCCGCCGGCGGCCTCGACGACCGCGGGCAGCACGTCGAGCGCGGGCAGCCCGCCGTTGGCCTGGCGCCCGCCGTGGTTGGAGCAGTAGATGCCGTCCACCCCGCCGTCCCTGGCCCGGCGCACGTCCTCGGGGTGGCACAGGCCCTTCACGATGAGCGGCAGGGACGTCAGGGAGCGCAGCCACGGCAGGTCGTCCCAGGTGAGCGGATTGCCGAAGACCTGCACCCACTTGAGGACCGCGGACTGCATGTCCTGCTCGGGTTCGGCGGGCAGCTGGGCGCGGAAGACCGGGTCGCTCGTGTAGTTGGCCAGGCAGTGCCCGCGCAGCTGGGGGAAGTTGGAGGTGCCCAGGTCGCGCGGGCGCCACCCGGTGATCCAGGTGTCCATGGTGACGACGATCGCCTTGAACCCGGACTTCTCCGCCCGGCGCACCAGGCTCTCGGCGAGCGCGCGGTCGGTCGGCGTGTACAGCTGGAAGAGGCCGGGCGTCCCGCCGAGCTCGGCGGCGACCTCCTCCATCGGGTCGGCGGACAGAGTGGAGGCGATCATCGGCACCCCGGTCCGTGCGGCCGCCCGCGCGGTCGCGAGATCACCGTGTCCGTCCTGCGTGCAGATGCCCAGGACCCCGATGGGCGCCATGAACAGGGGAGAGGGCAGCGTCATGCCGAACAGGTCGACGGAGAGATCGCGCTCCGCGGCTCCCACGAACATGCGCGGGATCAGCCCCCAGCGGTCGAACGCGGTGACGTTGGCGTCCTGCGTGCGTTCGTCGCCCGCGCCCCCGGCGACGTACGAGACGACCGAGGGAGGCATCGCGGCATGAGCGCGCGCCTCCAATTCCGCGTACTTCATGGGGTACTTGGGGGCGACGCCGCGCAGACCGTCGAGGTAGATCTCGTCCTGGTAGTCCTTGAAGGGGCGGGGCGTCGGAATCATGGGCGGCCTTTCCCAGCAGGACGGATCGGATGACCGCTCAGTCTGGTTCGAAGCTGACGTCAAGGTCAATGCATGGCCGAGCGAGGCATTGCCCGGGAAGCGGCGACGGGCGGATTGGGGATCTTCCCGCGAGGGCATCACCGTGGGGCAGGACAGGTCGCACCGGATGGGGAGCGACCCCGGTGGCGACGTTGTTCGCGGGTGGACACCGGTCCGTCTCAGGGAGGGGAGTGAGCTGCCATGCGTGCGCAACAGCGCGCCCATCGGCCCACGGAACGGGTGGAGTACGCGCTGCCGCAGGAGCCTGCGTCGGCGGGCCGCGCGCGGAAGCTGGCCTCGGGGTTTCTCGCGGGGTCCCGGCGCCGCAAGACGGAGGTGGACGCCGAGCGGGTGGACGACGCCGCACTGATCGTCTCCGAGCTCGTGTCCAACGCGCTGCGACACGGCGACGGCGGCTGCAGGCTGCGCGTGGTGGTGTCCGGAGGCAGGGTGACCGTCGAGGTCACCGACGCCAGTCCCGAGCGCCCCCGGTTCCAGAAGCAGAGTATGGACAACACGGACAAGGAGAGCGGGCGCGGCCTGGCGATGGTCAGGCACCTGACCCGTCGCCTGGAGGTCGTGGGCGCACACCGCGGCGGCAAAACGGTGCGGGCGGTGCTGGCCTGAGCCCTGTCGGGGTCAGGAGATCCCGGGCGCGGCTTCGTCCGCGAGCGCGGTCAACTCCGCGGCGACGGCCGCGGAGACGTCGTGCGCCAGTGTGTCGCCGCTCTCCGTCAGGAACTGGTCCGCCATCTGCTGCGCCAGCTCCGCCTCCGCCGACGCGGCCTTCCCGCGCAGCTTCGCCGCGAGCGAGGCCTCCGACTTGGCGCGCCGCACCCACATCGGGATGTCGGCGGTACGCATCCGGCGCATCGCCTCGCCCTTGCCCGCGGCGAGCCCCCACAGGGCGGCGAACGGGCCGGTCGTGGCGATGAGCGCGGTGCCCGTGCCGAGGAGCACCGTCGTGACGACGGTCGCGACGGCGACGTTCACCACGCGCGCCACGTTCGCCACGCTGTCGGCCGCCGCGCCCGAGTCCGCCCGGACGGCGAACTCACCCGCGCCCGTCACGGTGACCTCGGGGAGCCGCAGGGCATGTGCGGGAAGCCGCCACCGCTCCGCCAACGGCGCTATCAGTCCCTCCAGTTCGGGAGCGATGCCGTTCTGCCAGTCGGCGACGGCCTGCTTCAGCCGTGGGTCCGCGGGGTCCATGAGCTCCGCGTGGACATCCGCGGCGACCCGCTCCGCCATGTCCTGCAGCGTCGTGAACTCGCCCTTGCGCCAGCGGCCGAAGGCCGGAATCACATGACGCTCCGTCATCCCGTCGGCCACCGCTGAGCCCAGCGCCAGCGCGAGCTCGGGCAGGCGCTCCCGCGCGGTCTCCTCGACCGCCTCGCCGCGCAGCAGCTCCGCGATCCCCCCACGGAACCCCGCGGTGCGCACCGAGGCGCGGCCCGCCAGGGCCAGTCCCCGGGCGACGGCGAACTCCGGCTCGCCGCCGATGACCACCCGGTCCGGATCGCCGACGAGCTCACGGGCGATCTCGCGCAGGAAGCCCATGCGCGAGGGGCCGCCGGTCAGGAGCACCAGAGCGGCGGGGCCCGGCAGGCTGCCGAGGGCCGAGGCCAGGTTCTGCCGGAAGGCGTCCCGCCAGGACAGCCCGCCGAGCTCCGTGCGCGGGGAGTCGAGGACCTCCCGCATGTCCGCGTACGAGAGGCGGATGTCGACCATGACCTCCTCGCCGTCGTCCGCCTCGACGGTGTCCATCACCCCGATGCGCTCCTTCGGGTTCGCCGCCAGGCGCTGCTGGTCCGCGCGGAAGAACTCCTCTTTGGCTTTGCGGCACAGGAGTTCGAGGTGGCGTGCCTGGGCGGGGGAGACCACGAGGATCTTCTCCAGGAGGCGCCGCTGCGGGCTGCGGAGCACGAGGCGGTGGTAGATCTCCTTCTCGATCAGCGCGGCGCCGAGCCTGATGGAGGCGTGGTCGACGGGGTGGCCGCCGTGCTCCGAGACGTAGGTGAAGTCCTGTGTCGACGCTCCGTTGTCCACGATCAGGACCGGGCCGCTCCCCCGGTGCGCGGACTCACGGGCGTACAGCAGCGCCGCCCGTGACTCGGGGACGATCTCCACGGAGCCGGGGCAGAGCTCCGCCAGTATCCCGGCGTACTGCGCGCGAGCCTCCTGCGGCCAGCCGGAAGGAGTGCCGAACACCCACCGCAGCTCCTGCCCCGGGCGCGGTGGCGTCGCTTCGAGGACGTCCTCGGCGATCCGCGACACGAACAGCCGCAGGGGCGCGACCACTTCGGGCAGCCCCAGCTCCGGGCTCCTGAAGTCGAGGTACGGGCTGCCGTCGCGGGCCGCGACCGCGCTCTCCCCGACGAGGACGCCGCGCGAGGGGTGGTCGAGCACCGCGGAGACGTGCCGTCGGCCCCGGCTGCCCGGCAGGTCGAGCACCTCGGGCGGCACGGCGAGGTCCGCGCGGGCGACGGCGAGGGCGGTCTCGCCGTGCCCCAGGTCGAAGCCGATGACGACGATGGCGGCCGGTTCGGTCACGGGTCGGTCCTCCTCGGTGGGCGGCAGCGGACGCTGCCGTCCTCGGATCGCCGCGGACCCCGGAAAGTTCCCGGACCCCGCCGGTGTACCGGTCGGCCTACGCGCAAGCCCCGGGCGCCGCCTACTGCGACGGGACCACTTGCGCGCCGGTCGGGCCCGAGCGATCGGGGCGGACACGGGAGTGGTCCTACGGTGGGAACCGGCCGCGCTCCGCAGGAACTGGCTCGCGCGGCCGCTCTCGGGGGCGGGTGATGCGTCGTGGATCTGACGCACGGCACGGCACAATGGGCGCACGGCACGGCGGAACGGGTTCCGGACACCGAGCTGGTGGCCCGCTGCAGGGCCGGGGACCGCGAGGCGTTCGCCGAGCTCGCCGCACGCCACCGGGCCAAGGTGTACGCCGTCTGCCTGCGTGTCACCGGCAACCCGGAGGACGCGGCCGACGCGGCGCAGGAGACGCTCACGCGCACCTGGCGCGGCCTGGTGGGCTTCCACGGCACCGCGCGCTTCTCCACCTGGCTGTACCGGATCACGGTCAACGCCGCGCTCGCCGAGGTGGAGCGGCGTGCCGCGCGGCCCAGGCCCGCGGGCCTCGACATGCCGGACGAGACGTACGACGTGCCCGCCGTCGCGGAACGCGTCGTGACGATGCTCTCGGTGCAGGCCGCCCTGGACCGGGCGCCCCCGGAGTACCGCGCGGCGATCGTGCTGCGCGAGTGCCTGCAGTGCAGCTACGCGGAGGTCGGCGAGATCCTCGGCATCCCGCTGAACACCGTCAAGAGCCGCATCTCCCGGGCGCGTCAGGCGCTGCTCGTCCTGCTGGGCCCGGATCCCGACGAGGGTGCGGTGGAGCGCGGGGAGGCCCGACGTGAGAGGTGAGGAGTGGGCCGACATGTCGGTCTACCCCGACGTCGACCCGGAGCGGGCCGGTCCCGCCCCGCTGCTGCGCAGGCTCTCCGCGGCCATCGGGGACGTCCCCGACGACGCGTGCGGAGCTGCCGACTGGGTGCGGATGGTGGCGGCCGCGACGCGCGCGGGGGACACCCGTGGCGCGCGGCGGACCGGCGGACGGCGACGGCACGGGGAGCCATGAGTGACGGAAAACGGGGAGACGACCATGGAACAGCCCGTCCTGGCCATCGACTTCGGGACGTCGGCGTCCTCGGCCGCGCTGCTGACCGACACGGGGACCCGGCTCCTGAAGGAGCGCGCCACCGGCTCGTGGGCCTGGCCCTCGGCGGTCTGCCTGCGGGACGACACCCTGCTGATCGGGACCCCGGCCGAACACCGCAAGAAGGTGCGCCCCGAGCTCTACCGCAGCGAGTTCAAGCGGGACATCGGGCAGGACGCGCCGATCCCGCTCGGCGAGCGGTCCTTCGCGCCGGGCGACCTCGTGGCCCGGGTGCTCGCGGCCTTTCGCGACGAGGCGGAGCGGCTGCTCGGCGGGCCGGTGGACCGGGCCGTGCTCACCGTCCCCGCCGCGTACGGACCCGCGGACCCGCGGCGGCAGGTGATGCTGGAGGCGGGCCGGGTGGCGGGCTTCGGCGCCGTCGAACTCCTCGCCGAACCGGCGGCCGCCGCGTACGCACCCGTGGCGGGCAAGCCCGTCGGCCCCGGACAGACCGTCCTCGTCTACGACTTCGGCGGCGGCACCTTCGACGCCGCGCTCGTGCGGCTGCGCGCAGGCGGCAGCCACGAGGTCCTCGGGCACGACGCTCTTGAGGACTGCGGCGGCAGCGACATCGACGCGCTGCTGCTCGCCGAGATCCGCAGGCGCGGAGGCGAGGCGATGGCGGCCGCGCTGCGTCCGGCCGCCGAGACGGCGGGCGCGCGCACGGCGGCCCGCAGGAACGCCCTGGAACTGGGCGACTTCGCCCGCGGCCTCAAACACCAGCTGAGCGCGGACAGTTACGTCGAGGACATCTTCGGCTCGACCGACGTCGTCGTAGAACTCGACCGCAAACGCTTCGTCAAGATCGTCGAACCCCTCCTGGCCCGCACCATCGACTGCTGCCGGAACCTGCTCACCGCGGCGGAACTGACGGTGGAACAGGTCGACGCCGTGCTCCTGGTCGGCGGGACCACCCGCATGCCCGCCATCGCCGACCTCGTCCAGCAGGCGCTCGGCCGCCCGCTGCGCTCCGTCGAGGACCCCGAGCTCGCCGTGGCGCAGGGCGCGGCGAGATGGGCTTCGTACGCCCGTGAGCGCCACCTCGTCCCGGCGCACCACCCGCGCGGCGAGCGCCCGCTGAGCTGGCAGTTCGCCGAAGGCACGGTGGAGCTCGTGCAGTGGCTCCAGGCGCCGGGCGCCGACTACGAGGCGGGTGAGGCGCTCGCCCTGGCCCGGCCGTCCGACGGCAGCCTGTGGGAGCTGCGCGCCGAGGGCCGCCCCGGCCGGATCGTCGCCCAGCACGCGGCGGTGGGCCAGACCGTCGTGTCGGGGGACTGGCTGGTCACGGTGGGCGCCCCGGCCCCGGAGACCCAGGAGGTTCCGGAGCGCGACGGCGCGACCGCGTGGCTCTCCGACGGCTGGCTGCTGCGCACGGTCCGGCACGCCAAGGACAGCGAGGTCGTCCCGCCGTCGCTCAGCACGGACGGGGATTGGCTGGCCACCGGGGCGTCCGACGGCACGGCACGCGTGCTGGAGATGGCCACCGGACGGACCCTCACGACCGTCCGGCACCCCGAGCCCGTGCTGACCGTGGCCGTGGGTGACGGTGGCAGCCTGCTGGCCTCGGGCGCCCGGGCCCCGGACGCCCGGCTGAGCAGGCACTCCGACTCCGTCCTGGTCTCCACCCACGGCGACTGGGTGCGGGCCGTGGCGGTGACCGAGGACGGGCGGTGGTTCGCCTCGGGCTCCGACGACGCGGTCGCCCACGTCTGGGACGTACGGGCCCGCCGCCGCATCGCGAGCCTGCGCCACGAGAGCTGGGTGCTCGCCCTCGCCCTGAGCGCCGACGGCAGCGTGCTTGCCACGGGGGACCGCGACGGCACCTGTCATGTCTGGTCGGTGCCGGACGCCACGGAGACGTGGTCGATCCCGTACGAGGGCGCCGTGAACGGGGTGTCCCTGAGCGCGGACGGCGAACGGCTGGCCGTCGGGGTGCAGAGCGGCCGCGTCCACGTGTGGGACCTGCCGCGCCGGTACTGCCTCCTGGCCCAGGACCACGTAGCCGCGGTGAACTCGGTCTCGCTCAGCTCGGACGGGAGCCTGCTCGCGGTCGCTCCCGCCCTGTGGTCGGCGCAGGTCAGGGCCGTCGACACGGACCGGCTGCTGTGCGAGATCGCACATCCCGAGGCGCTGACCGGCGCGTCCCTCAGCGGCGACGGCCGCCGACTCGCCACCTCCTGCCAGGACGGCACGGCGCGGGTCTGGGCCCTCACCCAGGAGGACCAGGCGTCCTGACCGCCGACCAGGAGCATTCGTACGAAGGGGGAGAGCATGCGTACGTACGAGGCGCTGCGGAGCGAAGTCCTCGGCCTGTTCGGGGGGTTGGCGAAGGCCGCGGCGGAGCAGGGGGCCGAGGAGAGCGCGCGGCGTGTCGGCGCGGCCCGCGAGCGGCTGACCGAGGGCCGCCTCACCGTGGTCGTCTGCGGCGAGTTCAAGCGCGGCAAGTCCAGCCTGCTGGGCGCGCTGCTGGAGGATCCCGACCTCTTCCCGGTGGACACGACGTACGCCACCCGACTCGTGACGACCGTGCGGTACGGCGAGACGGAGCGGATCACCGTGCTGCTGGACGGCGCGGAACAGGACGGGCCCGGCGCGGAGCTGGAACATCGCGCCATCGACCGCTCGGAGATCGCGGACTACGCCACCGAGGGCGGCAACCCCCACAACGTGCGCCGCGCCCGCCTGGTGGAGATCGAGACTCCCAACCCGCGCCTTGCGTCCGGCGTGACCGTCCTGGACACACCCGGGGTGGGAGGCGTCTACCGCGAGCACACCGCCGTGACCGCCGCCTTCCTGCCGAGCGCGGACGCCCTCCTCTTCGTCGCCGACGCCACCCAGCCGCTGACCGAGAGCGAGCTGGTCTTCCTGCGCCAGGCGGCCGGGGCCGCCAAGGTCACCGACGACGTCGACGGCATCGTCTTCGTCCTCACCAAGACGGACGTGCCCACCGACACCGCGGGCATCCGCGAGAACACCGTCGCCAAGCTCGCCGAGGCCACCGGGCGCCGCCCCGATGAGCTGCCGCTCGTGGCCGTCTCGAACCTGGCCAAGCAGCGCCACCTCGCAACCGGCAGCGAACGCCATCTCGCCCTCAGCAACTTCCCCGCCCTGGAAGCCCTGTTGTGGCAGGCGCTGGAACGCCGCCGCGCGAAGCTCCTGCTCGGCGGCGCCCTCGCCGACCTCGACGCGGCGGCGCTCGCCCTGCTGCGGCCCGTGGAGACCGAGCTCGAAGTGCTCACGCAGCAGACGGAGAGTGAACTCGCGCGTCTCGAAGGCGAGTTGGAGCTGCAGAAGGCGCGTCTCGCGGGGCTCGGGAAGGGGGAGGCGGGCTGGCGGGCGGAGCTGCGGCGGCAGTTCGCCGCGCTCGGCCGCAAGCTGCGCAGCGAGGGCCGCGAAGGCATCGACACGGTGTGGAACACCTTCCAGACCGACTACCTCTACCGGGACATTTTCCTCGCCGCTCCCGAACGCCTCGTCGGACAGCTCTCCACGCACGCCGGGGCCGTCGTCGCGGGCCTCAACACCCTGGCGAACCGCAGGTCGGCGCGGATCCTGCGCGAGTTCAGCGCCGTGCACGGCCTCGACCTCGCCGAGCAGAAGGTCGGCACGCTGCCCGACCCGCCGGTCCCCTCCCTGAAGGTGACGGGCCGCCTCGGCGACGAGCGCGCCCCGGGAGGCGGGATGCGGGCCGTCCGTGAGACGTCCTTCGGTACGTCGATGGGTGCGGGCATGGGCTTCGTGATCGGCAGCTTCGCGGGACCCGGACCCGGCAGCGTGATCGGCGCCGCCATCGGGGCGCTGGTCGGCGCGGGCATCAGCCTCGCCAGCGCCGTCCGCACCTCGCGGCACTCCGACCGGAAACAGCAACGCCACAGCCTGCAGACCGAGTTGGCGCCGCTACGCCAGACCCAGCAGCGGCACGTCGAGGACGCCGTCGCCGAGATGACCGACGAACTGATCGCCGCCGTCATGGCGGAGCTGGACAGCCGGATCCGCCAGGAACACGAGAGCGTCAGCGCGTCCCTGGCCCGGATCGGCGACGCGCGGGCGGCGACCCGCGCCCAGGCGGCCGAGCGCACCACGGGGCTGCGGCAGCGGCGGGCGCCCCTCCTCGACGTACGCAAGAAGGCCGAGTCCCTGAAGGCGGAGGCAGCGGCGCTGGGGCGCGCGAGGCAGCAGCGTGCCGAACCGAAGCGCGCGGAGTCGAAGCGCGCGGAACCGAAGGCCGGTCCCGCGGAGAAGAAGGCGCCCGCTCCTGAGGGCGGGCAGGGCAACGACGACGGTGGGTGGGCGGACGCATGAGCTTCGAGGACTCGTACGACGATCTGGAACCCGGGACCGAGGAGAGCAGTGCCTTCGAGGATCCCCTGCTCCAGGATCCGGACCTGGAGACGGATCCAACCCTGGACCCGTACCTGGAGACGGATCCGACCCTGGATCCGGATCCGGATCCGGATCCGGATGCGGACCTCGGCCCGGATGCGGACCTGGACACCGACACCGACACCGACACGGATACGGACGCCGACACGGATACGGACGCCGACACCGCCGACGCGGACCTGGACGCCAGCCAGGACGACATCGACCTGTGGCACGAGCAGGAGGCCCCCGACACGTGTGCCATCGCGGGCCAGGAGTTCCTCATCGACCGGTTCACCGGTACCGACCACACCGAGGAGGAACTGGTCGCCGTCGCCGAGGCCAACGACTGGTACCGGCCGGGCGGCGGCACGCCCATCGAGGACGTCGGCAACCTCCTGGAGCACTACGACGTGCCCGTCGAACGCACCCAGGGAGACACCCTCGACGACCTGGAGTCGTCCCTGTCCGACGGGGAGGGCGTCCTGGTCGCCGTCGACTCCAGCGAAATCCTGCCCGACGCCCCGGACAGCGAGGCGCTCGCCGACGCGTCGGGCATCCCCGGCCAGGGCGCCGACCACGTCGTCCAGGTCATCGGCTTCGACCGCAGTGACCCCGACGACCCGCAGGTGATCCTGAACGATCCCGGCCGACCGGACGGCGCGGGCCTCGAAGTGCCCGAGGCGGACTTCCTCTCCGCCTGGGAGGACTCGGGCCGGTTCACGGTCACCGCGGGAGGGAGCGGCGATGTCTGATGCGGCCAAGGCCCCGGCGCGGCCCGGCGCCCCCACGCCCACCCCCGTCCCCGCCGCGGAGCTCCTCGAACGGCTGCGCCGCATGCCGCTGTTCCGGCAGCTCGCCCCCATGGAGTGCGGCATCGGCTGGCCGGTGCCGCTGCGGCTGGCCTCCGGCTCCGGTGCCACCCGCGTCTGTCTGCGGCTGCCGCTCTTCGGCATGCGCCCGCTGAGCGGCGGCGGCGCCGAACTGTTCCCGCCGTTCGCGACGGTCACCCTGGACCGCACCACCGGACGCCCCATGGAGTACGTCGACCTGCGTCTCACCCGGCCCTGGCCCCTGCCGGCCGGCGCGGAACCGGTGGGGATCTTCCCGCACGAGGCGGTCGAAGGGACCGTCGGCGACTACCGCGCCGCCCGGGAGGAACTCCTCGCGCTCTACGACGACCTGTGCGACAGCCTCGCCGCGCACACCCCCTTCGAGCGCCGGACCCGGTTCTCCGCCCTGCTGCGCAAGCTGCTCGAACCGGGGCTCGAACCGTACTACCGGGCGCTCGGACCCGACTTCTACGCCCACTTCCTCGGCCGTGCGGACGGCTCCGGTGCTCCGTGACCGGGCGGCGGCCGCATTCGCGGCCGCCGGTGAACTCCTGGGCGCGGCAGCGGAGTTCGACGAGGCGCGCGCCCTGCTTGCCGAGCAGCGCGCCCGGATCACGGCACCGCTGCGGATCGCGCTCGTCGGCCGGGTCAGCTCGGGCAAGTCCACCCTGGCCAACGCCCTGCTGGGCGGGGAGCGCGTGCCCACGGGCATCGAGGAGCTGACGTACAACGTCAACTGGCTGCGCCACGGCCCGGCCAGCACCCTCACCGTGCACTTCACCGACGGCTCGCCGCCGGAGCGCCGCGACATCGACGAACTGGAGAAGCTGACCGTACGCGCACGGCACACCCCCGAACTCGCCGAACTGCTGCGCCGCATCGACTACTTGGAGATCACCGACCCGCACCCCTATCTGCGCGCCTTCGACCTGGTGGACACCCCGGGCCTCGACTCGCACTTCGGCGAGGACTCCGCGAACACGCTGCGGTTCCTCGCCCTGGACGAGGGCGACGTGCGGGCGGCGACGCTGGGGCAGGCCGCCAAGGCGGACGCGCTCGTGCTCGTCTTCGCGCGCGGCCTCGCCTCGTCGGAGGAGGAGCTGCTGCGGGACTTCACGGGCTCGGACGTCTCGGGCGCCGGGCCCGTCACCACGGTCGGCGCGCTCACCAAGGTGGAGCTGTTCTGGCCCGCGCACGACGACCCGCTCGCCGAGGGCCGCCGGGTGGCCGGGCGCCTGATGGGCGCGGCGGGAGCCCGGCGGCTCCTGTACGACCTGTGCCCGCTGGCGAGCCTGGTCGGCGCGGCCGCGGGCAGCTGCACCGACGACGACTTCGCCGACCTCGTGGCGCTGGCCGGGCTGTCACCGCAGGATCTTGAGGACCGGGTGTACTTCGGGGCGGAGTTCGCCGGGGGTGACATGCCGGACGTGCCGGTCCCGGCGGCCAGGCGCCGCGCGCTCCACACCCGGTTCGGCGGCTACGGCATCGTGCTGGCGGCCCGGCTCATCCGCGAGGGCGTCGACACCCGCGAGGTGCTGCGGGCCGAGCTGTACCGCGCCAGCGGCATGGCGGACTTCCGCACCCTCCTCGCCGACCACTTCGGGCACCGCGCCGAACTGGTCAAACTGGCCCGCGCCGTCACGCACTTGAAGTCACTGCCGGACCTCGGCGGCGAGGCGCCCCGGGCCCGCGCGACGCTGCAGCGGGCCGCCGCGGCGGTCACCCGCCTGGAACACGCGGAGCACGCCTTCGCCGAACTCGCCGTGCTGCGCGGCCACTACAGCGGCGCCGTCGCCCTGGACCCGCCCGAAGCCGCCGACCTGCTGCGGATCACCGGCGAGTACGGCCACGCCCCGCACGAACTGCTCGGCCTGCCCGCGGACGCCCACGACACGGAGACCGCCGCGCGCGCCCGCGAGCGCCTCACCCACTGGGCGGGCCTGACGGCCGACCCGATGTACTCCGGCGCAACACGCCGCGCCTGTCAGGTCGTTCGCCGCTCGTACGAAATGCTGGTCGGCCGCCTGGACCGACCCGACCTGCATCGGGCGTCCGGTCCGTACGAGTGACCGACGCCGGGGTCCGACGCGCACGCAACGCCCGGACGGTGCGGGCGTCGCGGACCAGTGCCAGCGCGGCGGCGAGCACACCGACCGCGACGAGCGCCCGCCCCACGTCCGGCACGAACAGCAGGATCCGCGCCAGATCCACGCCCGTGACCTGCCGGGGAGCACCCACACGGCAAGGACGGCGAGGAGCAGGAAGCCCGCGGCCGTGGCGGCCCCGCCGCGGCCCTCGCCGCGCCCGCCGACCACCTCGCGACCGTCTTCACGGGCGTCTGCACGCTGCGGGACCGGGAGCCGGGGGAGCGGCCGTCGGCGCGGTAGCCCGGCGGCGCGGAAAGTCCGTTGCGAGCGGGGCCCCCGCCCCCGGACAGTGGAACCATGACCACGTCCCTGAAGCCGCCCCCCGGCCTGACCGTCCGGTCGGCGACGCTCGACGACGCGGCAGCGGTGTGCGAGCTGCTCAATGAAGTCGACCTGCTGGAGACAGGCCGTGCCGAGACTGATATCTCCGATGTCCGCGCCGATCTGAAGCACCCCGAGGTGGACCTGGCGCAGGACTCCTGGCTGCTCTTCGACGGCGACCTGCTCGTGGGGTACGCGCTGCTGTGGGACGAGTCCGGCGGCGAGCGCATCGACGTCGACCACTATGTCCTGCCCGGCAGGACCGAAGGCTCCCTGCACCTCCTCGACCTGCTGGAGAACCGCGCCGCGGAGCGGGCCGCGGCCAACGGCGCGCCGCGCGCCGTGGTGCACCTGCACCTCAACACCGAGCCCACCACGGACCCGCAACACCTCCATGAGCGAGGGTGGCGCACCGTCCGGCGCTACAACGTGATGACCCGTCAGGTCGACGCGGGGGCGGACCTGTTGCCCAAGCCGCCGCCCGGAGTGGTCCTGCGCCCCTGCCTCGCAGAGGAGGACCGCAGGCGCGCCCACGCCCTGCTCCAGGAGTCCTTCACGGACCACTTCGACCACCAGCCGCGCACCTACGAGCAGTGGCTCGACGACATCGACGCCGAGCAGGTCGACTGGTCACTCATCTGGGTCGCCCACGTCGAAGGAGTCGGCGACGCCGCCGTGCTGCGCACCCACAACAACCGCCCCTCGTCGGGCTGGATAGGCAACCTCGGCGTCCTGGCCGACGCCCGCGGGCGAGGCCTCGGCAGCCACCTCCTGCGCCACGCCTTCGGGCACTTCGCCGCGCTGGGCCGCGACCGCATCGGCCTCGGCGTCGACACCGACAACAGCAGCGGCGCACTCGGCCTGTACGAACGGCACGGCATGACCCTCGACCACGCGGTCGACACCTGGGAGCTGATCCGCCCGGCCGCTTGAGCCGACCCCGCTCACGGCCGGACGGATCCCGGCGCCCCCACCGGCACCGGTCCGTCGGGCCGCTCCTCGCTCTCGTAGCTCCACCACTGCGACTTGTCCATGAAGCCGAGGGGCGCCGCCGGGGTTACGGTGCGGGTGACCGGGCCCTTGTTCCTCGGACGGTCGGGACCGGTCAGTTGACCGGCGACGGCCGTCCAGGGTCGTACGGCGACCCCGCGGGGATCACTGCGGCACGTTCAGCACGAAGTCGAAGTCGGCCTCCTTCCCGTTTCCGACGGCACGTACGTTCATGAGGAGGCGGGGGTCGAAGATCGAGTCCGTGTTGTTGCGCGGCTCGCCGGGGAAGTACAGCTGCGTCGTGAGGATCGGACGCCCCGGGGCCTGCACCTTGACGTGCAGGTGCCGGGTGCGCCCCGGGTAGAGGCCGGGCACGATCGTGGTGAGCTTGAACGCGCCGTTCGCGTCCGTGAACTGGTGTCCGCGGAAGCGGTACCCCGCGTTGTCGTACGTTCCGTACGTGTCGGCCTGCCAGAAGTCCAGCAGGGCCCGGGGGATCGGCTTGCAGGCGCGCCCGAAGACGTAACCGGTGACGGTGAGGCGCACGCCCGGGGTGCCGGGCTGGACGAGCGAGGTGCGCTGCGGGGAGTTGGGCTTGAAGTAGGGCCCTTCCATCTGCGGAATGGTCGGGTCGTCACCGTCGTCGCAGGTCGGCGTCATCTCGGGCGCCTCGCCGCGTTCGGCGGCCGTCCGGGCCAGCGCGGGGACGCCCATCAGGGACACCGGTACGGCCATGCCCAGCGCGGCCGCGGCACGCAGGACGGTCTTGCGGCTTGGGCCCTTGCTGCCGTTGACGGGTGAACCTGGGTCGCTGCCCGTGCCCGGGGTGCCGTCCGCGCCGGGTATGCCGTCTCCGGTGGGGCTGCCGGTCTCTTGGTCCATCGCTCCTCCTGAGCCTGAGGGGGTGGGTGGGTTCCGGATCGGCTATGAAGCTATGCGCGGGAGGAGGGCGCGGCGATGGACTCGAGCCGGTGGTCGTGGTGAATATCGCCACCGCCGCGCCGGAAGTCCCCGGGGCTCGCACCGGTCTCGCGGCGGAAGAAGCGGCAGAAGTAGGCCGGGTCCTTGAAGCCGACCCGCCCCGCGACCTGACGGACCGACAACTCGGTGCGAAGCAGCAGCCGTTTGGCCTCGTGCACCCGGGTCTGCCGGATCAGCTCGCCGGGCGTGCGGCCGGTGGCGGCCTTCACCACCTCGCTGAGGTAGCTCACCGAGACACCCAGGTCGTCCGCGCAGGACCGCACGGAGTGCAGGGCCCCCTCGGGCGCCCCGAGCAGCGCCGAGAAGTCCGCGGCCACCGAGCCGGGGCGCGAGTGGGACGGGGGCTCGGGAGGTGGTGGCGCGGGTGGTTCCACCGGTGACCGGGGCGCGGGAAGCCGCGCCGCCCGGACCACCAGGACGTGCAGCAGCGCCCGCAGGACGCTCTGGAACCCCGCGCCCCCCGCCCGGTACTCGCCGTCGAGCTCAGCGACCAGGCGCGCGGTCTCCTCGGCCGCCTCCTCGGGCAGGTCGAGCCAGGAGCGCCGGGAGAGGGTCCGCAGGACGTGCCGGTCGGCGGAGTGGTCCACGAGGAAGTCGTCGGTGAAGAGGATGACCCGGCCCTCAAGGCCGGTCACGTTCTCCCAGTGGTGGACCTGTCCGGGGGCTATGAAGCACAGGTTCGGCGGCCGCAGCGGGAAGCGGTTCAGGTCGACGACGTGCCGTCCGGTGCCACCGGTGACATGGACGATCTCGTGGAAGGTGTGCCGGTGCGGGAACGGGGCGCGCGACATGGGACCGATGGTGTCGAACGTGCCGATGGCGAACGGCAGGGCATTGGGCATGGGGACCTGCAGCCGGTGCATCGGCATGCCGTCCTCGCCCGGCTCTCCGTTGTTCCCCTCACCCGGTAAGACCGTTGTGCCGCGCATGTACACGCTCCTCAATTGGTCCGGACCAACCCTGGCCCTCTTCACGATGGCACGAGCGGCCGTCCGTGAGCAGGAGCGCGAATACGCCGAAGCCCGCCCGGTGGCGCGTCTCACGTCTGTCTCGTCGGGACAAGTGTCCCACTGAGACACTTGGAGGAGTACGGTCGAAGCATGAGCAGCACACAGGGCCGCAGGACCCGCAAGGTCCAGGAGAGCCGGGCCACCATGGCGAACGCCGCCGTGGACCTGGTCCTCGCCCACGGCCTCGACCAGGTCACCGTCGAGACGATCAGCGACCGCGCCGACGTCTCCCGCCGCACCTTCTCCCGGTACTTCACGGGGAAGGAGGACGCCGTGGTCGACGCCCTGCGCGTCGACTACGCACTGATCAACGCGGCGCTCGCCGCCCGCCCCGCGGGGGAGAACCCCCTCACGGCCTACTACCGGGCGCTCCGGAGCTGGCTGGACGACGAGCCGACCGCCTGGCACCGCCTGCCCCGCTCCGGCGACCTGCTGCAACTGCTCCACGAGGAGCCGTCGCTGCTGCCCGCCTATCTGCGGGTCCAGGACGAGGCCAAGGCCGAGTCGGTGGCGATCGTCGCGCACCGGCTCGGGCTCGACGCCGAGCGCGACCTGCGCCCGGCCCTTGCCGTCTCGCTTGCGGTCGGGGCGTTCGGCACCGCCGTGCGGTTCTGGATCGCCCCCGGCGAGAACGGCCCCCTGCCGCAGCTCATCGACGCGGCGTTCGCGGCCCTGGCCGACGAGCCCGCACCCCGAACCACCACTATGTGAAACCAGGCACCACCATGAGCACCAGCACTCCCAGCACCACCGCGGCACCCCGGACGGACGCGGCACCGGCCGCGGAGTTCGCGGGGAAGACCGCCCTCGTCACCGGCGCCGCCTCCGGCATCGGCCTCGAGGTCGCCCGCCGCCTCGCCGCCGCGGGAGCGGCCGTCGTCGTCGCCGACTACAACGAACAGGGCGCCCACGACGTCGCCCGCACGCTCACCGAGGCGGGCGGCCGGGCCGCTGCCGTGCGCGTCGACGTCACCGACCCCGAGTCGGTGCGCCACGCCGTCGACTTCACCGTCGAGACCTTCGGCGGCCTGCACCTGGCCGTGAACAACGCCGGGATCGCGGGCGCCTCCGCTCCGACGGGCGAGTACGGGGTCGAGAACTGGCAGCGCGTCATCGACACCAACCTCAACGGCGTCTTCTACTCGCTCCGGTACGAGCTGCCGCACCTCCTCGCCGCGGGCGGCGGCGCCGTCGTCAACATGTCGTCGATCCTCGGCACGAACGGCTTCGCGGGTTCCGCCGCGTACTCCGCCGCCAAGCACGCGGTCGTCGGCCTGACCAAGACCGCGGCCGTCGAGTACGCGGCCAGGGGCGTCCGCGTCAACGCCGTCGCACCCGGCTTCATCGACACCCCGCTGCTCAAGGGCGACGAGGCCCAGCACCGCGCGCTCATCGCCCTCCACCCGCAGGGCCGCCTCGGCACCGCCGACGAGGTCGCCGAGCTCACGCTGTTCCTGCTCTCGGACCGCGCCTCGTTCATCAACGGCAGCTACCACCTGGTCGACGGCGGCTACGCGGCACGTTGAGATGATGAAGGCGGACAGCGCCGCGGGCGTCACCGGGCTCGCGCTCGGCGACTCCGTTCCTACGACCCCCGGGACGACGCATCCCACCACCTGCCGGGCGGGTCACTCGTGAGCTGGTTCGACGTCGTCGTCCACACGGAAGAGCTGACCCCGGCCCGGCCCCTGCCCTGAGGGCCGACCGCCGCCGTCAGCGCACCCGCCGCCCCGCCGGAACCCCGCGCGAGCGGTAGACGACGTAGGGCCGGGCCAGATAGCCGAGCGGTGCCGTGAAGGCGTGGACCAGGCGGCTGAACGGCCACAGGGCGAACAGGGCCATGCCGAGCAGCGCGTGGACCTGGTAGGCGAGCGGGGCGTTCCCCATGGCGGACACGTCCGGGTCGAGGGCGAACAGGGAGCGGAACCACACCGAGACCCCGAGCCGGTAGTCGTAGGAGTGGGGTTGCAGCGTGGTGGCCGTGGCCGTCAGTCCGGCCAGGATCACGCAGACCAGGACCGGCATGACGACGCGGTCACTGCGGCTGGTCCCCGCCCGCACGGCGGGCACGCGCAGCCGCCGGTGGACCAGGATCCCGAGGCCCGCGAGGGTGGCCAGGCCCGCGGTGCCGCCCACGACCAGGGCGTTCAGGTGGTACATCCACTCCTGGACGTGGGCGCGCTCGGTGAGCGACTCGGGGATCAGCAGCCCGACGGCGTGCCCGGCCACCACGAACAGCAGCCCGTAGTGGAACAGCGGGCCGCCGACGCTCAGCAGGCGGTGCTCGTGCAGCTGGCTCGACCGGGTGGTGAAGCCGAACCGGTCGTAGCGGTAGCGCCAGGCCGTGCCGGTGACCAGCAGGGCCAGGACGAGATAGGGCAGTACGCCCCACAGGGCGATGTGCAGATGGTTCACCGGGAAGTCTCCTCCGCGTGCGGGGCGTCGGGAACCGGTCGGAGCCGGGGGAAGGGGAGGAGGCCCACCGATTCGGCGGGCGGGCCCGTGCGGGCGAGGCGGAGGGCCGCCTCGCGGGTGGCGGGGCCGGGGCCCGGCAGGGTGTGGCAGACGGCCTCGATGACGTTGGCGTAGGGGCTGTCGTATGCGGTGAGGCCGAAGCGCAGGAGTTCGAGGGCGGGGCGGTGGTCGGCGAGCAGTCGCACGCCGGTGTCCGGGGTGCGGGCGGCGAACTCGAGCATCAGGGGCAGGAAGTCGGGGAGCTCGTCCGCGGGCGGCCGCCACCCGTGCTCGCGGTAGAGGGCTTTGAGCCCGGCCATGGTGGTGCCCCGCCTGCGGGTGTCCCCGTCCGTGTAGTACGTCAGGTACAGGCAGCGGCGGCGGCTCCGGTCGAACGTGGCGACGTACCGCGCGGCGAGTTCGAGCGGCTCCGTGCCGTCGACCCGGGCGCAGAACTGTCGAAGCAGCCGGATGTCGGCGCCCGGCACGGGTTCCAGCGCCGAACGCACTGTGTCCAGCCGACCTGGCCAGTCCCGGTCCGGGTAGCCGAGCAGCAGGGACGCGGCCTGGTGGACGACGGCTCGGTTCACCGGGCGTCGCCCTCCGTGCTCGGGAAGAGGCCATCGGGGCGCCCGCGGCCGTTCCAGTTCAGGAGGTTGACCCGGTCGCGCAGCGAAGTCCCCGCGTGCTCGGGCTCCTTCCCGGATTTGGGCGGGCCCAGGGGGATGTGGAAGGCGTCCGGGTCGTACATGCCGGGTCCGCCCTGCCCGTCCAGGCTGCAGCCCGCGTCCAGCTCGTCGGCGGGGGTCTGGCCGGTGTAGCTGGTGGGGATCACATAGCGCTCGTCGTACTTGGCAAGCGCGAGCAGCCGGTACATCGCCTCGATCTCGTCGGCGTCCATGCCGACCGCGCGTGCGATGGCGGGATCCTGCTCCTCGCCGAGGTTGACGCGCCGCATGTGGGAGCGCATCGCGGCCAGTCGGCACAGCGCCGCCTCCACCGGGGCCGGGTCGCCCGCGGTGAACAGCTCCGCGAGGTAGCCGATGGGGATGCGCAGCGAGTCGATGGCGGCGAAGAGCTTGGCCGGGTCCTCGCCGTCGTGCCCGGTGGCGGTCAGGGACTCCACGACGGGCGACAGCGGCGGGACGTACCAGACCATGGGCATGGTGCGGTACTCGGGATGCAGCGGGAGCGCCACCTTGTGGCGGCTGATCAGCGCGTGCACGGGGGAGCGCCGGGCGGCGGTGACCCAGTCGTGGGGGATACCGGCCGCTTCGGCGGCGCGCGCCACCTCGGGATCGTCGGGGTCCAGGAAGCAGTCCAACTGGGCCTGGTGCAGGTCCTGTTCGTCTTCGGTTGCGGCGGCCTCGCCGACCTTGTCCGCGTCGTAGAGGATCACGCCGAGATACCGCAGGCGGCCCACGCACGTCTCGGAGCAGACGGTCGGCTCGCCCGACTCGATGCGCGGATAGCAGAAGGTGCACTTCTCGGCCTTGCCGGTGCGGTGGTTGAAGTACACCTTCTTGTACGGGCAGCCGCTCACGCACATGCGCCAGCCGCGGCAGCGGTCCTGGTCGACGAGGACGATGCCGTCCTCGATGCGCTTGTAGAGGGCGCCCGACGGGCACACCGCGACGCACGAGGGGTTGAGGCAGTGCTCGCAGATCCGCGGCAGATAGAACATGAACGCCTCCTCGTACTCGAGGCGCACCTTCTCGTTCATCTTCTTCAACACCGGGTCACCGGCGAGGTGTTCGGGGCCGCCGCCCAGGTCGTCGTCCCAGTTGGGCCCCCACGTCACCGCGGTGGGCTCACCGTCGATCAGGGAGCGCGGCTGCGCGGTGGGCACGTCGTCGCCGAGGGGGGCGGTGGTGAGGGTCTCGTAGTCGTACGTCCACGGCTCGTAGTAGTCGTCGAGCGCGGGCAGTTCGGGGTTGGCGAACAGCCGGGCAAGGCGCCGGGCGCGCCCGCCGCCCCGGGGTACGAGACGGCCGCGCTTGAGCTGCCAGCCGCCCCGCCACTTCTCCTGGTCCTCGTAGCCGCGAGGGTAGCCCTGGCCGGGACGCGTCTCGACGTTGTTGAACCACACGTACTCGGTGCCCGCCCTGTTGGTCCAGGTCTGCTTGCAGGTGACCGAACAGGTGTGGCAGCCGATGCACTTGTCGAGGTTCATCACCATCGCCACTTGTGCCATCACGCGCATCAGTACTGCACCTCCTGGGAGCGGCGCCGGATGACGGTGACCGCGTCGCGCTGGTTGCCGGTGGGGCCGTAGTAGTTGGGGGCGAAGCTGAGCTGCGCGTGGCCGCCGATCAGATGGGTCGGCTTGATCAGGAGCTTGGTGAGGGCGTTGTGGACGCCGCCGCGCCGCCCGGTCGCCTCCGACTTCGGCACGTTCACCATGCGTTCCTGGACGTGGTACATGAACACGGTGCCGGGCGGCATGCGGTGGGAGACGACCGCGCGGGCCACCACCACGCCGTTGGCGTTGTGCGCCTCGATCCAGTCGTTGTCCGCCACGCCGATCGACGCGGCGTCGTCCACGCCGATCCAGATGACGGGGCCGCCGCGGGCCAGCGTCTGCATCAGCAGGTTCTCCTGGTACTCGGAGTGGATGGACCACTTCGAGTGGGGCGTCAGATACCGCACCGTCACCGAACGTCCCCCGTCCGGATCCGCGGTCGGCTGCTCGCCGAGCACGGAGAGGTTCAACGGCGGCCGGTACACGGGGAGTTGTTCGCCGTACTCGGCGATCCAGGGATGGTCGAGATAGAAGTGCTGGCGTCCGGTGAGGGTGTGCCAGGGCTTGAAGTGCTCCGTGTTGATCGTGAACGGGGAGTAGCGGCGCTCGGGGCCCTCCTTGCCGGACCACTCGAAGCTCGCCCCCACCTGCACCGGCCGGGCCTGCGTGTCGGAGAACGTGACGCGCCGCTCGGCGACCGAGGCCGCCAGCTCGCCGAGGCCCGTGTCGGCGCCGCAGCGTTCGGCGAGCCGCTCGAAGCCCTCGGCGGCCAGCCGTCCGTTGGTGGTGCCCGACAGCGCGAGGATCGCCTCGCACATCTTGACGTCTGTGTCGAGGAGGGGCCGCCCGCGCACCGGCCCGCGAGTCGCCTTGCCGCAGCGGGCGCCGAGCCAGTCGATCTCCGGCAGCGGGCGGACGGTCACTCCCTTGACGGTGATGCCCTCCTCGCCGGTGAGCGGCCCCAGCGAGGCGATCTGGTCGCCGATGGCGGTGTAGTCCCGCTCCACGAGGGTGTACCGGGGGCCCGTGGGCCCGTCGGGCGGCGCTTCGCCGGGGGTGTCGTGCTGCAGGGGTGTGGCGACCAGGTCGTGGGCCACGTCCAGGCGGCCCGCGGCGAGGCGGCCGACCTCGGCGGCCAGGCCGTGGAAGATCTCGAAGTCGGTGCGGGCCTGCCACGGCGGGTCGATGGCGGGGGAGAAGGCGTGCACGTAGGGGTGCATGTCCGTGCTGGACAGGTCGTGCTTCTCGTACCAGGTGGCCGCGGGCAGCACCAGGTCGGCGAAGAGCGTGGTGGACGTCATGCGGAAGTCCAGGGCGAGCAGCAGGTCGACCTTCCCGCGCGGCGCCTCGTCCCGCCACGTCACCTCGCGCGGCCGCTGGTCCGGCGGCGCCTCATCGGCGCTGGCGTTGTCGGACGCGCCCAGCAGGTGGCGCAGGAAGAACTCGTTGCCCTTGGCGGACGAGCCGATGAGGTTGGCCCGCCACACGGTGAGCACCCGGGGCCAGTTGGCCGGATCGTCCGGGTCCTCGCAGGCGTACGAGAGACGCCCGGCGTCACGCTCGGCGCCGACCCAGCTCGTGGGGTCGGCGCCCGACTCGTGCAGGCGCCGCCCCAGGTCCAGCGGGTTCGCGCCGAACGTGGGGTACGAGGGCATCCAGCCCTGCCGGACGGAGCGGGAGACGAGATCCGCGGTGTGCAGGCCCGTGAGAGCGCCGGGCGCGGTGGGGGCCGCCAGGGTGTCCGCGGTGTACTTCTCGTACCGCCACTGGTCGGTGTTGAGGTACCAGTACGGCGTCCCGGCCATCTGCCGTGACGGGCGCACCCAGTCCGACGCCGTGGCCACCTGCTGCCAGCCCGCGTACGGACGGACCTTCTCCTGCCCCACGTAGTGCGCCCAGCCGCCGCCGTTGACGCCCTGGCAGCCGGTGAGCAGCAGCAGCGAGAGGAACGACCGGTAGATCGTGTCCGAGTGGAACCAGTGGTTGGTGCCCGCCCCCATCACGATCATGCAGCGGCCCCGCGTCTGCTCCGCGGTCCTGGCGAACTCCCGCGCCGCACGCACCACGGCCTGCGCGGGCACCGACGTGACCACCTCCTGCCAGGCCGGGGTGCACGGCGTGTCCGCGTCGTCGTACGACACGGCCGCGTCATTGCCCGGCTCCGCGCCCAACCCCGCGCGCCCGACGCTGTACTGAGCGAGCATCAGGTCGAAGACCGTGGTCACCAGGTGCCCGTCGACGCGCAGCGCGGGCACCTGGCGGCGCACCGTCGCCCCTTCCTCGTCGAAGCGGGGCAGCACCACGTGGGCCGTCTCGGCGGCGGGGTGCCCGTGCAGGGTCAGGAGGGGGTCGATGTCCCCGAGGTCCAGGTTCCAGCGGCCCTCGCCCGCCTTGCCCCAGCGGTCGCCCAGCGTGCCGTTGGGGACGGCGGGGCGGTCGGTGGCCGCGTCGTACAGGACGGGCATCCAGCGCCGTGACTCGGCCTTGGCCTCCTTGACCAGGTCGAGGTCCCGCGCGGTGACGAAGGCGCCGGGCACGCGGGTGTCCGTGCCCCGCTCGTCGAGTGCGACGAGGAAGGGCAGATCGGTGAAGCGCTTGACGTAGTCCGTGAAGTACGGCACCTGCCGCTCCACGAAGCACTCCCGCAGGATCACGTGCCCCATCGCCATCGCCAGCGCGCCGTCGGTGCCCGGATGCGGGTGCAGCCACTCGTCGGCGAACTTCGTCGCGTCCGCGTAGTCCGGCGAGACCACGACGACCTTCTGCCCCCGGTAGCGCGCCTCGGCCATCCAGTGGGCGTCGGGCGTGCGGGTGACGGGGACGTTCGAGCCCCACAGCATCAGATACGCCGCGTCCCACCAGTCCCCGGACTCGGGCACGTCGGTCTGGTCGCCGAAGACCTGCGGGGAGGCGATCGGCAGGTCCGCGTACCAGTCGTAGAAGGACAGCATCGGGGCGCCGATCAGGGAGTGGAAGCGGGCCCCGACGGCGTGCGAGGCCATCGACATCGCAGGGATCGGCGAGAACCCGGCGATGCGGTCGGGCCCGTACTCCTTGAGCGTGTGCACGTGCGCGGCTGCCGCCATCTCCAGCGCCTCGTCCCAACCGATGCGCACCAGGCCGCCCTTGCCGCGCGCCGACTGGTAGCGGCGCCGCCGGTCGGGATCGCCGGTGACCTCCGCCCAGGCCGCCACCGGGTCGCCGCCCAGGCGGCGCTTGGCGTCGCGGAACATCTCCACGAGGACGCCGCGTGCGTGCGGGTAGCGCACGCGCGTCGGGGAGTACGTGTACCAGGAGAAGGACGCCCCGCGCGGGCAGCCCCGCGGCTCGTAGTCCGGCCGGTCCGCTCCCGCCGAGGGGTAGTCGGTCGCCTGTGTCTCCCAGGTGATGAGACCGTCCTTGACATACACCTGCCAGGAGCACGACCCTGTGCAATTCACCCCGTGGGTGGAACGCACCACCTTGTCGTGCGCCCAACGGTCGCGGTACGGCTGGTCGTTGACTTCTTGATCCGTGCGGAACACCGCTCGGCTGTCGGGCGTGGTCGGCGCCCTCTGCAGCAACTGCCCCGCGGCGAAAAGGCGTTCTGCGGCATCCGCCGCGATGCGCTCCGCCTTCGCCCTGCCACGTCCCATTCCACGGACTCCCCTCGGGGACCGGCCTGCCGGAACGGTCACTTCCGGCATGCGCCTCTCGATGAACGAGCTCAGAGTCCTCCCGCCCCGTCCGCGGTGTGGATCTCATTCCGGCCAGTTGGTTGTACCTAGAAGTTGTTTTTCCCGCTCTTGGTACGGACCAGTGCCGCGGGAGGCCGGACTAGCACAGTCCCTTTACCGGGAGCAGGCATATGCGCTGCCAGGATGGTCATCCATGAACAGTCGAGAGAGCCCCGCCACGCACGCCTCACGCCTCGTCAACTCCCTCTTCCCCGAAGCTCTGGGCGCCGTGCTGGGAGGTTCGGCCGCCCAGGGACGTGCCACCGCGACGAGCGATCTCGACGTCGCCGTCCTCCTGCCGGACTCCGGCACCACCGGCCGCGAAGTGATGCGCCACGAGGGCCGCCCCGTCGAGCTGTTCCTGACCGCGCTCGCGGACGTGCCGGAGTTCTTCGCGTGGGACAGCGCCCGCCGACGCGGCACGGCCCTGTTCATCTACGCCGAAGGCCTGCCCGTCCTCGACCCCGACGGCCATCTCGCCCGTACGTGCGCACAGGCCCGGGACGTCCTCGCCGCAGGCCCGCCTCCCCTCACCCCCGCGGAACGCGAGCGCAGCCGCTACGGACTCACCTGCTTCATGGACGACCTGGCCGACGTCACGCGGGCCGACCGGTACGAACAGCTCGCCTGCGCCGACTTCACGCTGCGCGAGGCGGCGCACCTCCTCACCGCCCACCACAACGCCTGGTCGGGCGTGGGCAGGTGGCTGCCCCGCCGACTCCTGAGCGCGGACCCGACCCTGGGCAAGGCGCTGCTTGACGGTCATCGGGCCGTGGCCGAGCACGCCGATCCCGGGCCGCTGACGGCCGCCGCCGAGAAGGTGCTCGACCTGTTCGGAGGGCCGCTGCGGGAGGGGTACGTGCACCGCTGGCGCCCCTGATCCGCTCCGGCCTCTCAAGGCTCCCTCAGCCGCGGGGCCCGCTCACTCGGGCCGCAGCCACAGCGTGGCCAGCGGCGGCAGGGTCACACGCAGGCGGGCCGGGAAGGTGCCCGCGGGCTCGGGGGCCGTCCGCAGCGGTTCCGCGTTGCGCACGTCGCCGCCGCCGTAGCGCGCCTCGTCCGTGTTGAGCACCTCCCGCCACGGTCCGTGCGTCCTTGGCACGCCGAGCACGTAGTCGTGCCGGACGACCGGGGAGAAGTTGCTCACGGCCAGGAGCGGCGTCCCGTCGGCGGCGAACCGCAGGAACGCGACCACGTTGTCCTGGGCCGCGTCCGCCTCGACCCAGGCGAACCCGGCCGGGACCGTGTCCTGCTCCCACAGCGCGGACTCGGCCCGGTACCGGTGGTTGAGGTCCCGCACCAGACGCAGCACGCCGTCGTGGTCCGGCGCGGCGGGGTACGACGGGTCGAGCAGCCACCAGTCAGGGCCGTGCTCGTGCGACCACTCGGCACCCTGGGCGAACTCCTGACCCATGAAGAGGAGTTGCTTGCCCGGGTGCGCCCACATGTACGCCAGATAGGCGCGGTGATCGGCGCGCTGCTGCCACCAGTCGCCGGGCATCTTCGACACCAGTGACCGCTTGCCGTGGACGACCTCGTCGTGCGAGATCGGCAGGAGGTAGTTCTCGCTGTACGCGTACACCATCGAGAAGGTCAACTCCCCGTGGTGGTACTGCCGGTGCACCGGTTCGTGCTGGACGTACTCCAAGGAGTCGTGCATCCAGCCCATGTTCCACTTCAGCCCGAAGCCGAGGCCGCCGAGGCCCCCGTGCCCCTGGTCGTGGGTGGTCCGCGTGACGCCGTCCCACGCCGTCGACTCCTCGGCGATGGTGACCACGCCGGGGCAGCGGCGGTACACGGTGGCGTTCATCTCCTGCAGGAACGACACCGCGTCCAGGTTCTCCCGGCCGCCGTGTCCATTGGGTGCCCACTGGCCGTCCTCGCGCGAGTAGTCGAGGTAGAGCATGGAGGCCACGGCGTCGACGCGCAGCCCGTCGACGTGGAACTCCTCGCACCAGTAGAGGGCGTTGGCCACCAGGAAGTTGCGCACCTCCCGACGGCCGTAGTCGAAGGTGAGCGTCCCCCAGTCGGGATGTTCGGCACGACGGCGGTCCCGCGGCTCGTACAGCGGCTCCCCGTCGAACGCGGCCAGCGCCCAGTCGTCCTTGGGGAAGTGTGCGGGAACCCAGTCCACGATCACGCCGATGCCCGCCCGGTGCAGTGCGTCGACCAGGTGCCGGAAGTCGTCCGGCGTGCCGAGCCGGGAGGTCGGAGCGTAGAGCCCGGTGATCTGATACCCCCACGACCCGCCGAACGGATGCTCGGCCACCGGCATGAACTCCACGTGTGTGAAGCCCGCTTCGGACACGTACTCGGTGAGCTCGTCGGCGAGCTGCCGGTACGTCAACCCCGGTCTCCAGGAAGGGAGATGGACCTCGTACACGGAGAACGGGGACCGGTGCACGGGGCGGTCCGCCCGGTGCGCCATCCATTCCGCGTCCGACCAGACGTGGGCCGACCGCGTGACGACGGAGGCGGTCGCGGGCGGCACCTCGGTCCGGCGTGCCATCGGATCCGCGCGGACGGTGTGCGTGCCGTCGGGGCGGGTGATGTCGAACTTGTAGAGGTCCCCCTCGCCGACGCCGGGCAGGAACAGCTCCCACACCCCCGCCGAGCCGAGCGAACGCATCGGGTGGGCGGCCCCGTCCCAGTGGCAGAACTCCCCGCACACCCGCACCCCCCTGGCGTTGGGCGCCCACACCGTGAACCGGGTGCCGACGACGCCCTCGTGGGTCATCGGATGCGCCCCCAGCGCCTTCCACAGCTCCTCGTGCCTGCCTTCGCCGATCAGGTGCAGATCGAGCTCGCCCAGCGCGGGCAGGAAGCGATAGGGGTCCTGGATCTCCGTCTCCAGGCCGTCGTAGGCCACCCGCAGTTCGTACGAGGGGACCGAAGGGAGCGGCAGCACGGCCGTGAACAGACCGTCCCCCACGTCGTCGAGCGGCACGGCCCGCCCCTCGACGACGACCTTCACCGCCCGGGCGTACGGGCGCAGCACCGTGAACGCCACGCCGCCCGCCACCGCATGGGCGCCGAGCACCGCGTGCGGGTCGTGGTGCGTGCCCGACAGGAGACGTCCGCGGCTCTCGTCGTCGAGCGGCACGGAAGGGGCGCGGAGGGCGAGCGCGGGATCGGCCTCGGACGTATCGATGGAGGTACCGACCGACGTATCGATGATGACCACGAATCTCAGGGCTCCTCAGGGCGGGGGAGGGCGGTGGCGGTCAGCGGCCCTCCGCGAGCCGGGCGATCGCCGCCATCGGCACGGGCAGCCAGTCCGGGCGGTGCCGGGCCTCGTACAACGCCTCGTACACGGCCCGGTCCGTCTCGTGGGCTCGCAGGAGTTCGGCCTGCGTCCGCGGGTCCCACGCCGCCTCGGCGGCGTACCCCGCGCAGTACGCCTCCCGGCAGCGCTGGGCCCACCGGGGCTGCCAGGGGCGCCTGGCGTGGGCCGCGTACTCGAAGGAGCGGAGCATGCCCGCCACATCGCGCACAGGAGCCTGGGTGCGTCTTCGCTCGGAGATCGGGCGGGCCGGTTCGCCCTCGAAGTCGATGACGAACCAGCGGTGTCCGGCCCGCAGGACCTGGCCGAGGTGCAGGTCCCCGTGGATGCGCTGGGGCGGCCGTCCGGGACCGCGCGCCGCCACGGCGTCGTACGCGGCTCGCAGCCGGGACGCGTACGGAACGAGCGCGGGCACCTGACGGGCGGTGGTGTCCAGGCGCGAGATCATCGCGGCGGCGAGCCTGCGGCCCCCGTGGCGGTCCGGGGTGCCGGGGACGAAGACCTGGGCCAGCGCGAGATGCACCTCGGCGGTGGCGCGTCCCAGCTCGTACGACTCGTCGGTGAAGTCCCGCCCCGAAGCGAGGGACTGGAGCGCCAGCGTCCAGCCGTCGGCCGCCCCGCGCAGGAACGGCTGGAGCACGCCGAGCGTCGTCCTGCGCGGCTCGCTCGTCCAGAACCAGGCCACGGGGGCGGGCACCCGGGCGCAGCCCTCACCGGCCAGCGCCCACGGCACTTCGAGGTCGGGGTTGATGCCGTACTGGATGCGCCGGAAGACCTTCAGGATGAAGGAATCGCCGTACACCAGCGAGGTGTTGGACTGCTCGCCGTCCAGGACGCGGGGCGTGAGCCCCGGGGGCACCACGGTCTGTGCGGCACGTTCGAAGCGCAGGGGGCCCGCCGTGCCCGGGGTGCGGAGGCGTTCCAGGAGCAGCGCGGCCGAGCGGGGGTCGTGGAGGGCGTCGTACACGGTGAGTCCCGCGAGCGGGCCCTCGCTCGGGCGGCCGATCACGGCGTGGTGGAGGCGCGGGGGCAGCACCCTGCTGACGCCGAGGAGCAGTTGGTAGCAGTCGTTGCGCGACCCGGCGTGCCGGGAACGGATCAGCAGGTGCAGGCAGCCGGGGTGCAGCTCGGTCATCGACGCCACGGCCAACTCCGTGACGGGCAGCCCCTTGCCCGCGAACCACCGCTGTTCGGGCAGCCACCGCCGCAGCACTCCGGCCAGCGAGGTGAGCAGCAGCGGAGGGCTGAGGCTTTCGCACGACTGCGTTGTGGTCGTGGGCATGCGCTGCGTCCCTTCAGAGGCGCACGGCGGGATCGGCCGGGCGGCGCGGGCGGAGGTCGTTGCACAGCCGGAACCAGTAGAAGCCGTGTCCCGCGAGTGTCAGCAGGTACGGGAGCTCACCGATGGCCGGGAAGCGCACTCCGCCGATGAGCTCGACGGGATGGCGTCCCTCGAAGATCCGCAGGTCGAGTTCGGTGGGTTGAGCGAAGCGGGCGAAGTTGTGCACGCACAGGACCACGTCGTCCTGGTATTCGCGCAGGAAGGCGAGAACTGCCGGGTTGGACGAGGGGAGTTCGGTGTACGTGCCGATGCCCATGGCGGAGTTCTGTTTGCGGATTTCGATCATGCGTCGGGTCCAGTGGAGCAGGGAGGAGGGGGAGGACATGGAGGCTTCGACGTTGGTGACCTGGTAGCCGTAGACCGGGTCCATGATCGTGGGGAGGTAGAGGCGGCCGGGGTCGCTGGAGGAGAAGCCCGCGTTGCGGTCGGGGGTCCATTGCATGGGGGTGCGGACGGCGTCGCGGTCGCCGAGCCAGATGTTGTCGCCCATGCCGATTTCGTCGCCGTAGTAGAGGATCGGCGAGCCGGGCAGGGAGAGGAGCAGGGCGGTGAAGAGCTCGATCTGGTTGCGGTCGTTGTCCAGGAGGGGGGCCAGGCGGCGGCGGATGCCGATGTTGGCGCGCATGCGGGGGTCTTTGGCGTATTCCGCGTACATGTAGTCGCGTTCTTCGTCGGTGACCATTTCGAGGGTGAGCTCGTCGTGGTTGCGCAGGAAGATGCCCCATTGGCAGCCGGAGGGGATGGCGGGGGTTTTTGCGAGGATTTCGGAGACGGGGTAGCGGGATTCGCGGCGTACGGCCATGAAGATGCGGGGCATGACGGGGAAGTGGAAGGCCATGTGGCATTCGTCGCCGCCGTTTTGGAAGTCGCCGAAGTAGTCGACGACGTCTTCGGGCCATTGGTTGGCCTCGGCGAGGAGGACGGTGTCGGGGTAGTGGGCGTCGATTTCGGCGCGGACGCGTTGCAGGAAGGCGTGGGAGCGGGGGAGGTTTTCGCAGTTGGTGTTCTCTTCGGCGAAGAGGTAGGGGACGGCGTCGAGGCGGAAGCCGTCGATGCCGAGGTCGAGCCAGAAGCGGAGGGCGGAGATGATTTCTTCCTGGACGGCGGGGTTCTCGTAGTTGAGGTCGGGTTGGTGGGAGAAGAAGCGGTGCCAGAAGTACTGCTTGCGGACGGGGTCGAAGGTCCAGTTGGAGGCTTCGGTGTCGACGAAGATGATGCGGGCGTCCTGGTACTGCTTGTCGTCGTCCGCCCAGACGTAGTAGTCGCCGTAGGGTCCTTCGGGGTCGGTGCGCGAGGCCTGGAACCACGGGTGCTGGTCGCTGGTGTGGTTCATGACGAAGTCGATGATGACGCGCATGCCGCGTTGGTGGGTGGAGTCGACGAATTCGAC
>NZ_JBWKAP010000013.1:204266-229470 GCF_056437465.1 Streptomyces sp. NPDC042371 | reverse complement strand
CCGCCAGCCGCGAATACACCAACCCCATCGAGCACATGCGCGCCCTCAGCATCGACACCCCCCACATCCAACGCGACTGGATCCCCTCCTGACCCACCCGCCGCACCGCGGCTGTGCATACGTGTGGGGGCCGCCGACCAGCAGGTCGGCGGCCCCCGTTCACCGGTGAGCCCGCGGGGGAGCGGGGGCTCAGAGCATCTCGCTGCGGCCTGCCTTCAGCGCGGCCGCGGTGTCCACCACGCGGCGCGCCTGGTGCCGGGCGGCCTGCAGCGCCACGTCGCCGGGCGCACCCTCGGTGGCCACGTGCGAGGTGCCGTAGGGGTTGCCGGACTGGAACTGGATGGGGTCGGTGTAGCCGGGGGGCACGATGATGCCGCCCCAGTGGTAGAAGGTGTTCGACAGCGCCAGGATCGTCGACTCCTGCCCGCCGTGGGCGGTGTTGCTGGCCGTGAACGCGGAGAACACCTTCCCGGCGATCTTGCCCGCGAACCACAGCGGGCCGGTGGTGTCGATGAACGCCCGCAGCTGGCTGGCCGGGTTGCCGAACCGGCTCGGGGTGCCGAACAGGACCGCGTCCGCCCAGGACAGGTCGTCGTGGGTGGCCTCCTCGACATCGGTGGTGGCCGCCCGGTGCTCGACCCAGGCCGGGTTGGAGTTGATCGCCGCGTCCGGCGCGGTCTCGGCGACCTTGCGCAGCCGCACCTGGGCGCCGGCCTTCTCCGCGCCCTCGGCCACCGCCTGAGCCAACGTGTGCACGTTGCCGGTCGCGCTGTAATAGATGATTGCAACGTTCACAGGTTCCACAGCTGTTTCCTTTTCTTTGCGTGCTCTATCAGGTGGTGCCAGGGGCGGGCCGCCCGAACGGGACGTGGCCGCACCCCTGTTGGGGATATTCGACCGGCCGGGGCCGGTCGGTGGAGCAGTCGGTAAAAGCGGAGAAAAAAGAGTGCGGGGCCCGGCCGGGCCGCCGCGGTCCGGTTCGCGGGGCGCCGCCGGCCGTGCTGCGCCGTCGGCGGCCCCCGCCAACCGGAGCCTGCACGGCCCAGGTCAGCCGCAGGCGCCCCAAGTCCGGGGCGAGGCCTTGGTCACCGGGCGCCCGCCGCATACGGCGGGCCCCGGCCCGGCTGGTGAGCCGCGGATCGAGATCAGATGCACGGGAATTCTCCTTCGCGGACGGTGCGCGGCTTCGAAAGAGCCCGAAGCCGCAGCGGAGAGCGGGGATTCCGGCACCGGACAACCGGGGGATGGGGCCCGGGAGGAATTCGATCTCCAGCCATACGACGACGCAGCCCGTTGTAATGTGAGGTGACGCGCGCCACCCTCAGGGCGACGCCTGATCGAACTGGTGAAGGCAGGGCGCAGCCAAGGGAGTTGGCGACACCATGAGCATGCATCTGGAGCCGGAGGACAGCCGGCTCGAACCGGGCC
Source organism: Streptomyces sp. NPDC042371 (assembly GCF_056437465.1). Taxonomy (NCBI): domain Bacteria; kingdom Bacillati; phylum Actinomycetota; class Actinomycetes; order Kitasatosporales; family Streptomycetaceae; genus Streptomyces; species Streptomyces sp. NPDC042371. The sequence goes on along the minus strand of NZ_JBWKAP010000013.1, from coordinate 228,042 downwards.
TGCGGGCCGTTCTCAGCGAGCGCCGGCAGCTGATCAACCTCGCGTACCGCTTCCTCGGCTCCCTGGCCGACGCCGAGGACGTGGTGCAGGAGACCTACGCCCGCTGGTACGCGATGTCCGAGGAGCAGCGGGACGCCGTCGCCTCGCCCGGCGGCTGGCTGACCACCGTGGCCAGCCGCGTCTGTCTGGACCTGCTCGGCTCGGCCCGGGCCCGGCGCGAGCGGTATGTCGGCGAGTGGATCCCCGAGCCGCTGCCCGACCGCATGGAGTGGATCAGCGGGCCCGCGGGCGGCACCGGCGACCCGGCCGACCGGATCACCCTGGACGAGTCGGTCAACATGGCCTTCCTCGTCGTGCTCGACGCGATGACCCCGGCCGAGCGGGTCGCGTTCATCCTCCACGACGTCTTCCACTACTCCTTCGCCGAAGTGGCCGAGATCGTCGGCCGCAGCCCGGCCGCCTGCCGCCAGCTGGCCTCCTCCGCGCGCCGCCGCATCACCGCCGCCCGCCGCCTCCCGGCGGCCGCCACGGCCCAACGCGCCGACCTGGTCCGCGACTTCAAGCAGGCCTGGGAGGCCAAGGACATCGAGGCCCTCATCGGGCTCCTGGACCCCGACGCCACCACCATCGCCGACGGCGGCGGCCTGGTCAGCGCCCAGCTGCTGCCGGTCACCGGCGGCGAGCAGATCGCCCACGTCTTCGCCGACGTGCTGGGCCGGGCCCCGGACCTGACGATCCTGGAGCGCACCGTCAACGGCCAGCCCGGCCTGGTCGCCCAGCAGGACGGCATCACCGTCTCGGTGCTGGCCTTCGACTTCGACGGCGACCGGATCAAGCACATCTGGGCGGTCCGCAACCCCGAGAAGCTGCGCCCCTGGACGGCGGGCTGACCTGCCCTCAGGACATCCGGCGCGGCCCCGGCAGCACGCCCGGGGCCGCGCCGCGCTCAGCCCTGCGGCGGCGGGGCGAGACTGACCTTGTAGCTCTCCAGGTGGCTGATCGCGTCCCCGACGAAGGTGAACACGTCGCAGAAGAGGAACTCCGCCTTGGCGCCGGTGGGCAGCGGCAGCGCCGCCCGCCCGGTGGCCACCACGGTGTCGCCCTCCTCGATCAGCCGGTCGACGGTGATCTCCGGCCGCTGCACGACGCCCTGGGCCGCGACCCCGTCCTTGTTCTGCACCACGGCCCGCAGCGCGTCCTTGCCCTGCACCCGGGTCTGGCCCAGGCTCTCCCACACCACGTCGTCGCTCACCAGGGACAGGACCAGCTCGTGGTCACCGCTGAGGACCCCGTCGCGGTACCGCTCCACGATCGCTTTGTGTTTGCTCATGCCATATGACTATTTGATACGGCTAGGAGAGCGCTGGAATCCTGCCAGAAGGCCCGCCCCGCCCGGGCAGGGCGACCTCACATTCCCACCGGCTGTCTCGTCGTAGGGATGACGGCAGATTCCGGCCAAGGGAGCAAGCGAGACGATGAGGACGCAGACCGCGCCAGACGACGACCGGCTTGAGGCGGACCTGAGCACGGTCCTGAGCGAACGGCGTCAGCTGATCAACCTCGCGTACCGCTTCCTGGGCTCCCTGGCCGATGCCGAGGACGTCGTGCAGGAGGCCTACGCCCGCTGGTATGCCATGTCGCCCGCCCAGCGCGAGGCCGTCGCCTCGCCCGGCGGCTGGCTGACCACCGTGGCCAGCCGCATCTGCCTGGACCTGCTCGGCTCCGCCCGGGCCCGGCGCGAGCGGTACGTGGGCGAGTGGATCCCCGAGCCGCTGCCCGACCACTCCGAGTGGATCAGCGGCCGCTCGGTGGGCACCGCCGACCCGGCCGACCGGATCACCCTGGACGAGTCGGTCAACATGGCCTTCCTCGTCGTCCTGGAGTCCATGACCCCGGCCGAGCGCGTCGCGTTCATCCTCCACGACGTCTTTCGCTACTCCTTCGCCGAAGTGGCCGAAAGCGTCGGCCGCAGCCCGGCCGCCTGCCGCCAGCTGGCCTCTTCCGCCCGGCGCCGCCTGCGCAGCGCCCAGCAGCCGCCCGCCGCCGCCACGGCCCGGCGCGCCGACCTGGTCCGCGACTTCAAGCAGGCCTGGGAGGCCAAGGACATCGGCGCCCTCATCGGCCTCCTGGACCCCGACGCCACCGGGCTGGCCGACGGCGGCGGCCTGGTCAACGCCGCGCCCCCCACCGGCGGCAGCGAGCAGATCGCCCGCTACCTGGTCACCATCACCGCCAAGGCGCCCGCCATGACGATCCTGGAGCGCACCGTCAACGGCGAGCCCGGCCTGGTGGTCCAGCAGGGCGGCGTCACCGTCTCGGTGCTGGCCTTCGACTTCGCCGGCGACCGCATCAAGCACCTGTGGGCGGTGCGCAACCCCGAAAAGCTCCGCCCCTGGACCACCGGCTGACCCGCGGCTGACCCCCTGCCCCGCACCGCACGGTGCGGGGAAACGGGCAGGTCACCGGGGTGGCTGTCACATCCGGGCGGGCCATCTGGTCTCAGCTGTGTACGCACCAGCACGGCAGAGGAGCCCACCATGGACGCTCGCTTGAACCTCTTCGACAACCCCGTCTCGGCCAAGTTCCTGAAGTACCTGGCCGCGGCGGGCAAGGCGGCCGCGGACTCGGCGCTGCCCGCCTCGACACAGGAACTGGTGCGGCTGCGCGCCAGCCAGATCAACGGCTGCGGCTTCTGCATCGACATGCACACCAAGGAGGCCGCGCACGCCGGGGAGAGCGCGGTGCGCCTCAACCTGGTCGCGGCGTGGCGGGAGGCGACGGTCTTCACCGAGGCCGAGCGCGCCGCGCTGGAGCTGGCCGAGCAGGGCACCCGGGTGGCCGACGCGGCCGGCGGCGTGAGCGATGAGGCGTGGGCGAACGCCGCCCGCCACTACGACGAGGACCAGCTCGCCGCCCTGCTGTCCACCATCGCCCTGATCAACGCCTTCAACCGGCTCAACATCCTGGCCCAGCAGCCCGCCGGGCACTACCAGGTCGGCCAGTTCGCCTAGCCGCCCCCGCACCCGGGGGGGGGAGCGGGGGAGCGGGCGGCCGCCCGCGGCCGTCACCGGCCGCGGGCGGCCCCGGTTCAGCTGATCTTCATGGTGGCCATCATGCCCATCGCCGAGTGGTCCAGCATGTGGCAGTGGTACACGTACGTGCCCCGGTAGCTGTCGAAGGTCGCCTGGAGCTTGACCGTCTCGCCCGGCGCGACGATCACGGTGTCCTTCAGCCCCGACTCATTGGGCGCCGGCGGCTTCCCGCCCCGCTCCAGGACCCGGAACTGCACCAGGTGCATGTGGAAGTTGTGCGGCACCCGGGGGTTGGCGTTGGTGACCGTCCACACCTCGCTGGCCCCGAAGCGGATGCTGGAGTCCACGCGCGCCGGGTCGTACATCTTGCCGTCGATGTACCCCTTGGGGTGCGCGACGCCCTCCTCCATCTTCAGCACGATGGTGCGCTCGTTGGTCGGCGTGGGCAGCGCCGGCAGGGACCGCAGCACCGTCGGCACCGAGCTGGTGTCGGTGGCCGTGCGCACCACGTCGAACCGCATCACCTGGCCGACCTGCTCGGCGGTGCCGGCGAAGATGATGCTGTTCTCCAGCACCACCTTGTCGCCCACCTTGTAGCGGGAGAAGTCGACGACGACATCGACGCGCTCGCCCGGCGAGAGGGTGACCGAGTCGGTGGCGTACGGGCGGGGCAGCAGACCGCCGTCCGAACCGATCTGGACGATCTCGCTGCCGTCCGCCAGCCGCAGCCCCAGGAAACGCTGGTTGGACATGTTCGCCAGGCGCAGCCGGTACTTGCGGGCGGCGACCTGGAAATAGGGGTAGGGCGCCCCGTTCACCAGCAGCGTGGAGCGCTGCTGGTCGTCCATGACGTACACGAGCTGCCCGGCCGCGTCGAAGTGCGCGTCGCGGATGGCGACCACCACGTCGTACTCGCCCTTGGGCAGCGGCAGCTTGTCCTCGATGCTGTCGGTGAGCAGGTAACTGCCGTGCAGCCCGCGGTAGACGTTCTCCGACTCCATGTGGTGGGCGTGGTCGTGGTACCACAGCGAGGCGTGCGGCTGCTTGTTGGGATAGGTGTAAAGACGGTCCCCGCCCGGGGCGAGGGTGTCCATCGGGTCGCCGTCGTTGGCCTGGGTGACCGAGGCGCCGTGCAGGTGCGACGAGGTGGGCACGTCCAGCTCGTTGCGGTGGCGCACGACCACGGTGCGGCCGCTGCGCGCCTTGATGGTCGCGCCGGGGAAGTTCCCCTCGTAGGTGAGCAGATCGGTCTGGATGCCCGGCAGGATCTCCTTGCGGACCCGGCGCATCGCGACGTCGTAGTGGTCGGTGGTCGCGGTGCGGAAGGTGGGTCTGAGCACCGGCATCTGGGGCATGGGTACGGCGAACAGCTCGGGTATCGCACTCGCCGCGGCCGGACTGGCCTTGGCGCGGTCCACGCCGAGCAGGGGGGTGAATGACGCCCCGGTGAGCCCTACGCCCGCGGCGGCGAGTCCTGTGCCGAGCAGACGGCGTCGGGTGACCATGGTGCCCTCCTATGTACGTGAGTGAAATGGGGGCATCCGCCGGGGCAGCCGCGTGCGTGACAACGAGCGCGGCCGCGTCAAGCCGTGCGGTGCCAGCGGTAGTTCACCAGGGGCGGCTAGAGATTCACTCGGATCCGCTTTGTACCCACCCGCCCCCCACGGCGCTGCGGTGACAGGAGCCGGTCGGCCCGGGGACGCCGGGACGGCCGCGGGAGGGCCAAACGGAACAGCAAGCGGAACGGCAAGCGGAACAGCAGGGCCGGGACAGGAAGCGGTGCAGCAGCGTGAGCAGGAAAGAAGGACGGCGTATGCCCATGACCGAGCCCGGCACCCCCGCCCCGGTCTTCCTCGGCCCCGAACAGACCGGCGCCCCGGGCCGCGGACCGGTCAGCCTGGTGTGGTCGCTGGGCGGCGACGCCCGCGACCTGGACGCCGCCGTCGTCCGGCTGGCACCCGGCGCGGACCTGGGCGAGCCCGCGAAGAGCGGGCACGGCATCCTGCTCACCGTGCTGGCCGGCAGCGGCGAACTCCGCCTGCCCGAAGCCCTGTTGCCGCTCGCCCCCGGCGCCCTGGCCTGGCTGCCCGCCCACACCGCCCACACCCTGCGCGCCGGTGCGCAGGGCCTGACCTACACCGCCGCCCACCGCCGCCCCGCCCCGGCCGCGCCCGGCGCCGGTGAGCCCGTCTGCCTGCTCGACCGGGTCTGCCCGCAGTGCGGCCGCCTGGCGGCCGACCGCGAGGCCCGCTTCTGCGCCCGCTGCGCCACACCGCTGGAGGGGGCCGGGTGAGCCCCGGCCGGGCCCGGGTGGGTCCTGCTCTTCTCATCTGACGCGCACGACCCCACAATCACCCCTGCGTCTGCGCGCGTCGGCGGCGCCGTGCCGTGTCGTGCCGTGTCCGGTGTCCGGTGTTCGGTGAGGAGGCCCTGGTGGCCATGGACAAGCGTGCCCGCCCCGCGGGACGGCTGCTGCTCGGCTGGCTGTGCGCGCTCGCCGTGCTGCTGCCGGCCGCGCCCGCCGCGACGGCCCGGGCCCCCGCCCCCGCGCCCCGGCCCGTGGTGTTCGTGCACGGCTACAACGCCGACCCCGGCGTGTGGGGGTCCCTGCGGGAGGACTTCAAGGCCGCCGGATACGGCGACGGCGACCTCTTCTCCTGGGGCTACGACACCAGCCGGTCGGTCAACGAGGACCTCGCGGGCCAACTGGCCGCCTACGTCGCCGAGGTGCGCGCCCGCACCGGCGCCGACCGCGTCGACCTGGTGGCGCACTCCTTCGGCAGCCTGGTCACCCGCTGGTATGTGAAGTTCGGCGGCGGCGCGCCCGCCGTCGCGCACTGGGTCTCGCTGGGCGGGCCCAACCACGGCACCACCACGGCCTGGGCCTGCGCCCTGTGGTCGCAGGCCTGCCGGGACATGACGCCGGGCTCCTACGTCACCGACCGGCTCGCCCAGGGCGACGAGACGCCAGGACCGGTGGCGTACGCGACCTGGGCCTCGGCCTGCGACGAGGTCATCAACCCCGACGACAGCGTCCCGCTGGCCGGGGCGGCCAACCACGGGGCCGGCTGCCTGGCCCACAACGACCTGCTGGGCGACGACGCCGTCTCGCAGGGGGTGCGGGCCTTCCTCGCCGCCCCCTGAGGCGTGCCGCTTCTCAGGCGGGTGCGGGCTCGAAGACCAGGATGAAGAACCGGGCGCCGGGCGAGCCCAGCGGCACCGCCGCGCACATGGTGACCTGCCCGGCCCGGGAGGGCAGATGCCGCGCGCAGCACCGCTCGGCGCCGCCCTGCGGGTCCGGGGAGCCGGTCCAGGGCATGCGCACCGGGCGGGTGGCCCCGCTGGGCTGGACGTAAGTGACCGGGTCCGTGCGGTAGATGGGACCGGCCACCGGGTCGGCCTCCACCTCCTTGTCCAGCTCCTGCAGGTCGCTGTTGCCCGGATACAGGGCCACGGCCTTGCGCAGCTGGGCGGCCAGCGGCCGGGCCCACTGCGTCTCCCAGTCCATCAGGTGGTGCTCGCGCGCCGCCTCCCGCAGCAGCATGTAGCGCATCAGGTTCCGGTCCGGCAGGGCGGGTGGTGCCCCCGGGGCGCGCGGGAACATGGCGAGGAACGCCTCGTTGCAGGCCTGGACGTTCCAGGCGACGTCGTTGACGTAACAGGGCCGGGTGACGCTGCGCACCGCCTCGTGCCAGGCGCCGTGGATGTCCTGCCCGGCCAGCGGGTCCTGCGGCCGGGGCGGCTCGTGGCCCAGCGCATAGACGTACAGCGCCGTCCGCTCGCCCTCCTCCAGGCGCAGGACGCCGCAGACCCGGTCCAGGAAGTCGGCGGCGGGGGAGGGCATTTCGCCCCGCTCCAGCTGGGCGTAGGTGCGCTCGGAGACGTACAGGAGCTGGGCGACCTGCGCCTGGGAGAGCCCCGGGGCGCGCCGCCCGCGGCCGGTGCGCGGGCGCAGCCCCACGGACGCGGGCTCCAGCCGGCTCCGCTTCCACCGCAGCAGCTGCCGCAGGGCGGCCTTATTGTCCACCGCTCGCCCTCCCGCCCGCCTCGCCCGCCCCGCCCGCGGCCGGTCCGCTTACCGGCAGGGCTCTTTCCTGAAATTCGGCAACAGGAAGAAATCCGTCCTGGTACCGGCCCCCGGGCGGCCCCCACAATGACGGCCTGGATCTCGCCGTACGGCGACCGACGCGGCATTCCCCGGCCGCCGGGGGGTGTTGACGTTGTCGCAGCGCGCTCCTCGCGCACCGGCGGCGCACCTTGGGAGTGCCCCCGCACTCCGCCGGTACGCCCTGGCCCTGAACCAGGCACCGCATCTGTTCTCCGCTTTCCCCCATGGCTCCGCGCGCGCCCCGACCGGCCCGGGAGCCACCCCTGTTCGTACTGAGCGGATCAGCTTGCAGGCCGCTCCTTGAGCGCCGCTGGAGGCGCCGTGCCGCGCGGCATCACGCGCGGCGCGCAGAGTACCCCGACACCTGCAGAGAGGTCACCCGTGTCCCGTTCCGTTCTCGTCACCGGCGGCAGCCGCGGCATCGGCCTGGCCACCGCCCGCGCCCTGCAGGCCGCGGGCGACCGCGTCGCCGTCACCTACCGCAGCGCCGCACCCCCCGAGGGGCTGCTCGCGATCCGCTGCGACGTCACCGACACCGCCCAGGTCGACGCCGCCTTCAAGGAGGCCGAACAGGCACACGGGCCCGTCGAGGTGCTGGTGTGCTGCGCGGGCATCACCCGCGACCAGCTGCTGGTGCGGATGAGTGAGGACGACTTCACCGCCGTCCTGGACACCAACCTCACCGGCACCTTCCGGGCGGTCAAGCGCGCCAGCCGGGCCATGCTGCGCGCCCGGGCCGGGCGCGTGGTGCTCGTCTCCTCGGCGGTGGCGCTGCGCGGCGAGGGCGGCCAGGCCAACTACGCCGCCTCCAAGGCCGCACTGGTCGGCTTCGCCCGCTCCATGGCCCGCGAACTGGGCTCCCGCAACATCACCTTCAACGTCGTCATGCCCGGCCTGACCGACACCGACATGATCAGGACGCTCAGCGACGAGCAGCGCGCGGGCATGGTCGGCCAGATCCCGCTGGGCCGCCTGGGTGCACCCGAGGAGACCGCCGCCGCCATCGCCTTCCTCGCCTCGCCGGAGGCCGGGTACATCACCGGCGCGGTCCTGCCGGTGGACGGCGGCGCCGGGATGGGGCACTAGGGCCGCCCCGCCGCCGCCCTCCACGGATGAATACGGGCATATGGGTACGGTCGGGACAGCGGGGCGCCGGATGCGGTCCGCCCGCTGTCCCGACCCACCCAGCAGAGAGCAGCAGCCATGGCCGAGTTCCTGACCGACATCAAGACCATCCGCGACCGGGCCCGCCACCAGATCGAGAAGGGCCCGGTGACCGACGCCTACGGCGCGGACCTGGAGCGCGTGCTCACCGTGCTCAACGAGGCCCTCGCCACCGAGATCGTCTGCACGCTGCGCTACAAGCGGCACTACTACACGGTCTCCGGCCTCTACTCCGAGCCGGTGGCCGCGGAGTTCCTGGAACACGCCCAGCAGGAGCAGGAGCACGCCGACAAGCTGGCCAAGCGCATCGTGCAGCTGGGCGGCGAGCCCGACTTCGACCCCGACACGCTCACCTCCCGCTCCCACGCGGAGTACGACGCCAGCACCGACCTGATCGAAATGATCAAGGAGGACCTGGTGGCCGAACGCGTCGCCGTCGCCGCCTACACCGAGATCGCCCAGTGGCTGGGGGAGGGCGACCCCACCACCCGCCGGATCTTCGAGGAACTGCTCGCCCAGGAGGAGGAACACGCCGACGACCTGCGCGGCCTGCTGGAGCGCATCCCGGCCGACCGCCGGGCCTGAAGCCCCCGCGGCCCGGCGCCGGGCGGGCCTGCGGCCTCAGCGGCTCTCCAGCCGCAGCGACACGTCCTTTTCCTGATCGCCCGAGGCGGAGCCCTCCTCGGTGACGGCGAAGGCCGCCGAGAGCACCGTGACGATCTGGTCGACCGCCACATAGCCGCCCTGCACCGCGGCGCTCACCGCGCCCTGCAGCGACGGCGTCCCGCCCGGCCCGCCGCCCGCCGGACGGGCGGTGTCGAACACGCCGCTCCACACGGTCGCCCCGCCCGGCCCGGCCGGGGCGGGGCCGCCGTCCCGGTCCGAGGCGTAGACCGCCCCGAGCAGGTCGAAGACGCGCCCGGCGTCGTCCGCCGCGCCGCTCAGTTCCACCGTGACCTGCGCCGGCCGTTCTCCCGTACCGCTCACCGCTGCTCCCTTTGCCTCGTCCTGCCCCTGTCCTGGCGCCGCGCCCTCACCCGGAGGGCTCCTCCGGCGCCGGGTCCTCGGACGGCGCGCCCGTCTCCCGGGCGCTGCCGCGCCGGCCGGTGCCGGCCTCGTCGGTGTCGGGCACGTCCGTGTCCGCCCCGTCGTCCGCGTCCGCCGTCGACGGTTCGCCCTGGGCCGCCTCCCAGGGGTCGGGTGCGCCGTCGGCCTGCTGGTCGGGCGGGTCCCTGGGCACCGGCGCGCTGCCGTCCGCGCCGGGGGATGCCGGTACCTGTCCACTCACGATGTCTCCTCTCGACCGCCGGGTCCCGGAATGCCGTGCCTTCGGCCCGGCCGGGCCGCCCGGAGCTGGGGTGCAGGTACCCGCGCAGGGCGGGACGACTCGTCCTGATCACCGTGGACCACCCGCGGCGGATCGGCGACACGGCGGCCGGCCCACGGCAGGCATGTCCCGCGCGATCGGGGACAACCGGGACCTATGAAGATCCTCGTCGTCCTCGTCGTCCTTGCCGTCGCCGCCGCCTGGTACCTGAAGTCCCACAAGCGCCGCTGAGCCCCGCCCCGCCCGCCGGGCCGGGCCGGGCGGGTTCAGTCCTGCCCGATGCGGAAGCCCACCCCGTGCACGGTGACGATCCACTCCCGTGCGCCGAGCTTGGCGCGCAGGCTGCTGACATGGGTGTCCACGGTGCGCCGGGACCAGGAGCCCGCCCACACCTCCCGCATCAGCCGGTCGCGCGTGATGACCGTCCCGGGCTGCGCGGCCAGCAGGTGCAGCAGGTCGAACTCCTTGCGGGTCACCGCGATCCGGCGCCCGCCCAGGCGCACCTCGCGCAGCGCCGCGTCGATGCGCAGCGCCCCGATCGACAGGACGGGGGAGGGCGGGCGGGGCCGCACCCGGCGCATCACCGCCTCCATCCGGGCCTGCAGCTCCCGCAGCCCGCACGGCTTGACCAGATAGTCGTCGGCCCCAGCCCGCAGGCCCCGCACCACATCCAGTTCGTCCCCGCGGGCGGTGAGCGCAAGGACCCCGGTGCGCCCCGAGGCGCCCAGCTGTCGGCACACCTGCAGCCCGTCCACGTCCGGCAGATCCAGGTCGAGCAGCGCCACATCGACGTCGATCGCCTCGTACGTCTCCAGCGCGGCGACGCCGTCGCGGGCCTGCTCGACCTGGTGCCCGTACCGGCGCAGGGCCTCGGCCAGCGGCCGGGCGTCCTCGGCGCGCGCATCCACGAGCAGGATCCGCCAGGCCGGGTGCGCCGGGTCCCCGGCAACGGCCCCGGGCAGCGGCATCTCCCGCCGCGGCACCGCGCGGGCGCTGGGCACGTCGGCCGGCGCCAGGCTCATGGCTCGCCTCCCAAGCGAAACAGACGTCAAAGACGGTTACGGGACGTCGGCCACCGTAGGAAACGCCGTGCCAGCTCCGGGTCAGCGCACCCACAGCACAACCCCAAGTACCCGCAGGAAACGGGCAACTGCGGGCACGGATTCGGGCAGGTGCCGGGCCGACCGCCGGTTGCGGGGCACCGGGAAATTGCTGCCGCGCAGCTTGTGCCCGGCCCCACAACCGCCCTGAGCCCCCCAGTGCGCCGGACACTGACCCCTACAGCCAGGGGGGCGCAATGCTGCGAGTCGAACTCGAACGCGAGCCACAGTGGGGCCAGTTGCAGGAGGCATGGCGGCGCTGCACGGCCGGGCAGACGGCCGTCGTGCTCGTCGAGGGCGCGGCCGGGTGCGGCACCACCCAGCTGCTGCGGCGCCTGACCCGGCACGCCGCCGACAGCGGCGCGCACATCCTGCACGCCCAGCCCGCCCCCGGCACCGCGCCGCCGCACGGCGTGCTGCGCCGCCTCCTGCACGCCCTGCCCGCCGACCTCCTGCCCCCGCACCCCGCGGCGGCGCGCTGCACCCCCGAGGAATTCGGCACCGCCGTGCGGACGCTGGCCGCCCGGGCGCCCGTCGTGGTGTGCGTGGACGACCTGCAGGACTGCGATGCGGCCTCCCTGGAGCATCTGGTGCACCTGAGCCGGAGCCCGCACCGCGCGCCGGTGCTGCTCGCCCTGGGCCAGATCCTCGGCGTCCGCGGGCCCCACGCGCCCGCGCCGGGCGCCCCGTTCCTGCACCACGAGGACTTCTGCCGGATCCGCGTGGACCGCCTGAGCCCGCGCGGCACGGCCCTGGCCGCCACCTCCGCGCCCGGCCCGGCCCCGGCGCTGCCGCCCGCCCGCCTGTACGAGCTGACCGGCGGCAACCCGCTGCTGTGCAAGGCCCTGCTCGACGAGGAGGCGACGCCGCCCGGCGAGGGCGGCGGGCCGGAACGGCCCGCCCCGGACGGGCCGTTCCTGCAGGCGGCCACCGCCTGCCTGCGGCGCAGCGGCCAGGCGGCGGGCCGCCTGGCCGAGGCCCTTGCGGTACTGGGCCAGGACGCGAGCGCCGAACGGGTTGCCCAGACGGCCGGGATCACCTCCCGGACGGCCGCACACGCCCGCGACGTCCTGGACAAGGCGGGCCTGGTCACCCAGTGGCACCTGCGCCACCCCGCCGTCGCGGCCGCGGTCCTGGCGGCAGCGACTCCCCACGCCCGCTCGGCCCTGCACGCGCGGGCCGCGCGGGTCCTGCACGCCCACGGCGCCCCGGCGGCCACCACGGCCCGCCGCCTCCTGCTGGCCCACGGCCCCCTATACGGTGCCGCCCCGGGCCACCCCGGCAGGCCGGAGCCGGACGGCTGGGCGGTGGCGGTGCTCGTCGAGGCCGCGCGGCAGGCGCTGGTGGAGGACGACAGCGCCGGCGCGGTGGACTGCCTGCGGCTGGCCCGCCGACTGAGCGCGCCCGGCACCGGCCGCCGGGCCCTGGACCTGCGGCTCGCCGAACTGGTGCGCCGCACCGATCCCGCCCGGGCCGAACAGCACCTCACCGAGCCCCTCCAGGCCCTGGACCGGGGCGAGCTGGACTACGGCCAGGCCGCCCTCCTCGCCCGCACGCTGCTCGCCCAGGGCCGCATCGAGCAGGCCGGAGCGGCGCTGGAACACGCCGAGCGACGCCGGGCGACGGGCGACCGGGGCGAGGACCCACTACGCGACCTGCTCCCCCTCACCCCAACCCACGCCGGGACCTCAGCCCGCGCCGATGCCGACGTCCATGCTGCCGCCCGCGCCGCCGCCGATGCCCGCGCCGACACCCGCGTCCGCGCCGGAACTTGTGCTGACGCCGATGCCCGCGCCCGCGCCGATGCCCACGCCGACACTCGCGCTGACGCCCACGTCCACGCCGACACCCGCACCCACGCCGATGCCGATGCCTATGCCCGCACCGACACTCGTGCCGACGCCCGCACCCGCACTGACACCGATTCCCGCGCCCACACCGACACTTACGCCGATGCCGACACTCGTGCGGGCATCCGCGCCCGCGCCGATGCCCACGCCCGCACCCGCACCCGCGCCGACGCCGATACCCGCGTCCGCGCTGACGCCCACGCCGACACTCGTGCCGCCGCCCGCACCCTCACTGACACCGATTCCCGCGCCCACACCGACACTTACGCCGATGCCGACACTCGTGCTGACATCCGCGCCCGCGCCGATGCCCGCGCCCGCACCCGCGCCGACGCCGATACCCGCACCCGCGCCCGCGCCGACGCACGCCCCCAAGCCCCCGCCGACGTCCACGCCGACCCCCGCGCCGTGCCCGCCCCGGACACCGCCCGGTTGCGCACCGCCACCGCGGTCCTGTGGCCTCCCGCGCCCGCCGGTCGGGACGAAGCGGTCGTCGAACGTGTCCTGAAGGACACCCCGTTGACGCACCACACCCTCGACCTGGTGCTCCGCGAGATCCGCAGCCTCGTCCACGCCGATCACAACGACCGGGCGCTCGTGTGGTGTCAGAAGCTGCAGGCCGAGGCGGACCGCCAGCGTGCCCCCGGCTGGTTCGCCGCCCTCGGGCTGCTGCACGCGCAGGCCCTGCTGCGCCTGGGCGATCCCCGAGGGGCCCGGCAGGCCGCGGCCGCGGCCGCCGAGGTCGTGGAGGAGCGCGGCGGGCTGCTGCGGTCCGCACTGACCGCGGTCGAGATCGCCGCGTACACGGCCACCGGGGAGTACGAGGAGGCCGCCCGGCGGCTCGAACCGCCGCTGCCCGACGCGCTGTTCGACAGCGTGTACGCGCTCGACCAACTGCGCGCCCGCGGCCACTACTACCTGGCCACCCACCGCCACACCGCCGCCCTCGCGGAGTTCCTCGACGCCGGCCGGCTCGCCCGGCGCTGGGGTCTTGACCATCCCCGGCACCTGCCCTGGCGCAGCGATGCCGCCCGCGCCCTGCTGCACCTGGGCGAGCGCGAGCGGGCCGCCCGCCTCATCGCCGAGCAGGCGGACCGGCCCACCGGGCGCGATCCCCGTCCGCAGGGCGCCGCCCTGCGGCTGCGCGCCGCGCTGGCCCCCCTGGCCGAGCGGCCCGCGCTGCTCTCCCGCGCCCTGGAGGAACTGCGCCGCTGCGGCGACCGGCTGGAGCACGCACATGCCCTGGCCGACCTGGCCGACGCCCTGCAACTGGCCGGGGAGGGCAACCGGGCCGGGATCCTGGCCCGCAGGGCCTGGCACCTGGCGGCCGACTGCGGGGCCCTGGCGCTGTGCGAGCGCATCCTGCCGGGCCGCACCGACCTGCGCACGGCCCGCACCACGGGCCCCGGCCCCTCGCCCGCCGGGGCGGCCCGGCTCACCGCACCCGAGCAACGGGTCGCGGCGCTGGCCGCGTTCGGCTACACCAACCGGGAGATCTCGGCGAAGCTGTACGTCACCACCAGCACCATCGAGCAGCATCTGACCAAGATCTACCGCAAGTTGGGCATCAGCCGGCGCAGCCAGCTGCCGCCGGATCTGGAGTACGACGGGTCGTGAGCGGGCCCGCGGACCACACGCCGGGGCGGACCTCGGCCCAGGCGGGGTGGGGCGCTCCGGCCGCGCGCAGCCGGTCGAGCCAGCGCCGCGCATAGGCCTCCAGGCGGCGGTCGCCCAGGCGGCCCGCCAGCGTCAGGCAGTGCTGGAAGTGGGGGCGGGCCGCGGCGCTGCCGGTGGTGTGCAGGGCGTGCAGGGCCAGGACGCGGCGGGCCTCGTAGCAGCCGCGGGTGTCCTCGGGCGTCTCGCGCAACACGGGTGTGACCAGGCGGGCGGCGCTGGCGGCGGCCCCCGCCTCTAGGTGCAGGTCCGCCAGGCCCGCCAGGATGCGCCCGCGCTCGTGGGGGGCGGCGCCGCTGTCCGCGGCGCGCAGGGCGCGCCGGTAGAAGTCGCGGGCGGCGTCCGGGCGGTGGCGCTGCCAGGCCAGGTCGCCCAGCGAGCGCAGCAGTCCCGCCGCCGCGCCCTGGTCGCCCAGGCGTTCTGCGGCGTCCAGGGCCAGGGTGTGGGTGTGCTGCCAGGCCTCCCAGGCGGCCGAGGCCTCCAGGGAGGCGGACATGGCGGCGGCCAGCCGGACGGTCTGGGCCCACAGGCCCGCCGCATGGGCCTGGCCGGTCAGGGCGGCCAGCGCGTCCCGGCGGTCGGCCGACCAGGCGGGCGCGGGCAGTTCGCCGTGACCGGCGGGCCGTGCGGCCAGCGACCGGACGGCGGCCGCGCACAGCCGGGCCAGGGCCGCGCGCAGCGGGGCGCCGGGGCTCTCGGCGGCGCGCCGCTCGGCGGCCAGGAGCCGGGTCAGGACGGGGAATCGGTGGCCGTGGCCCTGCGGCCCGGGCCCCAGCAGGCCCGCCCGGGTCAGGGAGTTCAGGGTGTGCTCGGCGGCCTCGGGCCGGACGCCCAGCACGGTGGCGGCGTCCTCGCGGGTGAAGGTCCCGGCGGGCAGCAGGCTCAGCAGCCGGGCCGCGCGCAGGTCGGCCTCGGGCGCCGCGTCGTACACCGCGCACAGCTGGCGGTGGCCCGCCTCGTCCAGGGCGTGCAGCTCGCCCAGCCGGGTGCTCTCCGGGCGCAGCCGGGCGGCCAGCAGGGCGGGGGAGTGGTGGGGGTGGGCGGCCAGGTGCCGGCCCAGGGCGCGCAGCGGCCCGGGGAAACGCCCGCACAGTTCAGCCAGTTCAGCCAGTTCAGCCAGTTCGGAGTGTTCGGAGTGTTCGGCCGGTCCGTCCCGTTCGGCCGGGGGCTCGGCCGGGCCCGCCCAACCGGTGTGCGCGGGGTCCGGGGCGGGGGCGGCGGGCGGCGGGGTGCCCGTGGCCGTCAGCAGCTGCCGGGCCTCCGGGGCGTCGAGCGCGTCCAGGGCCAGGGCGGGGCCCGGCAGGTCGGGCAGGGCGGGGCGGCAGGTGACCAGGAGCAGGCTCTGCCCGACCAGCGGGGTCAGGGCCCGCAGCGGCCCGGCATCGGCCGCGTCGTCCAGGACCAGCAGGATCCGCCGCCCGTACGTCAACTGCCGCACCGCCTCGCGCAGTTCCTCGCCGGAGCGGGGCGCGGGCCCGGCGGCGCCCAGCGCGGCCAGGAGCTGGACCAGCACCTGCGTGCTCTCCAGCGGCCGCCCGTCGCCGCCGCGCAGCCGCACCAGCACCCGCCCGTCGGGAAACGCGGCCTTGGCCCGGTGCGCGGCGGCCACGGCCAGCGCGGTCTTGCCCGCCCCGGCCGGTCCGGAGATCTGCAGACAGCCGCCGCCGGGCCGGGCCAGCCACGCACCGAGCCGCGCCAGCTCCGCGGCCCGCCCGGTGAACCCCCCGTCCGGGGAAGGCAGTTGCTCCACGGGCGCCGGGGCCGGAGCGGGCGCCGCGGCCGCGGCCCGCGGCAGGTCGGCGGCGGCCGGGCGGGCGGCGCCGGGGCGCAGCAGGGCCCGGTCGCCCGCCAGGATGCGGTGCTGCAGCCGCCGCAGCCGCAGGCCCGGCTCGATGGCCAGCTCCTGGACCAGGGTGTGCCGCAGCCGGCCGAACACGTCCAGGGCGTCCGCGGGCCGCCCCGCCCGGTACAGGGCCACCATCAGATGGGCGTGGAACTCCTCGTGCAGCGGCAACTCGGCCGCCAGCACCTGCAGTTCGCCCAGCAGCTCCTTGTGGTGGCCCAGCTGCAGCCCGGCCCGCATCCGCTGTTCCAGCGCGGCGATGCGCACCTCGTGCACCCGCACCGCCGCGGCGGCCAGCACGGCGCCGTGCGCGGTGTCCGGCAGCAGCGGGCCGCGCCACAGGGCCAGCGCCCGGCGCTGCAGCGCGGCGGCGGCCGCGTACTCGCCGCGCTCCAGCGCCTCCCGGCCGCTGTGGTGCAGCGTCTGGAAGGCGGCCAGGTCCAGCTGGGCGGGGTCGACCTGCAGCAGATAGCCCGGGGCGCGGGTCAGCAGCGCCGCCCCGCCGGAATCCGGCTCCACCTGCCGCAGGAGCTTGCGCAGCTGCGAGATGTAGACCTGCAGGGTGGTCAGCGCGGTGCGCGGCGGATGCTCGCCCCACAGCTCGTCGACGAGGGTGTCCACCGACACCACCTCACCCGCCCGTACCAGCAGGGTCGCCAGCACGCCGCGTACCTTGGCCGCGCCCGGCGTCACCGGGTGCCCGTCGGCCGCGCGGCGCACCTCCAGTGGCCCCAGCACCCTGAACCGCATCCGCCCCTCGCCCCCTTGCCCGCCCGGCGCGGGACGCCCGGCCCGGCGGGGGGCCACCGTAGCCGGGCCGGGCCCCCCGGCATCGGACGCCGGTGCCCCTGTCCGCCCGCCGGGAGCCCCCTGACCCCGGGCGCGGCAGCCGACGCGGGCGTGCCGTGCCGCAGGCCGCCCCCACCCTCCACAAGCCTCCCTTTAGCCGAACTGGGCAGGGTACGGAACGTCACCACCAAAGTGCCCGGCCCCGGCCGGGCAGCTCCGCGGGGGCCGGTGGGCCGTGGGCCGGCCGACGGGCACGCCGCGGCCCCGGTGGCGCCCGCGACCCGGGGGCGCGCACGTGGCACCGGACAGGGCCGCCCGCCCCGGCCCGCCGCCCGCCTCTGCTGCCTCCCGCCGCAGCCGGGATCCGAGGAGTTCACCGAAGGAGACACCGGCCCATGACCACACCGCCGCGGCCCTCGCCCGCCCAACGGCTGCACGCCCTGCACACGGACGGCCGGCTGGCCGCCCGCTGGCCCGAGGTGGCCCCGCTGCTCGCCGAGGCCACCGACCCCGGCGGCCGCGACAGCGCCGAGGTCCTGGAGGAACTGCTGGCCTGCGGCCGGATCCTGGCGGCCGTGGACCCGGCCGAGATCCTCGCCCGCCACCCGGGCACGCCCCTGGCCACGATCACCCTCACCGGCCACGCCGCCCTGCCCGACCTCGGCGGCCCGCTCGCCGCCGAACTGGCCCGGCACGGCATGCCGCTGCGCCTGGTCACCGGCGAGCGCGGCGCCTATCTGCGCGACCTGGGCGATCCCGGCGGGCAACTCACCCACGTACGAGCCGATCTGACGCTGTGTCTGCTGGATGCCGGTGCCGTCTTCGACGAGCTGGGCGTGCCCTGGAGCCTGGAGGACGCCGAACCGGCCTGCGCCCGGCTGGCCGCCCGGCTGCGGGCGCTGGCCGCGGCCCACGCGCAGCACGGGCAGGGCACCCTCGTCCTGAACACGCTGCCGCTGCTGCGCCACCACACCCACCAGCTCACCGACGAGCGCCAGCGCACCCAGCTCTCGGCGATCTGGCGCGACCTCAACGCCGGGCTGCTGCGGCTCGCGGCCACCCATCCCCGGCTCGCCGCCGTGGACCTGGACCCGCTCATCGCCGAGACCGGCCCGGCCCGCGACGCCCGCACGGCCGCCCGGACCGGCACGCCCTTCACCGACGCGCTGGTGGCCGCCTACGCCCGCGAGGTCGGCCACCTGCTGCGCGCGCGCCGCGGCCCGGCCCGCACCTGCCTCGTCCTGGACGGCGCCCTGTGGGCCGGACTGCTCGACGAGCCGACGGGCGGCCCCGGCCCCGGCGGTGCTCCCCACGCCGCGCTGCACTCCACCCTGCGCCAGCTCGCCGCCCAGGGCGTCCTGCTCGCCGTCACCGGCCGGGGCGAGCGGCCGCCGGACCGCCAACTCCCGCCCGCCCAAACGCACATGCACCCGGACGGGGGCGACCCAGCTGTCATCGACACCGGTGCGCGGCCCCGGGACGCCGGTGTGCGCGAGGTCGCGCGGCGGCTGGGCATCGACATGGCCGGTCTGGTTCTCGCCGACCCCTGCGAGAACGCCTGCGCCCGGGTCCGCGACCGCCTGCCCGCCGTCGCCGTCATTTCCCTGGGCGCCGACCCGGCCCTGCACGTCGAGCGGCTGCTGCAGGACGGCTGGTTCACCGCCCCGCTGCCCGCCCCGCCGGGCGGCGCACGCCGCGCCCCCGAGGGCACGGAGGCACCGGCCACCAGCCCCCGCCCGCCCGCACCCGCCCGGCCCCCCTCGCCCCGCACCACCACGCCCCGCCCATACGAGGCAACGCTCCACGCCCTGCACCCGGTCCGCCCCGCCCCGGCCGACGGCTGAGCAAGCGGCCACCGGCCCGCCCGCCGGACCTTGTCCCCGCGCCCGCCGGGCCGTGCGCCCTCGCGTCCCGCCCGTACCAGGCAACGCCCCACGTCCACCGTATGGTTCGCCCCGCCCGGCCACCGGCCCGCCCGCCGGGCCGGGTGCCGTCAGAAGTCCTCCACCACCGTGACGACCGCCTCCAGGACGGCCCGGCCCGTCTGCGCCAGCGTCAGGGTGACGGGCACCTGGCGGCGGCCCTGGGCGTCGCGGTCGCACGGTCCGGCCACCGCCGCGCACCGCATCGGTGCCGCGGGCTCCGCGTAGCCGCGGAAGTGGACCTCCAGCGAGGACAGGGCGCAGCGGTCTGGGGCGAACCGGTGGCTGCGCCCGGCGCACAGCAGGGCCGTCTGGCGCAGCGCCTCCAGCTGCACGGCGGCCGGTACGTGGCCGTGCTCGGTGACGCGGGGCAGCGGCCAGTGCGCCGGGGGGCGGATGCTCGCCGACAGCCGCCCGTGGGCCGCCTCGGACGGTGCGTGCACCAGGACGTTGCCCGGGGCGGCGCGCCCCACCTCGGCCGGGTCCACCTCGGCCGGGTCCGCTGCCGTCCGCCCGCCGCCGGTCGCGGCCGGTTCCCGCCGGGGTGAAGTGCGGCCGAGCGCCTGGTGGTTGCGGTACACCACGGGGGGCAGGAAGACGACGTTGGCGGTGCCCGCCCCGCACGGCCTGTCGTCGAGCCGCAGGTCGGTGCGGAACTCCAGGGCGCGGGGCACCCCGTCGATGACCTTGTCGGGGCGCACCCGCAGGAGTGTGGTCAGCAGCGCGGGGGAGCCGGTGCCGGTGTCGCGCCAGGCGGCGATGTCGGGGGTGCGCACGGCGAAGCGGTAGAAGACGCCGGTGCGGTTGGCCGGCACCCCGAACAGGCTCTGGCCCAGGAGCTCGCCGATCTCGCGGACCATCTCGGCGCCCGCCTGCAGGTCGTGGAAGCGGCGCGGCCCGTCGCCGAACACCGGGTGGCCGCGCGGCAGTTCGCCGGTGAGGGCGAACTCCGCCTCGCCGCCCGCCGGTCCGGCCGCGTCCGGGGGCTCCCACGACGGCGTCCGCTGGACCAGGCGCAGCGTGCCGTGTTCCCGCCCCGGTGCACCGGCCGGCCGGTCCTGGTCGTCGCGCACGCGCTCACCCCCTCCCGCGGCCCGGGGGCGGCGCGCCGCGGCGTCGCCCCTCGCCTGGCGACAGCGTCGCCTCGCACGGCTGGGCAGAGCCAGGAAGGTCAGCTGGCAGCAAGCTGTACGGCATCAAGTCCCCGCCCCCTCCGGGCCCGTGGCGCTCTGGGCATCGCCGGGGTGCGGCCGGCCGACGGCCTCGTCCAGCGCCCCCGACAGGGCCACGTTCACCCCCGCCTGGAAGCGGCTGGTGGCATCCAGGTCGTCCATGATCTCGGCGATGTGGCGGCGGCAGGTGCGCACCGACATGCCCAGGCGGCGGGCGACCATCTCGTCCTTGTAGCCCTGGGCCATCAGCTTGATGATGGACCGCTGCACGTCGTCGGTGATCGCGGTGTTCTCCTCCGCGTCCGGCTCGAAGACCGTCCCCCTGGCCCACTGCTGGTCGTAGAGCTTGCACAGGAACGCCACCAGGGTGGGCTCGCGCACGACGATGGCCCCCGGGCGCCGGTCCAGCTCGCCCTGCTCGGGCAGGAACACGATCTCCCGGTCGTAGATGATCATCCGGTCGATCAGCTGGTCGGTGGTGCGCACCTCGGCGCCGGCCGCGCTCACCTCGCGGATGTAGGCCGTCGAGGCCGGGTCGTTGCGGACGGTGTGCTGGTAGAGATGCTCGACCCGGATGCCGCGCGCGAGCCGCTCCAGGGTGCGCCTGCGGGCGCCTTCGAGCAGGTGCGGGGGGCGGGGGCCGCCGGGCTGGACGGTCAGGGCCTGCGTCTGGCAGCGCGCCCCGAAGTCCTCGATCATGACTTCCAGGACGCTGATGTTGGTGATGACGTCGAAGGCCTCCATGCGGTTGCGGCTTCTGCGGCTCTCGAAGTACACCGGCAGCAGGGACAGCAGGCTGCTGCGCGTACCGGAGACCGACTGCTGCAGTTCCCTGATCCGCTGTTCGGCGGGGCCGACCAGATCCGCGGCCGCGGCGTCCGGGCTCGCCGGGGCCAGCGTGTCCCCGTCCCCCGGTACGGGGTGGAGCAGCCGCAGGTCAAGCAGGGTGCGCGAGATCCGCGCGGTCTCCTCATGCGTCAGCCCGAGGGCGGCCGCGATGGCCTGGGGCGCGTACTGGCCAGCCTGCACCGCGGTGCGGTAGGCCGCGATGGCCCGTTCGTCCAATTCATGGAGACGGGGTTCAGAAGGGGAACATTCAGACATAGCCGTAACAGCCCCCGTCGGAAAGAGAATTAGTTGCCATGCAACTTTACGCCACTGGCCGAGTCATAGCCGAGAATGGCCGGTGTGTGCAGACTGGTCGGCGGCCGGACAACTCGGCATCGACTTGGGGGATAGTCATGAGGATTTCCGGAATGCGGAGAGAGGTTGTTGGGGTGCTCGTGGTCATCGGCGTTTTGGGGGTGCCGGCCGCGGGGGCCGCACACGCCCACACCGCGCCCGGTGGCACCGTCGCCGCGGTATCGGCGCAGGAGACGGCACAGGCGGTCGGGCCCGGGGACGACGGATGGGGCTGACCTCGCGCTGATGCCTGCGGACGACTGAAGGGGCAGGCCACCGGAGTACGCGGTGGCCTGCCCCTTCGCCTGCGCAGCGGCGCCCGGGGCCGCCGCGGGGGTGCGGGTCCTGCGTTTCTCCCGGCCGCGCCGACCGGCGGTCCAGCGATAATCCACTGGTTCTCGAGTGCGGGGATGCGCTGCCCGGTGCCCCTGGGCGGCGGGTGCGGGCGTCGGGCGTTTGCCGTGTATTCCGCTCCCCGGAATGAGGCATTCTTCTCCGGTGTTCAACCGGGGCCCCAAATGATCAGTCAACTGCTTCTTTCGGGATGTAATAGCCGACGGCCGCCGGGATTTTCCGCAGCGTGCGGCGGAAAGCATTCCGCATAGCGTCCCGCGGCGGCCGCCCAACGAAATGGCAGAGCCCTGCCGTGCCCGGCATGACCAGCGCCTTCACCGCAGGACCGGGCCGCTTTCCCCGGACCCGGCCGACCGCGCCGCACCGTTCCGTGTGCGCCGCCGCGCCGCGCACGGAACGGGCCTTGGCGCGGTGGCCGGAAGCTGCCGCTGTCTCCCCGGCGCCGCCACCGCGCACCTCCCGCGCCCGCACCTCCCGCGCCCGCCGCCGTCAAAGCCCCCGCGGCCCCTTCCGCCGCGCCGTCTCACCGCCGCGCCGCCGCGCCGCCGCGCCGCCGCGCCGTCGCGCGCGGGTGCGCCCGCCCGCTCAGGCCAGCCGGGCCGGTGCCTGCGCCGCGGCCTCCAGCGCTACCGGCCTGCCGCCCTCGGGCACCAGGACGACCGGGTCGGGGCCCGGCCGCACCACCTCGCCGACCACGGCCGCCTCGCGCCCGCACGGATGCGCCCGCACCGCGGCGAGCAGCGCGTCGGCGGCCTCGGCGGCGACCACCATGAGCACGCAGCCGACGGTCGCCGCGTGCACCGGCTCGACGCCGAGCGCGTCCAGGGCGACCCGCGCCTCGTACTGCACCGGCAGCGCCGCCTCCCGGATACGCAGCCCCTGGCCCGTCTCGTCCGCGTACGCCCCCAGCGCGGCCGCGAGCCCGCCGCGGCCCACCGTGCGCACCGCCCGCAGCGCGCCGTGGTGCACCGCGTCGCGCGCCCGGTCGAGCAGCCCGGTCAGCGGGACGCAGCCGTCCGGGATCACGCTCTCGTGGCCCAAGCGGGCCCGTACCGACAGGACATGGGCGCCGAAACCGCCGAGCGCGGCGCTGACCACGAGCCGGTCGCCCGTCCCGGCCCGCACCGCCCGCGCGGCGGGGGAGCGGCGCACGCCGATGCCCGTGGTGTGCAGGTAGATCTGGTCGGCCTCGCCCGCCCGCACCACCCGTGCGTCGACGTCCACGACGCGCACCCCGGCGGCCTGCGCCGCCGCCCGCACGGAGTCCGCCACCTGCCGCACCCGCCCCAGCGCGAGCCCCGCCTCCACGACCGCCGACAGCGACAGCCCCACCGGCACCGCACCGGCCGCCGCCAGCTCGTTGACGGTCCGGCACACCGCGGCGTGGCCGATGTCGCCGTCGCCGTAGAAGGGCGGATCCACGACATGGGCCCCCGACCACACCACCGGCACCCCGCCCTCCAGCGCCGGGCACGGCCCGTACGCCTCACCGAGCGCCTCGCGCAGAAACAGCCGCAGGCTGCCCGCTCCGCCCGCCCGGTCGTCGGCGAGCCGCACCTGGGCCGTCCGGCTCCGGGCCGCGGCTGAGATTGAGGTCGAGGCTGAGGCTGAGGCTGAGGTCGAGGTCAAAAGGGTCACCTCTCTACTCCTACGGGGCCCCGGCTTCTGCGGCAGGGGCGCGGCCGCCCCGGTGGGGTGAGGGCGGCGCGGACAGGGGGAGGGGCGGGGCATCCCGGGGGGCGGGCCGCCGGGGATGATCCGGCGCCCGCGCGATGCCGGGCCGGGGCGCCCTTGCCGGGCAGGTCGGAGCGCGGGCCCCCTGGGGCATCGCGCAGGCGCGGTCAAACAGGGCGCGGCCAAGCAGGGCACGACGGGCCGGTCCCACGGGGCGTCGCGCCCCGCTGCGGGCGGGTCGCCCGCCCGGGTACCGGCGCGTCCGGCACCCGCGCCGCGCCAAGGGCCGCCACGGCACGTCACCGTCTCCGGCGCCACGCCCGAGCAGACCCGGAACCCGGGGAGTCACGGACCTCCTCCACGGTGTCCCCGGCGCGCGGCCGCACGCCGAGGGCCTCGTTGCCATCGTGCCCGTCACTGACGGGGCGCCGGTTGGGGCGGGTGGCTGGGCCGGGGCGCTGCGGGCTGTCCCGTCCGGCGGCGGGCAGGCGCGGCCGCACGCCGAGGGCCTCGTTGCCATCGTGCCCGTCACTGACGGGGCGCCGGTTGGGGCGGGTGGCTGGGCCGGGGCGCTGCGGGCTGTCC
>NZ_JBWKAP010000013.1:167089-204175 GCF_056437465.1 Streptomyces sp. NPDC042371 | reverse complement strand
CGTCCGGCGGCGGGCAGGCGCGGCCGTGCGCCGGGGGTCTCGCTGTCATCGTGCCCGTCACTGACGGGGCGCCGGTTGGGGCGGGTGGCTGGGCCGGGGCGCTGCGGGCTGTCCCGTCCGGCGGCGGGCAGGCGCGGCCGTGCGCCGGGGGTCTCGCTGTCATCGTGCCCGTCACTGACGGGGCGCCGGTTGGGGCGGGTGGCTGGGCCGGGGCGCCGCGGGCCGTCCCGTCCGGTGACGGGCAGGACCGCGAACGCCCTGCCCACAAGCGGCGCTTTAGTCCTCCTGGCGAGGCTGGCGACACCCCCGACCGGCAGTTGTCCGAGGAGCCCCGGCCATGACGACCCGTATCTCCGGGCAGACGGCGTACGCCACCGAGCTGCGCGGCTGGCTCACCGCCCGGCTCGCGATCTATCTGGCCCGCCCGGAGAGCTCCATCGACCACGACACCCCGCTCGCCCACTACGGCATGGACTCGGTGTGGGCGCTCAGTCTCTGCGGCGACCTGGAGGAGGAGAAGGACCTGATCGTCGACCCGACCCTGGTGTGGGACCACCCCACGGTCACCGACATCGTCGCCCACCTCGTGCCCCGCCCCGCGCCCGCCCGGGCCGTGGACGGACAGTCACGGCACCCGGGCGAGCCCGCCCCGGCCCGCGGGCAGGCCCCCGGACACCGGGGCGGCCCGCACGACGCCCGCTGACCCGCGTACTTGGGGCGGAGCGGCACCACCACGCACCACACAGCACCACCGCCCGCCCGGCCCGCGGGGCAGCGGGCGGCCGGTGGCTTCAGGGCGGCTTAAGTCACAGTCCGTAGCTTCCGGGCGCACGCCGTGCGGGGCCCGAGCGGGGCCCTGCGCGGTGCCGGTCAGTCATGAGGGGGAACATGTCGACGGATCTGCAAGCGTTAGGCACGGCGGCCGAACTGGTGGGCCGGGAACTCGATCTGATCGCGGTTCAGGGCAGACTCCAGGACCCGGCCGCCCGCCTGATCACCCTGACCGGGGCCGGCGGAGTGGGCAAGAGCAGGCTGGCCGCCGAGGCCGCCCGCACCACCGCCGCACTGTTCCCCGGCGGCATCCACCCGCTGGACCTGCCCGCCTGCGCGGACCTGGAGACGGCCCTCAAGCACATCGAGAGAATCGCGGCCGGTGCGAGCGGGCGCACCCTGCTGCTGCTCGACGGCGTCGAACACGTCGCCGCGCGGCTGGCCCCCGTCCTGGCCGGGCACCTCACCGCCGCCCCGGCCCTGACCGTCCTGGCCACCGGCCAGGAGGTGCTGCGCATCTACGGCGAGCAGGTGGTGCCCGTGCCGCCGCTGCCCACCCCGGGGCCGCTCCTGGCCCCCGACGTCGCCGACGTGCAGGACAACCCGGCCGTGCGGCTCCTGATCTGCTGCGCCCACGAGGCGAACCCCGCCTTCGCGCTCACCGCCGAGAACGTCGAGGCCGTCGTCGACATCTGCAACCTCCTCGAAGGCGTCCCGCTCGTCCTGGAACTCGCCGCCCGCCGCCTGCGCCTGTATCCGGCGCAGGAGCTGCGCGCGTGGCTGCGGCGCGGCGGCGACAGCCACCTGCCGGGGCCCGTGGACGTACCGGCGCGCCAGCGCTCCACCCCGGCGATCGCCGAATGGAGCTGCCGCGGCCTGAGCCAGGGACAGCGCGCGCTGCTCGCCCGGCTCGCCCTGTTCCAGCACGGCCTCACCCTCGCCACCGCCGAGAAGGTCTCACCGCTGGACGCGGGGGAGACCGCCGTCGCCCTGGAGGCCCTGCTCGACCGCAACCTGCTCACCCTGGAGGAGAATCCGCGCACCGACAGCCGGCTGACCATGTCGCGCACCCTGCGCGCCTGGGGCCTGTCCCTCCTGGACGCGTCGGGCGCCGCCCAGGCCGCCACCGCCCGGCAGGCCCACGCCCGCCACTACCAGAAACTGCTGCACACCCTGGAGGGCCGCTTCCAGGGCTCCGAGCAGCAGCGCTGGCTGCGGGCCGCGGCCGCCGAGCACGCCAACGTCCTGGCCGCCCTGCACCACCTCAAGGACGAACACGAGCGGCGCACCGCCGCCCGGGGCCGGAGCGCCGAACGGGAGCGCCCCGTGGCCCTGCTGGAGCGGGCCGCGCTGGTCTGCGCCAGCCTGTACCCCTGGCTCATCCGGGGCGAACTCACCGAGGGCCTGCGCTGGTTCGACACCACCGAGCGGGCCCTGCAGGACGAGGGCGCCGAGGACGGCGAGGAGCACGGGGAGCGGCTGCGGGCCCGCGCCCGGCTGTGCGCCGGCGCCGGTGTCCTGGCCGCGGCCCTGGGCGACCACGACGGCGCCGCCCACCGCCACCGCCGGGCCGTCGACATGTACCAGCGGCTGCGCGACCCGGGCCCCGGCGCGCTGGCCTCCGCCCGCCGCGGCTACGCCCTCTTCCGCTGCGGCGACCGGGCCGCGGGGCAGTCCCTGCTGTCCGCCGCCCGCACCACCCTCAACGTGCAGGGCGACACCGCCGGATCCGCCGAAGCGGCCACGGCCCTGGCCGACGTGCTGCTCGCGGGTGGCGAGAGCGAACCGGCCCGGGCCCTGCTGGAGCGGGCCGAACGCATCCAGCGCCAGCACGGCGCCATCCGCGATCTGGCCCGCACCCGGTCCACCACCGCCCGCCTGCACCTGCACACCGGCGACGAGGCCGCCGCCCGCGCCGCGCTGCGCGAAAGCCTCACCCTGTACGAATCGATCGACGAACGCACCGAACTGCCCGCCGTCCTGGACCTGTTCGCCCTGCTCCTGGTGCGCACCGCGGGCCAGCCCCAGCGCGCCACCCGCCTGCTGGCCGCCGCCGAGGCACTGCGCTCGCGCACCGGGGCTACCACCACCGGCGCGGACCGCGACCTGCTGCAGGGCACCATCGCCGAGCTGCGCCGCCAGCTGGGCGCCACGCTCTTCACGACCGCCTGGGCCGAGGGGCTGCGGCTGCGCCCGGCGGCGATGGCCGGCGAGGCACTGGCCACCGCCGAGCCCGGCCGCGCCGAGGAGCGCACCGAGGCCGGCGCCCTGACCCCCCGCCAGCTGCAGGTCGCGCTGCTGGTCGCGGACGGCCTGACCAACCGGCAGATCGCCCACCAGCTGGACATCGCCGAGTGGACGGTGGTCAACCACGTCCGCCACGTGATGCGCAAACTGGGCTGCAACTCACGGGTCCAGGTCGCCTGGGCCGTCGGCAGGAGGCAGTGATGGCGCACCACCGGACCGAAAACCCCCTGCCAGGACCACACCCGCACCCCCAGCCCGACCCCCGCACCCCGCTGGCCCCCCAGCTCGCCGCCCTGCGCCCGCCCGCCGAGGCCACCCGCACCTTCTACCGGCAGGGCCACTGGCGCACCGAGACCGTCCTGCACGACCTGTACCGCGGCGCGGCCCGCCACCCGCACCGCACCGCGATCGTCGCCCACCGCGCCCACCGCCCCGCCCGCAGCCGCATCATCCGCATCTCCTACGGCCAGCTCGCCGCCCACACCGACCGGTTCGCGCTCGCCCTGGACGCCCTGGGCGTGCGCCCCGCCGACCCGGTCGCCTTCCAGCTGCCCAACCGCTGGGAGACCTGCGCGCTGCTGCTCGCCTGCCTGCGCACCGGCGCCGTGGCCGTCCCGGTCATGCCCGGCTACGGCGCCCACGACCTGGCGGCCGTCCTGGGCGCGGCCCAGCCCCGGCTGTGCGTCGTCCCCGACCAGTGGGAAGGCATCGCCCCGGCACAGCTCCTCACCGACCTGGCCCCCCAACTGCCCTGGCTGCGCCACCGGGTGGTCCTCGGCGACGCCACCACCACCGCCGGAGCCGGGGTTGGGGCCGTGGACTTCACCGCGCACTTCCTGCGCACCCCCCACGAGCGCCACCGCTCCACCGCGCTGCCGCTGCCCCCCGACCTGGCCGACCGGACCTGCCTGGCCCTCACCTCCCTGGGGCTGCACGGCGCCCACCGCATGAGCCTGCACACCCCCAACTCCCTGCACGCGGGCCTCGCCCCGGACCCCGGACCGGGCGCCGCCTGCTTCACTGCACTGCCCCTGGCCACCCTGCCCGCCCTGCTGCACGCGGTGCTCGGCCCGCTCACCCGCGGCGGCACCGCCGTGCTCCAGGACCGCTGGGACGCCGAGGACGCCCTGGACCTGATGGCCGCCGCCGACGTACGGCAGGCCTGCGCCACGCCCGCCCAGTGGGCCGAGCTCGCCGCCGCCCAGCACCGCCGCCCGCGCGCGCTGCCCGCCCTGCGCCACGCCATCACCTCCGATGCCGCAGGCACCTCCGCCGCCCTGGCCCAGCAGGTCCACCACCTGCTCGGGGCGCCGCTGCGCCCGGCCGCGCCCGGCGGGGGTACGGCGCGGCCGGGCGCGGCGTCCGCGCCGCTGGCGGTGTGGCGGCGCGAGAGCGGCGCCCTGGCCGCGACCTGGCAGCCGCCGGGGCGGTCCGGCACCGGCGATCCGGCGGACCCGGACGAGGGGGGTCGGCCGCGGGCGGGGGCCGAGGAGATCGGCGGCCTCTTCCTCGTCCCGGTCACCGAGATCGAGGAACGCCTCCTGGCCCACCCCCGGGTCGCCGAGGCCGCCGTGGTGGCCTGCACCGACCCCCAGCACGGCGAACTGGCCTGCGCCGCCGTGGTCCCCGACGGCGACCCGCCCACCCTGCTCGAACTCCGCGACCACCTGCTCGGCCAGGGCGTCCCGCCCGCGCACCTGCCCGCCCGGCTGGAACTCATGGGCGGCCTGCCCCGGGCCGCGACCGGCGAACTGCACCGCAGGCGCCTGCAAGGGGCCCTGTCCCGCCGCCCCACCCGCTCGGCCTGACCGGAACAAAAAAAGGGGCCCTTCCGGTGCATCCCGTCAGGGGGTGCGCCGGAAGGGCCGGGGCGGGGCACGGTCAGCGGCGGCCCGCGGCCACCGGGCCGGACGGCCGGTGCGCCAGCGCGGCGGCCGCCGGGCGCAGCACCGCGGCCGCCAGCAGCAGGGCGAACGCGCCGACGGCCGCGACGACCCGCACCAGGTGCGCGTTCTGCCAGTCGTCGCGCACATCCGCCCAGTCCGCGGGCGGCGCCGCCACGTTCCAGTCGTTCTGGTCGCCGTTGATCGGCAGGTTGATGGTCAGCGTCACCACCAGGACCACCAGCATCAGCGCGAGCGCCGCCACCGGCAGCCACAGCGCCGGGCCCCGCGAGCGCCGGACGGCGACGATCAGCAGGACGGTGGCCAGGATCGCCGGGATCAGGGTGGCCGAGGCCAGGGTGTCCAGGGAATCCAGCTCGACCTGCCGCACCTGCGCGTACACCTTGCCGTCGTACTCGCGCAGCGAGTTCTCCAGGACGAGGACGGCGACGAGGAATCCGGCGAAGATCCCCACGAAGATCAGGCCCGCGAAGCGCGCGGCAGTGGCCAGGGGGCTGTGTGTCATTCCAACTCCTTGCAGGGGGCGGCGGGTTCGGCGACGGTGTCGGTCAGGGAGGCGGCCACGGCACGGCCCACCACGGCCGTGAACTCCTCGGCGGACCAGGGCCAGCCGCCCGGCGCCACCTGGGTGAACGTGGCCCGCTGGAAACAGACGCCGAGCAACAGCGCACCGGCCGCCCGCACATCCGCGTCGGCCCGGATGCGGCCGCGCCCGCGCAGCGCCCGCAGATGCCCGACCACCGCCTCCAGCAGCTCGTCGGGGGCCGCGGCGGTGCCGTAGGGCAGCGGGCGCAGCCCGGCCAGCAGCGCGTGGTCGGCGAACAGCGCGCCGATCAGCGGCACGGACTGCTCGTAGTACCACAGCAGTTGGCGCACCAGGCGGACACAGCACGCCTCGGCGTCCTCGTCGCGCACCGGGCCCGCAAGCAGCGGGCCCGCCGCCGGCAGCCGCTCGCGCAGCAGCGCGCCGAGCAGCTCGCCCTTGCCGCTGAAGTGCTTGTACAGGGCGGCCTCGGAGCACTCCGCGTCGGCGGCGATGGCCTTCGTGGTGGCCCCGGCCAGCCCCCGCTCGCGCAGCAGGTGCTCCGTGGCGTCCAGAAGACGGGCACGGGTGGAGTAGCCGCGTACCGAAGTGGACATTCACTCACCCTTCCGCGAGCGGGCACCGGCCTGCCGGTGCCCGGGTGGTGCCGTCAGCCGGCCGTCTTGGCGGCCGGCGCCTGGCCGGACTGCCACACCAGGTCGAACACGAACCGGCGGATGCGCCAGCCGCGTTCGGTGCGCACGGTGCGGGCCTCCAGGTGCCCGCCGATGTCGAAGTGCCCGGCCGGCTCGTCGCCGTCCGGCACGTGCACGGCCATCAGGTGCGAGCGCACCGTGGCGCTGTCCCCGTCCACCTCCACCACGTGGTTGGCGCACAGGTGATGGGTGCGGGCGAAGGTGGTGCGCGCCATCTCCTGGAACCCGGCCAGCCCCTCGATGCCCCTGAACTCCCCGAAGGGAAAGGTCAGATGCACATCGTCGGTGAACACCGAGTCCAGCCAGCCGTCCTGGGAGCGGTCCCGGTCCAGGTGCATGACGTAGCGGTCACACAACTGGGCCACCTCCAGACGGTCGTTGAGCAGTCGCAGCTGATCGTGCAGCGCCACCACGGTGGCGTCGTCCTCCAGCAGGGACATGGTCGGTCCTTTCTCGTACGGACGTAAGGCCCGGGAGCGCCGGGCAGGGGGTGCCCCCGGTGATCCAGGGGGTGCGGGGGCGGCTTCAGGCGGCCCTGCGGTAGGCGCTGCTGCGCCAGGCGCGCGGCTCGAACGGGGTGGGCTGGGGCCGGTACCAGCGCGCCGGGGACCGCAGCCGGGGCGCAGGCTGCGGCGGCCGGGCGGCCAGGCGCAGCTGCACCACCGCGATCAGTGCGGCGAGTTCCTCCGGGGTGGGATCGCCCCGGACGATCCGCACCAGCGGTGCGGGCGGGTCCGTGCCCTGGTCCGGGGCCGTGCTCTGGAGCGGGGTCGATGTCATCGCGGTGTCCTCACTGCGGCGGGTTGCCGTGCTTGCGGCGGGTCAGGCCCGCGTCCTTGGCCTCGAGCATGGCCAGGGCGCTGATCAGCACCGCGCGGGTGTCGGCGGGGTCGATGACGTCGTCGACCAGGCCGCGTTCGGCGGCGTAGTAGGGGTGGACGAGCTCGCGCCGGTACTCCTCGATCTTGTGGGCGCGCATCGCCTCGGGGTCCGCCGCGGCGGCGATCTCCCGGCGGAAGACGACGTTGGCGGCGCCCTCGGCGCCCATCACGGCGATCTCGTTGGTGGGCCAGGCCAGCGCGACGTCGGCGCCGATGGAACGCGAGTCCATGACGATGTAGGCGCCGCCGTACGCCTTGCGCAGCACCACCGAGACCCGCGGCACGGTCGCGTTGCAGTACGCGTACAGCAGCTTGGCGCCGCGCCGGATGATGCCCTCGTGTTCCTGGTCCACGCCCGGCAGGAAGCCGGGCACGTCCACGAGGGTGACCAGGGGGATGTTGAAGGCGTCGCAGAACTGCACGAACCGCGCGCCCTTCTCGCTGGCCCGGATGTCGAGCACCCCGGCCATGGCGGCGGGCTGGTTGGCCAGGATGCCCACCGTGCGGCCGTCGAGCCGGGCGAGCGCACACACCAGGTTGGGCGCCCAGGCGGCGTGCACCTCCAGGTACTCGCCGTCGTCGACGACCTCCTCGATCACCTCGCGGATGTTGTACGAGCGGTTGCCGTCGGCCGGCACCACCTCCAGCAGGGCCGGGCACTGCCGGTCGGCGGGGTCCTCGCCGGTGGCGTGCGGGGGCAGTTCACGGTTGTTGGCGGGCAGCAGTGAGAGCAGGTAGCGGACCTCGGCCAGGCAGGTCTCCTCGTCGTCGTAGGCGAAGTGGCACACCCCGGAGGTCTCGGCGTGCACGTCGGCGCCGCCCAGCCCGTTCTGGGTGATCTCCTCGCCGGTGACCGCCTTGACCACATCGGGGCCGGTGATGAACATCTGGGAGGTCTCGCGGACCATGAACACGAAGTCGGTCAGCGCCGGGCTGTAGGCGGCGCCGCCCGCGCACGGGCCGAGCATCACCGAGATCTGCGGGATGACCCCGGAGGCCTTGGTGTTGCGCTGGAAGATGCCGCCGTATCCGGCCAGCGCCGCCACCCCTTCCTGGATGCGGGCGCCCGCGCCGTCGTTGAGCGAGACCAGCGGCGCTCCGGCCGCGATGGCCATGTCCATGATCTTGTGGATCTTGGTGGCGTGCGCCTCGCCGAGCGCGCCGCCGAAGATGCGGAAGTCGTGGGCGTAGACGAAGACTGTGCGGCCCTCCACCGTGCCCCAGCCGGTGATCACACCGTCCGTGTACGGCTTTTTGGCCTCCAGGCCGAAGCCGGTGGCCCGGTGCCGGCGCAGCGCCTCCACTTCCCGGAAACTCCCCTTGTCCAGGAGCAGGCCGATCCGTTCACGGACGGTCAGTTTGCCCTTGGCGTGCTGGCGTTCGGTGGCCGCCGGATCCGGCCCCTGGGTCACCTGTTCCTTGAGCTCCCTCAGGTGCTCGACGGCGTTGTGCGGGCTCTCCATCGCTTCACTCCTCCCCGTGCGGGCCGACTCGGTGCTCCCGTTGGGCGTCATCGCACGGTGACGCCCGCCGCGGCCGCCTCCTGCGGCCGCGCCACCTCCTGGGCGAGCAGCGCCGCCAGCTGCGCGAGGGTGGCCTCGCGCAGCTGGTCGTGCGCCACGGTCCGTACCTGCAGGGCCGCCTCCAGCTGCTGCTTGAGGTGCAGGGCGAGCAGCGAGTCCACGCCCAGGGCGCGCAGCGGCCGGTCGGCCGGGATGCGGTGGGCCGGGGGCACGCCCAGGGCGTGCCCCAGCGTCCGGCACAGCCGGCTCTCCAGGATCTGGGCCCGCACGCCCAGGTCCAGGGCGCGCAGTACGGACCCGTCGTGGGGCAGGGCGAACAGCGAAGAGGGGTCGAGGACAGCCATGGTCAGGTCGCTTCCGTCGTCGAGAGGCACAGGACTGTGCGGGCCGGGCATGCGCGGGATGCCGGTGGCCGGGGCCGGGGTGGTGGCCGGGGTCAGGCCGCCGCCTGCCGGGGTGCGGGTGCCGCCTCGCGGCGGGCCAGGCACTCCTCCAGGAAGGCCAGCGCCCGCAGGTGGTAGGTGCGGGCGCACCAGCCCAGGCTGATGTTGTGGCCCGCGTCCGCCTGCCGGTCCACCACCAGGCGCCGGACCCCGGTGAAATGGGCGCGCAGCTCGGCCAGGGCCGCCTCGTCGTGGCGCCACCACGCCTCGTGCTCGGCGAAGGTCAGCCGGGTGGGCACCCGCACCCGCGGCGCAAGGCGCGCGAAGGCGGCGGGCCAGCGGCCCGCCTCGGCCCGCTCCAGCGCGGGCATCGGGGCGACCAGGTCCGCGCTGGCCCGGAAGGTGTCCGGCGGATACAGCCGCAGCGCACCCCAGTTGAGCCGCCAGTGCCCGGGCCCGCCCGCCGAGGGCAGCCGGGCCGCGGGCACCGCGAACCGGTGCCCGCAGCCGGAGATGTCCAGGCCCAGCAGCTCCACCGGCAGCGGGGCGCCGGCCGCGCACGTCAACGCCAGCTTGCCGCCGAAGGAGTGGGCCAGGACGAACACGCCCGCCCCCACCTCGTGTCCGGCGGCGAACCGGGCCAGCGCGGCGTGCACGGTGCGGGCCTGCCCGGCCAGCGTCCGGCCCTGCGGCAGCGGCCCGGCCGACGCCCCGTAGCCGGGCCGGTCCAGCGCCAGCACCTGAAAGCCGAGCCGGGTGCCCAGGGTGAACAGGGACTGGCCGGGGTGGGCCTGCCCGTCGAAGTAGGCGGCGCTCATGCCGCCGCCGTGCAGGGCCAGCACGGTGGCCCGCGGCGGCGCGCCCTGCACCGTGCCGAGCAGGCCGGACAGGGGGATGCCCGCGGCGTCCAGGGTGATGGCCCGCACGCCCGGGGAGCGGGCCGCGCCGCTCACCGGGACCGCGCGGCGCCGGCCGCCCGCACCCCGCCGCCCCCGGCCGCATCGGCGGTGGGGGTGTGCGGCGCACCGAACCAGCGGTGCAGGGCGGCCCGTAGGGCCTGCGGCGCCTGCGGGTCCCCGGCCCGCTCGGCGGCCCAGGCCACATAGCCGTCCGGGCGCACCAGCAGCGCGGCCGCGTCCTGGAGCCCGGCCTCCTGCTCGTCGGGCCGCACCCGCGCGGTGACCACCTGCTCGTGCCAGGGCGCCGCCGCCTCGCGCAGCGCGCCGTCCCCGGCCAGGTCGAGCAGCACCCCGCGCGCCGGATGCAGCAGCTCCATGGTGCTGGTGCGGCCCTCCTCGCCGTGCAGGGTGCGCGGCGGAAGGCGCCGCCCCAGCAGCCGGTGGCCGCCCGCCATCGTGTCGTAGCGGATGTCGACGCCGCTGACCAGCCCGGCGAGGTGGCGCTTGACGTCGTCGTAGCCGATGAGTTCGGCGAACAGGGCGCGCAGCGGGTCCATTTCGGGCCCGCCGACGAAGAGCATGCCCTGCGCCTGGGTGTTCATCAGCAGCCGCGCACCGGCCGCGTGCCGCTCGGCGTGGTAGGTGTCCAGCAGCCCCTGCGGCGCCGTCCCGCGCACCGTGGCGGCCAGCTTCCAGCCCAGGTTGGCGGCGTCCTGCACGCCGGTGCTCAACCCCTGGCCGCCGGCCGGCAGATGGATGTGCGCGGCGTCCCCGGCCAGCAGGACCCGCCCGCGCCGGTACTCGGTGACCTGCCGCGTCGCGTCGGTGAACGAGCTGACCCAGTGGGCCGTGCCGTGGCTGATGTCCTCCCCGGTGATCCGCCGCCAGGCCGCGGCGACCTCGGCGAAGGACACCGTCCGCTCCCGCTCGTGGTCCGGGGCCCGGTCCGGCACCACGATGATGCGGTCCACCCCCTCGCCCAGCGGCGCGGCCATCACCATGCCGTGCTCCATGCGCTCGCCCAGAAACCGCGGCCGCAGCCCGCACCCGGCCACATCGGCCAGATACATGGTGCGGGTGGCACCGGTGCCGGGAAAGGAGAACCCGGCGGCCCGGCGCACCGCGCTGCTGCCGCCGCCGCAGCCCACCAGATAGGGGGCGCTGAGGCGCTGCACCCCCCGCGGCGTGGCCACCGCGATCTCCACCCGGTCGGGGTGCTCCTCCAGTTCGAGGAACTCCCAGCCGCGCCGCAGATCAGCGCCCAGGGAGATCACCCACCGCTCCAGGACCTCCTCGGTGTGCGACTGCGGGATGCCGCGCGCACCGAAGTGGGCGTCCTCCAGGACGGTGTAGTCGAACTGCACGCCGCCGAAGTGCCCCAGCGGCGCCACCTCCAGGCCCTCGAAGTGCGCCAGCAGCCCGCGCTGGTCGAACACCTCCATGGCGCGGGCGGTGAAGCCCAGCCCGCGGGACTGCCCGGTGGGCTGCTCCAGGCGCTCCACCACCAGCACGCGGGCCCCGCCCAGGCGCAGTTCTCCGGCGAGCATCAGCCCGGTCGGGCCCGCCCCGACCACGATCACGTCCGCGTCCATGCTGGACCTTCCTTCCAATCCGGTGGCCGACTCCGTCGGGGACATCAGCCGAAGAGCTGCGCGATGTGCTGCGGGGCCGTGGTCTGGCCCCACTCCACGGCCTGCCCCAGCAGCTCGGGGGTGGCCTCGAAACAGCGGGCGGCCGGGTCGCCGAGCGCGAACGGCGCCGGCAGGAACTCCGCCTCCCGCACCCGGGCGAAGATGCGCCGCGCCGCCTCGGCCGGCTCCACCTCGCCCGCCTCGACGGCCTGGCAGGTGGTGCGGGTGAAGGTGAGCAGCGCCCGGATGTCCTCGCCCACCGGGGCGGGCAGCCCGGGCGTGGAGGTCTGCTCCAGGTCCCGCAGGATCTGCTCGTCCCGCCCGGCCATGAAGCGGCGGTAGGCCCGCTCGACCGTCATCGTGGGCAGGATGCTCGTCGACTCCCACACCCGCAGCACCGCGTTCCACAGGTCGTAGTGGCCAAAGCCCACGAACGAGCTGTAGACCAGATCGTCGTGGACGTCGTACAGGCCCTGCTGGAGCCGGTCGATGTAGGCGAACCGCTCGGTGGACCAGTCGCCGTCCCCGGCGGCCTCGATCAGCCGCCAGGCCAGGGAGTTGACCACCTCCAGGGTGTTGGTCAGCCCGCGCGAGTACAGCGCGTCGGTGAACCCCGCGGCATGCGCGGTCAGGCAGTAGCGCTCCCCGACGGTGTGCGTGGAGGAGTACTGCAGCCGCCCGGTGCTCACCCACGGGCGGACCGCGCGGGCGCCGGTGAACTGCTCGGCGATCTGCGGGAAGCGCGCCAGGAACGCCTCGAACTCCTGCTGCGGCTCCAGTGCGCCCTTGGGATGGGCCCGTTCGTCCAGGGTGAGCCCCACACTGCACAGCGGGCTGAGCGCCCCCTCGTGGTTGTCGAAGGGGATCACCCACAGCCAGCCGCCGTCGAAGACATGGTGCAGGGTGCCGTGGTGCCAGGGGCTGGGCTGCTTGTGCCCCGCCGCCGAGGGCGCCTGGTCGTAGGGCGTGACGCCGACCATGTGCGTGAACATCGAACGCGAATGGTGGCGGGCCCGCGTCGGCTCCTCGCGCAGCGCGAACTTCTCCGCGACGGGGGAGCGGAAGCCCCCGCAGTCCACCAGGTAGCGGGCCCGGTGCTCACGGCCCTTGTCGCAGCGCAGCAGCACCCCCTGGGGCCCCGTCTCGATGTCGGCGATCCGGGTGCCCAGCAGCGGCGTGGCCCCGTAGCGCACCGCCAGATGGAACAGGAACGCGTCGGTGTCCTGCCGGAACAGATGACTCTCGGTGCGCTGCCACTCGGGCACCACCAGCTGGTTGATCTCCTCGGGGTCCTGGTCCTGTCCCTCGCGGTGGTAGACGAAGCCGAAGTTCTGCTTGCGCCCCGACAGCGGGGAGATCTTGTCCTGGATGCCGCGGAAGGAGGCCAGCGCCTCGATCTCCGGCACCCGGTAGCGCTCGGCGACGATCCGGGTCATGGCCGAGGTGTAGGGGATCGTCGACTCACCCACCGCGAACCGCGGATGGACACCGGCGTCGATCAGCAGCACCTTCACACCGTTGCGGGCCAGGATCGCGCCCAGCATGCCGCCCGCCATGCCCGCGCCCAAAATGGCCACGTCATAGAGGTCGTCCGGTCGGTCGGTCGGGTTCATGGCTCACTCTCCGAAAACAGCGGGGGACAGGGCGGGGGAGCGGTCGTCGGCCGCGCCGGGCACCGGCCGCGGCGCACCGAACCAGCAGGTGAGCGCCGAGCGCAGGGAGGCCGTCGAGCCCGGCCGCACCCAGGCGACGTGTCCGTCGGGGCGCACCAGCAGCGCGTCGACGCCGTGCAGGGCGCCCTGTACGCCGTCGGCGCACCGCGCCGCCACACAGACCACCCGCTCCGGCCAGGCCGCGGC
This sequence comes from Streptomyces sp. NPDC042371, assembly GCF_056437465.1. Lineage (NCBI taxonomy): Bacteria > Bacillati > Actinomycetota > Actinomycetes > Kitasatosporales > Streptomycetaceae > Streptomyces > Streptomyces sp. NPDC042371. The sequence goes on along the minus strand of NZ_JBWKAP010000013.1, from coordinate 190,838 downwards.
CTCCTCGTGCAGGGCGGCGGCCGCCGGGCCCAGGGTGAGCAGCACGCCCCGCCCCGCGCGCAGCAACTGCGCGCTGGAGCGCACCTCGTGGCCCACCGCGAGGCGGGCGTGCGGCAGCCGGGCGCCCAGCAGCGGATGCTCCCCGGGCCCCATGGCATGCCGGACGTCGACGCCGGAGATCATCCCCGCCAGGTGGCGGCGCACGTCCTCCTGCTGCAGCAACTCCTCCATCAGCGCGCGCAGACTGGCCGCCTCGGCGCCGCCGAGCAGCAGCCGCGCCTGGGTGCGGATGTTGTCGAGGACCCGTCGGCCCACCGCGTGCCGCTCGTCGTGATAGCTGTCCAGCAGCGTGTCCGGCGCCGTGCCGCGGGCCACCGCGGCCAGCTTCCAGCCGAGGTTGACCGCGTCCTGCAGGCCCAGGTTGAGGGCCTGGCCGCCGATGGGCATCTGCTGGTGCGCGGCGTCACCCGCGTACAGCACCCGGCCCTGCCGGTAGCGCGCCACCTGCCGGCAGGCGTCGCCGAAGGCATTGACCCACAGCGGGGCGCCGGCGCTGATGTCCTCGCCGGTGACCCGCTGCCACACCCGGCACACCTCGGCGAACCCGGGCTCCCCGGTACGCGCCGGGGCCGGGACGCCGAACTCGTGGACCATCACCCGGGTCACGCCGTCGGGGCGCCGGGCCGCGATCGCCAGCCCCGCGGGCAGCCGCTCGAAGCGCCGGTCGGCAATGTCCAGACCGGCGACGTCGGCGCGCAGCAGTTCGCGGGAGGCGTCCTGGCCGGGGAAGTCGGCGCCCAGCAGGCGGCGCACCGTGGAGTCCTGGCCGTCGCAGGCCACCAGATAGCGGGCGCGGACCCGCACCGGACCGCCGGGACCGGCGGCCACCACCTCCACGCCCAGGGCACCGGCCCGCACCGCCCGCACCTCGTGCAGGCGCCGCACCCGGGCGCCCAGGGCGCCCGCCCAGTCGCCCAGCAGCTCCTCGGTGCGCATCTGGGGCACCTTCCACTGCCCCGGATGCGCCCCGGGCAGGGTCAGATCCAGCGGCAGTCCGCCGAAGTGCCCGCGCCTCTCGCACGGCGGGGTGCCCAGCGCCCGGAGCAGGCCGCGGCCGTCGAAGATCTCCATGGTGCGGGCGTGCAGCGTCGAGGCCCTCGACTGCGTGGTGGGGCCCTCGCGCCGGTCCAGTACGACCACGTCGGCGCCGCCCAGGCGCAGTTCCGCGGCGAGCATCAGCCCGGCCGGTCCCGCGCCCACGACGACGACATCGCTTTCGAGCCGCCGCACGGTCATGACCGGTGCCGCTCCGCGTAGTCCTTGGCATGGCCCAGCGTGGCGCGGCTGTTGGCGGACAGCGCGCCCTGCACGTACTGGCGGGCATCGGCGACGGTGGCGTCCGCGCCCAGCACACCGGCGATGTTGGCGGTGTTGAGCACCACCGTGTGCTGCGAGGCGGCGGTGGTGGTGCCGTCGGCGTTCTCGGTGAACGTCCAGTAGCCGGTGTGCAGGGTCATCAGGGCGGGCAGCGTGACCTGCTTGTAGGCGATTTTGTGGTGCGGGAAGCAGACCCGGTAGGACTTGGTGGTGTGCACCGAGCCGTCCTTGGCGCGGGTGTCCATCTCCAGGCTCTGCAGGCCCGGGGCGGGTTCCTCGAAGCGCACGGTGGCCACGTGCGGCAGCCGCTCTGGCCAGTGTCCGGCCTCGTTGACGAAGTCGAAGACGTCCTTGGCGGCGCCGTTGACCTGGACGCTGTCCTCGAAGGAGAACGTCAGCTCCGCGGCGGCCACCGTGCGTTCCACGTTGGCCTTCAGGGCGGCCAGCTCCGCGCGGGAGTTGCGGTCCACGGCCTCCTCGATCCACTGCAGGTCCTGCGGGTCGTCGTCGATGGCCCGGTAGTCGTGCAGCAGCCGTACCCGGGCGCTGTCGGCGCCGAGGGGCTCCACGATCCAGGTGCCGCCCATCGCGGCGACCGGAGGGGTGGTGACCTCCTGGCGGAAGCCGATCCGCAGGGCCTCGGGGTCCAGGGTGCGGCGCGAGGTCCAGTTCTTGGGCTCGCCGTTGGCGGTCGCCCAGATGCGGATGCGCTCCTCGCGCTCGCCCTTTTCCACGTGGTCGACGTGGATGGTGGGCGGGAAGATCTGCGGCCAGTTCTCCACCTGGGAGATCAGCCGGTAGACGGTCCCGGCCGGGGCCGCCACCGTGATCTCGTGCTCGACCTCACGCGTCGTCATGGTCAACTCTCCTTGTCCTCTTGGCTGGTGGGGTCCGGTCCGGGCCGGGTCAGAAGTTGCCGAGTCCGCCGCAGACGTTGAGGGCCTGGGAGGTGATGGAGGCGGCGGTGTCGGAGGCCAGGTAGCCGATGAGCCCGGCCACCTCCTGGGGGGTGCTGTAGCGGCCGAGGGGGATCTTGGCCTGGAACTTGGTGAGGATCGCCTCCTCGGTGCTCTCGTAGGCGGCCGCATAGCCCTGGCGCACCCGCTGCGCCATCGGCGTCTCCACATAGCCGGGGCAGACCGCGTTGACGGTGATGCCGGTGGGCGCCAGCTCATTGCCCAGCGCCTTGGTGAACCCGACGACCCCGTGCTTGGAGGCGGAGTAGGGGGCGCCGAGCACGACGCCCTGTTTGCCCGCGGTGGAGGCGACGTTGATGATGCGGCCCCGCTCCAGATCCCGCATGCCACCGGTGGTCAGCACCTCCCGCGTCATCCGGAACACACTGTTGAGATTGGTGTCGATCACGTCGTCCCACAGCTCGTCACTGATCTCCGCGGTCACCCCGCCACCCGAGCGGCCCGCATTGTTGACCAGCACATCGATGGGGCCGAACCGCTCGACGGCCGCCCCGACGAAGGAGCGGACGGAGGCGCCGTCGCGCACGTCCAGGGCCTGGCCCTCGGCTTCGAGGCCGTCGTTGCGCAGCGCCTTGACGGTCGCGATGACGTCGCTCTCGGTGCGGGCGCCGATGAACACCCGGTGGCCCTGCTCGGCCAGCAGCCGGGCGGTGGCCAGGCCGATGCCGCTGGTCGCACCGGTGACGAGTGCGACGCGCTTGTCCTGCTGCATGATCGGTTCTCCTCTGGGGCAGGCCGGGTCAGACCGCGGCGGAGGCGGTCAGGTGGAGGTTGACGGCGGCGATCAGGGCGCGGGGCGTGCGGTTGTCGGAGAACACCTCGTCGTCCAGGGCGATGCCGTACTCGCGCTCGATGCGGCTGCCGGTCTCCAGCAGCGCCAGCGACTCGTAGCCGAGGTCGTCGAAGTCGCGGTCGAGGATGTCGCCGTCCAGGGCGGCGCCGTCGTCGGCGCCCGCACCCTCCAGGAGGATGCGCTTGAGGTCGGCGAGAGCGAACTGAGGGGTCGTCATCACTGCGGTCCCTTCGAAGGGGCGGATCGTGCACGGGCGGGCAACACAAAGGCCGCACGGGGCGAAAGCCCGTACGGCCACGAAGAACAACGAAGAACCATCACGAATGCGGAGAAGCGCGGTGGGCGGGGGAGGACCCCGCGGGCCCCCGGCAACGCCGACGCCCCCGCCGGTGGCGGGGGATTCACACCGGCAGGGGCGCGCTTGGGGCGGGGCCCGGCAGGGGGCCGCTCGCGGGCCGGCTCCGCGGAGCCGGCCAGGATGGGGGCAGGCGAGAGGTCAGGCGGAGAAGAGCCCCCGCTTCTGGTAACTCGACTCCCAGAACAGCTTGTTGAGGACCTTCACCGGGGCGGGCATGCACTCCAGGAACCGCTTGCGCTCGGCGACGTCCCGGCCGTCCATGACCCAGGGAATGTAGACGGCCGCACCCTTGGGGCCCTGCTTCTTGGCCATGGCGCTGCGGAAGGCGTCCCAGTCCTTGTTGGTGCACACGTCCTGAATGAGCGGCAGCGCCGCGTTCTCCTCGTGCCGCATGTGGGAGCCGAGCGACTGGGCCAGCCGGTCCACGCGCTCGCCGAGGTCCGCGGACGCGCGGGACAGACCCGCATCCACCGCGTCGAGCACCGCGTCCAGCTGCGCGTGCTCGGCCTCCATCTCGGCCAGGAGCTTCTGGTCATCGGGCCGGTCGGTCACCTGCGCGGCGACCCGCGGCCACAGCACGGCGTCCTCCACCGTGTGATGGACGTGCAGCTGACGCTTGAAATTCTCCCAGCCGGCCCGGACCTGAGGGGTGGCGGCCCGGCCGGAGGCCACCGCCGCCGCGAGCCTTTCGAGGTCACGCCGGAACGCGTCGTGCGTCGCGTACATGACGGCGAAATTGATCGGGGCCTGCTGTGCAACTGCCATGGTGTGCCGTTCCTTTCGTCGGCGACCGGCCCCCGGCCGGTCGACAGATCAGACAACTCGCGGCCGCGGACGAGAGGTTGGTGGCCCCCCGTCCCGACTCCCGCACCCCGCGGCCCGGGATGCCCTCGCGAACGAGAGGGGCCGGGCCTGGACATGTGTGACATGCGGGCCCGACTCTGTGAGGTGAAACACACCCGCCGGGCCGATGTCACACTCCAGACAGCCGTGGCCTCTCAGGAGCGAGCGCGTCACACGGGAGGTGCACCATGTCCGACAGTGCGGAAGAAGACTTCGAAGACTTCGAAGACTTCACGGACGGATCAGCCACGCAGGAGGGCGGCACGCCCGAAACCACCGAGGCCGCCGCGGCCGAGGCCGTCGACGCCGTCGAGGCCTCCACCGAGGTCTTCGTCAGCTACCGGGAACTGCTCTTCTCCATCGTCTACAACCTGCTCGGCTCCGTCGCCGACACCGAGGACGTCCTGCAGGAGACCTGGCTGTCCTGGTCGGGCAAGAAGAGCCGCTCACCCCGCCAGGAGATCGAGAACCCGCGCGCCTACCTGGTGCGGATCGCCGTCAACCACGCCCTGGCCCGCAAGGACGCCATCACCCGCAGGCGCGAGACGTACGTCGGTCCCTGGCTGCCCGAACCGCTGATCACCAAGACGGCCGAGGCACCCGCGGCGGACGTGGCCGAACAGGCCCTGCGCACCGAGTCGGTGTCGATGGCCATGATGGTGGTCCTGGAGACGCTGACCCCGCTGGAGCGGGCGGTGTTCGTGCTGCACGAGGTGTTCGGCTACGCGCACACCGAGATCGCCGGCATCCTGGAGCGCAGCCCCTCGGCGGTGCGCCAGCTCGCGCACCGGGCCCGCGCCCACGTCCAGGCCCGCCGCCCCCGCTACGAGACCACCCCGCAGGTCCAGCAGGAGGTCACCGAACGCTTCGTGGCCGCCGCCCTGGGCGGCGACCTCGACGCGCTCATGGAGATGCTGGCCCCCGAGGTCACCATGTGGACCGACGGCGGCGGCAAGGTGCGCACCGCGGGCCTGCGGCCCGTCAGCGGCCGCGACAAGGTCTGCCGCATGCTCGCCGGGTACGCCGAGCGCGCCCCCAAGGACATCGACGTCCACTACCGGCACGTCAACGGCGATGCCTCGGCGGTGGTGTTCTCCGAGGAGTCGCCCTACGCCGTCATCGTCATGGACCTCACGCCCGGCGGCGACCAGGTGCGCGGCATCTACGCCGTCACCAACCCGGACAAGCTGGCGCGGGTCCGCTCGGGCCCGGACGACGAGGAGTGAGGACCCGCCTCAACGCGGACCGGGCCGCGGGCCGGAGCCCTCGCCCGGCCCGCCCGCGGGCACCACCACCGACGGCGCGCCGCCCGGCGCGCGCTCCTCGACCCGCTCCTCGCCCCGCTCCGCCCCGGCGCCCGCCGCACCGCCGCTCATGCCGAGCAGCCGCAGCAGCGGGCCCGCCATCGCGGTGGTCACCAGAGCCATCACCACCATCATGGTGAACATCTGCGCCGAGATCAGGCCCAGTTCACGGCCGATGCCCAGGATGACGAGCTCGGTCAGGCCGCGGGTGTTCATCAGCGCCCCGAACGCGGTGGCCTCCCGCCAGCTCAGCCCCGCCACCCGGGCGGGCAGCGCCGCCCCGGCGAACTTGCCGAGCACGGCACTCACCACGATCACGGCGAGCGCGAGCAGCCCGGAGACACCGAGCGCGCCCACGTCCACCGACAGCCCGGTGACCACGAAGAAGACCGGCAGGAGCAGCGCCGACACCTTCTCGATGGGCACCTCGACCTGGTGGTGCAGCGCGGGCGTGCGCCGCCGCGGCATCACCAGACCGAAGGCGAACGCGCCGAAGATGGCGTGGATCCCGATCCAGGAGGTGACGAACGAGGAGACGAACACCCCCGAGACGATCAGGACCAGCAGAGTCCCCTTCGCCGGGCTCTCGCCCCCGCGCAGCAGCGCCCGGGCCAGCAACGGCCGTACGACGAACGCCATCACCACCCCGTAGCCGACGGTCAGGGCGACGACGGAGAAGAACTCGCCGGTGCCGCCCGCGCCCGCCACGGCGACCACCAGCACCAGCACGCACCAGGCGACCACGTCACCGATCGCCGCACAGGCCATCGCCAGGGTGCCGGCCCGCGACGTGGACAGGCCGCCGTCGCGGATGATCCGCGCAAGCACCGGGAACGCGGTGATGGAGAACGCGGTGCCCAGATACAGGACGAAGGTGCCGGTGCCGACATCGTCGGTGCCCTGCGAGGCGTACAGCATCGCCGCGGCGCCCGCGCCCAGGGCGAAGGGCACCGCCATGGCCAGGGCGGCCAGCGCGCCCACCGCCCGCCCCCGGCCGCGCAGCCGGGTCAGGTCCAGCTCCCAGCCGGCCAGGAACATGAACAGCACCAGGCCCACCTGGGAGATGGCGCCGAGCAGCGGCCGGGCGTCGTCGGGGAAGATCCGGGCGGGCAACTCGCCCGGCAGCAGCCCCAGCAGGCTGGGGCCGAGCAGGATCCCCACGGCGATCTCCGCGACGACGGGCGGCTGGTGCAGCCGGCGCGCGAAGCGGGCCATCGCGGCGCCCGCGAGCAGGACGATCGCAACATCGATCAGGACTATCGCTTCCAGCGGCAGGGCCTCGCCCGATGCCGATGCCATCTTGCCTCCACACACAACGGAACGCGGGGCCGCCGGTGGGAAGCCGGTCGGACAGCCACCGCCGTTCACGACCGGACCCCCGGGTGGGGGCTTTTTGGATTGCGGTCAGGTTCGCTCGCCGGGCACCTCCTCGCGGGCCGCCACCGGGCGCAGCTCGATGAAGTCGAAGGCCTTGAAGCGGCGCAGGATGGGCCGCAGCGGGGCGGGCACGACGGCCTGCCGCTCGTCCACGTACACCCGCGGGTCGGCCAGCTGGATGCGCCGGCCCAGCGTGCGCAGCTCGCAGCCGTTGTGGGCGACGGTGTTGCGCACCCAGTCCGACTGGGGCCCGTACGGCAGGGACATCACATAGTGCGGGCCCTTGCGGAACACCTTGACGGGGGTGCGGTAGGTGCGGCCCGACTTGCGGCCGCGGTGCAGGACGGCGCCGAAGCCCGGCATGCGCGTGAGCACCGGGCCGACGAAGCGGTTGGCGAACCTGCGGTTGAAACGGGCCAGGCGTCTTTGCACAGACGCGCCGGACGTTCCGGTGGTGCCGGACATCCACGACTCCCTTGCTTGGTCGGGTCGTTGGCCGGGACCCCGGAAGGCCCTCAGGGCCCCCAGGGGCCCCGGGGTGCTAGCTGTCGAACATGGGGTGCGGGCCGCGCGGCTCGTCCTCCAGGGCGCCCATCGAGCCGCGGAAGAAGATCAGCGGTTCGGTGTCGGCGCGCGCCACGCCGAGCTCGGCCACCTCGCCGACGAAGATGGTGTGGTCGCCGCCCTCGAAGGTGTTGACCAGGCGGCAGGACAGGAACGCCATGGCCTGGCTGAGCACCGGCACCCCGACCCCGGAGTAGCGGTGCTCCACGTCCTGCAGGGTCGCGGTGTGCTTCCCGGCGAAGGCCCAGGCCAGCGGCTCCTGGCGGCCGGCCAGGAAGTTCACGGTGTAGGCGCCGGACTCCTCCACCAACGGCCGCAGCCGGGAGGCCTGGTGCAGGCAGAACAGCACCAGGGGCGGGTCCAGGGAGACGGAGGTGAAGGAGTTGACGGTGGTGCCGGCCGCGTGGGGCCCGCTGCCGCTGGTGATCACGGTCACGCCGGTCACGAAGAGGCCGCACACGGTGCGCAGCGTCTTGCCGTCGATCGGACCGGCCTGCTGCGGTGGGTGGGTGTCTGTCGGCGTCGCGGTCATGCGCGCCTCCTGGAAAGGGATCGGATGGGGTCGGCGGGTGGGCGGGCTCAGCGGATGCTCTGCGCGAAGGTGAAGACCCGGTGCGGGTCGTAGGCCTTCTTCACGGCGAGCAGGCGCGGGTGGTTCTCGGCGTAGTAGGAGCGCTGGAAGTCCGCCAGGGCGGGGTCGATGAAGTTCTGGTAGGTCTCGCCCGAGGAGTGCGGGTCGATGGCGGCGAAACCCCGGTCCACCCAGGCCTGCCCGGCCGTCTTGTCGGCGCCGCTGGGCGTGGCCGAACCCGGTATCGCCACCAGGTAGTTGGCGGTGAAGATGCTGTCGCGGTGCACATAGGCGGTGGCCGTGCGGCTCAGGTCGGCGGCGGCCCCGCCGACCGGCAGCACCTGCATCTGGTGCATCTGGCCCGCCCGGCGCTCGGCGTCGAAGACGGCCAGCGCGCCGGCCCAGCCGGTGCGCGACATGGGCTCCTTGAACATGCGGCTGCGCTCCAGGCTGAACGCGGGCCGCGGCAGCTGCCCCTCCGCGGTGGCCTCGGCGCGGTGGCACTGGGCGACGGTCTTGGTGGCGCAGCCGTAGACGCCCATCATCAGGTCGCGGTAGGGGAGCGTGCCGCCGGTGCGGTTGACGGGCTGCCCGGTGAGCGAGAGCAGGCGGCCCGTCTCGTCGTCGAGCTGGGCCTGGGTGCCGGTGGACACCAGGCGGATCACCGGGGTCGGGGCGGTGCCGGGCGCCGCGTCGGGCAGGTTGACCACGCAGGCGCCGCCGATGGGGCGGGGCGCGTCCACCAGCCAGCGGGCGTAGCCGTCGACCATGTCCAGGGCCTTGTCCCAGGAGAAGACGAGGGCGGCGGTGGCCACGTCGGTGACGGGGGAGGGCTTGACCGTGTACGAGGTGACGACGCCGAAGTTGCCGCCGCCCCCGCCGCGCAGGGCCCAGAACAGGTCGGGGTGGCTCTTGGCCGACGCGGTCACGTGCCGCCCGTCGGCCAGCACCACCCGGGCCGAGGTCAGCGCGTCGCAGGCCACGCCCAGCGGCCGGGTCAGAAAGCCGACGCCGCCGCCGTGGATGAACCCGCCGGCCGCGACGGTGGCGCAGGCGCCGCCGGTGACCGCGAGCCCGGCCGGGGCCAGCCCGTTCAGGACGTCCACGTTCTGCGCCCCGGCGCCCACCGTGGCCCGGCCCTCGGACAGCGCCACGGAGTTGAGCCGGGAGACGTCGATGACCAGGCCGGTGGTGGTGGAGTAGCCGCCCAGGCTGTGGCCGCCGCTGCGCACGGACAGCGCCAGGGCGTGGTCCTGGGCGAAGGCCAGGCACAGCGCCACGTCGGCGGGGCTCTCGCAGTAGGCGACGGCCCGGGGGTCGATGGAGTCGTACTGCTTGGAGTCCAGCTGTTTGGCGAGCGCGTAGGCCGCGTCGCCGGGCAGCACCAGATCGCCGCCCAGGCGGGTGCGGAGCCGGTCCCAGGGCACGCCGCCCAGGGCGTGTCCGGCAGCCGGACGCAGGGCGGTCAGGCCCAGGGCGGTGGCGCCGGAGGCGCCCAGGAGGGTTCTTCGACTGATCATGGGGATGTCCAACCACGAGCGCCCCCGGCCCTGTCGGGGCCGGGGGCGGATTCGGTAGGGGAAGGTGCGCCGGTGCCGGGCGGGCACCGGGGCGGGGTCGGAGCCTGTCCTTGAACCCCCGCCTGCGCCCCGACGCCCGGTGCGTGCGCGCTCCGCGCGAACGACGCGGGTTCAAAGACAGGCTCTCAGCCGGTGACGGTGGCGTCCTTCTCCGGCGTGCTGGCCGCCGGATCGGCGGGCGCGCCGTGGCCGCTGCCGGAGGGCGTGGGCCCGCCCTTGAGGGCCAGGCACAGCGCCGCACCGGCGAACATCGTCAGGGCGGGCACCAGCATGGTGGGCTGCAGCGCGTCCACGAAGCTGTTGGAGAACACCTTGCCGGCCAGCTCCTGGAAGGTGTGCGCCACATCGCCGGGCAGGTCGGCGGGGAGCGAGCCGCCGCCCTGGTCGGTGCCGACGCCGACGGTCTTGGCGCCGTCACCGAAGGCGGAGGTGAAGCCCTCGCGGTACTGCTCGGGCAGCTTGGCGGCGCTGGTGGCGGCCTCCTCGCGCAGCGCGGAGACCAGCTGGGCCTGCAGGACCGCGCCGATGACGGCACCGGCCATCACCGAACCGACCTGGCGCAGCGCGTTGTTGACGCCGGAGGCGGCACCGGTCAGATGCGGCGGCACGTTGCGCATGACCTCCGAGCCCATCGGGGCGAAGGTGCAGCCCGCCCCCAGACCGGCGACGAACAGCGGCCCGATGAACGCCGTCCAGCTGCTGTCGGTGTCGGCGGTCAGCAGGATCCAGGTGATGCCGATGCCGAACATCGAAAGACCGGCCGTCAGGATGTACTTGCCGCCGAACTTCTCCGACAGGATGCCGGCCGGACCGGCCGTGAACATGGAGCCCAGCGCCAGCGGCACCAGCACCAGACCGGTCTTCATGGCGCTGAAGCCGAGCACCGACTGCAGATAGATCGTCGTGGGCAGCAAGATGCCCAGCACGCCGAAGGACACCGCGATGCCGACCAGGTTGACCACGGCGAAGTTGCGGTCCTTGAACAGCGAGAACGGCAGCAGCGGTTCGTTGTCCTGCTGGCCGCGCTCGTAGAGCAGGAACACGCCCAGCAGGGCGACGGCGGCGCCGATCAGCGTCCAGATCCAGGTGTTCCACTCATAGCGCTCGCCCTCGGTCAGGCCGAAGGCCAGGCAGAACAGGGCGGCCGAGGCGAGCAGCACGCCCGGCAGGTCGTAGCGGTGCCGCACGGCCCTGACGTGCTTGGGCATCACCCGCAGGCCGAAGACCAGCACCAGCACGCCGACGGGGATGTTGATGAAGAACACCCAGCGCCAGTCCATGTGGGTGACCAGCAGACCGCCGACGGTCGGGCCGATCGCCCCGGACACCCCGGCGACCGCGCCCCAGACGCCGTAGGCCGCGCCGCGCTTCTCCGGCGGGAACACATCGGTGATGATCGACAGGGTCTGCGGCATCAGCATCGCGGCGCCCACGCCCTGCACCGCGCGGAACGCGATGAGCTGGGCGGGATCCTGCGCAAGACCGCAGGCCAGGCTGGAGAGGGTGAACAGGGCCACGCCGGACAGGAACAGATTGCCCTTGCCGTGGATGTCGCCCAGCCGCCCGGCCGTGATGATCAGGGTGGCCAGTACGAGGGTGTAGGAGTTGACGACCCACAGCACCTGGTCGAGCGAGGCGCCCAGGTCGTCGGTCATGTCCGGAATGGCGATGTTCACGATCGTCAGGTCCACCAGGGTCATCACGAACCCCAGGCACAGGACGCTCAGAACCGCCCACGGATTTGTCTGCCGTACTTGAGTCATGTTCCTCTCCCAGTGGGCGTCCAGGCCGCTCACAGCGTGTCGTGGTGCAACCAAGAGGCCGGGCGCCCGCGGGGTGTGACATGCGGCCCGCCAGTGAGACGCACGCCACACCCGCAGGGCGTCCGGCCGGCCCGCACACCGCCCCGGACACCGGCTTGCGGCGCCGCGTCAGGCGACGCAGATCCCCTCGACGGCGACCTTCTCGTAGGCGTGCGGGTAGGCGGTGATGCCCTCCGGGTACTTCCCGGCCGCCTGCTGGAACTCCGGCGTGCTGAAGGCGGCGAACAGCGCCTGGGTCGACTCCCACACCGCGATGTTGACGACCAGCCGGCTGCCGCCGGTGCCCTTGTGCAGCTGCGTGCGGATACAGCCCGGGCTGGCCTTCATGTACGCGGCGTCCGCACGCCAGATGGTCAGGAACTCCTCGTACAGCTCCGGCGGCACGTCGAAGACGTTGACCAGGGTGATCGGCCCGGTCGTCTCCTGGAACTGCTTCATCAGCGGGGTGCCCGGATCCAGTGCTTCTATCTTCATCGGCTTCCTTTCGCGGAAGGTTCAGAGCTCCTGCGGGTCCAGGTCGTCGGGGGTGAGCACGACGATGGGCAGCAGGCGTTCGGTCTTGTCCTGGAACTTCAAGAAGGTGGGGAAGACGTCGGTCAGCGCCTTCCAGAGCCGGTCCCGCTCGGCCCCGGACTTCTGCAGCGCGGCGGTGCACCGGATCGTCTCCGCGCCGATCTCGACCTCCACCGCCGGGTTGGTGCGCAGGTTGTGGTACCAGCCGGGGTGCACCGCGTTGCCGCCGTAGGCCGCCAGCACGATGAAGCGCCCGTTGTCGTAGAGGTAGCCGACCGGGTTGGTGCGGCGCTTGCCGCTCTTGCGGCCCTGGGTGGTCAGCAGCAGCGCGTCCAGGCGGCCGAACCTGCCGAGCACCTTGCCGCTGCTCCTGCGGTAGATCCACACGTTCGCCGCCACGATGGCCCGGTTGATGCGGATGATCGCCCTGGAGGGCCGCGGGGCGCCGGCCGCGGCCGGTTTGGCGTGCGGGTCCCGGGCCGCCGGCAGTGCCGTGGGGTCGGGCATGGGGGTGTCCTTTCCATTGAGTCCTCGGTGGCGTGCCCGGCAACCGGCCGGGGCACGGCGGACGTTGCTAGAGCGGCTTCTTGCCCTTGAGGGCCGAGCGCACGGAGCTGGCCAGCAGCGAGCGGGCCATGTCGCGCAGCTCACCGGCCGGCGCCTTGCGCAGCGACCAGTGCATGAACCGCGCGACCATCGCCGTGCTCGGGTACACGAACCGGGTGGACTCCTCGTCCTTCCACCCGAACACCGGGTTCAGGCCCTGGCAGTCGCGCAGCGCCGCGAAGATGATGTCCGCGGCGGTGTCCCCGTCCACCTCGCCGACCTCGTACTTCTCGCAGGTCTCCGCGGTCAGCTCGAGGATGTGCCGGAAGTCGTCGTGCGGCCACCACAGGCCCGGATAGGCGCTGTTCTCCAGCTCCTTGAGGTGGCGCTCGTCGCCGTCCAGCTCGTACTGGACGCGGGCCCGGTGCAGCCGCATCACCCCGGGCGTCAGGAACCCGCCCCACACCCGGAACACCGCGTTCCACAGCCGGAAGTGGGAGAAGGCGATGTAGGAGCTGTTGACCAGGTCGTCGTTGTACTGCAGCAGCCCGCGCTCGACCTGCTCGACATAGGCGAAGCGCTCCACCGACCAGTCGTCGTCCGCGAGCGACTCCAAAAGGCGCGAGCACAGCGCGTACACCACCTCGAAGGTGTTGGACAGACCGCGCGAGTACAGCGGGTCCAAGAACCCGGCCGCGTGCGACATCAGGCACCAGCGGTGCCCGATCGACCGGCTGGAGGAGTACTGCAGCCGGTCGGTGGAGATCCACTCGCGGACCCGCTTGGCCCCCACGAACTGCCGCTTGACCGCCGGGTACTTGTCCAGGAAGGAGCGGAACTCCTCCTCGGGCGTCAGGTCCTGGGGCTTGGGATAGGTGCGCTCGTCCATGGTCAGGCCGACGCTGACCATCGGGTTCTTGGAGCCCTTGGCGTTGTCGAACGGGATGATCCAGAACCAGCCGCGCTCGATGAGGTGGTGCAGGGTGCCGCCGTGCCACTGGGCCGGCGGGCGCTTGCTCACCGGGTGGTGCGACACGTCGTCGAAGGGCTTGACGCCGATGTAGTGCGTGAACAGCGACCGGGCGTGGTGCTTGAAGCGGGCCGGCTGCTCGCGCAGCCCGAACTTCTCCGCCAGCGGCGAGCGGAACCCGCTCGCGTCGATGAGGTACTTGGCCCGGAACACCTCGCCGTTCTTGCCGCTGACGGTCACCCCGTCCTCGTCGAAGTCCAGGTCGGTGGCGAACCAGTTCTGCCGGGTGAGGCAGCCGTACTTCGCGGCGACGTTGAAGTAGTACTGGTCGCTGTCCTGGCGGAAGAGATGGCTGGCGTCGGTCAGGGCCTTGGGGATGACGAACATCGTCGCCTCGTCGGGGTCGGGCTCCTTGCCCGCCTCGTGCTTGATGAACCCGAAGTTCTGCTTCTTGCCGTGGTGCGGGCCCAGATGGTCGGCGACCGCCTTGGTGTTCAGCAGATGGCCGAGCTCGGGCACGTCGAAACGCGACTGGAGAATGTGCAGCCACTCGATCAGCTGCGGCGTCATCGACTCGCCGACCGCGAACCGCGGGTGCTGCCCCGCGTCCACGAGCACCACCTTGGCGCCCTGGCGGGCCAGGATCGCCCCGGCGACCGAGCCCGCGAGCCCGGAGCCCAGGATGAAGACGTCGCACTGCTGGACCTTGTCGGACTTCTTGGCCCGGCCGCTCGCCATGACCTTGCTGGACATACGTGCCACCCTCTCTCGGGACGGATTGCTTGCTGTGCCGGTCGCGGCGTGCCCGGCCATCACGGGGCGGATCGGGAGACGACCAGAGCGGAGTTGAAGCCGCCGTAACCGCGGGCGAGCACCAGGGCGTTCTCCAGCCGGGCCGCCCGCGCCCCACCGGTGACCAGGTCCAGGCGGTGGGCGGGATCGGGCGTGACGTTGACGGTGGGCGGGATGACCCCGTCGCGCAGGGCGAGCAGGGCGGTGGCCACATCCAGCGAGGCGGCCCCGGACAGCAGCCGCCCCACCATCGTCTTGGGCGCGGTCACCGCCACCCGGCCCGGCCCGAACACCGCGGCCAGCGCCTGCGCCTCGATACGGTCCAGGCCGGGTACGGCGGCGGCGTCGGCGAACACCACATCCACCTCGCCGGGCGCCAGATCGGCGTCGGCCAGGGCCAGTTCCACGGCCCGCTGCAGGCCCGGCGGGCGGCCGCTGTCCGGCCGGGGATCGAACGTGGCGGCATACCCGCGCACCGCCCCGTACACGGCGGCGCCGCGCTCCCGGGCCGCCGACGCCTCCTCCAGGACGAGCAGCGCCCCGCCCTCGCCGGGCACATGGCCGGCCGCCCCGGCATCGAAGGGCAGATACGCCCGCTCGGCATCGCGGCTGGTGCTCAGGCGGCCCCCGGCCCACTGGGCGACGTGCCCCCAGGGGCAGATCGAGCCGTCCACCCCGCCGGAGACGATCAGCCGGCTGCCCTTGCGGATCTGCCGGCGGGCCTGCGCCAGGGCGTCCAGGCCGCCGGCCTGGTCGGAGACGATCACGCCGCTGGGGCCGCGCATCCCGTTGCGGATGGAGATCTGACCGGTGTTCACCGCGTAGAACCAGGCGAAGGACTGGTACGCGGAGACGTAACTGCCGCCCTTGGACCACAGGTTCTGCAGCTCGCGCTGGCCGAACTCGAAGCCGCCCGCCGAGGCGGCGGTCACCACCCCCATGTCGAAGGGGTCCCACGCGGCGGGATCCACCCCGGCGTCCTTGAGCGCCCAGTCGGCGGCGACCAGCGCCAGCCGCGTCATGTGATCGGTCTGCGCGATGAGGCGGCCCGGCAGATGCTCCTCGGCCCGGAAGCCGGGCACCTCACCGGCCAGCCCCGCCGGATAGCCGGCGGCGTCGAAGCGCTTGATGTCCTCGATGCCGCTCTTGCCCGCCAGCGTGGCATCCCAGTACGCCTCCACACCCAGGCCGTTGGGCGCGGTGACGCCGATCCCGGTGACGACGGTGCTCCTCATGCCGCCCTCCGCAACACCATCGCGCTCTGGAACCCGCCGAAGCCGCTGCCCACGCTCAACACCGTGTCGGTGCGCTGCTCGCGGGCCACCAACGGCACGTAGTCCAGGTCGCACTCCGGGTCGGCCTCGTGCAGATTCGCCGTCGGCGGCACCACGTTGTGCTCGATGGCCAGCACCGACGCGGCGATCTCCAGGGAGCCGATCGCGCCGAGCGAGTGCCCCACCATCGACTTGATGGAGCTGACCGGCGTCCGGTAGGCGTGCGCGCCCAGGCTGTGCTTGAACGCGGCGGTCTCGTGCCGGTCGTTCTGCTTGGTGCCCGAACCGTGCGCGTTGATGTAGTCGACCTGCTCGGCGTTGATGCGCGCCTCCTCCAGGGCCAGCCGGATCGCCTCGGCCATCTCCCGGCCGTCCGGCCGCAGCCCCGTCATGTGAAAGGCGTTGCAGCGGGTCGCGAAGCCGCAGATCTCGGCGTAGATGTACGCCCCGCGCCGCTCGGCGCGCTCGCGCTCCTCCAGGACGAACATCGCCGCCCCCTCGCCGAGCACGAACCCGTTGCGGGTCCGGTCGAAGGGCCGCGAGGCCCGCTCGGGCTCCTCGTCCCGGGGCGTGGTCGCCTTGATGGCGTCGAAACAGGCCACCGTGATGGGGGAGATGGGGGCCGCGGCGGCCCCCGCCAGCATCACGTCCGCACTGCCCTCGCGGATCAGCTCGGTGGCATGACCCACCGAGTCCAGGCCCGAGGTGCAGCCGGTGGACACCACCGCGGCCGGCCCCTCGGCGCCCACCCGCCAGGCCACCTCGGAGGCGAACGAGCTGGGCACGAAGTAGTCGTACAGATGCGGCACCGCATAGCGGTGGTCGACCAGGTCCAGGCGGCCGCCGTCGCTGACGACGTTGTACTCGCGGTCCAGGGCCATGGTCGCGCCCACCCCGCTGCCGATGGTCACGCCGGTGCGGTGCGCCTCGATCGTCTCGGGGGTCAGCCCGCTGTCGGCCATCGCCTCGGCGGTGGTGACCACCGCGAACTGCGCGGCCCGGTCCATGCGCCGGATCTCCTGCGGGCTCAGCCCGTACTGCTCGGCATCGAAGTCGACCTCGGCGGCCACCCGGGAGCGGAACGGCGAAGGGTCGAACAGGGTGATGCGCCGGGTGGCGGTGCGGCCGTTGCTCAGCAGGTTCCAGAAATCCTTGGCCCCCACACCACCGGGCGCCACAACCCCGATGCCTGTGATCACTACGTCGCGTCCCATGCGGACGGTGCTCCCTTCCGGGGGAAAAACGTCACGAAGACCGGGTCCAGTGGTAGAAGCGCTCGGCCATCGCGTCCGCGGGCGAACGCCAGGTCGCCGGGTCGTAGGCCCCGATGTGCGGCCGCAGGTCGTCGCTGACCTTCATGAACAGCGGATGGGTCTTGGCCTCCTCGATCGCCCGGCCGCCCTGGTCGGAATCGAAGTCCTGCAGATGGAAGTAGAGGCCGCGGTAGGAGAAGAGCTGGCGCCGCCGGGTCCCCATCAGATCGGGCATCCCGGTGCCGTCGAACTCCCCGAAGATCCGGGCCACGTCATCGCCGGCGCCGGGGTCCATGCGCGCCACGATCAAAGTGCTGTGCATCGGCTGTCTCCCGTGGGTGGAAGGTTCGGTGCCCGCAGGCGAAATCCCGGCAGAGCCCGTGAAACGGCCCGCGGGAGAAGGGAAGAAAGGTCGCGGCGGCGGATGCGCCACCGAATGCGACGAGGCCCGGGAACAGTTCACCGGACTCTGCCCCATACCTTCTTCGGTCGGTGACCGGATTTCAATGGGAAGAACTTCAGAAATGTGTCAGAAATTCTTCAGAGAATTTCAGGAGCCGCCCGCCCCGCGCCCCGGCGCCGCACCGGGGGAGCGGCCCGCACTACGGCGCGCGAAACACGCATGCACGTCCGCCTCCGCGTACGCGGTGCGCCCGGCCCGGCTGCGCCGCCGCCAGCGCTGCTCACTGGCCAGCCGGTAGACCGTGCCGGTGGACACCGACCACAGCCGCGCCACCTCCCCGGCCGACAGCCACCGCTCGCCCTGCCCGCACAGCGCACGGCGCAGCTCCGTCCACCGCTCGCCGGGCCAGGTGTGCGCCGGGTCGGCGTCGCAGCGGATCGCCGTGCAGTCCTGCGTGTCCGCCCCGCGGAAGTCGGCGACCAGCGTGCCCGCGCAGCCCCGCGCCACACACGCCCCCACCCGCACCCGGCGCGGCGGCGGCGTGCCCCGGCCCACCCGGCGCGCGGCCGCCGCCAGCCGGGCGATCTCGTCGGCCACCTCGGCGGCCGCCGGATGCGCGGCGAGCCAGTGGCCGTGCAGCAGCAGGAAGGCGCACAGCCGGCCCACGACGCGCTCGGGGGCGGGCACCCGCAACTGGGCGCTGACCAGCCCGGCCCACGAGCCCAGCGTGGCAAGCACCGCGGTGCGCACATCGGCGGCCGCCTCGTTGAACGGCATCCCCGGCAGCCCCGGGTTCCCGCTGACCCGCTCGCGCGCCCCGGCCCCGCCCCCGCCGCCGAGCCGGTGCGCCAACTCCTCGTACAGGGCGGGCAGTTCCCGCAGATCCCGGGCCAGCAGCCGCAGACACCCCGGGCACAGGCGCAGCCCCTCGACCGCGGCGCCCCCGCCCCCGCCCCGCCCGCAGCCCGCCCGCGCACAGCGCGTCCGCGCGACGGTGGACACCCGCAGTTCACGTTGGTTCATCTGTATTCCCCCGTAGTCCCGCGCGAGCCGCACCCCCTGCCGTGCAAAGGAGCCGGCCCACACAAACGCCGTACATCCAAACGACATGCACATCACTCGTACGCAAACACCGGGACCGGAGAAGGAAAGGCACCGTGCGCGGCGGGAATTCCCCGTCGAAGGGCCCGGGCGAACGCACCCCGTCCCGGTGGAAAACCGCCCTCCCGCACACCCCCGCCCCTCCTGGCCCCCGCCACCCCCGCCGTGCCGCGCGGACGGCTGGTGCCTGCTCCTCACGGACTGTCCCGAAAGCGACCGCGTGCCGGGGTGGGATCTCGGCCACCGTAGGGAACCCCGTGCCAGCCCCGGGTCAGCACCAGGCCAAGACAGCCACTGGACTGTGCCCGCCCACCCCTCCGGCCCCCGCCCGCCCCAGCGCCCCCGACCGGCCCTTCTCCGCACACTGTTGACACACCGGTGCACCCCGGCTGACCCGAGCCTGGCGCCGCGCTGGCGCACCCTCACCCATGCTGGGCGGCACCACGGGCCGGCACCACCGGCCCCGCAGGACGACGACGGGGTGGAAGCGATGAAGGTCAGTACCCTGGGCACCACCGCGGCCCACCGGCCCGCAACCGACCCGGCCGTCCGCGGCCCCCGGCCCGGCCACCCGCCCCACCACACCCCCCTGTGGGTGCCCGCCGCCACCGGCCCCCACCACCCGCCCGCCTTCACCCCCGCCACCAGCCTGCTCGTCGTCGACAGCCGCGACACCGGCCGGGCCTGGGCCCCGCTGGGCGTGCGCACCGTCCGGGTGGGCCGCGACCTCTCCGGCAGCGCCCCCGCCTGGACCTCCTACCTCAAAGCCCTCCACCAGCAGGGCCACGCCCCGCGCACCCTCGTCTTCGACCTGCCCGCCGCCACCACGAGCCCCGAGCGGGCCGCCGACCTGACCCTGCCGCTGCTGCGCGCCCTGTGCTGCTCCACCAGCCGCACCCCCCTGCACGTGGCCTTCCTCGTCACCGGGCGGGCCCGGCCCGAACTCGCCGCGGCCTTCGGCGCGATCGCCCAGCAGGCGGGCGCCGAGGACGGCCGCATCCACGCCGTCTCGGTCGCCGTCCAGACCCTGCCGCCCTGGGCCCGCGACCCCCTGCACACCGCGCTCGGCGAACTCGCCCTGCCCCGCCCCAAACTCGCCGAGGTCCGCTACACCCCCACCGGCCGCGAGGTACGCGTCCTGCGCGCCGCCCCCGCACCCCGCCCCGGCACCCCGCGCGCCGCGCTGCGCCCCGGCGGCCGCTACCTGCTGACCGACACCGGCGAAGGCGACGGCGCCCGCCTGGCCCTGGCCCTGGCCCGCGCCCACCGGGCCCGCATCGTGCTGCTGGCACCGGAGTGCGGCCCGGCCCCCGCCGACCCCCGCATCACCCACGTCGCGGGCCGCCTCTCCCGCGCCGAGGACGTGCGGGCCGCCGTCCGCGTGGCCCTGCACCACTTCGGCTCCCTGGACGGCGTGCTGCACTGCGCCGGACACACCGAGGGCCGCCCCCTGTCCCAGCTGTCCGCCGCCACCGCCCGCCAGGTCCTGGCCGACGCCGTGACCGGCGCCGCCCACCTGGACGACGCCACCGCCGCACTGTCCCTGGACTTCTTCGCGCTGACCACCGCGGCCCCCGCCTACCGGACGGCCACCGGCGCCGCCCTGCCCGCCGCCACGGCCCGCGCCCTGGGCGCCCTGGCCGCCAGCCGCGCCCACCTGGCCCGGGCCGGCCTGCGCCGCGGCCTCTCCCTCGCCCTGTGCCGGCCCGACCGCACCGGCCCGCCCACCCCCGACGCCCTGAACCGGGCACTGGCCGACGGCCACAGCGAACTGACCGCGCACCCCGCCGCACCCTGACCCCGCCGCACCCGACCCCCCAGTCGTATGACAAGGCCCGCCACCGGCCCTGCCCGCCCGATGACAACCCCCCGCCTCCCGCCCCCCGCCATGGCAGGAGGCGGGCAGGAATCCCGTCTTCCCGCCCCCGTCTTGCCCGCCGGGCGCGGCGCGCGTTGACGCTGCGCGCGCCGCCTCGCAAGGCTCGGGCCCTCCGGTCCCATCCACGGACTCCTCGGGAAGGCCTGCGAGATTCATGAACGTACTGATCGTCGAGAACGACGACGCGACGGCCGAGGCACTGCGGCAGATGCTGGGCATGCACGGCTACACCACCCGGCACGCCCGCACCGGAACCGACGCACTGGACCAACTGCCCCACGCCGACCTGGTGCTGCTCGACCTGGTCCTGCCCGACCTGGCCGGACACGAGGTGTGCCGGCGCATCCGGGAGCAGTCCTGCGTACCGGTCATCGTGCTCAGCGGCAGCCACCACGAACTCGACCAGGTACTGGCCCTGAACTCCGGCGCCGACGACTTCGTCCCCAAACCGTTTGGCCACCACGAACTGCTCGCCCGCATCGGCGCGGTGCTGCGCCGCGGCGCGGGCTGCCTGCTGCACGGCACGGGCGCGATCGCCGACCCGGTGCCGCTGCCCCTGGTGCCCGCCCAGCGCCGCCCTCCGGCCCGCCCCGCCCCCGACCCCGCACCCCAGGCCGCGAGCGAGCCCGACCCCTGGCCCGAGCCGGAGCCCGCCGCCCCCGGGCCGCGCCACCTGAGCGCGGGCCCGCTGCGGCTGGACGCCCGCACCCGCAAGGTCCACCTGGACGACGACGAAGTGCGCGTCACCCGCAAGGAGTTCGACCTGCTCGCCCTGCTCCTGGAGGAGCCCGGCACGGTCCTGCGCCGCGAGGAGATCATGGCCCGGGTGTGGGACGAGAACTGGTTCGGCTCCACCCGCACCCTGGACGTCCACGTCGGCTCGCTGCGCGGCAAGCTCGGCTCACCGCACTGGATCGAGACGGTCCGCGGCGTGGGCTACCGCCTCACCGTCCCGGCCGCCGTCCTGTGCTCGGCGCTGGAGGGGTGAGAGCCTGTCTTTGAACCCCCGCCTGCGCCCCGACGCCCGCTCCGACCGCCGCTGCGCCCGCGCTCCGCGCGAACGACGCGGGTTCAAAGACAGGCTCTGAGCGGCGCGCCCGGCTCCGCCGCGCCGGGGACGGGCCCGGTGGCCGGCGGGCCCGGCTGGCGGCGCAGCGCGTCCAGCACGGCGCGCACCGCCGCCCGCGGGGGCGCGCCGCGGCGGGTGGCCGCGGTGATGGTGCGGGTCACCGGCGTGGCCAGTTCGCGGGTGGCGACGCGGTAGCGGGCATCGACGGCCAGGGCGGGCAGCAGCGCGATCGACAGGCCGGCCTCGACGTGCTGCAGCGTCATCAGGTAGTTGCCGAACCGGGCCACCACCCGCGGCTCGAACCGGGCCCGGCGGCACAGCCGCAGCGCGAGCCCGGCCATGTAGGAGTCCGGCATGTCCAGCGTCCACGGCTCGTCCGCGCAGGCCGCCAGGTCCACCGGCCCGCGCCCGGCCGCCCGGTGGCCGGGCGGGACCACCAGCAGCACCGGGTCCGTGGCCAGCGGCACCAGGTCCAGGTCGTCGCCCAGCGGCAGCTCGCCGAAGTCGGTGGTGGTGATGATGAGGTCCACGTCGCCGCCGCGCAGCGCGGGCATGCTCTCGTGCGGCTCCAGCTGCAGCACCTCCAGCTCCAGGTGCGGATGCGCGTGCGCCAGACCCTGCACCGCCGGCACCGCCATGGTGTGGATCGCGCTCTGGAAGGTGCCCAGCCGCACCAGCCCGGCCGGCTCCTGCCCGAACCCGCGCAACTCCGCCTCGACGCCGTCCATCTGCTCCAAAAGCGCCCGCGCCCGCCGCGCCAGGATCAGCCCGGCCGAGGTCAGCCGCACCCGGCGGCCGGTGCGCTCCAGCAGCCGCGTGCCCGTCTCGCTCTCCAGCACGGCGAGCTGCTGGGACACGCTGGACGGGCTCATGTGGACGGCCTGCGCGACCGCCCGCACCGTGCCCAGCATCTCCAGACGGCACAGCAGCCGCAGCCTCCAGGGATTCATCACACCCCCATTGTTGTGCGGATCTACCGAACAGGACAGCCACAAATGTGCGATGGACGCGTCGCTCGCGGGCGCCCTACCGTCGGCGCCATGGCTGCCACGACCACCGCCGCACCGTCCACCGCCGCCTTCTGGGCCCAGGCCGAGGAGCATCTCGTGCGCTACGGCGGCGAGTTCACCCGCGAGATCATCGACCGGGCCGCCGGAAGCTTCGTGTTCACCGCCGACGGCCGCAGGATCCTCGACTTCACCTCCGGCCAGATGAGCGCGATCCTGGGCCACTCCCACCCGCGGATCGTCACCACCGTCCAGCAGCAGGTCGCCCGCCTGGACCACCTCTACAGCGGCATGCTCAGCCGCCCGGTGGTCGACCTGGCCCGCCGGCTGGCCGGCACGCTGCCCGCACCGCTGACCAAGACACTGCTGCTGACCACCGGCGCCGAGTCCAACGAGGCCGCCCTGCGGATGGCCAAGCTCGTCACCGGCAGGCACGAGGTCGTCTCCTTCGCCCGCTCCTGGCACGGCATGACCCAGGCCGCCGCCTCGGCCACCTACAGCGCGGGCCGCAAGGGCTACGGTCCCGCCGCGCCCGGCAACTTCGCCATCCCGGTGCCCAACGCCTACCGGCCCGACATCACCACCGCGGACGGCGCGCTGGACTGGCGCCGCCAGCTGGACCTGGCCTTCGACCTGATCGACGCGCAGTCCACCGGCAGCCTGGCCGCCTGCCTGGTCGAGCCCATCCTCAGCTCCGGCGGCATCATCGAGCCGCCCGCCGGATACTTCGCGGCGCTGCAGGCCAAGTGCCGCGAGCGCGGCATGCTGCTGATCCTGGACGAGGCCCAGACCGGGCTGTGCCGCACCGGGACCTGGTACGCCTTCGAGCGCGACGGGGTCGTCCCCGACATCCTCACGCTGTCCAAGACGCTCGGCGCCGGTCTGCCCCTGGCGGCGGTCATCACCAGCGAGGCCATCGAGCAGGAGGCGTACGAGCGCGGGTTCCTGTTCTTCACCACGCACGTCGCCGACCCGCTGGTGGCCGCGGTCGGCAACACCGTCCTGGACGTCCTGGCCGAGGACCGGCTCGACGAACGCGCCCGCCGAATGGGCGAGTTCCTGCGCCAGGGCCTGACCGACCTCGCCGCCCGGCACCGGGTCGTCGGCGACATCCGCGGCCGCGGCCTGCTGGCGGGCCTGGAACTCGTCGTGGACCGTGAGACGAAGCAGACCTCGGACGCCCTGGGCGCCCAGGTCACCCGGCGCTGCCTGGAACTGGGCCTGCACATGAACATCGTCCAACTCCCCGGCATGGGCGGCGTGTTCCGCATCGCACCCCCGCTGACCGCCACCCAGGACGAACTGGAGCTCGGCCTGACCATCCTGGACCAGGCAATCGGCGAGTCCTGCACGCCCCTCTGACCCAGCCGCCCGG
>NZ_JBWKAP010000013.1:0-166992 GCF_056437465.1 Streptomyces sp. NPDC042371 | reverse complement strand
CGGCTGCCCGCCCGCCCCGGACCGGGGCCCGCGGCGGCCCATCCCGGCGCCCGCCTGCGGCCGTTCGCCCGGCGGCCGAGGGAACTCGGCGGCGGGTACTGTCCGCGCATCCGCGGTCCGGGGCGATCGGCGAGTCCTGCACGCTCCTCTGACCCGGCCGTCCGGCTGCCCGCCCGCCCCGGACCGGGGCCCGCGGCGGCCCATCCCGGCGCCCGCCTGCGGCCGTTCGCCCGGCGGCCGAGGGAACTCGGCGGCGGGCACTGTCCGCGCACCCGCGGCCCGGGGCGATCGGCGAGGCCTGCGCGGACCTGCGACCGGCCAACCGGCGGGCCGCCCCGCACCGGCGGTCGATCAGGCCGACTCGGGCTCCCGGCCCGCCGCCTCGGCGATGTTGCGGGCCATGCCGCCGAAGACCACGGCGTGGAAGGGCGCCACCGACCACCAGTAGGCGTGCCCGGCCAGTCCGCGCGGATGGAACAGGGCGCGCTGGCGGTAGCGGGTGCGGCCCGAGTCGTCCTGTTCCACCCGCATCTCCAGCCAGGCCAGACCGGGCAGCCGCATCTCGGCCCGCAGCCGCAGGAGCCGGCCCGCCTCGATCTCCTCCACCCGCCAGAAGTCCAGGGAGTCACCCACCCGCAGGCGGTGCGCGTCGCGGCGCCCCCGGCGCAGGCCCACCCCGCCCGCCAGCCGGTCCAGCCAGCCCCGCACCGCCCACGCCAGCGGGAAGGAGTACCAGCCGTTGTCGCCGCCGATGCCCTCGATGACCCGCCACAGCGCGGGCGCGGAGGCATCCACGACCAGGGTGCGGCGGTCGGTGTAGAGGCTGCCGCCGGCCCAGTCGGGGTCCGTGGGCAGCGGATCGCTGGGCGCGCCGGGCACCGAGGCCGAGGACCAGCGGGTGGTGACCTGGGCGTCCTGGATGCGCTGCAGGGCCAGGCGCAGCGCCTGGGCGAAGGGCAGCGGGCGGCCCGGCCCGTCGGGCACGTACGCCGCGATGTCGTGCTCCTGGCAGACGACCTCATGGCGCAGCGACTCCGCCAGCGGCCGGGCGATCTGACGGGGCACCGGCGTGATCAGACCGACCCAGTGGCTGGACAGCCCCGGCGTCAGCAGCGGCACCGGCACGATCAGCCGGTGCCGCAGCCCGGCCACCCGGGCGTAGGCCCGCATCATGTCGCGGTAGGTCATCACGTCCGGACCGCCGATGTCGAAGCCCCGGTTCACCTCCGCGGGCAGCTCCGCCCCGGCCACCAGATAGCGCAGCACGTCGCGGACCGCGATCGGCTGGATGCGGGTACGCACCCAGCTGGGCGTCACCATCACCGGCAGCCGCTCGGTGAGATAGCGCAGCATCTCGAAGGACGCCGAGCCCGACCCGATGATGACCGCCGCCCGCAGCACCGCACTGGGCACCTTCGAGTCCAGGAAGATGCGGCCCACTTCGGCCCGCGAGCGCAGATGCGCGGACAGCTCCCGCTCGGCCACCCCGGCCGGGGTGAGCCCGCCCAGATACACGATGCGCCGCACCCCGGCCGCCTCGGCCTGCTCGGCGAACGTCCGGGCGGCCCGCCGGTCGGTGTCCTCGAAACCGGACCCGGTGTTCAGCGCATGCACCAGGTAGTACGCCACCTCGATGCCCTCGAACGCCTCGGCCAGCGACCGCGCGTCGGTCACGTCGCCGCGCACCACCTGCGCCTGCCCGGCCCAGGGATGATCGCGCAGCTTCTCCGGCGAGCGGGCCAGACACCGCACCCGGTGCCCCGCCGCCAGCAGTTCGGGCACCAGCCGGCCGCCGATGTAGCCGGTGGCCCCGGTCACCAGGACGTGCCGCCCGGGGGAGGAGTCGTTGCTGTCACTCACGTGCGCTGTCGCCTCGTTTCGGTGCCGGGGTATCGGTGCCGGGGCGCCGGGCGCGGCATGCCGGGGCCCCGGCCCCCCTGGAAGTCTCACCCGCCGCGGCCCGCGCCGCGACATGCCGCGCCCGCCGTGGGCCCCGACCCGAGTGCCCCGGGGCGCGGGCCCGATGCACCACCCGCCCCCTGAGGGCGCAAGAGCCCCTCCTCGCCGCGCCGCGCCCGCCTGCCTGCGCGAGGCTGGAACCCGGCCGCGCATCCCCGCGCGCACGACCCCGCCCGCCCGGAGGTGCCATGGAGCCCGTGGAGGCACTGGAACGCATCGCCTTCCTCCTTGAGCGGGGCGGCGCCCCGACCTACCGCGTGCGGGCCTTTCGCACCGCGGCCGAGGTGATCGCCGCCCGGTCCGACCAGGAGGTGGCACGCCGCGCCACCGACGGCACCCTGGAGTCCCTCAAGGGGATCGGGCCCAAGACCGCCGCCGTGATCCGTGAAGCGCTGGCCGGCACCATGCCCGGCTATCTGCGGGGCCTGGAGGAGGAGGCCCGGGCGCCGCTGGCCGACGGCGCGGGCACCCGGCTGCGGGCCCTGCTGCGCGGCGACTGCCATCTGCACTCCGACTGGTCCGACGGGGGCAGCCCCATCGAGGCGATGGGCCGCGCCGCCCAGGAGATCGGCCACGAATGGGCCGTGCTCACCGACCACTCGCCCCGCCTCACGGTGGCCCGCGGCCTGTCACCCGAGCGGCTGCGCGACCAGCTGGAGGCGGTGGCCGCCCTCAACGAACGCTGGGCGCCCTTCCGGCTGCTGACCGGCATCGAGTGCGACATCCTGGACGACGGCTCCCTGGACCAGGAACCCGCCCTGCTGGACCGCCTCGACGTCGTGGTCGTCTCGGTGCACTCCAAACTGCGCATGGACGCGGCCGCGATGACGCGCCGACTGGTCGCCGCGGTGAGCAACCCGCGCGCCGACGTGCTCGGGCACTGCACCGGCCGCCTGGTCACCGGGCGCGGCCGGCCGCCCTCACAGTTCGACGCGGACGAGGTGTTCGCCGCGTGCGCGGCCGCCCGCACCGCGGTGGAGATCAACAGCCGCCCCGAACGCCTCGACCCGCCCCGCCCCCTGCTGCGCCGCGCCGTGGACGCGGGCGTGCTGTTCGCCGTCGACACCGACGCGCACGCGCCCGGCCAGCTCGACTGGCAGCTCATCGGCTGCGCACGGGCCGAGGAGTGCCAGGTGCCCGCCGAACGCGTGGTGACCACCTGGACGGCGCCCGAACTGCTCTCCTGGACCCGGGAGAGCCGGGCCCGCACCACCTGACGGGTTCACCCGGCACCGGCCAGCACCCGGTCCGGGGTGAGCGGCAGTTCACGCAGCCGCACCCCCGTCGCGTGGTACACCGCGTTGCCGATGGCCGCGGCCGTCCCGACGATCCCGATCTCCCCGATGCCCTTGCTGCCCATGGGGTTGAGGTGCGGGTCGTCCTCCTCGATCCAGTGCGCCTGGATCTCCGGCACGTCGGCGTGCGCCGGCACGTGATAGCCCGCCAGATCGCACTCCGCGAAGTCCCCGAAGGCGGCATCCATCGTGCTGCCCTCCATCAGCGCCATCCCCAGCCCCATCGTCATGGCGCCGATGAACTGCGAGCGCGCGGTACGGGAGTTGAGGATGCGCCCGGCGGCGTAGACACCCAGCAGCCGCCGCACCCGGACCTCGCCGGAGACCGTGTCCACCCCGACCTCGGCGAAATGGGCGCCGAAGGCGTGCCGGGCGTAGTCGCTGTCCGCGTCGGCCCGGCCCGCCGTGTCGGCCGTGGCGCTGACGCCCTCCGGCGGCAGCGGCCCCTCCGGCCGCCCGGCCAGCTGCCCGGCCAGCCGGGTGCACGCCTCGTGCACGGCCCAGCCCCACGAGGCGGTGCCGGACGAGCCGCCCGCCAGCGACGCCGACGGCAGGTCGCTGCTGCCGATCTCGGTGCGCACCCGCTCCACCGGCACGCCCAGCGCGTCGGCGGCGACCTGCGCGAGCACGGTGCGCGCGCCGGTCCCGATGTCGGTGGCGTTGATCCGGACCACGAACGTCCCGTCCGGGCAGGCCAGCGCGCAGGCCCGGGACGGCGCGACGACGACCGGGTAGGTGGCCGCCGCGACGCCGCTGCCCACCAGCCAGGGGCCCGCCCGGCGGGTGCGGGGCCGCGGGTCGCGTCCGGCCCAGCCGAAGCGGCGCGCCCCCTCCCGCAGGCACTCGGCCAGATGGCGGCTGCTGAAGGGCTTGGCGCTGTCCGGCTCGTGGCCGGTGTCGTTGCGCAGCCGCAGCTCGACGGGGTCGATGCCCAGCGCCTCGGCGAGCTCGTCCATCGCCGACTCCAGCGCGTACATGCCCGGGGCCTCGCCCGGGGCCCGCATCCAGGACGGGCTCGGCACGTCCAGCGGCACCACCCGGTGGGTGGTGCGCCCGTGCGGCGAGGCGTACATGACGCGGGTGGCGGCGGCCCCGGTCTCCACGAACTCCTTGATGCGGGAGGTGTGCGCGGTCACCTCGTGGATCACCGAGGTCAGCGTGCCGTCCGTCCCGGCGCCCAGCCGCACCCGGTGCAGGGTCGGCGAGCGGTGCCCCACCACGGCCGGCAACTGCCGCCGCGGCAGGACGAGTTTGACCGGCCGGCCCGTCTGGCGGGCGGCCATGGCGGCCAGCACCACGTGCGGGCGGGGCGTGCCCTTGGCGCCGAACCCGCCGCCGACGTGCTCGGAGACGACCGTCACCTGGTCCCTGGACAGCCCGAACAGGTCGGCCAGCACATTGCGGACGGTGGTGGCACCCTGGCTGGAGTCGTACACGTGCAGGCGCCCGTCCTGCCAGTGGGCGGTGGCCGCATGCGGCTCCATCGGGTGGTTGTGCAGCGGCGGCACCCGGTAGCCGGTGTCCACCCGCACCGGCGCGGCCGCGAACGCCGCCTCCGCATCGCCGCGCACGTGCTCGCCCGAGGTGCCGTCGGTGTCCTTGGGCACGTACGCGCCGGGGTGCCCGGCCCGCAGCGTGACGTCGTGCGGCTCCTGGGCGTAGGTGACCCGCACGGCCGCGGCGCCCTCGCGGGCCGACTCCAGGCTGTCCGCGACCACCAGCGCCACGTACCAGCCCCGGTGCGGGACGCGGGCGTCCTGCAGCACGGCGAGGGTGGCATCGTCCGGCGCGGCCAGGCGCGGCGCGTTGCGGTGGTGGAGCACGGTCACCACGCCGGGCAGCGCCAGGGCTGCCGCGTCGTCCACGGCCCGCACCTCGCCGCGCGCCACGGTGGCCGCCACCGGCCAGGCGTAGGCGCACCGGTCGGGGGTGTGCTCGGCGGCGTAGCGGGCGGTGCCCCGCACCTTGTGGAGGCCCTCCCGGCGCTCGAGGTCCGCCCCCAGCGCGTCGGCGGTCTGCGGCATGGCGTTCTCCCTGCAGGCGGATGGCGGATACGTACGAATACGAAAAGGCAGGCCGGTCAGGCCCCGGCGCCCGGGCCCGGGTCGGTCAGGCGGCGCAGGACGTCGCAGGCCAGACGGTGGGCGAGGGGCACCTTGAAGGCGTTGTCCCGCAACGGCTCGGCCGCGGCGAGCTCGGCATCCAGCGCCCGCGCGAACGCCTCGCCGGTCGGCGCGGCCCCCCGCAGCGCCTCCTCGGCGCGCCGGGCCCGCCAGGGCCGGTGGGCCAGCCCGCCGAAGGCGATCCGCACCTCCTGAACGACCCCGTCCCGGGCGGCCAGCAGCACCGCCACCGAGGCCAGCGCGAAGGCGTACGAGGCGCGGTCGCGCGCCTTGCGGTAGGCCGAGACCGCGCCCGGCACCGGCCGCGGCAGCAGCACCCCGGTGATGAGCTCGCCATGGGTGATCTCGGTGTCCGCCTGCGGCCGTTCGCCCGGCAGCCGGTGGAACTCGGCGGCGGGCACCGTCCGCGAACCGCGCACCCCCTGCAGCTCGACCTGCGCGTCCAGCACGGCCAGCGCGACCGCCAGGTCGGAGGGGTGGGTGGCGATGCACTGCGCGGAGTGCCCCAGCACGGCGTGGTCGCGGTGGACGCCCTCGCGCGCACCGCAGCCGGAGCCGGGCTCGCGTTTGTTGCACGGCTTGGCCACATCCTGGAAGTAGGGGCAGCGGGTGCGCTGGAGCAGGTTGCCGCCGGTGGTGGCCACGTTGCGCAGCTGGCCCGAGGCCCCGGCGAGCAGCGCCTGGGACAGCACCGGGTAACGGGCGCGGACCAGCGGGTGGGAGGCCAGGTCGCTGTTGCGCACCGTCGCACCCACGCGCAGGGACCCGTCGGCGAGCTCCTGGACGCCGTCCAGCGGCAGCCGGCTGACATCGACCAGCGTCTCGGGCCGCTCCACGCCCAGCTTCATCAGGTCGACGAGGTTGGTTCCGCCACCCAGGTAGCGGGAGGTGGGCCGCCCGGCGTGTGCCGCGGTCGCCTCGTCCACGCTGTGGGCCCGCACATACATGAAGGACTTCACCGGACCACGCCCCCGTCCCCGGCAGCCGCTGCCGCCTCGACGGCCTCGACGATGTGCGGATAGGCCCCGCACCGGCACAGATTGCCGCTGAGCCGCTCGCGGATCTCCTCCCGGCTCAGCCGCACCGGCGCCCCGTCCGCCCCGTCTGCCCCGTCCGTCGTGCCCGGCTCCGTCACGTGCGAGGCCTCGCCCGCCCGGGCCTCGGCCAGCATTCCCAGGGCCGAGCAGAGCTGCCCCGGCGTGCAGTACCCGCACTGGAAGGCGTCGCGCTCCACGAAGGCCCGCTGCAGGGGGTGCGGGCTCTGTCCGTCGGCGCCGTGCAGGCCCTCGACCGTGGTGATGTCGCAGCCCTCGACGGCGACCGCCAGCAGCAGACAGCTGTTGGCCCGGCGTCCGTCCACCAGGACGGTGCAGGCCCCGCACTGGCCGTGGTCGCAGCCCTTCTTGGCCCCGGTCAGGTCCAGCTGCTCCCGCAGGACGTCCAGCAGCGTGGCGCGGTGATCGACGACAGGGCGGTGGGGCCTGCCGTTCACCCGCAGGGGCACTTCCGAATGGAACACATCGGTCCCCATGGCGCTCTGCTCCCTCGTCCCGGGCGTGGTCCGTGCCGTCATCGCCACTCCAGCCTGGGACAGGACGCCCGTTCCGGCATGCCGAACGGCGCGCGGGCCGGGGGCCGGGTCAGCGGGGCCGGGCTCCCGCGTACCGCCACAGCACGTGCACCACGCGCAGCACCGCGAGCACGGAGCCGACCGAGGCGCCCGCGACCAGCAGGAACCTTTCCGCGCCGGGCGGGAGCCGCCAGACCGCGGCCGGACCGGCGATCGCCCCGAACACCACGGCCCCCAGGAAGCAGGCGCTGAGCAGCGCGTAGCCGATCTCCACGGTCATCTCGTCCCGCTGGGCCTGGCTGCGGCGGTTTGTCCCCATGGCCGCACAGGGTACCCAGCCCCGCGCGGCGCCCCGCCGGTTCTCCCAAGTCCCCCTGCCGTGCCCCGGGGACGCCGCCGCGCGGCCGCGTCCCGCCGGGTTACGGTCGGCAGGGTTACGTTCCGCACGGCCGCGCGCCCGGACGCTCCCGGTGGATGTCGGCCGCGACCCGCACGAACGAGCGGACCAGCGGATTGGCGTCCCCCGTGCTCCACGCCGCCACCAGCGGGCTGGGCGGCATGTCGCTCAGCGGCACCACGGCGAGTCCCGGCCCCGGCGCGTGGTCCGCCAGGGTCATGCCCACGGTGGCGTTCCACAGCACGGCCTGCCTGCACTCCACGACCGCGCGCACCACCGGCCCCTCGCGGTGCTGTCCGCCGCCCCAGTAGGACTGCCACAGCGGGTCGGTGCCCTGCGGGAAGCTGAACCAGCGCCGGCCGGCCAGCTCGGCCAGCCGCAGGCGCGCGCGCCGTGCCAGCGGGTCGTCGGCCCGCAGCAGCACCCCCACCGCGTCGGCCCGCAGCGCCCGCACCGACAGCCCGGTCTCCTGGAAGGGGCCGCGGGTCAGCGCGACATCGACCCGGCCGGCGTGCAGTCCGCAGGTGGGGTCGGCCAGATCGGCCTCCCGGACGCGTACCTCCACGCCCGGATGCCGTCGGCGAAAGGCACCGGCCAGCCGGTCAAGCCCGGCATCGGCGCCGTCGCCCAGGACCCCGACGGTGATGGCCGCGGTCCCGGCCGCGGCGGCCACCCGCTCCCGCGCCAGGGCGGCCCGTTCGAGCAGGGCGCGCGCCTCGTCCAGCAGCACCGCCCCGGCCGCGGTGAGCGTGACCCCGGGCGGTGAGCGGTCCAGCAGCACGGCGCCGACCTCGGTCTCCAGCTGCTTGACGGCCCGGCTCAGCGGCGGCTGGCTCATGTGCAGCCGCACGGCCGCCCGGCCGAAGTGGAGTTCCTCGGCGACCGCCACGAAATACCGCAACGTCCGCAGCTCCATCACGCCACGATACCCAGCCGGTATCGGCGCCCCGGAACAGGTCTTGGACGGCGCCCGCACCCCGGCGGTCCAATCGTGGCTATGACCGACGCAGCAAACACAGACGGCACAGGCACAGACGGCACAGGCACAGGGGCAGAGGCCGCCGGGCCCGCCGTGGTGGTGGTCCGCCCCGGCGAGGGCGAGACGATCGCCCTGGGCACCACCCGCATGCGCGTCCTGGAGGACGGCAGCCACACCGCCCACCGGCTGGGCCTGACCGAGTCCGTCCTGGCCCCGCACACCCCCGGCCCCCCGCAGCACCGCCACGCCCGGCACGACGAGGGCTTCTACGTCCTGTCCGGCACGGTGCGGTTCACGGTGGGGGAGGAGGACCACGAGGCCGGGGCGGGCACCTTCGTGATGGTCCCGGCCGGCGCCCCGCACACCTTCGCCAACACCGGTGGCCAACCGGCCGTCATGCTCAGCATGTTCACTCCGGACCTGTACGTGCAGTACTTCCGGGATCTGCAGGACACGCTCGCCGACGGCCGGGCCCCGACGCCCGCGGACAACGTGCGCACGATGAGCCGCTACGCCACCCGGCCCGCCCACCGGCCGGGGTCCTAGGGGCGTGGGGCCAGGGCGAGTTGGTGCAGGTCCTCCAGCGCGTCCAGGAGCACGGTGTCCTGATGCCAGCTGATCCACTCGCCCAGGGTGCGGCCGGTGGTGTGCAGCGCCTGGAGCTGGGCCTGGGTGAAGCCGGTCAGCGGCCGGGCGTGGTGGGAGGAGATGACGCCGCGGACGGCCGACCGGTCGTCGACGAGCGGGATGCTGTGGCAGGCACGGCTGCCGGAGGTGAGGATCACCCGGCGCGTCTCGTCGTCGAACCCGGCCGAGGAGGCCACCTCCTTGACGGTGACCTGGCTGCCCGCGGCGGCCGCCCGGGAGCAGGAGGTGTTCCCCTCGACGAAGGCGAAGTAGTCGGTGAAGTGCCGGGGCAGACCGGCGTGCTTGGCCATGCGCAGCACATCGTCCTCGACCAGCTGCACGTTGCCCATGTCCGTGCCGGTGACGGCCAGCACCCGGCGCAGCGCGGCGCCGAGCACCTCGCCCTGGTTCGTCGCGTCGAGCGGCCCGGCCCCGAGCGCGGCCAGGCTGGGCCGCGGATGCCTGGCCCGCCCGGTGAGCCACACCGCGGCGCCCGGCGCGGGGCCGGGGGTGCGGGCCACCGCGGCGGCCAGCTGGTGCAGCTTGATGTTGGCGCGCTGCGAGGCCAGGCGCAGCAGCAGGAACGCCTCCCGGGCGTGTGCCAGCCGGTAGCGCTCGACCAGGATGCCCTCGGCCAGCGCGATCCTGGGCCGCGCCCGCGCCCGGACCTCCAGCTCGGCCACCTGCGCGCGCAGTTGCTCGGCGGTGGCCCGCAGGCTTTCCGTCTCCTCCTGCAGCGAGGCGGGCCGCGCGGGCGGGGGCGGCTGCTCCTCCGGCGACGGCGACGATGACGGGGTCGAAAGGGTGGTCAAGCTGTCTCCCCTGGCCGCATCCTGCTCCGGCCTTCTCTGCGATCGGTGAGCAGCAGTGGCCGTGGCGCCGGCCCCGGACCCGGCCCCGTCCGGATCTTCCCGGCAGGCGCTGCTCCTCACCCACTGCCGTGACCGTATCCCGCCCGCCGCCCGGTGTCATGACCGGCCCGGCACCCGCGTACGGCTGTAGGGGAGGCCGGGACCGGGACCTGATCTTCGTGGGTTCTGCCCGTACGGCCGGTGGCCGGGGCCCGTGGAGACTGCCGACACGCCGTCACGCCGACCACGGGGAGATGCACCACCATGAGCGCGCAGCAGCAGTACGACGAGATCGGTGAGGCCTACGAGGGGTTCAAGGCGCTGCCGCTGGAGCAGTACGCGGCGGTGCCCAGCTTCCTGGCGATGGTCGGGGACGTGCGCGGCCGCACGGTGTTGGACCTGGCCTCCGGCACCGGCTTCTACAGCAGGGAGTTCAAGCGGCGCGGTGCCTCGGACGTGCTGGGCATCGACATCTCCGGTGAAATGGTCGCCGTGGCCCAGAAGTTGGAGGAGCGGCAGCCGCTGGGGGTGCGCTACCGGGTCGCGGACGTGGCCGAACCGGTGCCGCTGGAGCGGCGCTTCGACATCGCCACGGCGGTCCAGCTGCTCAGCTACGCGCCGGACACCGCCACCACCGAGCGGATGTGCCGCACCGTGCACCGGAGCCTGCGGCCCGGCGGCGAACTCTTCGTGCTCAACCAGTCGCCCGACTTCTCCTTCGAGGGCCCGGTGCCGGACAAGTACGGCTTTCGCAGCGAGCTCACCGGCCGGGAGGCCGAGACCGGCCCGCAGGTGCGGATCACGGCGCTCCTGGACCCGCCGGTCTCCTTCGTCGCCAACCGGCCGCGCCGCGAGGTGTACGAACAGTGCCTGCACGCGGCCGGGTTCAGCGAGGTGACCTGGGTCGCGCTGACGGTGTCACCGGTCGGCACGCGCGCGTTCGGCGCGGACTTCTGGGCGGACTTCCACGCCAACCCGCCGCTGGAGATGCTGCGCTGCCGCGCCTGACATCCGCCGGGGGAGGGGCGGTCAGCGCGGGAGTGCGGCGGCGCGCCGGGACGACCACACGGCGGCCCGGTCGGCGAGTTCGACCACGGGCGGCACCGCCGGGTCGCCCGCGAGGTGGCTGTACTCCACCGAGAGCACGATCATCAGGCGCTCGGGCAGCCCCAGGCGGGGGTAGAAGTCCCGGCTGAACAGGTCGTCCATCGCCTTCTCGGGGCTCAGCCCGGCCTCGTAGCGTGCATGCACCTCGCGCTGCACGGTGCGCAGGTAGGCCAGGTGTTCCTCGAGTCCGGCGCGGTCGGTGGGCTGCCCGTGGCCGGGGACGACGACCCGAGGGCCCAGGCCCAGGACGAGTTCGCAGGCGTTGATGACGTTCTGCAGGGGGCCCGCCCAGTGGGTGGGGTGGTCGCCGTGGAAGAAGATGTCGCCGGTGCACACCACGTCCCCGATGCGGGCCACCAGGTCGCCCGCGTGGTGTGCGGGTCCCACCTCGTGCAGTTCCACCTCGAGGTCCCCGACGGGGAAGGCGTGGCGGCCGCGGAAGGTCACCGTGGGCGGGGTGAGGCGGGCGGAGGCGAAGTCGAAGTGGCCGAAGTGCTCGCGCAGATAGCGGCCCAGGGCGGTGCCGGGCGGTGACTGGTGCACCAGTGTGTGCATGTGCTGGGGGGTCGGCTCGTGGGGGAGGTGGTCCTGGCCCGCCCGGGTGGCGATGATCTCCGCCCCGGGGAACAGGTGGTTGCCGAAGGTGTGGTCGCCGTTCGCGTGGGTGTTGACCACCGTCGTGACGGTGCGCGGGCCGAGCCGGGGCCGGGCCGCGTCGATCATCGCCCGGGTCGTCGGCCCGTCATAGGGGGTGTCGATCACTGCCGCGTCGGGGCCGGAGATGACCCATAAGCAGTTGGCGTACCCCCAATGGCCCGTGCTCCGGGGGGCCCACAGGAAGAGCCCGTCGGCGCCGGGCACTTCGGCGAGCCGGGCGGGGAGCGTCACGGGTGTGCTCTGAAGAATCATGGGCGCATTCTGATCGAACCGGACGCCCGGTCGAACACGGCGCTCCGCGGTGCGGCCCTGCCGGTCAACTACCTCCCGACGGACCAGGCCCGCGCCCCCTGCCGCGGGCCGGGCGCCGGGCGGCGCCGGTGGACCCAGCGGGTCAGGACCACCGAGCACACCGCGGCGGACGCGCACCACGTGGAGATGTACTCCCGGCGCCACAGCAGCAGGGACAGCGCGGCCCCGGCGGCGACCAGGACGCCGAACAGGACCAGGCCGCGGTCGCCGGACAGCAGCAGGGAGCCGACGGTGGCGAGCAGGTAGCCGGCCACGACCAGCCCGGTCTGCGGCAGTCCCAGGGAGTATCCGACGGTGTGCCCGCGGATCTCGGCGCTCACGGTGCGGGTGGCCAGCGCGTGGGCGAGTACCGCCGCGGTCGCGGCCCCCGCCGCCAGCGGGACCAGCAGGCGGCGGCGGGCGTCGGGCGGCGCGGCGCACAGCACGGCCGCCGGTACCCACAGCGCCAGCAGCGGGAGCGCGATGACGGCCCAGGCCAGGGTGGCGGGGCCGGTGCCGCCGCCGTGGTGCCAGACCACGGCCTCCACGATCTGGTGGGCGCCCAGCAGGAGCGGCAGCGCGGCCAGCGGCAGATCACGCGGACGGCGGGCCGCCAGGGTCACCGATACGGCTCCCACGGCCGCGATGCCCGTGCCCGCCACGAGGTCGGCCGTTGCACTCCAGCACATGATCCCAACGCTACGGCCGCCGCGGCGCGGCAGCGCGCCGGACGCCGCGGCGCCCGCGTCAGCCGAGCCAGCTGTACAGGGCCGCGGCGGCGACGAGTAGCACGACGACGCCCGTCAGGATCAGCGTGCCGGTGCCCGTGTGCAGGGCGTTTTCCTGTTCCGCGTGCTTCTCCGCGACGAAGGCCTTGGCGTCGGCCTCCGTCCGTGTGCGCACCCACTGGCCGTTCTGTCCCGGACTGGGAAACAACATGCACCCCCTAGGTCAACTCCGGTACGCCTGACCACTTTTTGCACCACCAAACATCAACTGCCGCCCGGTGCGGCGGTGTCCGGGGCAGTGGTGGGCTTGGTGTGGAGGATGTCGCGGGCCTGTTCGGCGGCGCGGGCGGTGCTTTCGGAGACGAAGTCGAGGAAGCGGGCGATGTTTTCCAGGCGGGTGGCGGCGGGGGTGCCCGGGCGCAGGACGGGGATGCCCTGGCGGGCGGTGGCGACGACCTGGGCGGTGGCGCGGGCGGTGGCCATCATCGACTGGTAGTAGACGTCGTCGTCGACGACGTAGCGCTCGCGCCTTCCCTCGCCGCGCTCCCGGCGCACGAACCCCTGGCTCTCCAGGAAGGCGATCGCCTTGGAGATGGCGGCCGGGCTGACCTGGAGGTGCTCGGCGAGTTCGGCCGCGGTGAGGCTGCCGGAGTCGGTGAGGATGAGGCAGGCCACCACCCGGGACATCATCGTGGGCATGCCCGAGGCGATCATGACGGTGGTGAACACCTCCTCGTAGGCGCGCACTTCGTCGGCGTCGCGGCCGTGGGGCTGCGGGGGCGTCCGCGGGTCCCGGGGCGCGCTCTGTCTGCGGCGGTGGGCGCGGTGCCCGGTGGCGCGCTGGGCCACTTCGGCGCGGTAGCCGGCCGGGCCGCCGTTGCGTGTCACCTCGCGCGTGATCGTCGAGGTCGGCCGCTCCAGGCGCCGGGCGATCTCGGCGTAGGCGAGGTTGTCGGCCAGTCCCAGGGCGATCTGCTGGCGTTCCTGCTGGGTGAGCCTGCCTCCCGGCATCGCGGTCTCCTTCGTGGCCCGGGCCGGGGCGGCCCGGTGGCGGTCGGTGCCCCGACTATAGCGTTCACACCCATCTCATTGCAACAACCTGAGGGGTGGGCTGTTGCGTTAAGCGCGAGGTCATTGCATCAACTTTCCTGCATTCACCTGCAGTTATGGGATTTCAACGCAACAAGTGTGTTGTCAGTTCTGTGAATGCAACGTAGCGTTTCTGTCATCGGAAAGCGCGGGCCGCAAGGGCAAGCGACACCGGATGAAGGAGCACACCATGCAGAAGTTCGACACCCCCGCCGCCGTCCAGGCCGTCCTCGACATCCCCGCCGGACGCATCCAGTTCATCGCCGCCGACCGCAGCGACACCACCGTCGAGGTCCGGCCCGCCGACCCGGCCCGCGGCCGCGACGTGAAGGCCGCCGAGCGGACCGAAGTCACCTACGCCGACGGCGTCCTGCGCGTCCAGGCCCCCGAGGCGAAGAACCGCCTCATCGGCA
The DNA here is from genome assembly GCF_056437465.1 of Streptomyces sp. NPDC042371. Lineage (NCBI taxonomy): Bacteria > Bacillati > Actinomycetota > Actinomycetes > Kitasatosporales > Streptomycetaceae > Streptomyces > Streptomyces sp. NPDC042371. Next base: position 152,906 of record NZ_JBWKAP010000013.1, on the reverse strand, counting down.
CCACCGGCTCCCTCGAGGTCACCGTCCAGCTGCCCGCAGGATCCGACGTCCGGGCGAAGTCGGCCGCCGCCGAGTTCCGCGGCGTGGGCCGCCTCGGCAAGGTCGCCTTCGACGGCGGCCACGGCTCGGTCAAGCTCGACGAGGCCGCCAGCGCCCATCTCACCGGCCTCGACGCGCACATCACCGTGGGCCGGCTGAACGGCCCCGGCGAGATCAGCACCCTGCAGGGCGACGTGCACATCGCCGAGGCGGCGGCCGGCACGCTCGCGCTGAGCACCCAGCAGGGCGACATCACTGTCGTCGCCGCCCGCGGCGTCAGCGCCGCCCTGGACGCGGGCACCGCACTCGGCCGGATCGACAACGCACTGCGCAGCACCGGCGGCACCCCCGACCTGTCCATCAAGGCCACCGTCGCCCAGGGCGACATCACCGCCCGCAGCCTCTGATCCCCGCAGCCCCCAAAGGAGTTCACCCCATGACCGGCTTGGCCATCGCGGCCCACGGGCTGCGCAAGTCCTACGGCGACAAGACCGTCCTGGACGGCATCGACCTGAACGTCCCGCAGGGAACGGTCTTCTCCCTGCTGGGCCCGAACGGCGCCGGCAAGACCACCGCCGTCAAGATCCTCTCCACCCTCGTCACCGCCGACGCCGGCGACCTGTACGTCGGCGGCCACAGCCTCGCCGACCAGGCGCAGGCCGCCCGCGCGGCGATCGGCGTCACCGGCCAGTTCTCCGCCGTCGACGGCCTGATCACCGGCGAGGAGAACATGCTCCTCATGGCGGACCTGCACCACCTGCCCAAGCGCGAGGGACGCCGGGTGGCCGCCGAACTCCTGGAGCGCTTCGACCTGGTGGAGGCCGCCAGGAAGCCCGCCTCCACCTACTCCGGCGGCATGAAGCGCCGCCTGGACATCGCCATGACCCTGGTCGGCAGCCCCCGCATCATCTTCCTCGACGAACCCACCACCGGCCTGGACCCCCGCTCCCGCCACACCATGTGGGGCATCATCCGCGAACTCGTCACCGGCGGGGTGACGGTCTTCCTCACCACCCAGTACCTGGAAGAGGCCGACGAACTCGCCGACCGCATCGCCGTCCTGCACGACGGCAGGATCGCCGCCGAGGGCACCGCCCAGGAACTCAAGCGGCTCGTCCCCGGCGGACACGTGCGCCTGCGCTTCGCCGACCCGGCCGCCCACCGCTCCGCCGCCGCGGCCCTGCCCCGAGCGGCCCGCGACGAGGAGGCCCTCACCCTCCAACTCCCCAGCGACGGCAGCCAGCGCGACCTGCGCGCCGTCCTGGACCGGCTGGACGCCGCCGGCGTCGAGGCCGACGAACTGACCGTGCACACCCCCGACCTCGACGACGTCTTCTTCGCCCTCACCGCCGGCGCCCCCGCCGTGCCCGCCCAGCCGAACCAGCCGAACCAGCCCAAGGAGACCGTCCGATGAGCTCCCTCTCCCTCGCCGTGCGCGACTCCTCCACGATGCTGCGCCGCAACCTCCTGCACGCCCGCCGCTATCCCTCGCTCACCCTGAACCTGCTGATGACCCCGGTCATGATGCTGCTGCTGTTCGTCTACATCTTCGGCGACACCATGAGCGCGGGCGCGGGCCGCGACGCCTACATCGCCTACGTCGTGCCCGGCATCCTGCTGATGACCATCGGCTCCACCGTCATCGGCACCGCCGTCTCGGTCTCCACCGACATGAACGAGGGCATCGTCGCCCGCTTCCGCACCATGGCCATCCACCGCGGCTCCATCCTGTTCGGCCACGTCGTCGGCAGCGTCCTGCGGATCCTCCTCAGCGTCGTCCTGGTCGGCGCCGTCGGCGTGGCCATGGGCTTCCGCTCCACCGATGCCACCGCCCTGGAGTGGCTCGCGGCGTTCGGGCTGCTCGCCCTGGTCGCCCTGGCCTTCACCTGGATCGCGGTGGGCATGGGCCTGGGCAGCCCCAACGCCGAGGCGGCCAGCAACAACGCCATGCCGCTGATCCTGCTGCCGCTCATCTCCAGCGCCTTCGTCCCGCTCCACTCGATGCCGGGCTGGTTCCGCCCGATCGCCGAGTACCAGCCCTTCACCCCCGCCATCGAGACCCTGCGCGGCCTGCTCCTGGGCACCGAGATCGGCAACAACGGGTGGGTCGCGCTGGCCTGGTGCCTGGGCCTGGCCGCGCTGGGCTACCGCTGGTCCATGGCGCAGTTCAACCGCGACCCCCGGTAACCGCCGTGCCGGCGCGGACCACCGCCCGCCACGCACCCCGCCCAGGGCGGCGTACCCCGACACCACGTCGGCCGTACGCCGCCCCTTTCGCGTCCCGGCCCCGCGGCTCAGCCCGTACGCGGCCTGAGCAGGTCCTCGACGAGGGTGTCCACCAGGGTGCGCGGGATGCCCGCCCCCGTCAGCGCCCGGTAGACGAGCGGGCCGACCAGCGCGTCGAGCACGGCGTCAGGGCCGAGCCCGGGGGAGATCTCACCGGCCTGGACCGCCCGCGCGAGCAGTTCGCGCTCCCGGGCCCGGCGCGGGCCGAGATGCCGCTCGTGCAGGCGCTCGGCCGTCTCGGGATGGTGCTGCGCCTCGGCGAGCAGTGCCAGCAGGACCTGGCCCGCGGGATCGCGGGTGAGGAACCGCGCGTAGGCGCGCAGATAGCCGCGGATGCCCGCCGCCGTGGCCTGCTCCGCCGGGACGGGCAGGCGCTTCTCGCTGTCCTCGACGAGCGTGTCGAGGAGGATCTCGACCTTCGAGGGCCACCAGCGGTAGATCGTCTGCTTCGCGACACCGGCGCGGCGCGCGATCGCCTCGATGGTCAGGGCGCCGAAGCCGTGCTCGACGAGCAGATCGTCCGCGGCGTGCAGCACGGCCAGCCGCGCGGCCTCGTCGCGCCGGCTGCCGGAGTGGGGTCTGCGGGGCCGGGCGGGCGGGGCGGGCATGCGGACACGATACCCGGGGTGACCCCCGGAACATTACCTAGACGCACCGTCGCGTCTAGGCTAATTGCATCGGCCGCACCGCCGCCGTACCGCACCGCCCTGCCGCCCACGGGCCGCGCCACCCCGCCGCCAAGGAGCGAACATGCCCACCCCGAACACGCCCGCCACCGCGCCCGCTTCGACCACCGCACCCACCGCACCCGCCACGCCCGCCGCCCCGCGCCAGGCCCTGGTCATCGGGGCCTCCCGCGGCTTAGGGCTCGCCCTGGCCGACGAACTCGCCGGACGCGGCTGGCACGTCATCGCCACGGCCCGCCAAACCGGCGGCGACCTGCACACCCGCGCGAAGGCCCACGGCGGACGCCTGGAGCCGGAGACGCTGGAGATGACCAGCCCCGGCGAACTCGCCGCGCTGCGCGAGCGCCTGACGGGCCGTCGGCTCGACCTGCTCTTCGTCAACGCCGCGATCGACCGCGGCAACCTGCCGATCGCCGACGTGCCCACCGACATGTTCACCGAGGTGATGGTCACCAACGCGCTGAGCCCGCTGCGCACCCTGGAGGCCCTGCGCGACCTCGTCGCCCCCGGCGGAACCGTCGCGGTCATGTCCTCCGAACAGGGCAGCATCACCCTCAACACCGAGGACGGCTACGAGCTCTACAAGGCCAGCAAGGCCGCCCTCAACCAGCTGATGCGCAGCTACGCGACCCGCCACGGCGCCGACGGACACACCAAGCTGCTCATCGACCCCGGCCACAACCGCACCCGGCTCGGCGGCCCGGACGCACCGCTGGCCCCCCACGAGAGCATCCCGCCCGTCGCCGACGTCATCGAGGCCCAGGCGGGCGCCCCGGGCCTGCAGTTCCTGGACCGCCACGGCGAGCCGGTGCCCTGGTGACGCCCCCCGGCATCCCGGCCCAGGTGCCGTGCCGGAACGCCGGGGGCGTGCAGCAAAGCCGCCGGTGTCCCTACGCGAACGGCTCGTCGCGCAGCGCCGCCACCGCCTTCTCGATCCGCCGCAGGCGCGTCTCGGGCTTCTTCGCGCTTTCGATGGCGTGCACGTGTGCCCGCTTGCGGCTCGGTGACAGCCGGTCATAGACCTTGCGGGCGATCGGGTCGGCGTCCAGGGCCTCGGTGAAGTCGGCCGGTTCGACCAGGACACGGGGTTCGGTGTCCAGGGCGAGCTCCACCTCGACCTCCTCGCCGGTCTCGACCCCGGCGGCCTCCCGGTTGGCCTTGCTGAAGCCGATCAGGTGGCGGCCCCGCATGATGGCGAGCCGGCTGTTCCAGGAGTGCCCGTTGACCGTGATGGTCACGGCCGGTCGTTTGCCTCCGTCGAGCTTCTCCACGACCTCCGGAGGAACTTCCAAGCCCCGCATGGGCTCCGGAGGCTCGACGTAGGTTCGGAACTTCATCATCTGCTCCTGTCAGGGTGTGTCGGCTCGCGGCGGGCGCTCACGTCCGTCCGCCGGTGACCGTGCTGTGTCACATCCTGACGGGGGCGGGCGCCCCAAGGGCGGCGATCGGCGCCATCCGTGTGGCGGGAGGCGTCAGTCGAACACCGGCTTGCGGTCCCTGGTGCGCTTGAGCTCGAAGAACCCGTCCGTCGCGGTGACCAGCAGCACACCGTCCCAGAGCCTGGCCGCGGCCTCCCCGCGGGGCACGGGCGTCACCACCGGGCCGAAGAACGCGTTGCCGTCCACGGCGATGACCGGGGTGCCGACGTCGTAGCCGACCTGGTCCATGCCGGCGTGGTGCGAGGCGCGCAGCACGGTGTCGTACTCGGTGGAGTCCATCGCCGCGGCCAGCTCCACGTCCAGACCGGCCGCCGTCAGCGCCGCCTCGATCGTGGCCCGGTCCTTGGGCGCCTTCTCGTGGTGGTAGCGGGTGCCCAGTTCGGTGTAGAGCCGGTCGAGCACCTCGGGGCCGTACTTCTGCTCGGCGGCGATGCACACCCGTACCGGCGCGAAGCCCAGCCCCACGCGGTACTTGTGCGGCACGTCGCGCCCCTCGTTGAGGACGGCGAGGCTCATCACGTGCCAGCGGACGGCGATGGGCCGCTGCGCCCGCACCTCGTGGATCCACCGGGACGCGATCCACGCCCACGGGCACTGCGGGTCGAACCAGAAGTCGACGGCGGTCACATCGCCCTGAGACACCTCAGCCTCCTCTGCAGAGATCCTGTCCTGTCCGCGGTGCGGCCCCCTCATGCGGAGGCGGCGTCCGCGCGCACCGCGCCGAGCACCTCCTCGACGGCCTTGAGCGCACTGGCCACGCACTGGCCCACCCCGACACCGTCGTACGCGGCGCCGCACACTGCCAGCCCGGGCCGGGCCCCGACCCCCGCCCGGATGCGCGCCACCCGCTCCTGGTGCCCGACCGTGTACTGCGGCACCGCCGCGCCCCACCGGCTCACCTTCGAGGCCAGCGGAGCGCCGCGCACCCCGGTGACCTCGGCGAACTCGGCGGCGGCCAGCGCGACGAGGTCGGCGTCGTCGCGCCGCAGCAGGTCCTCGGCGCCGCTGCCCCCGGCCTGGCAGCGCACGATGTCCACCTCGCCCGCCAGGTGCGGCCACTTCATGGTGGAGAACGTGACGACTTTCAGCGCCCGCCCGTCCACCGCCGGCACCCGGTAGCCGCTGTGCCCCAGCGCGCGCAGCGCGGTGAGCGCCTCGCGGGGGAAGGCGAGCGTGATGATCACGGATCCGGCGTAGGGGATCTCGGCGAGCGCCGTGGTGGCCCGGCCGCTGCCGGGCACCCCGGCGAGCAGCGGCCCGGCCTGGGCGGCGGGCACGGCGACGATGACGGCGTCCGCGTCGATGTGCTCCGGCTCGGCGGCGCTGCCGACGGTCACCCGCCAGCCGTGCTCGCGGCGGGCCAGGGCGCGCACCGTGGTCCCGGTGCGCACCGCCGAGTCCGGCGAGGCGGCGAGCAGGCCGTCCGCCAGGACCTGGGGCAGCGAGCCCAGACCGCGGGTCAGGGTGGAGATGCCGGTGGTGGGCTCCTGCCCCGGCGGCGGAGGCTCCGGCAGCAGCGCCCCGGCCGCCTCGGCGAGCGACGCGCGCCGACGGGCGGCGGAGACCAGCGGGGTGAGCGTGGCCTGGAAGGACAGCTCGTCGGCCCGCCCGAAGTAGGCGTCGGACAGGAACGGGTCCACCAGGCGGTCCACGACCTCCCGGCCCAGGCGCTCCCCGACGACGTCCGCGACGGAGGCGTCCGCCTCCCGCCCGGTCTGCGGCAGCGTCAGGTCCTGGCGGGCCCGGGCCGTCCCGGCCTCGGACAGGATGCCGGACTTGGCGAGCTCGTCCATGTCGCAGGGCACGCCCATGAACTGACGGTCCAGCGGCGGCCGCAGCTGGTCCCCGCTCCACAGCGCCATCGACTTGGTGCCCGCCGCCACCACCTGGTCCTCCAGACCGGCCGCCTTGAGCAGCCGGGCGGTCTTGGGACGCCGGGCGTACGTCGACTCGGCGCCCTCGTCGATGACGACGCCCGCCAGCTCCGAGACGGCCAGCTGCCCGCCCAGCCGGGAGGCGCCCTCCAGGACGGTCACCCGCACCGGCTCGTCGCGCAGGAAGAACGCCGCCGCCAGACCCGCGACGCCGCCCCCGACGACGACCACATGCGCAGCCGCGCCCGCCCGGGCCATTCCGTTGTCCGCCATAGGACCTGCTCCTTCGTGGATACGGTGTCGCATCAGTTTTGAAGGGGTGCCGATAGTCTCGGTTGAGCGGGAGTGGATCCGGAACCCGGCCCGGCCAAGGGGCATTTCGGGCGCCCGCAGCCCCCGCGCGCAGCCCGCGCGCACCGCCTGCCGCCGCCCTCCGGGGCCGCCGCCCGGCGCCCTCGTCCGGGGCCGCCGTCCGGGCCTGCGCCGCGGCGCCGCACCCGATTCATCCTCAACCCGCCATCGACCGGATCGCTGGACATTACCGCTGCGACAACACACCCATGGAGCATGAGGAGAGTGGTGGCATGCGGAAGGTCGTTTCGCAGGACGGCACAACGATCGCCTGTCGCAGCACCGGTGAGGGCCCGCCGATCGTGCTGATGAACGGCGCGTTCCGCGATCACACCATCTTCGACGCGCTGGTCCCGGAGCTGGCGCCGCACTGCACCGTCCACGTCTACGACCGCCGGGGGCGCGGGCAGAGCGGCGACTCTCCCCAGTACGCCGTCGAGCGCGAGATCGAGGACCTGGCGGCGCTCATCGACGACGCGGGCGGGCAGGCGGTCGTCTTCGCCGGTTCCACCGGCGCGAACCTGGCGCTGGAGGCGGCCCTGGCCGGTGTCCCGATCAGCAAACTCGCGCTGCACGAGCCGTACTTCCGCATCGCCCCCCACCCCAAGCCCCCGGCCGACTGCCTGGACACCCTGCGGGCGCTGCTGGCGGAGGGCAGGCGCGGCGAGACCGCGGAGTACTGGCTGCGCGAACTGCTGGGCCTGCGCCCCGAGATGATCGCGGACTGGCGGCAGGCGCCCCTGTGGGCGACCAACGAGGCCAACGCCCACACCCTGGTGTACGACACGATCATCCTCGGCGACTTCGAGGTGCCCACCGAGCGGCTTGCCACCCTGCGGACCCCGACGCTGGTCGTCAACAGCGACGCGACCGGCGACTGGCTGCGGGACGCGGCCCGGGCCACCGCGACCGCCCTGCCCAACGGCTGGGGGATGCAGCTGCCCGGCTCGTGGCACCGCATCGACACCGACATCCTCGGCCGGGTCCTGGCCGGGTTCGCCACCACCTGACCACACCGCCCCCGCGCGGCCGGTCCCACCACGGCGCCGGGCCCCGGCCACCTCGGCCAGGACCCGGCGCCGACTGCTGTCCGCCGTCTAGGCCTGCGGGACCGTCCAGTTGTCGCGCAGCCACGTCTCCAGGCCGACCAGCGCGGGCCGGATGCGGCGCAGCTGCGCCATGTCGGCGCTGTACCCCTCGGTGTCCAGCCAGTCGAACATGGCGGCCAGGTCCGCGCGGGCCGCGCGCAGCGGCTCGAAGGACCGCTGCTCGTACCGCGCCGGAACACCGGCCACCCGCCCGAACGCCTCGGCGATCTGCGGCCCGGTCAGCTCGGCACTGGCGATCTCGACCTGGCGGCCCAGCCACGCCGCCGGATCCTCGAAGGCGTCCGCGGCGAACGCCCCGATGTCGCTGGTCGCAATGATCTGGACCGGGACCTCCGGACGCAGCCACAGGCCCAGCACCAGCTCGCCGTCGACCAGCCGGGGGCCGAGGTCGAGCAGGATGTCGTAGAACATGGTCGGCCGCAGCACCGTCGCGGGCAGGCCGAGCTTGGTGATGTGCTGCTCGATGTTCCACTTGCTGCGGAAGTGCGGGATGACCTCGCACCGGTCCGCGCCGCCCACCGAGCTGTACACGAAGTGGGCCACGCCCGCCTCGGCGGCCACGTCGGCCACCGCCTTGCCCTGGCGCTCCTCCGCGTCCACCCCGCCCGGACCCCGGAACGTCTGGACGCTGAACACGCCCTCAACCCCCCGCATCGCCGCCCGCAGCGACGCCCTGTCCTCCAGGTCCCCGCGCACGAGCACCGCACCCGCCGCGGCCAGCGCGCGCGCCGCGGGGGCCTGCGGATCACGCACCAGGGCGTGCACGACCCGCCCCCGGCGCAGCAGCTCGCGGGCCGCCGCGCCGCCCTGCCGACCGGTTCCGCCCAGCACCAGGACCGCTCCGTCTACCGCCACCGTATTCCTCCGTCGTCCATTTCCTCGCCGATATGGTGTCCCGGCCTGCCGGGGGGTGCCGTGAAAAGGACGGGCTCCCGTCCAAGGCCCCGGTCAATTCCATCGACCGGGCCGCAACCGCACAGGAGCGCCGCCCATTTCACCTGTTTCAAAATCAGGAAGCGGAACCTTCAGTGACACGCTGATCGAGAATGCGGGCGAACGCGTTCGCCAGTATCTCCGCCGGATTCTCACCGGCGCCCGTGCTGCGCCAGGCCACGTGGTTGTCGGGGCGCACCAGGACGGCGCCGTCCCCGGCGACCTCGCGGACGCTCTCCCACCCGCCGTCGACGTCGGCGAACTCGGCGCCCGGGCCGATGCGGACCGCGTGGATGGGCAGCGACAGCTTCTCCGCCACCTGCGCGGCGGCCTCGACCCACGGGGCCCCGTCCGGGCCGGTCAGCAGCACGAATCCGGCCGGAGAGCCGGTCAGGTCGTGGGTGGACAGGCGCCGGCCGTCCTGCTCGAGCCAGGCGTGCGGCAGCCGGTGCCCGGGCCGGGTCGTGGGCTGGTACACGTCGCGCATGGGCACGCGCGCAGGCGGCAGGCTGCCGTCGGGGACGACCGCGCCCTCCTCGTAGTTGAAGCCGATCTCGAAGTCGTGCGCCTGGCAGCCGGCCCGGTGGGTGTCCAGGATCTCCGCGGTCCTGGCCCGCACCACCGCACCGATGGGGGAGGGGTCGAAGTACGTGGCGAACATCCGCTGCCTGCGCTGGGCCGGGGCGTGCGGGCCCAGGCCCACGGTGTCCAGGACGGCCTGGTGGTGGGAGGCCGCCGAGACCGCCCAGTCGACGTTGAGCTGGCACACCGGCCGCCGCTCCGCCTCGTAGGTGTCCATGAAGGCGTCGTCGGCGCGGCCGCCGAGCACCGCGGCGAGCTTCCACGCCAGGTTGTGGGCGTCCTGGATGCCGGAGTTCAGGCCGAGGCCGACGGTGGGCGGCTGGCGGTGCGCGGAGTCGCCGGCCAGCAGCACCCGCCCCTTGCGGTACCGCTCGGCGACCAGCGCCTGCACCGTCCAGTTCGTCACGTGATGCAGGGTCAGCTCCAGCTCGGGCAGGCCCAGCAGTTCGCGGACCCGGGCGCGGACGGACTCCTCGTCGAGGCGGTCGGCGTCCATCGGCGGGAAGTGCAGCACCCATTCCTCGCAGGCCTTGCCCCAGCTGGGCCCCATCTCGATGAGGTTGCTGCACAGGTCCGGGTCGTGGGCGTTGAGGAAGTGGGTCAGGAGCGTGCCCTCCTGCCACCACTGCGACAGGTCGGCGCTGAAGTACGCGGTCGTCACGTCCAGCAGGCCGGGCACGCCCTGCATCTCGATGCCCAGGGCGCTGCCGACCGTGCGGCCGCCGTCGGCCCCGATCAGGTAGCGCGCGGTGACCGTGGTCGTCTCCCCGGTGGCCACCTCGCGGATCTCGGCGACCACCCGGTCGCCCTCGTCGGTGAAGCCGGTCATCTCGTGGCCGAACAGGATGCGTCCGGGATTACGTTCCTCGGCGGTGCGCCGCAGGATCGGCTCCAGGCGGACCTGCGGCAGCTTGACCGGCATGACGGGGCCGGCCGCCGCGTACCGCTCTTGCAGCGAGCCGCCGCCGAAGGCGTCTATCTCGTGGATCTGCCGGGCGTCCATCGGGCCGTCGCCGGCGAGCGAGGTCAGCCAGCGCAGCTTCCCGAACAGCTCCAGGGGCGCCCCCTGTTCGACCATCGGCCCGTCCAGCTGGTGCTGGCGGAATATCTCCATCGTGCGCTGATTGAGGTAGTGCGCCTTCGGCACGTGCGCGGTGTCCGCGTGCCGTTCGACGAGCAGGTGGTCCACACCGTGGTCGGACAGGAAGTTGGAGGCGGCAAGACCGCATCCGCCACCGCCCACGATAAGAACCGGAACCTCGACTGCTCCCATTTTCGTCCTTCCGGAAGGTGACAGTCTCACGCTCACGGGGACTGCCGAATGTGCCGGGAATGAAAGCGACACGGAATGTGTCGTGCTGGGCTGTGCATTCTGATTGAAGATGCTTTCGAAGCATGACCAGGCATTCTTTAGCCCCGGTCAACCACGGGTGGATCCCCGCCGGTGGTTCAGCCGCGCCTGGCCGCGTCCGCGAGCGCCCGGTGCAGCCGGTCGTCCTCGGTCTGTCCCGCCTCCCACTGCACGCCGACCGCGAAGGGGTGACCGGCCGCCTCGACCACCTCCACGACGCCGTCCGGCGTCCGGGCGGTGACGGCAAGTCCGGTGCCGACCCTGTCGACGGCCTGGTGGTGGTGGCAGGCGGTCTTGGGGGTGTCGTCGCCGAAGATCCGGGCGATGTGGCTGTCGGCCCGCAGGTCCAGGACGTGCTGCCCGAACTCGAAACCGGCGGCCTGCGGGCGGTGGGTGTCGTTGCCGGTGATCTCCGGCAGGTGCTGGTGCAGGGTGCCACCGCACTGCACGTTGAGCAGTTGCATGCCGCGGCAGATGGCGAGCAGGGGCAGGCCCGCCTTGAGCGCCGCACCGAGCAGGGCGAGTTCGGCGCGGTCCATCTCCGGGCTGCCGCCGCGGGTCAGGGGGTGCCGCTCCTGCCCGTACAGTCCCGGATCGACGTCCGGGCCGCCCGGCACGAGCAGCCCCTGCAGATCACCGACGAGCTGCTCGACGCCGGGCCGCAGCGGCAGCACCACCGGGACGCAGCCCGCGGCGGCGAGGAAATCCACGTGTGACTGGAGCGAGAGGCTCACCACCATGGCACTGCCCTGCAGGGTGACCGGCACCGTCCGCGCGGCGATCCCGATCACCGGCCTGCGGGCCGAACCCGCGGGCGTGGACGCTGACTTCGCTGACTTCATGACCACCTGTCCCTAGTCCTCGGCGTCCTCGGCGCGCGGCGCCACATAGACGAAGCCGTCCTCGACCTTCACCCGGTAGGTGGCGATCGGCCGGGTGGCCGGCGGGTTGACGGGCTGGCCGGTGCGCAGGTCGAAGCACGACCCGTGCAGCCAGCACTCGATCGTCGTGCCGTAGACCTCCCCCTCGGCGAGGGAGACCTCGGCGTGCGAGCACAGGTCGCTGACCGCGTACACGGTGTCGTCCCTGCGCACCAGCGCGATCGGTGCGTCCTCGACCTCCACCGCGATCGCGCCCTCGGCCGGGATCTTGTCCACCGGGCAAACTCTGACGAAGCTCATCGCTCCAGCTCTCCTCCTGAATCGGGTCCGGCATCTCCCGGATCTCACGCGCCGGGAGTCACGCTCCGCCCGGGCTCTCGAGGATGAGCCGAGCAGAAGACGAGGTTCATCGGAGCCCGCTACCAGGGCACCGGGCCGTCCTGCGACAGCGACGCCCCCGAGGGCCCGGCGGCATCCAGCAGCGCCAGCCGGACCGCGATCACGGCGCCCTCGGCGGGGGTGCGCTGCCCCCGGTGCCCGTTGATGTCGGTGGCCACCACGCCGGGATGGGCCGCGTTCACCTTGATCGGGGTGCCCCGCAGCTCCTTGGCGTAGGCGACGGTGAGCGCGTTGAGCGCGGTCTTGGAGGACTGGTAGGCGAGCATGTTGACGTGCGCCATGGGGGAGGCCGGATCGGCGTTGAGGGCCAGCGAGCCCAGGTGGCTGGACATGTTGACGATGCGTCCGGCCGCCGAGCGGCGCAGCAGCGGCAGCATCGCGTTGGTCACGGTGACCACGCCGAAGACATTGGTCTCGTACACCTCCCGCAGGTCGCCCGCGGCCGCCTCGCTGGGCGCCCCGCCGAACCCTCCGGCGATGCCCGCGTTGTTGACCAGGATGTCCAGGCGGCCGTACCGCTGCTCGATGAGGGCCGCGGCGTCGGCCACACAGGCCGCGTCCCGCACGTCGATGCGCAGCGGCACCGCCGTGATGCCGCGGTCCGCGAGCACGGCGCTCGCCTGCTTGCCGCGCACCTCGTCCCGGGCGCCGATCAGGACGACGGCTCCCCGCTCGCCCAGCTGCCGTGCTGTCTCCTGCCCGATGCCCTTGTTGGCGCCCGTGATGAGCGCGATCTTCTCGACCGGCACGTCGGTGGTCCCTTCTGTCGTAAAGGGGAGGTAGGGGGGGTGGGTCTCGCGCGTCGGAACCCACCGAAGACTCACACAGTTCGGGCGGCACACCCGGGGCCGCCGTGAACGCCCGAGCTGTTCAACCGCGGGAACTTCGCGGTCGAACACCGGTGGCGGGCCGCGCCGTTCGGCCCCTCACTTGCACGGCGGAGGGCGCGACGGCAGCCTGGTGCACCGGCACTCGCCGCTGCCCGCCCCCGCGCTCCCGCCCGCCCCCGTGCTCCGTGCCGGGCGGCGCCGAGCGGCGTCGGTGCGGGCCCGACTCACAGGAGACGCCCCGATGCCACCCCGGATGAACAACCCCTCGCTGGTCGTGCCCGACGCCCTGCAGCCGCTGCTCGACCTGACCAAGGTCATCGGCAAGGTCGGCGTCCCGCAGCAGACGCTCGACCTCATCCGGCTGCGGGTGAGCCAGATCAACGGCCGCATCTACACGATCCCCGACGACCTGGGGCAGGCCGCCGAGGCGGACCAGCGCCTGCCCCAGGTGGCCGAGTGGCGCGAGGCGACCTGCTTCAGCCCCGCCGAGCGCGCCGCCCTGGCGCTGGCCGAGGACGCCACCGAGCTCACCGGCCGGGAGGACGCGGTGCCCGACGAGGTCTGGCAGGAGGCGGCCGGGCTCTACACCGAGGAGGAACTCGCCTCGCTGGTCATCCACATCGGCCTGGTCAACCTCTGGAACCGCATCAACGTCGCCACCCGGCAGGTACCGGCGGCCTGGCGCTGAGCGCCTGTCACATCTTCGCGCCGCCGGGCGTCATAGCAGTGACGACCGGGACCACACCCAGCCGCAGGGAAGGAACCGCACTGTGCTGAAGCTCATCAACGCCGGTCTAGGCAGGACCGGGACCACGTCACTGCAGGTGGCGCTGGAACAGCTGGGTTACGGCCCCTGCTACCACATGTTCGACATCGTCGGCGACGAGAAGCGCCTGGAGCAGTGGGAACGCATCATCTGCGAGGGCCAGCAGCCCGACTGGAAGGCGGTGTTCGAGGGGTACAACTCCGCGGTGGACGGCCCGCCCTCCTTCTACTACGACCAGATCCTTCAGGCGTTCCCCGACGCCAAGGTCGTCCTCACGGTCCGCGACGCCGACGGCTGGTACGAGAGCACGTACAACACGCTGTACCAGTTCGTCCTGAAGAACAAGGAGACCCCGCCCGAGGAGGGGACCAGGCAGGCCCGGGTCTACCGCATGACCAACGTCATGACCTGGGAGGGGCTGTTCAAGGGACGGTTCTCCGACAAGGACCACGCCATCGAGGTCTACCGCCGCCGCAACCAGGAGATCATCGACGCCGTTCCCGCGGACAACCTCCTGGTCTACGACGTGCAGCAGGGCTGGGAACCGCTGTGCGCGTTCCTGGGCACCGACGCGCCGACCACCGCGTTCCCGCACGCCAACACCACCGCGAACATGCGCGAGCGGATGCAGCAGATGGCCGCCGGCGGCCCGCCCGGACCCGGCGGCGCACCCGGCGCAGCACCCGGCGGGGCGCGGTAACACCGCCCGCTCCTTTTCTTCATTTCCCCCGCGGACAGCCGAATTGATGGCTGCTCCGCGGGGGTTTTTGCGTTTACGGAACCGGCCCGATGCCGCACCCCCGTGCCGCACCCCGATACCGCAATTCAAGGCCCGCTCCACCGGCGGTCATTGTTCAACCGTAGTTGTTTTCACGCCACTTCCCTCACCCGATAGTCTCGCGCCGCCCCCTGGACCTGCCCGTGAAAATCGGCTTCGCCGGCCTGCCCGCATATCGGCCCGGCGGCGGACCTGCCTCAAGAAGGGGAATACGTGAGGAAGTTTCTGGCAATTACGGCGGCGGCCGCCACTGCCCTGGCGGGCACCATCGCCGCGGTACCGGCGAAGGCCTCGGCCGACCGGCCAGCCACCGGCATCGCCTGGTCGCCCTGCCCGGACAACGACCCCGTCGTCGGGGGCCTGCTGAAAGGGCTGGAGTGCGGCACGCTCGACGTCCCGCTCGACCACGCCCGGCCCGAGGGCCGGACGATAGAACTGGCGCTCACCCGCGCCAAACACACCGCACCCGAGGAGCAGTACCAGGGCATCGTGCTGCTCAACCGCGGCCAGTGGCCCGGCCAGTTCGGCCGCGACCTGCCCACCCGGTTCGCCAAGGGCACCTCCGGGCTCTCCCCGGCCGTCGGCGCCACCTACGACTGGATCGGCTTCGACCCGCGCGGCACCGGCGCCAGCGAACCCCGGATCACCTGCGAGCCGAGCTACGTCTGGCCCGGCAAGGCCCGCGCCGACCTGGTGCCCGCCACCGCCGCCGAGGAACGCGCCTGGCGCGAGAAGGCCCGCACCTTCGCCGACAGCTGCGGCCGCACCCACGGCGACACCCTCAACCACCTGAGCACCAAGGACACCGCCCGCGACCTGGACCGCATCCGCGGCGCGCTCGGCCAGGAGCAGCTCACCTACTTCGGCTGGGACTACGGCACCTACCTCGGCTCCGTCTACGCCTCGATGTACCCGCACCGGGTGCGCCGGATGGTCCTGGACACCGTGGTGCACCCCGCCGACGGCTGGTACAAGGACGTCCTCGAACAGAACGTGACCTTCGAGAAGAGCGCTGAGAACTACTTCGCCTGGATCGCCCGCAACGATGCGACCTACCACCTGGGCACCACCGGGGCCGCGGTCGAGGCCAAGTACTACGAAGGCATGGAGAAGCTCCGCGAGGCGCCCGTCGAGGGCCGCATCGGACCGGCCGAATACACCGAGGTGTTCCTGGTCAACCTCTACCGCCGCTCCTCCTGGGTGGGCCACAGCAAGGCACTGGCCGACTGGGTGCTGCGGGGGGACCCCGCGGGCCTGAAGGCCAACTTCAACGACCCGGGCTACCCGACGCAGAACAAGCAGGCCATGTACAACGCGGTCCAGTGCAGCGACACGCCCTGGCCGCGCAACTGGCAGCGCTGGCACGACGACTACACACGCCAGTACCGCACCGGCAACACCTTCCTGACCTGGTACAACGCCTGGTATAACGCGCCGTGCGCGTTCTGGCCGGCCCCCGCGGGCACCCCGCAGAAGGTCGGCGCCAAGAACGTGAACGTCCTGGTGGTGCAGGGCGAGCACGTCGCCGGCTCCCCGCTGGCGGGCGCCTACGACATGCACCGGCGCTTCCCCGCCTCCCGGCTGCTGGTGGAGCGCAACGGCTACGAGCACGAGACGTCGCTGTCCCGCAACGCCAACACGTGCATCAACGGCCACGTCGGCGCCTACCTCAAGGACGGCAGCCGCCCGGCCGCGGGCAAGGGCGCCGACGCCGCCTGCGACGCCAACCCGGCGCCGGTGCCCACCCCGTAGCAGCCGCCGCATTTGTGCCGTCCGCCCGCCGCGTTCAACCGCATGAAATCCGCGGTTGAACGCCCGGGCGAGCGGCCCGACTTATGAATTCAGGACCGTCATTGCAGCCGAACATGGCGATGTGTAGTTTGACATCGACAATTCCTCAGCCGTCCCGCGTGGAAGGTCAACAATGGAAACTGACGTAATAATTGTCGGTGCCGGGCCGGTCGGATTGATGCTGGCCGGCGAACTCCACTTGGGCGGTGTGAATGTCACCGTCTTCGACAAGCTCCCCGCCCCGTCCGGAGAATCCCGCGCACTCGGCTTCAACCGGCGGGCCGCCGAATCACTGGACCAGCGCGGACTGCTGCCCCGGCTCGGTGCATTCCGGTGGGGCCCGATGGGGCACTTCGGCGGGGTCCGTTTCGACCTCGGCATGCTGGACGAGGACCACAGCGGCGTCCTGGGACTGTCCCAGGCCCGCACCGAGGACATGCTGGGCGGCCGACTGGCCGAACTCGGGGTGCCGGTGCGCCGCGGATACGAGGTCACCGGCGTGCACGAGGAGCCCGACGGCGTCGTCGTGCACTTCACCGGGCCCGAGGGCCCCGGCGAGGAACGCGCCCGGTACGTGGTCGGCTGCGACGGCCCGCAGAGCACCGTCCGCGCCGCGGCCGGCATCCCCGCCCGGCAGTGGGAGGCCACCCGCGGCATGTACACCGCGGAGATCACCGGGGTGAAGCTGCGCCCGCGGCCCATCGGGGAGCGCCTGCCCGGCGGCCACATGGTGGTGTGCACCCCGCTGGGCGAGGGCCGCTTCCGCATCGTCGTCCACGACAAGGGCCTGCCCCCGCAACAGGACCCCGGCGCACTGACGTTCCCGCAGATCGCCGACGCCTGGCAGCGGCTCACCGGCGAGTCCATCCACCAGGCCGAGGCGCAGTGGATGTGGGCCTGCGGCAACGCGGCGGGCCTGGCCCAGGAGTACCGGCGCGGCCGGGTGCTGCTGGCGGGCGACGCCGCGCACGCCATGCCGCCGCTGGCCGCCTGGGGGCTCAGCGCGGGCCTGCAGGACGCCGCCAACCTCGGCTGGAAGCTCGCCGCGGTCCTGGCCGGCTGGGCGCCCGCGCACCTGCTCGACACCTACCACGGCGAACGCCACCCGGTCGGACAGCAGTTGATCCGCAACGCCCAGGCGGCGTCGATGCTCTACCTCGGCGACGCCGACATGGACCCGCTGCGCGGCGTGCTGGGCGAGCTGATGGAGCACAAGGCCGCCGCCGGACACCTGGCGGGCATCGTCAGCGGCCTGGGCATCCGCTACGACCTGGGGCCGGGGGAGCACCCCCTGCTGGGCCGCCGCATGCCGCCCGGCCGCCAGCTGGCCCGGCCCGGCGGCGGCCGCACCCGCGTCGCCGACCTGCTGCACCCCGCGCACGGCGTGCTCATTGCCACCGACGGCGCGGACAAGACGGCCCGGCTCGCCGAGGCGTGGGCGGACCGCATCGACATCGTCACCGGCACCTGGACCGATGGCCCGGACGACGGCCTCGAGGCGGTCCTGATCCGCCCCGACGGCTATGTGGCCTGGACGTCCCCGGGCAGCGACAGCGACCTGACCGACGTCCTGGGCGACTGGTTCGGCGCCCCCCACCGAGCAGGAGTGTCAGCATGACCAGGGACGTGATAGTCGTCGGCGCCGGTCCGGTCGGGCTGATGATGGCGGGCGAACTGCGCCTGGGCGGCGCCGACGTCGTCGTCTACGAGAAGCTGCCCGCCCCGGCGCGGGAGTCCCGCGGCGCCAGCCTCACCCGGCGCGCGGCCGAGAGCTTCGACCAGCGGGGCCTGCTGGGCCGGCTCGGCCCGACCGAGCCCGCCGACAGCCACTTCGGCGGCGTACCGATCGACCTCGGCCCGCTGGCGGAGGACCACAGCGGCGCCCGGGGCGTCTCCCAGTTCCGCACCGAACGGATGCTGGAGGACTGGGCGGGCGAACTCGGGGTGCCGGTGCGCCGCGGATACGAGGTCACCGGCGTGCGCGAGGAACCCGACGGCGTCGCCGTGGACTTCGAGGGGCCCAAGGGCCCCGGCCGGGAACGCGCCCGCTACCTCATCGGCTGCGACGGCGGCCGCAGCACCGTCCGCAAGCTGGTCGGCATCGACTTCCCCGGCCCCGAGCCCACTCGCGGCTTCTACACGGCGGACGTGACCGGCATCGAGACCCGCCGACGGCGCATCGGCGAGAACCTCCCCGACGGCAGCATGGTCATGGCGATGGACCTGGAGAACGGCGTCACCCGCGTCGTCGCCTACGAGCGGGGCATGCGGCCCAAGGACCGCGACGCCCTCTCGTACGCCGAACTCGCCGACGCCTGGCAGCGCCTGACCGGCGAGTCCATCCACCACGGGCAGTGCCGCTGGATCAGCTGCTTCACCGACGCCTCCCGGGTGGCCGCCGAATACCGGCGCGGCCGGGTGTTCCTGGCGGGCGACGCCACCCACGTCCAGCCCCCGGCGATGGCACAGGGCCTGAGCGTGGGCGTGCAGGACGCGGTCAACCTCGGCTGGAAGCTCGCCGCCGTGCTGGCCGGGCGGGCCCCCGAGCGCCTGCTCGACACCTACCACGCCGAACGCCACCCGATCGGACAGCAGCTGGCGCGCAACGCCCGCGCCGCCATCGAACTGCGCCTCACCGGCCAGGAGATGGCCCCGCTGCGCGCGGTCCTGGGCGAACTCCTGACCCACAAGGACGCCGCCGAACACCTGGCGGGCGTCCTCAGCGGCCTGGGCATCCGCTACGACCTGGGCCCGGGGGAGCACCCCCTGCTGGGCCGCCGCATGCCCCCCGGCCGCCAGCTGGCCCGGCCCGGCGGCGGCCGCACCCGCGTCGCCGACCTGCTGCACCCCGCGCGCGGCGTGCTCATCGCCACCGATGCCACCGACGCCACTGACGGCGCGGCCAAGGCCGCCCGGCTCGCCGAGGACTGGGCCGACCGCATCGACATCGTCACCGGCACCTGGACCGATGGCCCCGACGACGGCCCGGAGGCGGTCCTCATCCGGCCCGACGGCTATGTGGCCTGGACGTCCCCGGGCAGCGACAGCGACCTGACCGACGTCCTGGGCCACTGGTTCGGCACCCCTCAGACCACCGGCCACGCCACCGCCCGGCCGATCTGACGCGCACCAGCCGCCGCCCGGACGACGACCACCAACCCCCAGGAGACACACGTGAGGACCGGAGTCACCGTCTGGCTCACCGGCCTGCCGAGCGCCGGGAAGACCACCATCGCCTACGAGCTGGCCGCCCGGCTCCGCGTGGACGGCCACCGCGTGGAAGTCCTGGACGGCGACGAGATCCGCGAGGCGCTCTCGGCCGGCCTCGGCTTCTCCCGCACCGACCGCGACACCAACGTGCAGCGCATCGGCTTCGTCGCCGAACTCCTGGCCCGCAACGGCACACTGGCGCTCGTCCCGGTGATCGCGCCGTACACCGACAGCCGGGAGGCGGTGCGCAAACGCCACGACAGCAACCACACCCCCTACCTCGAGGTGCACGTCGCCACCCCCCTCGAGGTGTGCAGCGCCCGCGACGTCAAGGGCCTCTACGCCAAGCAGGCCGCCGGACAGCTGACCGGCCTCACCGGGGTCGACGACCCCTACCAGGCGCCCGCCGCACCGGACCTGCGCATCGAGTCGCAGCACCAGACCGTCCAGGAGTCCGCCGCCGCGGTGTACGCCGTGCTCGCCGAAAGGGGCCTGTTATGACGCCGACCGTCGACCCGGTGACGGGGGGCGACGGGGGCAGGGACACCCCGTACGCCCTCTCGCACCCCGACGCGCTGGAGTCGGAGGCGGTGCACATCTTCCGCGAAGTGGCGGGCGAGTTCGACAACCCGGTGGTGCTCTTCTCCGGCGGCAAGGACTCCATCGTCATGCTGCACCTGGCGCTCAAGGCGTTCGCGCCCGCGCCGGTGCCCTTCGCGCTGCTGCACGTGGACACCGGGCACAACTTCCCCGAGGTCCTTCAGTTCCGGGACCGCACGGTGGCCCGGCACGGGCTGCGCCTGCACGTCGCCTCGGTGCAGGACTACATCGACCGCGGCAT
This sequence comes from Streptomyces sp. NPDC042371, assembly GCF_056437465.1. NCBI lineage: Bacteria > Bacillati > Actinomycetota > Actinomycetes > Kitasatosporales > Streptomycetaceae > Streptomyces > Streptomyces sp. NPDC042371. The sequence continues at coordinate 132,760 of NZ_JBWKAP010000013.1, read as the reverse complement.
CCTCAAGGAACGCCCGGACGGCACCCGCAACCCGCTGCAGACCCGGCCGCTGACCGACACCATCCAGCAGCAGCGCTTCGACGCCGTGTTCGGCGGCGGGCGCCGGGACGAGGAGAAGGCCCGCGCCAAGGAACGCGTCTTCTCGCTGCGCGACGAGTTCTCCCAGTGGGACCCGCGCCGCCAGCGCCCCGAACTGTGGAACCTGTACAACGGCCGCCACCTGCCCCGCGAGCACGTCCGCGTCTTCCCGCTGTCCAACTGGACCGAGCTGGACGTGTGGCTGTACATCGCCCGCGAGGGCATCGAACTGCCCGAGATCTACTACGCCCACGAACGCGAGGTGTTCCGCCGCAACCACATGTGGCTGACCGCCGGCCAGTGGGGCGGCCCCAACAGGGGCGAGCGCACCGAGAAGCGCCGGGTGCGCTACCGCACCGTCGGCGACATGTCCTGCACCGGCGCCGTGGACTCCGACGCCGACACCATCGAGCGGGTCATCACGGAGATCGCCGCGTCCCGGCTGACCGAACGCGGCGCGACCCGGGCCGACGACAAGCTCTCCGAGGCCGCCATGGAAGACCGCAAGCGCGAGGGGTACTTCTGATGACCGTTCTGAGCGACAGCACCGTGGGCACACTGCGCTTCGCCACCGCCGGTTCCGTGGACGACGGCAAGTCCACCCTGGTGGGCCGACTGCTGCACGACTCCAAGTCGGTCCTCGCCGACCAGCTGGAGGCCGTCGCACAGGCCTCCCGCAACCGCGGCCAGGCCACCCCCGACCTGGCGCTGCTCACCGACGGCCTGCGGGCCGAACGCGAGCAGGGCATCACCATCGACGTCGCCTACCGCTACTTCGCCACGCCCCGGCGCCGGTTCATCCTGGCCGACACCCCCGGGCACGTGCAGTACACCCGCAACATGGTCACCGGCGCCTCCACCGCCGAGCTGACGGTGATCCTGGTCGACGCCCGCAACGGCGTCGTCGAGCAGACCCGCCGCCACACCGCCATCGCCGCCCTGCTGCGCGTCCCGCACGTCGTCCTGGCGGTCAACAAGATGGACCTGGTCGGCTACGAGGAGTCCGTCTTCGCCGCCGTCGCCGAGGAATACACCGCCTACGTCAAGGAGTTGGGCGGCCCGGAGGTCACCGTCATCCCGATCTCCGCGCTGGCGGGGGACAACGTCGTGGAGCCGTCGTCGCACATGGGCTGGTACGGCGGCCCGACCGTCCTGGAACACCTGGAGACCGTGCCGGTCAGCCACCACCTGGCGCCCTGCTCCGCCCGGCTGCCCGTGCAGTACGTGATCCGCCCGCAGACCCCCGAACAGCCCGACTACCGCGGCTACGCGGGCCGCATCGCGGAGGGCACCTTCCGCACCGGACAGCAGGTGCGCGTGCTGCCCTCCGGCCGCACCTCCACGATCACCGGGATCGAACGGCTGGGCCGGCCCGTGGACACGGCCTGGGCCCTGCAGTCGGTGACCGTGCTGCTGGCCGACGACATCGACATCGCGCGCGGCGACCTGATCGTGCCGAGCAAGGACGCCCCGGCCGCCACCCGGGAGGTGGAGGCGACCGTGTGCCACGTCGCCGACCAGCCGCTGACCGTCGGACACCGGGTGCTGCTCAAGCACGGCACCCGCACGGTCAAGGCGATCGTCACGGACATCCCCTCCCGCCTCACGCTCGAGGACCTCTCCCCGTACCCGCACCCCGGCCGCCTCGTCGCCAACGACATCGGCCGGGTGCGGATCCGCACCGCCGAGCCGCTGCCCATCGACTCCTACGCCGACTCCCGGCGCACCGGCTCGTTCATCCTCATCGACCCGGCGGACGGCACCACGCTCACCGCGGGCATGGTCGGCGAGTCGTTCGCCTCCCCGGACCCGGCCGGGACCGGGGCCAAGGACGAGGGGTGGGACTTTTGAGCCCGCGCCGCCGCGCACCGGCCCTGGCGCTGGCGGCACTGTGCCTGCTGGCCCCCGCCGCCTGCGGCTACGGCTCCCGGGCCAATGACGCCAAGGACGCCAAGGACGCGGACACCGCGCGGGTCGCGCCCGGCGCGCAGAAGATCGAGGGCCTGGACTCCGTGCGGATCGGCTACTTCGCCAACCTGACCCACGCCACCGCGCTGGTGGGCCGCCACCAGGCGTTCTTCCAGAAGGCGCTGGGCGCCACCAAGGCGACGTACGCGACGTTCAACGCGGGCCCCTCCGAGATCGAGGCACTGAACTCCGGCTCCCTCGACATCGGCTGGATCGGCCCGTCACCGGCGATCAACGGGTTCACCAAGTCGCGGGGCAAGAACCTGCGGATCATCGGCGGTGCCGCCTCCGGCGGCGTCAAGCTCGTGGTCGACCCGAAGAAGATCAAGTCCCTGGACGACGTCAAGGGCAAGAAGATCGCGACCCCGCAGCTCGGCAACACCCAGGACGTGGCCTTCCTCAACTGGGCCGCGGAGCGCGGCTGGCGGGTCGACGCGCAGAGCGGCAAGGGCGAGGTGACCGTGGTGCGCAGCGACAACAAGGTCACCCCGGACGCCTACAAGTCCGGCTCCATCGACGGCGCCTGGGTGCCCGAGCCGACCGCCTCCAAGATCGTCGCCGAGGGCGGCAGGATCCTGCTGGACGAGAAGACGCTGTGGCCCGGCGGCACCTTCGTCATCACCAACATCATCGTGTCGCAGAAGTTCCTCACCGCCCACCCCCGGGTCGTCCAGGCCGTGCTGAAGGCATCGGTGGACACCAACGGGTGGATCCGCGCCCACCCCGCCCGTGCCAAGGCGGCCGCCAACCAGCAGCTGGCGGCCGACGCGGGCAAGGCCCTGCCCGAGCGGGTGCTTGACCCGGCGTGGCGGTCGATCGACTTCACCGACGACCCGCTGGCCGCCACCCTGCGCGCCGAGGCGACGCACGCCGTCAAGGCCGGGCTGCTCGACGCACCCGACCTGAGCGGCATCTACGACCTCACCCTGCTCAACAAGGTCCTCAAGGCGGCAGGGCGCCCGCCGGTCGACGACGCCAAGCTCGGCGTCAGGTGACCCGCCCCGATGAGTTCCCCGGAGGTGACGACCATGACCACGACCCGCGCCCAGAGCGGTGAGGGCACCGCGACGGCCCGCCACGCCGTGCGCATCGAGCACGTCTCCAAGTCGTTCCCGGGCCCCGCCGGCCCCCAGCTCGTCCTGGACGACATCAGCCTGGATGTCGCACCCGGCGAGTTCGTCACCCTCCTGGGGGCCTCGGGCTGCGGCAAGTCCACCCTGCTCAACCTCGTCGCCGGACTCGACGAGCCCACCGGCGGCGACATCACCACCGACGGCCGGCCCGCGCTGATGTTCCAGGAACACGCCCTGTTCCCCTGGCTGACCGCGGGCAAGAACATCGAACTCGCCCTCAGGCTCCGCGGCATCGCCCCCCAGGGGCGCCGCGAACGCGCCGAGGAACTCCTGGAACTCGTCCGCCTCAAAGGCGCCCACGGCAAACGGGTGCACGAGCTGTCCGGCGGCATGCGCCAGCGGGTCGCCCTGGCCCGCGCCCTGGCCCAGGAGAGCCGCCTGCTGCTGATGGACGAGCCCTTCGCCGCCCTGGACGCCATCACCCGGGACGTGCTGCACGACGAGCTGACCCGCATCTGGCGCGAGACCCAGCTGTCGGTGCTGTTCGTCACCCACAACGTGCGCGAGGCCGCGCGCCTGGCCCAGCGCGTCATCCTGCTGTCCTCCCGCCCCGGGCGCATCGCCCGCGAGTGGGCCGTGGACATCCCGCAGCCGCGCCGCATCGAGGACACCGCCGTGGCGGAACTGTCCATCGAGATCACCGAACAACTACGGGGGGAGATCCGCCGGCATGGCCAGTACTGAGACGCCCGCCGCCAAGGACGGCAACGACCTCGCGGGCCTGGACGCCCTGGAGACACCGCAGCAGATCCGCAAGCCGTTCACGCTGACCCTGCGGGAGAAGGTCCTGCCGCCCGTCACCGCCATCGCGCTCGTCCTGGCGGTGTGGCAGGCACTGGTCTCCTTCGAGATCGTCGACGACCCCAGCAAGCTGCCCTCCCCGGGCGCGGTGTGGGACGTGGCGCACCAGGCGTGGCTGGAGGGCGAACTCCTCGGCTACATCTGGACGTCCGTCTCGCGCGGCCTGCTCGGCTTCTGCCTGGCGCTGCTCATCGGCACCCCGCTGGGCCTGCTCGTGGCCCGGCTGAAGTTCCTGCGCGCGGCGATCGGACCGATCCTGTCCGGCCTGCAGTCCCTGCCCTCGGTGGCCTGGGTGCCGCCCGCGGTGATCTGGCTGGGCCTGAACAACTCGATGATGTACGCGGTGATCCTGCTCGGCGCCGTGCCCTCCATCGCCAACGGCCTGGTCTCCGGCGTCGACCAGGTGCCGCCGCTGTTCCTGCGCGCGGGCCGCACGCTCGGCGCGACGGGCCTGCGGCACACCTGGCACATCGTGCTGCCCGCCGCCCTGCCCGGCTACGTCGCCGGGCTCAAACAGGGCTGGGCGTTCTCCTGGCGCTCGCTCATGGCCGCCGAGATCATCGCGTCCTTCCCCGACCTCGGCCTGGGCCTGGGCCAGCTCCTGGAGAACGGCCGCAACGCCAGCGACATGGCGATGGTCTTCGAAGCCATCCTGCTCATCCTCCTGGTCGGCATCGCCATCGACCTGCTCATCTTCAGCCCCCTGGAGCGCTGGGTGCTGCGCAGCCGCGGCCTGCTGGTCAAGCACTGAAACCCCGCACATCCGCGGTCCGATGACCGTCAACTCACCCTCGACTGCGGCTAGAGACACCGCTGCGACGCTCATCCGGAATGGCAGCAGAAAGGGCACACCGGATGGCTTTCAATGACGGGCGGGCTACGGTGATCGCAGACGGTTTGAGCTCCGCCAAATCAACGTGCAAAGAATCAGCGGCCGGTGACGCGAGCGGCCCGGGAACCGGCCCAGGGAACAGCCAAGGAACCGGCCCCGGAATCGGTCCCGAAAACATCGAGAAGACACCTTCGCAGGAACTCCCGGTGCATGCACTGTCGCCCGGAATGCATCTGCGCCAGGGCGGCATCAACGCCGCGTACCTCCAACTGCTCATCGACGCGTCGGGCCGTTCGCAATTGCCGCCCGTACTCGTCCAGAAAGACGGCTGGCGGATTATCGACGGGCTGCACAGGCTGGAGGCCGCAAAGCTCTGCGGCGACCACAGCATAAAAGCGCGCCTCATCGACTGCACGGACGCCGAAGCCCTCGTCATCGCGATGAAGGCCAACAGTTCGCACGGCCTGCCGCTGTCGAGAGCCGACCGCATGGGCGGGGCCGAACGCGTGCTGGTGGCCCATCCCGAATGGTCCGACCGCGCCATCGCGAGCGTCACCGGACTGAGCGCCAAGACGATCGCGTCCCTGCGCGACCGCTCCGCGTGCACCACCCCGCCCGGCGGCCAACGCCTGGGCCTGGACGGCAAACTGCGCACGGTCGGCGCGGGCGAGGGCCGCCGCCGCGCCGCCGCCTACCTCACCGCCCACCCCGACGCCACGCTGCGGGAAGTCGCCCGGGAGACCGAGGTGTCCCTGGGCACGGTCCACGACGTCAGCGCCCGGCTGCGCCGCGGTGTCAGCCCCGAGCGCAACGGGCTGCGCGGGCCCGGCGCCCGGCTGACCCTGCACCCCGCCGAGCGGCCCGCGGACGCCCCGCAGGACACCGGCCACCCCCCGGCGCCGGAGGTTGAGGGCACGCCCCTGCGGCGCACCGGCCCGGCCGAGACGCCGCCCGCCTGGGAGACGGTCGCCGCCAAGGTCGCCAACGACCCGTGCGTGCGCTACACCGCGGGCGGCAAGGAGTTCCTGCAGTGGATGGCGCTGCACGCGAGCGACCCGGACGGCTGGCAGGACCTGGTCGGCGCCGTCCCGGCGCACTGGCTGGGCGTCATCGCCCCCATCGCGGAGAGCGTCAGCAGGGAATGGAGCCTGTTCGCCGAGCGGCTCCGCAGCCGCCAGGAAGCGGTGTGAGGCCGCCGGGCCGGGCCGTCAGGACCCGGCCTTCAGCTGCCGGTTGAGCGCGCGCTCCACCGGGGTCAGGGCGACCTCCGGGCACAGCCGCTCCGGATGGGCCGTGGGCGGGCCCGCCAGCCCCGAAGGACCGCCGTCCTGCGGCGTGCCGGTGCGGGGCGGGGTCTGGGGCGGGGAGCTCGGGGGCACCCAGGCCCCCGACACGTAGATGGCGCCGTAGGCCTGCAGGGCTGCGTACACCTCGCGCCAGAAACGCCTGATCAAGCTGGCCATGGGGATCCCTCCGATGGCGTGGCCGCGGGGGCTGCGGTGGCTGCGGGTGCGCCGGAAGCCGTCACTGTGCGGGCCACTGGTCGAACCGGATTCGAAGCTGACTCAAGCGGCACGGGAACCTCCCGCCGACGCGGTCGAGGCGGACTCGAGCCGCCCCTCCGCCCGGCCTCAAGAACGCCTTGCCAACGTGTCCGGGTGGAGCAATCGGGCTCCGCAGCCCCGCAGGGCGCACGGTCACGGGAGGAGAGGCCCATGGACGAGGCCGAACGTGAGCGGCAGGCACGCGGCGTCGAAGCAGCCGCGCCGGTGCTCCGTCTCGCCGGGGTGGACGACGACGAGGACGATCCCGGCGAGCCGAACGTGGTCCGTGGGATCGACTGACCGAGCACCCCTGCCCTTTCGGCCCGCGAGCCGCGACGGTGGGGTGCCAGGGCGCGTTGCGCCGGTGACCGAAAGAGGAGTCCAAGAGATGACGCTCTCCCCGCAGCGCGCCGGCACGACGGCGCTGTCCCCCTCGGCCGGCAAGTTCCTGCAAGCGCCCTTCACCGCCGTGCTGACCACGCTCAGACCCGACGGCTCGCCTCACCTGACACCGGTGCGGTTCACCTGGGACGCCCGGGCGGGCCTCGCCCGCGTCCTGACCGTGAACACCACACGCAAGGTCAAGAACGTGCTGGCCGCACCGCAGGCACGCGTCGCGCTCTGCCAGGTGGACGGCTTCTCCTGGGTCGTCCTGGAGGGCACCGCCCGCGTCTTCGAGAGCCCCGAACGCGTCGCCGAAGGGGTCCGCCGCTACACCGAGCGCTACTTCTCCGGGCCGCCGAACCCGCCGGGCCGTGTGGTCGTGGAGATCACGGTCGACCGGGTGCTGAGCCTCAACTGCTGAGGCCGCGGGCCTGACCGGCATCAGCCGCGGGCGCCGGGCGGCACCCCGTCCACCCAGATCAGCCCGAACGAGAGCCGGGTGAGGCGCCAGCCGTCCGGGGTGCGGCGCGCCGCACCGCTCACCGAGGTGCCGGTGGTGAACAACTCGGGCCCCGCACCGCCGGGATGGTGCACGTGGGTGGAGACGAGGTTGGCGCGCAGCGTCGCCTCGTCGCCCGCGCAGTCCACCACCGCGGGCGAATTCAGATGCTGGGTGCGGGCGAAATTCTCCAGCGCGTTGCGGTGCCATTGTGCGAGCCCGTGTATTCCCTCGTACCGGCTCAGCGGGAACGCGACGACGGCGTCCCGGGTGAAGAGACTGCGCGCCCACGCGTCGTCCAGCTTTTCGGTGTCCAACGCCAGGAGATAGCGGTCCAGTAGCCCGCGCACGGTAAAGGCGTCCGCCATGGCCGTGTCCGGAGTGAAGGATTCAGCTTCAGTCGAGGTCATGCTTGAGAATGCGCCCACAAAGACGCCCCGACCAACCCCGCCTGTAGAAGATCTGACGTTCTCCGCACGTTTCTGTAGTGGGCTGTAGAAGCCCTGTACCGATGTCTCTTTACCGCCCGGTCCGGCGCTGTCCATACTCGTAAAACATCAACCAGAAGAGGGCGGATGGGCGACGATGGACAATTATGACGCGGACGTGATCATCGTAGGTGCGGGCCCCACAGGACTCATGCTGGCCGGGGAGTTGGGCCTGCACGGAATTTCCGTTCTCGTGGTCGACCGGCTTGCCGAGCCGATGCAGCAGTCACGCGCTCTTGGATTCTCCGCGCGCACCATCGAGGAATTCGGGCAGCGCGGCCTGCTGTCCCGCCTCGGCGAGGTCGACGTCATCCCCGCCGGGCACTTCGGCGGGGTGCCGCTGGACTACCGGGTGCTCAGCGGCGGTTCCTACGGCGCCCGCGGCATACCCCAGTCCCGCACCGAGGCGATGCTGGCCGGCTGGGCTGCCGAACAGGGCGCCCGCATCCGCCGCCCCGTCGAGGTCACCGGCCTGCTCCAGGACGCGGACGGGGTGACGCTGCAGGTCGCGGGGCCGGACGGCGGCGAACAACTGCGCGGGCGCTACGTCATCGGGTGCGACGGCGCCCGCAGCGCGGTGCGCGGCGCCGCCGGGATCGACTTCCCCGGCACCGAGGCGGCCATCGAGCTGCGCTTCGCCGACATCGCCGGAGTGCGGCTGCGCCCCCGGTTCGCCGGGGAACGGGTGCCCGACGGCATGATCATGGTGCTGCCGCTGGGCCCGGACCGCTGCCGCATCATCTACTACGACCGCACCGAGCCGCTGCGCGAGAGCACCGACCCGATCACCTTCGACGAGGTCGCCGACACCTTCCAGAAGCTGTCGGGCGAGGACATCCACGCGGCCACCCCGCTGTGGGTGAGCTCCACCACCGACGTGAGCCGGCAGGCCGCCCAGTACCGCCGCGGCCGGGTGTTCCTGGCGGGCGACGCCGCCCACATCCACCTGCCCATCGGCGCCCAGGGCATGAGCGCCGGCGTGCAGGACGCGGTCAACCTCGGCTGGAAACTGGCACTCACCCTGCAAGGACTGGCCCCCGACGGGCTGCTCGACACCTACCACGCCGAGCGGCACCCGGTCGGCGCCCGCATCCTCACCAACACCCTGGCCCAGCGCATCCTCTACCTCGGCGGCGACGAGATCACCCCGCTGCTCGACGTCTTCACCGAGCTCACGCAGTACGAGCCGGTGCAGCGCCACCTCGTCGGCATGGTCACCGGACTCGACATCCGCCACGACGTCGGACCGGGGGAGCACCCCCTGCTCGGCCGCCGCCTCCAGGACGGCCCGCTGACCCGCGACGGGCAGCCCACCACCCTCTACACGCTGCTGAGCGGCGGCCGGGGCGTCCTGCTCGACTTCGGCGGCGAACACCCGCTGCTCGACACCGCCAAGGCCTGGTCGGACCGCGTCGACATCGTCGAGGCGCAGCGCGGCCAGGACCTGCCCGACGCCGACGCGATCCTGCTGCGCCCCGACGGCTACATCGCCTGGATCTCGCCCGACCCGGGCGCCAGCACCCTGCCCCGGGCCCTGGAGCGCTGGTTCGGCCCCGCCGCCTGAACCCGCACCGCACGCCGCGCATCCACTTCTGACAGGAAGCGAAACCACGCCATGCCCTACATCTCCACCCAGGACAAGCACCTGACCGTCCTCAACCTGTTCACCACCGACCGGCCGGAGAAGCAGGACAAGCTGATCCAGGAGATGCGGAAGATCGTCGACACCGCGGCCTTCGACGGCTGGATCTCCTCCACCGTGCACGCCGGCCAGGACAGCCCCGGCACCGCCAACTTCATCCAGTGGCGCAGCGGCGAGGACCTGGAGAAGCGGTATGCAGGCGAGGAGTTCAAGCACCGCACGCTGCCGGTCTTCCAGGACATCACGACCTCGATCCGGCTGCTGCAGAGCGAGATCGTCCACACCCAGCGCCACCCCTCCCAGGGCGAGTCGACCGAGGTCTCGCCCGACCGCGACGACCACACCGTCATCGAGATCTTCAAGGTCTCCGAAAGCAACCAGGACGAACTGATCGCGGAGCTGGGCGAGGGCCAGTCCTGGCTCGTGGACGTGCCCGGCTACCGCTCGCACAGCGTCTTCAAGGGACTGCGCGCCCGCTTCCTGGACGGCCCCTTCGCCGTCGTCTACTCGCAGTGGGCGAGCAAGGAGCAGTACGACGCCCACCGCAACCAGCCCACCGCGCAGCAGTCCGAGACCCGCCAGAAGTCCGAGGCCCGCGTCAACGCCCTGAAGACCGAGAGCGACTGGAACTCCTACCGGGTGATCCACAGCCGCGCCGCCGCTGTGTGACCCCTGCCCGGCCGCACGCACCCCGCCGGGCACCCACAGCGCCCGGACTTCTGCCGGGGCCGGGCGCCCCGCCCGGCCCCGGCACGCCCGACACCGGCCCGCCGGTCCCGACCCCGTCGTGCCCAGCACCCGGCGCCCACCGCAAGGAGCGAGGTATGCACAGCACGCTGATCGTGGCCCGGATGGCGATCGACTCCAGCGCCAGCGTCGCCGACCTGTTCACCGACTTCGACGCCACCGACATGCCCCACCGGATGGGCACCCGGCGCCGCCAACTCTTCGCCTACCGCGGCCTGTACTTCCACCTCCAGGACTTCGACTCCGACGACGGAGGCTCCCGGATCGAGCTGGCCAAGGACGACCCGCGCTTCGTCCGGATCAGCGAGGACCTCAAGCCGCACATCGAGGCCTACGACCCGGCGACCTGGCGCTCCCCGGCCGACGCCATGGCCAAGCGCTTCTACTCCTGGGAGGCCGGCGCATGACGCAGCGCCGCGTCGCCATCACCGGCCTGGAGGTCCTCGCCCCCGGCGGCCTGGGCCGCAAGGAGTTCTGGCAGCTCATCAGCGAGGGCCGCACCGCGACCCGGGGCATCACCTTCTTCGACCCCGCGCCGTTCCGCTCCAAGGTGGCGGCCGAGGCCGACTTCTGCGGCCTGGAGCACGGGCTCAGCCCGCAGGAGGTGCGGCGCATGGACCGGGCCGCGCAGTTCGCCGTGGTCACGGCGCGCAGCGCGGTCCAGGACAGCGGCGCCGAACTGGACGCCTACGAGCGCCACCGGATCGGTGTGGTCGTCGGCAGCGCGGTGGGCGCCACCATGGGCCTGGACAACGAGTACCGCGTCGTCAGCGACGGCGGCCGCCTCGACCTGGTCGACCACCGCTACGCCGTGCCGCACCTGTACAACTACCTGGTGCCCAGCTCGTTCGCGGCGGAGGTGGCCTGGGCGGTCGGCGCCGAGGGACCCGCCACGGTCGTCTCCACCGGCTGCACCTCCGGCATCGACGCGGTCGGCTACGCCGTCGAGCTGGTGCGGGAGGGCTCCGTCGACGTCATGGTCGCCGGGGCGTCGGACGCGCCGATCTCACCGATCACCATGGCGTGCTTCGACGCGATCAAGGCGACCACGCCGCGCCACGACGCGCCCGAGCAGGCCTCACGGCCCTTCGACAGCACCCGCAACGGCTTCGTGCTCGGCGAGGGCGCCGCCTTCTTCGTCCTGGAGGAACTGGAGAGCGCCCGGCGCCGGGGCGCGCACATCTACGCCGAGATCGCCGGCTACGCCACCCGCTCCAACGCCTACCACATGACCGGACTGCGCCGGGACGGCGCGGAGATGGCCGAGGCCATCCGCCTCGCCCTGGACGAGGCCCGGCTGAACCCCGAGGCGATCGACTACATCAACGCCCACGGCTCGGGCACCAAGCAGAACGACCGGCACGAGACGGCCGCGTTCAAACGGGCGCTGGGCGAGCACGCCTACCGCACCCCGGTCAGCTCGATCAAGTCGATGGTGGGGCACTCGCTGGGCGCCATCGGCTCCATCGAGATCGCCGCCTCCGCCCTGGCGATGGAGTACGACGTCGTGCCGCCCACCGCCAACCTCCACACGCCGGACCCCGAATGCGACCTGGACTACGTCCCGCTGACGGCCCGTGACCAGCGGGTCGACTCCGTGCTGACGGTCGGCAGCGGCTTCGGCGGATTCCAGAGCGCCATGGTGCTCACCTGCGCGCAAAGGAGCACCGTATGACCCCGGTCGCGGTCACCGGCATGGGCATCGCCGCCCCGAACGGCCTGGGCACGGCCGACTACTGGGCGGCGACCCTCGGCGCCAAGAGCGGCATCGGCCGCATCACCCGCTTCGACCCCTCCGGCTACCCGGCCCAACTGGCCGGGGAGATCCCCGGCTTCGAGGCCGCGGAGCACCTGCCCGGCAGGCTGCTGCCGCAGACGGACCGGGTCACCCGGCTGTCGCTGGCCGCGGCGGACTGGGCGCTCGCGGACGCCGGTGTGGACCCGCAGACGTTCGACCCGCTGGACATGGGCGTGGTCACCGCCAGCCACGCGGGCGGCTTCGAGTTCGGCCAGGACGAGCTGCAGAAACTGTGGGCCAAGGGCAGCCAGTTCGTCTCCGCCTACCAGTCCTTCGCCTGGTTCTACGCGGTCAACAGCGGCCAGATCTCCATCCGGCACGGCATGAAGGGGCCCAGCGGCGTCGTCGTCAGCGACCAGGCCGGCGGCCTGGACGCGCTGGCGCAGGCCAGACGGCTGGTGCGCAAGGGCACCCCGCTGATCGTGGGCGGCGCGGTGGACGCCTCGGTCTGCCCGTGGGGCTGGGTGGCCCAGCTCGCGGGCGGCCGGATGAGCGACAGCGACGAACCGGCCCGCGCCTACCTGCCCTTCGACCGTGACGCCCGCGGCTATGTGCCCGGCGAGGGCGGGGCGATCTTCATCATGGAGTCCGCCGACGCGGCCCGCGCCCGCGGCGCCACGGTCTACGGCGAACTGGCCGGGTACGGGGCGACGTTCGACCCGCCGCCCGGCAGCGGCCGCGGCTCCACCCTGCGCACCGCCATCCGCATCGCCCTGGACGACGCGGGCGCCGCCCCCGGCGACATCGACGTGGTCTTCGCCGACGGCGCGGGCGTGCCCGAACTGGACCGCGCCGAGGCCGAGGCGATCAGTGAGGTGTTCGGCTCCGGCCGGGTCCCGGTCACCGTGCCCAAGACGATGACCGGCCGCCTGCACTCCGGCGCCGCACCGCTGGACGTGGCCTGCGCGCTGCTGTCGATGCGGGCCGGCGTCATCCCGCCCACCGTCCACATCGACCCCTGCCCCGAGTACGACCTGGACCTGGTGCTCTACCAGGTGCGCCCGGCCACGCTGCGCAGCGCGCTGGTGCTGGCCCGGGGCCACGGCGGGTTCAACTCCGCGCTGGTCGTGCGCGCCGGGCAGTGAACCGCCCGCGCCGCACCGCAGCGCCGCCCGAGCCCGAGACGCCCGAGACGCCTGAGACGCCCGAGACGAAGGAAGCAGACCGACATGACTGATACGGCCGACCTCACGGAGCACCGTTTCACCCTCGCCGACCTGCGGCGCATCCTCATCGAGGCCGCGGGCGCGGATGAGGCCGCCGCCCTGGACGGCGACATCCTGGACACCACGTTCGGCCTGCTGGGCTACGAGTCGCTGGCGCTGCTGGAGACCGGCGGCTGCATCGAGCGCGAGTACGGCATCTCGCTGGACGACGACACGCTGACCGACGCCCTGACCCCCCGGGAACTGATCCACACCGTCAACGAGCGGCTGGCCGCCGCCCACGTGGCCTGAAAGGACATCCGACATGACACAGCCCACCCCCCGCGTCGCACTCGTCACCGGCGCGACCAGCGGCATCGGCCTGGCCACCGCCCGGCTGCTGGCCGAGCAGGGCCACCGGGTGTTCATCGGCGCCCGCACCGAGAGCGACGTCATCGCGACCGTCAAGGCGCTGCGCAACGACGGCCTCGAAGCCGAGGGCCAGGCCCTGGACGTGCGCGACGGCGCCTCCGTCCGCTCCTTCGTCGGGGCGGCCGTCGAGCGGTTCGGCCCCATCGATGTGCTGGTCAACAATGCGGGCCGCTCGGGTGGCGGGGTGACCGCGGATGTCAGTGACGAGCTGTGGGACGACGTGATCGACACCAATCTCAATAGTGTGTTCCGGATGACCCGTCAGGTGCTGACCACCGGTGGCATGCGGGATCTGGAGCGGGGCCGCATCATCAACGTCGCCTCCACCGCGGGCAAACAGGGCGTCGTGCTCGGCGCCCCCTACTCCGCCTCCAAGCACGGGGTCGTGGGTTTCACCAAGGCGCTGGGCAATGAGCTGGCGCCCACCGGCATCACCGTCAACGCGGTCTGCCCCGGCTATGTGGAGACGCCGATGGCGCAGCGGGTGCGCCAGGGCTATGCGGCCGCCTACCAGAGCACCGAGGAGGCGATCCTCACCAAGTTCCAGGCCAAGATCCCCCTCGGCCGCTACAGCACCCCCCAGGAGGTGGCCGGGCTCATCGGCTACCTGGCCTCCGACACCGCCGCCTCCATCACCTCCCAGGCCCTCAACGTCTGCGGCGGACTCGGCAACTTCTGACCCGGCCCGGACAAGGAGCAACTCTCATGACGACGCGTCAGGTCGAGCACGAGATCACCATCGCCGCGCCCGCGGCCACCATCTACCGCCTGCTGGCGGACGTGAGCCACTGGCCGCAGATCTTCCCGCCCACCATCCACGTCGAGCGCGAACAGACAGGCGACAACCAGGAACGCATCCGCATCTGGGCGACCGCCAACGGCGAGCCCAAGAACTGGACGTCGCGCCGCACCCTGGACCCCGAGGCCCTGCGGATCGGCTTCCGCCAGGAGGTCACCACCCCTCCGGTCGCCGCGATGGGCGGCACCTGGATCGTGGAGCCCCTCGGCGCCGACAGCGCCCGCGTGCGGCTGCTGCACGACTACCGGGCCATCGACGACGACCCGCAGGACCTGCAGTGGATCGACAAGGCCGTGGACACCAACAGCACCTCGGAACTGGCCGCGCTGAAGGACAACGTCGAGCACGCCCACGCCGCGGAGAGCGACGACCTGGTCTTCTCCTTCACCGACAGCGTCCAGGTCAACGGCGCCGCCAAGGACGTCTTCGACTTCGTCAACGAGGCCGGGCGCTGGCCAGAGCGGCTGCCGCACGTGGCCACCGTGCGCTTCGAGGAACCCGCCCCGGGCCTGCAGAGCCTGGAGATGGACACCCGCGCCAAGGACGGCTCGGTGCACACCACCAAGTCCTACCGGGTCGCCCTGGACGCCCGGAAGATCGCCTACAAGCAGGTCACGCTGCCCGCGCTGATGACCCTGCACACCGGCTACTGGACGTTCACCGACACCGGCCGGGACACCGCCGAGGCCAGCTCGCAGCACACCGTGTCGATCAACACCGCCAACATCGCCAAGATCCTCGGCGACCAGGCCACGGTCGCCGACGCCCGCGCGTACGTGCACGGCGCGCTGTCCGCCAACAGCCGCGCCACGCTGGGCCATGCCAAGGACTACGCGGAGCGGAAGCACTGACATGGCCGCGCAGGACCGGGACCGCACCCGCCGGGCGGCGGCCGTACCGGGCCGCACCGACGTGATGGAGACCCAGGTCATCATCGTCGGTGCCGGCCCCGTGGGGCTGCTGCTCACCGCCGAACTGTGCCTGCACGGCATCCAGGTGGCCGTCGTCGAGCAGCGCCACCGCCCCACCAAGGAGTCGCGGGCCTCGACGCTGCACGCCCGCACCATGGAGATCTTCGACAGCCGGGGCCTGCTGACCGACTTCGCCAGCCCGCCCACCGAGCCGCGGGGCCACTTCGGCGGCCTGCCCCTGGACCTCACCCTGCCCGGTGCCTATCCCGGACAGCACAAGGTGCCCCAGACCAGGACGGAGTCGGTCCTGGAGGAGTGGGCGCTCTCGCTCGGCGCGGACATCCGCTGCGGCCACCGGCTGCAACTGCTCGACCTGGCCCAGGACGGCGAGTTCGTTGAGGCGGAGGCGGTCGGCCGCGACGGGCGTCCGGTGCGGCTGCGCGGCCGCTACCTGGTGGCCTGCGACGGCCAGGACTCCACGGTGCGCACCCTGGCCGGAGCCGACTTCCCCGGACAGGAGGCCTCCCGCGAACTGCTGCGCGCCGACGTCGAGGGCATCGACGTCCCCGACCGGCGCTTCGAGCGGCTGCCGGGCGGCCTGGCGATCGCGGCGCGGCGGCCCGACGGCGTGACCCGGGTGATGGTCCACGAGTTCGGCGCGGCCGTACGCCGGCGCACCGAGCCCCCGCGGTTCGCGGAGATGGCCGCCGCCTGGCAGCGGGTGACCGGCGAGGACATCAGCACCGGCACCCCGCTGTGGGTCAACCACTTCGACGACGCCAACCGCCAGCTCGCGCAGTACCGGCACGGCCGCGTGCTGTACGCGGGCGACGCCGCGCACCGCCAGATGCCCATCGGCGGACAGGCCCTCAACCTGGGCCTGCAGGACGCGTTCAACCTCGGCTGGAAACTCGCGGCCGTCCTCGCGGGCCACGCCCCCCAGGGGCTCCTGGACACCTACCACGCCGAGCGGCACGCGGTGGGCAGCGCGGTGCTCGCCAACATCCGCGCCCAGGCGATGCTGCTGCTCGGCAGCGGCGAGGTGGAGCCGCTGCGCGCGGTGCTTGCGGAGCTGATGGCCCACGAGCCGGTACGCACCCGCCTCGCCGGGATGATCAGCGGCCTCGACATCCGCTACGCCACCTGCGGCGAGGGCCATCCGCTGGTCGGCGCGCGGCTGCCGCACGCCCGGCTGCGGGTGGGCAGCTCCACCTGCACCACCCTCGAACTGCTGCGGTCGGGGCGCGGGTTGCTGCTCGGCCTGGACGGGCGGGTGCCGGCCGTGGGGGAGCGGTGGGCCGACCGCGTCGACCTGGTGGTGGCCCGCCCGGAGCCGGGCAGCGACCCGGGCGAGCTGGACAAGACGGGCGCCGTGGCGGTGCGCCCGGACGGCTATGTGGTGTGGGCGGGGCAGAGCGCGGATCCCGGTGGCGCCGAGGAGCTCGCGGCCGTGCTGGAGCGCTGGTTCGGCACCCCCCGCTGACGGCGGGGCCCGCCCCCTCCCGCCCGACTGCCCCTGTGCACGGCCGCCTTCGAACGTAGGAAAAGAGACCGGATCCGAGCGAGGAGAGGCAGGACAATCATGGCAGGGACAGCGGTGGACACCGACGTCATCGTGGTCGGCGCCGGACCGGCCGGGCTGATGCTGGCGGGCGAACTGCGCCTGGGCGGAGCCCGCGTCATCCTCCTGGAGCGCCTCGCCGCGCCGACCGGGCAGTCGCGCGGGCTGGGCTTCACCGCCCGCGCCATGGAGGTGTTCGACCAGCGCGGGCTGCTGCCGAGGTTCGGGCAGGGCGAGACGCTCGCGGTCAGCCCCATGGGGCACTTCGGCGGGGTGCAGTTCGACTACACGGCTCTGGAGGACGGGCACTTCGGGGCCCGCGGGATCCCGCAGGACCAGACCGAGGCCGTCCTGGAGGAGTGGGCGCTGGAGCTGGGTGCGGACATCCGGCGCGGCTGGGAGGTGACGTCCCTGGCCGAGGGCTTCCTGGACGGCGACCACGTCGAGGTCACCGTCGCGAGCCCCGACGGGACGCGGCAGTTGCGCGCCGCCTACCTGGTGGGCTGCGACGGCGGGCAGAGCAGCATCCGCAGGGCGGCCGGTTTCGGCTTTCCCGGACTGCCCGCAAGCCGTGCGATGTTCCTGGCCGACGTGGTGGGCTGCGGGCTCGAGCCCCGCTTCCTGGGCGAGCGGCTGCCCCACGGCATGGTGATGGCGGCCCCGCTGAAGGAGGGCGTGGACCGCATCATCGTCTGCCCGCACGGCGCCCCGGCCCGCGACCGGGACGACGACATCACCTTCGCCGAGGTCGCGGCGGCCTGGCAGCACATCACCGGCCAGGACATCAGCGGCGGCAGCGCCGAGTGGGTGAGCTCCTTCAGCGACGCCACCCGCCAGGCCGACGCGTACCGGCGCGGCCGGGTGCTGCTGGCCGGGGACGCGGCGCACATCCATCTCCCGGCCGGCGGCCAGGGGTTGAGCACCGGCGTGCAGGACGCGGCCAACCTGGGCTGGAAGCTGGCCGCCACGGTGCGCGGCACCGCCCCGGCGGGCCTGCTGGACACCTACCACGGGGAGCGGCACCCGGTGGGGCAGCGGCTGATGATGAACACGCGCGCGCAGGGCACGGTGTTCCTGGGCGGTGAGCAGTCGGACCCGCTGCGCGCCCTGTTCGCCGAGCTCATCGAGCACGACGAGGTCAAGCGGCACCTGGCGGGGATCGTCAGCCACCTCGACATCCGCTACGACGTGAGCGCCCCCGGCACGCTTCCCGCCCACCCGCTGGTCGGGCGCCGCCTCGCCAAGCGCCCGCTGACCGGCGCCGACGGCGAGAGCGACACCGCGCGCCTGCTGCACCCGGCGCGCGGCGTGCTGCTCGACCTGGCCGACGACGCCGGGGTGCGCGCCGTCGGCGCCCGCTGGGCGGGCCGCGTCGAGGTGGTGACGGCCGCCGCCAAGCCCGTGGAGGGCGCCACCGACGTGCTGGCGGGCCTGGACGCGGTCCTGGTGCGGCCCGACGGGCACGTGGTGTGGACGGGCGAGGGCTTGGCGCACGGGCTCGAGGGCGCGCTGGGCCGCTGGTTCGGCGAGGGGCGAGCCGCGTAGTGGCGGCGGCCGCCGGGACACCCGTGACCGGCCAACCCGCGGGCGGGGTCCGCGAGATCGTCCTGGACGCGGCCGGTGTGTCCCTGTCCGCGCTGCTGAGCGAGCCCGCGGGCGGCGCACCGCGCGCCCTGGTCGTGGCGGTGCACGGCGGCGGCATGAGCGCCGGGTACTTCGACGGGCAGGCGCGCCCGGAGCTGTCGCTGCTGCGGCTGGGGGCCCGGCTTGGCTACACGGTGCTGGCGGTGGACCGTCCCGGTTACGGCCGGTCCGCCGCCGCGCTGCCGGACGGGCTGCGCGTCGCGGAGCAGACTCCGCTGCTGCGTGCGGCCGTTGCCGACTTCGCCCACCGTCGTCCCGTCGGCGCGGGCGTCTTCCTGCTGGCGCACTCCTTCGGCGGCAAGCTGGCCCTGTCGGTTGCCGCGCAGGCAACGGGCGGGGACGGGCTGCTCGGTGTGGACGTCTCGGGCTGCGGGCGGCGCTATGCGCCGGGTGCCGAGGACGATGTGCGCCGCGGCCGGCAGGGCGACCGGCGCCGGCACTGGGGGCCGTTGCGGCTGTATCCGCCGGGCACCTTCCGGGCCAGTGCGGGCACGGTCGCGCCGATGCCCGCGCGGGAGGCGGCCGACCTGCTGTCCTGGCCGGGGGCGTTCGACCGGCTCGCGCCCCGGGTGCGGGTGCCGGTGCGGGTCACCTTCGCCGAGCACGAGCTGTGGTGGCGCCACGAGGAGGGCGAACTGGCCGCCCTGGCGGCCGCGTTCACCGCCTCGCCCCGCGTCGTGGTGGCGCGGCAGCCGGACGCGGGGCACAACATCAGCCTGGGCTGGGCGGCCCGCGCCTACCATCTGCGGGCCCTGGCGTTCCTGGAGGAGTGCCTGCGCCCGGATGCCACCGGGCGCTGACCCTCCCCACCTCTCAGCCGTCCAGGACCACGATGTCCAGTTCCCGCAGCCGCTCGGGCCCGGCCACCAGGTCGATCGCGGTGATCTTCCCGTCCTCGATGGTGAAGTTGAAGACCACGATGGGGCGCACCTTGGACTGCCACACGGCGCCCACTGATCCGTCGACGAGGGCGATCCGGGCCGCTTCGGCGCCGCCGGAGAAGATGCTCGCCACGCCCCGCGCGCCCTCGGTGAGGGGGGCGGCGCCGATGCGGACCGCCGTGTCGTCGGCGTGCATGGTGGCGTCGGGGGCCAGCAGGGCAAGGAGACGGTCGAACTCGCCGTTGCGGGCGGCGGTGAGGAAGGCGTCCACGACCTTGTGCTGGCGCTGCAGGTCGGGCAGGGGAGAGGCGCCGTGCACGCGCCGGCGGGCGCGGCTGGCCAGCTGCCGGGTGGCCGCCGGGCTGCGCCCGATGATCGCGGCGATGTCGGCGAACGGCACGGCGAACGTGTCGTGCAGGACGAAGGCGAGCCGCTCGTCGGGGTCCAGGGTGTCCAGGACCACCAGCATCGCCAGGCCCACGGAGTCGGCCAGTACGGCCGCCTGTTCCGGGTCGGAGGTGTCCTCGGTGCGGGGCTCGCCCGAGGGTTCGGCGTGCTCCGCGAGGAACTCCTCGCGGCGGTTGCGGGCGCGGAGCATGTCCAGGCAGACCCGTCCCACGACCGTGGTGAGCCAGCCGTCGAGGTTCTCCACGCTGTCGGTCTCGCTGCGGTGCAGCCTGATCCAGGCCTCCTGCACGGCGTCCTCGGCCTCATCGGTCGAGCCGAGCATGCGGTGGGCCACGGCCTGCAGCCGCGGACGCTTCTCCTCGAACGCGCGCGCCAACCGTTCGTTTTCCTGCATGACCACCGTCGTCCCCTTCGATCCCGGTCGGTGTGTGACAAACGCCTGTCACATCTTCGCGCTGCCGGGCGTCATAGCAGTGACGAACGGGACCACCCGCGTGTGACGGGATGCGGCAGCCGCAGGCTACGCAAGGGCGCCGCGCCCCTGGTCGCGCTCTCTCCCGGATTCGGACCGGAGCTGTCGAGAGCAGGCTCCCTGACCCTTTGCGAGCATCCATGACAACACTACGTCGGCGACCAGACACCCGCAGTGACGATCCCAGCGCCGCAGCCGGTTTCTTGACCCGCTATGCCCGAATGGTCAGCGGCCGCCGCTCCAAGTGGGCCGTGCTCGTGATCTGGCTGGTGCTGATCTCAGCGGGCGGATCCCTGGCGGCCAAGCTGGGAGACGTACAGGACAACGACCCCGAGACCTGGCTGCCCTCCAGCGCCCAGTCGACCCAGGCGGTGAAGCTGGCCGAGGAGCACTTCGCCGACAAGGACAGCAGCACCGCCATCATCATCTACGCCCGCGGCGGCGGCCTCACCGACGCCGACCGGACCAAGATCGACGCGGACCGCGCCACCCTCCAGGACGACGTCGCCGTCGGCGACGTCGCCAAGGCCCAGGTCTCCGAGGACGGCAAGGCCGCCTTCCTCAGCTACCCGCTGCGCACCAGCCCCAGCGACAACGGCGTGCTCACCGACGCCGTCGGCGACTCCGAGGACATCGTCAAGAAGGGCGCACCCGACGGCCTCGACATCCGCATCGCCGGCGAGGCGGGCAGCGTCCGCGACTTCGCCGACGTCTACAGCGGCATGGACGGGGCCCTGCTGGGCGCCGCCCTCGGCGTCGTCGCCCTGCTGCTCCTGCTCACCTACCGCAGCCCCGTGCTGTGGCTGGTCCCGCTGCTGACCGTGTTCCTGGCCAGCCAGGTCGCCAGCGGCGTCGTCTACCTGCTGGCCAAACACGCGGGCCTGCTCGTCAACGGCCTCAGCGCGTACATCCTGATGATCCTGTGCGTGGGCGTCGGCACCGACTACGCCCTGCTGCTCATCGCCCGCTACCGCGAGGAACTCCACCGCCACGAGGACCGGCACGAGGCGATGCAGATCGCCGTGCGCCGCTCCCTGCCCGCCCTTGCGGCCTCCGCGGCCACCGTCGGCGTGGCCACGCTCTGCCTCGTCTTCGGCAGCATGAACTCCACCCAGGGCCTGGGCCCGGTCGTGGCCATCGGCATCGCGGTGGTCTTCCTGGCGATGACCTCGCTGCTGCCCGCCCTCCTCGTCATCCTGGGCCGCTGGACGTTCTGGCCCTTCGTACCGCGCCACACCCCCGGCTACGACGCGAGCGCCGAGAAGGAGCACGGCGCCTGGGCCCGCGTGGCCCAGGTCGTGGGCCGCAGGCCCCGCGTGGTGTGGGCCGCCTCCCTGGGCGTCCTGGCCCTGCTGGCGCTCGGCACCACCACGGTGGAGACCGGCCAGACCCAGGCCGAGCAGTTCACCAAGTCCGTCGACTCCGTCGAGGGCCAGCACCTGCTGGCCGACCACTTCCCCGCGGGCTCCTCCGCGCCCGCCGACATCTACGTGCCCGCCGCCGGCGCCGGCACCGCGCTGCGCACCGTCCAGGACGTGCCCGGCGTGCAGTCCGCCGCCACCGGACGCACCGCGGACGGCTGGACCCACCTGACCGCGGTGTTCGAGGACGCCCCGGACACCGCGGCGGCCAAGGACACCGTCGACCGGATGCGCACCGCACTGGACAAGACCGACGGCGAGAGCGCCGAGGCCGTCGTGGGCGGCCAGACCGCGATCGTGCTGGACACCTCCGACGCCCAGAAGGACGAGGAGATGCTGCTGATCCCGCTGATCCTCGCGGTCGTCTTCCTCATGCTGGTCCTGGTGCTGCGCGCGGTGGTCGCCCCGCTGGTCCTGCTCGCCTCGGTGGTGGTCTCCTTCGCCTCCGCCGTCGGCGCCGCCTCCCTGCTCTTCCACGCCATCGACTACCCGCGCATCGACCGCGGACTGCTGCTGATCGGCTTCCTGTTCCTGGTCGCACTCGGGGTGGACTACACGATCTTCCTGATGGCACGGGTCCGGGAAGAGGTCAAGGTGCGCGGACACCGCGAGGGCACCCTCACCGGCCTCACCGTCACCGGCGGGGTCATCACCTCCGCGGGCGTCGTGCTGGCGGCCACCTTCTGCGTCCTGGCCGCGATCCCGACCGTGTCCTCGCTGCAGCAGGGCCTGCTCATCGCGATCGGCATCCTCCTGGACACCTTCCTGGTGCGCAGCCTGCTGATCCCCGCACTCTCCCTGTCCATCGGCCCGCGCATCTGGCGCCCGGGCCACCCCGAGGACGAGGCGCCGCTGCCCAGCGAGCACCCGTCACAGACCGCCCGCGTCGACGTCGGCACCTGACCGGCGCGCCGGACGGAAGGGGCGCCGCGTCGAATTCCCCCGCGGCGCGGCGCCCGCGCCCCCCTCCGTCCAGGTCCCCGCAGACCCGGTGACCTGCAGCTGTCACACTCGCCCGCCCCCGTTCGTCATAGAAGTGACGCCGCCTGACAGCGGCGTCGGATGTTGGTCCAAGAGAGGAATAACCATGGAAGCGCGCCTGCAGAACCCGGCGATGATCCTTGACGCCACGCAGCCCGTCCAGGACATGTACAAGGCGATCTACTCCGGCGGGGTCCCGAAGACGACCCTGGACCTGGTCCACCTGCGCGCGAGCCAGATCAACGGCTGCAGCCCCTGTGTGGACTCCGGGGCCCGCGGCGCCCGCAAGGCCGGCGAGACCGAGGAGCGCCTGTTCGCCGTCGCCGCCTGGCGGGAGACGTCCTACTTCACCGACGCCGAGCGCGCCGCGCTGGAGCTGGCCGAGGCCGCCACCCGGCTGTCCGACCGCTCCGACCCGGTGCCGGACGACGTGTGGGAGCGGGCCACCGCCCACTACGACGAGAAGGGCCTGGCGGCACTGGTCCTGATGGTCGCCCTGACCAACTTCTTCAACCGCCTGAACGTGACTACCAAGGCGATCGCCGGCGCCTGGGGCTGACCGGCACAGCACACGGCTGAGGCCGGCCACCTCCCCCCGGGGTGGGCCGGCCTCAGCCGCGTCTGCGGCCCCTCAGAGCCTGTGTCACCGCCCGCGCGACCCCCGCAACGGCACGAGATTGATGCGCCACGACACCCCGAACCGGTCGGTCAACCACGCGAACCGGGCACTGAATTCATACCCGCCCGCCGGCATGATGACCTCACCCTTCTCGGAAAGGGACGTGTAGAGGCGATCGAATTCACTTTCCGATTCGCACTGCACATATATCGCGGTCGCGGGCGAGAACTCATACGAATCCCACGGGGCGAGATCGTATCCAACGGCCCCCGGCGGCGGCATGTTCGTGCACATGAACATCTGCCCGTCGAGTGTAAAGAGCGCGTGCTGCAGCACCCCTTCCTCCCACCCCGGCTCCCCGGCGCGCGCCCGGATCATCCGGTGCACCTCGGAGTTGTCGAAGAGCGAGGTGTAGAACTGCAGCGCCTCCTCGGCCTCCCTCCTGAAGGTCAGGAACGTCATCAGTTTCGGCGCCGGTGTCGCAGGCATCGTGGCTGCTCCTGTTCGTGGTGGTCGGTTGCCGGGCTGTTGCCCGGCACGACGGTATCCGCCGGTCACCACTGTTCAACCGAGCAATTCACCGGTTGAACAAAGCAGTCGAGTACGCCACCACCGAAGCTCATGGAGTGGTCGAGACACCGTCGTAACGATGTGGGCGTCTCGAACCGACCCGAAGGGTGAGTGTTCCGTGAGCGAGAACGCATTGCCGGCGGCGAAATCCGCCCGTTCCGAGCGGATCGCCGCGCGAACTCGCGGCGAGAACTGGAAGAAGCCACCGCGCCGCATAGAGACCTCGGAGTGCATCACCTGCGACAGCTGTCTGCGCGGCTGTCCCGAGGAGTTCGGCGCCATATTCGACCGCGGACTCGACGTCATCATCATTCCCGAGCTGTGCTCGGGCTGTCCTGCCTGCGTGTTGGAGTGCCCCGTCGACTGCATCTACGTCGACGAGGACTGGGACCCCACCGACGCCGCCCTGTGGAGCCACATCGACCTGTCCACGGGCACCTCATGAGCGGGCCCTCCGAGCGCGAGAGCCGCCGCGCCGCCAACGCCAGGAAGCGCATCAGCCGCCGCCCCAGCAGGCTGGGCACCCCCGCGGGCACCGCGGCAGGACCCGACCGCACCCGCGAGCCGGGCGCCGGCTTCCCCACCCTGCTGGCCCGGGTCTGGGAGCGGGCCCGGGCCAAGGAGGACCTGCGCTCCTGCGTGGACATCCTGCTCAGCCTCGACGGACACGTCCCGCCCGAGGTGCAGCTGCGGGCCCTGAGCACCTCGCAGGAGGCCGCCTTCAGGGCCCTGTGGGGCCTGACCTGGCGTCAGGACGAGCCCGGCCCGGCAGGCCCGGCCGCCGAGACGGCCCCGGTCGACCTCATCGAAGCGGCCGCCGAGGAACCCGTCTTCGTCGGCGAGCTGGCCCTGGCCACCACCGGCCGGATCGTCCTGCGCGGCCCCGCCCAGGGCCCCCTGGACCGCCGGGACCTGGTCGGCGGAGTACGGCGCGTGCCCTGGTCGCTGCAGGCCGCCCGCGCCTACCACGCCGAGCTGAGCCGCGCCGCCGCCCGCACCGCCGACACCGTCGCCGACTGCCGCGCCTGGCTGGACCGGCAGGGCGAGAAGGGCCGCGACGAACTCCTGGACCAGGCCAAGGAAGCAGCCCTGCGCACCGCCCCCTTCGTGCTCTACCAGGAGCACCGCCAGTACACCAACTTCCGCGAGCAGAACAGCCTCACCGGCAAGACCCTGTGGCCCGGCCACCCCGACTGCGTCCTGAGCAGCCTGCAGCAACTGCCCCTGGAACTGTGGTCGGACCACGACGTGCAGCTGGTGGTCGGCCTCACCCTGCTCATCCGCTCGGCCGGCGCGGGCCGGGTGGAGGAGGCCAACGGCACCCAGCTGCGCATCGACCACGTCGCGGCCATGCTGGAACGCATCCGCCGCTCCTACAACAGCGTCCCCGGCGAGCCGGTGGCCCCCGCCGCGTCCCACGGCGCGGAGGACCTGAAGACCCTCGCCGAGGCCCTGGGCGCACGCCGCCGGCAGGTGATCCGGCAGGTGCCGCTCTACCGCGAGATCCACGGCACGCTGATGCACAAGGTGGAACGCATCGCCACCGACACCCAAGAGGTGCGCCGGCGCGACGAGGAGGTCAGCCTGCGGCTGACCCGCAGCCTCCCGCTGACCGGCACCACCCTGGACGAGCTGGGCCACAGCGCGGCCGCCGCCCCGCAGTGGCTGGCCCGGCCGCACGGGCCCTATGCCACCGGCTTTGAGGCGCTGGTCCACGAGAGCGTGGCGGCCGTCGCCGAGGTCTTCGACGCCGACTTCGCCATGAGCCGCGGCATGCGCTCGCTGCCCGCCCTGATCGCCGGGCTGCGCGCGGAGAGCTGGGCGGAGATCTGCGGCTGGGACATCACCCACTACTTCTGCTGCGTGGTCCCAAGGCCCCGGGCCCGCGCCCACTTCGGCGGCTCGAAGGAGGCGGTGGCGGACGCGGCGTGGGCGATGTCCTCGCGCATGCAGTACAACTCCTGGCACTTCGTCCCCGGCAGCCTGCCCCGCCATCCCGCGGTGGTGGCCCGCGACCACTTCGTGCCGCCGACCATCCCCGACATCGCGTTCTTCTCCGACCAGCACCACCACGGGCACGTCAGCAACAACGTGCGGTTCTCCATCCGTTCCCCGCAGCCCGTGGAGGTGGCCGGACGCACCTTCAACGGCTTCGTCGACCTGCGCCTGCTGCGCTGCGCGGGCCGCCCCTTCGAGGAGGCGGACCTGCTGGCCGCGCACCGGGCGTCGCGCTTCGTGGCCCGCGCCACCACCCTGGCCGCCGAACTGACCGCCGCCGGGGCGCCGGTGGAGGTCACCGCATTCGACGCGGCATGGCACTGGCGCACGATCACCGGCACCGAAACCGGCACCGACACCGCCCGTCCCGGCCCCCTGGGCACCCCACGATGACCGCCCGGGGAATCGGCGAACTCACCCAGCACCTGCGCCGCAGGGAAACCACCGTCCTGGAGCACGTCCAGGCCGTGCTCGGCGCCGTCCGCGACCAGGACACCCTGGGCGCCTTCGTCACCGCCGCGGGAGACGAGGCACTCCAGGCCGCCGAACAGGCCGACCGCCGCATCCGCGAACGCGGCGACGACGCCTGGCACGGCGCCCCGCTGCTGGGCGTCACCGTCTCGGTCAAGGACCTGCTGCAGACCCGCGACCTGCCCACCACCCGCGGCTCCCTGCTGGAAAACCGGCGCGCCCGCGAAGACGCCCCGGCCGTCGCCCGGCTGCGCGCGGCCGGCGCCGTCATCATCGGCAAGACCACGACCTCCGAGTACGGCTGGAGCGCCGCCACCCTGGGCCGCCTCACCCCGCCCACCGCCAACCCCTACGCCCCCGGCCGCACCGCGGGCGGCTCCAGCGGCGGGGCCGCCGCCGCCGTGGCCACCGGCCTGGGCGAGGGCGCCCTGGCCACCGACGGCGCCGGCTCCATCCGGATCCCCGCCGCGTTCTGCGGAGTGGCCGGCTACAAACCCTCCTACGGACGCGTCCCCTACGTCCCCAACGGCGTCGACCGCCTCGCCCACCAGGGCACCCTGGCCCGCACCGTCACCGACGCCGCCGCCCTGGCCGCCGTCATCGCGGGCCCGCACCCCGCCGACCCCGACTCCGGACTCGGCTCGATCGACCAGCCCCCGGGCCGCCGCTCCCAGCACATCGGATGGATCGAGTACGACGGCACCACCGACGAGATCCGCAAGGTGACCGAACAGGCGATCGCCGCCCTCACCGGCCAGGGACACCGGGTCGAACGCATCGAGGTGCGCTGCGACGACCTCTACCCGGCCCTCGTCGACATCCTGGCCGCCGCCGAAGCCGCCGGCACACCCCGCGAGGACGAAGAACACTGCGACCCCGGACGCCTGGAAATCGTCCGCCACGGACGCTCCCTGAGCGGCACCGCCCTGATCCGCGCCGAAGAGGTCCGCCAGCAACTGCGCACCCGGCTGCGCTCGGTGATGCGCCGCCACGGCCTGCTGGCCATGGCCACCGTCCCCATCGAGCCCTTCGACCTCGGCGCCATCGCCCCGCCCTGGGCCGCCGACCCCCGCGACCTGCTCTGGCTGGCCTGGTCGCCCGCCTCCTACCCCTTCAACATGACCGGCCAGCCCGCGGTGACCCTCCCCGCCGGCCTCACCGGCTCCGGACTGCCCGCCGGGATCCAGCTCGTGGGCCCCGTCGGCGCCGACGAACTGGTCCTGACCGTGGCCCACCGGCTGGAAGCAGAACTGGGACCGCTGCCCCCGCCCCGCCTGCAGCACGCACTCGTCCCCGCCACCGAAAGGACCCCCTAAAACCATGTACACCCGCTCATGGCGCTCCGTAGCCGCCCAGGACGCCGTCGGCACCCCCTCCTTCGTCGCGGACCACGCACTGTGGAGCCAGGAACAGCTGGCCGCCGCCGAACAGATCGAGGCCGACCTGGCCCAGCTCGACTTCGTCCGCCTGGTCTTCTGCGACCCGCACGGCCTGGCCCGCTCCAAGACCCTGACCGCCGACACCTTCCGCTCGGTCCTGCGCAACGGCATGAACTTCAGCCCGGGCCCCTTCCTCTTCGACACCGGCCACGCCATCGCCGTCGACTTCCTGGGCGAGCCCGGCCTGGGCGTCGAAGAACTCGCCGGCGCCGGCAACTTCATCCTGGTGCCCGACCCCCTGACCTTCCAGCCCCTGCCCGGCACCCAGCCCCGCACCGCCTGGGTCATCGGCGACGAATACCTGCGCGACGGCACCGCACACCCCCTCTCCTCCCGCGCCGTGCTGCGCCGCCTGGACGCCGCCTACACCGCCCACGGCTACACCCCCGTGGTGGGCCTCGAAGTCGAGTGGTACCTCACCCGCCTGCTCGAGGGCGCGCCGGGCAACGAGGGCAACGGCTTCGGCCTGCAGGGCAGCGCCCCCCAGGTGGCGCCCCTGAACGCCGGCTACCAGTTCAACCTGGACGCCCGCTACGACTCCGTCGCCCCCCTCACCGACCCCCTGGCCCTGCACCTGAGCGCGCTGGGCCTGCCCCTGCGCTCGATGGAACACGAGTCCGGGCCCGGCCAGGTCGAATCCACCTTCAGCCCGATGCCCGCCCTGGACACCGCCGATGCGATGCTGCTCTTCCGCACCACCACCAAACGCTGGTGCGCCCAGCGCGGCCACCACGCCTCCTTCATGTCACAGCCGGGCCTGGACGCCTTCGACCCCAGCGGCTGGCACGTGCACCAGTGCGTCCTGGACACCGCCAGCGGACGCAACCTCTTCACCGCCGAAGGCCCATCCGGCGGACCCTCCCCGCAGGCCAAGGCCTACGCCGAGGGCCTGCTGGCCTGGAGCCGCGAGCTGTTCCTGCTGTCGGTGCCCACCGTCAACGGCTACCGGCGGCTCAACTCCCGCCACGCACTGGCCCCCACCCGCATCGACTGGAGCGTGGAGGACCGCAGCGTCATGCTCCGCATGGTCGGCGCAGGGCCGGGCGCCCACATCGAAAACCGCAGCGCGGAACCGTGCGCCAACCCCTACCTCGCCATCGCCGCCCAGCTGTTCGCCGGCCTCGAAGGCCTCACCGGCACCCCGGCCCCCGAGACCGGCCGCCCACCGGGCACCGCCTCACCCCAGTTCGTACCGCAGTCCCTGCACGAATCCCTGGACGCCTTCCGCACCGGCCGCGCCGAACAGCTCCTGGGCCGGCCCCTGGCGGCCTGCCTCACCAAACTCAAGGAGAGCGAACTGCACCGCTACGACACCTGGCGCGCCACCACCGGAACAGGCGAGGACCAGGTCACCGCATGGGAACAGCGCGAGTACTTCGAGGCGTACTGACCACCGCAGAACAGAGGTCGTTGCATGATTGCCCGATACACCCTGCCCGAGATGGCGGATCTCTTCTCCGACCAGTCGCGCTACGCCACCTGGGTCCGCGTCGAGATCCTGGCGACCGAGGCCCAGGTCCACCTGGGCCGCGTCCCCGAAGAAGCGCTCCAGGACATGCGCCGGGCCCGGGTACCGCTCGCGCACCGCATCGCGGAGATCGAGAAGGAACGCGACCACGAGGTCCTCTCCTTCCTCGCCGCCTACTGCGAGGACATCCCCGAACCCTCCGCCCGCTGGGTCCACCTGGGCATGACCAGCTACGACCTGGTGGACACCGCGCTGGGCCACACCCTGGCCCGGGCCGTGGACCTGCTGAGCACCGCGGGCAGGCGCCTGCGCCGCACCCTGGTGGCCCGCGCCCAGGAGCACTGGGACACCCTGATGGTCGGACGCACCCACGGCATCCACGCCGAGCCGACCACCTTCGGGCACAAACTCGCCGGCTACGCCTTCGCCGTCGACCGCTCCCTCAACCGCCTGGCCGCTGCCCGCGAAGCCGTCGCGGTCGGCACCGTCTCCGGCTCGGTGGGTACCTACGCGCTCATCGACCCGTTCGTCGAGGAACACGTGTGCCAGGCGCTGGGCCTGGGCATCGAACCCGCCCCCAGCCAGGTCGTCGCCCGCGACCGCCACGCCCAACTGGTCCAGGCCGTCGCCGCCCTGGGCGCCTGCGTCGAACAGATCGCCCTGGAACTGCGGCTGCTGCAGCGCACCGAGGTCGCCGAGGTCGAAGAACAGCGCGCCGGCGCCTACCAGGGCTCCAGCGCCATGCCGCACAAACGCAACCCCACCACCAGCGAACGGCTGTGCGGCCTGGCCCGCCTGCTGCGCGGCTACGCCACCACCGCACTCGAAGACGTCGCCCTGTGGCACGAACGCGACCTGGCCCACCAGGCGGCCGAGCGGGTCATCCTGCCCGACAGCCTCTCCGTCGCCCACTTCCAGGCCACCCGGGCCGAAGAACTGGTGGCCGGCCTGCGCGTGCACCCCGACCGGATGCGGGCCGCCCTGGACCACACCCACGGCCTCATCCACAGCTCCGCCGTCCTGGTGGAACTGCTGGGCGAGGGCACCGAACGCGAGCGGGCCTACCGCTCCGCACAGGCCGCCGCGAACCGCACCGCGGCCACCGGCACCCCCTTCAAGGACACTCTGGCCCAAGAAGGCGTCCACCTGCGCCAGGAGCTGCGGCCCGAACACTTCCTGGTCCACCACGACGTCATACGGCGGCGATTGGAGATGCTCGATGAGCTGGAAAACTGAACGCGTCAGCGGCACGGACCTCGACCTGGACGAGGTGCTGGCCGTCTACCACGACTCGGGCCTGGGCGAGCGCCGGCCCGTCCAGGACCGCGACCGGATGGCCGCGATGATCCGCGAGGCCAACCTCGTCGTCATCGCCCGGGAAACGGACAACACCCTCATCGGCATCGCCCGCAGCATCTCCGACTTCTCCTACGTCACCTACCTGTCGGACATCGCCGTCATCCGCCGCCACCAGCGCTCCGGAGTGGGCACCGCCCTGCTGGACGCGACCCGGCAACAGGCCCCCGACGCCAAGGTGGTGCTCCTGTCGGCCCCCGCCGCCACCGGCTACTACCCGCGCGTGGGCTTCACCCGGCACGACTCCGCATGGGTCCTCAACCCCGGACAGCCCCTGCAGGGACCGCCCCGCGCCCACCCCTAGACGGGCAGACCGTCACCACGATCCTCCGGGCCGCCGGCCGCACGTCCGGCGGCCCGCCCGGGCACAGCACACACCACGGGGGAGGCATGAGCCACATACCGTCACCGGCACTGCTGGAGCCCTTCGCCCCCGTGCCCGAAACCGCCCGGCCCCTGGAGCCCGGCGGCCCGGCACCGGCCCGCCCGCCCACCGGCCAGCGCATCCTGGTCGTGGACGGCGACGCGGCCCTGGCCGGATCACTCACGGCCCAGCTGCGCCGCCACGGACACGACCCGGTCGGCGTCCGGCACGGCAGCGCCGCCCTGCAGGCCTACGAGGACGTCGAACTGGTCCTCCTCGACCTCGACCTGCCCGACCTCGACGGCCTGGAAGTGTGCCGCGCGATCCGCGAGGTCAGCAGGGTCCCCATCATCATCGTCACCGCCCGCCGCTCCGAACTGGACTGCGTCCTTGGCCTGCACGCGGGCGCCGACGACTACGTCACCAAGCCCTACGGGCTGCGCGAACTCATGGCCCGCATCGAGGCGGTGATGCGCCGCACCCGCTGGCAGCCCGCCACGGCCAGGGAACTGGACCACGGCCGGCTGCGCATCGACGTCGACTCCCGCCAGGTCACCGTGGACGACCAGCCGGTCGCCCTCACCCGCAAGGAGTTCGACCTGCTGTACCTGCTGGCCTCCCAGCCCGACACGGTCATCCCGCGCAAGCAGCTCCTGCAGCAGGTGTGGGGCGACTCCTGGTCACGCCGCACCATCGACACCCACGTCAGCAGCCTGCGCGGCAAACTCGGCGCCAGCGCATGGGTCGTCACCGTGCGCGGCGTCGGATTCAGGCTGGGCACCGGATGAGCGGCCCGCCCACGCGAGCACCACGCGCAAGCCGCACACCAGTGCACCCCGCCACACCACCGCAGCCCCCACCCCGGCAGCGGTGCAGACACGCCCTGGAGACCACCATGCTCACCCGACGCAGTGCCCTGAGCGCCACGCTCGCCACCACAGGAGTGGCCCTGACCGGCGCCGGCCTCACCCCGCTGCTCGCCGCCCGCGCCCGCACCCAGCCCCCGCCCCAGGCGGCCCCGGCAGCCCCCGCGGCACCGGAGAAGTTCCGGCGCCCGATGCCCCTGCTGCCCGAGAAGAAGCCCCTGGCCCGCACCGGCCGCTCCGACCTGTACGTGATGACCATGAAACCCGCCCGCGCCGAGATCCTGCCCGGCATCCAAAGCGACGTCCTCACCTACGACGGCCACTTCCCCGGCCCCGTCATCAGAGCCCGCACCCACCACCCCGTGGTCATCAGACAGCGCAACCGCCTCACCGTGCCCACCGCCGTCCACCTGCACGGCGCCGCCGTCCCCCCGGACAGCGACGGCGACCCCATGAACGTCATCGAACCCGGCGCGGAGCGCACCTACCACTACCCCAACCGCCAGCCCCACGCCCCACTGTGGTTCCACGACCACACCCACCACCTCGAAGCGGAGAACACCTACCGCGGCCTGTCCGGCTCCTACCTCCTGACCGACCCCACCGAAGCCGCCCTGCCCCTGCCGGGGGGCCGCTACGAAGTCGTCATCGCCCTGCGCGACGCCCGCCTGGACGAACAGGGCCAACTCGCCTACGCGATGGGCGACCGGGCCCGCAACACCATCCTCACCAACGGCGTGCCCTACCCCTACTTCCAGGTCGCCGCCCGCAAGTACCGGCTGCGCCTGCTCAACGCCTCCAACCAGCGCCGCTTCGAACTGCGCCTGGCCGACGGCGGCCCGCTCGTCCAGATCGGCTCCGACGGCGGCCTGCTCACCGCCCCCCACACCACCGACCGCATCGCCCTGTCCGCGGGCGAACGCGCCGACGTCATCGTCGACTTCTCCCGCTACCCCCTCGGCAGCAGCGTGGTGCTGGACAACACCACCGGCACCGGACCCGCCGAAGAGATCGGCGAGGTCCTGCGCTTCGACGTGGTCCGCACCGCCCACGACCCCAGCCAGATACCCGCCCGCCTGCGCACCCTGCCGCCCCTGCCCCGCCCCGACACCGAGCGCACGGTGGTGCTGCGCATGGACGAGGGCGGCGAACACCCCGGCGCCTACATCGACGAGAAGGTGTACGACCCCGGGCGCGTCGACGCACACATCAAGTTCGGCACCAGCGAGATCTGGACGGTCACCAACGCCAACGCGCGCGCCGAGCACAACTTCCACCTGCACCTGGTGCAGTTCCGCATCCTGGAGCGCGCCGGAGGGCCCCCGCCACCGGGGGAGGGCGGCCTGAAAGACACCGTCTTCCTCGCCCCGGGCGAAACCGTGCGGCTCCAGGCCCTGTTCAACAGCTACCGCGGCCACTACCTCTACCACTGCCACATGTTCGAGCACGGCGTGCGCGGCATGATGGCCACGATGCAGATCAGATGAGGCGTTCCGGCCAGAAGGAGGAGCCCGTGGACGCGACGACGGGCGAGGCCGAGGGGACCCGGCGCGGCCCCCGGCAGCGCAGCGTACGCCTCGCGCTGATACCCCTGCTGCTCGCGATGCTGCCGTCCTCGCTGGGCACCACGATCGTGGCGACCTCGATGCCGACGATCGCCGGTGAACTCGGCGGCGTCGCCTACCTGTCCTGGGCCGTCACCTCCTACACCCTGGCCGCCGCGGCGTCCATCCCGGTGTGGGGAAAGCTCGGCGACATGTACGGGCGCAAGCGGTGGCTCGTCGTGGCGATGTCGGTCTTCCTGACCGGCTCCCTGCTGTGCGGACTGGCCCAGGACATGGGCGAACTGATCGCCGCCCGCACCATCCAGGGGCTCGGCGGGGGAGGGCTCGCGGTCGGCGTCATGGCCGTCATCGGCGAGCTGATCCCGCCCCGCGAACGCGGCCGCTACCAGGGCATGATCACCAGCGTCATGGTGTTCTCCATGATCGTCGGCCCGCTGGCCGGCGGCGGCATCACCGACGTCTTCGGCTGGCGCTGGGCCTTCTGGTTCAACCTGCCCGTCGGCGCCTTGGCCCTGCTCCTGATCGCCCGCCTGGTGCGGGTGCCCGGCCGGCGCCGCAAGGCACACATCGACTACGTCGGCGCGGTGCTCCTGGTCGCCTGCATCGTCTCCTTCGTCCTGGTGGTCACCTGGGGCGGCGTCGAGTACGCCTGGAACTCCGGCATGATCCTGGGCCTCACCGCCCTGTCCGCAACGGCCCTGGCGGGCTTCGTCCACGCCCAGTCCCGGGCCACCGAACCGGTCCTGCCCCCGCACCTCTTCGCCGACCGCAACTTCTGCCTGATGGCCGTCCTCAGCTTCACCAATGGCTTCGTCATGTTCGGCGCGGTCCTCTACCTCCCGCTCTACCAGCAGGCCGTGCACGGCGTCTCCGCCACCGGCTCCGGCCTGCTGCTCCTGCCGATGCTCGGCGCCCTGGTCCTGGCCTCCCAGTTCTCCGGGCGCACCGTCGCCCGCACCGGCCACTACAAGCTCCTCCAGGCGGGCGGCGCGGCCGCCATGCTCACCGGCACCCTGCTCCTCACCCAGGTGGACACCCACACCGCACGGCTGACCGCCGCGCTCTTCATGGCCCTGCTCGGGGCGGGCATGGGCTTTCTGGGGCAGAACGTGATGACCGTCGCGCAGAACAGCGTCGCCACCCAGGAAGTGGGCGTCGCCTCCGCCGCGATGACACTCTTCCGCACGCTGGGCCAGTCGGTCGGCGTCGCCGTCATGGGCACCCTGTTCAACCACCGCGTACGCGACGTGATGAGCGAAGGCACCGGCGCCACCGCCCTGTCCGGCACCCGGCTGGACGCCGACGGCATGAGCCGCCTGGATCCCGGCGTACGCGCTGTGTACCGCAGCGCCGTCGCCCAGGGCGTCCAGGGCGCCTTCGTGCTGGCCTCACTGGCCGCGGGCCTCGCCCTGCTCGCCGCGCTCCTGGTCCGCGAGATCCCCCTGCGCGCCGCCCGCAAGCAGCCCGAACAGCGCTCCTGACACACGAAACCGGCGCCGCGGGCCCCCTGTGCGGGACCGCGGCGCCGGAGACGGCGCAGGGGCGGCGCTCAGCGCGCACTGGCCTCCACCACGGAGATCGCCGCAGGCGTCTGCACCACACGCTCCAGCCGGAACCCGGCCTTGCCCAGCAGCTCGGAGTACTGGGCACGGGTACGTTCCTTGCCGCCGACCAGCAGCATCAGCCACAGGTCGACCAGCTTCCCCGAGTGCGGGCCGTTCAGCTTGTCCGGGACGACCATCTCCATCACCAGCAGCCGCCCGCCCGGGTTCATCGCCTTGCGGACGTTGCGCAGGATCTCCAGCGCCTGCGGCTCCGGCCAGTCGTGCAGGATGTGCTTGAGGATGTACGCGTCCCCGCCGCCGGGCACCGCATCGAACAGGCCGCCGTCGGCGATCGTGCACCGGCCGGACACGCCCTGCTCCGCCAGGAAGTCGGCGGCGCCGTTGGTGCCCACCCGCGGATCGGAGAGGATCCCGCGCGCCGAGGGATTCTTCTTCAGGACCCCGGCGAGCAGATCGCCCCGGCCGCCGCAGAAGTCGACCACGGTGCCGTAGCGGGCGAAGTCGCAGGCGGCCAGCAGCGGTTCGGTCTCGGTGCCCGACATGGCGCCCATGCCGTTGGTGAAGACGGCCCCGTACTCCGCGTTCGCCTCCAGATACTCGAACGCACCCATGCCGCGCACCTTGGGCAGGCTCGGCTCACCGGTGCGCACCGCATCGACCAGGTGACCCCAGTCCTCCCAGTGGATGGGATGACCCATCAGCCGGGCTATGCCGTACATGGACATCGGGGCGTCCTTGAGCAGCGACCGGGCCATCGGGGTCAGCTTGAACCGGCGGTCCTTCTGCTCGGCGAAGATGCCGTAGGTCGCCAGCAGCCGCAGCAGGCGGTGCAGCGCGTCGGGGTCCGCACCGGCCTTCCCGGCGATCTGCTCCGGCGTCAGCGGCCCGTCCACGAGGGTCTCGGCGATGCGCAGCTCGGCGGCCACGTAGATGGCCTGGCTGACCATGGCGCCCTGGACGAGTTCGAGCAGGGCGAACGGCGGCGGTGCGAGCTTGCGCGTCAGACCCTGCAGAGCGGCGCGCACGCTTTCGACGGCACGGACGACACGGGCGGGCGGCAGTGGCGGCATGACATTCCTCCGGCTTGGCGATTGCTTGACGGTTGAAGAACAGGAAGGGAAGAAGAGAGAGAAGGGGGAGGGGGAAAGCGGCGGGGGAGGGGGAGAGGGGCGGGGGAGGGAAAGGAAGAAGAGGGGCCGCCTCACCCGCGCAGCGCGCGGTCCACCAGCACCCCCGCCGCCCCGGTGTACCGCTGCGGATCGAGCAGCTCCGCCAGCTCACGCCCGCTGAGCACGCCCTCCAGCGCGGGCAGTTCGGCCAGCACCTCACCCAGCGGCCGGCCGGCCGCCCGCGCCCGCTCCAGGGCTCCGGCGAGCAGCTCCTTGGCCGCGGCCCTGCCGAGCCGGTCCGCCAGATACGCCGAGAGCCGCTCCGAAACGACCTGCCCTCCCGTCAGGTCGAGGTTGTCGCGCATCCGTTCCCGGTGCACGCGCAGCCCCGCCGCCAGCTCGGCGGCCGCATGGGCGGCGCCCCCGGTCAGCCGCAGGCACTCGCGCAACGGCTGCCACTCGGCATGCCACAGCCCCGCCGAACGCTCGTCCTCCGCCGGCAGACACTGCGCCAGGATCGAACTCAGCGCGGGCACCTGGACCGCGGCCGAGCGGATCAGGGTCGCCAGGACGGGGTTGCGCTTGTGGGGCATCGCGGACGAGGCGCCCCGGCCCTGCCCGGCGGGCTCGGCGACCTCACCGATCTCGGTACGGGCCAGCACCTGCACGTCCGCCGCCATCTTGCCCAGCGCGCCCGCGGTGTGGGCCAGCGCCGCCCCCAGATCGGCGACCGGCGTGCGCAGGGCGTGCCAGGGCAGCACCGGTAGGGCCAGGCCCGTCTCGGCGGCGAACGCCCGGGCCAGCCGGTCCACCACCTCCTCGGCGCTCCGGCCCCCGGCGCCGTCCGGCGCCTGCGCCGCGTACTGCAGGTAGCCGGCCAGCGTCCCGGCCGCGCCGCCCAGCGACACGAAGAGCCCCTCGTCGGCGACCCGTTGCAGCCGCGCGGCTGCCGCCAGCACCAGGTGCCGCCAGCCGGCCGCCTTGAGCCCGAACGTGGTGGGCACGGCATGCAGGGCCAGGGTCCGCCCGGCCATCACCGTGTCGCGGTGGTCGGCCGCCAGCGCGGCCAGGGAAGCGGCCGTGGCCCGCAGGTCCGCCACGATCAGCCGCAGCGCCCGCGCCGCCACCAGCATCGCCCCGGTGTCGAAGACGTCCTGGCTGGTGGAGCCGTGGTGCACGTACTCGGCGGCCTGCGGCGCCTGTTGGCCCACCAGCCGGGTCAGCGCGGCCACCAGGCCGACCACCGGGTTCGCCGTCCGGCGGGCGGCCAGGGCCAGTTCCCGCACGTCGAAGTGCTCGGCCCGGGCGGCCGCGGTGATCGCCTCGGCGGCCGCGGCGGGCACCGTGCCGCAGCGTGCCTGGGCCCGGGCCAGGGCCGCCTCCGCGTCCAGCATCGCCTGCAGCCAGGCGGTGTCACCGACCGCGGCCTCGACACCGGTGCCCACCCGCACCGGCGACAACAGCCCGGCATCCGGCTGCACGGCCAGGTCCAGGTCCAGGTCCAGGACCTGGGCCTGGGCCTGCTCTTCGGGGTCACTGCGCGTCGCGCTCACGGATGCACCTCTCTAGGTCCAGGAGCCATCGCCATGCCGTCCGCCCCGTCCGCCCCGTCCGCCCCGCCCGGCGCCGGGCCGTCGTCCGCCGGACCATCGTCCGCGGGGCCCTCGTCCGCACCGGGGGAGGACCGCGGCGGGGCGGGCAGCGCAAGCACCGCCTCCGCGATGGCGTCGGAGTCCTCCAGCGTCACCGACCCGACCCCGGGCCGGATCCCCGCGGCCGTCACCCAGTGCACCGACTCCGTGGGCACCCCATAGGCGAAGCGCCGCGGATGGGGGACCCCGGCCGCGCTCAGCAGCCGGAACGACCGTGCCACCGCCAGCCCGCCCGTCTCGTAGCCCTCGCCCGTCCCGGAGCCGTCGATGCGGTAGGGGCGGCACTGCCCCGACTCCAGCAGCTGCCGCATCAGCGGATCGCCCGTACGCCGCAGGTCGATCTCGGGCAGCCGGGCCTCGATCAGCGCGGTGGCCCGCACTCGGACACCGGGAATCTGCGCCGACGTCCCGACGAACCCGGCCGCCCCCGCCCCGCCCTCCTCGCCGCCGCCGCTGGTGGTGGTGACGCGGATACCGGGACACGACACGTCGAGCACACCGGCCTCCATCAGCGCGAGCATCTCCTCCACACGGCCCGCGGGCGGCCCGATGGACAGGTAGGCGTTGAGCGGCGTGTACCACCCGTCCAGCTCCTCGCGGTGCGAGGCGGCACCGAGCCCGCCGTGGTCGACGGCCAGCCGGATCTCGTTGCGCAGATCCCGCAGCACGTCCAGCGCGGCCTTCAGCGGCCCGCGCACATTCCCCCGGCGCGCCTCCACAACATCCTGGGACAGGTGTTCCCGCAGCCAGGACCGGAACGCCGCCAGATCACCGAACACACGGGAGCCGTACGGACGGGCGATGACATCCCAGTCCCAGCGCTCCGCCTCCCCGATCCCGGCGGCCGCCAGCACACCCTCCTCCGCCCGCCCCGGCGCCGCATGCAGGAAGCCGGACGCGAAACAGGCCACCGCACCAGGGGCATCGCCCCGCGCGGCCAGCAGCGCCTCGTAATAGACGCTGCGTACCTCCTTGGAAATCAGCGGCCACAGGTCGGTGCCGAAGCACAGCGGCCCCCCCTCCCCGCCGCGCAGCGCCGCCACGTGCTCGACGGTCAGCAGCCGCGGCCGGTAACGCCCGTGCGCGCCCTTCTCGTTGTCGCCGCGGGAGTGGTACGGGACACCGCGCCGCGAACCCGCGTGCAGCCGTGGCTCCCGCCCCGAGGGCCGGTAGACGAGCTGCCCCCCGACGCGCTCGAAGACGCCGCCCCGGGCATGGGTGAACAGCGACATGTAGTCGAAGAAGTTCAGGCCGAGCCCGCGCAGCAGCACGTCCTGGCCCGGCGCGATGCGCGACAGGTCCACGTCCGCGGGGTTGGCCGGAGGGACGTAGACGAGATCGTGCCGGGCCGCGAACTCGGCCAGCACACGCTCGCTTTCACCCGGCCGCACCGGCACGTGCCCCTGCGCCAGCACCACCGCGGACAGCCCCGCCAGCCGCGTCCCGTCCTCCAGCACCACCGTCTGCGCCCCGGCGAACGGATGCCCGCCGCCGTCCTTGAGCGCCACCGCCCGCACCCGGTGCACACGGATCACCACATGCTCCGGCGCGTTCGCCAGAACCTGCCCGAACGCCCAGGTCAGGTACCGCCCGTACAGGGCACGGGTGGGATACGTGTCCGGCCCCAGCGCCCGGGCCTCGGCGAGGACCTCCTCGTCGCGGGGCGTGGCGGGACCGGGCGGCAGCGAGCCCAGCCCCAGCGACCTGGCCCACTCGTACAGGCTCGGCCCCTCCTCCAGCGGGCCGCGGATGCTGACACTGTCGTCGGTGTACACCGTGACCTGCGAGGCGACGGTGTTCATCAGCAGATGGGGCGACTGCGCGGGCCGCCACACGCGGCCCGCGCCGGGCGGCTCGGGATCCACGACGTGCACGGTCACGGCGTCCCACAGCGGGGACTTCCGCTCCTGCGCGCAGACCCGCTCCAGCACGGACAACCCGCGCGGTCCGGCGCCGATCAGGCACACCTCGGTGCGCCGGCCGCTCACCAAGTTGTTCCGCCCGGCACATCGTCGTGAACCAAGGGTCCAGTGGGCATGGTCGCGTTCTCCTTGTCGCGGAGGGCATACCGGCCAGAGAGCAACCGCCGTGCGGTGCGCCCCCACACTCCCGACGGGGTCAGGAGGCGTGCTCAACCAGGACTCGCGTCCCGGCGGAGGCCCACGCGAGCCGACCAGGACACAGCTCTCCGCACGGATCACCCAGGCATGGATCACTCAGGAAGGAAGAGGCGGCGCATTACACGGCCCCGGGCCGCTCTCACGCGATTATCCGAACTCGGCCCGCAGGCGCGGGCGGAGGAATGCGTGAATGAGTGAATGAGGACATGGCGCCACGTCGGACGCCGGTCCGTCCGGCACGGCGGACAGATCACAATCCCGCAGACCTTATTACAAGTGCGCGCGGGAGGGGAGACCCTATGTACGGAAGGACGGCGGAGGTATTTCCTCCGCTTCACCCGGACCTGACCTCCCCGCACCCCGAGGGAAGCACTTGCCGCACCCGCCGACGAGTCGACACAATTCCGCTGGCCCATGAGTTATCGGTGGACAACGGCGAAAGTGACATCAGAGGGATACCTGAAAAGCGGTGGAGTATCTGCAGATCCGGGCCGCCAGCGGCTGACGTACCCGACGGATCGGTTAGCAGAGAGAGGCTGTGAAGTCTGCCATGCGACATGCGCTGCAGATCAGATTCGGTGCCGGCTCGCAAACGCGAAGCCGCCGGATTCTAGGAGGAATCTGTGAGGGTAAAGGTCCTCGGCCCGCTTGGTGCCGATGTTAACGGTGTGAATGTTGTGCCAACCGCAAGCAAGCCACGGCAGATACTGGCGCTTTTGGCCCTCTACCCAAGACGGGTCGTGCCGATCTCGACGCTCATGGAGGAAATCTGGGGAGTCGACCTGCCCGCAAGCGCCATGACGACCCTGCAGACCTACATCCTCCAGCTGCGCCGCCGCCTGGGCACGGCCATGGGCCCGGACGCCGCGGGCAGCGCCAAGGACGTCCTGGTCACCCGGTACGGCGGCTATCTCCTCCAGATCCCGCCCGAGCAGGTCGACGTCCACGAGTACGACCGCCTGGTGGCCGGCGGCCAGCGCGCCTTCGACAGCGGCGACGACCTGGCGGCGGCCACCCTCTTCCGGCGGGCGCTTGACCTCTGGGACGGGTCCGCTCTGGTCGACGTGCGGATGGGCTGCGTACTGGAGATCGAGGCGACCCGCCTGGAGGAGAGCCGCCTGGTCACCCTGGAGCGGCGGATCGACGCCGAGCTGCGCCTGGGCCGGCACTGCGAGTTCATCGCGGAGCTGAGCGACCTGATCGCCCGGCACCCCCGGCACGAGGGCCTGCACTCACAGGCGATGGTGGCGCTGTACCGCTCGGGCCGCCAGGCCTCGGCCCTGGACGTCTACCAGCGCCTGCGGGCCCGGCTGATCGAGGATCTGGGGGTAGAGCCGTCGCCGCAGTTACAGCGGCTTCATCAGGCGATCCTCACGGTCGACCCGCGCCTGGACGTCATCGCAGGCCCCCGGCGCTCATCCACGTACGACCGCTACGCGAGCTGAGCGGGCACATCCGCGGTGCCGTCGGCGGCATCTGCAGATCCCGGGGGAGTACCTCTCCTCGCGAAGGGATGCCGCCAACATCGCCCGCCACCACCGGGGGAGCGGACCACCAGGGGGTCGACTGCGGAATTTCCTCAGTTGGACACCTGGCTGGACGTCTAGTTGGACGCCTGCGAGCACTCGTCGCACAGGAGCTCCATGCGCATCGCCACGAAGTTCCACTGTGCCGCGCACGCCCGGGCCAGTGCGGCGATCTTCCTCGCCTGATGGGCGGGGGCGGGCAGCGCCAGACCGGGATCGCTCTTGCGGATGATGCGGGCCTCGAGCCAGCGGATCATCTCCCGGCCGTCGTTGCTGTACTTCAGGGCGGGGTCCCGCTTCAGCGACTCGAGCTGGGCCAGGGGATCCAGGAGCGGGCCCGCCGACTCCAGGCCCTGCGGCGCGCGGGCCCGGGCCTCCGAGCCGGGCAGCGGCCCGTCGTCCTGGCTGCGTAACCGTTTCTGCGCTTCCCGGGCGGCCGGTCCGGGCGCACCGGCCGCCTCGGCACTCTCCCGCAGGACGATGTCCGGCTCGCCGGGCAGAATTCCGGCGGTCTTCTGGCGTCCTTTGTGGGAATTCAGCGGCCGCACCCGGCCGTCCCGCCCGACCCTGAGCGGGGCCTGGGCGATCCGTCCCGCGAATTTACGGCGCAGCACCCCGACGGTCTTGCCGGAAAGTCCGGTCTTCACGGCGACCGCCCGGTCCGACCACTCGGGAAAACTCTCGAGGATCTTCATCGCCGACTTCTTGCGGTCGGAGAGGGCCAGCGCCAGGCCGTGCTTCATGTTCAGCTCGACGGCTAAGAGGAACGCTTCCCGATTCGAGCCCTCGAAGTAGCGCACCTCGATGGTTTCCTGGCCGTTCAGCCGGGCCACGGTCAGCCGGTGCATTCCGTCGATGACCTTCATGGTCGAGCGGTGCACGACGATCGGCGGAAGTTTATCGGTGCACGCGGCCAGGGTCCGCACATGATCCTGATCTATACCGGCAAGCCGAGGGGAATCCGCGTCACGGAGCATGTTGATCGGAATCCGGATGATTGAATCGGATACTTCGGTCGAGTGGTCGGGCCCGACGGGCCGACAGAATTGATCTTTAGGAAGTTCCCCCCCAGGGGTGGTCTCCCCTGGCATTCCGATCATCACGCTGCTTCTCCTCCCCCGGACCGAAGCGCATAACGCGGCGAGAGTATCATGAGATTCCGCCACGAACAGAGAACTCTCCGGGATTTCATGCAATTGCGTTATGCCCGTTTTTTCCGGAGAAGGCCCCCACCAACAGAAACCACCAGCGACCACCGCACCGGAACGGAACAAGACACCCCGCACAACACCCCACTCCTCACCCCAACCGCCCCGAACCCGCCCGGGACCTGGCCAGACACCCCCCCGGCCACCCCCGGCCCCCACAGCACACCCCAAGCCACCCGCCTCCGCAACGGGCCCTCACACCCCCCTCTCCGGACCGCCCCCGCACCGCCCGCCCCGGCCGCCCTTGCATTCAGCCACGCGGCACCCTCACACCGCACTGCTGAACAAATGCGTTCTTGCGTAAGTAGTGGCGTGCAAAGCAGTACTGAGGTGCCGGACGGTGCACGAGAGGCCAGTGGTGCAAAGCGCCCCCGCACGCCGCCCGGCAAGATGCCGCACGCCCGGCAAGCCCACTGGTCGCACAGCCCACGTTCACCACAACGCTCCGCAGCAGCCCGGCACCTGTGCGCCCCCGGGAACACCGCCGGGGAATCAGGGAAAATACCGAGATCCCGCACGGCCTCCGCGGACGACAGGAAAGACCCGTGCCACGTACACCGACGAAATAGCCCAGCCACGGCCGAAACCCAGCCGATTTCCTTGACCGGCCCCACACCGAAACTCGGCACTGGCCGCTCAACGAACGCACACGGCTTCCCAACCTCTGAACCACTCAGGCCTCGGCGAGCAGGTCCACGAACTGGTCACCGGTCGCAGTCCGGCGGACTGGTCCGCTTCGACCACGCGGCCCACCGCCTCGCCGCAGAACACAGCCCCGGCTCGGTCGCGGCGGAAAGCGGCTACGCCGACCAGTCCCACCCGCACCGCGACGTCATGACCTTCACCAGGGTGACACCCACAGCCGTCTCGACCGCACCCTGGCTC
Organism: Streptomyces sp. NPDC042371; assembly: GCF_056437465.1. Taxonomy (NCBI): domain Bacteria; kingdom Bacillati; phylum Actinomycetota; class Actinomycetes; order Kitasatosporales; family Streptomycetaceae; genus Streptomyces; species Streptomyces sp. NPDC042371. Next base: position 89,410 of record NZ_JBWKAP010000013.1, on the reverse strand, counting down.
GCGGTCGACGACGTCGCCTGGACCGCCCCCACACACCCGTCCAGGCCCTGAGCGGCTCTCGGAGGACGTCGATAACCGGTTGCCGCGTCGTCCGGCGATCGGGAGACTCCCGCTCATGCCTACGACCGCGCGCGACCTGGCACTCGAACACTTCCGATGGATCGCTGGTCACGCAGATGTATGGGCGATCTTCCGGGACGCCAAGGCACTGGCCGCGGTAGTAGCCGGTCTCGTGGAACCCTTCCGGGACGAACGGATCACAGCGGTATGCGGGATCGAGTCGCGCGGCTTCCTTCTGGGCGGAGCCGCAGCGGTCGAGCTCGGCGTCGGATTCGTACCCGTCCGAAAGGGCGACGGCCTCTTCCCCGGCGGCAAAATTACGCGCCAGTCGTCTCCCGACTACCGACACCTCCGCCACACGCTGCACCTCCAGCGATCCTCGCTCGGCCCGGGGGACCACGTCCTGCTGATCGACGACTGGATCGAAACCGGCAGCCAGGCCACGGCCGTCAAGAGCATGGCAGAAGAGTGCGGCTCCACCTGGGCAGGATGCAGCGTCATCGTGGACCAGCTCGGCGAGTCGCCGCAGAACACCCTCAGCACCGTTCAAGGGCTGCTGACCGGACAGGACCTCCCACCGCACGAAGCCTGAAAGCAGAGCCTCGGGTCGGAAAGATCTTGGCCCACCCCGAGAACGACTCCTTAGACGCGGCCCCTCGACGAACACGTGCTACTCGCCCCAGGGGGGCAACCATCACTGGAAAGACACAGCCCACGACCCCAATCCCGAAATCCCGAACTGCCCACGTGAGCCGCAGTGCTGGACCCCACCACGAGTACGCACGGTGGGCCGGAGGAGCCTTTCATCATCCCCCCTCAACCCGCCGCCCCACAGCCCCAAGGGCAAGACTCCAGGGGTACGCCTTCGGCCTGCCGGAACCAGGCGGGTTGGGCACGAACCCGCCCTCGCCGTACAGGACCGTGACCCCCTGCTCCCGAAGCTCCGCCACACTCCGCTCGAACTGGCGATGCCGGGCGTAGGCCGCATTCACACACGGCACCGCCACGGTGGGAATGCCCTTCCCGATGCCCTCAGCGACGACACCCACCACGAACGACGACGTCAAGCCCAGCGCCCATGAGTTGACCGAGTTGAACGTCGCCGGAGCAAAAAGAATCACGTCCGCCTGAGGCCAGACGTCAGGCTCACCGGGCAACTGCACCTCGGCGCCACCGTCATCACCGCGCGTGCTCGCGACGAAGCCGCAGTGAAGGCCCACCTACAAGAGGCCAAGGAGATCGCCGACCGGGCCGGTCCTGTCGAACATGTGCACTGGCTGTCGTTCGGGCCGACGAACTGGGCCGCTCATGAACTGTCGGCGCTCACGGAGATGGGCCACTACGGGAAGGCCGTGGAGAAGGCCAAGAAGCTCCGTATGCCTGACTCATGGCCTACTTCACGCCGTGCTCACGTATGGATCGACCGTGGCCGGTCCGAGATGGAGACGGGCCACACTGACGCAGCGCTCACGTCAATCACCAAGGCGCGCGAGGTCGCCCCACAGCAAACTCGATATCACCCTGGTGCACGCGCCACGATCGAGGGCCTCGTGCACCAGCAGCGCAGAACTCCGGACGCCTTGGGGCACATGTCTGCGTGGCTCGGCCTGTGACACCCACTGTCACCGAAGAGTGACAGTTAGCGTGCCTCCACCTCATCACCCTGGCCTCAAGCGAAAGATGCCGACGGCAGGGGCAGATGGTGAACACACAGCAGACATCCAGTGCGGCCTTCGACTGGCTCGCACGCTCACAGCAAGAGCCGCACCAGGCCCACCGGGAATGGGCGGAGCGCGGAATCGCGCTGCTCCCGCTCGGCACGCGGTTCAACACGCTGCGCCTGCCCGCCCAACTCGTGACCACGGCCGTCGGCACCGACGAACTCGACACAGTGACAGCGACACTCGCCGAGCTGCTCTGCGGACCCGTCATCCACAACCGCCCGCAACACACGTACTACGCACTGGTCGAACCCTTCCCAAGGGCGCGATGGCCCTACCCCAACGACGCCCCAATGCTGGGGTCCGGCCACTTCCTGACGGTCCCGGCCTCCGACCTCACCGGCCCGACCGGCCCGACCGGCCTGTACTGGGCGGTGCGCCCCCGCATCGTCGGCGACCTGTGCCCGGTCCAGTCCGTCGCCGCCCTGGTCCGCATCGCCCGCAGCGAACTTCAGCGGAGGACACGGTGACTCTCAGGGAGACGACCGCCCAGGAGCGGCAGGCACAACAGGCGTACGGGGACCTCCTCGCCCACTTCCACGGGTGCGCCCCCTGCCGGGTCGAGAACTACTGCTCGGCGGGGGAGCGGCTGCGCCGTGCGCACCGTGCCACACGCTCGGCTCTCCCCGGGCCCACACCTACCACCGGCACGACGGCACCGCCGCGGGAGGGGACCTTGGAGTCACCACCCTCACGGACCTGATGGCGATCGCCGGAACCTGCACAAGGACCACCCAGCCAACCAGCCACCCCGCTTGACCTTGACACAGTGACAAGGTCTTCACTGCCTCCCAGAGAGGCAGGCCGATGACCACGACCACACAGACCCCAGACCCGGCACGAGCACTCCAGGCGCTGCAGGACAACCACGCGTCCGTACGCCTACGAGCCGCCCTGGCCGCCGGAACCACCCCAGACCCGCGCTACGTCGACACACTCATCGAACGAAGCGCAACCGAACCCGAATTCTTCGTCCGCGACATGCTGACCTGGGCACTCACCCGCCACCCCGTGCCCCTGACCCTGCCAAAACTGCTCCGGGAACTCCGCTCCGAGCACGCCCAGGCACGCAGCCAGGCCCTCCACACCCTGTCCAAGATCGCAGACCCGCAGGCCTGGCCTGCCATCACACCAGACCTGCTGACCGACACCGACGACGAGGTCGCACGCAGCGCCTGGCGCGCCGCAGTCGTCCTCGTACCGGAAGGCGGCCAAACCTCCCTGGCCACCACCCTGGCCACACAACTCGGACGCGGCGAGCGCGAGACACAGCTGAGCCTCAGCCAGGCACTGGTCGCACTGGGCGACACCATCGAACCGACCCTCCACAAAGCGACCACGGCCCAGAACCCCGACACACGAGCCCACGCACTCGCCACCCAACGCCTGCTGCACGACCCGGACGCCGGATTCACCCTGGCCATCGAGAAAGCCAAACGCACCGTGGCCCTCGCCGGCACCCCGCACGACGGACAATAGGACCTGTGCTGATCGGTGAGGTGGCAAGACGGTCCGGAGTCAGTGCCCGCATGCTCCGGCACTACGAATCCCTCGGCCTGGTCCAGCCATCGGACCGAACCGACTCCGGCTACCGCGAGTACTCCGCACAAGACATCCGGCGGATCTTCCACATCGAAAGCCTGCGCTCACTGGGCCTGTCACTCCGCGACATCGGGCGCGCGCTCGACGACCCCGACTTCACCCCCTCGGCACTCGTCGGCGACCTCATCCGCCAGACACACGACCGCATCGCCACCGAAACCGAACTGCTCACACGACTGCGCCGCATCGACGCCGCCGACCCCACCGACTGGCAAGACGTCCTGAAAGCCGTCGCGCTCCTCCAGGCACTGGGATCGCACAACGCCGACACCCGCCAGGGCGCAGCCCTCTCCACCGCCCACGGGACCCCCGTGCCGGTGGAGGCCCTGGTCGAAGCAGCACTGAGCGAAACGCACCCGAACGTCGCAGGCACCCTGCGATGGGCCCTGGCGCAAGCACCCGAACAGGCCCCGGCACTCCTGGCCAAGGGCCTTGACTCACCCGAACCCGCGGTACGCAGACGCGCCGTCCAGGCCCTCGCCAAAATGCCCGGCACCGAGACCGCCACACACCTGCACCACGCCCTCACCGACCCCGATGCCGAAGTCCGCGGGCATGCGGCCCTGGCACTGGGAACACGCGGAGAGACCAGAGCAATCCCGACGCTCATCGACATGATCGTCACGGGCAGAACCGACACCGACGCAGCCGACGCACTGAGCCAACTCGCGAGCGACGACACCGGGGCGGCCGACCGGATCGCCACCCACCTAGTCGACCACCTCGCCCACCACACCACCCAACCCCCCGCCCGCGGACGCCTGACCCAAGCACTCGCCGACATCCCGGGACCGACAGCCACACAAGCCCTCGCAGAGCTGTCACACGACGAGGACCCGGCTGTCTCACTGACCGCCGCCTACCTCCTCCAAGCCCGCCACTGAGCCACGGCAAACCCACACCGGCGGCCACACCCGCCCCCAAAAAACCCGGCGGCACACCGAACCGGAACGAACCGGGCCCAGCACAGGAACCCCTCGAAAAAACTTCACCCCTCCCGCAGTACTGCACTAGTTGTAGTTTCCGTGCGAGCAAACCAGCGCGGTACTCCCAGCTCAACCCGTCGTGGGACGCGCCCAAGGCCCGCTCCTCATAGCCTGTAAGACGCAACGCAACCGACCATCGCGGGGCGAACCGATGCGAGTGCGTTCCATCACTGCGCTCGATGACGCGACAGCTCAGTCGGCTGGTCACCCGCCCAGAAGGCACCAAGTCCGTTGAGCGGACCCGCGAATTCGAGCAGGGCCTTCTGAGCCCTGACGGCAAGAAAAAAAGGGGGATGGGACGTGAAGCGAATCATCGCGCAGATCGGCCTCGCAGCCACTGTCATCGCGGCAACAACGGTAGGGCTCGCGTCTTCGGCATCGGCAACGCAGGCGTGCACCAACCTGCCGGGACCGGCCGGTGGCAGGCTGCCGCTGTGCAAGACCTGGGTCTGGGACGGCAACGACTACGACGGCAAATGGTGGACGAACGGCCCGTCCACACTGCCGTCATACAGCTACCTGGAACGGTACGAGGACGGCGCGGTCCACAGGTCCTCGTACTCAGGCAGCTACAACGACCGCGACAAGGTGTACTTCCGGGTCTGCGACAGCCACGCCAATAGGTGCGGTCGCTGGTGGTAACAGCCCCCGCACTGCCCGCGGGCCCGACGCCCTCCCGCCGGGGAACGCAGCAGAGGCCTTGACGCAGAACCTGTTCGTGGAGGCCATCGCGTCACCCTCCTGGAAGGACGAGAGGTGCGCGATGGCCTCGCCTCAGCACGATCTGCTCCGGCTGATGAAGGGCACGGCCACGCGTCCCGACCGCGGAACACCCAACGGCTACAACGAAACCGCCCCACCCGACTGGGCACACCACTGGCCGGCGGAACTGCTCTGGGTATCCCACACACCACAAGTTCCGCCGTGCGAGACGTGAAGACATCCCCTTGCCGGACAGGCCCTGGTGCTCCTCGCACCCGCGGGGATGCTCCCACCACGCTCTGACAGACTCTGCGGCGGACGGCCGCGCCTTCTCCAGCCGACGAAGGGGCGGCGGGCCCCCGCCCGGCTCCCCCCGCCTTCACTCGGTGTCAGGCAGTGCACTTTTGCCACCCCGAGCAGTAGTCAGACCCGCCATCCACCTGCACGCAGCCCCTGATGCTGTAGACCGTCCCCTCGGGGCTGGTGTGGGCCGGGGGGGGGGCGATGCAACCGCCCCTGCGCATGACGATTTCGTCATATAGGGTGGAGGTGTGCCCACTGAAGACATCTACCGCCACCTGCGTGAGTTCCGGGACACCCTCGGCAAGCCCGCACCGATGTCCTGGCCCGAGATCAGCGGCGGCCAGCTCATCATGATGATGAGCCCCAAACTCCAGCACCAGCGCGTAGCCCACCGCCTCCGCGTCCAACTGGAGCCCCAGCTCGACGACGACCTGGCCCTCATGCTGGAAACCGACCTCGAGGATGCCGCCCTCGGCATCCTGCGCATCCCCGACCTCGTGGTCATCGACGAGGAGCTGCTGCACTCGGACGCCGAGTCGATCGACCCGCGCCGCAGCCACCTGGTCATCGAGGTCGTCTCGCGCTCGAACCCGGCCAACGACTACACAGGAAAGCTCCACGACTACCCCGCCATGGGCATCCCGCACTACCTGATCGTGGATCCCCGGGACGGCACGGCCGTGCACCACTGGGCGCCGTCGCGGCGAACCGGCGAGGCAACCTACGACAACCGGCAGCACTACACATTCGGCGACACGGTCACCATCGACGCATGGAAGATCGACACGAGCGTGCTGCCGATGTACGGCGCGGAGTCGGGCCTGTGACCGACACCGCCGCGCTCGTGAGCCACTGGCGGCGTCAATGCGGCATGTCCCAGGCCGAGTTGGCCAGCGCCGCCGGGACGGGTCAGGCCGCCATCTCCCGCATCGAGAGCGGCCACGACATCCCGACGCTGCCTGTCCTGGAGCGAATCGCCACCGCCCTGGGATGCAGCCTCGCGATCACATTCACCACGGCCCCCTGACACGCGGCTGCTAGCGCCCCCGGCTTCCTCTGGGTCTGTCGAGCCATCTCCCAGACCACCGATCCCGTGGTCGCGGGCACTGGCTTCACGGATCAGTAGTGGCCCCGTTCGGGAAGGGGTTTTGGCTCAGTCGAGGGTGGTCAATGCGATGTCCACGAGGGGTTCGAGTGCGGAGGCGTCTGGCGTGATCTTCGAGGAGACCAGCAGCCCGTTGAGGAAGGTGACCAGGAACGCGGCGACCGTGTGCGGGGCCTGCCGCGCCGCGATCTCGCCCCGCTCCATCGCGGCCCGCAGCACCTCGGTCAACGCCTCCCGGCTCGCGTCCTGCATGTCGCGCACGGTGCGGCGGGTGGCCGCGTCCTGAGGCAACCGCTCGCAGACGGCGTTGACGGCCAGGCAGCCTTGGCCGCCGTGCCCGATGGCGATGCGGATCCGCTCCGTCAGCAGCGTACGAATCGTCGCGCGGGTGTCCGCCCCCTCCTCCAGACTGCGCAGGGCGGCCGCGGCAAGGGTGGTGCGGTAGTGCTCCAACGCAGCCCTGTACAGGCCGTCCTTGTCGCCGAACGCCGCATACAAGGATCCCTGTCCGATCCCCAGGTGCTGGGTCAGGTCGCGCACAGAGGTCGCCTCATAGCCGCGCGTCCAGAACAGCTCCATCGCGCGGCTCACCGCCGCCTCGGTATCGAACTCCCGGGTCCTTGCCATGGCTCCACCGACTTATCTGGATCGCACGATCAAGAAAGCGGGAGCGGTGGACTGGCGGTGCACAGAGCCGCTGGTCAGTCTCATCCAAAGCAGCGGCAGCCAGGTCACACGGACGCTGTAGCGGCCCATTGAAGATAGAGAGCTCCAAGCCCGGGTCGCTGCCGCGGGAGGAGTCCGACTACTTCTGGCGGGACTCCTCCGGACGGCCGGTGCACGGAACGATCGCCGACTGGGAGGACAACTGGTGGGAGGTGCACGACGGGTCCCTGTGGGTCTCCTCGGAGGGCGTCGCCTACCTGGACCCGCCTGCCAGGCATGCGATGGTCCTTGGATACGGAGGTGCCACCGCCGTCGTGGCATGTGCGGCGTACGTCCTGTGGGCCCGCCACAAGGCACACGCGGTGGACGACGACCTTCGATCAGCCGATCCCGTGGCCCGTTCGACGTTCACCAAGTCCGCGTAGTCCAACGCGGATGCGGGCCCCGCACCGTGACTAGACCGATAGCCCCCTGGTCAGTGGCCGCCTATCTCAGAGCCTTTGCTGAGAAGGCTTCAATGGACGACCTATATCGCGGAAACTCCCCAGCAAAGCCCGGCGACCACAATCCAATCGGCCACATAGGCCGATCCCACCAGCAGCACAAGCAGCGATAAATTCACCAAATTCTGACGGTCGCTATCGGCCCAAACTCCAGCAAAATATCCGGAGTTACGGTATCGTAGAGACCACAGTTACTGTGAAGCACCGCTGTTGTGTCACAACAGAGATGTCATCGCTGAGCCAGCGTCAGGCTTCCATTGGGGGTGTTCTGAACTGCGGCAAGGGATACTCTTCGGTGGTCGCTAGTGGCATCACCTGCTGACATCTTGTGGCATTTCTGCTGGACAAGTTGATGGCACTTCCCAAGGAGCCCCGCTGAAGGCGGCCAGCAGCGGCCCGCACCAAGGCGAGCAGCACGCCCTCTCGAGGCCGGGCTGCTGCTCGAGCTTGAACGCGACCTCCGAACGGTCGTTGGCGCGCTTGAAGCTGAAGCGCCCTTGGTGCATCCGGAAGTCTCCTGTGAATCGCTTTCGAGAACATCTCCGGTGCGGGACTCGCGGCGGCTATCCTAGCGAGGCTGAAAACTCCAGCAGCACGGTGAGTGCTGCTGGGGCTGCCGCGCGCGCATCGCTTGGCGGGACGCGATCCATCGGCGATGTCGTGTGTATGGGGTGGTGCGGTTCCCCTGTGTGGTTCGCACTATCTGATGACGCCCAGCAGGATCCTGGTGAGCGTATGGGGTGGTGCGGGTCGCCTGTGTGGCTCGCACCATCTGATGACGCCCAGCAGGATCCTGGTGAGTTCGATAGCGAGCCTCAGGGCGCCGCAGGGCATAGATCACGAACCCCTGTGCCTGCTTCGTACTCTCTCAGCACACCAACAAACCCCCCTTCGAGCGTTAGCTGCAGCCCTAATCCAGGGTGTAAGCAGCTCGGCGCGGACCCCGCAAGGTGGTGACGAGTTGCTTGCACGGGCAGCGGACACCTTGGCCCTCTCCAGTCCACGAGGCTCGCTCTGAGACCGGCGCCGCTGCCCAACCGGACACCACCGGGGCTGACCTACCCCACTCCGTTCGCTGTCCCGAAGCTCAACTTCACCTCAGGGATGACCTGTTCATGTGTGCGCTGCAGCGAGTTCGTTCATCATGCGCTGCATGAAACCGGAGACCAGACGCCTTGCCCTCACCGTAGTAGGTACGGCCGCAGCCATCGGGTATGTCCTGCTCCTGTGGCGCGGACCATGGTGGGTCGACGGCGCCCACCTTCGGGAAAAGAACCTTCAGCCGGCCGATGGTGTGGTCATCACCGGCTTCCGGACCATGCTCGTCGCCCTCGGGGCAGGAGCGATCACCGGGCTTGGCCTCCACTACACCCACCGCAACCACCGGCATGCCGAGAAGCTATACGAACACAGCCAGGAGCAGTTCGCCCACCTGCGTGAGAAGGACCGCGAGCAAGCGGAGCTGACGCGCGAGGGACAGGTCACCGAGCGATACGTCGAAGCGATCAAATTGCTCGGGTCCGACAATCTTCACGAACGGCTCGGCGGCATCTACAGCCTCGAACGAATCATGAACGATAGCGAGAGAGACCATCGGACGGTCGTCGAGGTCCTGTCGGCGTTCGTGCGCACCCCAGCACGGGACGGAAGCAGGTCGAAGAGAGGGACAAGAAAGGGCGCAGCCGAGGACTTGGCGGAGAGGCCATCCACACTGCTCGCCCCTGACGTCACCGCGGCCTTGACGGTCCTTGGACGTCAGCCGGTGCGTCAGAGCCATCTCGTGATGGACCTGAGCGGGGCCCACCTCACCGGGGCTACCATCCACGACGTCGACCTTCAGGACGCAAATCTGCAGGGCGTCGAACTCACGGGTGCCCGTCTGGAAGGCGTCGTGCTGGCAGGCGCCCATCTCGCATCGGCAGCGCTGACGGGTGCCACATTCTGGGAGGGCGACCTGTCCGACGTGATCGCCCCGGACGCCAACTTCACCGCAGTGAACGTCGTGGGCACGAAGTTCACGAACGCGGTTCTGACGAGAGCGATCCTGGTGGGGGCGGACCTCACGCACGTTGACCTCAGCCATGCGTCGTTGCCCCGTGCGACTCTGACACGCGCACACCTGAGCAAGGCCGTCTTGAGTCACACACATCTTGAGCATGCCGACTTGAGCGAGGCGAACCTGGAGGGCGCCGACTTGACCCGTGCTGACCTTGTCGGCGTGAAACTCCAGGGAGCAGTCCTTACGGGGGCCGAACTCGGCGGAGCAAACCTGGCTCGCGCCGACCTCACGGATGCCGACCTCACTGCCGCCAACCTGAGTACGGCCAGAGGCCTAAGGGTTCGTCAGCTCATCAAGGCGCACATCACCCACGACACATCACTCCCCGAGAGGCTGGCCGATGACCCACAGGTCAAGGATCGGATCGACGAGTGCGAAGCGGCCCAGGCGGAGCCGCGCCCTCTGCCTCGCGGCTCCGAGTAGGCCTCGCGGCCGATGGCACTGTGCAGCCTGAGCAGTACCTCACGCCAACTCGCTGTCAGTGCCGGGAGGTACCGAACGATTACCTGAGGGCCTCCATCACGCCGTCCGCGGCGAACTTCTGCACGCCCATCAACCGCACTCGGTCCCTTCCGATTAATCCGCTCAGTTGGCGGCGCCGGGAATGGTGCGGTGTGCCGTCCGCGATCCGTGCGGAGGCACCCTCACTTGCAGGCGGCGCAGGAATCCTCTGCGGGATCGCTGCGCCAGCTGGGGCCCACAACGGGTGTTCAGTGCGCCGCTGCGGGGAGTGCCTGCATCCGCCTTGGTCCGGCTCAGCTCAACTCGTCGAACAGCGAGGGCTGGATCGCGGTTGCCGGGCGAGGCCGGGGGAGCAGGCGGGCGGGGTCTGGGGGAGGCAGTGGGGTGCCGTGTCGGCCGTCGGTCAGTGCGTGGCGGCATGCTTCTCGCAAGACGGGCAGGTCGTGCCGTGCTCCGAGCAGGCCAAGGAAGTCCTGGATGCTCCAGTCAATGAGCGCGCCTTGGCGTGAGAGGTACAGCGCGACGGTGGTGATGTCATGCTCGTCGCTGTAGTCGAGTAGAAGGTAGCCGGCGAGCTGGTAGATCTCTGCACGGTTGATGCGTTCCGGGCGGATTGTTGCTTTGCAGTCGATGAGTGCGCCGTCGAGGATGAAGTCGGCGTCCGCTCCGCCGACTTGGAGGCTGCCGTCGAACACGGGGCCGCAGACCCGAGCGGTGGCGGGCAGCAGGCGCAGGTTCTCGAACGGGCCGGAGCGGGCGGCGAGGTCCATCTGCTGGCGGATGTCGTGGACCACGTAGTCGGCGACCGCATCGGTGAGATCGCTCAAGGTCGCATCTGGCGCGCACTCACCGAGACTGTTCCCGCGCATCCAGCCGCAGTGGCGGAAGATCGCCTCAAAACTGGAGGCGATATGGCACAGCCGGATGAGCCGATCCTCTTCTGCACCAGTAAGGCACAGGGGCTGTCCCGCGTCGCTCTCATACCGGGCCAGCTCGTCCAGCATGGCGTCGCCCGCCTTCTGCACGGCGTGGATCACCTCCGGGCTCGGCCAGCCGTTGTCGTCGAGAACGGCCCGCACGATGCCCTCCTTGATGGGGGAGCCGGCCGGCGCTCCCAGGGAGATGCGCAGACGGTGGTCGATGGTGTGACCGAGCATCCGGTACTCGGGCTTCAGGCCGGCTTCTGCCTGCGGCTTCAGCGGGGCGGGAAACCGGGCTAAGCGTTTGCGGTAGTCGGCCAGGACGTCCCTGATTCCGGGAAGCTGCTCCGCCAGAAAGCACGAAATGGGCGAGCGGGGATCTTTGAGGTGCGAGGTGAGACTCATGTGGGCATCTTGACGGCCGGCTCTGACACGCATCCGAGGTGAAACGTTCTTGCGGGAGTCGCCTGAAGACGCATCAAGCCACATACGGCTCTCCGCGCCTGCAAATCCGTCCTCCTCACCAGGCAAGACGTCTGAGGTATGCCCTCGCAGAGCCGCTCGGCGGCGAATCCACGCCAATTGCGTGGACGTACAGGGCAGTTGGCTACGGCTTCGGCGGCTGCGAGAGCGACGGATTGTCAGACCTTGCCGCTAGATTCTTGTTGTCCTGCGTCGGCCGTGCGGCCAGCCAATGTCATGGACATGCTTAAGCGGGGAAGTGCCGCTCGGATACTCCCGAGTTGGAAGGTCGCCTTTTGTTGCCCCCCGTGCTCACCGGTGGCCGAAAGTGGCTCATGCGTGACGAGGGCGTGCCTGCCCATTCGCTGCACGGCCGCTGGTAGCGCGGCTCCGCCGTGGCCGAATCTTGCGTCCTCCGGCCCTGCCGTGCAGGGCTGCCGGAAGGCCGGCTGAGGGCACGGTCTTTCCGTGCACCCTCCGGCGAGTCCGCCGACGCCACGGTCTCGAAGGAGTGAGATGTCGGAAATATTCCATACCGTGAAGTGCGACCTGAACTCATTCCACCGAACCCCTGCCCATCTAACGTGCCGTGCACCGGAGCCCATCAGCCCCCCAGCCGACACACAACTCGTTCACCCGGCAACCGTGTTGTGCGGCCATCAGTGCTTAGTCCACGCCGTGATGCGGTGTCCCTCCCAATCGAAGGCGCCCTCCGGCACCTGCGTATGCGCACCCACACCGCGGCCACGTAACCCTCGGAGACATCTCGCATGGGATTCGGACGGCTAGGAGCCCAGGGCATGCCCGGGGCAGTAGCCCTCACCACCACACTCGACGACCTCGCCCAGGTCACCGACCCCTACCTGACACCGCCCGATCGCCTGAGACGCAACCTGCTCTACCTGACCCGCTCCCGCACCGGCTACACCTACATGCAGGACTGCGGCATCCGCATGGACCGGCGGATGATCACCGCCTGGCTCGCCGAGGAACGCCTCCCCGCAGCCGTCCAGCAGCGACGCCTGGAAGACGCCTTCCGCCTGCTGCGGCGCCGCAACATGGCGCCCAGCATGAGACGCCGGCTCAACGCCCGCGGCGGGACCCGGGTGGAGATCTACCCCGTCGACCAGAGCGGGGTCGAGGACAAGCACCAGCGCACCGCACGCTGGCGGCACAAGAATATCTACCGCTGGGACCCCATCGTCACCGCCTGGTCACGCAGCGACCTGCACGAACTGACCCACCAGTGGCACGCAGTGATCACCGACCTCGACTCCGACTGGCGCATGTACGAGTACGTCACCCACCTCGGCTTCGGGGCCTGAACCCCCGCCGCCACTGCGACGACCTTCGCCCCAGCCTCAGCCCAAAGGAACACCCTCATGGAGCCCCCGGGGCTTGACGACCTCACCGACGACGACCTGGCCCGCCGAAAGCGAGTACGCCGTGAACTTAGGGGCCCGGCCACACGCGCCCTGCTGGACTTGTCCAAGCGCGGCGAGCTGACCACCGCGCATGTCCACCTGTCCGCCCACACCCTCGGCGTGCACGTGCGGACCGTGTGGCGGGACCTTGCCCGCGCCCGCCTCGGCGAGCCCCTGCAGCGCAACCGGGACCGCTTCGAGGTCACCGACGACATCCGTACTCTGCTGGCCTACCACCGAGGCAACGTCAAAGCCGTCCACACCGAACTTGCCCGGGAAGCCGAGAAGACCGGCTCGATACCGGTGAGCCTGTCCACCGTGCACCGGGCCGTCAAGCGCGACCTCACGCCAGGCGACCGGGCCGGCCTACGCACCGGACTGCCGGCTGCCCGCGGCCACGACCCGCACCTGCGTCGCCCGCCCACCGCCCGCAACGAGGAGTGGGAAGGCGACCACAAACAGGCCCCGGTCCACGTCTGGGCAGACGGACGGCTGGTCAAACCATGGGTGACCTGGTTCTGCGACTGCCACACCGGCATGATCATGGGCTGGGCCATCACCCCCCATTTCCCGCACCGCGGCTCCATCCTGGCCGCCCTCAGATCCTGCATCCTGCACGGCGACACCTACGGCCCGGCCGGAGGCCTGCCCACCAGAATCCGCATCGACCGCGGCAAGGACTTCCTGTCCCGAGCCGTCCAGGACGCCCTCGGCGCGTTCACCGTCCAAGTCGACGTCCTGCCCCCGTACACCCCCCACCTCAAGGGCAGCATAGAGAACCTCAACCACGCCGCGACCAGCATGTTCTTCTCCACCCTGCCCCGCTACACCCACGCCCAGAAGCTCGACGCCCGCCGCCGCTCGGGGGAGAAGGACCCCGCCCTGACCTTCGAAGGCTTCGTCGAACTGTTCGCCAGATGGGTCCACACCCGCAACACCGAACACCAGATGGCCGGCTACGGCGACCTCACCCCGCTGCAGTGGTGGAACAGCGAAGACACCCCGCTGCGCGAAGTCAGCGCCGAGGACCTGCACGCCTTCCTCCTGGAAGGCGACCGCTCCGCCCGCACCATCACCGGCCATGGCATCCGCTTCAAACAACGCGACTACATGGCCGGCTGGATGACCGGCCGCTCCGGCACCCGCGTCCACATCCGCTTTCAGCCCCACCACCTGGAGCACATCGAAGTCTTCGACGCCGACAACCGCCGCCACCTGGGCACTGCCTACCTCGCCGACCAGGCCACCGACGAGCAGATCGAGCAGGTCTACCAGGCCCGCACTGAACGCGCCCGCCGCCTGCGCCGCGATCTACGCCGCGCCGAGACACTGCGCCGGCGCCGCTTCAAGGCACACACCACCGCCGGCCCAGCCCGCACAGAGGCGGCCATGACCCGCAAAGAAGCCGCGAAGGAACTGCGCAGCCTGCGCTCCAGCCGGACGGCCGATGACCTGCCCGCCAACTACATGCCCCGCCGGATCACCCCCTCCAGCCGCTGGGCCCTCCCCGGCACCGCCGCAGCCTCGCCCGAGGAGCGTCCATGAACGCCCAGTCCGCCGCCCCCAGGCCGGGCCGCCCGGGGCATCCGGGGCAGCAGGTGCGCTTCCGGGGCTGCCCCTTCACCACCACCTGGATGCCCTCCTATGCCCAGCGCACCGTCCGGATCCGCCCCACGCCACCGACACCGCCACCGGCCGGCTCCCGGGCGCCGCCTACACCCAGACGCCCCTCCCCGCACCCGCCCACCCCGCCCCGACTACCGCGAAAGACATCGACGTGAGTGACACCGACACCCCGCAGACGACGCCCCGCCCAGACCTCGACGAGGTCGTCGGCGAACCCGACTTCTACCTCAACCTCACCGACGCCCGCATCGTCGCCACCGAAGCCCTCCTCGAAGCCAGCGAAAACATCGCCGACACCATCGAAGCCCGAGCGATGTCCTGCATCTATGGAGACGCCGGACTCGGCAAGACCTTCTCCGTCCTGACCGCTCTTAAGGAAGTCTCCGCCGAACGCGTCCTGCTCCTGCAGTTCCGCTCCCGCCCCACCCCCCGCGACATCCGCCAGGAACTGTTCACCGAGCTGCACCTCGAAGGCGAACCGCCTCCCCACCCAAGCGAGTTCGACCGGCTCCTCAAGCGCACCCTTGCCCGCAAGCCCTACGTCCTGGTCTGCGACGAGGCCCAGCAGTTCAGCCGCGAATGCTTCGAGTTCGTCCGCCACCTGTGGGACACCGGCAAGGGCAAGACCCGCCCCGCCGTCCTCTTCGTCGGCGGCGAAGAGGCCTACAAGACCCTCTACAGCGAACCCGCCCTCGCCTCCCGTATCTACATCTGGCAGGAGTTCGCCCCCATGGAGCCCGAGGAAGTCCAGCGCAACATCCCCCTCTTCCACCCCGTCTGGGCCAACGCCTCACCCGAACTCATCGACTACGTCTACGAAGAAGGCGCCGGCGGCACCTTTCGTGTCTGGTCCAAGATCACCTACCACATCCTGGAAGGCATGAAGCGCCGCGGCCTCACAAAAGTCGACGAAACCATTGCCCGCTGGGCCATCCGCCGCGCCCTGCCTCACCGCCACCGCTCCCGCCGCCCCCAGCAGGACGCCGGATGACCACCCCCGACAACACCCCACGCGCGCCCCACTACCTCAGCCTGCCCGGCGCCCGCACCGTCATCACCCAGGCCGTGCGGGCCGCCGGCCACGCCCTCGACAGCGCGCTGCGCCAACAGCACATGATGTCCCTGATCGCCGACCCCGGCGTCGGAAAGACCTTCACCCTGCACCTGCTGTGCGAGCAGCGCCCAGAC
This sequence comes from Streptomyces sp. NPDC042371, assembly GCF_056437465.1. Taxonomy (NCBI): domain Bacteria; kingdom Bacillati; phylum Actinomycetota; class Actinomycetes; order Kitasatosporales; family Streptomycetaceae; genus Streptomyces; species Streptomyces sp. NPDC042371. The sequence continues at coordinate 73,621 of NZ_JBWKAP010000013.1, read as the reverse complement.
CTGCCCGTCCTGCGGCTCCTGCCGCGACCCCAAGCCCGCCCCGACGACCTGCGCCGCAGCCTTCACCACGCCCTCAACCTGCCCGGCAACCCGCCCACGGACGCCGGCATCTGCGACGACTACTTGCGCCACGGCCTGGCCCAGACCCCTCGCCTCCTCGCCGTCGACGAAGCCCACCAGCTCTCCGTCGCCTGCATCGAGTACCTGCGATACCTCCACGACGACCCCGCCCCAAAGGCCACTGTCCTGCTCCTGATCAGCCGGCCCCGCCTCAGAGCCCTGCGCTCACAACCCGCCCTGCTCAGCCGCGTCACCACCTGGCACCACATGGAACCCCTCGACGAGAGGGAAGTCCGCACCGTCCTGCCCGCCTTCCATCCCCTGTGGCAGAGCGTGCCCACCCACACCCTCACCCGCCTGGACCACCTGTGGGCACACGGCAACCTCCGCCGCTGGGCCGCACTCACCCATCAGCTCCAGGTCCACCGGCGCCGCCACCCCGACCGCCCACCCGACCCGGCCGCCCTCCTGCGCCGCCTGGACCCCCGACCCGCACCCACCACATGAGCACACCACCCCCCGACACCGCACCGCAGCAAACCCTTCGCCCCTGGACCCCCACCTGGGCCCCGGCCCACACCGACCCCGGCCTGTCGCCCCTCACCGTCATCACCGACCCCCACGACCAGAGCGCCTACACCACCACCGCGCTCGCCGCCCACCAGCCCGCCGCCGGCCGCATCACCGTCCACCCCACCCCCCTGGCCACCGCACCCGCCTACCTCGCCCACGACCTCATCCGCGCCCTCGGCAAGCACCTCCCGCCCCCAGACCTCGAGCCACCCTGGTGGACCACCAACGCCGACGAATCCTGGCGCGTGGCCGTGGCATGGACCCACGCCCTACACATCAGCCACTACGTCATCTGCCGAGCCCACCGCATCACCGCCCGCCACCTCGAACACCTCATGGCCCTCCGCGAACACACCCGCACGCGCCTCACCCTCATCGTCAGCGGCCCCACCCCAGCCGCCCTGGCCGCCACCGTCAGAACCATCCCGCACCACCACATAGACACCCTCGACCGCACCCGCCAACACCTGCAGGACGACCAGCAGATGACGCCCGCACCCCCGGGCCGCTACCGCTGGTGGCTGCCCGCTCCCTTCCCCGCCCCCCTCAACGAACCCTGGTACGAACTGCCCCCGCGCCCCAGCCGGCCAAAACCCCCCACCCACGACACCACCCGCCGACGCCGCACCACTGCCGGCCCCGCCCCGCCGACCGCCCCCGCCCTGCCCTCGACGACAACACTCGCCCACCCCGACACCGGCCCTGAGACGGTGGCCCGGCGCATCCACACCCGCATCGCCCACCCCGTGCACGCCGCAGCCGTCGCCGTCCGCGTCCTGGCCGGCTACGACACCGACCAACTGCCCCACGTCACCACCCCCACGCCGCAGCGCCCGCGCGCGGACCTGCCCTCCGACCTGCCCCCATGGGCCCTCTCGCTCCAGGACGCCGCCCGCACCTACACCCAGCTACAGGGGCACATCCGCACCGACCTGCCTGCCCACTTGACCGGAGCCGACAAGCCCTTCCGGCTCACCCCCTGGGATCAGGACGACGTCACACGAGCCACCGAAATCTGCCGTCTCATCCCCGCCCCCACCCGCCCACATTCCTCCAGGAAGAGCAGGCCATGAACGGCTATCCGACGCCCTCCTCGCCGCACGCACCCCCTGCCACAGCACGCCGACCGCCCCCGCCTACGAGCCGCCCTCAACCTCAGCACCGAGCAATTCGCCCAAGGGATCGGGCCCAGCACCTGCACCCTGCAGACCTGGGAAGAAGGCACACACAAACCGGCATCCGACGGGGTTAGCCACCCCACCGCCCACCCCAACCTGCCACACCAGTAGGGGCTTTGACTCTCAGGGCAGGACAGCCGCCACATGATCCTGAATGCGCCATCCCGACCGCGCAGCGCCGACAGTAGCCGCCGGCGCCCAGGCTCAACAGGGCGCGACGGTCCGCAGCAGAGCCTCTCCCGCCGCATCGCCCACCAAGAACGCCCTTTGTCCCGGGAAGCACGGTGCGCCTCAGGTATCGAGCCGCTCCTGGCACAGCTATCCCGCGATGATGAGAATCCGAGGGGCGCGGCCCGTGAGCCTGACAGATTCGGCGCGTGCCGGCAGACCATGGTGAGGAAACCGCCTGGATGCGCTCCTCGCCGACCGCTCGGCGCAACGCCTCCCTCGGCCCTGCCCCGCCCACCGCACACGCCTGCCGGCCAAACAGCCTCCGCGCGAAAGGCGCCTCATGAACCCCTTCGAATCCATCGACGCTCTGCTTGCCACTGCGCACCTCCCGCTCCCGCAGCCTGCCGAACGTGGCAGACTGCGCCGCCAGCTCCAACTGGAACCAGAGCCAGTGGCCCAGGCGGTAGGCGTCAGGGCAGACCTCCTCATGGCTTGGGAGGAAGGAAGCGACCCCGAAGGCGTGGCGCGTGTCCGCTACGCCTACTTCCTCAATGCCGCCCATCTCCTCACGCAGACAGCCGTGGCACACCCCTCCAGCCCTCCTGAGGGGCATGCGCCCGCCACCTGGACTGCCCGCGGAGAGCGCCCTGCGCGGGCTTCCTCCGGCAGCGTACGGCCGCCACAGCAGCGGACAGGCCCCGAGGCTCCCGACCCGATTGCCACCGTCGTCAACGCCGCCCTCGACTACTACGGGGGTGACCGGGACAGGACGATGAACGAACTTGTCCGCCGGGCCATCCCTCACGCGATGCGATTGTTTGCAGCTACTCGCGTGGGCGGCCGCTACGACATCGTGTGCTACCCGGCCATGCCCGATATCTTGACCAGGGCCAGTTCTCAGGTATCCGACCAGATCTGGGAAGCCCGGCCCAACTGGCGCTGCCCCACAGACTCCGTCAGCACCGCACCTGTGACCGCTTTGGACATCAACGGCGCCTACTTATCCGCCCTTAAGACACACCTCCCCCTGGGCGAACTGAAGCACCGTGTCGGGGCGCCGCACGACCGGCGCCGCTCGGGTGTGCATCTCATCACCCCGCCGGCCTGGCATCACGACGCCTACCTGCCCAACCCGCTCGGCGCCCGCACCGAACCAGGCCCTGTCTGGGTCACCGAACCCACCCTGCGGCTCCTGCTGGAATTGTCCGGACCACAACGGGACCTGTGTGAACCACCCGTCATCCACGAGTCCTACACCTCCGGCTCCACCGAAGGCCTGCTCGAAAAATTCCGGGTCCTCCTGCGCGACGCGCGCACCCAAGCACTGAGCCAAGCAGACGAGGTGACGCTGGCCTACGTGAAGAGCATGTACGCCAAGTTCGTCTCCACCATGGGGGACTCGACACACAACCGGGAACTCCACCGGCCCGACTGGATGCACATCATCCGCGCCCAGGCCTTCACCAACCTTTGGAGAAGAGCGCACAAGGCGCACGCCGAGGGCCTCACCCTCGTGCGCCTGTGCGGCACCGACGAACTACACGTTCAAGGCGACTGGCGCAGCGTCTTCACGGAGGGCCCGGCACTCAACGAAGTCAAAATCAAGAGAAAAACCGATGAACCATAACAACAGGTGACCGAGCCGCTCACGCACGACGCCGTCGAACTCATCCTCTCTCAGGTTGTCGAAGAAGCATCCGGCCACAAAGCCTGATGGAGGTCGGCGGCCAGTTAGGATCCCCCAACTGCGGCCACCTGATGGGAAGCCATCTGTCCACGGTAGATCTCACAGTCAGCGACGGATTCCAGCGCCCGGACCCAGACGCTCTCGACCTCGAACGGAACATCATGTCGTGCACCAGCGGCCTGTCTTCGGCCGACGAGGCGCACGCCGAGCGGTGCAGCCGCTGCGGCAACCTCATCGGCGACACTGACTGCACGCCGTACACCTGTCACCACCCCTGCGCCCACTGCGGCCACATCGGAGATGTGCACCGGGACTGGTACGTGCGTCTCGGGGAGAAGTGGTTCTGCCGCCGGTGCCCCGAAGGTCGGGAGCACTGGCATGACTACGTTCCCGCCGCCGACACCGCCCTCGGGCGGCAGCACGCGCAGCCGCAGTGACGGTCCGTGTCCGGTGTGCCGCCTGTGGGGATCTGATCTGGCTCAATGGTTGGGGCCACCAGTGGGGAATAGCTGGCCGTACACGGAGAAACGATCTTGGCCGCTGTCGGATGGATCGGCCCGAGGGGGAGGGGAGGTATCGAGAACATCGACGGCGAATATGGAGGTCCCACTCCCGTTGAGTCGTGGGCGGAGAGGTGGTGCAGCAACGGGTGGGGATGCTCCTTCCGCCTTTCTCGCACACCGCAGGGCCTGCCCCTGATACCCCGCCGGTCACCCCCATCGGGTCGCGTAAGGGGGGCGTTCGGCCAGGCCCCCGTAACCCCTCCCGTGTGGCCTCCGATCACCCTATGGCACGTTCGGTTGTGCCGGTTGGTCGCGACAGACACGGGCCGACGGCCCGCTGGAGTTGCGCAGGGACCGCGGACGGCAGCCCCTTGTGCGACAAGGCCCCGCGCGGGCTGCCCAAAGTGAAGGCAGGCGGTCAGCTGCAGGAGCCTGGGGCGCAAAAGCGACCTTTGCTGCTGTGGTGGCAGGCGTTGTAGGCGCGGCCGCAACACCTGGGACGTATCCGCTCGTTCATGACCAGCTGTGAATCTATGGGCTGGAAAGTGCTGGATACCGGTGATGCTAGGTTACGTGCCGGGGAGCGGCGAGCTGGATCCGCCGCAGCGGCGCCAGGCTGCAGAGCCCGCGCGGGGCGCGGGCAATCGGCCAGCCCAGGGTGCGAAGGCTCTGTACGGTTCGACTGTAGTGGGGAACGTGGGGCAGGCAGGGGCGCATTCGGCGGCAGGTCAGATGACCGGATACCTCTACCAGTGCGAACTGGCGCTGCTGGAACTGGCCCGGCGCAGCTGGCAGGACGTCACGGTCGAGGTCCGTATGGAGGTCCTCGACGACATCGAGTTCCTGCACCAGGAGAGCGACGACCCAGCAGAGCTCCTGCAGTCCAAACACCGCGGAGCGGCCGGTCCGCTCAGCGAGACCGGCAAAGACGTCTGGCGCTCGATCGCCTCCTGGATCGACGCCCTCGCCCTGCTCGGCAACCCGTCGGCAGCCGACATGCCAGTCCTCAGACTCGTCTCCACCCAGGTGGCCACCGCCGGCACCTTCCTCCACCAGCTGCGGCCCGGAGAGGGCCGGAACGTGTCCACTGCACTGGGACGGATGGAAGAGATCGCGGCAGCCCCGGACGGGCCGGACACCACGGGCAAGGACCGCCGTCTCTTCCTGTCCCTGGCCCCGCCCCAACGCCGCCGGCTGGCTGACGCCATCGTCGTCAGTGACGGCGCCCCCCTGATGTCAGACCTGGACCTTAGTCTGGCCAAAGAACTGGGGATCACCCCCAGTTCGCATGCTCGGCAGGTACTCGAGGAGATCAAGGGGTGGTGGTACGGCATGGCGGTGCGCCTGCTGGAGCGCGACACCTCCCCGCGCAAACTGTCCTCGGTCAGCGCACAGCAACTCCTGTGCCGCCGGGACGAGGTCACCGACCGATACGCGGGACGCGACCTGCCCATCACCGAGTCGCTGCGCCACCTGACCGACGCCGAGATCGCCAGCTACGAAACCCGGCTGATGGTGGACCAACTGCGCTGGATCGGCCTGGACGACGACGACATCGTGCCGCACCTGCGCGACTACCACCACGCCACAGCCCAGCGGTCCCAGTGGCTGCGCACCTTCAAGATCACCGAAGCCGAACTCGAAGAATATGAGCGGGAGCTGTGGCACGAGTGGGACCACATCCACCGCCGCCGCACCCGTCGCAAGAAACCAGGCATGAGCGAGGACGACCTCCAGGACATGGGCCTGGACGTGCTGGACGACACCCTGGCCAAAGCGGCGGCTACCCCGGCCCGCCCCGGCAGCACCACCACGTCCTGGATCGGCCGCGGCACCATGCACAGCCTCGCCGACCGCGCCGACCCCACGGCCGAGCCCGACGAGTCGGTGGGCTGGCACCCCAACTACCGCAACCGGTGCCCGCGCCGTGACGAAACACAGGAACCATGACCGCCACTCGCCGCCCGCCTGAGGCGCAGGCCCTGTTCAACCCGGCCTTCGGCGCCTACCTGCTGGCCACCAGCATCCACGCCGCACACAAGAAGAGCGGCCAGCCGCTGCCGTGGCCCAGCGCGTTCCTCGTGCTGCCCCTCGTGCTGCCCGAGGACTACCGCCAGGACCTGCCGTCGAAGTCGACCGTGTCACTGACGTCCTGGCTCAACAGCAACCCCCGCCACCGCGCCGCGTTTGCTGAGCGGGCCGCGGCCCTGACCGACTACACCCGCGCCAGCCTGCGCACTGCCCTGCGCCACACCGCCATAGAAGTCACCCCCACCGGCCTGCGCTGCCCCCGCACACCGCGCCCCGCCTCCAGCGCGACCGACGAGGTCGCCGCCTGCGCACGGGCCTCCGCCCTCGTCGGCCGCTGGCTGGCCGTGACCGAACCGGCCACCGCGTTCACCGCCCTGGGCGTCCGCCCCTAACCCAGCCTCAGCACAAGGAGCCCCAGAACCGCCATGCAACTACTCGCCGTGGCCCTCTACCACCGCGACCGCGACACCAGGCCCACACCCAGGGTCGTCCGGTTCCGGCCCGGGGCACTCAACATCCTCACCGGCGAGTCCGAGACCGGGAAGTCCGTTCTCCTCGAGATCGTCGACTACTGCCTGGGACGGCGCGCCCCCGGGCTGCCGGACCAGCCAATCGACCGGACCGTCGGCTGGTACGCCCTCCTGGTCTCCTTCAACGACCACACCCGCATGATGGTCGCCCGCCCCCGCCCCAGCGGCGCCTCCACCACCCAGGCCATGGTCCGCACCGGCGACGAGAGCCTCGACCTACCCCGTGCACAAGATCTCGTAGCCGACTCCAACACCGCCGCGCTCCGCAGCGAACTGAGCGCCCGCCTGGGCATCGAGGACTTCCGCTTCCAGCCGCCCCAGGGCGCCGCACGCTCGCCCTTCGACGTCTCCATCGCCCAAGCCGCCCTGCTGTGCTTCCAGAGCCAGAACGAGATCGCCGACAAACAGCGCCTCTTCCACCGCCAGGGCGAAAACGGCATCGCCCAGACCATCAAGGACACCCTGCCCTACTTCCTGGGCGCCGCAGGCCCCGAACAGGCGCTGCGCCGCTACCACCTGAACGACGCCCAACGCGTCCACCGCGCCGCCCAGCGCAAACTCGACGACGCCCTGCGCCAGCGCAGCACCGCCGACGCCGACGGACTGGCCCTGATCCGTCTCGCCGAGAACGAGGGCCTGCTCGCCGACGTCCCCGCCGCCCCCGAACCGGCGCACATCCCTGTGCTGCTGCAGCAGGCAGTCACCGCCCCAGCCACGGTAGTCCCCGTGGTGGCTCACGGTCGGCGACAAGATCTTGCCGAGGAACGCCGTGCCCTGCGCGAACAACTCCAGCGCTACGACGAGGCCCTGGCCACCGTAGACCGCTGGCGCGACCAAGGCGCCGCCTTCACCGGCGAACTGCACCTCCAGCTCGGCCGCCTGCAGACCCTTGACCTACTGGGTCCCGAAGCCGACCACGACACCGCCGTCTGCCCGATGTGCGCCCGACCCTTGGAGAGTCCCGATCCTGCGGCCGCCGACATCACCGAACTGACCGAACACCTCGCTCTCGAGCTCGAACGGGCCCGGTCCCTTCAACCTGTCCGCGACACCCACCGCCGCAGTCTGCTCACCGAACGCGAACAGATCACCGAACGGCTGCGGCTCAATGGCGCCCAGATGCGGGAACTCATCGCCAGTGACCAGGCGATGCAAACCCTGCAGGACCAACACGTTCGCATCGCCCACGTCCAAGGACGCATCATCCAGGCCCTCGCTCACGCCCCGGTGCCCGACAACGATCTGGCCCGCCTGCGCAGTGAGGAGGAACTGGCCCGCGACCGCGTGGCGAGCCTGCAGGAAATGATCGATGAGGACGATGTCGCCGCCGAAACCGAACGCCGTCTCACCGACGTCGCGACCAACATGACCATCTGGGCCAGGCGCCTCAACCTCGGACAGGCCACAGCCGCAGATGAAGTCCGCATCAGCCTCAGCCAGCTGAACGTGGTGCTGCGCCGCACGGCGGACCGGCTCCCGCTCAACCGGATCGGCAGCGCCAAGAACTGGATCGGCTACCACCTGGTTGCCCACCTGGCCCTGCACACCTACTTCCGCCTCCAACACCGCCCCGTGCCAGGCTTCCTCATGCTCGACCAGCCCACCCAGGCCTTCTTCCCCGAGAAGGTCCGCGATGCCACCACGGTCCATGACGCCGACTGGGAGACCGTCACCGCTTACTTCGAGCTCCTGCGGGACGTCACCGAGCTCAATGAAGGAGCCCTGCAGATCATCGTGTGCGACCACGCCAACCTGCCCGACCCGTGGTTCCAAAAATCCTTGATCGGCAACTGGCGTCCCCGCGATGGCCGCCCAGTGGCCCTGATCCCCACCGACTGGCTCAGCTGACCACCACCCTGCCCAGCTGCCCTTGAACCAAGCAACGACAGTCAGGCCAGCGCGGCCTCCGCTCACGCATCCGGGTCGGCCCGCCGTGCCAGGGCATCGCACAGACCTGCCTCGATATCCATGGCTCGGCCGAGGTCTTCGCGCGCATCCGTGTAGCGGGACTGGAGCGCGCTTCGTGCAGGCCGTCCTCCGCATCGATGACGCCCCCCACACCATCGACGAGCTGTTGCGGCCCTCAGATCGTTTTCCGGCGCCGTCTTGGCAGCAAGGGCGCGAGGGAGCACTTCTTATGATTTTCTCGTATACACCGCAGTGACGCTCGAGCCACCTGCTGCGCTGCACGTCGAGAGAGCTGCTTGCGCACGCAGCACACGTATCAGCAGCGCGGTCTCCGGCTGGTAGCCGGTGCTGGCGTGGCCACCGGGCTGGTGGAGGGAAAGCAGGGAGGCCGCGGCCAGATCCGCGATGAGAATGCGGGTACTGAGAAGTTCCTGGATTGCGGGCGCCGCACCGGAGATGGTGGGAGCAAGTGGACAGCGCGAAGCGGTCCGTCGGCACCGGTTGGTTGCGGGAACGAGTGAGGCCTTGGCGGCAGTCCACCGACCGACCTTTTGCCTGGCACGCAGCCGAGAGCACGCGGCTGACCTGCGGTCGACTGGTGAAGGCCCCTGGATGAGGCGATCAGCGCCGTGGCAGGCTGCTGGAACAGCACCGAAGGATGCCCGACGCTATCGACATCAGAGACATGATCAACCGGCAGCACGCGACCCCGTCGGAAACAGCGGCCATCGCTAGCCGACGGGCTTTGTCATGTCGGATAGACCTGTGAGGGTGCAGTGAGCGTTCACCTACGGTGCTTGGCCTCTCGCCAGAGGTCGTTTAGCAGGTCTGGGTCCTCGCCACAGGCGCTCACGAACTTCTCCACCAGCTGCCAAGAAGGAAACTTGGCACTGCACAGTACCCGGCTGAGGTAGGACGCAGTCACGCCGGTGGATCTGCCAAGGCTCCTCAAGGTCAGTCCGGATTCCCGCTGGAGCTTGGAGAGAACCGAGATCAGATCCTGGCCGGAGCTGGAGCCATCCTGCTGCTGCGACAGCGCCCCTTGCAGGGAATGGTCGTGCCGCGCAGCCTGTGGGAGCCCTCGTTGAGCAGCCGCACGCTGCACCTTACGGTCGGTCTGGGAGCGTGCATACAGCTTTTGTGCGTGATCCGTACTGATGTGGAGTGCACGGCCGATGGCAGTCCAGGGCTGCCTGTCTCGTCGGGCTTGCCGTACGGCGCCGGCGGTCAACACCTCCATCTCATAGCGAATCCTCACAGCGGCGTGCAGAGGGTCAACGCCTACAGCACCTGGCTTCGTCAACAGACGGACGAAGTGCCGCACCTCTTCCTGCATGTCCAGAGCTAGTTGTACGAGTTGCTCGTCACTCTGCGTTTGCCGCTTGTCCACACGCTTGCGGTGCCGATACGCGGCTTGTCTGCAGCTGTCGGAGCAGTAGAGCCTGGGGCGCCCGCGGGTGGGGTGAGAAACGCCAGGGTTCAGGCAGTGCGCGCAGATCGGCTGCCTCAGCGCTTCATCCTCCACGTCCATCACACCTCTCACCCTCCCGAGCCAGTGCGACCTGGCGCCCCTCCGTGACGGAAAGGGTTTCATCAACAGAGAACCGTCACTCAATTCTGTTGCCTTGAACTGCTATTTGTCGATGAAAATGAAGAAGCCGGAGCCCCACGGGTGGGGACTCCGACTCTCGTCCTAGTGCCTCAGACCAGGCCACGCGCATGTGCAGCATGCCAAGAGAGCTTGGCTGCCTCGATCACAACTGCGCAGATCAGGCCGATGGCTAGGGCGATCAGCCATTCGCGCGCAGAGCGCCTCGGCCGGTTGGATCCAGCGGCGCGGATCACGAGGATCACGCCATGCGGATCGGCAACGAACCAGGGCACTTTCAGTGTGTACCGGTCAAGCCCGAGGTTGCCCTGCTCGTCGTACTTGCGCAATTGGGGCACTGCACCCCCCTTACGGTTGAACAGAAGCAGAGGCCCTGCGTGCAGCCGCCATACCTGGCCCTGACATGGGCCGTTGCGGTGAGACGTGGTCAGCCAGCTACTTCGATCGCTTCGATGTTGACACCGTACTGATCCCGCGCCCCTTCTCATGCCGGAAACGGCCGGAACCATCAGCGACTGTCGTTGGACACAACGATGGCCGGGAGGCAACGTCTGATGGTGGCTAACGCGCCGTGCTCGCCGGGTGTCATATATCGAACTCCATGGCCTCGGAGAGTGTCAGAAACCTGCACTCTCCTGTTGCGAGGTCGACCCTCACTGGAGTGCATCCGATCACCATGTGCTCGAATCGCTCTGTGCGAATGAATTCCTCGCTATTGCAGGGGGCGATGAGTGCCCCATCGCGAACGACCATCTGCTCCCTGTCGATGATCAGAGGCACTTCGGAGGTGAGATCTGATTTGAGGAACTCGTCGGCGAGCAGAGCGGCTTCGACAGGCTGAATCATGTCATTTTGTCCTCATGAGCTGGAAGCTACCCCACCAACCGATATTCTTGGCATGCCCCGTTTGTCCATCCAGGAAGATTACGTCGTTGCCCACGTTGACCACGTTGAAGGCATGAGCGTTTCTCCCCCTGGAGGCGACTACGATGCCGCGCGCTCCAGGTCCGCCTCGCGCGATCTCTTCGACTATCGAACTGAGGTTCGTGGGCTTGAAGTTCTTGCCCGGGTAGAAGCGGAGCATGGGGCCTACCGGGCCTCTGGGGATGAGTCTGGCAGATGCGGGGTTGCCCGCGAGGGTCTGGTCGACCGCGATGGCACAGGCGCGGCAGTTCACGTCTCCGCCGAGTGGGTTGATCAGCTTCACCAGTTCCGGGGTCACAGGGGTCTTGTACGACAGGCCCCTGACCGTGACTCCACCTCCGCCAACTCCCCAGCGGACGTTGCCGATGGTAGCTGCCAGGCTGTCAGCGCTGCTTGCTGGGATCTTCGGGCCGGGCAGAAGGAAGAGGCCGAACTGGCCGATCCCGCCGAGACATTGCATGGTTCCGTCGGCGATGTTGCCTTGCTGGTAGGAGTCGACGCCGCGGCGTATCGGGCCGACTCCGGTGAACTCGTCGATGCATCCGGTCCAGCTTGACCTGCCGTTCGACTTCGCGTAGTCGGATCCCGACTTGCAGGTCTCCGCGAGTGAACTGCCGAATTTGTCGAGCGCGGGGGAGAGCGGGATCCACTCGGTGCCCGGAATTTCAGCAGTCCAGCAGCCTTCGTCACCGCTGCCGGGGATCCACCAGCAGGTTCCTGCAGGGTCGTAGCGGTTCGTGGGGCTGTTCTGGGTGTAGGTGTAGCTGGAGTCGGCCGGGGTCTCTTGTCCGGGTGTGTGGGGATCGCGGCCGGTGAAGCGTCCCTGTGCCGGGTCGTAGGTGCGGGCCCGCATGTTGTAGCCGAGGGCGTCGGCCAGGTCTGGGTCCTCGCCTCCGGTGGGTTCCTTGTACTGGCCGGCGTAGCCGAAGTTGTTGTTCGGCTGATTGGCGTCGACTCCGGGCCCGCCGGTGCCGAAGGCGCTGGTGTAGTCGTACGTCTTGGCTGTCGTGCCCGTTGACGTGGTGAGGTCGGTGATGGAGCCGACGAGGTCGCGGTGGTAGTAGTACGCCGCGTCTGTGCCGGACACCTTGCGGTGCTCGGATTCGATCTCGTTGTACGGGGTGTACTGATAGTCCGCGTACAGGGCGCCGGTGGAGGTGTACTCGGCGGCGAGTTGCGGCAGGCTGTTGTTGATGTCCCAGGCGAGGGTGACGCCGGTCTTGGTGCGCTTGGTCCGGTTGCCGTCGGCGTCGTAGGTGAATCCCCATGTCGTGCCGCTGGCGGTCATGCTGGTGAGGCGGTTGTTGGCGTCGTAGGCGTAGGTGCGGGCGCCGGCCTTGGTCTGGTTGCCGTCGGCGTCGTAGCCGTAGTCGGTTGTGGCGGAGCCGGTGACGGTCTTGGTCAGCTGGTCGGCGTCGTCGTAGCTGTAGGCGGTGGTGTTCTTGGGCGTGGTGCGTGTTTTGCGGTTGCCGACCTTGTCGTAGGTGTAGGTGGTGGTCGCTGTGGCAGTGGGGCAGGTGTCCGCCTGGGTGGCGGCGGTGCACTCCGTTTCCAGACGGCCCGATTTGTCGTAGGTGTAGTAGAGGGACTCGGCTTTGGACGTGCGCTGTGAGTCGATGCGCTTGGGCTGTCCCGCCGGGTCGAGAACCGCATGCCAGCCCGACAGGGTGGCTCCTGCCCGCGTGCTGGCGATGTCGGTGATGCGGCCAGCTGCATCGAACTTGCGGGACTCTGTGTAGCCGTTGCCGCTTGGTAGCTTGGTGCTGGTGAGCCTGCCCGCCGCGTCGTAGCCGTAGGTGCTGGTGGCGGTGTCCGTCTTGGCGGTGTGACGGTTGCCGTCGTCGTCATAGGTGAACGTCGTGGCTCGGCCGTGGGGCAGGGTGCGGCTGAGCAGTTGTCCGGCGTCGTCGTAGTCGTAGACGAATCCCTTCGACTGTCCGGGGACCGAGGCTGTCTTGAGCCGGTTCGCGGGGTCGTAGGTGAAGGTGCGGGTGCCGGTGGCATCCGTGACCTTCTTGCGGTTGCCGAGGCTGTCGAAGACCGTGGTCACGTCCGGCGTGCCGTCGGAGTAGGTCGTCTTCGTCGGCCGCCCGAGCGGGTCATGTGTGGTGGTGGCGACCGTGCCGCGCGCGTTGGTGACGGTTTCGCGGTTCCCGTCCGGGTCGTAGCCGTAGGTGACCTTGCGGCCCAGCGGGTCGGTCATCGTCTTGAGACGGCCGACGGCATCGTAGGCGTACGTCGTCGTGTGCTTGTTGTCGTCGACGCGCGTCTTGATGTTCCCCGCGGCGTCGTAGGTGTAGGTGGTCACCCCGCCGTCGGGTGCAGTCACGGCCTCAATGCGGCCCAGCGTGTCGTAGTCGGTCTTGGTCGCCTCCCCGTTCTGGTTGGTGGCGAGCCGCTGTTGGCCCAGGGCGTCGTACTCGAACTTCTGGGTGTGCCCCAGAGGGTCCGTGACTTGCTTGAGGCTGCCGGCATCGTCGTACTCGTAGGCGGTGGTGAACTTGGCTGGGTCCGCGCCCTGTTCATTGCCGCGCGCGTCCACCTGGGTCTCCAGCTGGCCGTCCGCGTCGTACGTCCAGGTCTGCTTGTGGCCCAGGGGCGAGGTGATGCTGGAGCGGTTTCCGTCGGCGTCGTAGCCGTAGTGAGTGATCTTGCCGAGGGGATTCTTGACCGTCTCCAGGAGGTCGTTCGGCTTGTAGGTGAAGAAGGTGGACTTCTTCAGCGGGTCGATGACCTGTATGACGTTGCCGTTGTCGTCGTACTTGGTTTCGGTGACTCCTTTGAGAGGGTCGGTGACCAGGGCCGGCCGGTTGAGGGCGTCGTACTCCGTCGTGGTCGTCGCGCCGGTGGGGTCGACGGTTTTGGTGAGGTTCCCGTTCTCGTCGTAGCCGTAGGTCGTGGTGTACTTCGCGGGGTCCGTGCCCTGGACGTTGCCACGGGGGCTGGTCATCGACGCCAGCCGGTTGGCCGGGTCGTAGCCGTAGGTCGTCTTTGCGCCGCTGGGGTCAGTGACGGCCTTGACGTTGCCCACCGCGTCGTAGTCGGTGAGGGTCACCCCACTGGGTGTGGTCGCCTTCGTGACACGGTTGAAGTTGTCGTACTCGTACTCGGTGACGCGCCCTGCGGCGTCGGTGATCTTCTTCTGGTTGCCGTTGTCGTCGTACCCGTACGTGGTGACGTGGCCGGCCGGGTCGGTGACGGTCTCCAGGAGGCCTGCCGTGTTGTACGTGTTGGTGGTGGTGTACTTCGCCGGGTCAGCGCCTTCTACATTCCCGCGGGGGTCGGTGGTGGTCAGCTGCCTGCCAGCCGGGTCGTAGGTGTAGGTGGTCTTGGCGCCCGAGGGGGAGGTTTCCGACTCCAGGTTGCCCTTGGTGTCGTAGTCGTACGTGGTGACCTTGCCCCGGGGAGACGTCACCGTCTTGATGTTGCCCCGGCCGTCGTAGGTGTACGTCTGCTTACCGGAGGGCCCGTTCTCCTCCTTGAGCCTCTGGTCGGCGTCGTAGTCGTAGGTGGTGGTCGCGCCGCGGCCGTCCGTGTAGGTCTTGATCGTGTTGTTCGTGTTGTAGGTCCACGCCTGCGTCAGCGGCCCCTCGGACCTGGTTTTCAGGTTGCCGCGCGCGTCGTAGGTCATCGCCGTGTGGTTGCCGCGTGCATCCACAGCGTCTTTGAGGCGCGCCTTCGCGTCGTAGGTGAACGTAGTGATGTTGCCCAGCGGGTCGATGCGGTTGCGCAGCATGCTGCCGTGGTACAGGTCCGTCCAGACGCCGCCGTTGCCGTCCTGGTAGGTGGTCTCCAGCGTGCCCGGCGTGTACTTGGTGACTTTCCCTTCGGCATCGGTCTGCTCGCGTACATCACCGGATCCGCTGTATGACGTCTGCATCACGACCTTGCCAGCGGCATCGGTGATGCTCGAGAGCCATCCCTCCTCGTAGCCGTAGGTGACCGTGCCGCTCTCAGTCTTCACCGACGTGAGCTGTCCGGAGGTATAGCCGTAGGTGACGTTCCGGGCGCCGGGCAGGTCGACGCCGGTGAGCAGGTGGCTGGCCGGGTCGACGGTGACTTTGATCGTGTGGCCCACGCCGTCAGTGATCGAACTCAGGTTGCCGTCGGTGTAGGTCAGGGAGAGTCCGACTCCGGCTCGGTCCTTCCAGGAGGTGAGCTTGCCCCCGCCGTTGAAGGTCAGCTTCCCCTTCTTGGCCGTGGTCAGCGTGAACCCATCGGCGGCCGAGCCTGACAGCGTGGCTGTCACTCCTGCAGACGATGCGGTGTAGCCGCCCGTAGCCGAGTCCTTGGTGTACACGACGCGTGATCCGTTGTCGGCCACATAGGTGACCCTGGAGTCGGTCACCACCAGGCGGGCGTCATAAGCCAACGACCAGCCCCTGCCCAGCATTCCGGCAGCGTTGTTGTCGGACGCGTATGTACGCCGCAGCGCAAAGGACACCCCGGGCGCCGGGACGGCGCCGTCCACGGCGGACTCGTTCAGCGCCCCCGTAGCCGTATTGACCGGATCACCCATATACCCCTGGATTGGGGACCGGCCGGTAGTGTCCTCACACACACAGCCATACGTCTCACCGGAGGGAAGGGAAACCGGCCTTCCCAGCGCTGCAATGTTGGGACCACGCACCTCGGCACTCCAGCCAGTGGCGCACCTCCACCCCAGCGGGTCCGTATGGGTGCCCCGATCTGCCGAGACAGCGATCTTGGCGTAGTACTCGACGCCCTCGGTCAGGATCGTCGGATCTGAGACCCCCCAGTTGAGCGTCTTCCCGGACCAGTCCGACGACCCGTCAGGGTCGGAGTCGCACCACTGCTTGATCAGCTTGTTGTCCGAGGCCCGGTAGAGAGCCTTGTGGATCGACTCGGTACCAACAGGCGTGTCGTACTTGAGGTTTCCCCACTCAACATCAAAGCCGAACCAGGAGTGCGGGGCAGCCCGCAATTTTGTCGGAGGGCCGATCGCTGCTGCGCCCGCCCGGCTGCCTACTGCGCCGCTCTGCACCTCGGCCTTGGGCGCTGGCTTACTGCTCCGCAAGACCTTGCGTCCGGGAAGGCTGATGACCGCGCCCGGCTCCTTGGGCGCACGCAGCGCATTGACTTGAGCCCGCCGCTCCTTGAGCGTCATCCGGCGCTCCGGCTTCAGCGGCTTCGAGGTGCGCACACTGTCTGCGGCCACGACCGCGGTCGGAGAGTCCGGTGCTGCCGAGGCCCGCTCCCCGGTTAAGCCGCCTCCTGCCACCAATGTGGCCATCGCGGCGACAACCGCTAAGGCGCGGCCCCCAGACAGACGTAATCGCACAGCATCCTCCCCAGTCGGCGCAACAAGCTGCTAGATCCTTCCAGAGATCGCCCATGCAGCAAGAGCCTTACAGGAAAGTGCATTTGAGATGACCCTCACAAGCTGGTGCGTACAACCTTCCGCGCGTCACCGGTGTCAAAAGAGATCGTCTTTGCCCGCTACGAGTGAGGAGCTATGAATGCGGCATGGCAACAAATCGGCCAGCGAGTGCCGACAGAGAAACCGATCTCAGGTCGCGCTGGGGGGTGTCCTGCTCGGGAGCGTCTGCTCCATGGGGATTGTTCCCGCGCACGCGGGGCCGGTAGGGCATCCGGACGGCGCCTCCCCCCGGCCGGCCCAGGTGCGCACCATCGAAATAGGCCACGGCACCGGGCCTGAAGGGGTGTTGCGTCCCACAGAAACCGAGCCCTTCTCGATTATCGGTGCAGCGTGGGCCGGCGAAAAGCCACTCGACGGCCAGGCCCAGGTACGCGTTCGAGACGCCGTGACAGGAACGTGGTCGGGGTGGAGCAATCTTCATGCCAATGCCCAGCAAGGCCCCGAAAGAAGAGGAGCCAAGCTCCCCGTTTCGGGACAGACAGCACCATTATGGGTCGGCTTGTCGAACGCAGTTCAAGCGCGAATCACATCGACAGGTACGGGGACAGGCAAGGAACTGCCGGAGAAGATCAGCCTCACCCTGGTCGACCCGGGAACTGCCGTTCCGCCTGAGCAAGGCCCGACGAGGGCCCGCCCAGCGGCGGGGGATCGGCCCGAGACAAACACCCTGGCGGCAGCAGCGGCTGTCGCCAAGCCCCCGATCACCAGCCGGGTCCAGTGGCAGGCGGACGAGAACACCACCCAGCCTCCCACCTTCGGCACCGAGACCAAGGCCGTCCTTGCCCATGCCGCGGGCGGCACGAATGACTACAGCTGCGCCGATTCCCTGGCGCTGGTGCGGGGGATCCAGGCGTACCACATGGCAGACCCCGATCACCTGTGGAGCGACATCGGGTTCAACTTCCTCATCGACAAATGCGGCACCATCTTCGAAGGCCGCGGCGGCGGCATGGACAAGCCAGTGACCGGCTTCCACACACCGGGCTTCAACACCGACACCGTCGGCGTCGCCCTGCTGGGCGAGATGGGCACGAGCCGCCCCACCCCCGCAGCCCTGCAGTCGCTGGCCCGGCTCGGTGCCTGGAAACTCGGCCTGTCCGGACACGACCCCGCAGGAACGGCCACGATGACGGCCACCGCCTCCAACGGCAAGTACGAAGCCGGCGAGCAGGCAACCTTCCCCGCTCTGGCCAGCGCCTCGGAGGCCATGACCACCTCCACACCCGATGAGAACCTGAACACCCAACTGCCTTACGCACGGGCATATGCGAAAAGCCCTGCTGCGAACGCAGCGGCTCCCACCGCCGATGTAAACCGCGACGGCGTCAGCGACCTGGCCGTCGGAGCCCCGCAGGCCACCGTCGGCACCCTCAAGACAGCAGGAGCGGTCACCGTCGTACCGGGCAGCAAGAGCGGCCCCGACAGCGCAACCAAGCACGTCCTGACCCAGAACGCGCCCGGCGTCCCCGGCACCGCCGAAACAGGGGACGCCTTCGGCGCCGACAGCGCCTACGGCGACCTCAACGGCGACGGCCACGCCGACCTGGTCGTGGGCGCCCCGGGAGAGAACGACGCCGACGGCCACAGCGACAGCGGCTACGTCACCGCCCTGTACGGCCCAGGCCTCAACAGCGGAGACGGCTACAGCCTGGACACCGCCGCCCGCGTCAACGACGCACGCCTGGGGGAAGCAGTCACGGTCGGCGACTTCAACAGCGACGGCAAAGCCGACATCTTCGCCCTCGCCCCGGGCACCCCCGCCACCTGGTGGGTGCGCGACAGCGCCACGGGCGCGGCAGTGAGCAACTCCCTGCTCACCGCACCCGGCACGATCAAGCACCCCGACGCCGCCAGCGGCGACTTCAACCAGGACGGCTACGCCGACGTCGCCATCACCTACCTCGGGCCCGACAGCACCGGACGCATCATGCAGTTCCAAGGCTCTCCAAGCGGCCTGAAACCGGGCGCCGTGCTCTCCGCCAAGGGCGGCCGCTCCATCGCCGCCGGCGACCTCAACGGCGACGGCTACACCGACATCGCCGTGGGCCAGCCCTACCCCGTCGAGTCCGGCTCCACGACAGGGGGACAGGTCACCGCCTTCTACGGCTCCTCCAGCGGCATCACGGTCAGTGGTGCCACCTCCAGCGACCAGAACAGCGCAGGTGTGCCGGGGGCAGCCGAATCCGGCGACGCCATGGGCTCTTCCATCGCGGTCGGCGACGCCAACTTCGACGGCAGTGCCGACGTCCTGGTCGGATTGCCGAATGAGGACATCACCCGGGCTGAGGTCGACCGCAAAGACGCCGGCGCTGTCCTGCTCCTTCCCGGCAGCACCAGCGGCCTGACCGGCACCGGCTCCCAAGCCTTCAACCAAGACACCCCCGACATCACAGGCGACACCGAGGCGGGTGACCGCTTCGGCTCCGCGGTCTCTCTCGCTGACTTGCGTGGCAACGCCTGGGCTGACCTCGTCATCGGCGCAGAAGGCGAGAACACGGGGGACGGCACCGTCCTGCACCTTGAGACCGCTGCCACCGGCATCAACCCTGCCAGCGGTACCTACTTTGGCCCAAGCACGCTAGGCCTGGCCGCCGCCGCACATGCAGGCCAGGCCCTGGCGCCCTGACCTCTCTCGCGCCGAGGTAGGGACGGGCCGACAGACAACACCGGACCCCGGCGGCCGCCGGGGTCCGGAAACGGGTCGTAGCGCCTCGTCCTGCACACTCCTGCAGCTGATCAGAGTGCCGGTCGGCGAGAGCCGCGAGAGGCCACTGCCCGTGCGCTTCGAGGCGTGCCGTCTGCCCTAAGGTCCTCTGGCGCGTGAGTGGGTGGCCGGTCTCCCTCGCAGCCGCCAGCAAACCGTGAACTGACAGTCATTGGCGCAGTGCGCGCGGTGTTTGTGGGCTGCCTGGCGGTCACGTCCAGGTTTCCACCGAGGTGAAGGGCGGTCCTGCCGTAAGAGCAATGTGTGCTGGGCCAGCGCCACGCGCAGAATCCGCCAACTCGTCGGCGGGCATGCCTGGGCAGCCAGTCGGCTCGTGCGGTGTGCTGCACGGTCTCGTCAGAGTTCTCACCGGCACGGCCTGTTGACTCGTTCACTTTTGGAACGTTGTTGACCTGTCCGTACGGTGATGCGCGGGTTGCGTACTGCGGGCGTGAAGGTTCTCGGCCACCCGATGACCCCGGCACCGGGCTGGGGAAACCCCTCGTGAAACCATCTACACCGTGGGTAGCGTGAGTTACCCCAGGCACTTCAGACCACCCAGGAGTTCAGACGTGAATCGCCGTTTCCTGTCCATTGCGGTCGCCATCACCGCAAGTACCACGCTGCTGCTGACGGGTTGCAGCTCGGGCAGCGGTGACGACGACACCTCCGACAAGATCAAGGGCGCCGGGGACGGAGACAAGGACGCCTCGGCGTCCGCCGGCCCGTCGGCGAAGCCTGACGAGGCCAAGCGGCCGGAAATCACGCTGCCCAAGTCTTTCCAGGTCGCCTTCGATGGCTGGACGAACAGCGATCCGAAGCTCCAGGCCATCATGGACGACGGCAAGCAGCAGCTCCTGGCGTCCTACGCAGCGATCACCGAAGGCAACCCTGAAGCCGAACCTCTGGCGTTCTACAACAGGGGCGAGGCCCTGGCCACCGGCAAGAAGTGGATCAGCGGGTTCACTGACGACGCCTTGACCCTCATCGGCAAGACACGAACGTACAAGCCACAGGCCAGGATCAGCCCGGACGGCTCGGGCACACTGTTCTACTGCTCCGACGAGAGCAAGGCATCCACACAGAACCGCAAGACCAAGAAGGTCACCGGAACGCCTGCCGACAAGGCACAGGTGCTGTACCGGACCAAGCTGCGCAAGAACAGCCAGGGCGTATGGCAGACCACCTTCGTCTCGACCACGCAGGGCGGTTGCCAGTGACGCTGCGGAGCAGAATCGTCACTGCCCTGAACGGGGCCGCTCTGGCTGTGGTGCTGCCCCTGGCGACGGCACACCCAGCGGCAGCGATCGGAGAGGACGACGGCCGCAACCCCACCAAGCCCGGTCACACCGCGGGGGGCGCCGCAGGGAAAGAGCTCTACTCGCAGGTTGGGCAGTCCAGGATCGTCATCAAACAGTCCGGCGGCGGCCCGGCGAAGTCTTCCACCGGCACGCTCGCGCCCGTGGACCCCAACTGGCGGCCTCCCGCGTGCTGGTACGAACCGGTCGCGACACCCGAACAACTCAAATCCGCGGTTGAGGACATGAAGGGCACGCACAAGTTACTGCCCGTCAACTCGCAGCGACGATGGTCCGAAGAGCTGCTTGCTGACACCTACGACAAAGGCGAGCAGACCTTCTCCGCCGAGGCCACGAAGAACTACAACCTCGGCAAGAAGGGGATGTTCTGGCGAGACGTGGTCCGCAAGGGGCACGAGGAGGACATTGAGGCGATGGACTGCTCACGGACGATGTTCTGGCAGGACGCCAACTCCGTCCCCGACGATCCGAACGCCCCCACCCCTGAAGTGCTCGCCGCCTACGCCTACGACAGGATCCGTGTCCCGGACACCAAGGTCGAGCTGAAGCCGCAGGGCACGTCGACGGTGAAGCTGCCCACCTGGATCTGGCTGGACAAGGCCGTTTTCAAGGACGTCACGGTGCGCGCCGAGCTTCCCAACACCCCGCTGTACGCGGTGACGACCGCGAAGCCGGTGGCCCTGCACCTGGACCCGGGCACCGAGGAGGCGGCAACCTTCCCCGCCTCCGGCGATTGCCCGGTCAACGAGGACGGTTCCATCGGCGCCCCGTACGCCAAGGGCGCCGCCAAGCAGGACCCGCCGTGCGGCATCGCCTACCGACGTGCCACGGACGCTGAGCCGTACCAGCTGAAGGCCTCAGTCACCTGGGAGATCGGCTGGAAGGGCACCGGTGAGGCGCAGGGGGAGCTGCCAAACGGGACCTTCGAGACCACCCAGGACATCAACGTCCAAGAGATCCAGTCCATCAACCGCTGAACAACGATTCACAGCAGGTGCCCTGATGACACAGGGCGGATACACCGGGGGATTTGAACCGTGTCCCATAGGCCGTCGGACTGGCATGTGCTGGATCTGGAGAAGGATCCGACGCCGGGTGATCCGCACCGGGTGCGGTCGCTGGCGAAGAACCTCCATGACTTCTCCGATGACGTCGGCAGGGTGTTGCGGGACATCAAGGGGATGGCGGGCGACGAGGCCATCCTGAAGTGGGTGGGCAAGACCGCGGACGCGTTCACGGAGAAGTTCGAGGACGCGCCGGACAAGCTGAAGAAGCTCAAGAAGAGCTACGAGATGGCCGGTGACGCGCTGTCCGCGTACTGGCCCGACCTGGAACGCGCCCAGACCCTGGCCGACAAGGCCCTGGTCAAGGGCCGCGAGGCACAGGCGGACTTGAGCAGCGCCAAGACGCGGCTCTCGTCTGCCGACTCGTGGGTGGACAAGGCGGGCAAGGAAGCCGACAAGTACAAGGACAAGCCCGGCGGCGGCAAGGACGTGCCCAAGCCGGATCCGGACAAGGTCAAGGCCGCCACCCGCAACGCCCACTCCGCCGAGAAGGCCCAGAAGTCCGCACAGGGTGATGTGGACTCCGCGCAGAGCGCGCTGGACGCGGCGAAGAAGATGGCCGACGACGCCCGCAAGATGCGGGAAGAGGCCGCGGGCACGGCGAAGAGGAAGATCGACGAAGCGTCCGACGCGGGGATCCAGAACCGCAAGTGGTGGGAAGAGGTCGGCGACTGGGTCTCCGACAACTGGGACACCATCGTCGCCGTCTGCAAGGTCGTCGTCGCGGTCGTGGGTGTGATCGCGATGATCATCGGCGGGCCGATCCTGGCCGCGATCGTTGTCGTGGCCGGAGCGATCGTGCTGGCCGACACCTTGAGTAAATACGCGAAGGGCCAGGCAGGCCTGATGGATGTCGCGTTCGCGGCACTGGACTGCATCCCGGGTATGAAGGGCATCACCACCGCCGCGAAACTCGGCAAGGGCCTGAAGGGGTTGAAGGGCGGGCTGAAGGGCTTCAAGTCGGCCCGTACCGCGCTCAAGGACGGCGCGAAGGGCGCCTTCGACCGGGTCAAGAGCAAGATCAAGGGCTGTGGCGACCCGGTCGACGTCGCCACCGGGCAGATGTTCCTGGCCCAGACCGACCTCACCCTGCCCGGCACGCTCCCGCTGGCCTTCACCCGCCGGGCCGCCTCGGGCTACCGCACCGGCGGCTGGTTCGGTCCGACGTGGACCTCCACGCTCGACCAGCGCCTCGAAGTCGACGAGGACGGCGTCGTGTTCGTCACCGAGGACGGCATGCTCCTCGCCTACCCGCACCCCGAAGGCCCCGACATGCCAGTCCTGCCCGGGACCGGACCGCGCTGGCCGCTGGCTCGCCTGGACGACGGCGGCTACCGCATCACAGAACCCGTCACCCGACACTGCCGGTACTTTGCCGCCCCCGTCGATGACGTGGCACACCTGACGCGAATATCCGACCGCAACCACAACACCATCGACATCGACTACGACGCCGAGGGAACCCCACAGGCCATCCGCCACAGCGGCGGCTACAAGCTGAACCTCACCGTCGACGCCGAACGCGTCACCGCGCTCAGCCTGGCAGGCGCGGGCGACGATGGCGCCGACACCGTGATCAAACGTTACGGCTACACCGACGGCAACCTCACCACCGTCACCAACTCCTCTGGCCTGCCGTTGCAGTTGACCTACGACGAGCGCCAGCGCATCACGGGCTGGGAGGACACCAACCACAGCCACTACACGTACCACTACGACGACCAAGACCGCTGCACAGCCCAGGGCGGTGAGGCCGGACACCTTGCCAACACCTTCACCTACGACGGCGTGGACCCTGCCTGGCCCGACTGCCGCATCACCCACGTCACCTCAAACGACGGCGCCACTTCCCGCTACGTCATCAACGACGCCTGCCTCGTCGTCGCTGAAATAGACCCCCTCGGCGGCACCGTCGTCACCGAATACGACGCACGCCAGCACGTCGTCGCCTCAACGGATCAGCTCGGGCAGACCACGAGACTCGAGAACAACGAGCTGGGCATGCCGGTGAAGGTCCTGCGGCCCGATGGCGGCACCACCCGCTTCGCCTACAACGACCTCCACCTCGCCACGGCCGTCCAACTGCCCGACGGCACGTGCTGGCAGTACACCTACGACGAGGTCGGCAACTGCACCGCCCTGACTGACCCCAACGGGGAGACCACGCGCTACACCATCGGGCCCCACGGCGAGATCCAGGCCGTCACCAGCCCGCTCGGCGAGCGTGTGGAGGCCACCAGCAACGCCGCCGGACTGCCCCTGAGCATCACCGACCCCTCCCACGCGGTTATCCACCACGCATACGACCCCTTCGGGCGCATCCAGGCCAGCACTGGCCCCGGGGGAGGGGCGACCCACCTGACGTGGTCGGTGGAGGGACAACTCCTGTCCCGCACCCGCCCGGACAACACGACAGAGACCTGGGCCTTCGACGGTGAGGGCAACTGCATCCGCCACACCGACCCGCTCGGCGCGACGGTCCGCTCCGAGTACAGCCACTTCGACCTGCTGACGGCCCAGACCAGCCCGGACGGCACGCGCCTCACGTTCGCCTACGACAGCGAACTGCGGCTGACCGCAGTCACCAACCCGCAGGGCCTGACATGGGCCTACCACTACGATCTGGCCGGGCAACTCGTCGGGGAAACCGACTTCGACGGCCACGCCAGGACCTACGCGTACGACGCGGGCGGACGGATCACCCGCAACACCAACGCCGCCGGGCAGACCGTCACCTATCGCTACGACACCACCGGCCAGATGGTCGACAAGGCCATTGAGGGCCAGGCCACCACCTTCGAGAATGACCTGTGCGGCCGCCTGCTCAAGGCCACCAGCCCCGACGCCACCTTGGAGTTCCGGTACGACGCTGTCGGCCGTCTCGTCTCAGAGACCGTCGACGGCCGCACCCTGGCCACCTCCTGCGACGCCGCCGGACGCCGCACCTGCCGCACCACACCCGCGGGTATCACGACCGCCTACTCCTACGACACCGCCGGCAACTACGACGCCCTCACCGTGGCAGGCCGCATCTTCTCTCTCCAGCACGACGCCGCAGGCCGCGAAATCCAGCGCAGCCTGGGCGACCGTTTCACCCTCGCCTTCACCTGGGACGGGCAGAACCATCTGGCCGGCCAGACCCTCACGGTGCCCAGTGCCACCCGCCCGCAAATCCAGCGGACCTTCACCTACCGCGAAGACGGGCACCTGACCGCCATCACTGACCAGGACAGCGGCCGTCGCACGTTCACGCTGGACCAGGCCGGGCGCGTCACCACCGTCAACGCAGCCAACTGGAGCGAGGCCTACGCCTACGACGACGCAGGCAATCAAACCCACGCCTCCTGGCCCGACCAGCACCCGGGAGACCAGGCCCAAGGCCCACGCGCCTACCGCGGAACACGCCTGACGAGCGCCGGCGGCACCCGCTACGCCTACGACGCAGCCGGACGAGCCATCCAGCGCCGCAAGCGCCGCCTATCCCACAAACCCGACCTCTGGCGCTACACCTGGGACGCCGAAGACCGCCTCACCTCCGTCACCACCCCCGACGGCACCCGCTGGCGCTACCTGTACGACCCCCTCGGACGCCGCATCGCCAAGCAGCGGCTCGCTACCGACGGACAAGTCACCGAGGAAACCCGCTTCACCTGGGACGGCAGTACCCTCACTGAGCAGTCGACCCAGGTCACCGGATCGACCGAACTGATCACCCTCACCTGGGACCATGACGGGCTGGCACCCCTGTCGCAAACGGAGACGAAATCCCTCGCCCAGGCGCCACAACAGGTCATCGACCAGCGGTTCTACGCCATCGTCACCGACCAGATCGGCACCCCCACCGAGCTCGTCGACGAGCAGGGCAACGTTGCCTGGCGTGCACGCGCCACACTGTGGGGTACCACCGCCTGGAACCAGGACGCCACGGCCTACACCCCGCTGCGCTTCCCGGGCCAGTACTACGACCCTGAAACTGGACTGCACCACAACTACTTCCGTCACTACGACCCCGAGACGGGCCGTTACCTCACCCTGGACCCCCTGGGCATCGACCCGGCACCGAACCCCGCCGTCTACGTCGACAACCCGCACACTCAGGCCGACCCGCTGGGGCTCTCGCCCTGCAACGAGGCCGATGTCACCTGGGGCGGCCGTGTCCAGTACGGCGCGCCCGGCCCGGGCGGCCGCGCCACCGGCATGCGTGCTCGCCTCGAGTCCGACATGACGGGCGGGACGACGAGCCCTCCCGACAAGGTGCCCGGCTACGAAAAGTACAAGAAGCTCAACAAGACGCATCTGCTCGGCGCCCAGATCGGCGGCTCCAACAAGGACCTGCGCAACTTCGTCACCATGCACCGCAACGCCAACTCGCCGGTGATGAAGAAGGTCGAAGACCAGCTCAGAACCGCGGTCGATGCGGGTGAGACCATCGACTACAAGGTCACACCCATCTACCGGACCAACGACCCCAGCGATGTCGTTCCCGTGGGACTCACCCTGGAGGCACAAGGCAACCGCGGCTTCTCCTTCACCCCCTACGAAGGCGGCAGCAGCACCAACAGCGTGACCATTTTGAACGTCCCCAAGCCCAAATAACTACCGCACAGCGAAAGGATGCCGACCCCGATGCACCCTGCCGTGGAACGCCTTGCCGCACTCGTTCCTCCCCCCGGCCCCCGCCGCCCGCGCGACTGGGCCGCCGCAGAGCAGCGCCTGGGCACCGCCCTGCCGCAGGACTACAAGGAACTTGTCGAAATCTACGGAGGCGGGGTCTTCGACGAGACCATCTGGCTCCTGGACCCCGCCTGTCCGGATGAGGACTACAACCTCCTCGACCAGGCCACGGAGCGTGCCGAGACCCTGGCCAACTTGTGGGAGACCGAAGCCAAGCCGGCGCAACTGCAAGACGGCGCTCAGGTCCTGCCCTGGGCCTACATCGAGGGCAGCGGCGCCATGCTGTACTGGCTGCGCCGGGCGGAGCAGAAGCCCGATGAATGGGCGGTCATGTTCAATGAGGGCCGGGGCCCGGAATGGGAGTACCACCCACATCAGTGCGCGCCGTTCCTGTTGTCCGTCCTGACGGGAGAGGCGGACACGGTGTACTTCCCCGACTTTCCCCCCGCTGAGCACCAGTTCGATTCCAATGACGACATCCTCTGAACCCGTGGGGCCGCACTGTGTCCGACGGGTGCAGCGGGGCCGCCTGCTGGGCTCATCGAGTGGAGGCTGACCGTCAGCCTCAGGGTGTGAGTCGACCGGGGCGACGGGATCACGGGCATGGGCCAGCAGGGGGCAGCGTCCGGAAGGCTCCCTGGGTAGCTCAGGGCTACTGCGGCAGTTGCCAGTACGTTTCGCCCGCCTCGAGATCGCGGCGCCAAGACGCCAGCGTGCGGGCGTGGGTGAGTTGGTCGAGAAGGTCCTCCAGGGATGAGGGGGCGCTCGCGCAGAGCCGGGCGAGGGTATCGGTATCGGCG
This sequence comes from Streptomyces sp. NPDC042371, assembly GCF_056437465.1. Classification (NCBI taxonomy): domain Bacteria; kingdom Bacillati; phylum Actinomycetota; class Actinomycetes; order Kitasatosporales; family Streptomycetaceae; genus Streptomyces; species Streptomyces sp. NPDC042371. The sequence continues at coordinate 46,485 of NZ_JBWKAP010000013.1, read as the reverse complement.
CTCCCGTGGCCGGTCTCGGTGTGCACCGCCAAGACCAGAGAGGCGAGCTGAACAGAAGGCGGAGCCTTACGCGGGACTGCCAGGGGGGCAGGGCGCAGGGCCCAGTGGGCGGCACGCGCCCGCTGCTCACGGCCGGGCGCCTGGGCCAGGACCGCGACGTCCAACAGCTGCGCTTCCACGGTCCCGTGCCGACGGCGGATGCAGCGCAGCCAGCCGGCGTGCTCAAGTTCATGCCAGGGGGTCGCGCAGGAGGCCAGGCGCATGCCGCGCAGGAATCCCTCCGGCAGGCCGACGCGCCCCTGTCGATCGGTGCGCAGTGCGCATTGCAGGGCCAGGAGGCGGGCGCTGGGGGAGGAGAAGCGGGGCAGCGCTGAGGCCAGGTAGGTGAGCATCTCCCTCACGCGCACGCGTTCATCTGCCCCCGGTGTCCGGGCGATCGGGCGGCCACGCGGTCGGCGGGACGCCGCAAGGGGCGGGGCGACGGGGAGCAGGGCTTCGGGGACCACCGCGGCGTGCGCGGTCGCGGTCGCGGCCGCGCACGCATCGGCCAGGCGCCACAGGCGCCCGCCCTGGGCACGCATCAGCACCAGCCGCACGGAGCCGGAGCAGCCACGGTGGCGGGGGTGCCATCGACAGCCCTGCTCAAAGCACTGGCAGGTCTGCAGATGTGGCGCCAGCACGTCATGCCGGGCGTGCTGGGCCAGGTGGGCCAGCGCCGTCGAGCGTGCCGAGCCAGCCGCAAGAGGCCGCGGGCCAGGACGGCAGCGCGGGCACACCAGCACCGGGCCGCCCGCCTCGGGCCGCAGCTCCACGGTCCAGATGCGCCGCACCCTCACGTGCGTTGCGCCAAGCCTCATGGGTGCGTTCCTCCCGCCTGATCCGTGCTGGTCTCGGCTGACGACCGCACACGCTAGTGCAGACCTCTGCCCCCTCGGTGGATCGCCGACCTGCGGAAATAGGGCAGAGGTCTGCACTGACAGGGCAGGGTGCTGCACCTTCGGATGGTGGAGTGACGATCTTCCCGCCCGACCCGAACCTCACCGCGCTGCGCCTCGAGCTCGCGCGCCTGAGGGCCGAGCGGGGATTCACCTACGACTAACTGGCCGAGCGCAGCGGCCTGGCCCGCCGCACCCTCATCGAAATCGAGCAAGGCCGCACCGTCGGCAGCCTCAAGACCTGGCACGCGCTCGCCCATGCCCTCGAGGTCCCCGTCGACCGCTTGCTGGGCACCCTCTGCGACGGCCACACCCCGCCCGGCGTCTGACCCCGCAACCGGCTGCCGCACCCCCGCGAACGCCACCCGAACGGGTAACCACAACCGAACAAACACTTCATCTCTCGGGTGCATGTTCCCCTTCGCTGGGCCATTCGCAGGAGACACCGCCGACACCGACATGACCGCGGCGCGCCGCCTGGCACCTTCCCTCCCATGCACCCCCGCTCCACGGCCTCACCCCGCCACTGGGACGGCACGCCGCTCACGGCCCGCCCGCACCGCTCCCTGCGCGTCGCCGCCACCAGCACCAGCCGCCTGCTGCGCACCGGACAGAACAGCCGCTGCCGCGCCTGCGGCAACCGCATCGAGTGGTACCAGCGCGACGACCACCGGCCCATCGCGCTGCACCCGGCCGAGTTCACCACCGCCGACGTGCCCCCCTCCAGCCGCTGGCACCTCAGCTGCGGCATCGCCCACCGCCACGGCGACAACAGCGCCTGGTGCCGCACCCCGCACGCCGTCCTGTGCCCGCACCGCACCCCCACGACCCGGCTCACCCCCCGCCTGGCCCAGACCCGCTGCCAACTCGCCGTGCGCACCCGCACCCTGATCGACGCCAGCCTGTTCGCCCCGCCCGCCGCCACCCCCGGGCCCATCCCGCCCGAGCAGACCGCGGACAGCCACCCCGCCCGGCCCGTCGTCCAGCTCCTCTACACCCGATACCTCGCCGAAGGCCCCCTGAACGCCCTGCAGTGCGTGGCCCAGACCCGCACCCGCCACCGCTGCCCTCACCCCGTCCTGCACCCGGCAAGCCCGGCTGGCATCTGGGCCCTCCTGCCTGCCAACCCCAGCCCTCGCCACCGGCAACTGGCCCTGCCCGGCGGACTCATGGCCGTCTACGACCTCAGCCGCCTGCCTTACGCCGAACAACTGCGCTGGCGCAGCCAACGCTGTCCCGCCCATGCCGCCGTACACGCCGCCGCCGACCTGGCCGTGGCAGCCTGGCAGGTCTTCGACCCCCTCCTGCACCACCGCCACATCCACTCGCACCTGCCCGGCCCCGTCCATCGGACGGCACCACGGCGCGGCAGGGCCTGTCCGAAGCCGACCCGGCCGCCCCATGCCGGCTGAGCACCGCCCCGCAGCCAACAAACAGGACCGCAAAGACAGCGCACCCCCGCAACACCACCCCGCTCTCCAATCCTCCCCACACGGAGCACCACCGTGCTGACCCTGACCGACGAGCAGACCGCTGCCGCTGACGCCTTTCGTGCCGGAGACCACATGGTCCTCCAGGCCGGCGCCGGAACCGGCAAGACCACCACCTTGGCCCTGCTCGCCCAAGCCACCCGCCGCCGCGGCCGCTACCTCGCCTACAACCGGGCCATCGCCCGCGACGCCGCCACCCGCTTCCCGGCCACCGTCACCTGCAAGACCGCCCACGCCCTGGCCTACGCCGCCCTCGGCCACCGCTACACCCGCCGCCTGAACGCCCCCCGCCGCCCCGCCGGACAGATCGGCCACGCCCTCGGCATCACCCAACCCGCCCGCCTGGGCGACCGCGAGGTGACACAACGGACCCTCTCCTACGCCACTCTGCGCACCGTCACCCGCTTCTGCCACTCTGCCGACCCCGCCATCACCCGCCACCACGTACCCCGCCTGCGCGGACTGGAAGACCCCGCCCAGCATGCCCAGCTCGCCCGCACCGTTGTCCCCTTCGCCCACCGAGCCTGGGCCGACCTGCAGCACCCCGCCGACGGCGTCGTCCGCTTCGAACACGACCACTACCTCAAAATCTGGGCCCTCACCCAGCCCACCCTCCCGGCCGACTACCTGCTCCTGGACGAAGCCCAGGACACCAACCCCGTCGTCGAACAGATCTTCCTCAGCCAGCGCAGCCACGCCCAGCTGGTCATGGTCGGCGACTCCGCCCAGGCCATCTACGGCTGGCGTGGCGCCAAAGACGTCATGACCGGCTTCGACGGCACCGCCCTGACCCTCTCCCAGTCCTTCCGCTTCGGCCCCCGCCTCGCCACCGAAGCCAACCGCTGGCTCCACATCGCCGATGCCCCCCTCCGCCTGACCGGCACCGACACCATCCCCACCGAACTCGGCCCGCTCACCCGGCCCGACGCCGTGCTGTGCCGCACCAACGTCGGCGCCCTGGCACAGGTCATGACCTTCCTCACCTGTGGACAGCGCGTGGCACTGGTCGGCGGAGGAGAGAGCCTGCGCGCCCTGGCCCTGGCCGCCCGCGACCTGAAGGAAGGACGCCGCACCGCCCACCCCGAACTGGTCCTGTTCACCTGCTGGGGCGACCTGCAGGACTACGCCGCCCACGACCCGGCGGGCAGCGACCTGCAGCCGCTGGTCGACCTCGTCGACACCCACGGCCCTGAGGCCATCCTCACCGCCGTCGCCCAACTCGCCCCCGAGGAAAGCGCCGAGGTCATCGTCTCGACCGCCCACAAGGCCAAAGGCCGCGAATGGGCAAGCGTGAAGATCGCCGACGACTTCACCCCACCCAAGGACAGCGAGGAGCGCGATGACCAGGGCCAGCCCCTGCCCGGCCCGATCGACGACGGCGAGGCCCGCCTCGCCTACGTCGCTGTCACCCGCACGCGCCGCTGCCTCGATCTAGGCGGCTTGTCCTGGATCCACGACCGCACCGGTGCGCCGCGCGCGGGTGCCGGCGGCCCGACCGAATAGACATGCCTGGCATGCCGTGCACCAGAGCAAGGAGCCGTTGGTATCGGGCAGCGCACTGCCGAGCTTGAACTCGGGGGAGGCGTTGCCCGTCGCAGGGGCGCCCATTGCCCTCACTCCCGGAAGCTGGCTGCTAACTGTGCGGTTGCTTTTCATGGCCGGGCAGTTCAGGTCGCTGGCAGGTCGGGCCCGTTCCCATGTCCGCCGCCACTGCCATGCCCGGACAAGCTGAGGTTCCAGTGGTACCGGCGCGGGCGTTGCGCCGGGCAGAATCGCTGCATGCCTGGTGACGAAACATCGGCGCTGCCGACGATCTGGCGACTGCCCTTCGAGCTGGCGTGGGAGGCGTTTAGGGCTGGCAGCCGGCCTATCGGAGCTGTGCTGATCAGTCCTGATGGTGAGACGGTGGCCAGCGGGCGGAACCGCAGCCAGGAGGCAGTTGCCCCACCTGGGCAGCTTGCTGGGGCAGCTATTGCCCACGCGGAGATCAATGTGCTGGCTCAGATGTCGTACCGGCGCCGCTATGAGGACCACGTTCTGTTCACCACGCTTGAGCCGTGTCTGCTCTGTAGCGGCGCTCTCCTTCACGCGCATGTTGGCACTGTGGTCTACGCCGCCGCGGATCCGTTGTGGCGCGGGATCGAGCAGGTGCCCTCCGTGAGTGGTGCCATTGCAGCACGCTGGAATCGCCGGGAAGGGCCTGTGCAGGGGCCTCTCAGCGTGTTCGGCGCGGTGCTCATGCGCCTCTGGACTCTCCTTCACATGCCGGAGACGCGCGAGCCGGCACGCAGTGACGGATTGACCGCACTGGCGCGGCAGTGCCTTGCCACGCCCGGCTTCGCCGAGTCCGAAACGGTGGAGACCGCCTACCAGCTCGCTTTGGCGCGGATCGCGGACGTCGCGCACTAGTGGGTGGCCTTTTGCCCGAGGCAGTGGGGCCTTATCGGGTCAGGCGTCGGTGCACGGGACTGGACTGCGCCGATGGATACGACGGCCACCCGTATCTTGACCCGGCGGCGCCCTGAACGTGCCTGGCCTGGCCCGAGAGGGCGGCGCAGTCCCCCCCCCCTAGCAGGGGCGAGGCCAGGTGCCCATGTCGGACAGGAGAAGAGGGAGTTGGCTTTCCTCGTGTACGGCGATTCCGGCGCGTTCCATGGCTGGAGCGAGCGCCAGGTCCCAGTCAGTGGGGTGGGGGGTGCCGTCCAGGGGGAGTCGCTCTGATGCGGCCGGGCTGGTGAGGGCGGTGCGGTAGTCGGCGGCGGTCATGCGCCATGGGCCGATGCCAGCGGTGTAGATGCGGGTGGCGATGGCGAGGCCGGGCCAGTCGAAGTCCCCGTGGTAGATGACGTGGGCGCCCTCGATGATCAGACGCTCGAGCAGGATCCAGGCGGCGTGTGAGGGATTTCCGGACGTGCAGATCAGTGGCGACGTGGTCCCGTTGCGCACCGCAGCCTGGACAACTTGCGGGTTTTCGCATGCGAAGACGGTCACGCCCGGGCGGGTCAGAGGATCCCGTGTTGCGGGGGCAGAGCGGAGCTCTTGAACCGTCAGGTGGGTGGCGAGGCCCAGCTCGGTGCGCTGGCGCAGCATGCGGGCCCAGGGAGAGGCGCCGGGCGGGGTGAGGTGCCAGGTGAGCACGGTGGAGGACAGCAGATCGGTGGTGACGCCGGCGCGTTCCCTGCGCAGCACCCCCACCCCGGGAACCTGCTGCAGCAGCCGAGCCAGCCCCGCCGCAGCCGCCTGCGGCTCCGGACGGCCCCCCACCAGGACCGCCACCGGCCCGGGAACGCTGCGCAGCACCTCCGCCAACCGCTCCAGCGCGCCGGGGTACAGCCACCCGGCATCCACCGGCGCACAGAACACCACCCGCGGGTCGCCGAGCCGGCGCACCCGTGCCGCGGCCGCTTCCAGCACGTCTGCCGCCCCGGCCGCCACGTAGCCCGTCGGCGTCAACGCCGCGTCGGCGAAGGCGAGATGCGCCGTCATCAGCTCTTCCAGTCGGTCATGGCCGAACAGTGGCGTCGGGCCCTCGTCGAGCCCGGGAAACGGCGCCTCCTTGGTCGCGTACGCCAGCTGGTAGCGGGCCTCGTCGACCAGCAGCGGAGCCACGAACCCGGCTTCGCGTAGCCGGACGGCCTTCGTCAGCGCCCCCTTCCCGGTCAGCACCAGCCCGCTGGCGGCGGCGTCCACCCAGGGGCGGATGCGGGCCTCGCGCCGGGAGCCGACCTGCAGCAGCACGCGATCCGCCACAGCCGTGGGAACCTTGCCGAGCGCAGAAGATGGAGCACGCGCCGTCATGCCACCCCCAAGAAGGTCACTGTCAACGTGCCTTAATGTAACCGGAGTTGACTCCGGGCGGGTCGGTCACCTGAGCCAACGAAAGCGTCGGCCTGGGCCCCATGTTCGCCGCGGACCATCATGGACGCATGGTCGTCTACGGGCAGCTTTCTCCGTGACGCCTGGCGCTGCCCCGTAGCCCCTGGGGCAGGGGAAAATGCCCGCGATGCGTAATCCAGCCAAGGCGCACCCGCGTCCAGGCGCGCCGGGAAACGCGCCGCGTGCAAGCCGAAAGCCCACCGGACGCTGGATAAACTGCCGCAGTGGAACAGAGCGGCGCCCGCAACAGTGACAACTCCCTAGAACGGCAGGGGCAGGCGGCCCTGTGGACGGCACCAGCCGCCCCTCCCGCCGACCTTCCCTTCCCTGTAGCGCTGCTCTCGCTCGGCGCAGTGCGCGGTCTGGGCAGCAAAGGACTCAGGGCGCTGGTCCACGCCCACCGGGACAACGTCGGACGCCTCTGGGAGCTGCCCGACGACATGGTTGCCGCCGAACTGGCCCGGTTGAAAGTCCCCTCGGCGGCCAAAATCGCCCAGGACATCACTGCCCGCCGCCCCGAGCTCCTCACCACGGGCCGGCGTGAGGCGGCGGAGCTCGCTGAACGGGGCATCCACGTCCTGGGCCCATCCACGCTGCCGGAACGTTTGGCAACACTGCCGCACGGGCCCCTATGGCTGTTCGTCGAAGGCGACAGCCAGGCCCTGTCCCGGGGACCGCACATGGCGGTCATCGGCACCCGCCAGGCCACCCCCGACGGTGTACGCGCCACCGAAGCGGTCGTCCGCACCATGGCCGCCTACCCGGTCACGCTGGTCTCCGGCCTCGCCAACGGCGTTGACGCCGTCGCTCACCAGGCCGCCCTGCGTGACGGGGTGCGCAATGTGGCCTTCCTCGGGCACGGCATCGACATTGTCTTCCCGGCCGAAACCGCTGACATCCGGGCCCGGATTGTTCACTCCGGCGGCGCTGTCGCCAGCGAATACTTGCCCGGCGAGCACTACCGCAAGGCCCAGTTCGTCCAGCGCAACCGCCTTCAGGCCGGCCTGGCCGATGCCGTCGTCGCCGCCGAAGGGCAGAGCACCGGAGGATCCGCCCACACCGTCCGCTTCGCTAGCACCTACCAGCGTCCCATCATCGGCCTGTCCTGGCCCGGCGCCGGGGACCTGGCCGACGCCATCAGCAAAGAACCCACCGGGCAATTGATCGACATCTTCACCACGGACGGACGCCGCGCCTTCGACGCCCTGTGCCGCAGCATCGCCGACGCCTACGGACACGCCACCTTCTCCCTGAGTCTGGTCGAGCGCCAGCTCATCCGCGAAGCCGAACTTCGCGCCGTACCCCCCCAGGACCTGGAACGGCTACGCCAACGCCTGAACACGCTGTTGACCCGGAAGGACGGTGACGATGGCCGTTAAAGCCGTCATCTTCGACTACAAGACGCTACTGCGCGGCTCCGAGACCACGACGGCCGAAGCGGCCCGCATGCTGCATGACCTGACGGCCCGCGGCCTGACCTGGTGCCTGTTCACGACCGAGCCGCTCTCGGCCCCCCAGCATCAGCAGATGAAGACCCTGGGATACCCCGAGCCCGCCCTCACCATCGACCAGGGACACATAGCCAGCGGCAAGAGGCGCGGCTCGCCGGACTGGATCGACGCCGTAACCGGGCCCCTCAACCTGGAACGCCACGAACTGCTTTACGTCGGCGCCACCAGCATGGACTGGCGTACCGCCATCAACGCCGGGGTCATGTACCAGCACGCCCGGTGGACCGGCACCCTGCCCGGCGGAGTCACCGCGCTCGTCGCCGCCACCCCGCAGGCCGTCACCGACTTCCTCACCGTCTTCCTGGAGGAAGAACCGTCCTGGTCCCACCGCATCGACCAGGACAACTGGTCCCTGCGGTCCCTGCTGCCCGCCAGCGCCGTACTGCCTTCCACCAGCCCTCAGAACACCTTCAGGCTGCAGGACGTCTTCACCTACGACAAGCCGGTCAAGATAGGAGAGTCGGACGCACGCAGCGTCCTGATGCTCTTCGTCATCGCCAACGCCTATCTCGAAGGCCTGGTGCCCTCCACCCCCTACTTCTGCGTCTACCCGAGCAGCAAGAAGGGACGCGTGAGCAAGCAGCTGCAGACTTACCTCGAGCGCGCAGCCAAGCTCTTCCACGGCTACTACCGCGACGACCTACTGGTCCGTGCCGTAGACGCCCCCGACACCAGTCTGGAACGGTGGAAAGCAAGCCAAGGCCGCCCCGCCCAGACGGTATCCATCGCCACCCAGGCCCAGACCGTCCACCTCGGCCCCAACTACCAAGGCAAGCTGGCCAAGAAGACGATCGTCGTCCTGGACGACTTCTCCACCAACGGCATGTCGATGGAGTGGGCGCGCCTGCTGCTGACGGCAGCAGGCGCTCAGCGCATCGTGATGCTGACCGTAGGCAAATACGGCACCCAGCACCACCGCTACGTACCCAAGTCCCAAGGGGATCTGCACCCCTTCGGCATCAACAGCCTGACCGAACAGGACTTCACCTCGACTGTCCTGTACCCGGACCGTGATCTTGAGGCCACGAGTCGCCTCTATCAGCGCATCAGTGACGCTCTGGGTGACGACACGTAACCGCGACCGTCCCACGGAGGCCAGGACGCATCCAGCACGCGAACTCGACCGCTGGTTCCGGCCTCGCAGAGAGCACGGGCCCGGGCGCCGCACGAGAGCGACGAACCCGCGCGGCGCCGGTGCCCCGTGCCGCCGGCTCGATCCATCGGCCGCAGCGCCTTGTTGAGGGCTTCCGGCGCCGGACAGGTCAAGCCCGCGGTCGATACGCTGTGCGCCCGATCGTCGTCGCCCCCGCGCCGTCCCTTGGGCCTGGCGTCGCCAGCCGGGGAGGGTCAGTGACCGAAGTGCTGCTGCCAGTGGGCGCGTGCGTCGCCCATGGTGCGCAGCGCCGGGTCCAGGAGGTAGATGCCGTTCTTGAACGGGCGGAATCCCACCGATTCCCACACCGCTGCGATCTTGCCCTGTGCGTGGTCGAACGCCGTGTCGTCACCGTCGGCGAAGTCCCGGTCGGTCGGGGCGGGTTCGCAGGCCACTGCGCAGCAGCCGTCCGCCAGCCGCCGGATGGCTTCCGCCGCGGCCAGCGCGCCCAGCCCGAAGCCGCGCCACTCGGGCTCAAGGTGCACCCGGTCCATGATCAGCAGGTCGCCGGTCGGCATCTCGATGGCCTTCTCGAACGCCTCGGACCAGTGCAGGCCCGGCGTCATCGCGTACTCGGGATCCGTGCACACCGCGAGGATCTTCTCGAGGTCGCCGGAGTGCGCGTCGGCGGCCTCCCAGGCCGGATCGTGGGTGAAATCGCGGATCCGCGCGAAGGCCATGTGCCCCAGCCGCACGCCGGTCCGGGCCGTCGCGCAGTCCCGCTCGGCCGTGCAGTCGGGGCACTCCTCGTCGTCGTGGAGGCGGACGATGTCGACGAACCACTCTTCCAGGGTGTCGTCGAATTCGATCGGCACCACCGGGTGGTTCATCCGGAATCGCAGAGTCATCTGCCAGGTGCTGAAGGGTAGTTCGCCGACCGAGCGGCGGGGCGTGTAGGTCATTCAGCTCACGCTAGCGCCGCCCACTGACAACGGAGCCGGACGGCCGCTCCGGCCCAGGGTGCCGCCGAAGATGCCGTCAGCCCCGGGGGGAAAAGCGCCAGCGGGCAACGCTCCCTGCATGCGCGGCGCCGGCTCTTTCCCGACCGCCGCAGGAGGGCGCACCGCGGGGCGACGGCAGGGGAGACACGGGGCAAACACCTCTCTGTCTTTGACACCCCGTCACCCCACCCCTAATGTCGAGTAGAATCAAATATCTAAGCTAACTCGATTCGAAGTGCCGGAGAGGGGACGAGGAGTGTTACTGACCACCGGTCAGGCGGCCCAGGAGCTCGGCTGCGCCATCACCACCCTGCGCCGCCTGATCCATGCCGGACTGCTCCCCGGCCTCACCCGCCACGGCGTACGCGTGATGATCCCACTCGACGCCGTTCAGAGCCTGGCCGGCCGCACTTACGCGCCTCTCGGCCACGTGGAAGCGGACGAAATCGCCGTCCTGCGCGTGGGTGCCGCCCGCCCCACCGGCGAGAGCGAGGGCGAGTGGACCGGGTTCGCGGCCTCCCTTCCCCACGAAGCCCTGCTCAAGGCGCTGCGCGGCTGGTGGCGTTGCGACGCCGCAAGCGTCGCCGCCGGCGGCATCATGCCGGTCACCGTCGCCGGATACGTGGTGGCCGTACTGATGGGACTGGAAGAGTGGGAGAGCAACACCCAGGGGCGCCGCGCCTTCCCGCACGCCCGCCTGTGCGGATACGTCACCGACCTCGTCGCCCCAGCCAAAGAGCTGACCGTAACCACCGCGGGGGAGCGACTCCTCGCCGACCGCCTGCTCGGGACCCGGCTGCCCTCCCAGTCCAGCGGACCCATCGCCTACGTCGCCACCCGCCCCACCGGCTGACCCGCCGCCCCAAGCCAAGGACCCTGATGGACGCACAGAGCTACAACGCCGCTCTCACCGACCTGCGGGCGGTACGCGACGACATCAAGAAGGCGCAGACGGCGCTCGCCAAGCTGGAGACCGAACGCGACAAGCAGATCGCCCGCCTGGCCGCCTACGGCAAGGCCAAGGCCGAACGGATCGCCCCGGCCGCCGGGTTGAGCCTGGCCGAGGTCGTCGCCCGCGCACCCGCCCTGGCCCCCCAGGCCCTAGCAGCCCCTGCAACGCAGTCTCCGGCGCCCGCAGACCCGGAGCCAGAGGCCGAGACCGCGGCCGCATCGCCCCCGCACGTACCCCAGCCCGCCGCCGCTCCAGCGGCGACCGGCCCGGCCACTAAAGCCCCGCAGACGCCTGCGCCGCCTGCGGCCCCGAACGGGTCTGAGGCCGCGCCCGCGCGGGAGGGTGAATCGCGCGCCCTACCTTCGATCCCCGACGGCGAGGCGGGTGACGCCTGGTTCACCCACACCAAGAACCTGGCCTCGACCCGTCCCAACTTCACCCAGCAGGCCCGTTCCACCGTCTTCCTCGACACCGACACCGGCATCCTGGTCCACCGCAACGAGACCCACCGCCTGGACCTGGGCGCCCGGTCGGCGGCCGACCTGCTCACCGCGGTCTTCCATGTGCTGCCCGAGGGCGTCGAGCGCATCTACATCACCGCAGGAGCCCCCTGGCACCGCGACGCGGAGCGCCACCCCTACCTGCGCGACGCCGTCGCCGCCTGGCTCAACGCGCCCGCCCCGGGCTGGCGCACCGACACCGGCCGCGGCCGCGACCGGATGGCCGGCCACTTCGTCCACGCCCGCCACCCCGTCGCCCGCTACCTGCGCGACGACGAAACCGCGCATGTCGAAATCCGCTCCATGGGGGAGTGGTTCGACCTCGATGCCGGCGACGACCCCGCCACCGCCCGCGACGCCTTCGTCCTGCTCTGGCAGGCGCTGCGCCGCCACTGGGACGACGCCGTCGTCATGGGCTCGCCCTCGCAGACCGGCCGCGACCTGTGGACCCGCACCATCCCCGCCCGCGGCCAGCACTCCGAGGGCTACCCCGTCCTCTCGGAGGAGCTGCGCGGCCTGCTGCACGCCACCGCCGGACAGGGCCGCAACGAACTCCTGACCCCGCCCCGGGTGCCCGAGACGCTGCCCCAACTCGTCGAATACGACCGCACCTTCGCCTACGCCAAGCACACCTGGAAATCCCCCATCGGCACCCCCCGCCGCATCACAGGCCGTCAGTTCGCCGCCTGGTCCGACAAGGAGCAGGCCCGCGCCCTGTACGGCTGCGGACACTGGCACATCCGCGCCACCGTCCCCGACACCTGGGACCACGTCGGCCTCCTGCCGGCCCCCGCCCCCGGCGACCGCGCCTGGCACTACCCCGCCACCCCCGGCGCCACCTTCACCACCTGGGCCGGCGGACCCGAAGTCCACACTGCCCTGACCAACCCGCTCACCCCCTGGAAGATCGAAGTCCTCGACGGCATCCTCTGGGACGACGGCAAACCCCTCGACGACTGGGCCAAGAAACTCAAAGAAGCCTGGTCCAACCTCACCGCCCAGGCCCACTACCAGCAGGACCCGCAGCAGGCCCGCGCCGCACACCTCGCCTCCCGTGCGATCCGCGCCATCCTCCTGTACGGCATCGGCTCCTTCGCCCAGCGCCCCCGCATGGTCACCGGCACCACCCCCCGCACCCAGGAACGCGACGTGCCCGCGGACGCCGAAATCATCGGCTTCGACGACGAGTTGATCACCTGGCAGAAGCCCACCGGCTTCAGCCGCGACCCCAACGCCCACCCCGAATGGGCCGCCGCCATCTGGTCCGGCGCCCGCGCCGCCCTGCTCACCCAGCGCCACCGCACCGACGACACCTACGCCGGCGCCCTGCACGCCGCCCCCGGCACCGTCATCGCGTTCCGCACCGACGCCCTCTACCTCACCCAGCCCCAGGCCTGGCCGTATCACCAGCAGCCCGGCGACTACCTCAAAAAGGGCCACCTGGACGGCCCGCTCGCCGCCCCCACCAGCGAAGAGGAACTCCTCACACTGCGCGATACCGGACGCGCCGCCCTCACGCCCGCCCCGACCACGGCCGGTGCCTGATGCCCCCACGCAAGCGTCGCCAACAGCCCGCTCCCACGCCCGAGTTGAACGAGGCAGCCCAGCTCGCCGACCAGCTCCAGCAGGTCGGCTACACCAAACGCGACATCGCCCGCATCATCGACCGCGACCCCTCCCTGGTCTCCCAGTTCTACACAAAACACAAGGGCGCCGCCTTCGTCCCTGCCCTCCGCCAGGTTGTTCAGGCCGTCACGGCCGGCGGCATCACCGACATCCCCGAACTCACCGCCCTGGCCGCACGCCACACCACCCGCCGCACCACCGCCAAGGGCAGCCGCGCCCGCGTGCGCAGCAAGGCCGTCCTGATCACCCCCACCGGCACCGGCACCGGCCGCGTCGCCGCCCAGGCCATCGCCTCCGGCTCCGCCCGCCTGCGCCCCCTGATCGCCGAAGCCGCCAGCCGCGGCCTCAAACTCGCCTTCACCGTCCGCCTGCACCAGAGCGGCTACGTGATGCCCTCGGGCAGCCGCACCGACTCGCCCGGCATCCGCCGCGACGTCGTCCAGCGCACCGACCACACCGAGGAACGCTCCTACGGCTCGGCCGCCACCGGCGGCTTCGACGCCACCGACTTCGCCCACCGCGTCGACGCCGCCGCCGGAGACGTCACCGCCGCCGTCCAGCAGTGGCTGATCGAGACCGGACGCATCCACCCGGGCGCCCACATCGTCCACCTCGAAGTGCGCACCTGGCGGCCCCGCTGATCCTTTGCCGAAGACCGTAGGGGAAACGGCATCAGCCTGTGGCGCTGGAGCCCATGCGTCCAGGCCCGCGCCGGCCGGGACGCATGGGCCCAGTGAGCAGAGCATCATGTACGGATGCACAACGCGCAGGATCCATCCTCCCGGCAACTGCCGGCGCGGCTGCATGCCGTCGGGCCCGGCTGGCACCGGCTGCTCGAGGAGCTCCACGAGCAACTCCACGCCCAAAACCCCGGCTACCAGGTCGGCGACCTGAAAGAGAAGCTCGGTGCGCTACGGATCGAGATCGCTGAAGTGCCCGATACCGATCGCTCAAAGGTGCAGGCACTCGTCATCGAAACCGAGATGCGATCGACTGCCATCTGTGAATTCTGCGGAGCGTCCGCGTGTCGCCGACGTCGCAACGACGCCGCTTTCGGCTGGATCAAGGCCGTGTGCGACTCCTGCCATGCCGCATGGTCACGACACGAGATCATGATCGTGTGCGGCGACGTCCGCCACCGCCTGCGTCGGGGCGCGTAGGAACGCCCCGGCACCGGCGGCCCTGCAATCCAGCTCCCTGAGCCTGACAGCCCTCCGCCGCCTCGAGGGCCGGTAAACTGGGAAGTGAAGACCCTGGATTCGTCCCTGGCAGCCCCCGGAAAGAGGCAGGCCATACGCCCAGGGTTCGGACTTCTCGAGGCCGCCCGACATCCGCCGGGCGGCCTCGTTGCATACCTGCGCTCTGCCAGCGCCGAGGGCCATGGCCGCGCGAGGTGTGTTGCAGACCTGCACGCGCAGTACCGGGCAGCCGGGCGGAAGTGGATCTGCTGCTGCCGTGGTCCGGACGCGACCTGGCACGGCCGCGTCCGGACAGCGCAACTCGTGGAGTCTGCTCGAGTGCCGAGATGCGCCTGTCGGGGGGAAGTCTCACGCGCGGCACGAGTGGTCTCTCGACCCGTCGTCGAGGGTTGTCTTCGGTGGGTCGCGCAGTTGCCAGCAGACCTCGCCCTCGGAGCGGATGTCGTGCCAGGAGGACAGGAAGCGTGACCTGGTCAGCAGGTCGAGCAGGTCGTTGAGTTGGTGGGGTGTCTGTCCGCACAGGTGCGTGAGGAGGTCCAGCTCGGCCGTTCCGGTGCCGTCGGGGCGGGTGTGTGCGGCCAGGACGAGCGCGGCGAGCCGGGCGGCGCCGGGCAGCGTACGGGGAGTCGGGCAGCGGGGGAGCGGGCGAAGTGCCCAGTGCGCGGCCCGAGCGCGTTGTAGGCGTTGGGGCTGGGCCTGCATCGCTGCGTCGAGCAGGCGGGCCCGCACCGGACGTCGGGTATCAAGGTGCAGCCAATGGGCGTACTCCAACTCCTCCCACAGATCGATGCGTTGGTGCAGTCGCATGCCGCGCAGCAGCCCGGCGGGCAGGCGCACCTCGCCGCAACCATTGGTGCGTAGCGCGCACTGCAGGGCCAACAGGCGGGTGCCGGGGGAGCAGGACTGGGGGAGGGCCGAGGCGAGATAGACGAGCGTCTGGCGCACGCGTGCCTGTGCGTCGGCGTCCGTGAATTCGGTGTCGTGCAGCGCCGGGTTCGGCCGGGAGCGAGGGCCTGCTGCGGGGGAGCGGTGCGTGCTCTCGGGGACGAGGGCGGTGTGGGCGGTCGCGGCGGCGCAGGCGGTGCAGACATCGGCCAGACGCCATCGAGTACCGCCGTGATCCCCGGTGAGGGCGAGGCGGATCGGGCCGCGGCAGCCGCGATGGCGACGGTGCCAGCCGCAACCCCGATCCCGGCACTGACAGGTCCGCAGGTGCGTGGGCAGCATGCAGCTTTGTGCGTGCCGCGCCAGATGCGCCAGCGCGGACCTGCGTGCACGCCCGGCGGCCAAGGCTTCGCCGGGCGAGGGACAGTGGGAGCAGCTCAGTGCCGGGCCGTGCCGGTGCGAGCGCACCTCCACCGTCCAGACCCGCTGCACCGTGTCATGGGTCAAGAGCCTCATCGGGCCCGTGGTCTCCGTTTCTGTCCTGCGCCGCGGGCCCGGGCCCGGCGTCGTCGAATGTCACCCCTTCACTAGCAAAAAGTGCAGATCTCTGCACTGACGGGGCAGAGGTCTGCACCATCGGATGGTGGGGTGACGATCTTCCCGCCCGACCCCAACCTCAACGCGCTGCGCCTGGAACTCGCGCGTCTACGGGCTGACCACGGGTGGACTTACGACGAACTCGCCGGCCGTACCGGCCTGTCCCGCCGCACCGTCATCGACCTGGAACACGGCCGCACCACCGGCACCATCACCACCTGGCACACGATCGCCCACGCCTTCGGTGTTCCCCTCGACCAGCTCCTGGGCGCCCTGTGCTCCGGCCACACCCCGCCCGGCACGCCCCAACCCTGACCCGCCCCGCCCGCCCCCGTGGAAGGCCGGACAGCGCCACCCGAAAGAGCGACTAGCGGGCGCATACCAGTTCCCCAACCGAACGGACGTTTCCGCAGGTTGGGCCGAACGCGCTACCTGTGCAGCCTTGCGTGGCTGTGGCCCGGTGCCGCCTGGCACCGTCGCAGCCATGCGCCCCCACCCTGTCGCCCGGATGCCGGAGGCCGGTTCCCGCCGGCCGCGCCACCTGCCCTGCACCACCCTCCACACCCCCGGCAGCCTGCCGCGCACCGGCCGCTGCCGTCGCTGCGGCAACCCCGTCGCCTGGCACCCGCGCCGTAACCAGCACCACATCGCTCTGCACCCGGCCGAGCTGCCCACCGCCCACGTGCCCGCGTCCTGGCGCTGGCACCTCAGCAGCGGCATCGCCCACCCCCACGCCGGCGGCCAGGCCTGGTGCCGCATCCCGCACACCGCCCTCTGCCCGGCCCGCACCACACCACCCGACACGGGCCGCCGCCTTCACGAACTGCGCCGCCAACTCGCCCTGCGCAGCCGCCGCCTCATCGACGCCGCCGCCTTCACCCCGTCGTCCGCACCCGCCCGCCCCGCAGCCGCCCCTGCCGAGAAGCTCCCGGTGGTCCAACTGCTCCTGGGCCGCTACCTCGCCGACGACGCCCTCGAGCGCATCCGCTGCACCGCCCGCACCGAACCGGGACACCGACACTGCCCGCACCCGGTGCTGAACCCGCAGGCCCCTGCCGGAGCCTGGAGACTGCTGCCCCTCCGCCACGAGCACGATGATGCGGCCCCCACGCCGAGCCGGCTCCTGGCCGTCTACGACCTCACCCGGGCCCCGGCCGGTGAGCAGCAACGCTGGCGCGCCCAGCTCTGCCCCCGTCATGCCACCGCCCGTCCCGACCTGAACAGGACCGGCTGGCAGGTCTTCACCCCCAACCGGCACGCCGCCCACATCAGCACCCGCCTCCCGCACGCCTCCGGCCGCACCCCGGCATGACCACCCGCTGCTATACCGAGGACATCGCCCCCGGCCACTGACCTCCGGCCAACCCGCTCGAGCCGCCGACCACGCGCACTGCGGCCTGACGACCGTATGACGCGCCAGGCATCAGCCCGGACACCGTCTCGAACTCGTCCTCCGCCGGGCCCTGGCCGACCACGCCCGCAAGGAGGACCGCCGTATCGACACGGCGGCGCGTCACCTGCCGGACAGCACCACACCCACCCGGCTCCCAGCCGCCGTCGCCCACGCCCCGACTTCGCCCCAAGGACCCGTCCCGTGAAGCCCACCGACGAACAGACCGCCGCCACCGATGCATTCAAAGCGGGCAAACATCTGGCCCTGCAGGCCGGCGCCGGCACCGGCAAGACCAGCACTCTGGCCCTGCTCGCCCACGGCACCCAGCGCCGCGGCCGCTACCTCGCCTACAACCGGACCATCGCCGCCGACGCCCGCACCCGCTTCCCAGCCACCGTCACCTGCAAGACCGCCCACGCCCTCGCCTACGCCGCAATCGGCCACCGCTACACCCGCCGCCTGAACGCACCGCGCCGCCTGGCCTGGCTGACCGGCCAGGCCCTCGGCCTCACCAAAGCGCTGCGCATCGGCAGCCGGGAGATTTCCCAACGCGCCCTGTCCAACGCTGCCCTGGGCACGGTCGCCCGCTACTGCCACAGCGCCGACGCCACCCTCAACAGGCGCCATGTCCCGCGCCTGCGTGGCCTCGAGGATCCCGGCCATCACGCCGAACTCGCCGACCACCTCGTCCCGTTCGCCCAACGCGCCTGGATCGACCTGCAGCACTTCGACGACAGCGCCGTCCGCTTCGACCACGACCACTACCTCAAGATCTGGGCCCTGACCCGGCCGGTCATCGACGCCGACTACCTCCTCCTGGACGAGGCCCAGGACACCAACCCCGTCGTCGAACAGATCTTCCTCGCCCAGCGCGAGCATGCGCAGCTCGTCATGGTCGGCGACTCCGCCCAGGCCATCTACCAGTGGCGTGGCGCCAAAGACGTCATGGCCGGCTTCGACGGCACTCACTTCACCCTCACCCAGTCCTTCCGCTTCGGCCCCCACCTCGCCGACGAAGCCAACCGCTGGCTCGCCCTCGCCGACGCCCCGCTCCGCCTAACCGGAACCGACACCATCCCCACCGAACTCGGCCCCGTCCAACGGCCCGACGCGGTGCTGTGCCGCACCAATGTCGGCGCCATGGCCCAGGTCATGCAGCTCATGTCGGCCGGGTTCCGCGTCGCCCTGGTGGGCGGGGGACAAAGCCTGAGCGCCCTGGCCCAGGCCGCCAAGGACCTCAAAGAGGGCCGCCGCACCCACCACCCCGAACTGGTCCTCTTCACGACCTGGGGCGACCTGCAGGACTACGCCACCTACGATCCCAGCGGCCGCGACCTGCAGCCGCTCGTCGACCTCGTCGACACGCACGGCCCCGACGCCATCCTCACCGCCGTCGCCCGCCTCGCCCCGGAAGACACCGCCGACACCACCGTCTCCACCGCCCACAAGGCCAAAGGACGGGAATGGGCATCGGTACGCATTGCCGACGACTTCGGCCCCCCGGCGCCGTCCACCGATGAACCGCAGCCCGCCGCACCACCGCCGGTCGACGACTCCGAAGCACGCCTCGCCTACGTCGCAGTCACCCGCACCCGAATCCGGCTCGACCGCGGAGGCCTAGCCTGGATCGACGACGCTTCCAATGAACCCCCGCTGCCAACCCCGAGCAGCGCCCGGCACTCCAGCTGACCCTCTGGAGGCGGTCGAGCAACGGCAACGACCATGGACGCTGAAGCAGAAGCCAGTGCACCTTGAGCAACGAGAAGGGCGAGGTGCATGGCACCAGGGCGTGGCCGCAGGCGAGGAGAGCGGCGGGCCCTGGTGGCCGATGCGGCCGCGAAGGACTTCTCGCAGCCCGATGGCCATACGCACCGAGGGCGGGCAGGCCCCATGGACCGCAGAGCCCGGGAACTCAGATCGGAGTCGTAGCAGCGGGTGCGGTCCGGATGGCGGCCGCGTTGCCGTACAGGTGCGCGAGACAGTCACACGGGCAGGCGCCGGAGCTGGACGGGACGCTGGACGACAGGACAGAGTGGGGCACGAGGGCCTCCTGCTACTCGTTGACTCGACATCACCGAGATGTTCAGGAGGCCCTTCTCCTGTGCACCGATGGCCACGTGACCATCTGAACGAGGCCCATCAGAACGCGAGTTCGCCCCACAGTCGGGCCGTCCGCTTTAGTAATCGCTTCTCAGGGCATTTCGGGCGGCAGCAGCCTGCGAGAGGCACTCGTCCCAGGTGTTCCGACGCCGACGCCGGCGTCGGGCTGTCATGGTCAGAGTGTGGGGGTGTGCTTGCGGCGTCGCCGGAGTTCACGTTGTGCCTGGGCGCGGGCGCATTCGCGTGAGCAGTATTTGACGCCCTGTGTGCGGTGTTGGCCGTACTCGGCGCGGCCGCGTTGGCGGACGAAGTTCTGTCGGCAGGTCTCGTTGGCGCAGCGGCGGATGGGGGCGTCCTCGGCGAGGTGGTTGTACAGCTGGAGGAAGGCGACCGACAGGATGCTCGGGTAGCGGTCGGCCAGGTTGCCGATGCCGATACTGAACGGCTTCAGGGCCGCGTTGAGGGTGCTGATCAGGTTGCCGATCCGCACGTCCAGTATGAGCCCGCGCAGGTGCTCCAGGTCGCGCGGGAACGTCACCGAGCCGTCGTCGTGTGTCATTTGCCACCGCGGCAGCTCTTCTTCGGTGGCCTCCGCGTCAAATCCCCTCTGTCGAGAGAGCTATGCGAAGGAGAATGTGAGGCCATCAGTAATTCGAACTCATTATCTAATTCCTGCATGCGGGGGGCGAGGGTGTCGTTCCGCTGCACCGACCAGCTCAGTCCTGTTCGCAGGATGGCTGGATCTCTTCCCACGCGCTGATACGGGGGAGTCGTGAACGCGTGGGTCTGCAGGTAGATCTCCTACGGCTGGCCGGAGAAACAGTGCAGGTTAGATCTGGTTGGAGCGGCCTGTGCGGCCGAGAGGCAGCCGAACGGTCTCGGCTGGCACCCACTGACGGTGGACGACACATTTACGACACACGCAACAAGGCGTGAACCGTCGAATTCCCGTGTTCTCCGCAGGCGTTGTCAGTGACGGCATCTATTTTTCGATAGGGGATCGGGGCAAGCGGCAACGAGCCCGGGGATGGGGGAGTAGTGGAACCAGGAGAAGAGAATCCAGTTGTCGGCAGCGCGGCTGACGCACGCGAAGCTGTCAGCTACCTGGTGCGGCCGGAGCACGACGAATACATCGCGATTATGGATGTGCTGGAGGGGTCGGTGACCGACCTCACGGTTGCCGAGGCCACCGCAGCGCTCGCAGCAGCCGGGCGGCGCTTGGACGTTCGTGTGGTGGAAAAGCGCCTGGACGCCCTCAAGGACATGGGCGCGGCCTCGATCCGAACCGATACCAGTCACGCTCGCCGCTACACCGAGATCCTGGCCCGGAACTGGCGCTACACCGCCAGCCCCGCCGGCCGGCACGTCCAGCGCTTCTACCGCCAGGTCCTGGCGGGAACGGCCACCGCGCGAGAGATTCCGATTGCCTCGCTGAACCGCATCGTGGTCCACCTCGAGCAGCTCGCCGAGACGCTCGGCGTGACCGAACCCGACACCGGCTGCATCGAGGCTGCCGTACTGGATGCGGTGAGCGTCGTGTTCACCAGCCACGACGACCTGGACGCGGCCCTGGTCGGAGCGGAGGACGCGCTGATCGGCCTCGCCGACCGGTTCGACCTGGACGAGGAACACACCAGTGACCTCAAAGGACTGCTGGTCGACTATGCCACCCGTGTGGCGGCCGAACTCGACTCCGGCGCCGCCCGGGCTGCCACGGCGATGACGAAGCTGCGGCCGTGGTTCGCCCTGCTGGCCCAGGCGGCCGTCGACGCCTCGCAGGCCCGCGACCTGATCGCCGCCGGCGCCCTCAGCGCCTCCCGCGGCGGCCGGATAGAGGACTGGGCGGGACTGTGCGCCTGGTTCGACGCCCGCAGCGGACGCGCCGCCCGCTTCTCACTGCGCCTGGTACGGGCTCTGCCGAGCATGCACGCCAACCTGCGGCGGCTGCACTCCTCGGCAGGAACGGCCTCCACCCGCACCCGCGCCCTGGCACTGGCCCAGGCTGTCCTCACCCCGCACATCGGGGTGCAGATCTTCCAGGCCGCCCTGGGGGACCACCCCTGGCGCAAGCTCTATGGCCAGGCCGACGAGGACGCCATGGGCCGCAACCCGTCCTGGCGCGGGGGACCTCAGGTCGTCGTACCGAGTCTGCTGCGCACTTCAGGCCGTTCCGGGCCACGCGGCAAAGGCGCCGCACCACGCGACGACACCACGGCCAAAGCCCAGGTCGCCGAGGCCAGGGCCCGCCGCGCGGCCGAACACCGCACCGCCCTTGCCGCCGTGCTGGCCGCGCTGCCCGGCCAACCGTTGGACGAGACAGCAGCCCGTACCGCCCTCGCCGCCCTGATGGCCGCCGCCCGCGCGAGTGCCACCGGCCCCCGGCGCACCGGTACACACGCCGGTCTGGCCTGCACCCTCGTCCACACCGGCACCGGCACCGGCACGGTGAACGCACCCACCTGGCGTGTGCTGCTGCCTGGCCGCATTCCCCTCTTCCACCGACCCGGCCAACGCCCCTCCGCGGTGGCCCTGGCCGCCCTGGCCGGCACCACCACGACCCATGACCCCTTCGCCCGCGCGACCCTGCACATCGCCCCGCACACACCAGACGCGGACCACCGGCCCGCGGCTGTCGATCCCCGGCAGGAGGGCGCAGCATGAACGCGACCCCGAACCTTCCCGCATCCGAACCGGCCGCACCGCAGCCGCGCCGCCGCAAGGCCTGGCGCCCCGAGGCCGACGCCGAGGTCGCTGCGCTCCTGCGCCGACTCGCGGCCACCTGCTGGCTCATCCGCGGGCGCCACGACGATCTCATCGCCGCCGTACGCCGCAACGAGCCCGCGCTGCGCTCCGCCGTCACACGGCTGGGATGGGTCCTCATCGTCGAACGGGACCTGGTCCGCCTGCGCAAGAGTCCACCGCCGCGCCCCCGGGAATGGGCCGCGGCAGGGCCGAGCCCTGCCGCCTGCTCCTGGTTCTTCCTGCTACTGGCAGCCGCCGAATCGATGCCACCGCGCACCGCCCTGGGCCACCTGGTCGCCCAGGGCCACGCGGCCGCCGCCGAGGCCGACCTGCTCACCCACCACGACATCGCCGAGCGGCGCGCGATCCTGGCCGCCCTGCACATGCTCGACGACCGAGGCGTCGTCGAATGCCTCGACGGCGATCTCGACCGCTACCTGCACGACGACCAGGCCCCCGTCCTGCTCGCCGTCCACCACACCCGCCTGGCCTACGTCATCGCCAACCCGGGCACCCTCGACCCGGCTGCCGACCCGCACGCCTGGCTGCAACAGGCGCACCGTGAACCGGATGCCGCCCGCCGGATGCGCCGTGCGCTCGTGGACGACACCTGTGTCCACACGGCACTGCTGGACGACGCCGAAGCCCAGTGGCTGAGCCAACGCGTGCGCGGCGACGACGGAGGCCCCCTCGCCGCAGCGTTCGGACTGGCGCTGGAACGCCGGGTGGAAGGCGCCGCGTTCGTGGTGCCCGACGAGGCCTACCGCCACCTGAACGAACTGGGCCCCATACCCTTCCCGGCCACCGGAACCATCGCCCACGCCGCCCTGCTCCTGCTCGACCACGCTGCCCTGCACGGCACCACCGACAACGGCCCCGGGCCGGGCTGGCGCGCTCTGCCCGCAAAGGGCGTGGTGCACGCACTGACCTCCTTCGGTGCAGACAACGCCGCGGGCCGAGGAGGGTGGAGCGCCGAATACGTGCAAGATCCCCTCTTGCTCGCCGACAAGGTCCGCGCCCTGCTCACCGGTCTCCATCTGGTCCAGCTGGCCCCTGCCGCCGTGCCCGCAGACGCAGAGGACGCCTGCGTGTGGTGGTTCGCCCCCACCACCGGCCGCTGGGCGCAGGAGAGCCCCGCCCGCCCCAAGCCCGCCCGCACCCGCACCAAACCGGCATCCTAACCCCGCGAACTGCCGCTGCAGCAGGGCCTGTTCAACACAGCCGACACCGACCGCACCACGGAGGGACACCCGGCATGAGCGACATCCTCGACCTGGACTTCTCCCAGCCGCCCGTGCCGGCCCCCAGCGGAAACACAGACCGCTTCGGAGGCCGCTGGCGACTTGTCGCCGCCGGGCTGTCGAACGTGTGGCGCTACGGCGACCTCGAACTGCCGTCCCCCTCGGGCCGACTGCTGCTGCGCGGCCCCAACGGCACCGGCAAGACCACCGCGCTGGAAGCCCTGTGGCCCTACCTGCTCGACCTCAACTCCGCCAAGCTGGCCGCCGGCAAAGCCCGTCCCACCACGCTGAAACTCCTGATGAGCGAAGGTGCCCCCGCCAAGGGACGCCGCTACGGGTACCTGTGGCTGACGTTCGCCGCGCCGGCCGGTGAAGCAGCCCCCGACACGTCCGTAGAACCGGCCGCAAGCCACGGCACCGTCAGCTTCGGTGTACGCCTGCAGTACTCACCCAGCTCCACGCCGGCCGTTCGGATCGTCCCTTTCACCCTGCCCGGCCAACCGCTCAAGGACCTGCCGCTGCGGGGCCCCCGCAACAGCGCCCTGGAGCTCGAGGAATTCACTGCCGCCGTCGAGAACGCCGGCGGACGCGTGTTCCCCGGTCCCGAGGAGTACGTCGAAGAACTGGCCTCCCGCATCTGGGCCACCACGTCCGGCGAACTGCGCCTGCTCGCCTCACGGCTGCGGGAAGTCCGCAACCCCACGTTGCTGGGCGAAGTCTCCGCGTCCGCGGCCGCCGACGCGCTGCGCCAGTCCCTGCCCGGTGTGGCCGAGGACGTCCTGACCGCGACGGCCGAGGCCCTCGCCGAATCCGACACCACCCGAGAAGCCTTCGAACGCGATGAATACGCCGCCACCCTCCTGCAGGACTTCGCGCAGGTGTGGACCGGACACGTCGTCGACGCCACCCGTGCCGCCCACGCAGCCGCAAGGGACGCCCACGGCAAGGCCGTAGACCGCAAGCGTGAACTCCGCAAGGCCACAGGCCGGTTGGAACACGCGAAAGCCGAAGCCGAGCAGGCGCAAGGCGCCGCCCACCATCTCGACAACGAGTCCGACAAGGCCCAGGCCGCCATCCGGGCCATCGAGAACACTCACGCCTACCGCTCCCACCAGCAGGTCATAGACCTGAGCAAGCGGCTCCGCGCCGAGCAGCGCGCCGCATCCGGCGGCTACGACAGCCTGCACACCGCCGCCCAGCAGGCCCGCACACAGACCCGCACCGGCCAGGCCGCCCTCGACGACATGAGCGGCGACCTCCAGGAGCTCGCCGCTGCAGCAGAGGCCGCCGGGGCGACACCCGTTGCCGTGGAGAGCCTGCTGGCCCACCATCCCCGCGGCCGCATCACCCGCCCGGTCGCCGACCGCGTCGCCGACCCCGGACCCGGCCTGACCCTCACCTACGACCGTGACGGCCTCGACCACGTCGCCACCGCCTGGCAGCACCGAGCTCAACAACACTGCTCCACCGCCGACAAGGCCCAACTGGTCCTGCGCGACCACGACCCGGTGGCTGCAGCCGAACGCACAGCCGCAACCGCACACCACGAGGCCAGCGGGGCCGAGAGCCTCTACGACGAAGCCAGCCAGGCCCACGAACGCGCCACCGCTGCCGCCCGCTCGGCCGCCGACCAGAGCCTGACCGCCGTCGCCCAATGGGCCCCAGACCACCCCGTCCTGCGGGGTCTGCACAACGAACCGGAACCCACCGCGGACGCCTCGCTCGCGTGGGACACCGATGACGTCGAAGCCCTCCACGACGCGGAACCCGCCACCGTCCGCGACCAGCTCAACACCTGGGCCGAGCAGGCCCTGCGCAGCGGTGAAACCCTCGCCGCCGAACACGAGAACGCAGCACGAGGACACCTCGCCACCGCCGCCAGCCACGACGCCACCGCCGCACAGCACCGCGCGGGCGCCCGCCACCTGCGCTCGGGACAGCTCTTGCCGCTACCCCGCCCTGCCTGGGCCGGAGAGGGCGAGGACGACACCGCCCTCGGCGGCGCCCTCGAATGGCACCCAATCCTCGACAACGCCGACGACCAGAAGGCGCTGCTCGAACTGGCCCTCGCCAGCGCAGGCATCCTCGGCGCCCACCTCCACTCGGACGGGGCCACCACCCGCACCTGGCACGTCACTCCTGCGGGCCCCATCCAGGAGCCGAACCTGACCGCGGTCCTCGACGCTGTTCCCACCCATCCGCAGGCCGACCTCGTCCACGCAGTCCTGCAACGCATCGCCCTGACAGACACGGCCGCCGCCCCCCACCAACACAGCGCGGCCCTCACCATCGGACGCGACGGCACCTTCACCGCAGGCCCCCTCACCGCGAACCCTGCTACTGCCCTGCGTGCCGTCCAGCAGGCGATTCCCGCCGCCTCACACATCGGCGCCCGTACCCGCCTGGCCACAGCACGCGCCAAGGCCGACGAACTCGACGCCACCGCACACGAACTCGACGCCAGCGCCACCCGCGAGCGCACGCTCGCCGCCGAGCGTCGACAACAACGCGACGCCCTCCGCGCCGAGGGACGCTCCTTCCCGCCGAGGGACGCACTGACCACGGCCGAGGCCGAACGCGTCCGCACCGCCAAAACCGCCAACGAATGCCGCATCGCCGCCGAGTCGCTGCGCGGCAAGGCCGAACACGCCACGGCAGAACACACCCGCCTGCACACCGCCTGGCAAACCCGCGCACGCAGCCTGAACCTGCCAGCCGACCCCAGCGACCTGACCGTATTGATCGACACATGCGGCGCCCACGCCAAGACCTTGCGCACCTGTGCCTCGCAGCTCTCCACCCGGCTGCTGCCCCGGATCCAGCGGACCGTGAAGGCCCTGCCCGATGAGGCAGACCTCGCCGAACGCCTCGGCGAACTCCAGCACACCGCCCAGGACCTGCACACCATCGCGCTCGAGACCGAGGCAGAACTCACCGAGGCCCAGTCGCACGGCGACGCCGCAGACGCGGCACGCCGCTACGAGGAGGCGAAGGCCCGGGCAGAAGACCTGCGCAGGCAGCACAAGCGGGCCACCGAACACGTCGTCGAGACGCAGAAGGACCTCGCCGGCCGCGAAAGCGACCTCACCACCGCACGAGACCGGCTCACGGAAATCCTCCCCCTCCAACAGACCACCAGTGCGCACCTGGCCACGCTGCTCGCCTGGCCGCCCCTGGCCCAAGCCCTCGGCGCCGAACCGGGCCTCACCACCCCGGGCACCGACCCGGCCGAACGCCTCACCGCCGTCGAGGCCCTCCTCGCCCACCGCCCCACCGCCTCCAAGAAGACCCTCGGCGACCGCTACGACGCCGTCCGCGCCGAACTCGTCCAGACCTGGACCGTCGCCCGCGATGAGCCGCCCGCCGGCCTCGAGGAGCTCGACACCTTCGTCCTCACCCACGCGGAAACCCGCTACTACCCCCTCGATGCCGCCCAGCGTGCCCAGACCCTCGCCGACCGGGCCAAGGCCGCCCTCGACGCCGCCGAAGCAGCCGCACTGCGCGACTTCGTCATCGGCCGCCTGCCCGCCGCCATCGGCACCGCCTGGGCCGACCTGACCGGCTGGAGGAAGGACGTCAACCGCAAGATGCGGGCCGCCAAGGCATCCTCCGGCGTCGGCGTGCAAGTACAGATCAACCTGCGCTCCGACCTCGACACCGCCACCCGCACCGTGTTCCACCTGTGCTGCGAAATCAGCGACGCACTGCGCACCGACGCTCAGAAGGAAGAAGTCGGCCACGCCCTCCAGGCCCTGCTGGCCGCCACAGACGGGACCACCATGGCGGAACGCCTCTCCACCGCCGTCGACATCCGCAACTGGGTCGACGTGCACTACCTCGTCGAACGGCCCGGCTCCGACGGCGCCCCCGTCACCAGCATCTGGGGGCCTCGCACCGGACTGTCCGGCGGCGAACGCCGCCTTGTCGTCCTGGCCCCCATGCTGGCCGCCATCGCCGCCAGCTATGACCGCTTCACCACCACCGGACTACGCCTGGTCCCCCTCGACGAAGTCCCCGCCGAAGTGGACGAACGAGGCCGCGAAGGACTCGCCCGCTACCTCGCCACACTCGACCTGGACATCCTGTGCACCTCCTACCTCTGGGACGGCGCACCCGGTGCCTGGGACGGCATCGACGCCCACGACCTCGAAGCCGCTCCCGACAGCACCGTGGTCGCCTTTCCCATGCAGATCCGCACGGACCAGCCCCTGCCCGGCGACACAGACCCTGCACCCCAGAGCGGGGGAGAGGCATGAGCTGCACCCTGTGCGACGGAGCATGCGAGGGGGCCGATCTGGCACCGCTGCTCGCGCCCGAACTCGCCTGGCTGTGGCAGGCCCTGGCTGCCGCATCCGACCGACGCGGCGACGAGTGCCTCACCGATGGCCCCACGGTGACCGTGACGGTGCCCGACGTCCCCGCCCAACGGGCCGCCGCAGCCGGTCTCGTCGACGGACGGCCCCTGGAACCAGGACAAAGACGCCGCATCAGCCTGGACCGGCTGGCGTCCGCGGTGGCGGTCCGAGGCACCCGTCTCACTCCCGGAGCCGTCGCCGCCCATGCCTGCGGCCGACGCTTGGCCGTCAACGCCCGCCGCCGCGCCCAGCAGACCGCCGCAGCCGACCGAATCCGCACCCAACTCGAACAGGCAGCGGCGGACCTGCCCCACCACACCCGCGCACGCGTCGGGCCGGACACCGCGTTCAGCCGGCTTCGCACGCTGGGATGGGTCACCCGGCTGCTCAATACGCCGGGCCACGCGAATCTGCTCAACCAGGCACTCCAGGTCGTTGCCCGGCTGCCCCCGGCGGGACAACGCATCGACCGTCGTCTTCTGGTCCCCGGCAACCCCCATGCACTCGACACAGGCCCCCTGCCCGCACTGGTGCTAGCCCTGACAGGCTGCGCCGGCATGCCTGCACGTTCGGGATGGGCATGCCTCGGAGTGGATTTCGACGACCTCCTCGGCGGACTCATCATCACCGGGGTCACGCCCCGCGGGTGGCGAATCCCGCCGGGCGCGACCTTCACCCTTCCGCCCCGAGAGCTGACCGCCATCGACTGGGAGCCTCCCCGGGACCCCGGCATGTGGGTCTTCGTCACCGAAAATCCGTCCGTCCTCGCCGCTGCAAGCAGCCAAGACCTCACCCAGGACGGTTCCGTGACGCCGCGGGTGATCTGCACGGCCGGCACGCCTTCCCAGCACGAATGCGAAGCCATCGGCGCCCTGTCGGCGGCCGGCTGGAACATCGCCGTGCGCGCAGACTTCGACCAGGCCGGCCTGGCGCACATGCGTGCCCTCCTTACCGCCGCACCTGACGCGGTCGCATGGCGGATGAGCGCAGACGACTACCGCGCGACCGTCCCGGAAGACGCCGAGGGAAAGGACACGTTGAACCTGCAGAGCGCGGACGCTCCGTGGGACGAGGAGTTGGTACCTGCGATGCTCCAGCACGCCCTGCCGGCCTACGAGGAAGGCCTCCTCGCCGCGCTGCTCACCGACATTGCGTCCGGTACACCGCAGATCCCTTCCCCCGGCTCGCGTATAGCTGAGCGGAGGCGGGCTCCCGCACAGCGTGGTCTGGGAAGCGGCCAGGAGGCGTAGGCCGACGGCTGCGCCGTGCCAGGGACGTACAGGGGACGGAGCGTGGCGGATCATCGCGCGCTCACGCCAGGTCGGCGAGATTGTGCAGGTCCTCGCGGACGAGGACGTCGCGCTCTGCCGGGGTGAGCCATCGTGCCGTCGATCCGCGATGGTCCTTTTCGACCCACAGCACGTCGTGCACGGTCTCTGCGACCGGCCGCAGGTGACTGATTACCGCCAGCAGTTTGTAGCCCCCGACGTGGTCGCGCAGGACCTGTAGGGCGCTCTCGAGGGACGCGGTGTCCAGGGTGCCGAATCCTTCGTCGAGGAAGAGGCTCTCCAGGCGGGTGCCGCTGCGGCCATGTAATTCCATCAGGGCCAGCGACAGGGCCAGGGAGGCCTGGAACGTCTCGCCGCCGGAGAGCGTGCGTGAACTGCGGGGGATGTTGCTGGCGAGGCTGACGACGTCGAAGTCGGCGGCGAAGCCGAGCCGGCCGCCGGAGAGTTGCTGAAGCAGCTCGCTGCCGTGCGCCAGCAGAGCACGCGTGCGCAGGTCGGTCAGGTGGCCCAGGAACTTCCCGTCCGTCAGGTGGGTGCTCACCGCTTGCCAGGCGGCCAGCTGGCGCTCCCCGGCGGCGAGCGCCTCGGTCAGCTGCTCCTTGTGCGGAATCTGGGACAGGGCCTCCTGCTCGTCCTGCCGGGCTCGCGCGGCCTCGCCGCGCAGCGTGCCGGCCCGGCTGCTGAGACTGTCCAGAAGTGTGGAGTCCAGCGGATCGCTCTCGCCGGGCAGCAGCAGCGCAGGGGAGTCGGGGTGGGCGGTGGCCACCTGCGCGGCGTGTGCGGACAACTGCTCGACCAGTTCCTGCGTTGCCGCCCGCGCCACGGTGCCGTGCTCCTCCAGCAGGGCCGTCAGCACCGTGTCGGCGGCTGCCAGGGCCGCCGCGCACTGCTGCGCCGCCGCGGCGTCGTCGGCCTCGACGGTGGCAGGCAGCACGGGACGCTGCTTCTCTTGGACGAGTTCGGCGGCGGTGGACGCGCTGTCCGCCCATCGCTGCAGTCGTGCCTCCAGCTGGTGCAACGGCGCGACGACTTCGCGCTCGCGGCGTCCGGCCAGCTCGCTCCGCTCGGTCAGCAGCGACTGCACGCGCGTGTGCAGCTGTTGCTGTTGCCGGGCCAGCCGGGCCAGCTGGTCCTGTTCTTCCTGTACGGCTCCGGCCCCGGCCTGCAGGTGGTCCACCGTGGGAAGCACCGAGGGCCCGGGCAAGTGGGCCTGCACGGTGCCGGGCAGTGCGGCCAGGGAGGCCAGCAGTCCGTCCCGCTCGTCCGCCAGGCGCCCGGTGGTGCGCTGCGCCTGCGTGCGCGCCTTGGCCAGGGCCCGCGTGGCCTCCTCCAGCGAGGCGCGCTCGACGTTCAACGACGCCCGGATCCGCGCCAGTTCCTGCCCGGTGTCGTCCGCCGCCTCCCGCAGCTGGGCGACACGGCCCCGGGCGTCCCGGAGCAGGAGGTCTCCCGGTTCCTCCCGCTCGGTGTCGATCGGTCCGGCCACCGCTGCGGCGAGGGCGCCTTCCAGCTCCTTGGCGTAGGCGGCCGGCCGCGGGTGGGCGGTGCACGCGGCGAGATCTTGGGCCTGTGCGCCTACCGCGGGCAGGGTTTCTCCGAGCCGGGATTCGGCTTCCCGTACCAGGCGCTCGCCCTCGTGCACCGCCAGTTGGAGCTGCTCGACGGCGTGCGTGTGCCGGATGTGCTCCCGCTCGGCGGCCGCGGCGCCGGCGGCGGCCGTCTCCAGTGCGGCGGCGGCCTCGGTGATGGCGGCGGCGTCCCGCGGGGGCGGCGGCCGGTAGCCCTCGGGCAGTGGCCGGGTGCACACGGAGCAGTCGTCCCCGGAGCCCAGGCCGTCGCCTGCGGTGTGCGCGGCCTCCTGGCGCCGGATGTCGTCGAGTGCCTGCTGAGCCTGCGTGTGCGCCCGGCGGGCCGCCTCCGGATTGTCGGCGGGCGCTTGCGCGAGGTCGGCGAGCTTGTCGCGGCTCAGGGCGAGTTCGGTGCGCCGCTGGGCGAGGGCGAGGGCGCTGCGGTCGGTGTGCCCCACGGCTGCGGTGAGCCGGTCGAGCGCCCGGGCGGCGGCGTCGGACTCCTTGAGGGCGTCCTGCGTCCGGCTGCTCAGGTCGGCGATGTGCCGTTCGGTGTCCTGCAGTTCGCCGGCGCGCCGGGCCAGGCCCGCCTCCTCCTCGGCCAGCTCGTCCAGCAACTGCGTGTGCGCCTGCGTCTCGTGGTCCAGTGCGGTGATCCGGGAGGGTGCCTCGCGTAGCACCTGGGCGGCCGCCGCGAGCGCGCCGGTGCTCAGGCCCGCGGCGTCGGCTCTTTCCTGCTGACCGGTGACGTCGCCGAGTTCGTCCGTGGCGGCCTTCTCGGCGGCGGTGTTGGCCTCCTGCAGTGCCTGCAGTTCGTCCTGGGCCCTGTGGACGTTCGCGGTGATGCGGTCATGGTCCGTGACGCGGCGTTCGTCGAGCGCGGCGGCGGCTGCGGTGCTGCGGCGGGCGTGCTCCGTGGCCTGCGTCGCCCGTGTCTGTAGCCGGCGCAGTGCGGTCAGCCGCTGGCCGAGGTCGTCGGCGCCGGCGGCGGCCGTCTCGTGACGGTCCCGGGCCCTTTGGGCGGTGGCGCGCGGGTCCTCGTGGAGGCGGGCGTCCTGCATCCGGGCCTGGCCGATGAGGTCCTTGACCCGGTCCTGGGAGGTGATGGCGAGCTGGCGCACGCGCTGCAGCTCATCGATGCCGAAGAGGGACTTCAGGATGCGGGTGCGGTCGGCATCGCCTGCGTTGAGCAGTTCGTCGAAGCGTCCTTGCGGCACCAGGACGGAGGACTTGAAGGTGACGTAGTCGATTCCGACGAGCCGGCGGACGGCGTCGTCGACGGGGCGAACGCCGTCGGTGTGCTTGCCGTCGGGCCCCGTCAGCCGTGCCTGGGTGGGGCGGGTGTCGTGGAAGACGCGGTGGACGCTCCAGGTGCGGTCCTCCACCGTGAATTCCAGCTCGACCATCATGGTGGAGCAGTCGTCGGAGCGGAGCTGGGCGACCCGGTCGGTCCAGGAGCACTTGCCGTACAGGGCGGCCGTGATGGCTTCCAGGACGCTGGTCTTGCCGGCGCCGGTGTCGCCGAGAATGCCGATGAGGGTCTTGCCGGTGAAGTCGATCGTGCAGGTGCCGGGGTAGCTGCGGACGCCGGAGAAGGTCAGGCGGAGGATCTTCACGGTGCACTCTCCGTTGCGTCGGCGGCGGGTTTGGTCCAGGGGGTGGCGAGGGCGCGGGTGAGCAGCTGCTCACCCGGGGAGGGCGGCGGGGCGGCTTCTGTGGTGTGGAGCAGTTCGGTGAAGGCGGCGACCACGTCGTCGGCGCACTGTCCGGGGGTGCCGGTGGTGGCGAGGTAGGCGCTGAACGCCGCGGGGATGTCGGGGTCTTCGGCGTCGGCCGCGTCGGCGCTCGTCAGGACGGTGGCCCGGGTGGCCGCGCAGTTTTCTTCGACGTCTACGAGGACGGCGTCGGGGACCAGGTCGGCGACCTGTTCGCCGAGCCGGGGGACGGGTTCGTCGCTGCGGATGGTCGCCTTAAGGTAGACGCCGCTGTACTGGTGCGTGGCGGCGCGGAGTTCGTCGAGGGTGCCTTTGAAGTGGGCCAGCCGCCGTCCGGCGTGGAGGGTGTGCGGGGTGACCAGGGTGCGCCGGCCGGGGCTCGCCTCGACGATGGTGACGCTCTTGGTCTCCTCGCTCTCGCCGAAGTCCATCTGCAGCGGGCTGCCGGCGTAGCGGGCGGGCGGATGGCCGCTGCCGACCGGCTGGGGCTTGTGGATGTGGCCCAGGGCGCAGTAGGCGACCGGGGGCAGGGCGTCGGCGTCGGTGGCGTAGGGCTCGCGCACCTCCCACATCCGCTCGCTGTGCCCGGGGACGGCGCTGGCCACGTACTGGTGGGCGGTGAACAGCAGCACGTCGGTGTCGGGGACGTATCCCTCGCGGAGACGGGCCAGCAGGCCCTCTTGCAGTGTGCGCAGGCCGGCTGCGTAGGCGCCCTCGGTGGTCCCGAAGCCGGGGAACAGGTGCAGGTAGCGGTTGGGGTGCACGTACGGCAGGGCGGCCAGGCGGATGCGCTCGCGCTTGTCGCGGCTTGTGAAGTCGAGTACGGCGCCCGGCTCGGTGTCGCCGCGGCTGTGCACGAACCGCAGGCCGCTGCCGTCGGCCTCCCCGTGCAGGCGGGCCAGGTAGTCCAGCAGGCGGAACAGCTCGGGGGAGTCGTGGTTTCCGCCCAGGACCACGGTGGGGGCAGTGCGGGCGAGGTTGTTGAGGCAGCGCATCGCGCGCAGGACGTCCTTGTGCGCGGGGCGGTAGGAGTCGAACAGGTCGCCGCTGTGGACGATCAGGTCCGGCTGCACGCTGTCCGCGACGGCGGTGATCTCGGCCAGCACGGCGTCGAACTCCTCGTCCCGTGAACGGCGTTGCAGCAGGGTCTTGCCCAGGTGCCAGTCGGATGTGTGCAGAACTCTCATGGAGGCTCTCCTCGGCGCAGGCAGGATCACCCGACGCCCGCTGCGGCAGGGGCAGTTGACGAAGTGACGAAGACTCTACAACAGAAAACACAGGAGAAAACTGGAAAACCCTGGAATGCGGTAGGGTGCCGCCATGCACGAGCACCTGGACGCACTCGAACAGCGCATGCAGCAGCTGCAACAGGCCATGCGAAGCGCTCAACTCGCCCGTGACAACAACCAGGTCAAGCAGCTGCGCGGAGAACTGAGGCGCACCCAGCAGGCATGGGACGCCCTCTTCGAGCAGACAGAGAACGAAGAAGACCGCAAGGACACCGGCAGCCCCGACCACACGCCCCGCGCCACCCCCGCGGAGCCGCAGATCCTGCTGCCCGCCCGCGAACAGGTCCACCAAGTCCTCACCCTGCTGGAAGTGCCCGCTGCCCCCAAACTCATCAGCACCGTCCACGAGGCCTTCTTCGCCGGCGCCCTGGCCCCCTCACGGCTGACCAGCCTGCGCCGCGACGAGGAACGCTCCTACCGCAGCGCCCCCGGCGCCCGCCCCTACTACCTGTGCCCGGCGCTCACCTCCGACCTCCTCTCACCCGCCCGCGGCCTGCTCACCGTCAGCACCTGGCCGCTGCAGGACCGCATCGTCGGCCCGCTCAGCGCCCGCGTCCACTTCCTCACCAGCGCCCTGAACATCGCCGACGCCGCCGAACGCCTCGCCCCCGACGCCCTGCCGCTGCCCGCCCGCCAACTCCTTGCCCGCTACGCCCAGAACATCCCCGGCGCCCAGCCCGCCACCCCCGAACCCGTCCCGGCCACCCTCCCCACCGACCTGGCCCTGCTGCGCCGAGCCGCCCGGGACGAACTCGCCCTCCACGCGCACGGCGACACCATCACCCGCACCCAGGCCGCCGCCCGGGCCCGCAGCCAACTCGACGACACGGCGCTGCTGTTCGGGGGATCCTTCCAGTCCGCCCGCCGCCTACGCTCCGCACCCTGACCGCCCCAACCCCACCCGCCCCTGCAAGGAACCCCTCGTGAGTCAGCTCAACGACCGCCTCGACGCACTGCGCGGCCCCGCCCCCGCCAAAGGACACGACGCCCGCACCATCGCGGCCCTGACTGCCAACCCCGGCTGCGCCCGGCGGGCCCTGCTGGACGCCGCCGGCATCGACAAGGACGCCATCGCCGTCCACCTGGGCAAACCCCGCCCACTCGCCAAATCCTCCATCGCGCTGCGCAGCGGCGCCATCTTCGAACAACAGGTCAAAGAAGACGGCGGCGCCGAACTCGTACGCCTGTTGCGCGACGTACTGAACCTGCCGCTCCCCGAGGCCGCACACACCGACCTCTCGGCCGTCGGCACCCAGGACGCCACCCTCAAAGTGCGCCACACCTACACCCGCAACGCCATCCTGGAAGCAGCCCGCTCCACCACCCCGGCCCGCACCCTGCTGGACCACCCCGTCCTGCAGCTGACCGTCGGCGGCCACCGCGTCTTCCTCGAACCCGACGTGGTCGCCTTCCAGATCGACGGCGTCTTCCACATCATCGAGATCAAGTCCTTCGCCGTCGTCGACGGACAGGCCAGCCCGGTGAAAGTGGCCGCCGCCGTCACCCAGGCCGCCGCCTACGTCCTCGCCCTGCGCGAACTCCTCGCAGAAGAAGGCTTCGACGCCGAGCGCATGGTCGCCCACGACGTCATCCTCGTCACGCCCCGCAACTTCACCCGCCGCCCCACCGCCAGCCGCGTCGACGCCCGCCAGAAGATCGACGCCCTCACCCGCCAGCTCAGCCGCCTCACCCGCGTCGAGCCCCTCCTTGAGCACGTACCCGCCTCCACCACCTTCGACCTCGCCCCCGGCCCGGACGAGCGGCCCACCCGAGACCCCAAGGACCTCGAGGCCGCCCTCAGGACCCTCCCCATCCGCTACACCCCCGCCTGCCGCCACTTCTGCGACCTGGCCTACGTCTGCCGCAGCCAGACCCGCGACGAGGGACTGATCGACGTCCTGGGCACCGACGTCCGCGACGACCTCGGCGGCGTCGACCACATCAGCACCGCCCTGCGCCTGGCCGACGACACACGCGCCCCGGCCGCCGACCAGAGCGACCTGGCCGCCGCCCTCCGCCACGCCCACACCGTCCGCGCCCAACTACGGGGGGCCGCATGACCCGCCTGTCCACCCTTCTGCGCCTCGAGGCGGCCGAGAAGGAAACCGCACAGACCGCCAGCACGATCCGCCACTTCTACCTCGCCGAGCAGCCCCTGGTCTTCCTGCCGCTCAACCGCTCCGGCACCGAAGCCAGCCCTCTGGCCGTCATGCTCGGCACCGACCCGGCCCGCCCCCACCTGCTCGTCGCACCTCCGGCCGGGCGGCCCACCGCATTCCTGCAAGAACTCGCCGACCACGTCCTCGCCCACATC
Source organism: Streptomyces sp. NPDC042371 (assembly GCF_056437465.1). NCBI lineage: Bacteria > Bacillati > Actinomycetota > Actinomycetes > Kitasatosporales > Streptomycetaceae > Streptomyces > Streptomyces sp. NPDC042371. The sequence continues at coordinate 10,814 of NZ_JBWKAP010000013.1, read as the reverse complement.
GACGGCTTCCAGAACACCGAACACCTGCCCGTCAAAGGAAAGAGACCCGCCCGCCAGCGCCACACCCACGCCCCCCAACTCCTCGTCGCCAACCGCAAATCCCTCACCTACATCCAGCGACTGGGCCGCGCCCTGCGCTTCACCCCGCCCCCCGACGGCACCGAGACGGCCCACAGCACCGGCCGCCTGGGCCAGTGGCTCACCTTCTTCGCCGACCACGCCGAACACCCCGGCTCCGCCTTCCTGCTGGCCCTGACCGACCAACTGGCCACCCACTGGATCACCGGCCAGAGCCGCCTGGAAGACGAACACCTCGCCGCTCTCCTCGCCTGGATAGACCCCCCGCCCGGCACCACCGGCCTCGAAGCCGCCCACCAGGCCGAAGACCCCCAACTGCACCGCCCGGCCGGCCCGGCCACCGACCCCTCCTTCGACAGCCTCGAACTCGACCCCCTGCTGACGGCCTACAACGACGCCGCCCGCGAAGCCAACACCGGCGCAATGATCCGCCACACCGACCGGCTCACCACCCTCCTGCGCGAATACCTCGAGCCCACCTGGAATGACGCCTGGCGCGCCCTCGGCCTGCTGCGCACCCTGCCCCAGACCCAGGACGCCGAGCACCGCTGGGCTGCCGACCGCGACCGCTTCACCGCCTACACCGCCCACCTCGCCACCGACGGCCGCCCCCAGCCCATCAAGGACGACGCCGTCTCCGCCGCCCGCCGTCTGGCCCGCATGGAGCTGGCCCAGGGCGCCCTCGACGCCCACCGCGCCCTGGAAGACCCCTTCTTCATGGCCGAGCGGCGCACCACCGGAGAGGCCCTCGCTGGCGCCGTCACCGACGTCGACGCCCATCACACCGTCCCCGGAGCCAAGGGCAGACCCCTACTGCGCCCACGCCTGACCCTGCACACAGACGACCCCGTGCGCCTGGACACCGGGAACCTCCTCGCCGGGCCCCGCAACCCGCGCCTGCACCTGGCCGTCCGTGCCATCACACCCCGCGAGCACGGCACGGACCTCCTGCTGGAGATCACCACCCTCACCGGCACCGTGGCCAAGCCCCGAACCGACTCCGTCCCCGCCGTCGGCGACAGCCTGGAGCTGACCTTCGCCCCCGAATTCTTCCAACGCCCCCCGTTCCCCACCCGGGAGAACACCCCCTGGACCCACGGCGGCCCCCAGCACAACCACCCCGTCGCCGCCCTGGAGGAGACCGAGGAGCCCCGCCCATGACCCAGCCCTCGCGCGCAGACCTGGCCCACACGGCCGTCGCCGACGTCCTCACCGCACTGACCGGCACCGGCACGCGGCCCGTCGTCGTCGACTCGCCCCCAGGGGCCGGAAAGTCAACTCTGGTCGTCCGCGCCGCCCGCACCCTCGCCGCCGCAGGCGAACGGTGCATCATCGTCGCCCAGACCAACCACCAGGTCGACGATCTCCTGATCCGCCTCGCCGACCCCCAAGGCCCCCGGCTGCGCCTGGGCCGCCTGGCCGGACACAGCTACGAGGCACCCGAATCGGTCCTCGCCCTGAGCAACACCCTCATCAGCAAGGACATCAAAGACCTCCTCGCCTGCGACGTCATCATCGCCACCGCCATGAAATGGGCCTATGTCGACGGCCCCCACTGGCAATGGGCCATCCTCGACGAGGCCTACCAGATGCGCTCCGATGCCCTCCTGCTGATCGCCAAGCTTTTCGACCGCACCCTCCTCGTGGGCGACCCCGGCCAACTCGACCCGTTCTCCACCGTCAGCACACCCCGCTGGAACGGACTGCCCCACGACCCCATGAACAACGCGGTCACCGTCCTGACCAACCACAACGACGCCACCATCCACAACCTGCCCGTCTCTTGGCGCCTTCCCCCCTCGGCAGCCCACCTCGTCTCCCGGGCCTTCTACCCCTTCACCCCCTTCCACCCCGGCACTGCCCCCGACCAGCGCGCACTCGCCTACACCACACCGGGCCTGCACGACCCCTACGACGCAGCCCTCGACGAAGCCGCCCGCACCGGCTGGGCCCTGCACGAACTCCCGCCCCGGCACACCGCCCGCGTCGACGCCGAGGCCGCCCACGCCACCGTCGCCCTGGCATCCCGCCTGCTGATACGCGGAGCCGAAGCCGTCTGCGAGAACTACCCCCATGGCCGCCGCCTCCAGCCCGCCGACATAGCCATCGGCACCGCACACCGCGAACAGGCCCGCCACATCCAGCAACTCCTCAACCACACCCCCCACACCGGCGGGGTCCGCGCCGACACCGCCAACCGCCTGCAGGGGCGCGAATTCGCCGTCACCATCGTCCTGCACCCACTGTCCGGACGCCGCGACGCCTCCGCCTTCCACCTGGAGGCCGGCCGCCTGTGCGTGCTCGCCTCACGCCACCGCCACGCCTGCATCATGGTCGCCCGCGCTGGCATCGCCGACCTCCTCGACAGCCACCCCTCCAACGATCCCGTCCACCTCAACGTGCCCGCGAAATTCCCCGATGGCTGGGAAGCACACCAGCACGTCCTCGCCCACCTCGCCGACCACCGCGTCCGCCCCGCCTGACACCTCCAGGAAGCGCCCAACGCCCATGGCCCCCACCGAACTGACGCTGCGCCCGCACCAAAGGGACGCCGTCGTGGCCGCCACCCGCACTCTGCGCACCCATCCGCGGGCCAGCGTCATCGCCGCCTGCGGCACCGGCAAGACGCTCATCGCCGCGCGCACCGCCGCGCGCACCGCGCCCTGCGGCCGCGTCCTGGTCCTCCTGCCCACCCTGGACCTGCTGTCCCAGACCATCCGCTCCTGGCGCCAGGCCGGCCGCAAAGGCCCCGCTATCGCCGTCTGCTCCGCCCGCCAGGCCCTCGACCACCACCCCCTCGGCGCCGACGTCCCCCTCACCACCAACCCCGCCGAACTCGCCGCCCTCACCGCACAGGCCGGCACCGGACCGCTTACCGTCTACGCCACCTACGCCTCCCTACCCGCCGTCGTCGCCGCCCACCGCGACCACCACCAGCCCGCCTGGGACCTGACAGTCGTCGACGAGGCCCACCGCACCGCCGGACGCCTCGGCAAGGCCTGGGCCGCCGTCCACCACGACGACCAACTCCCCACCACCCGCCGCCTCTACCTCACCGCCACGCCCCGCATCTGGGACGACACCACCAACACCAACAGCAGCGGGGACGGCGGGGGACAGGGGGCCGCCTCCATGGACGACGAAACCCTCTTCGGACCCGTCGCCTACCGCCTCACCCTCTCCGACGCCATCGACCTCGGCCTGCTGGCCGACTACCAGATCCTCGTCCCCGTCATCACCGACACTGACCTGCGCGACTGGCTCGCCACCGGCCCCGGCGCCGGCATCGACGGACTACGCCTGGCCGGCCGCCAGGTCGCCGCCCTGCGCGCCATCCACGACCACCACCTGCGCCGCGTCCTGACCTTCCACCACCGCGTCGCCGACGCCCGCGCGTTTGCCACCACCCTGACCACCACCGCCGCCGCCCTCCCCGAAAGCCTGCGTCCCACCCATCTGTGGGCCGACTGGATCAGCGGCACCCACCCACCCCAGGTCCGCCGCCGCCTCCTCCTCGAATTCGCCTCCCACACCGCTGACACCCCGGCCGTCCTGTCCAACGCCCGGGTCCTGGGTGAAGGTATCGACGTCCCCGCGATCGACGCCGTCGTCTTCGCCGACCCCAAGAACAGCCCCGTCGACACTGTCCAGGCCGTCGGCCGCGCCCTGCGCCAACAACCCGGCGCCGGCAAGAAAGCCACCCTCGTCGTCCCCGTCTACCTCACCCCCGACGAAGACCCCGACGACCTCCTCGGCGCCGACGCCTACACCCCTCTGTGGCACACCATCCAGGCCCTGCGCGCCCACGACGACCGCCTCGAGGCCCGCCTCGCCGACCCCCGCACCCACCGCCCCACCGCACCTCCCGAGGACCCCGAGGCCTGGCTCCGCTTCGACCGCCCCACCAGGGCCGACGAAGTCGCCCTCGCCCTCTCCCTGCGCGTACTGGCCCCCAAGAGCGCCGAATGGCGCCGCGGCCTGACCGCCGCACGCCGCTACCACCGCACCTACCACCACCTCGACGTCCCGCAAGCCCACGAAGACGGGGATGGGTATCCTCTGGGCCGCTGGCTCACCTGGCAGCGCCGCCTCCACACCACCGGCGCCCTCGACCCAGCCCGCACTCACGCCCTCGACCGCCTCGGCATCATCTGGGACCCCCGACAACAGGCGTTCGACCGCGGACTCGCCCATGCCACCGCATACGCGGCCACCCACGGCCACCTCGCCGCACCAGTGGACGAAGTCCACGACGGCTTCCCTCTCGGCCGTTGGCTGGCCACCCAGCGGGCCCGCTCCTCCCGCCTGACCGCCCAAAGAACAGCGGCACTCACCGCCCTGGACCCCTACTGGAACCCGCTCTGGCCACTGACCTGGCAAAGAGCCTTCCACCACGCGCGCCAGCACAAAGAGAACCCCTCCGGCACTGTCAGACAGTGGCTGACCACACAACGCCCGGCCGACCTGCACCCAGAGCAGCGCCGCCTCCTCACAGAGCTGGAAGCAGGCCACGCTTCCACGCGGACCGCTCCCGTACAGGACAGCCCGCTGCCGGCACGCGAGCGTGCCTTCCAGCACGCACTCGCCGCTGCCCGTGCCTTCCTCGACCGAGAAGGACACCTCGATGTGCCGCAACGGCACATCGAGAACCTCGACGGGGAACCGATCCGTCTGGGCATATGGCTGAGCAACCTCAAACGGCGTCGCACGCACCTGTCGCCACAACGCCTGGCCGCACTGGCGGAACTTGGCCTGTGAACGCATAACGGGCAGCATCCCAAACCGAACCGCTGCCAGCGGGTGCCCTGAGCGGCGCTTGTGTCTGCGCGTGCACACAGGAGTCATGTGCGCCAACGGCGCCAGCGTGCGAACCACCCTGTCGGGGGTGACGAAGCCGAGTCCATTTCCACCGGCGGGGGCTGCAGCCCGGTCTCTACATACAAAGGGGTCGCAACGATCAGCCGGTGCCGCAGAGGCTCCGGCGGGAAGTTGCACAGCACCCGTGCATGCCCGCTCAGATAGCCGGCGGTCCGGTGGTCGGCATGCATCGCGAACGCGGAACGAGCCGCGAATTCCTGGTCATTCATCCCGGTGGAGTGCAGCAGACTCGGCAGCGACGTATCGCCCCCGGCCTCCCGGGCAACCAGATCCGCTGCCAGATCGTGCAGCCAGTCCGAGCCGGATCCCATCCTGCTGGGCGGATGTTCACGGTGGTCCCGCACATGCTGGATCGAGCCGCAGAGAAACAGCTGGATATGGCTGCAGAATTCGTCATCACGGTGCTTACAGCTGCCCTCTTCCAACGACCTCCAGGTGAAAACACCGTGGTCGCGAAGCCCCAGATCCCTTGCCGCCGCGCCGTAGAGGAAGCGCCCGCAGAACTCCAGCCAGGCGCCCGCGCCCAGCTCCTGGCAAGTTGCTGGCTTCTGAGTATGAGCCGTGCACTTCTCCCGAAGATGCGCCAAGACCTTCTCCAGCCGTCCGGCATCCCGCTCGGCGACCGCGGGCTCCACAACGTTCTCTGGGCCGAGCACGAGGCGGGCACTGATACCAAGTGCGCCGGCCTCCGCCTCCAGGGACCGGTGGGCCCTGCGAGGAGGCTCGTAGAAGTCATCCAACTTGGCCGTGGACAGATACTGCAATTCCCGCACGGGCGCCCCCACTCGCATGCCATTCCACCACTGTCGTGATGCTGGAGGTAATCTGCCCCGCCCGAGGCCTCGCGAGCCATCGCAGGAGGACAACGGCGGCGCACTCCGTGCATGCTCCGTCACCAGGGCGGCAGGGCCCCGGGGGAACATGCCAGGTCTGGACATCTGCTTCATCTCCCCGGGTGAGGCGTGGAGTAGCCGACCCGCGCTTCGGCACGATCCGGCATCTTTCTGCTGGGATACGAGCACGATGGAGGGCAAGCTTCGAACGAGGGGAGCGGTGGCGTATGGAAGCGGGGGAGCGGTGGGCGCACCGGATTGCACCGCATCACGGCCGGGTCGACGAGGTCGAGGTCGTCAAGGTCGGTACGCAGCGTCCACCGCGCGTCAAAGTGCGCTTCGTCGCCGAGGAGGCGGAGGGGCGCGAGGAATGGGTGCCCTCTGCCCGGCTGCGTGTGCGGTGGCACGACAGGGACGCCTGGCTGGCACGTGAACGGCAGTGGAACGAACTGATGAAGGACAGCCCAGACGACAACGATCCCGCCTTCCGGGCCGTCACCATCCTGTTCGACGAGCACCTGGCGGGCGAGGCGATGTCGTTCGGCGTCAACTCCCGCGACCGGGGCCTGCTCTACATCGACGATGCGCCCGCGCTGGCCGCGCTCCTCGACGTCTCCGACGCCTTCTTCCATACCGACCCGCGGGTCTCCACCGACGACGAGGGCTGCCTGACCGCTCCCTGGCCCGTCACCGTGCAAGTGGCCTCCCGCCTGGCCGCCGCCCGGGCCGACCACCTCGTGCCCCTTCTGGACGAGCGCGAACGCCAGGCACGCCAAGAGGCCATCTACGGCCACTACTACCGCGGCCGCGGCAAGAACCCCGGCACGTACATCAGCCCCGAGATTTGTGCGGAGGTCGACCGAGACTCCAAACCCGGCCGCGACCTCCTGCGCAGCTGGTGCGGCACCGACGCCGTGGAGAACTTCGAGGAGCTGAAGGCGCTGCGCAACGAAGTGCTCCGCATCGGCAAGCTCATGGAGCAGGCCATCGACTGCCTGCGCCAGAGAGGACAGACCACAGCAGCCGACCGCTTCGAACGCGACCTGGGCATTCCGCTCGACGTGCTGCGCCAGGCCCAGCGCGACGACTGACCCGCCCGGTTCATTGGCGTCACCGACAGGAACGGATCCGTGGCCACCACCAAGCTGAACGAGCGCCAACTCGCCGTGCTGCGCCGCATCTGTGACGGCGAGACCCCGGTCACCTCAAACGAATCCGGCCTCGTCACCACCGTCTACGCGCTGCGCAACCGGGGCCTGGTCACCACCCCGCAGGCCGACGGCCGATGGAGCGCGGCGCCCACCGACGCAGGCCGCCAACAACTGGCCCTGGCCGACGCCACCCGCCTTCCGGCCCCCACAGACGCAGTTTCGTCAGGAACAGCCGACGCCACCGAGCTGATCACCCGCCTCCAACAGGCCGACGGCACCCTGCGCATCACAGACCCCACTCCCGATGAACGGGCCCGCTGGCGCCGGGCCCTGCACACCGCCCGCGCCGACCACCTGGTCCCCGAAGGCCACCATCTGCGGCACACCGGCCGCGACAGAGGCGACATGGTCATCACCTTGCACCCCGGGACCTCGCCCGCACGCTCCACGCCTCCAGACGAAGCCGTCCCGGTCGCCGACGACCTGCCGCCAGAGGGCCTGCACCTCGCGGCCGCCGAGGCGCCCCTCCCGGTCTGCCCCGACTGCCAGCCACGCGCCCGCCGCATCCTCCACGCCCTGTGCTGCGCCGCCGAAGACAAGAACTACATGCTCAGCCATCCCGCAGCCGGCTCCCGGGGCAGCCTCGTGATCACCATCGCCGACAGCACCTTCCCGCTCACCTTCGACGAAGGCTCCTACGAGGCCCCCGATCCCAGCGAGGCGAAGTACGCCTGGCAGCGCGTGACAGCACGGACCGTGCACCCCTCTCACCAGCTCGACCTCCGCCTCGAGCACACCTACGCCCACCCAGGCCGCCGTTCGCACTGGGGAGACCGCCAACGCTGGCGCCTGGAAGACCGGCTCTCGGACCTGATCCGCGAGATCACCCACCGCGCGCACACCGAATCCGAACGGCGCCTGGCCCAGCAGCACAAAGCAGAAGAGACACGCCAACGCTGGCTGGCCGCAATGGGACAAGCGCGCACCGCCCTGGTGGAAGACCACCGCACAAAGATCCTGCGCGGACAGGTCCAGGCGTGGCAGGAAGCCACGGCTATCCGAGCCTACTGCGACGCCCTGGAAGACCAGCAGAACGCGACCGCTGGCACCACGGAAGCTGGCCGTGCATGGATTGCCTGGGCCCGCGCCCATGCCGACCGGATCGACCCCGCCCTCCAGGAACCGGAGCTCCCGGAACCACCGGCAGCCACCCCCGAAAGCCTGCGGCCCCATCTGCATGGCTGGAGCCCGTACGAGCCAAAGCGGACCTGACCACGCCACGGCAGCCCGGCCTTCCTCAGCACTCTGGGCGGAGCGCGCTCGTCCGACGGATGGGATGGCTCTCCGGCCGTCTGCACGCTGCGTCTGCCCCGCCCGGGTGTCCTGGTCGTAGAAGACTTCGGTGAGCGGGGTTCCTGGTACGTGACGACCCAGCCTGTGGACATCGAGCCCCCGCCCAGACAGCGCCGTTGATCAGGCACGGCAAATCGGGTGCAGTCTGCTACTTGCTGGCCCTGGCCAACGGGCGCGTGCTTGGGGACCGATTAAGGGGATAGGCGCTTAAGGAAGTCCGTCACGAACTTCTCTACCTCACCGATGCACCCGTCGTACGGGGGAGGAGCGCCGCTAGGGCAGGCGGGGCTGTTTTCTCGGGGGTGGGACGGCCGGGAGAATTTCCCAGAGCGGGCGGGTGCCACGGGCCCATTGTTCGAGCAGGTGCCGGTCGACCAGGTGCAGGCGCTGGCTGCGGGCGAAGTCCCGGGCGGGCTGCGAGATCCTTCCGTTGGTCACCATCACCACGACGTCGCCCTTGTGTACCGGTCGGCCGGTGCCGTTGAGGGTCTGCAGGTCCGGGGTGCCCACCGCCGCACCGTCCAGGCCCTTCCTGCGGTGCTTGCACTGGATCACCCAGAGGCGGCCGAGCGGATCATGCCCTTTCACGTCGGCGCCGAGGTCACCCCGGCCGCCGCAGCGCACAGCGTCACGAGAGCCGTCCCGAGCCAGCAGGTCACGTATCGCGTTCTCGAACATGCTGTGGTGCATCGCATCCAACTGACCCAGCGAGTAGACCAAGCCCTCGGTGCGCAGCTGCGCCGCTTGTAGCCGCTCCACGCGCCGATAGCCCCAGGCCGCCAGCGCGCCCACCGCCAGAACCCCGGCCACGATCAGCACCCACCAGTGCGCCCACACCCACTGCGCGACCTTGACGAGCAGCAGGCCGACCAGGACCAGGACGCCGAAGGCGACGTACATGTCCTCGTCACGACGGCGCCTTCGGCGGCTCACCGGCCCGCCCCGTCGAACACGACGCGATTGTGCCGTCGCCCGGGCCCAGTACGGCCAGGCCCGGCCGGTTCCCCATCGAGCACGGCGTCCCCCTTCGTCTGCAGTTTTCCCCGCCTCCGTTCATGACAGCACCCGGCACTGACAGCCACCCCGCGCTTGCTCCTGCCCGACTGAAAACCACCGTGTGCAGCCCAACTTCCTCCCAAGTAAGGGGAGTTGACGTAGATCGACTGTCAGTGGGCGTCGCTACCGTCGAAAGAGCCGAGGACAACCCGGACACCCCACCCCGGGGGACGCCACACCAACCCCCTTCACCGCGAGGACCCCACACCGTGCCCTACGTCCGTCCGCACGTTCGCCGAGACGGCACCCCCGTCAAAGGCCACTACCGCCGATCCCGCCCGCGTACCGCCGCGCCCATAACCACGACCGTGCCGCGCCGCCGCCCGGCCCCGCGGCCCCAGCCCGTGCCGACCGCTTACGTCCATCCCTACACCCGCACCGACGGCACCCGCGTGCGCGGGCACCACCGCATGATCAGCCCGCGAGCCGTCGCGACCGGCAGTGGTGGTGTCGTGCTGATCCTGCTTCTTCTGCTGGCCATGTCCGGCGGCGGAGGCGATGCCACCAAGCCGCCAACCACCAGCACCTCGCCGTCGCACTCCGAGCCGGCCGCACACCGCTGACTTGCCCGCGCACCAAGGGCCCCGTCATTTCGGACGGGGCCCTTTGACGTAGGCCTCAGGTGAACTTAACCGGGTACGACACGGTCGGGTCGGCTTCTTAGGGGCCTCCCAGCCGGGGAAGCGCACCGGGCAGACGCCCCGGCTGAGGCCTGCCCGATCCGGACTGTCTGGAGGAGCCGTTCATGCTGCCGAAGCCGAGCGCGACCATCGAGACGAACACGAAGATGGTCAGCTGCCGCCGGCCCGCTCACCCTCACGAGCGCCATGAAGCCCCGGGTGGTCCCCGTCTAAGCGATGCAACCGTCCATCAAAGCGCCGGGTACTGGCAACGCAGCCTCAAGCCTGATCCCAACCAGCGTTGCAAGCAGGGGAGTTGGTATTGCAAACGGCTGTCACGACCAGTAACGATCACGGAAGGCTCCGATCCGCCGACTGAGCCATCAAAGAGAGACGCTCAGGCTCCAGGGTAGGGGAGTGAACTCAAATCTTTGCGTAACGCCAGAGCTTTGACATCAGAGACACCGATCGACACCCACACTCCGGTCCACCCTGATGAGAGGGACACGACCGAACCCAGCCCCCACTGCAACAGCAGCAGAAAAGCCAAAGAAGTTGGCCCGCCAGGGCCAACACTCACACTTAACACACAGTCGTGCCGCCAGGCACGACGACAGCACACCTGACGGGCCGCCAGGCCCGTTCATACCCAAGGAAGACAACAAACCCTCAACACCACCGTCCTGCCGCCAGACAGGACACACCTTCTCGTCAGCGCAGGCTGGGCAGGCCTGCTAACTCTCACAGAAACCAAAGAAGTTGGCCCGCCAGGGCCAACACTCACACTTAACACACAGTCGTGCCGCCAGGCACGACGACAGCACACCTGACGGGCCGCCAGGCCC
>NZ_JBWKAP010000012.1:0-249349 GCF_056437465.1 Streptomyces sp. NPDC042371 | reverse complement strand
CGGCACGCCGCATCCTCACCGAACTCCTCGCCGGCCAGACCGCCTTGCTGGCCGAACTCCAGGACTCCGAGCGGCCCGAACAACCCACCGCACACGCGCCCCAGCCCTGACTGCATCCGACTGCTCCCCTCTCCCACGTGACCAGGCCCCTGTACGCCGCCCATGCACGGCGCAAGAGCCCGGCCCACCTTGCACGGTCGCAGCTCCCGAACATCTGGCATGGAAAGGGAGCCGGTTGGCCCCGGACGGGGACTTGCGGCCCCTGCACGACGAGCCCTGCGGCCACGAGGCTGGTATGCACCCCCCGATTCAAGGAGGTGGAGTTCATGCCGGTCACCGTCACCGTTGGCCTGGATGGTTCACCCGAGAGTCTTGCTGCGGCCGATTGGGCGGCTCGTGAAGGGAAGTTGCGCGGGCTGCCGGTGAAGTTGGTCCACGTCCTGGACCCGATCCCGGTCCCCACGGCGCAGGCGCCGCTCCTCGGTGCCGAGACCCTGCAGTACTGGCGCGAACGCGTCCCGCGTGAGTCCGTCAGAGGTCTTCGACTGCGCCACCCCGACGTCGAGGTCGTCGACGAGCAGGCCGTCGGCCGCCCCGCCGACGTCCTGACGGCCGCGGCAGAGGACGCCGCTCTCCTCGTTCTTGGCTCCCGCGGGCTGAGCGGGTTCGGTGGCTACCTGGTCGGTTCGGTCGGCCAAGCCGTCGTGGCGCGCACCGCGACACCGGTGGTCCTGGTTCGTGCCGAAGAGCAGACCGCTGACGGGCACGCCACGGACTCGTCGAGCGCCCCGCCCACCGATACCTCGCGCCGTCCCGTCATCCTGGGGCTCGACGTCGACCAGCCTGACGACTCGGTCATCGAGTTCGCCTTCGAGGAAGCGACCCGGCACCTCGTTCCCTTGCGCGTCGTCCATGGTTGGACCTCTCCGCCCTACTATCCATACGGCTTCTCCGCCGAACCCGGGCTCTACGAGAGGCTCTCGCTGCAACAGACCACTGCTCTGAGCGAGACGCTCAAGCCGTGGCGGGAGAAGTTTCCCGGCGTCGACATGGTTGAGGAGTCCCCCTTCGGCGCAGCGGCCACGCACCTCGTCGAGGCCTCCCGCGAGGGCTCCCTGCTCGTCGTGGGACGGCGTGTTCGCCTTCGGACGCTGGGTGCGCACATCGGCCCGGTCACGCATGCGGTGCTGCACCACGCCACCGTCCCGGTCGCCGTCGTCGCGCATCCCTGAGCCAGGAGCCGGACGGTGACAAGCGTCGAACTCCCCATCGCCGTGGGCGTGGACGGCTCCGAGGCGAGCATGCGCGGCGTCGACTGGGCCGCGGACGAGGCCGGAATGCGAGGTGTGCGCCTCCAGCTCGTACACGCATCGTCTGCAGCACGGATGTATGGCCGCGAACACCGTGACATCGTGAGAGGAGACAGGCTGTCATGCTCAGCAAGGTGCTGGTCGCCTACGGGACGACCAATGGTTCGACCGCGCAGATAGCCGAAGCCATCGCCGACGTGCTGCGCCGGAACGGACTCAGGGCCGAGGTGCTCCCGGCCGGGTCCGTGGCCGACGTGGATTCCTACGACGCCGTGGTGCTGGGAGGCGCGCTCTACGCCGGCCGCTGGCACAAGGATGCTCGTCGGTTCGCCCGTCGGCACCGCCGTGCACTGGCCGCGCGGCCGCTCTGGCTCTTCAGCAGCGGCCCGCTCGACGCCACGGCTTCGCAGCGCGAGATCCCGCCCGTGAGGGGGGTGAAGACAGTGCTGCTCCGGTTCGACGCGGAGGAGCACCGTACCTTCGGCGGATGCCTGGAAGAAGGAGCCAAGGGGTTCATCGCACGCAAGATCGTGGACTCCGGCAAGGGCGGGGACTTCCGGGACTTCACGGCGATCGAGGGATGGGCGCAACGTATCGCTGATGCGTCGTCCCGGCTGGGACAGGGGCCGGTGGGCCCCACGTCGGAGCCGTCCGGCACTCGTCCTGGAGAGGGTGCGGAGAGCGGCTGAACAGGGCATGAGGCAAGAAAGGGAGGACGAGATGGGGGCATGATCGACAGGCTGCCGGGGTGGCCGCCCCTCCTGCCCGGGGTGCGGTTGCCCACGGGAGCTCGAGGAGACGACGCCACCGCTGACCACAAGGACGGGTTGCCGACCGTCAGGATCCCAGTGCCGGAAATGAAGTGCGGCACCCGGACGATCCCTATCCAGCGTACCTGCGGCGGCCGTCGGGAAGCGGGTCGCCTTCGAGTCTGGTACGACAACGAGTGGTGCTGCACCAACTCGCCTTGCAGCAGCGGAGGCGGCTTCTCCAGGACACCGCGCTGCACGGGCCCGACCTGGTCAGTGCTTGCGTCGGCTCGGAGGGTGGCCCCGGCGGACGGCACCGGGCGCCGATGGAGCCGGGCGGTCGGCGCGTGCGGAGGATTCGAGCTGCCAGGGGACGCTGGTGACTGTGACGCCGGGGGTGAACAGCAGACGGCTCTTGAGCCAGAGGGCGGACTGGTTGTGCAGCAGGTTCTCCCACCAGTGACCGACCACGTACTCGGGGATGAACACGGCGAGGACGTCGCGGGGCGATTCGCGACGGATGGAGCGGACGTAGTTGACGACGGGTCGGGTGATCTCGCGGTAGGGCGAGTCGAGGACCCTCAGGGGGACGTCGGTGTCGAGGTCCCGCCATTGTCGTTCCAGGGCCCGTGTGTCGTCGCGGTCGACAGCGACGGTGAGGGCTTCCAGTCGGTCCGGTGTGAAGGCGCGCGCGTAGGCGAGGGCCCGCAGAGTGGGTTTGTGGACCGTGGAGACCAGCACGATCGCCAAGATCCTTGAGGGCGGCCGCAGTTCGTCGTGCGGATCGGTGACGGCGAGTTCGGCAGCGATGGCGTCGTAATAGTGGCGGATGCCCCGCATCATGACCCAGAGCACGGCTGCTGCGAGGACGGCAAGCCACGCTCCCTGCGTGAACTTCGACGCAAGGACGATGACCAGAACCAGGCCGGTGACACCGGCACCGACCGCGTTGAGGGTTCGGATCAGATGGTGGTGGCGGCGCAGTACGGGATCGCGCAGGGTGCGCAGCTCTCGGTTCCAGTGCCGCACCATGCCTGCCTGGGAGAGCGTGAAGGACGTGAACACGCCCAGGATGTAGAGATGAATGAGGCTCGTGACGTTGGCCTTGAATCCCCACAGCAGCAGTCCGGCCACGATGGCCAGGGTCAGGATGCCGTTGGAGAAGGCGAGCCGGTCGCCGCGGTTGTGCATCTGCCGCGGCAGGTAGCGGTGCCGGGCCAGAATCGAGGCCAGCAGCGGGAAGCCGTTGAAGGCCGTGTTCGCGGCCAGGATCAGGATCAGTGCGGTGGCGGCCTGGATGACGTAGAAGCCGACGCTGTGCTCGCCGCCGAAGACGGCGGCGGCGACCTGTGCGATCACCGTGCGCTGGTGTGCGGATCCGCAGTCCCCGTTGAAGCCGGTCAGTCGGCAGGCGTCGTCGGTGATGTGCACCTTGGAGATCAGGGCCAGCGTGGTGACGCCGACGAACATGGTGACGGCGAGAGCGCCCATCACGGCCAGGGTGTTCGCGGCGTTGCGGGACTTGGGACTGCGGAAAGCGGGTACGCCGTTGGAGATCGCCTCCACGCCGGTCAACGCGGTACAGCCGCTCGAGAAGGCCCGCAACACCAGCATCACCAGGGCCAGGCCGGCCAAGTTGGCGCTGCCGGCCTCGGGTTCGATGCCGTAGGCGGCGCTCTCGGCCACCGGGGCGTCGCCGAGCGCATATCGCACCAGGCCGGTGCCGACCATGATCATGACGCCGCCGATGAACAGATAGGTGGGTGCGGCGAAAGCCCGGCCCGATTCTCGCGTGCCGCGCAGATTCATCGCGGTGAGCAACGCGACGAAACCCACGGCGAGCAGGACGCGGTGCTCGGCGAGCTGCGGCATTGCGGAGAGGATGTTGTCCACCCCGGAGGCGACCGAGACGGCCACCGTCATCACATAATCGACCATGAGCGAGGCGGCGACCACTAGGCCCGCGGACGGGCCGAGGTTGGCCGAGACGACCTCATACGAACCGCCCCCGCTGGGATAGGCGTGCACGACCTGCCGGTAGGAGAGCACCACCACGGTCAGCAGCAGTACCACCGCGGCTGCGATCCAGGGCACGAAGTGCAGGTAGGCCAGGCCGCCCAGAGTCAGGACGAGCAGGATCTCCTGCGTGGCGTACGCCACCGATGACAACGGGTCGGAAGCGAAGATCGGCAGCGCCAGCCGCTTGGACAACAGCGTCTCCTGCAGCTTCTCGCTGCGCATGGCCCTGCCGAGGACGAGGCGCTTGAACATGGCGGTCGCCTTGGGCATACAAAGAGCCTAGGCTCCAGGAACGTCCGGCGGGTCGTGAACGCAGCCTGAGCCGGACCGAGGCGGCGGTTACGGTGACGGTGTCGTGAAAGACGTGGCCACGGTTGTCGAACCTCGTGGCCACAGCCCGAAACGCGGTTCTCAACTTCTCTCCGCCTGTGCCAGCTTCCACGCCGTGAAGAACGGGTCGGCCTCGATCGACCGCTCGGTGCGCCGCGCTTGGGACAGGTTCTCCATGAGGGAGAAAGCCGTGCCGCCTCCGAGCGCGGAAAGCAGAGAATTCACCCCTTGTGTGATTTCGGTCGGCGCCGACAGGATGAGGATCCACGAGCTGGCCAGAATGGAGAGGTTCATGATGTCGAACCATCTCCTTGACCTCAAATCACGCATGCTGTCCTGCAGGCGCCGCACGTTCTCGTCGACTTCCTGCATGATCAGGAACAGGGCGTCATCTCCGTCCTCTGCCGTGCTGTGTTGGCGTTGCAGGTAGGTCTTCTCGAACTTCACTCGCAGCGCCTGCTGAACCTCCCACGTGGCATCCATGCCGAAGGGAGTGGTGACGCGTTCGGGGAGCACGGAGATCGAAGGGAAGCCGGCGGCTCTGCTGCGAAGTGCGGCCAGTTCGTCGTCGCCCGTGTAGAACCTGTCCGCCGGTTCGCCCGTGTGCTCGTCTATTTCGGGCGAGGTCGAGAAGGCGCCGACGTGATAGGGGACGATGAAGTACGCATGCGCGGCAAGGAGGGCGGCCTTGCGGCAGATCAGCCCGAAAGCACCGACTGACTCGGGCTTGAACTGGAAACAGATATGGAGCTCGTTCGGGGGAACTTGAATCTTCTGGATCCTCTGGTGCTCCTCGATCACGCTCCAGTAGGTGCTCTCTTGCCACATGTCGATCCCCCCGTGTTGACGTCCTGAGGCTTCGGGGTGCCTCCTTTTGCAACGGTTCATCGGACGCGCGGGCCGTCACGGTCTGTGCGGAGGGCCGGGCGGTTGGCTCGACCATTCTCGCTCTCGGTCAGCCAATAGCACGTCCTCCACTGGGCGCCGCGGGGTACGCCACCTCCAGTTGGTGTGGCCGAGCCGAAGAATCATCTGTGGAGACTGCTGAGAAGGGATCATGGCGCGGATGCTCGCGCGCATGGGTGTGATCTCCAGAGGTTGTGTGTGAAAACCGGCCCTGATTCTGTGAGCGGTGGCGTAGAGCAGGACGCGTTGGAGGGCCTGGCTCGCGCGCAACCAGTCCTGTGGGGTGTCACGTGGCGTGTTGAGCAGGGCCACGAGTCCTGCTTCCGTGAGAAGGGTCGAACTCCACCACGGGGGCTGATTCCCGCGCGTCGTCGACGCCGAGAACCACGGTGCGGAAGCCGCCCGTGACGTTCTTCGCTTCGCCGCGTACGACGATCACCGGCACCGTGGCCCGCGCGGCGACGGACAGGCTCACCGAACCGAGCAGCAGATCGGCCAGCTCGCCGTGGCCCCGGCTGCCGACCACGACGGCCCCCGCCTCCGCACCGACCCGTACGAGGGCGAGGGCGGGATCCTCGGGCAGTACCTCCCCGGTCACCTTCACGGAGACCGCGCGGCTCTGCGCGCGCTCGGCCGCCGAGGCCACGATGTGCTCCGAAAGGAGCTGAACGGACGACCTGTTGATGTCAAAGGACGGCGTGTGTCCCTCGTACCACTCCCACCTGGAGGCATGAACCACACGCAGCGGCACACCGTACGCCCCGGCCCTGTCCACGGCCCAGTCCAGGGCGCGCAGACTCGGGTCCGAGCCGTCGACCCCGACGATCAGGGGCTTGTCCACGATCGCGCCGCCTTCCGACATACCCCTGGTAGGGGCTCGCCTTCGGACCGTTCCACCGGGGAGGCCGTCGGGGGAGGGGTGAACCGGCCCCGGTGAGGGACATTCGGCCCCTGTCGGCGTGGTTCGGCGTGCCCCGACAGTGACAGCAGCAGCACGGCCCGACGGGAGGAAGCGCGATGTCCCCCGCCGGACACGCACGGCGGTGATCGGCGTCAGCAACCAGTTCCGGCACGACGACGGGGTGGGGTGGGCATTCGTCCGAAGCCGCCGTCGCCCGCGCCATGGTGGCCCGCGGGATCAACTCGCCGTGCGCTTCGAGTGCCGGCCGGCACCGCGCTCGCTGCCTCTGGGCCACCGCCTGGTGCGGGTGGGCGGCCCGTGGGTGTACGACCCGGGCCCGGCGCTGATCGATCTCCCCGACAGGCAGCACAGCGGCGAGTGTGTCCCCGCGCCCGCCGCGGCATTCCACCGGCCCCCTTGCGGGCATCAGCTACGGCCGGGCGGCGACAGCCGCCGCCCGGCTCGCCACGCCGACGGCTTCAGTCGGGACGTACGTCATCGTGCACGTCGGTTTCGCCCGCGAGCCACTGACCGGCCCGGGCGCACTGGGCCGGTCGGCCCGGGCCGACTCCCGGTCGGCCCCTGGGGCCGCGGGGCCCGGAGCCTGATGGTCGGAGCGTCAACCTGCCACAGGAGGCTCGACATGACGGACGATGAGCGTAGCCGGCCTCCGGCCCATGCCCTGCTCGCCGACGGGACGACCGTCTGCATACGGACCACCTGCCCGGATGACCACGCGCAACTGCAGGGACTGTATGAGGAGATGTCGCCGGAGAACCTCCGGCTGCGGTTCTTCATCGTCAGCCGACGGGCCGCGGAACAGGCTGCCGACCGGGCCTGCGCTCCGCCTCGCCCCGGATACCGCGCGCTGCTCGCCGAGGCCAAGGGACAGGTCATCGGCGTGGCCGAGTACGAGACAGCGGGCGAACGCAGTGCCGCCGAGATCTCACTCGCGGTCGCCGAGGGCCTCCACCACCGGGGGATCGGCACCCTGCTCCTGGAACACCTGGTCTCGGCCGCCCGCGCCGACGGCATCGTGGCGTTCACCGCCGACGCACTTGCCGAGAACCACGAGGTCCTGAAGGTCTTCGCCGACCTCGGGCTGCGCACCACCCGCCACTGCGACGGCCCTGAACTGCGCTGCGTCATCCAGCTCGCGGAGGACGAGACGTACCTGACGGCGGTCGAGACGCGTGGCCTGACCGCCGATGTGGCAAGCCTGGAACCACTCCTGCGCCCTCGCTCGATCGCCGTGGTCGGCGCGGGCCGCAGGCCCGGCTCCGTCGGCCGGGCGGTGCTGCGCAATCTGCGCACCGGCGGCTTCACCCGGCAGCTCTTCGCCGTCAACCCGAGCGTGACCCGGTTCGCGGGCTCGCTGACCGGGGTGGTGGTCCAGCCGCTCGCCGAGCGCGGCACCGAGCTGTTCGCCGGTGTCGTACAGGACGAGGTCTTCGGGCCGCTGGTCCTGTTCGGCCTCGGCGGTACGGCCACCGAAGTGCTCGCGGACCACGCGGCCCGCCTGGCCCCGCTCACCGACCTCGACGTCCATGACCTGATCACCGCGCCGCGCTGTGCGCCGCTGCTCTTCGGGCACGGCGGCCGTGGGCCTGTGGACCTCGAAGGCCTGGAGCAGCTGCTGTACAGGCTGTCCCGGATGGTCTGTGACCTGCCGCAGCTCGCCGGAGCCGATTTCAACCCCGTCCTGGCACGACCGGACGGCATCACGACGCTGGATGTGCGCGTACGGCTGCTGACGCGGACCGCCCGGGACCCGTACCTGCGCCAACTGTGCTGAGAGGAGACCGAAATGAAGCACAGCAAGATCGGCTCGGTGATGACCAGCGAGGTCATCAGCGCTCAGTGCGGCACGTCCTTCAAGGAAGTGGCGCGCCTACTGGCCGAGCACCGCATCAGCGGACTGCCCGTGATCGACGCCGACGAGAAGGTCATCGGGGTGATCTCCGAGACGGACCTGTTGGTGCGGGAGGCCGAGGCCCCCGACCCCTATGAGCCTTCGCGCCGGTTCCGGCTGCTCAGGCAACACTCCGTCGCACGCAAGGACCGGATCAAGACCACGGCGCGAACGGCGGGGCAGCTCATGTCGACTCCCCCCCCATCTGCGTCCACGCCGAGCAGACCATCGCCGAGGGGGCCCGCCGGATGGCACAGCACCGGGTGGAGCGGCTCCCCGTCGTCGATGACGAGGACCGACTGGTGGGCATCGTCACCCGGCGTGATCTGCTGCAGATGTTTCTGCGTCCCGACGACAGCATCCGTCGTGAGGTGATCGAACAGGTCCTGGTCCGGAGTCTGTGGCTGTCGCCTCGGACCATCACTGTCGAGGTACGTGAGGGTGTGGTGACTCTCGTAGGGCAGTTGGAGCGCCGCAGCGAGGTTCCCATCGCCCTGCACATGACGCGTGAGATCGACGGAGTCGTCGCGGTGGTCGACAAGCTCGGCTACCGCATGGACGACTCCCACCTGCAGCCGAGCGACCAGGCCATGCGGGGCGTTGCCGACGACTGGCTGCGCAAACTCTGAACCCCGGATGGGGGACTGGTGGTGACACCGTGGGCACCGTGCCGCAGAGCGACGTCCGCCACAGCCCCGTGGGTTGGCGATGGCGGAGAAATCCCCTCAGGCGCCGCAGCGATGCCGTGGAGGCCTGGACCGTACTCCTGCTGGGGACGGCGGTGCTGGTCGCCGCCCCCTTGGCCGGGGCGTTCGCCGGATCCGCCTCGTACGACAGCGAGCATGCCAAGGCCGAACGGCAGCGGGTCGCCAACCGTGTCGTACAGGGCACCCTCACCGAGGACGCCCCGTCGGTCAACAGTTTCAGCTCTCGGACGAGGCATCCGGTCGAGGTGCGGTGGACCGATCGAGAAGGCACCGTTCACACGACCGAGGCCAGAGTCGAGGCGGGAACCAGGAAGGGCAGTAGCGCCGACATCTGGCTCGACGCCCGCGAGCACGTCACGACGGCCCCGACGACCGAAGACACCCAGTGGACCACAGCGATCGCCACGGGAAGCGGGGTGACCTTCGCGATCTGGGCTTTGAGCGGGGGCTCTTGGACGACCGTACGCGTCGTGGCCCACCGTCGGCGGATGGCGGAGTGGGAGCGTGCATGGGCGCGAGTCGAACCGCGCTGGTCGGGCAACCGGCCCTGAACCGGCCTGCCCGGCGCAGACCGTGAAGGGGCAGTTCAGGGCTCCTCGTGGGGCCGACAAGCGCAGACAGTCAGCGGGGGAGTGTGAGGCGGAAGGAGGTGTGTCCGGGGCTGCTGGTGATGGTGGCGGTTCCGCCGTGGGCGGTGCTGACGGCGTGGACGATGGCGAGGCCGAGGCCGGTACTTCCGGTGCTGCGGGAGCGGGTGTGGTCGGCGCGGACGAAACGGCCGAAGACCTCGGACTGGAGTTCTTCGGGGACGCCCGGTCCGTTGTCACTCACGTCCACGCAGACAGCGGCCTGTTCCGTGGTGAGGGTGACGGTCACGTCGGTGCCTGGCGGCGTGTGGGTTCGGGCGTTGGCGAGGAGGTTGCCGATCGCCTGTTGGAGGCGGTGGGCGTCGCCGGTGACGGTGACCGGTTCTTCGGGGAGGTCGAGGAACCAGTGGTGGCCGGGGCCGGCGGCGCGGGCGTCGTCCGTCGCGTTCAGGATCAGCAGGGTCAGGTCGACCGGCGTCTGTTCGAGGGGCCGTCCGGCGTCAAGACGCGCGAGAAGCAGCAGGTCATCGACGAGGCGGGTCATGCGCTGAGACTCACTGCCGATGCGGTCCAGGGCGTGGCGGACTTCGGCGGGGACGGGGCCGCGGTGGCGCAGGGCGAGTTCAGTGTGGCCGCGGATGTTGGCGACGGGGGTGCGCAGTTCGTGGCTGGCGTCGGCGGCGAAGTGCCGCAGGCGTTCCTCGCTGGCCTGTCGGCGGGTGAGCGCGTCTTCGACGTGGCCGAGCAGGTGGTTGAGGGCGGTGCCGACCTGGCCGACCTCGGTGCGGGGGTCGGTGTCGGAGAGGGGGCCGGGCATGGTGATCTCGCCACTGGCGAGCGGTAGCCCGGCGACTTCCGCCGCGTGGGCGGTGACCTGCTGGAGGGGGCGCAGGGAGATCCGTACCCACACGGCCCCCGCGGTGCCGGTCGCCACGAGCGCGGCACCGAACAGGACGGCTTCGACCGCTTCGAGGCGGTGCAGGGTCTCTTCCACCGGGTGCAGAGGCAGGCCCGTGACCAGGGTGTCCCGGTCGTCGCCCCGGACAGCCGTGACGCGGTACTTGCCCAGGCCGGAGAGACGGATGCTGTGCCCCCTGCCGTCCCTGGGGACACCCGCCAGGGCACGGCGGTCTCCGGGGGTGAGCTGGAGGGGCTGGTCGGTGGCGTCGTCGACGACGGCGGCCCGGGTGACGGTGTCAGCCAGGAGACGGGCGCCGAAGGTCGCCTCGGCCTGGCCCCGGGTGTCGGGGCGGTTGTCGGCGTCGGGCTCGGCCTCGTGTTCCAAGCTGGCCGCGAACCGACCGTCGGCCGCGGAGAGCTGCTCGTCCAGGCGCCCCATCAGGAAGCCCCGCAGAGCAAGGGCGGTGGTGACCCCGACGGCGAGACAGGCCAGGCCGAGCAGGGTGACGAGTCCGAAGGTGAGCTGGCCGCGCAGAGTGCGGGGCGGCAGGCGCCTCATGAGGCTGCCGACTTGAGGACGTACCCGACACCACGCACGGTGTGGATCATCGGTGTGCGTCCGGCGTCGATCTTCTTGCGCAGATAGCTGATGTAGAGCTCGACGATGTGGGCACGGCCGCCGAAGTCGTAGGCCCAGACCCGGTCGAGGATCTGGTCCTTGGAAAGGACCCGGCGCGGGTTGCGCATGAGGAAACGCAGGAGTTCGAACTCGGTGAGGGACAGTTCGACGACGGCCCCGCCGCGCCGGACCTCGCGGGCTTCCTCGTCCATGGTGAGGTCTCCGACCGTGAGCCGGTTCGTGCCCGCCCCGGTAGTCATTCCGGCTCGCCGTAGCAGCCCGCGCAGCCGGGCCAGGACTTCCTCCAGGCTGTAGGGCTTGGTGACGTAGTCGTCACCACCCGCGGTGATCCCCGCGATGCGGTCCTCGACCGCGTCGCGGGCGGTCAGGAACAGGACGCAGACCTCGGGCATCTCCCGTCTGAGGGCCCGCAGCACCTGGAGCCCGTCCAGGTCCGGCAGCATCCAGTCCAGCACCACCGCGTCGGGCCGGAAGCTGCGGGCCGTCACCAGCGCGGTCGCTCCGTTCCCCGCCGTACGCACCTGCCAGCCCTCGCCGGTCACGGCTCCGGCCAGGACATCGGTGACGTCGGGTTCGTCGTCGACGACGAGGATCCGCACGGGGTCTCCGCCAGGGCGGTGCAGAAGTGATGTGGTACGCGGCTCGTCCATGATTCCTTCAGCATCCCCCGGCCCAGGCCGCGGCAGGGGTGAGGTGTGCCTCTGAGTTTCCTCTGAATCGGGGCTGAGAGCGGTCGGCGGGGCCGTTTCAGAAGCTGCACAGAGGTTGGGCTGTGAGGCTGGCCGCCCATCGCCGGAGCGTGCGCCATGTCCGGAGGAACCCCATGACCACCACACTCACGACCACGACGCATGCGAGCCACGGGATGCGCCACCGCCGCCCGCGACGCACCCCTGTCCCGTTCCTGGTGCCGCTGGTGATCTGGTGTGGTGCCGCAGGGGTGCTGGCTCTGTGGTGGAGCGACACGACCTCGGTGGTCGGCCCCGCGGGCTGGCTCACCGGGGCCGGACGCATCACTGGTCTCCTGGCCGGATACGCCTGCGCGGTCCTGCTGGCGCTGATGGCCCGGATGCCGCTCTGGGATCACACCATCGGCACCGACCGGCTCGCCCGCTGGCACGCCTGGGGCGGCCGATGCACCGTGTCCCTCGCCCTTGCACACACCCTGCTGATCATCTGGGGCTACTCGCTGACCTCCCACACGAACGTGGTCAGTCAGACGTCCACACTCGTCCTTCACTACCCCGACCTGCTCAAGGGCACGGCCGGCTTCCTGCTGTTCGTGGCCATGGGGATCGTCTCCGCCCGCGCTGCCCGCCGCAGGATGAGTTACGAGGCATGGCACTACCTGCACTTCGCGACCTACCTGGCGGTCTTCCTCACCTTCGGCCACCAGCTGTCCAACGGTGCCGACTTCGTCGGCAACCGCCTCGCGCAGGCGGCCTGGTACACGCTGTTCCTCGGCGTCGCGGCCCTGGTCGCCTGGTACCGCTTCGCCGTCCCCGTCCGGCGAGGGCTGCGCCACCGCCTGCGCGTGGCCACAGTCCACCCCGAAGCACCGGGCGTGGTCTCCGTCTACGTCACCGGTCGGCACCTCGACGAACTCGGGGGCGAGCCCGGGCAGTTCCTGCGCTGGCGTTTCCTGACCCGCGGACTGTGGTGGGCCGCGAACCCCTACTCCCTCTCCGCCCCCGCCCACCCTCGCCACCTGCGGATCACGGTCAAGACAGCCGGTGGGCACAGCGCCGCCCTGGCCCACTTGAGGCCCGGCACCCGGGTGTGGGCCGAGGGACCCTACGGCGCGTTCACCGCGAACCGCCGTACCTCCCCCCAGGTCCTGCTCCTGGCCGGCGGGGTCGGCATCACCCCCCTGCGCACGCTCTTCGAAACCCTGCCGGGCCAGGTCACCCTCGTCTACCGGGCCCGCCACGCCGTCGACCTCGCCCTGCGCGGCGAACTCGACGCGATAGCCGCCCGCCGCCGGGCCGCCGTGCACTACATCGTCGACGAACCGGCCGGACACCACGCCCGCCTCACCGCCCGGGCCCTGAGCACTCTGGTCCCCGATCTGGCCGCGCACGACGTCTACCTCTGTGGCCCGCCCAGCATGGCCCGGACCGCCATCGGGGCCCTGCGGCAAGCCGGTGTCCCGGCCCGCCGCATCCACCACGAGTCCTTCGCGTTCTGAGGAGCACCGCCATGCGCCGAGCCGTCCTCACCACCACCGGGATCAGCGCCCTGATCGTCGCCCTGCTCACTCTCAAACCCCACCAGCTACCGGCCCTCGCCGGACCGGCGGCTCCCCGTTCCACGACCTCGCACACCCCCGCAGGCGCTCCACCGGGCACCTCCACCGGGACCGGCACGTTCACCGGAGATCCCGTCGCCACCCAGTACGGAACGGTGCAGGTCGCCGCCACCCTCGCCAAGGGGAGAATCACCTCGGTCAAGGTTCTCCAGGCGCCGGACCGGAACGGCCGCGACCGGCAGATCGCCTCCTACTCCCTGCCCCGCCTCACCCAGGAAGCGATGGGCGCGCAGAGCGCGCACATAGATGCCGTCTCCGGAGCCAGCTACACCAGCCAGGGCTACATCCAGTCCCTCCAGAGCGCCCTGGACCAGGCCCATGCCTGACACCGCGACCGGGCTGCGCCACGTCGAGCACGTCATGGGCACTGTCTTCTCCTTCGACATCCGCGATCAGCCGACCCCCGCCATCCGCCGCGCCCTCGCCGAGGCCGTGCACCACCTCCACCAGGTCCACGCGGTGTTCTCCACCTACCGGCCCGACAGCCACATCAGCCGCCTCGACCGCGGCGAGATCCGCCTGGAGGACTGCCCGCCCGAAGTTCACGAAGTCCTGTCCCTGTGCGCGCAGGCCGCCCGAGCCAGCGATGGCTGGTTCAGCGTCATCCCCGCGGGCACCCTCGACCCCTCGGGTCTCGTCAAAGGCTGGGCCACCGAGACCGCGTCCCAGCTCCTTTACGACGCGGGCGCGCACCACACGTGCATCAACGGCGGAGGCGACCTGCAGCTCCGCGGCCAGGCGGGCCCGGGCGCCGCGTGGCGCATCGGCATAGCCCACCCGCTCCGCCCCGGGGAACTGGCCACCGTCATCACCGCGAGCCGTGACCTCGCCGTCGCCACCTCCGGCACCGTCGAACGAGGCCACCACATCGTCGACCCGCACACCGGCAGACCTGCCGACACGTTCGTCTCCCTCACCCTCGTCGGGCCACGTCTGACGCTGACCGACACCTACGCCACCGCCGCGTTCGCCCGAGGCGACGAGGCACGGGGCTGGGTGGAAACGCTGGACGGCTACGAAGCGCTCGCGGTTCTGCCCGACGGCCGGGAATGGCGAACCTCAGGATTCAGCCGCCATGGGTCATGAGGTGCGCCACAGCGTCACTCCCGCACGCAGGCAACGGGCGCCTCCCGATCGTCGGCGCGGCCCGCCACCTGGCCGTCTCAGGAACCCGACTCGTCCCTGCCCGCCATCGACCACCGCCATCCGAAGGAGGCCCTCATGGGCTTCGACCTGATCAACGGCATCCCCGCACACGTCCTGTTCGTGCACGTCGTCGTGGTCCTGGTACCCCTTACCGCGCTCGCCCTGATCCTGTGTGCCGCCTTTCCCTCCGTCATGCGCCGGTTCGGCCTCGCCCTGCCGTCCCTCGCCCTGGTGTCTCTGATCAGCGTGCCGCTGACGACGAACGCCGGCGAGTGGCTGGAACGGCACGTTGACAGCGATCCCCTGGTCCGCAGGCATACCGAACTCGGGGAAGAGCTGCTCCCTTGGGCCATCGGCCTCTTCGTGGTGTCTACGGCGGTGTGGTGGTCCTACCGCCGTGCCGCCCGCCAGACCCCCGAGGCGGAGGGATCCGACAGCACGGTGAGCACGCCGCTGCGCATTGCCGCCGCAGTGCTGTCCCTCATCATCGGAGTCGGCGCCGGAGTGCAGGTCTACCGAATCGGCGACTCGGGCGCCAAAGCAGCTTGGCACGACGGCTACTCCGCCACCGCACGGCACCTGGGCCTGCTGCCCGTCTCACAATCACCCCTTCTCCAGAGCGAGATCGAGTAGGGCCGGATGAGGGTCACCGTACAAAAGACATGGTTGATCAGCGGCTGCTGACAACTCACGTGCTTGATCTCCTCCTGTAGCTGGTCGGTGGTGTCGACGGAGGTGGCGGCGTTGCGCAGGGGGTTGGCGGCGACCACCCCGACACTCGGGTACGGCTCGCCGTTTCGCGAGCCGGGCAGGACGGCCTTCGGCGGAGAGTCCGGTGGTCGTGCTGCCTACCAGATGCCTTGCTTCCGTGCTGCGGCCCGTACAACTTGTGGAGCCTCTCGAGACACCTTCTTGTTGGTTGCGAGGATTGCCGCCTGGGACGCGGCGACCGAGGCAGCATCTTTGAAATTGGCCGTCGGCCAGAGGTTCTGCAGCGTCTGATACATAATCAGAGTGCCCTCAGGTATGCCAATTTCGCGGCAGATCAAGTAGAACCAGCGGTTGGTGATACCCGACATCAGGTGCGGATCTGCAGGCTGAAAGTAGCCACCCATGTCGCGCGGCTGCGGATCGCGCCCCATGACGGGGTTGTCGTATGCGGTTCCCGGTTCCGCCATGCTGCGCAGAGCTTCGCCGATCAGTTGCGGTGCCATGATGTCATCGCCGATGAGCCAGTCGTGATTGTTTGCGTCATTGCCGTGGACCCATGCGTCGATCGCCGAGGCGAGCATGTCGCTGAACGATTCATTGAGCGCGCCGCTCTGATCGTTCGTGTAGTTCAGCCCGCTGGTGAATTGCGTCACTCCGTGTGTGAGTTCGTGGGCTGACACGTCGATGTCGCCCGTCAGGTCTTGGAAGACGACATTGCTTCCATTCCCGAAGACCATGAGTAGTGCCGCAGGGTCGAAAAATGCGTTGTCGAAGCCGACTCCGAAGTTCACGTTGGCGACAATGTTCAGTCCGGAGTTGTCGATGGAGTTGCGTCCCAGCTTCTCGCGGTAGTACTGGAGGACCTTGTGCATGTGGTCATACGCGTCGTTGGCGTTCTGCCCCGGCACGGCCGGGTCGCCCTCGCCCCGGACAGGTTTGACGTTGTATTTCCACTGATTCAGGTCGTCGTAGACGATGACGCCGGCTGTACCCGGTTTGGGGATCTGTAGACCCTCGGCCTGCCCCTCGCCGAGTTCTTGGAGAGCGGGTGTGTTCGGTGGCGCTAAGGGCGCCTGTGTCCGCGCTTGGCGGAATTTATCCGATACGACGGCAGACCGCTGAGTGTCGGTTGGTTCGAGGCTCTCCCTGGCGTGGACCCGTGCAATGTGGTCCAAGATGTGAGCGGGGATAAACGAGCACACCTGATGCATATCGAAACCTTCCGTTTGTCGTTGGTGCTTAAACTTCTACACCTGTCGACCGTGCGTGTCGATGGGGTGCCGCAGCGTAAAAATGACTATTCTGCGAGCGACTTGTCAGATGCCACTAAAGTCCCAGCAATGCAATCGAGGCTCGCGTGTCAGTTCGGTGGACTAGAGTGCGGCGATTCTTAGTTTCCGGAACTGCGGGTTCCCGAGCGCCCGTAGAAGGTGGTTACTGATTTCCTTCCGAGTGCGTGACGCGGGCGCGCTTCGGTCTTATTCCAACTTTTGGCGCCGGCCTGCTCAGCGATCACCACATAGAGTTTCAGCGGCCAACCGGAGTAGATACGGGTGCCGCCTCGATTCTCGCTTTTCGGGTCAACCCCATAGGCGACAGGTGTGAACTCAAGGCAGCAGCTTGGAGGCGTCCCGGCGGTTCCGCCCGGCCTTCACCCGCACCTATGCGACGACTGCAAGCAGCGCGCTATCACAGTCGACCGCCGAGCCGAGCGGGCCGGGCCCGAGCGCCAGGAGCGCGACCAGGCCTGGCGGCGCATCAGATAAGTCGGCACGAGGTCGGCATGAGCCCTGAAAACCTGGGAACCCTACCCGAACACGCAGCACGTTGTAAGCTCGGAAACGAGCCCTTGACCTGCAAGAACGCAGGCAGGGAGCCTACTTTTCGGAGTGTTGCCATGTTGCGAACGATGTTCAAGTCCAAGATTCACCGTGCCACGGTGACCCAGGCCGACCTGCACTACGTCGGGTCCGTCACCATCGACGCGGACCTTCTCGACGCCGCCGATCTGCTGCCCGGCGAGCTCGTCCACATCGTCGACGTCACCAACGGTGCCCGGCTGGAGACGTACACGATCGAGGGTGAGCGCGGCAGCGGCGTCATCGGGATCAACGGCGCGGCCGCGCACCTCGTCCACCCCGGCGATAAGGTGATCATCATCAGCTACGCCCAGGTCGAGGACGCCGAGGCGCGAGCGCTGCGGCCCCGGGTCGTGCATGTCGACGGGGCCAACCGCGTGGTCGCCCTCGGGGACGACCCGGGGGAGGCCGTGCCGGGGGACCCGGAGACGATGCGGAGTCCGCAGAGCCGACCGGCCGCCGTCTGACCGTCCCTCTCGCACCTGGGCCGGTGCCGCGTGCGAGAGAAGGCGATGGTGAGGGTGATGGCGGTGGACGGAATCGACATCCGCGACAGCCGGGACCGAGGGATTCTTGAGGCCTTCGAGGTCTCGGAGGCCCCTGAGGCTGCCGGGAGTGGTGAAGTCGTCGGACACATCGACTACTTCGCGCTCGACGACCCCGAAGCCGCCCTCGTCCCCGTGCACACCGAAGTGGCGTCTGCCCACGAGGGCAAGGGCATCGCGGGTGCGCTCGCCGCCGAGCTGTACGCCGTCGCCGCGCGGGAAGGTCTCGCTGTCGCGCCGCTGTGTCCGTACGTCGTGAAGTGGGCCGAACGCCATCCCGACCAGGCGCCCGCGGCCTCCGAGGAGCTGATGGAGGCGGCGCGGGACAAGGTGCGAACGGATCCCTCGACGTGGTGACGGGGCAAGGAGCCGTGGGGGAGGGGCCCGGGGCGCGCCGCGGTGGGGTGTTGGGGCTGCTGCACACCTCTCCCGTGCACGTGCCCGTCTTCGACGGCCTGCGGGACGCCGGGCATCCGGGGCTCGAACTGCGCCACCACGTGGAGGAGGAGCTCCTCGCGCGGGCGCGGCGGGAAGGGCCGGACGCGGTCGCTCCCGCGGTCCGGGCCGCCCTCGTGCGGGTCGCCGGGGGCGAGGACGGGAGCAGGGGTGGAGACGGTGCTGGTGCCGTGCTCTGTACGTGTTCCACCATCGGGGGCGTCGCCGAGGCCGTGGGGGCGGACTTGGGCGTTCCGGTGGTCCGGGTCGACCGGCCCATGGCGGCCGCGGCCGTAGCCGCGGGATCCCGGGTCGTCGTCCTCGCCACGGTCGCGTCCACGGTGGGGCCGACCTCGGCGCTCGTCGAGGAGGAGGCGCGGCGGGCCGGGCGGGACGTCTCCGTGCGGGCCGTGGTGGTCGAAGAGGTGTGGGCCCGGTTCGAGGCGGGGGACTCCGCCGGGTATGCCGAGGGCGTGGCCAGAGCGGTGCGCGAGGTGCGGGACGCCGACGCGATCGTGCTGGCGCAGGCCTCCATGGCGGGGGCGGAAGCGCTGGTCCCGGAGGTTCGGGTGCCGGTGCTCTCCAGCCCTCGGCCCGGGCTCGCGGCAGCGGCGGCGCTGGCCTGCCGGTAGGTCTCGACGGGAAGCCTCGACGGGAGGTCCCGCCGTCGGGTGCCCGCCACGGGCAGGGCGCCCTGAACCGTGGAAGGCTTGGACGCGGGGGCGTCGGGTACGCGGGGAGGAACCGCTGGCGTACCACAGCTGGAGGAGTGCAATGACTCAACCGTTCCCCGATCCCGCACCGACTCCGGGGCCGGTCAGGCCCTTCCCGGACCCTGACCCCGTGCCGCCGCCGGAGCCGGAGAGGCCCTTCCCGGACCCGGACCCCGTGCCGCGCCCGGAACCCCGGCCCAGCCCGGATCCGCCGTCCCCGATCCCCCAGCCGGGCCCCGACCCCGCGCCCGAGCCGCAGCCCGGGCCGATGCGCTGAAGCCGGGGCGTGGGCCACCCGGCCCACGCCCGCCCGCCCGGCCCGGCCCACGCCCGCCCGCCCGGCCCGGCCCACGCCCGCCCGCCCGGCCCGGCCCACGCCCGCCCGCCCGGCCCGGCCCACGCCCGCCCGGCCCGGCCCCCCGGCGAATACTCCCTGTCGACCGCCGACCCACTGGCATAGCGTGACCCTCCCGAGCCCCACCCCCCGAAGGAGGAGCCGCCCGTGCCCCATTTCGACCTGCCCCTCGACGAACTGCGCCGCTACCGTCCCGACTTGCCCGAGCCCGGCGACTTCGACGCCTTCTGGGAGAAGACGTTGCTGGAGGCGCGGCAGTACGAACTGGGCGCCCGGTTCGAGGCGGTGGAGCTGCCGCTGCCCGGGGTGCGGATCTTCGACGTCACCTTCGCCGGGTTCGGCGGCCACCCCGTCAAGGGGTGGCTGGTCCTGCCCGCAGGCGCCGAAGGCGGCGCCCCGCTGCCCGCGGTCGTGGAGTACATCGGGTACGGCGGCGGTCGCGGACTGCCCCACATGCACCTGCTCTGGGCCGCGGCCGGATTCGCGCACTTCGTGATGGACACGCGGGGGCAGGGCAGCGGCGGATGGGCGCAGGGCGACACCCCCGACCCGGTGGGGAGCGGGCCCGCGCACCCCGGCTTCATGACCCGCGGCATCGAGGACCCGCACGACTACTACTACCGGCGCCTGTACGTCGACGCGGTGCGGGCCGTCGAGGCCGCCCGGTCCCATCCGCTCGTGGACGAGGGGCGGGTCGCCGCGCTCGGGATCAGCCAGGGAGGCGGGCTCGCCCTCGCCGTCGGCGGGCTCGTGCCCGACCTGGCCGCCATCACGCCCGACGTACCGTTCCTCTGCGACTTTCCGCGGGCGACCACCCTCACGGACCGGCTTCCCTACAGCGAGATCGGGGCCTATCTGAAGGCCCGCCGGGGCGGCGAGGAGCGCGTTTTCCAGACACTGTCGTACTTCGACGGGGTGCACTTCGCCGCCCGGGGACGCGCGCCCGCCCTCTTCTCCGCGGCGCTGCAGGACATGACCTGCCCCCCGTCGACGGTGTTCGCGGCCTTCAACGCGTACGCGGGCAGCGAGCGTTCGATGGAGGTGTACTCCTTCAACGATCACGAAGGCGGCGGCCCTTACCAGCAAGGTGTCCAACTGAGGTGGCTGCAGCAGTACTTGGCGGGGTGAATCGCGCAACGACTGCTCCTCTGCGCGCTCTTGTCACGGATTGATCGACCGGCTAACTTGCGGGCTTGTCGTGTGTCCGCTGTGCACAATCCGTGATGACGTGTGTCTGAGGGAGCTCCCAATGGCCGTACGGGGCCGGCACCGCCGGTATCAGCCGAACCGCATCAACCGTGCGTCGCTGACCGTCACGGCGGGCGGCGCGGGCATGGCGCTCCCGCTGACCGTCGCGGGCACCGCGGGCGCGGCCGACGTCGACACGTGGAACAAGGTCGCCGCCTGCGAGTCCGGCAACAACTGGAGCATCAACACCGACAACGGCTACTACGGCGGGCTGCAGTTCAAGCAGTCCACCTGGGAGGCGTACGGCGGCACGGCCTACGCCTCGCGGGCCGACCGCGCCGCCAGGGACCAGCAGATCGCCGTCGCCGAGAAGGTTCTCGACGCGCAGGGGCCCGGCGCCTGGCCGTCGTGCGGGCCGAAGGCCGGTCTCGCCCGCGGCGGCGGTTCCCCCGACGTGACCCCGGTCAGGGCCCCGAGCAAGCCCGAGCGGCCCAAGCGCGACGTCAGGGACGTCAAGCCCGAGGTGACCCCGCAGTCCGCCGCGGGCACCGCCGAGATGTACACCGTGGTCCACGGAGACACCCTCTCCGGCATCGCCGACGAGCGCAGGGTCCGGGGCGGCTGGGAGCGGCTGTACGACGCCAACCGGCGCGTCGTCGGCGCCGACCCCGACCTGATCACGCCGGGCCAGCGGCTCTCGGTCCACGGGCAGGCCGCGGGCCGCCAGAAGGCGCCCGCCAAGCAGCACCCCGAGAGCAGGACGGCCGAGAAGAAGGCGGCCGAGAGGAAGGCCGCGGCGAGGAAGACGGCCGAGAAGAGGGCCGCGGAGAAGCGAGCGGCCGAGAAGCAGGCAGCCGAGAAACGGGCCGCAGAAAAGGCCGCCGCCGAGAAGCGCGAGAAGCAGCGGGAGAAGCGGCACCAGACCTCCGCGCCGCAGGCGAAGAACGCCGCCCCGCGCGCCTCCGCGCCCGGCGCCGTCGCCCCCGTCGCCGCCTCGCCCAGCACCCCCTACCGGGCGGCTGGCGGCTCCTGGTCGAAGGGCTACCACACGGGCGTCGACTTCCCCGTGTCCACCGGGACCTCCGTGAAGGCCGTCGCCGCGGGCCGCGTCGTCTCGGCGGGCTGGGGCGGCAGCTACGGCTACCAGGTGGTCATCCGCCACGCCGACGGCAAGTACAGCCAGTACGGGCACCTGTCGGCGCTCTCGGTGAAGGCGGGCCAGCAGGTCGGTGCCGGACAGCGCATCGCCCGGTCCGGGTCCACCGGAAACAGCACGGGCCCGCATCTGCACTTCGAGGTGCGGACGGGGCCCGGCTTCGGTTCCGACGTCGACCCGCTCGCCTACCTGCGGGCACGCGGCGTGCGCATCTGAATCACACGGGTCAGGACACCATGCGCTCGTGGTGTCCCCGCTGCCGGGGGCGGGTCCTGCGATGGGCCACCACAGGCTGCTGAGTGGGCACCGCGGACAGCCCGTCCGTGGCGGGACGTGGCTCCCGCTCGGGCTGGTCCGCCGCGTCGGCCGAACCGGTCGCCGCGCCGGTCGGGCCCGCCGTTACCGCGGCGTCCGCCGCATCGGCGGACGACGGCCCGCCCTGCGCCGCAGGACGCCCCTGGGCGACGGTCACAGTGGACGTCTCCCGCGCGATCCGCTCCGTCGTGAGCAGGATCAGGCCGCACGCGGCCACGACCCCGCTGCCGAGCGCCAGGACCGTGCCCGTGGCGCCGTGGCGGAAGGATTCTCCGAACAGGGTCAGCCCGACCGCCGCCGCGACCACCGGGTTCACGACGGTCACCGTCGCCAGCGGCGCGGCAAGGCCCGCACCGCGGTACGAGGCCTGCGAGAGGAGCACACCGGCCGCCGCGAGCACGGCGATCGCCCCGACGGTGGGGAGCTGATCGAGGATCGCGACGTTCTGGTCCAGGTCCACCGCCACCGTCTTCGTGAACACCGAAGCGATGCCGAAGGCCGCACCGGCCGCGCAGGCCAGCAGCACGCTGCGCACCACCGGGTGCCGGTGTGCCGCGTGCGCCGCCACCATCAGGCCGAGCACGGCGCCGCCGGTGACCAGGGCGAGCATGACGCGCTCCGCGTCGGCCAGGGTCTGGGAGTCGGACGACGACGTGAGCGAGAGGAGCCCGGCGAGCCCCACCGTCGCCATGAGCGCGCCCCGCCAGGCGGTGGCCCCGGCCCGGCGACGTACGAACAAGGCCGCCATGGGGAGGGCGAAGACGATCGTCAGCGCGCCCAGCGGCTGCACCAGGCTCAGCGGGCCGTAGGCCAGCGCCACCACGTGCAGCAGCGCGCCGAGGCCGTTCAGGGCGATGGCGACCCACCAGGCACCGCGCCGCAGCGGCGCGTACCGCCGCCCGGGAGTCGACGACGCCACGCGCTCCTGAAGGATCGCCCCGCCTGCGTACGCGACGGCTGAGACGAGGGAGAGCAGCACGGACAGTGCCAAAGCACTCATGAGGTGCTCCGCGGGGTGCGGTGCGTCCGGTGGACCCGGTCTGGCGAACGGTCTGCTTCCATGATGACAACGATGACGCCGGAACGCCTCTGCGTCGTCGTACCTGAGCAGGCAATCCGTCCTACTACCGATGGAGTACGACCTTGCCCATGTCCTCCCCCGGAGGGGTTACCCGATGGGCGCGGAGAGTGACCTCAAGGGGGACCCCAGGGCGGGGAAGAGCGGCGGCACTTGCTCTACTTCTGTCGTGACCACCCTCATCGACCTGGCAGAACTCGGCTCCGTCGGCGGATTCTTCGCCCTGCGCGCGGGCCCGGCACACGGCGGCGCACGACCGTTCACGGAGGTGTACTCAGCACCGGAATCCGGTGATCCGATCGGTTTCCGCGTCGGCAAGGTGGCGGGCCGTCTCGGCGCCCCGGAGGACCGCATCGCCGTCTCCGTGGCCCAGCTGGGGCTCGCCGCCCGGCTCTGGTCCGTGGCGCTCGGCTCCGCCGCGCTCTACGGCCGGGTGCCCGACCTGGACCCGGCGCTGCTGCACTGGGACGCCGACGGCACCTCGCCCGACGACCTGTGGCTGACCGGCGTACGCCCGCTGCCGGGCGACGCCGCGACGGTCAGGGACGTCGTGCAGTACGGACATCTGGCGCCGCTCTCCGACGCGTTGCGTACCCGGTACCGGATCTCCGCCGGGCTGCTGTGGGGCAACGCGGGATCCGCGCTCGCGGGCGCCGCCCGCGAACTGCACGGCTGGGCCGCGCGGTCGGGGCGCGAGGAGGTCGGCAAGCGGGCCCTGAGCCTGGCCGCCGAGCTCTTCGACCACCCCGACCTGCGCGGTACCGGAACCCTGCACGGCACCGCGTTCCGGCGCCGTAGTTGCTGCCTCTACTACCGGTGTCCCGGCGGCGGGCTGTGCGGGGACTGCTGCTTCGAACGGCCGCCGACGCGGTCTTCCCCCGGGGCCGCGTCTGGGTGACCATGAGGTGGCGCGGCCGACATCGGGCGGACGACGGAGGGTTCTACGTGAAAGTGGGGCTGCTCACCCGGGAGTATCCACCGGACGTCTACGGCGGAGCGGGAGTCCATGTCGAGTTCCTCGCACGGGAGTTGCGCTCCCTCACGGACCTCGACGTGCACTGTTGGGGGGAGGGCGCGTCCGACGGGCTCGTGCGGCACCGGGCGTGGCCCGCGCTCGACGGAGCCAACGACGCACTGCGCACCTTCTCCGTCGACCTGTCCATGGCGGCGGCGCTCGCCGGGCGCGAGCTGCTCCACTCCCACACCTGGTACGCCGCTCTCGCGGGCCACGTGGGCAAGCTGCTGCACGACATCCCGCACGTGATGACCTCGCACTCCCTGGAGCCGCTGCGCCCCTGGAAGGCCGAGCAACTGGGCGGCGGGTACGCCCTGTCCAGCTGGGCCGAGCGCACCGCGGCCGAGGCCGCCGACGCCGTCGTCGCGGTGTCCGGCGCGATGCGCGAGGACATCCTGTCCTGCTACCCGGCCATCGACCCGGCGAAGGTCCACGTCGTGCACAACGGCATCGACGCCGAGCTGTACCGGCCCGACCCCGGCACCGACGTCCTGGAGCGGCTCGGCATCGACCTCGGGCGGCCCTACGTCCTGTTCGTCGGGCGCATCACCCGCCAGAAGGGCGTCCCCCAGCTGCTGCGCGCCGCACGGCAGCTCGACCGGGACGTGCAGCTCGTCCTGTGCGCCGGGGCCCCCGACACCAAGGAGATCGACAACGAGTTCCGCACGCTCTTCGAGGAGTTGAGCCGGACCAGGGCGGGCGTCCAGTGGATTCCCGAGATGCTGCCACGCCCGCACATCATCCAACTCCTCACGCATGCCGCGGTGTTCGTCTGTCCTTCCGTGTACGAACCGCTGGGCATCGTGAACCTGGAGGCGATGGCGTGCGGCACCGCCGTGGTCGCTTCACGGGTCGGCGGCATCCCGGAGGTCGTCAGCGACGGCACGACGGGGCTGCTCGTGCCGTACCGGGAGAGCGCACCCGCCGACTTCGAGCACGACCTCGGGCTGCTCCTGAACAGGCTGGCCACCGACCCGGAGCGGGCCGGCGCGATGGGCAGGGCCGGGCGCCACCGCGTGCTCAGGGAGTTCGGCTGGGACACGGTCGCCCGGCGCACGGTCGAGGTGTACGAGGAGATCCTGCACGCCGACAGATAGCCGACAAGTGCCGACAAGTAGGGGGCTCGGATGCGCGGTGGACCTTCGGTGCTCGGAATCGTGCTAGCCGGTGGAGAGGGGAAGCGGCTGCAGCCGCTCACCGCCGACCGGGCCAAACCAGCGGTGACGTTCGGCGGCACCTACCGTCTCGTCGACTTCGTGCTCTCCAACCTCGTCAACGGCGACGTCCTGCGCATCTGTGTCCTGACGCAGTACAAGTCGCACTCTCTGGACCGGCACGTGTCGACGACCTGGCGCATGTCGAGCCTGCTCGGCAACTACGTGACGCCGGTGCCCGCCCAGCAACGCCTGGGCCCGCACTGGTACTTGGGCAGCGCGGACGCCATCCTGCAGTCCCTCAACCTCGTCCACGACGAACAGCCCGACTACATAGCGGTGTTCGGCGCCGACCACGTTTACCGCATGGACCCGCGGCAGATGCTCCAGCAGCACATCGAGAACGGCGCCGCGGTGACCGTCGCGGGCATCAGGGTGCCGCGCGCCGAGGCGTCGTCATTCGGCGTCATCACGCCCGCGCGGGACGGGACGAAGGTGGAGCGCTTCCTGGAGAAGCCCACCGACCCGCCGGGCCTGCCCGGCGCCCCGAACCAGGTCTACGCGTCGATGGGCAACTACCTGTTCACCACCAAGACCCTCGTGGACGCCCTCCAGCAGGACGCCGAGGACGAGCATTCGGCGCACGACATGGGCGGCTCGATCCTGCCGCTGCTCACCGAGCGCGGCATGGCCCAGGTGTACGACTTCGACGGCAACCACGTCCCCGGCGAGACCCCGCGCGACCACGGCTACTGGCGCGACGTCGGCACCCTCGACTCGTACTACGAAGCCCACATGGACCTGATCTCCGACCACCCCGTCTTCAACCTGGACAACCGGCGCTGGCCCATCTACACCCACTCCGACGGCCTGCCGCCCGCCAAGTTCTGCGCGGGCGGCATCGCGGGCGAGTCGATCGTCAGCCCCGGCTGCGTCATCCGGGGCCAGGTCACCCGCTCCGTCCTGTCGCCCGGCGTGACCGTCGAGGAGGGCGCGGTCGTCCAGGGCTCCGTGCTGCACGACAACGTACGGATCGGTCGCGGCGCGGTGGTGCGGGGCGCCGTCCTCGACAAGAACGTCGACGTGCCGCCGGGCGCGACGATCGGCGTCAACCCGGACCGTGACGAGGAGCTGTACACGGTGTCCAAGGGCGGGGTGATAGCCCTGGGCAAGGGGCAGACGGTACCGATGTGATGACACAGGCTCAGAGGGCCCCGGTCACAGCACCCGGCGCCTGCGGCCCAGCCACGTCTGCGCGATCACCACGACCGCCAGGAAGGCGCCGCTGACCACCTGCTGGTAGGCGGAGTCGAGCGAGCCGATCTGGTTGATGACGTTCTGGATGACCTTGAGGAGCAGCACACCCACCAGCGAGCCGCTGATGAACCCGAATCCGCCGGTGAGCAGCGTGCCGCCGATGACGACCGCGGAGATCGCCTCCAACTCCATGCCGGAGCCGAGGATCGTCACCCCGGACACCAGCCAGGCCGCGTTCAGCGCGCCCGCGAGCCCCGCGCAGAGCCCGGACACCGTGTAGACGGCGATCTTCGTACGGGCCACGGGGGCGCCCATCAGCGCCGCCGCGTCCTCGTTCCCGCCGACCGCGTACACGTACTGGCCGAAGCGGGTGCGGCGCAGCACGACCGCGCCCGCGACGAACAGCGCGACCGTGATCCAGACCGGGGCGCCGATGCCGAGCACCTTGCCCTGGCCGAGCGTCGCGAAGAAGGAGTCCTTGTCGACGAGGTACGTCTTGGACCCCTCGTCCGTCACCGACAGGAGGATGCCGCGGGCCGCCAGCATCGCGGCGAGCGTCACGATGAACGGCGCCAGCCGCGCGCGGGCGATCAGCAGCCCGTTGACAAGACCGATGAGTCCGCAGACCGCGAGGGGCAGCAGCAGCGCGACGGCCGTGCCGTACTGCGAGCCCCAGGCGGCCAGTACCCCGCCGAGGGCGAACAGCGAGCCCACCGACAGGTCGATGCCGCCGGTGACGATCACGAACGTCATGCCGAGCGCGACCACCGCGAGGAACGCGGAGGACACCGCCATGTTCTGCAGGTTGTCGGCCGTCATGAACGTGTCGAAGCCGATGGACGCGGCGGCCACCGCGACGATCAGGGTGACGAGCGCGCCGTGCTGCTGGGCCAGGGCGCTCAGCCGCTCCGAGCGGGAGGGGCCCGCGGCCTGTTCCTCCTGGGCGGTGTGGTCCATGGGGTCCGCCGGGCTCTTCGTGTCGATGGTCATCGCTTGCCCCTCTCGCGTGCCGCGTAGACCGCGAGGACGATCACCACGGCCTGGGCGATCTGCGTCCACGACGGCGGCAGGTCGTGCTTGATGAGCGTGGCCGTGAGCAGCTGGATCAGGACCGCGCCCGCCACGGTGCCGCCGATCCGGACCCGTCCGCCGCTCAGCGGGGTGCCGCCGACCACCACGGCGGTGATCGCGGAGAGTTCCATCAGGTTGCCGAGCGACGTCGGGTCGCTCGCGCTCAGGCGCGCGGTCGCGAGGACCCCGGCGAGCGCGGCGAGGGCGCCGCAGACCACGTACACGATGATGAGGACGCGGCGCACCGGCAGGCCCGCGAGGAGCGCGGCGGGGCGGCTGTCGCCGATGGCGAGGAGCTGTCGGCCGAAGGTGGTGCGCCGCACGACGAAGGCGACGAGCAGCGCGAGGGCCGCCGCGATGAGCACCAGATACGGGATGCCGAGCAGGTCGCCGGAGCCGAGCGACGCCATGGTCGGGTCGCGCACGTCCTTGAGCTGGGGGAGGAGGACCAGCGCGATGCCCCGGCCCGCGACCATCAGGGCGAGCGTCGCCACGATGGGCTGGACGCCGATGAACGCGACGAGCGACCCGTTCGCCAGGCCGATCACCATGCCGCCGAGCAGCGCCGCGATCAGGGCGATCCACATCCCGTACCCGAGGTAGAGCGAGACGAGGGAGGTGGACAGCGCCATCACCGAGCCGACCGAGAGGTCGACGCCCTCGCTGCCGATGGCCAGGGCCATGCCGAGCGCCACGACGAGGACGGGGGCGACCTGGACGGCCTGGGTGCGGAAGTTCTCGCCGGACAGGAAGTGCGGGGTGAAGGCGATGTTGACGAGCAGGAGGACGGCGACGCCCAGGTACACGCCGTAGTTCTGGAGGAGGCGCAGGAGGCGGTCGCGGTCGGCGGCTGTGCGGCCGAGGGCGAGGTCGGTCATGGGGAGCTCCGTGGGTGCGGGGCCTGCCGGTCGTGGGTGGTCATGCGTCCGACTTCGCGGGGTCCGTCGCCATGGCGCGCAGCAGGTTCTCCTCCGTCACCGCGGTGCCGGTGAGTTCCGCTACGGCCGTGCCGTCCTTCAGGACGACCACTCGGTCCGAGCCTTCGATGAGCTCCTCCATGTCCGAGGAGATGAGGAGGACACCGAGGCCGTCTGCCGCCAACTCGTCGACGAGCCCCTGCACTTCGGCCTTGGCGCCGATGTCGATGCCGCGGGTCGGTTCGTCGAGCAGCAGGACCTTGGGGTGCATCGCGAGCCAGCGGGCGAGCAGTACCTTCTGCTGGTTGCCGCCGGAGAGCTCGCCCACCTTCTGCAGCGGGCTCGACGCCTTGATGCGCAGGCGCCGTACGAAGGTGTCGACGATGTCGTCGATGCCGCGTTCGTTCACCAGGCCGAGGCGGGAGAGGCGGGGGAGCGCGGCCAGGGCGATGTTGTCGCGGACCGAGAGGCCGGGGACGATGCCCTCCGCCTTGCGGTCCTCGGGGAGCAGGCTGATGCCCGCCCGGATGGCGGCGGGCGTGGAGCCCGTACGGATGCGGGTGCCGCCGATCGCGACGGTTCCGGAGTCGGTCGGCAGGGCCCCCGCGATGGCCTTCGCCGTCTCGCTGCGGCCCGAGCCGAGCAGCCCGCCGAGACCCACCACCTCCCCGGGCCTGATGGTGACCGACACTCCGTGCAGCCGGTGCCGGGCGGTCAACTCCTCGGCCTTGAGCACGGGTTCGGTCGTCGTCTCGTGCGCCCCCGTGAACTGGGTGAGGCCCTCTTCCCGTACGTCCTGGATCTCGCGGCCCAGCATCAGCGCGACCAGACGCAGCCGGTCGAGCTCGGCGAGTGCACCCGTGTGCACCACCTTGCCGTCGCGCAGCACGGTGACGGCGTCGCACACCTCGTACAGCTCGTCGAGGCGGTGGCTGACGTAGATCACCGCGATGCCGCGCTCCCGCAGCATCCGGATCACACCGAACAGGGTCCGCACCTCGCGGGGTTCGAGGGACGACGTCGGCTCGTCCATCACGACCACCCGCGCGTCGACCGAGACCGCGCGGGCCAGCGCCACCATCTGCTGGGCCCCGAGGCCGAGTTCGCGCAGCGGGCGGCGCACGTCGACACGGACGCCCAGCCCCCGCAGCGCCTCCTCGGCCTCGCGGTGCATCCGCCCGAAGTCGATGAGGCCGAGCCGTCCGCGGGGCTCGCGGCCGAGGAACAGGTTGCGGGCCACGCTCATCAGGGGGACGAGGTTGACCTCCTGATAGATGGTGGAGATGCCCGCGTGCTGCGCTTCGAGCGGGGTGGCGAAGCGCACCGGATTTCCGTCGTACGTCAGCTCGCCCGCGTCCGGTCCGTACACCCCCGTCAGGACCTTGATGAGCGTGGACTTGCCCGCGCCGTTCTCACCGATCAGCGCGTGCACCTCGCCCGCATGTGCGGTGAAGTCGACCTCGTCCAGGGCGCGTACGCCCGGGAACGTCTTGGTCAGACCTGTCACTGAGAGCATGTCAGTAGGCCTTGTTGAGGTCGGACTTGGCGTTGTCCTTGGTGTAGGCGTTGTCCTTGATGACGATGTCCTGGGACACCTTCTCGCCCTTGGTGAACGCGTCCAGGGTCTTGAAGGCGAGCGGGCCGAAGCGGGGGTTGGACTCGACGACGCCGTCGATCCAGCCGTCGACGATGCCGCGCACGGCGCCCTTCGTCCCGTCGATCGTCACGATCTTCACGTCGCCGGCCTTCTTGCCCGCGCCCTTGAGCGCGTTCACGGCGCCCAGGCCCATCTCGTCGTTCTCGGCGTAGATCCCGGTGATGTCGGGCTTGGACTGGATCAGCTGCTCGGTGACCTGCTGGCCCTTCTCGCGGGCGAACTCGCCGGTCTGCTTGAAGACGACCTTGAGGTCAGGGGCCTTCTCCTTGATCCGGTCCTGGAAGCCCTTGGTGCGCTCGGTGGTGACGTTGTTGCCCGCGGCGCCGAGCAGGATCGCGATCTTCCCTTTGCCGCCGGTCGTCTCGATCATCCGGTCCGCGGCGCGCTTGCCCTGCTCGACGAAGTCGGAGCCGATGAAGCTCACGTAGTCCTTGCAGGCCGTCGCGTTGATCTTGCGGTCGATGGTG
Source organism: Streptomyces sp. NPDC042371 (assembly GCF_056437465.1). Lineage (NCBI taxonomy): Bacteria > Bacillati > Actinomycetota > Actinomycetes > Kitasatosporales > Streptomycetaceae > Streptomyces > Streptomyces sp. NPDC042371. The sequence goes on along the minus strand of NZ_JBWKAP010000012.1, from coordinate 219,041 downwards.
ACGATCGGGATGTGCTTGGCGCCCGCGGCGCGCAGCACCGGCTCCCAGCCGTCGGAGTTGAGCGGTGCGATGACGAGCAGGTCGGCGCCCTTGGCGATCAGGTCCTGGACGTCGCTGATCTGCTTGGAGAACTGCGACTGGGCGTTGGCGGTGAGGAGCTTGACGTCGCGCTTCTCGGCCTCGGCCTTGATGGAGGCCGTCTCCGCGATGCGGAACGGATTGGCTTCCTTCTCGGACTGCGAGAAGCCCACGGTGGCGTTCTTGAGATCCAGCTTCTTGCCGCCGTACGCGTCGATCGCGCAGGTCTTGCCGTCCGCGCCGTCCGCCGCGACCTCCTGCCCGGCATCGCCCTGGTCCTGCGAGGCGGCGCTGTCGCCGCCGGAGTCGTCGTCCTCGGACTTCGCACATCCGGCGGCGAACAGGAGACTCGCGGCGAGACCGGTGGCGACGAGGGTCCTCGCGGAGGTACGACTGAGCAGAGTGGTCGGCTTCATTGGATCCCCAAACGGCACGGCCCCGGCACTGAGAGCGCTCACGGGAGAGACGGCACTTGCGGTCAACTCGGCGGTACGGGGAGCTTTTTACATCGTTGAAAGGAGGCTGTAAACCCTCCGCGCACTCTTCGCGGGGGCGCCGGGCACCCGGGCCGCGCGGCCCGCGCTCAGCGTCGGCCCAGCGTGCTCTCCCGCTCCACCAGCCGGAACGCCGCGGCGAGTTCGCGCCCACCGGTTCGTTCCGGATGAGCCAGGCTGCTCAGCAACGACTCGACCGCGAGACGCGCGATGGCCTGCTTGTCCGGCGCCACCGTGGTCAGCGTGACCGCCCCGAACTGCCCTTCCGCTATGTCGTCGAACCCCACCACCGCCACGTCCCACGGCACCCGCAGGCCGCGCTCGTGCAGCACCCGCATCGCGCCGATCGCCACCAGGTCGTTGTACGCGAACACCGCGTCCGGGCGCACCCCCGCGTCCAGCATCCGCGCCATGGCCTTCGCCCCGTCCCACCGGTCCCAGCCGCCGACCGGGCCCACCAGACTCTCCGGCGCGGCGATCCCGGCCGCCGTCAACTCCTCGCGCCAGCCCTGGAGTCGCAGGTGGGCGGGGCGGTTCGCGGAATCCGTGCGGGCGCCCAGATAGGCGATGGAGGTGCGGCCGCGCCCGATGAGATGGCGCACCGCGGTGCGGCTCGCGGCGATGTTGTCGATCGCGATGTGGTCGTAGCTCAGGTCGTACTGCCGCTCGCCGAGCAGCACCAGCGGCACGTCGTCCTCGCGGGCGCGCAGGTCCTCCGCCTCCAGCTCCAGCGGACTGAGGATCAGCCCGTCGATCACCCGGGCCCGGAAGCCCTGACTGACGAGCACCTCCTGCTCGCGCTCGCCGCGGGTGTGGTCGAGGAGCACCGTGAAGTCGTGCTCGGCGGCCGCGTCGATGACGGCGCCCGCGAGCTCGGCGAAGTACGGGTTGCCCAGCTCGGGGACGGCGAGCGCGATGATCCCGGTGCGGCCTTTGCGTAGGTGACGTGCCGTCAAGTTCGGTCGGTAGCCCAGTTCGTCGATGGCTTCCTGGACGCGGGCCCGCATCGCCGGGGTGACGTGCTGGTACTTGTTCACCACGTTCGAGACGGTCTTGATCGAGACGCCCGCGTGCTCCGCGACGTCCTTGAGGCTAACCCGCACTGGATCTCCCTGCGTCGGTGGCCGCCCCGGCCCGCCGGGGCGTTTGTCATGACCCTGGACAGCGCGCCGGAGCGCGTGCTGTCATGCCAACTGTCGTTCCTTCCAACGTTGTACAGACTCGTTGTACCGACTGCAGCGACAAGCCGCCACCCTTCCTCATCAAGGAGGATCCGTGCGCACCAAACGACATCCCAGACGCCCCGCACGCCTGGGCCGACACCTCGCCCTGCTGCTCGCAGGGGCCCTCGGCGTCGCCGGACTCACCGCGGTCCCCACCGCGAACGCCGCCGACGATCCCGTCGAGATCCAGGGCCTGAAGGGCGAGTACTACACCCAATCGGCCCCCGGAGCCTTCGACTTCGACGAGCTCAAGGCCACCGGACTCGACCCGAACATCGACTTCGGCAACCTCGAATCCCGCCTCAAGGCCACCACAGGCCGCGCCGACGATGTCAGCGTCCGCTGGACCGGCCGGATCGTGCCCGAGAAGACCGGCGCCACCACCTTCTCCATGACCGGTGACAACGGCTTCCGCCTCTGGGTGGACGGCAAGATCGCCATCGACCACTGGCAGGACGACTGGGACAAGGAACAGACCTCCGCCCCGGTCGAGTTGACGGCGGGCAGGGCCTACGACATCAAGGTCGAGTACTTCGAGCACTACGGCGGCTCCAACCTGCGCCTGAAGTGGACCCCGCCGGGCGGCGAGAAGAAGGCGGTCCCGCGCACCGCCCTGCGTATCCCCGAGGACTTCGACTACGACGGCGCCGTCAACGCCACCGTCCTCAAGGACGGCCGCAGCCTCAAGCTCGACTTCGCCCAGAAGCTCGCCGCCCCGCCCGCAGGACTCACCGACCACCTCGACGCCGTCATCGGCGGCGCCAAGTGGCCCCTCGGCGCGGCGAAGGCCGACCCCTCCGACGACCGCAGCCTCCTCGTCGCGCTGAAGGAACCCGTCGTCGGGAAGAAGGGCGGCAACGCCCCCGGCCTCGCCGACATCCGCTACGACGGCAAGGGCGGCCTGACCGGCACGGACGGCGACGCCGTCGGCCAGTTCTGGACCAGCGGCCCCAACCACTCCGAGCACCAGCTGCGCACCCAGTGGGCCGACGACGTCACGCCCGGCAACGCCCACCGCGAGTACCCCAGGCCGCAGCTGAAGCGCAAGGACTGGCAGAACCTCAACGGCTCCTGGCAGTTCGCCGCCGCCCAGGCGGGCGAGAAGCCCCCGGTCGGCAAGCAGCTCAAGGAGAAGATCCTCGTCCCGTATCCCGTGGAGTCCCAGCTCTCCGGGATCGAGCGGCACGAGGACCGCATGTGGTATCGCCGCACCTTCACCGTCCCCAAGAACTGGCGGATCGGTGACGGCAAGCGGCTCAACCTGAACTTCGGCGCCGTCGACTGGCAGTCCGAGGTGTACGTCAACGGCCACAAGGTCATCGAACACAAGGGCGGCTACGACAAGTTCACCGCCGACGTCACCGACGCGCTGAAGCCGGGCCGCACCCAGGAACTCATCGTGGGCGTGTACGACCCGACGGACGCCGACAACGGCGCGAACCCGCCCGTCGGCAAGCAGCGCCTCGACCCCAGCGGCATCTGGTACACCCCGTCGTCCGGCATCTGGCAGACCGTGTGGATGGAGCCGGTGGCCGCCGACCACGCGGACTCCCTCAAGATCACGCCGGATGTGCCGGGCAAGCAGGTCACCGTCGAGCCGCGCGGCGTGCGCGACGGCGTGCCGGTCACGGCCGCCGCGTACGAAGGCGGCAAGAAGGTCGCGGAGCTCAGCGGACGCACCGGAAAGCCGCTCAAGCTCAAGATCAGTGACCCGCGGCTGTGGTCGCCGGACGACCCGTTCCTCTACGACCTCCAGGTCCGGGTCGGCAGCGACCGCGTCACCGGCTACTTCGGCATGCGGTCCATCGCCGTCGAGAAGGTGAACGGCACCCCGCGCACCATCCTCAACGGCAAGCCCGTCTTCCTCATGGCCACGCTCGACCAGGGCTTCTGGCCGGACGGCCTGCACACCGCGCCGAGCGACGAGGCCCTCGCGTACGACCTCAGGATGCACAAGGAAATGGGCTTCAACTCGGTCCGCAAGCACATCAAGGTCGAGCCCGACCGCTGGTTCTACTGGGCCGACAAGCTCGGACTCCTCGTCTGGCAGGACATGCCCGCGATGGAGGCGGGGCGCACCCCGGACGCGGCGGCCCGGGCCCAGTACGAGCGCGAGATGAAGCAGATGATCGACGAGCACGTGAGCAGCCCCTCGATCGTCATGTGGGTGACCTTCAACGAGGGGTGGGGCCAGTACGACGTGGGCCGCATCGCCGAGCAGGCCAAGGCCTGGGACCCGACACGCCTCGTCAACAACATGTCGGGGCTCAACCTGGGAGCCGACGGAGCCACCGGCGACGTCATGGACGAGCACGGCTATCCCAGCCCGGCTCTGCCACCGCGACCCGACGGTCAACGGGCCCTGGTGAGCGGCGAGTACGGCGGCCTCGGGCTCGCGGTGCCCGGCCATGCCTGGGCCGTGCAGCAGAGCTACGTCGACGTCGACCCGGCGACGTACACGGACGACTACATCGCCAAGCTCGGCGAAGTGCGCGCCCTCGCCTGCAAGGGCAACAACGGCGCCGTCTACACCCAGATCACTGACGTGGAAGGGGAGTTGAACGGTCTGCTCACCTACGACCGCAAGGTCGTCAAGCCCGATGTGAAGCGGGTGAAGGCGGCGCACGAAGCGCTGATCCGTGACGCGTCGCAGGCCACGGTGCCGGGCTGCACGAAGTCCTGAGCCCCGGGGTTTCCGGCCCGCCCGCTGTCGGGGCGGGCCGGATCCAGCCGCCGCTTTCCGGTTATCAGTCGGCGAACAACCCGAAGGCGGTGCGGAGTTCACCGACCAGTGCGGCAGGCTGTTCCAGGGCCGGGAAGTGCCCGCCCTTGTCGAGCTCGTGCCAGTACCGCAGGTCGGGGAACCGGCGCTCGGCCAGACGGCGGGACGGCCGGTAGTAGTCCGCCGGGAAGACGGAGCATCCGGTGGGCACCGGGACGGGCGTCTCGTCCCCGGTGGCTCCGGCGAAGCTCTCCCAGTAGAGACGGGCGGCCGATGCCCCGGTCGCGGGCAGCCAGTACATCAGGATGTTGTCGAGCAGCTCGTCGGGGGTGAAGGCGGTGCCGGGATCGCCGTCGCAGTCGCTCCACTCCTCGAACTTCTCGATCAGCCAGGCGGCCAGCGCGGCGGGCGAGTCGGTCAGGCCGTAGCCGATGCTCTGCGGGCGGGTCGCCTGCACGGCGGCGTACGCCGAACCCTGCGTACGGTGGCGGGCGAGCCGGTCCAGGGCCGAACGCTCCGCCTCGGTGAGGTCGACGACGACCTTCGGGTCCTCCGGCATCGGGAACGGCACCATGTTCAGGTGGATGCCGATGACGTTCCCCGGATGCCGCTGCGCGAGCGTCATCGTGATGCGGGCGCCCCAGTCGCCGCCCTGCGCGCCGTAGCGCGGGTAGCCGAGCCCCCGCATCAGCCGGTCCCAGGCATCGGCGATCCGCTCCGTGCCCCACCCCGGCCGGGACGGCTTGCCGCTGAACCCGAACCCCGGCAGGGAAGGACACACCACGTGGAACGCGTCGGCCGGGCTGCCGCCGAACGCGACCGGATCGACCAGCGGCCCGATGACCTTGTGGAACTCGGCCGTCGATCCTGGCCAGCCGTGCGTCATCAGCAGCGGCACCGCGTCCGGGTGCGGGGAGCGGACATGGAGGAAGTGGATGCGCAGCCCGTCGATGTCGGTGGTGAACTGCGGGAAACGGTTCAGCCGCGCTTCGGCCGCGGTCCAGTCGTACTCCTCAAGCCAGTACCGGCACAGCTCCTGGACGTACGTCAGCCGGGTGCCCTGCGACCAGTCGCCGACGGTCTCGGGCTCGGGCCACCGGGTCCGGCGCAGCCGCTCGCGCACATCGGCGGCGGCGGACTCCGGGATGCTGATCCGGAACGGGACGACGTCCTCGGACGGTCCGGTCATGGGCATGCTGCTCCTTCGTCTCGTCCTTGGCTCGTCCTCGACTCGTGGAACAGGATTCCGGCGACCGCCGACGCCACCGCGGCCCCGCACATCGCCAGCCAGGCAACCCGGAAGCCGTGCAGCGCCTGGTGCCCGAGGATCGCGGTGAGGATCGCGACCCCGAGGGCCGACGAGATCTGCCGGGACATCATGAGCACCCCGCTGGCCAGCGAGATCTGACGCGACGGCAGCGCGGCGGCCGCACCGAACAGCGGAGGCTGCAGCAGCGCGGTGCTGATCCCGGCGAGGATCGCGCCCGGCAGGAACACGGCGAGGTACTGCGGCCGGTCCGTCGCGGTCAGCGCCCACCAGCCGCAGCCCGCCGCCAGGGTCAGTCCGCCGAGCACCGCCGAGGCCCGCGCGCCGAAGCGCGCCACGATGCGGCCCGACAGCGGCGCGGTCGCCATGGTGCTCGCGGGCATCGGGGCGAGCGCGAGCGCCGCGTTCACCACGGAGTAGTGCCAGCGGCCCGTGAGGAAGAGGGTGGCCGCCAGGATCATCGCCGCGAACGCCAGGTAGTACAGGAACACACCGCTGAAGGCGACGGCGAACAGCCGGTGCCGGAACAGGTCGAAGCTCACCACCGGATCGGGGGCCCGGCGCAGGTGGCGCACGGTCAGCGCCGCCACCAGGACCGTCGCCAGGGCGCTCCCGAGGATGGCCGGTGAGCCGTACCCCCACACGGAGGCCTGGGTGAACACGGTCGTCAGGCCTGCCACGGTGGCCAGGACCAGCGCCGCCCCCAGCAGATCGAGCCGCGCGCGCACGCCCCGCGGGGACGCCGGGAGCACCCGGCGCCCGGCCAGCACCGCGATCACCACGACGGGAATGTTGATCAGGAAGATCCACCGCCATCCGGCGGTCAGCAGCAGCCCTCCGGCCACCGGCCCCGATCCGGCACCGGCCGCGGCGACCGCGGTCCAGATGCCCATCACCTTGGCGTGCTCGTGCTGGGGGAACGCGGGCAGCGCGAGCCCCAGAGAGGTCGGGATGAGAACCGCGGCCGCCGCTGCCTGCACGACCCGCGCCGCGACGAGGACGGGCAGCGCGGGGGCCACGGCACAGCCCAGCGACGCCACCCCGAACAGGGTCATCCCCAGCAGGAACGCGGGCTTGCGGCCGATGTCGTCGGCGAGTCTCCCGGCCGGCACCAGCATCGCCGCCAGCACGATCGTGTACGCGTTGAGCACCCACGACACCTCGGCGAGGCTCGCGCCGTGGAAGGATCTCTCCAGCGCGGGGAAGGCGACGCTGACCGCGAACAGGTCGAGGATGGCCAGGAATTGGGCGGCCGACGCGATGGCGAGGATCCGCCAGCGCCGGATGTCGGTACGTGCCACGGCAGGGGATTCCGTGTGGTGAGCTGTCACGTCTCGGCACCGTACAGAGCGGCATTTTCGATCACGAGCGGCGTCCTTGCCATCATCCGATAGTTTCGCGACATGACCAGACTTCCCGGCACCGTGGCGGTGTTGCTCCTGGACCAGCAGGCCGCGATTGAGGTCGCGATCGCATGCCAGGCCTTCGGCACCCCACCGGTCGGGCACGCGGGCGACTGGTACGACGTACGGCTGTGCGGCGCCGGAGGGGCCGGAGCCCTGGTGCCGCTGCGCGCCTGGTTCGATCACTCCGGGCCCGTCGGCGCCTTCGGGTCGGGCGCCACCCACGGGCTCGACGACCTGGTGGGCGCGGACACGGTGCTCGTGCCGGGCACGGGCGACGTGCACAGTGATCCGCCCGCCCCGGTGCTCGACGCGGTCCGCGCCGCCCACGAGAGGGGCGCCAGGATGGTTTCGCTGTGCTCGGGCGCCTTCGTGCTCGCGGCGGCCGGGGTGCTCGACGGCCGGACGGCCACGAGTCACTGGTCGCACGTGCCCCTCCTGGCCAGGCGTTTCCCGGAGGTGAAGGTCGACCCGAACATCCTGTACACCAACGACCGCGACGTGCTCACCAGCGCGGGTCTCGGGGCCGGGATCGACCTGTGCCTGCACCTGATCCGCGAGGATCTCGGGGCCGGGGTCGCGAGCGCCGTCGCACGCAGGATGATCGTCCCGCCGCACCGCGCGGGCGGCCAGGCCCAGTACGCGCAGGCGCCGATGGCGGCACCGCGCAACGGCGCGGGCCTGGGCGAGGTCCTGGAGTGGGCCGCGGACCGGCTGGGGCAGCCGATCGGCGTGGAGGACATCGCCGACCGGGCGGGGGTGTCCGGCCGCACCCTGATCCGCCGGTTCCAGGCGGAGCTGGGCACGACGCCCAGCCGCTGGCTCCTCCTCCAGCGCCTCGCGCGGGCGCGGGAGCTCCTGGAGCGCACCGGCCTGTCGGTCGATTCCGTCGCCGAGCGCAGCGGGCTCGGCACCGCGCCCAACCTCCGCGCCCACTTCGCCCGCGCGTTCGGTCTCTCTCCCACCAAGTACCGGCGTGACTACAACCCCTCGTTCTCGATGAGCGCGACGAGCCGTTCCCTCACCGGCGAGGGCCGGGCGAAGAGATAGTCGTGGCCGCCCGGCCAGGACTCCACCTCGCAGGTCCCCGAGGTGAGCTTCGACCAGGCCGCCATCTCGGCCCCGGTCATGAAGTCGCCGTCGCCGAGCCACGCGGTCACCGGACAGTCCAGGACCGGTTCGGACGGCACGGGCAGGTCGACGGAGAGCTTCAGGTCCGCGTACCAGCGCCGCGCCAGCGGCTCCCGGAACTCCGCGGGGAGGTTCTGCCACTCCTTCGCTCCGATTCCGCTCAGCTCGGCGAACTGCGCCAGGTCGATCGAGTCGATCCCGCCGCCGGGGAACACCCGGGAGAAGCGGCTCTCGCTCGGGTCGGGACGGTACGAGCTGACGATCAGCCGCCGCACATCCCTGTGGGGCGCCAGCCAGGTCGCGATGTGCGTGCCCACCAGGCTCCCCATGCTGTGGCCGAGCACGACATGGGGGATGTCCGGCAGATCGGCGAGCGCGAACTCGAACTCCTTGCGCAGGTGGTCGAGCGTCCAGTCCGGCGGTTCCGCGGAGCGGTCCTCCCGACCCGGCGGCTGCACGAGGAGCAGGTCCGCCTGCGGCGGCAGCCACTGCGTCCACGCCCAGTACGGGCCCGCGGCGCCACCGGCCGGGGGCACGCACACCAGACAGACACGGCCACGGCCCGACCCGGACACCACGTGCTGCAGCCCCGGCGACGGCTTCTTCAACGACCTCTGACCCACTGCCGGTACCTCAGATCCGTCGATTGGGAGGGAGCACGAAACGCCGGAATATGAGCTCGCGCAACACGTCGTCCCCGGCCTCGACGATGGTCACCGCCCGGATGTCCCGGAGGTACTTGGAGATCGGCATGTCCGTCGTATAGCCCAGGCCGCCGAACATCTCCGAGCCCACCGTGGCGATCTGCCAGCCGGTCTGGCCGCAGAACATCTTCGTGGTCAACGCGGAACGCAGCGCGCCCCGGCGGAGGAATTCGGCGGGCGGGTCGGGCATCGCCATGATCTCGTCGTATTCACGCGCGGCCGCACGGCACTGACTGCGCATGACCTCGATCTGCATCTCCATCTGCCCGATCTTGCTCGCGAAAACGGCGTTCTCGATGAGCTTGTGACCGCCCAGCGGTTTCGTGATCGCGTAATCCAGGCAGATGTCGCGGATCCTCCTGGCCACACCGAGCGCGATGGCCCCGATCAGGATCCTGCTGGAATTCAGGCCGATCTCGATAATCTTGAGGCCGGGCCCGTTCAGCACGTTTCCACTGGGCACGGCGCAGTCGGTGAACGACACCTGATAGGTACCTGCTGAACGCAGGCCGATCATGTCCCACCGTTTGACCACGCGGGCGCCCGGAGTTCCGCGGGGCACAAGCACCGCGTGGTAGGCGGCGCCCTTTCCTTTCTCCGCGGCGGACTTGGCGAACACGATGAGGTAATCGGCGAAACCGGAATTGGTCGAGAACATCTTCTCGCCGTCGAGTACCACCTGGTCGCCGCGCCTGGTCAGCGTGGTCGTGAGGTTGATCAGCTCGCTGCCTGCCTCCTGCTCGCTGCCCAGCGCCGCCGAATAGCCGCCCTCGCGCGTCATCGCCGTGAGGAACTCGTCCTTCAGCTCCGGCGATCCGTACAGCGAGACCATCGAGCTGCTGAGGACGGAGATGAGGAGCGTGAACGCCGACCCCGCGTCGGCATAGGCGAGTTCCGACACGATGTCGACGCTGTCGGTCAGGCCGAGCCCCGCGCCTCCGTACTCGGCGGGGATCCACCAGTTCAGCAGACCCATCTTGTGCAGCGGCTGATAGAGCTCCAAGGGCGGCTCCGCGCCCGAATCCAGCTCCGCGTCACGGCCGAGGAGGGTGCCCCGGGCGAACTCGCGGAAGGCCCGCAGCGCCTCGTCCGGCGTGGGGGGCCGCACAGGGTTCTCAGGATGCATCGGTTCGTCCTCTCACGACTGGGGCGGCGGGAAGGGGCGCCGGAACGTGAAGGCGTCCGGCGTCGGCCCCTTGGCGTTGAGCATCCCGAGCCGGGCCATGCTCTCGTCGACATCGGGGAGGCTGCCCTCGGGCACCCACCACAGGACCGACGGGGCGCCCCGGGGCGGCTTGAACCAACTCCGGCGTATCCGCAGGGAGTCGGCGTGCTCCCCCTGGTAGGTGAAGTCCCGGAGCGATTCCATGGTTTCCCACACCGATACGTTCAGCATGTACGGGTCCTCGGGGAGGTCGAACAGCGACTCAAGCCGGAAGACGAACCCGGGCGCCTTGCGGGCGAGCGCGTCGACGGTCAGGGCCAACTCGTGGAAACTCGCCAGGGTCTCCGACTTCAGTGAGTCGACCGCGTAGAGGATGTTCGCCTGCGCGAGGTGGTATTTGGCGCTCATCGACTGGAAGCCTCCTAAGGCGTCGGCAGGTAACCCGTCTCGATGAAGTAGTCGATGGTCGCGGCGAGCATCCCCGCGGTCACCGGAGGGCATGACACGTCGACGGTCGCGAGCGCGTCGCGCGTGGCGGTGCACCCGAAGGCCAGATGCCCGCGTCCCTCGGGGTCCAGGGCGGTCTCGGAGAAGGTGTCGAGCACCGGGTGGGCCGCGTTGTCCGGATCGCCGCCCACCATGTCGGCCCACAGCCCCGGCGGAAGCTCCGCCAAGGCGTAGCCGCGGGCGGTGAGGGCGGCGATGACCGCCGCGAACGGCACCCGCTCCGGGTTGGACAGGTGGAACGTCCCGCCGAGCGACTGCCCTCCGCAGGCCAGGGCGGCAACGGCGGCCGCCGCGTGGTCGACGGGCACGATGTCGCTCGTCAGCTCCGTCGAGGGGGCGGCGCCCGCCTGCACACAGCCCTTCACGACTTGCCAGAGCAGGTCGTCCGCCCGGCACGCCCCGGACTCGTGATCGCCGAAGAGCCGGGACAGCCGGTACACCGATACGGGCAGCCCGCGGCCTCGCGCGAGGGCGACCAGCTCCTCCGCCTCCCACAGGCCCTGCTCACGGCCGGGCGACAGGGCCGCGAACGGGCCGGTCGGCGAAGTCTCCGCCAAAGGCTGGCCGTCGTGGCCCGGCTGTGCGAAGACGTCGAGCGTCGAGACGTGGTGGACCGGCACCGTCCGGTGCCGTGCGGCCAGACGCAGCACTTCCTCTGTCCCGGAGGCGTCGCAGTGGAAGATGCCGTCGGCGGTCCTGGCCAGGGTGTCGAACTCCGCCTCCTTCAGGCCGAGTTCGGGCTCGGTGAGATCCCCGGGCACCGCGACGAGCCGCCCGGACAGGTCGTCGTCCCGGAGCCGGTAGCGGCGCATCGTCTCCCGCAGCCGCGCCGCGCCTTCGTCGGCGTCGGCCGCAAGGACGAGGCAGTGCAGCGTGGCCGACGTCCGGTCGAGCAGTTCACGCAGCAGGAAGGCGCCGAGGAACCCCGTGCCGCCCGTGACGACCAGGTGCTCGGCGTCCGCCAGGGCGGCGGGGGCCGTGTCCGCGGCGGGCACGATGTCCTCGGCCAGCCGCACATGTGACTCGTCGGCCGCCTGGGCCGTCGGCGCTGACGTCTCGCCCTCGTCGACCAGGATCGCGGCGATGCGTGCCGCGAGCCCGTCGGGCGTCGGGGTCTGCAGGACGGCGTTGGCCGACAGGAGCCCGGTGAGGCCGAGCAGGTGGACGAGCCGGTTGCGGAGTTCGAGGGACGCAAGCGAGTCGAAGCCGAGCGCCATCAGCGGCAGGTCGGTGGCGACGTCGTCGGCGGAGGGCAGGTTCGCGACCTCGGCGGCGTGGCGGGCGACGATCCCGACCAGTTCGGTGTGCCGCTCCTCGGCGGGCAGGCCGATGAGGAAGGCACGCAGCCGCTCGCGCTCTCCCGCGCCGGAGTCCGCGGTCACCGCGCTCTTGGCCTGCCGCAGCCGCGGCGCGTCCCGGACCATGTCCCGGAGCATCGCCGGAATGAGCTGGGCGTCATGGGCCCTGCTCAACTGGATGCGGCAGGGGATGGCGAGCGGGCTGTCGGCGGCGCGGGCCGCGTCGAACAGCGCGCAGCCGTCCTGGGCGTCCAGCGGCAGCAGCCCCCACCGGCCGAGCCGGGCGTGGTCCACCTCCGTCAGCTCCCCGGTCATGCCGGTGCCGAGCTCCCACGGCCCCCAGGCCATCGAGACGCCGGGCAGCCCCTGCGTACGGCGGTGGTGCACGAGTGCGTCGAGGAGCGCGTTACCCGCCGCGTAGTTGGCCTGCCCCGGTGTGCCGAGGACACCGGCCACCGACGAGTACATGATGAAACCGGACAGCTCATGGTCCAGGGTCAGCTGGTGCAGGTTCACGGCGCCGTCCACCTTGGCGCGCATGACGCGTTCGATCTGCGCGTTGGTGAGCGTCTCGACGGTGCCGTCGTCGAGGACTCCGGCCGCATGGACGACGGCCCCGAGCGGGCGGTCGGCGGGGATGGAGTCCAGGAGCTCGGCGGCCGCGTCGTAGTCGGCGATGTCGCAGGCCGCGATGCGGGCGGTTGCCCCGAGTTCGGCGAGCTCCGCGACGAGTTCGCGGGCCCCGGGTGCGCTCTCGCCACGTCGACCGGCGAGCAGGAGGTGCTGGATGCCGTGCTCCGTCGCGAGGTGCCGGGCGAGCAGCCTGCCGAGGCCGCCGGTACCGCCCGTGATCAGCACGGTCCGGTCCGGGGCGGCGAGGGGCGGTGCGGTGGCCTCGGTGCGCAGCGGGCCGATGCGCGGCGTGCTCAGGTGGCCGCCGCGGATCGCGATCTGGTCCTCCGGGGTCTGGAGGGCCAGCGGCAGCGCGTCGACGGACGACGGCTCGTCGTCGAGGTCCACCAGGACGAGCCGCCCCGGGTACTCGGCCTGAGCCGTTCTGACCAGGCCCCACACCGAGGCGCCCGCAAGGTCGGTGACGTCCTCGTCGGGGGCCGTCCCGACGGCGCGGTGTGTGATCACCGCGAGCCGGGTGGGGGAGTCGCCGGTGGCGCCGAGCCACTCCCGCATGCCGGACAGGACCTGTCGTACGTCGTCGACTGCGGCGCGGGCCAGGCTCACGGCCGCGTTACGCCCGCCTCGGCCTTCCGTATCGGCGGCCCCGGCGACCGGTGCGACGTCGAGCAGTACCGGACCCGGCCCGATGGCGGCCGATGCGGCGTCCGCGCAGATGCCGAACTCCACCCCGGCGTCGGCGAGAAGACGGCCCAGGGTGCTCCCCTGGTTGTCACCTCCCGTACCGAGGACCTGGAGGCCCCCGTCGGGCAGGGTGACGTCGGCCGGTGGGGCCAGCGAGGTCCACCGGACGGCGGACAGCGTCTGGGCCGTCCCCCGCAGCAGGGACCCGGCGGGCCTGAAGGCCAGTGAGCCGATCCGTCCGACGGCGCTTCCCGTGTCGTCCGCGAGATCGACGGTGAACTCGGTGTCGCCCACCGCCCTGATGTGCGCGCGGACCGCGGCGGCACCGAACGTGTAGAGCCCTGCTCCTGTCCAGGTGAACGGCAGGACGGCCTCGTTCTTGAGCACGTTCTTGTCGGCCAGCGCGGCGAGGCAGCCGTGCAGCACCGAGTCGGCTAGGGCCGGATGCAGCCCGTACTGCTCGGCGTCCGCCGTGCTCTGCGCAGACAGGCGCGCTTCCGCGAAGTACTCGTTGCCGCGCCGCCACAGGCGCTGCAGACCGCGGAACCCGGGCCCGTACGCCAGTCCGGCCCGGTCGGCGAGCTCGTACACGGTGTCCACGTCGACCGGCTCGGCGCCGGTCGGCGGCCACTCGGCGAATCCGCCGCCCGGCGGCTCCCACGACGGGGACAGCACGCCGGTCGCATGCCGGGTCCACTCGCCGATGCCTCCCTGACGGGAGTGCACACTGAGGCCGCGCCTGCCCTCCTCGTCCACGGAGCCGACGGTGAGCTGGACCTGGGCGGTGTCGTCGTCGGGCAGCACCAGCGGGGCTTCGAGGACGAGCTCGTCCACCCATTCGGCACCGACCTGTTCCCCTGCCCGCAGGGCGAGTTCAAGGATGGCGGTGCCCGGCAGGACCACCTCGTCCCCGACGGCGTGGTCCGCCAGCCACGGATGGCTGTCGAGCGACAGACGGGCGGTGAACAGGTGCCCGTCCGTGTCCGCGAGCTGCACACCGGCACCGATGAGCGGGTGGGCGGGACGTTCGAGTCCGGCCGCGGAGAGGTCGGTCAGCCCGGCACGCGGCGTTTCGCCGAGCCAGTAGCGCCGACGCTGGAAGGGGTAGGTGGGCAGCGGGACGCGGTGCGGCCGGGCGGCGGCGAAGTGGGGTTCCCAGTCGACGGGCACGCCGTGGGTGTGGGCTTGGGCGAGGCTGGTGGTCATGCGGTCGGGGCCGCCGTCGTCGCGGCGCAGGGTGCCGATGACCGCGGCGCTCGCGCCGGTCGCCTCGATGGTGCTCTCCAGCCCGTACGCCATGACGGGGTGCGGGCTGATCTCGATGAAGAGGTGGTGACCGGCCGTCAGCAGGTTGCGCGACGCGGCCTCGAACTCCACGGTCCGGCGCAGGTTGCGCCACCAGTAGTCCGCGTCGAGCTCCTCGTGCGAGACGAGTTCTCCGGTGACCGCCGAGACCATCGGTACCGACCCCGCCTGCGGCCGTACGTCGGACAGCGCCTCCAGCAGCTCGTCCTTGATCGGGTCGACGTGGTTGCTGTGCGAGGCGTAGTCCACGTTGATGATGCGGGCGAGGATGCCGTCGGCCTCGCACTCGGCCCGCAGCTCCGCGACCGCTTCGGGATCGCCGCTCACCGCCACGGACCCCGGACCGTTCACCGCGGCCACCGACAGACGCGTACCCCAGCGGGCCGCCCGCTCCCGTGCCTCGGCGGCGCCGAGCCCCAGCGAGAGCATCGCTCCGCGCCCCAGGAGCGGCACCAACGCCCGACTGCGCAGCGCCACCACGCGGGCCCCGTCGTCCAGGGACAGCGCCCCCGCCACGCATGCCGCGGCGATCTCGCCCTGGGAGTGGCCGACCACGGCGGCCGGTTCGACCCCGTGCTCCCGCCACACCTCGGCCAGCGACACCATCACGGCCCACAGCACTGGCTGCACGACATCCACACGGTCGAGCCCCGGCGCTCCCTCGGCCCCTTCCAGTACGTCGGACAGGGACCAGGGAACGTAACGCCCCAGCGCCTCACCGCACTTGGCGAGCTGATCGGCGAACACGGGGGAGGACTTCGCGAGGGCCGTCGCCATGCCGGGCCACTGGCCTCCCTGTCCCGGGAAGACGAAGACCGGCCGGGCGTCGGTCCATGCGGTTCCCCGTACCACGTCGGACGAGGTCTCCTCGCGCGCCAACGACGCCAGCCCTGCGCGCAGTTGCTCACGTGTGGCGCCCAACACCACTGCCCGGTGGTCGAATCGTGCGCGTGTCACGGCCAGGGAATGGCCGATGTCCTCTGGGCGCTCGGTCTCCGCCACCGGGAGCAGACCCGCCGCTTGCGCCTGGAGCCCCGCTTCACTACGGGCCGAGACCACCCACGGCAGGAGCGTCGGCCGCGCGGCACCGGCTGCCGCTGCGTCGTCGGAGCCACGGGACTCCGCTGCCTCCTCCGGCGGCGCCTCCTCGATGATCACGTGCGCGTTGGTCCCGCTCACCCCGAACGAGGACACACCGCAGCGCCGCGGCCGGTCGCCGCGCGGCCAGTCCACCGCCTTGGCCAGCGGCGCCACTCCGCTGCCTTCCCAGTCCACATGGCGCGAGGGCGACGAGAAGTGCACGAGCGCGGGGAGCACCCCGTGTCGCAACGCTTCCACCGTCTTGATCACTCCGGCCACGCCCGCCGCGGCCTGGGAGTGACCGATGTTCGACTTCACGCTCCCGACCCACAACGGCCGGTCCGCCGGGCGGCCTTCGCCGTACGTCGCTATCAGAGCGCCCGCCTCGATCGGGTCCCCGAGCATCGTGCCGGTGCCGTGCGCCTCCACCGCGTCCACATCGGCGGGCGACAGGTCGCTGGCGCGCAGGGCGTCGCGGATGACCCGTTGCTGCGACGGCCCGTTCGGCGCGGTCAGGCCGTTGCTCGCGCCGTCGGAGTTGACCGCGGAGCCGCGGACTACGGCGAGGACCTGGTGGCCGTTGGCCCGGGCGTCGGACAACCGCTCCAGGAGGAGCATGCCCGCCCCCTCGCCCCATCCCGCCCCGTCGGCGCTGTCGGAGAAGGGCTTGGAGCGGCCGTCGGGCGACAGCGCGCCCTGCCGGGACATCTCGGTGATCACACGCGGGTGGCACATCACCGTCGCGCCGCCCGCCAGCGCGAGCGAGCACTCGCCGCGGCGCAGCGATTCGGCCGCCGAGTGCAGCGCGACGAGCGAGGAGGAGCACGCCGTGTCGAGCGTGATCGCCGGTCCTTGGAGACCCAGCGTGTACGCGATCCGGCCGGAGGCTACGCTCCCGAGCTCACCGGTCAGCAGATAGCCCTCCGCGTCGTCCGGCGGGGACTGCAGCGGGACGCTGTAGTCCTGGTAGATCACGCCCGCGAAGACACCGGTGCGGCTGCCGACGAGTGCGGTCGGGTCGATACCGGCCCGCTCCAGGGATTCCCAGGCGCATTCGAGCAGCAGCCGCTGCTGCGGGTTGATGGCGGTGGCCTCGCGCGGTGTGATTCCGAAGAACCCCGCGTCGAAGTAGGCGGCGTCCCGCAGGAATCCGCCCTCGCGCACATACGTCGTTCCGGGGTGGTTCGCGTCGGGGTGGTAGAGGCCTTCGGTGTCCCAGCCCCGGTCGGACGGGAACGGCGCGATCGCGTCGCCGTCGGCCGCCACGAGTTCCCACAGGTCGGCCGGTGACATCACGTCGCCGGGGAACCTGCACGACATCCCGATGATCGCGATCGGCTCGGTGAACGTCGCCCGGAGCCGCTCGTTCTCCTTCAACGACTCGCGCAGCGCCTCGACCAACTCGTCAACCGACGTGTTCAACGTGACTCCTTCAAGCATGTGCGATCGCGGAAATGGTCGGCCGTTGGCCGGTCGGACAGCAGGTCGGGCAGTAGGTCGGACAGCCGGTCAACTGACGTCACTCGGGCGCTTCTTGCCCAGTGCCAGCCGCACGAGCTCATCGCTGTCCATGGCGTCGAAGGCGTGCTCGCCGCGGGCCGCGGGCACGGGGGCGGCGGCGCGGTCGGCTTCGTTCGGGCTGTCGGGGCTGTCGGGGCTCAGCCTGGTGAGCAGGTGGTCGACGAGCTCGCGTGGCGACGGGTAGTCGTAGATGAGGGTGGTCGGCAGCCGGAGCCCCGTCACGCCGCACAGCCGGTTGCGGAGTTCCATGCCGGTCATCGACTCGAAGCCCAGCGCCTTGAACGACAGGCCCGACTCGACCTGGCTCGACGCCTCCAGACCGAGTACGGCGGCGATCTCGCCCGCAAGCAGCTCCTGCACGTCGCGCGGGGCGGCGGCGATCGCGGTGGAAGTGGCAGGGGCAGTGGCGACGACGTCGGCCGAATCGCCGCCGAGCACGGACGCGGCGGGCCCGCTGAGCCAGTAGCGCCTGCGTTGGAAGGGGTAGGTGGGCAGGGGGATGCGGCGGGGGCGGGCGGGGGTGAAGTGGGTGTTCCAGTCGACGGGGGCGCCGTGGGTGTGGGCTTGGGCGAGGCTGGTGGTCATGCGGTCGGGGCCGCCGTCGTCGCGGCGCAGGGTGCCGATGACCGCGGCGTTCGCGCCGGTGGCCTCGATGGTGCTCTCCAGGCCGAAGGCCATGACGGGGTGCGGGCTGATCTCGATGAAGAGGTGGTGACCGGCCGTCAGCAGGTGGCGTGAGGCCGCTTCGAACTCCACGGTCCGGCGCAGGTTGCGCCACCAGTAGTCGGTGTCGAGTTCCTTGTGGCCGATCGGTTCTCCGGTCACGGTCGAGATCATCGGCACGGATCCCGCCTGCGGCCGTACGTCGGCCAGCGCGTCCAGCAGCTCGTCCCTGATCGGGTCGACATGGCTGCTGTGAGACGCGTAGTCAGCGTTGATGGTGCGGGCACGGATGCCGTCGGCCTCACACTCCGCCTGCAGCTCCGCGACCGCTTCGGGGTCGCCGCTCACCGCCACGGACCCCGGACCGTTCACCGCCGCCACTGACAGACGCGTACCCCAGCGGGCCGTCCGCTTCCGTGCCTCGGCGGCGCCGAGCCCCAGCGAGAGCATCGCTCCACTGCCGGACAGCGGCACCACCAGCTGGCTGCGCCGCGCCACCACGCGCGCCCCGTCGTCCAGGGACAGCGCCCCGGCCACGCACGCGGCGGCGATCTCGCCCTGGGAGTGGCCGACGACCGCGGCGGGTTCGACGCCGTGCTCCCGCCACACCTGGGCGAGCGACACCATCACGGCCCACAGCACCGGCTGCACGACATCGACACGGTCGAGCCCCGGCGCTCCCTCCGCCTCTTCCAGTACGTCCGACAGGCACCAGGGAACGTAACGGCCCAGCGCCTCACCGCACGTGGCGAGGTACTTCGCGAACACGGGGGAGGACTTAGCGAGGGCCGACGCCATGCCGGGCCACTGGCCTCCCTGCCCCGGGAAGACGAACACGGGCCGGGCGTCCGACGCGGCCGTCCCCCGCACCACATGGGCGGACGGCTCTCCGCGAGACAACGACGCCAGTCCGGAAAGCAACGGCTCGCGCCCCGAACCGAGCACCACGGCCCGGTGGTCGAACCGTGCGCGCGTCACCGCCAGTGAGAGGCCGACGTCCTCGGGGCGCTCGGTTCCGGCCACGTCGAGCAGCCTTGCCGCCTGCGCCCGCAGCCCCGCCTCGCTCCGTGCGGAGACCACCCACGGCAGCAGCGTCGGCCGCGCGGCATCGGCCGCCGCCGAGCCGCCGGAGCCGCGGGCCTCGGTCGTCTCCTCTGTCTCTTCTGTCTCCTCTGTCTCTTCGCGCGGCGCCTCTTCGAGGATGAGGTGCGCGTTGGTACCGGCGACGCCGAAGGAGGAGACCCCGCAGCGTCGCGGGCGGTCCTGCCGAGGCCACTCCACGGTCTTGGCCAGCGGTGTGACCCCGCCCCCTTCCCAGTCCACGTGGCGCGTGGGCGAAGAGAAGTGCACCAGGCCCGGGAGTAACCCGTGCCGCAGCGCCTGCACGGTCTTGATCACTCCGGCCACGCCCGCCGCGGCCTGCGAGTGACCGATGTTCGACTTCGCGCTCCCCACCAGCAACGGCCGCTCCGCCGGGCGGCCGACCCCGTACGTCGCGATCAGGGCGCCCGCTTCCGCCCGGTCACCGGCCCTGGTCCCCGACCCGTGTGCCTCCACGGCGTCCACGTCGGTGGGCGAGAGACCGGCGTTGGCGAGCGACCGGACGATCAGCCGTTCCTGGGCCGGGGCGCTCGGTACGACCAGGCCCTCGGTCGCGCCGTCGGAGTTGACCGCGGAGCCGCGGATCACCGCGAGGACGCGATGGCCGTTCGCCCGGGCATCCGACAGCCGGGTGAGCATGACCATGCCCGCCCCCTCGGACCAGACGGTGCCGTCCGCGTCGGTGGAGAAGGGCTTGGGCCGGCCGTCCGGCGCGAGCCCCTGCTGCTTGGTGAACTCGGTGAAGAACCCCGGCGTGGGCATGACCGAGACGCCGCCCGCCAGTGCCTGGTCGCACTCCCCGGCCCTGAGCGCCTGCACCGCGAGGTGGATCGCGACCAGCGAACCTGACGAGGCGGTGTCGATCGTGATCGCAGGACCGACGACGCCCAGCGTGTAGGCGATCCGGCCGCTGATCGCACTCGGGATGTTCCCGGTGAGCATCAGCCCGGAGGACGCTTCCGGCGCCAGGTGCATCGGCGGCCCGTACTCGGTCGAGAGCCGCGCCGCGAACACGCCCATGTTCGTCCCGCTCACCGACAGGGGATCCAGCATCGCGCGTTCACAGGCCTCCCACGACACCTCGAGCAGGATGCGCTGCTCGGGGTGCATGGCGACTGCCTCCCGCGGCGAGATGCTGAAGAACGAGGCGTCGAACTCCGCGGCATCCAGGAATCCACCGCGGTCCACCGAACTCGCACCGGCCCGCGCGGGATCCGAACGGAGGCGGTCGACGTCCCATCCCCGGTCGGCGGGAAAATCAGAAATGGCCTCGGAATCCGCCGTCAGGAATTCCCACAGTTCGTCGGGGGTCGTAATGCCGCCGGGGTACCGGCATGCCATCCCGATGATCGCGATCGGTTCCTTCGCAATACCGCGTGCCGCTAAATCGGACATCGTCACCTCCTACCGGAGTCAACCCCCAAAAGGGCTGTCGACTATGTATGTGCCGTAGCCATACGTGGCGTGGCCATTTTTAGGCTAGGGACACGCGCTGCGGAGGGTCAACCCGGCTCTTGGGCGGGATTGGCGTCCCTTTAGAGAGGTGCCATCACTGGGCCGGAACAAGCCAGTTGGAGAAGGATGGGTGTGACCTGAATGGACCCCTTGGGACTAGGTCATTGGCCCTAAGTCTTCAGGCAGTCCGAAAGCGGTCGCCTGTGAAGTGCTGGCCCATGGCGATCTCCTCGCCGAACACCGACCAGACGGTGTCGTCTTCCCCGGAGTCGTCCTGAAAGGGCAGCGGGTCAATGCTGCTCGTCTCCTGACGGATGCGCTCGACCTCGCAGTTCAGGCGCTCGAAGTCGGCTTCCTCGTCGTCGCTGTTGAAGGTGAACTCTTCGAGGAGGCGCTGGAACCGGACGGCGACCTGGACGAAGGAGGAGAGGTCCGTGTGGAGTTCCTGCACCGTCTGCTCGTCGGGGTCGAAGGCGTACACCTTGCCGGAACCGGGGTCGAGGGCGAGGTGGGCGTTGAGCAGCCAGCCGAAGACGGGCCATTGGCCCGCGTCCTGCGGGGCGTCCTCGAAGTCCTCGGCGTCCTCGGCGTCGACGACGTCCTGGACGAGGGGCAGCAGGCCGGAGTCCTCGTCGGGTTCGCGCAGGTGGAAGGTCCCGGTGGGGACGCCGACGGTCTGCAGGAGGCGGGCGCCCTCGGTGTCCGCCGCGGAGGGCGGGAAAGCGGTGGTGGGCAGAGTGGTGAGCCCGTCCTCGCCGAAGATGCCGGTGAGCTCGCTGCGGGTGACGTCGAAAAGCACTGCCGGAACTCCGAACTCGGCGGCGGCATGGACGCCGTGGGACTCTCATGGGCGGAAGCGGCGAGAATAGCAGCGTTATGGATCGTGCCGCTTCCGGCGTCCTCGATTCCGCCCTCTGTCCGCCCCGTCGCCGCGCGCATCGCCACGCCGTGCGGCCTGCCGCGTATTGCGATGCGTCATGCCGCGATTCGGCGCGCAACAAGCGTATGCAGAAGGCGTGATGACGACTTTGTGGCCGGAGCGGCGCTGCGCATCGGCGAACGCGGCGGATGCGTCGGCCAGCGGTACCTGGGACGAGACCAGGGGGTCGAGCGCCACCACACCGCGCGCGGCCAGATCGATGACGCGCGGGTAGACCTCGCCCATCCGGCGCACCATGGCGACGGTCAGCTCCTTGCCGCGCGCGAGCGAGGCACGGAACGTCGTCGTGTCCGAGCCCGGTATGCCGCCGAGCACCACGCGTCCGCCCGGCCGTGCGCACTCCATGGCGATGTGGACCGCGTCGTCGTTCCCCGCCATCTCGAAGGCGACGTCGACGCCGTACGCGGAGAAGTCAGGGAGGGAGGTGTCGCCGTCGGCCGCCCCGGAGCCCGCCACCTCGGAGCCGGGCGTCGGGTCCAGGACTTCGTCGGCGCCCCACTTGGCCGCGGCCTCGCGCCGGTGCGCGAGCGGTTCGACCGCGATCAGGCGGGACACCCCGGCGGCCCGCAGGAGCTGGATCAGCAGCAGACCGAGCGGCCCGCAGCCCACCACCGCCGCCGTGCCACCGAACGGCACCTGCCCCAGGTCCATCGACCACAGCGCGACGCCCAGGGGTTCCAGCATCGCGCCGCCCGCGTCGGACACCGTGTCGGGCAGCGGGTGCAGCCGGTGCGCGGGCCACGGCATGACCTCGCGCATCATTCCGTCCGTCACCCCGTGCCCGGAGAACACGATGTTGTAGCAGAGGTTCTGGCGGCCTTCCCGGCATGCCCGGCACGCCTCGCACGGGAACGCCGGGTCGATCGCGACCCGCTCCCCGCGCCGCGGCCCGGTCAGGATCTCCCCGGCGCCCTCGTGCCCGGGCACGAGCGGTCGGCTCAGCTTCGCGTCGCCGATCGCGCCGTCCTCGTACCAGTGCAGGTCCGATCCGCAGATCCCGATCGCGGTCACCCGCACCAGGACCTCGCCCGCCCCGGCCTCCGGCGCGGGCTCGTCCTCGACGCGCAGGTCCCCGATTCCGTGCAGCCTCGCTGTCAGCATTCGACCGACCGTAACGAGAGGTCGGTGTAGTGTCCACGGGACCCGGCGATTCAAGTCAGCGCGGGCCCTCGGGGAGCCGTTCCGCGGGGTCGCGGTCAAGCTCCCCACCAGCGACGCCGGTTCTCCAGACGCGGGGCCACCAGGCGGGGGAGCGGGCTCGGCAACCTGTCCGAAAGTGACGACTGGGGCTGTTGATGCTCCACCCGAGTTCCACCGCCACTCCACCCGTGCTCCACTCGCGCGTTGCCCGAACTGGCCTGCTCAGCAAGGAACTTGGCGGCGCGCCGCTGCGCGCGACGAGATCGGGCACCGCCCTAGACTGACTGCATGGCTGCTCCAACCAGTTCCCACGCTTCGCCCGCTCCGACCGGCGGGACGAGCAACGAGTCCGAGTTCACCCGGGCCCAGAAGGTCATCTCCGGCGGCGTCAACTCACCGGTGCGGGCGTTCGGCTCGGTCGGCGGCGCGCCCCGCTTCCTCGTCTCCGCCTCCGGTCCGTACGTCACCGACGTCGAGGGGCGTGAGTACGTCGACCTCGTCGCCTCCTGGGGGCCGGCGATCCTCGGTCACGCCCACCCGGAGGTCGTCTCCGCGGTGCAGGACGCCGCGGCCCGCGGGCTGTCCTTCGGCGCCACGACCCCGGCCGAGACCGAGCTCGCCGAGCTGGTCGTCCGACGGCTCGGCGGCACCCGTGCGACCGGCGGCCTCATCGACGAACTGCGGCTCGTGTCCACCGGCACCGAGGCGACCATGACCGCGATCCGCCTGGCACGCGGCTTCACTGGCAGGCCGCTCCTGGTGAAGTTCGCCGGTCACTACCACGGGCACTCCGACGGCCTCCTCGCGGCCGCGGGCTCCGGCGTGGCCACCTTCGGCCTGCCCGCGTCGGCCGGTGTCCCCGAGCCGATCGCCGAGCAGACCCTGGTCCTGCCCTACAACGACCCCGACGCGGTGCGCGCCGCCTTCGCGGCCCACCCGGGGCGCATCGCGGCCGTCATCGTCGAGGCGGCGGCCGCGAACATGGGGGTGGTCCCGCCCGATCCCGGATTCAACGAGGCCCTCGCCTCCATCGCCCACGAGCACGGCGCCCTGCTGATCCTCGACGAAGTCCTCACCGGGTTCCGGGTCGCGCCGGACGGCTACTGGGGCCTGGAGAAGATGCGCTCCGCCGAACCGCCCTACGACGTCGACCTGGTCACCTTCGGCAAGGTCATCGGCGGCGGCATGCCCGTGGCCGCGGTCGGCGGCAGAAGCGACGTCCTGGAGCACCTCGCTCCGAACGGGCCCGTCTACCAGGCAGGCACCCTGTCAGGTAACCCCCTGGCCGTCGCGGCCGGGCTCACCACGCTCCAGCTCGCGGACCATGAGACCTACGCCCGACTCGACCGGGTCAGCGGCACGCTGCGGGCGGCGGTGTCCGAGGCGCTCACGGAAGCCGGTGTCGCCCACACCGTCCAGTCCGCAGGCAACCTGTTCTCCGTCCTGTTCGCGCCGGAACCGGCCCGGGACTACGAGGCCGTACAGGCGCAGGAGACCTTCCGGTTCCCGCCGTTCTTCCACGCCATGCTCGACCGCGGCGTCGCCCTGCCGCCGAGCGTGTACGAGGCGTGGTTCGTCACGGCCGCCCACGACGACCGCGCGGTGACCAGGATCCTCGACGCGCTTCCGCACGCGGCCCGCGCCGCGGCCGAGGCCCGCACCGAATAGCGGACCGCCCCGAATAGCGGCCCGCTCCACTCCTCGGAACAGCGGGCCTCACCGCATCTGCCGCCGCACCAGTTCGTGCAGTCGCCCGCCCGTATCGGCCAACAGCTGTGCGGGCGGGCCCTGCTGCACGACGCGGCCCTCCGCCATGACGACGACCCGGTCGGCGTCCATGACGGTGGAGAGGCGGTGGGCGATCACGATGCGGGTGGCGTTGAGGGCACGGGTGCTGTCGATGACCGTGCGCTGCGTCTCGTTGTCCAGGGCGCTCGTCGCCTCGTCGAAGAAGAGGACACGCGGACGGCGGATCAGGGCCTGGGCGATCATCAGGCGCTGACGCTGGCCGCCGGAGACCGCCCCGCCGCCGGAGAGCATCGTGTGCAGGCCCATCGGCATGCGCTTGATGTCCTCGGCGAGCCCTGCCATCGCGGCGGCCTCCCACGCCTCCTCCTGCGTGAACGACTCGGCACCGCAGATGCA
This sequence comes from Streptomyces sp. NPDC042371, assembly GCF_056437465.1. Classification (NCBI taxonomy): domain Bacteria; kingdom Bacillati; phylum Actinomycetota; class Actinomycetes; order Kitasatosporales; family Streptomycetaceae; genus Streptomyces; species Streptomyces sp. NPDC042371. Next base: position 194,382 of record NZ_JBWKAP010000012.1, on the reverse strand, counting down.
GTCGAGGATCGACCCGGTGAGCGGCTGGGCGTTCTGCAGGACGACACCGCACTGGCGGCGCACCGCCGACTGGTCCAGGGCCGACAGGTCCTGTCCGTCGTAGAGCACGCTGCCCGAGACCGGCTCGTCGAAGCCGATCAGGAGCCGCAGCAGCGTCGACTTGCCGCAGCCGCTGGGGCCGACGACGGCCACGAACTCGCCGGGCCTGATCGCCAGCGACACGTCGTCGAGGACCAGCGGGCCGTCGTCGGTGTAGCGGAAGGACAGGCCGCGCGCCTCGATCCCGCCCTGCAGCTCGCCCGGCTGCGTGCTGCCGGAGCGCACTTCCGGAGCCTCGTCGAGCACCGGTTTGATCTGCTCGAACATCGGGAGCACCGAGGCAGCGGAGATCAGCGCGCCGGTGAGCTGGGTGACGGACGTCAGGAGCATCGTCACGGCGGTGCTGAAGGTGAGGAACTCACCCGCGGTCAGGCTCCCGCGTGCCGGGCCCGCGAGGAGCACGAACATGACGAGCGTGCAGAGCGGCAGATAGACGGCGTTCAGGACCGTGGTGACGTTCTTGATGCGGCCTGCCCGCTGCTGCAGCTCCCTGCTGCGCGCGAACTCGCCCGCCCAGGCCGCGTACGCGAAGCTCTCCGCGCCCGCCACGCGGAGCTTGGGCAGCCCGCGCAGCGTCTGGAACGCCTGGTTGTTGAGCTTGTTGCCGAGCTCCACCAGGCGCCGCTGCCAGCGCAGTTCCCACAGGCCGAGGGTGAGGAACACGGCGGCGATGACGGCCAGCATCGCCAGCGCGGCCAGGGCGAGGGGGACGCTGTAGAACAGCAGCAGGACCAGGTTCATCGCGCCGACCGAGCCTGCCTGCAGCGCGACGGGGCCGATCCCCGACAGGATCCGGCGGATGGCGCTGACACCCATGGCCGCGCTCGCCAGTTCGCCGGTGGAGCGCGCGGCGAAGAAGCGCGTCGGCAGCCGCAACAGCCGGTCCCAGACCGCCGGTTGCAGCGTGCTCTCCATACGTCCCTCCATCCGCAGCACGGTGAGGTTCTGGAGCAGCATGAACGCCGCCGAGACAATGCTGGTGATCATGACGGCCAGGGACACCTGGACGATGAGGCTCTTCTCGGCGTTCGGCACGAACACCCCGAGTACCTGCCCCGTCGCGATCGGCACCAGCGCGCCGATCGCCACGGTCACCAGACCGGCGAGCGCGAGGTTGCGCACATCGCCGCCGGTGCCGCGCAGGCTGAAGCGGAACAGCCGCCACGGCGTCAACGGCCGCTCGGGCAGCGGCCGGTAGAACATGACGCCCTGCGGTTCGAACTCGTCGGCGTTGGCCGCGTCGACGCGGGTGCGCCGCCCCGATGTCGGGTGCACCGACTCGTAGCCACCGCGCCGCCACAGCAGTGCGACCGGCGCACCGCTCGCCGCCCGGTGCCCCACGAGCGGGCCCGCGTTCTCACGCCACCACCGCCCGTCGAGCCGGACGGCGCGGGTGCGGATCCGCGAGGCCACCGCGACCTGCTCCACGGGATCGATCCGGTCGCTCACCGCACCGCCCTCCGCGGCGCCGGACAGCGTGATGCCCGCCGCCCCCGCGACCAGTCGGCAGGCGGCGTACGTCGCGTCGGCACCGCCGCCGGACTCCGCACGGCGCGCACCGCGCCGCCCGGAGCGGCCGATGGAGGCGATCAGCGTCCGGTCGGCCTGCTCACGGACGCTCTCGCCCGCCTTGATACCGGCGGCCGTACGGTCCTCGTGGGCCCGCTCCAGCCGCTCGATCCACCGGTCGAGCGTGGAAAGGAGCCGGTACTGCTGGTTGACCATCCGCTGCCACATCGTGGCGTCGACGAGCAGATCGCCCGCGGCCTCCGCGCTGTAGGCGGCGCCGTACTGCACGCTGCCCGGCGCCACCGGCATCCAGAGGATGTCGTCGTCGGCCACCACCTCGTCGCCCATGGTGCGGCCGTCGAGCGGCGCCTCGAACAGGACCCGGTGGCCGCGTCCGATGCCGAGCGCGAAGGCGTGCTCCAGCAGGCTCAGGGCCGCGTCCTGGGTGTCGTACTGACTCGGGTACTGCTGCTCGTAGGACCAGGTGTCGCCGTAGTCCGGGCGATACAGCTCGCGCAGCGGGATCCGGCGCAGCTCGCAGCCCTGGAGGGGGCGGCCGACGAGGGTGTGCTGGGGACCCTCGACCGGCCCGAGGAGCAGCGTGCCCGGTTCGAGGCGGCCCAGGTAGTGCCAGTGGCCCTGCTGCACGGCGTCGACGGCGAACAGGTCGAGGGCGCCCGCCACGACGAGCCACAGCACCTGCGGGCCCTCCAGGTGCACGCTGCGCAGTCCCGTGCAGTCGGCCGGGGTGCCGAGCGCGTTGAAGGCGGCGGCGACCGGGTCGGCCGTGTCGTGCGGGTAGGCGTGCTGTTCCGGTACGGAGGTCACCTCAGTGCTCCTTGACCAGGTCGGCGTAGGGCCCACCGGCGGTGACGAGGTGTTCGTGGCGGCCGCGTTCCACGATCTGGCCGTGGTCGAGCACGACGATCTCGTCGCTGTCGCGCACGGTGCTCAGGCGGTGGGCGATGACGACGCAGGCGCAGCCGCGGCGGCGCAGGTTGTCGATGATGACCTGCTCGGTCTCGGCGTCCAGGGCGCTGGTGACCTCGTCGAGCACGAGGATGCTCGGGCGGCGGACCAGGGCCCGCGCGATCTCCAGGCGCTGGCGCTGCCCACCGGAGAAGTTGCGCCCGTCCTGCTCCACGCGGCCGTGGATGCCCCCGGGCCTGCGGGCCACCACCTCGTACAGGCACGCGTCCTGAAGGGCGGCCACCACGGCGTCGTCGGGGATGGAGGGGTCCCACAGGGCGACGTTGTCGCGGACCGTGCCCTCGAAGAGGAAGACGTCCTGGTCGACGAAGGAGACGGAGGCGGAGAGCGCGCCGCGCGGGATGTCCTCCAGACGCTGTCCGTCGATGCGGATCGTGCCCTCCCACGGGCTGTAGAGGCCCGATATCAGCCGGGAGACCGTCGACTTGCCGCTGCCGGAACCGCCGACGAGCGCCACCTGCTGGCCCGGCCCGACCGACAGCGAGAAGCCGGTCAGGAGCGGCTTGTCCAGGGGGCTGTAGCCGAAGGTGATGTCGTCGAGGGTGACGTGCCCCTTGAGGCGGCGCGTGCTTGCGGCGGGTTCGGGGCGCGAGTAGAGCGTGTCGACGGGGAAGTTCTCGACGTCCTTGAGGCGGGCGACGTCGGCGGCGAAGTCCTGGATGCGGCCCGCGACGCCGTTGAGGCGGGTGATCGGCGCGGTGAACCGGGTGACGAGGGCCTGGAAGGCGACGAGCAGCCCGATCGACAGATGCCCCTCGACCGCGCGCAGACCGCCGATCCACAGGATCAGCGCGCTGTTGAGGGTCGCCAGCGTCGGCGCGACGACACCGAGCCAGGCGCTCGGCACCCCGAGGCGCTGCTGCTCCTCCAGCGTGGTGGCGTGCTGGCCCGCCCAGCGGCGGAAGTAGCCGTTCTCGCCGCCGGTGGCCTTCATCGTCTCGATCAGCTGCAGGCCGGTGTACGAGGTGTTGGTGAGCTTGGCGCTGTCGGCGCGCAGCTTCTGGGTGCCGGTGGCGCGCAGCCGGATGACGACGCGCATCGCCACGATGTTCAACAGGGCGATGCCGACACCGACGAGGGTGAGCTGCGGATCGTACGTCCAAAGGAGCGCCGCGTAGAGGAGCACGACGATGCCGTCGACCCCGGCGGCGGTGAGGTCGCGGGCCAGGGTTTCGGCGACCGCGTCGTTGGACGCCAGGCGCTGCACGAGGTCGGCGGGGGAGCGCTGGGCGTAGAACGTGACGGGCAGGCGCAGCAGATGGCGCAGGAAGCGGGCGCTGCCGAGGGTGGAGGAGATGATGCGGCCGCGCAGCAGATTCGCCTGTTGCAGCCAGGTCAGCACCACCGTGAGCGCCACCATCGCGCCCATCGAGGCGAACAGCGCCCCGAGCAGCGAGGTCTGATGGCCGACCAGGAACAGGTCGATGTACGTCCGGCTGAGCGCGGGCAGCGCCGCGCCGACCGCGACGAGCAGCAGGCTGGCGAGGAGCGCGGCGAGCATCGTGCCCGTGGTGCCGCGCAGCCGCGCGGGCAGGGCCTTCATGACGCCGGGCCTGCGGCCGCCGGGACGGAAGTCCGCGCCGGGTTCGAGGACCAGGACGACGCCGGTGAAGCTGGTGTCGAAGTCCTCGGACGGCACGAAGCGGCGGCCCTTGTCCGGGTCGTTGATGTAGACGCCGCGGCGGCCGAGGCGCCGTCCCGCGCCGTCGTACACGACGTAGTGGTTGAACTCCCAGAACAGGATCGCGGGCGCTTTCACCTCGGCGAGCGCGGCCGGTTCCATCTGCATGCCCTTGGCCGTCAGACCGTAACTGCGCGCCGCCTTGAGGACGTTGCTGGCCCGTGAGCCGTCGCGGGAGACGCCGCACGCGATGCGCAGCTCCTCCAGGGGGACGTGCCGTCCGTGGTGGGCGAGCACCATGGCGAGGGCGGCGGCGCCGCACTCCACGGCCTCCATCTGCAGGACGGTGGGAGTGCGGACGGTCTTGGGCCGCCTGCCCTTGGAGGCGGGGCGGGGCGCCGCGCGGCGGCGGTTGCGGGGCGGGTCGTCGGGGCGGTGCCTGCGACGGCCGCCGGGGGGCGGCAGTTGCTGCTGGTGTGCTGGGGAGGGGCTGGGAGCGGTCACGGAAGCAGCCAATCGATCGGGCGCTGCTCGGCGAGGTGGAAGGCGCCGGTGGCCGTGGTCATGGAGTCGAGCGCGAAGGGCGGGCCTGAGGCGGTCGACCAGGCGTAGCCGGACTTGGTCGCGGACGACGGGTCGAGCCGTACGAGGACGGCCACGGGCGGGCCGTCCTTGGTGAACTGCTTCGCCAGTTCGCCGTCGCCGAGGAAGCCGGTGATCTTCTGTCGGCTCTGGGCGGCGCGGCCGATCGCCTTCACCCGGCCGCGCAGCGTCCCGTACTGCTCCGTGGGCACGGACTGGACGGTGAGATCCACCGAGGCGCCGACGGGGACGGTGGCCGCGCTGTCGGCGGGAACGTAGAGCATCGCCGTGAGCGGGTCGTCGCTGCCCGCCACGCGCTCCAGGGTCGCCACGTCGGCGCCGGTGGTGACGACGGTGCCGATCCTGGCGACGAGCGCGGTCACCCGGCCCGCGGCGATCGCGCGCACGACCTTGTCGCCCTGCTCCGTACGGACCTTGAGCACGGGGGCGCCCGCGGCGAGCCGCTTGCCCTCCTCGGCCAGGACGCGGGTCACCTGACCGGTGACGGGGCTCTGCAGGACGTAACTGCCCTGGCCGTGGGTGAGGATGCCGGGTGCGCGGAGCGTCGAGGAGAGCGATCCGGTGACGGCCCAGACACCGGAGGCGGCCATGACGACGAGGGTGACTGCGAGGACGAGCAGGCCCTGGGGGCGGGCGTAGCGCACCGGCAGGTCGAGTTCCTCGGGCGACTGCAGTTTGGACAGGGCCTGTTGGCGGAACTGCACGGAACGCTTCCCTTACTGTGCCTGAGCACTGTGCCTGAGCCTGGGGCTGCTGCGCCGATGCGTCCGAGAGCCCCGGAACCTCAGGTTCCGGGGCTCACGAATCATGGCGTCTCGATGAGCGAAAAGGCTCAGAGACCGGCGGTCAGGCCGGAGGCCAGGCCGGTGACGGCGCCGGTGTTGAGGCCGGTGGCACCCTCGACCGTGCCGACGACGCCGCCAACGACGCCCGAGACCGGGGCGATGGAGTCAACGGTGTCGGTGACGTTGCCCGCGACACCGGCAACGAGGCCGCCGGAGACGTTGTCGAGGTCGGCGTCGGAAATCTCGAGGGTCTCGACCTGGGGGACGTTGTTCATGGTGTGAGACTGCCCTTCTCATGAATGGTGCATAGGTGTTTCCAGCTCCGCGGAATCTGGGGATTCGAATTCCGCGGCGGCCAGGATCAAAGCACGTTCGCAGCTCGTACATCCAATCGACGGAGCGACGGTTCGGCGCGGTTGTGACGCCGTATCACCGCTGCGTGCAGGCAGGTTCACCGCGTCGCGGCAGCTCCTTCACAAGATTCACAGACGGGAATCCAGGATGCGGAGCGACTCCTTCCAACAAATCGGACACTTACCCGTCGAAGGGTGATCCGTGTGGTCAATGCATGGAAATTCACGGGCCGCGGGGACCGAATTGCGTGACCGGAGTGCACATTCGCTGTGCAGGTTATTTGAAGGCGTGCCCAATCGTGACCGAAGCGGACATCGAGGGGCAGTTACGGCCTTAATTTGTCGTTAACTCTACGTAGCAAGATCGTACTTGACCGTAGTCGTCAGGAGCGATTGACTCACGTCCGTCAGCCCCGCATCGTCCTCGACGCGAGAGCGAGTCCGTGACTTCATCGTCTGCACAGAGCTCTGACCTGCTCGTACCTCTCGATCTGGCCTTCTGGAACATCGAGACCGCCGAACACCCCATGCATCTGGGGGCGCTCGGTGTCTTCGAGGCCGACGGGCCCGACGCGGCGGACCGCGCCGCCGGGCTTCTCGCGGCCCGCGCGGCGGCCGTGCCCGGACTTCGCATGCGCATACGTTCCGTCCTGCTGCCCGTCGGCGGCGCGACGCGCGTACCGATGCCCGCCTTCGACCCGCTGGAACACATCCGGCTCACGGCCCCCGTCGCCGACTTCCACGCCACGGCGGGGGAGTTGATGCAGCGTCCGGTGGAGCGCGACCGGCCGCCGTGGGAGGCGCACGTGCTGCCGGGCGCCGACGGCACGTCCTTCGCGGTCCTCTTCAAGTTCCACCACGCCCTCGCCGACGGCCTGCGCGCACTCACGCTCGGCGCGGCCCTCCTCGACCCCGTCGACCTGCCCGCCTCCCGCGAGCGCCCGCCGGTCCCCGCGGCCTCCCCGTGGTCGGTCCTGGATCCCCGCAAGCTTCCGGAGCGCGTCCGGGGCACCGTCGCGGAGGTCGGTCAGGCCCTCGGCATCGGCACCTCCGTGGCGCGCGCGACCCTGGGCGTACGCTCCTGCGCCGCGCTCGCCTCGGCCGCCACCGGCACCCGCCGCACCGCCGGAGTCGTCCTCGACTTGGACGACGTGCACCAGGTGCGCAAAGCCGTCGGCGGCACCGTCAACGACGTACTGATCGCCGTGGTCGCGGGCGCCCTGCGCCGCTGGCTCGACGAGCGCGGCGACTGCAGCGAGGGAGTCGAGCCGCGCGCCCTGATCCCGGTCTCCCGGCGCAGGCCCCGCACCGCGCAGCCCCCGGGCAACCGGCTCTCCGGCTATCTGGTCCGGCTCCCCGTCGGCCACGAGGATCCCTTGGAAAGGCTGCGCAGCGTGCGCGCCGCCATGGACCGCAACAAGGACGCGGGCCCCGAGCGGGGCGCCGGAGCCGTGGCGCTGCTCGCCGAGCACGTGCCGTCGCTCGGCCACCGGATCGGCGGCCCCGTCGTCGCGCAAGCCGCCCGGCTGCTCTTCGACATCCTCGTCACCAGCGTCCCGCTGCCCGGCATCGGACTGCGGCTCGGCGGCTGCCGCCTCGCCGAGGTCTACCCCTTCGCGCCGCTCGCCCGTGGGCAGTCGCTCGCCGTCGCCGTTTCCACCTACCGGGGGCGGGTGCACTACGGGCTGGTCGCGGACGCCGCGGCCGTGCCCGACCTGGCGCTCCTCGCGCAGAGCCTGCGGGACGAGATCGACGCCCTCGTGGCGGTGTGCGCCCGGGACACGGGTTTGGTGAGCAGGCCCGCCGCTACGTAAACTCCTCCTTTTGGAGCTTCCGCGGACGACCAGATGCGCCGTGGCACGGATGGACACGAGGACAGCGGCGATGACGGTGACAGACGCAAGCCAGGAGGGGCCCGTCGAGCACGAGGCGTACGGCCCCGGCATCGACCCGGACCGTCTCGCCGTCTGCCTGGCCGTGCTCGACGAGCTCGACAAGCTGGACGTCGACCACCCGGACGCGATCGCCGTGCGCCGGGCCACGGCCGGGATCTACCGGACGGTGAAGCAGCGCCGCCGCCAGGAGCGCCGCGCCGCCAAGACCGCCCACGACAAGGCCGTCACCGAGTCCACCGCCACCGGCTCCGCGCAGCGCATCGACGACGAGACCGAGGGCCTGCTGCCCTCGTCGCAGACGGAGGAGGGCCGGATCGCGGGGATACTCCAGCGCCCGCGCTCCTGCTACACCTGCAAGGCCCGGTACGTGGAAGTCGACTACTTCTACCACCAGCTCTGTCCCGACTGCGCCCGGCTGAACCGGAGCAAGCGCGACGCCCGCGCCGACCTCACCGGCAAGCGCGCGCTGCTCACCGGCGGCCGCGCCAAGATCGGCATGTACATCGCGCTGCGCCTCCTCCGGGACGGCGCCCACACGACGATCACGACCCGGTTCCCCAAGGACGCCATCCGCCGCTTCAAGGCGATGGACGACTCGGCCGACTGGATCCACCGCCTGGAGGTCGTCGGCATCGACCTGCGCGACCCGGCCCAGTCCGTGGCCCTCGCCGAGCGGCTCACCGCGGCGGGCCCGCTGGACATCCTGATCAACAACGCGACGCAGACCGTGCGCCGCCTGCCCTCCGCCTACGCCGCGCTGGTCGAGGGCGAGAGTGCGCCGCTGCCCGCCGGGGAGCTGCCCGCCCACTCCGTCATCGGCGCCTTCAACTCGGGCGCGGTCGACGGCCTCGCCGCGCTGCCCCTGGGCACCAGCGGTCTGGACGCGCAGAAGGTCGCCGACCTCGCCCTCGTCGCGGGCAACGCCAGCGTCGCCAGGCACCTCGACGGCACCGCCATCGACGCGGGCGGCCTCGTCCCTGACGTCGTCGACAGCAACACCTGGGTGCAGACCATCGAGCAGATCTCCCCCGTGGAGCTCCTCGAAACCCAGCTGTGCAACTACACGTCGCCGTTCATCCTGATCAGCGCGCTGCGCCAGGCCATGGCCGACGCCGCGAAGAAGGCGCCGAGCGGCCGGGCGCACATCGTCAACGTCTCGGCGATGGAGGGCGTCTTCGGCCGTGGCTACAAGGGCGCGGGACACCCGAACACCAACGCCGCGAAGGCCGCGATGAACATGGTCACGCGCACCAGCGCCCAGGAGATGTTCCAGACCGACGGCATCCTGATGACCTCGGTGGACACCGGCTGGATCACCGACGAGCGCCCGCACTACGACAAGCTGCGTCTTGCCGAGGAGGGCTTCCACGCCCCGCTCGACCTGATCGACGGCGCCGCCCGCGTCTACGACCCGGTCGTGCGCGGCGAGGCGGGCGAGGACGTGTACGGCGTCTTCCTCAAGGACTACGAGCCGGGCAAGTGGTAAACGGCTGAGACGCCGTCTCAGTCCTCGGACAGCCGGTCCGGGTCGCCGCATACCGCGCGACCCGGACCGGCTGTCCCTTTTGCGCCAGTCGTGACCGGTCGTGCGCCCGCCGTGACCGGGCCCGCCGCGCAGCCCCAACATCCGGCGTCGTCACAGGTGGTGGCCGAGATGCACCCGTGCGTGCCCGTCGCCCGGCGGTGCCGTCGGGTGTGTGTCCCGTCCGGGGCTCGGGGAGCCCCGGCCCCCGCGGCCCCAGGAGGCCGCAAGGGCGCCTTTGTCCGGAATCCACTCCGACTCAGGCCCCCATCGAGCGCGGGCGCGCTCATTTGGTTAATGTAGTGCGAACGGGCGGCCACGGGAGATCCACAAGCATCTCCCGGCCGCTCCGGGGACAGGCCGGCACCACGGCCGCGGTCCCGCCAGAGAACGGCGCCACCGCGACCGAACTGCCCTTGTCCTTCCGTTACGCGACACAAAGGAGTGCGCGGTGACACCAGATCTGACGAAGCACGAAAAGCGACCGGCGGAACGCGGCGGCGAAGGGGCCGGACGGCCCCAGAAGCTCCGCAATCTGGAGGCGTGGGCCAAAGCGGCCCCCATCCGTCTGGCCGGCTACGAGGACGACCTCGCCGAGCCGCACATCCTCCCCGGTATCGACTGAGCCGTATCGACTGAGTCGTCACCGGTCCGGTACCGCACCGGTCCGCTTCGCCACGTGCCCCCTGCCCTCCATGGCCGGGGGCACAGGTGTGTCCGGAGGGTCATTCATCCGATGGTTCCGGCCGAATCGCGGTGCCGGATGCTGGCGAGGGGCAGCGTAAATGTCCAAGTCCCCGGGGCGCACGATGCATTGACACCCTTGTGGGGCGCTTGAATCATCGGACCTCATGACCGAACTGCGTTCGCTCTTCGCGCCCCGGCAGTCCCGGCAGTCCCGGCCGTCCCGGAGGCCACGGCTGCCCCGCCGACGCCGACTCCCGGGAACGGCCGCCGTCGCGGCGGCCCTGCTGCTCGCGGCGCCCCTCCCGGCGGCCACCGCTCAGGAGAGTGCCGAGGCGCCCCCGACGACCGTCCCCGCGCTCACCGACTGGACCCCCGCCGAGGGAAGCTTCCACTACGGCCCCGGCACCCGCCTCGTCGCACGCGATCCCGCGTCGCGCCGGGTCGCCGCCACGCTCGCCGACGACCTGAAGGCCGCGGGCAAGGGACGCGTCCCCGTGGCCCGCGGTGCGGCGCGCGACGGAGACGTCGTGATCGACGTCGACCGCACCCGGAAACCCCTCGGCGCCGAGGGCTACGACCTGCGGGCGGGCGAGCGACTGGAGATCACCGGCGCCCGCGAGGCCGGAGCGTTCTACGGCACTAGGACCCTGCTCCAGCTCCTGGCCCGGACCAACGGCCGCCCACCACCTGGACGTTGACCGCACACTGACCGGCTCCCCCCTCTGACTCCCGAAGGAGATCGGCACCCGATGACCGTCAGCAGACGCCTCTTCATGGCCGCCGCCGTCACCACGTCCGTCGGGGCGTCGAGCACCGCGCTCGCCGCGGCCGCCACCCCTCGGCCCGGTGGAGCACGGCCAGGTGACGCAGAACCGCCCCGCCGCATCCGCATCGGCCCCACCGACACCCCCGCGACGCTGGTCGCCAAAGCGGCCAGGGTCCGCCCCACCGCACGGCAGATCGCCTGGCAGCAGCTGGAGCAGACCGCGTTCCTGCACTTCGGCGTCAACACCTTCACCGGCCTGGAGTGGGGGACCGGCGACGAGGACCCGGACGTCTTCCAGCCCTCCGCGCTCGACACCGACCAATGGGCGCGTGCCCTGCGCGACGGAGGATTCAAGCTCGCCATCCTCACCGTCAAGCACCACGACGGCTTCGTGCTCTACCCCTCGCGCTACACCCGGCACAGCGTCGTGAGCAGCAGTTGGCAGGGCGGCAAGGGCGATGTGCTCCGGTCGTTCACCAAGTCGCTGCGGCGGTACGGCATCAAGGTCGGCGTCTACATCTCGCCCGCCGACGAGAACCAGTACCTCGACGGCGTCTACGCCAACGGCAGCAAGCGTTCGTCGCGCACCATCCCCACCCTGGTGCCCGGCGACGACCGGGCGGGCTCCCGGCCGCGCTCCTTCACGCTCGACGCCACCGACTACGGCGCCCACATGCTCAACCAGCTCTACGAAGTACTCACCGAGTACGGCCCCGTGGACGAGGTGTGGTTCGACGGGGCCCAGGGCCGCATCCCGCCGGAGAAGGTGGAGACGTACGACTGGGACAGCTGGTACGCGCTGATCCGCGCGCTCGCCCCGGACGCCACCATGGCCGTGCGCGGCCCCGACGTGCGCTGGGTCGGGAACGAAGGCGGTCTCGCGCGCGAGAACGAGTGGAGCGTCGTCCCCGTCAAGGACTCCGGCAACGGCAGCATCGACTACGCCCTCAAGTACGACGCGCCCGACCAGGGCAGCCGCGAGGCGCTCGCCGAGGCGCGTTCCGTCGCCCAGTACCTGCAGTGGTGGCCCGCCGAGTGCGATGTGTCCATCAGGCCGGGATGGTTCTACCACGAGGACCAACAGCCCAAGACCGTCGAGCAGTTGACGGACATCTGGTTCCGCTCGGTCGGCCGCAACTCCGTGCTCCTGCTGAACATTCCGCCGGACCGGCGCGGTCTGCTCCCGGACGCGGACGTGGCGCGGCTGCGCGAGTTCCGCGAGCGCGTCCGGCGCGAGCTGCCCGCGGACCTCGCGCACGGCAGGCACCCGCGGCACGACCGGGCGGCCGGTACGGTCACCGTCGACCTCGGGCGGGCGCACGAGGTCGACCGGATCCGGCTCGCTGAGGACATCCGGCACGGCCAGCAGGTGGAGCACGCGGTCGTCGAGGCACGCGTCGGCGACGGGTGGGAGACCGTGACCGAGGTGGACACGGTGGGGGCGAGCCGTGTCCTGACGCTCGCCGCGCCGGTGACCGCGCGGCGGTGGCGGCTGCGGGTGACGCGGTCGCGGAGCACGGTGCGGATCGCGGAGTTCGGCCTCTACCGCTCGGAGGCGTGAGCCGGACCGCGTTGACATGCGGGGGAGTGGGTGACTGTAATGGTGCTCGTGCCGCGTGGCGCCGACCGAAGAGCAGTGGGCAGGTCGGCGAGCGGGCGAGCACCTTCACTCAGGGACGACGCCGATGAGTACGTCATGAGTTCTCACCGCCAGGCCATCGCCTGACTTGCGCGCCTTGCGCGCGCCGCCGGTCACGCCTTCTGCGTGGCCCGCGACTCCCCTCGTTCCCACCGCGACGAACGCCGTCGGCCGATGCCGCCGACGCGGTCCCGCGCACCCCGTACGGAGATGCGACACCGTCATGCCCACACCCTTCAACCAGTCCGTCATCGACGAGTTCCGAGCGTCCGGCGGAAAGGTCGGCGGCCCCTTCGAGGGCGGCGACCTCCTCCTGCTCACCACCACCGGCGCGAAGTCCGGCAAGCAGCACACCACCCCGCTCGGTTACGTCCGCGACGGCGGCCTGCTCCTGATCGTCGGGTCGGACCTCGGCGGCCCGCGCCACCCCGACTGGTACCACAACGTCCTTACGCACCCCACGGTGAGCGTGGAGCTCGGCACCGAGACGTTCGAGGCCGTCGCAGTCCCCGCCGAAGGGGAGCGGCGCGACCGGCTCTTCGGGCGGGTGGTGGCCGCCGACTCCGGATACGGCGAGTACCAGGCGCGGACGAGCCGGATCCTGCCGGTCGTCGTCCTGGAACGGCCCGCGCACGAGGCCGACATCCCCGAAGAGGCCACCAACTTCGCCGACAAGATGATCCAGGTCCACCTCTGGCTGCGCGGCCAGCTGCGGCACGTGCGCGACGAGGCCGACGCGTACTTCGCCGCGCTCGCCGGTCACCGGGGGCCGGGCGCCCCGCCGTCGCCGGGTCTCGGTCTGCAGATCCGGCAGCACTGCCTGGCGTTCTGCGACGCCCTGGAGTTCCATCACACCGGCGAGGACGCACATCTCTTCCCCACCATGGCGGGCTACCACCCCGAGCTGCGCGAGACCTTCGACCGGCTCGCCGAGGAGCACCGGAAGGTGGCCCGCATCCAGGGCGAACTCGCCGGGCTCCTGGCGGCTGCCGGGGGCGCGGACCCCGTACGGTTCCGTGCCGAACTCGCGCGCATGGCAACGGAGTTGACGGCCCACCTCGACTACGAGGAGGAATCGCTGCTGCCGATCCTCGCCGGGCTGCCGTGGCCTCCCGGACCGCCCGCGTGACACCGGGTCACCCTCGTGCCCGCCCCGTGCTCTCGCGTTCGATGAGCCGGGGCAGCGGCACCTGAACCGTGGCCCCGGGTCCGTCGTCGAGGAGGGCGAGGAGCTCGCGGGCCGCGGTCCTGCCGAAGGACACCGTGTCCCGGGACAGGGCCGTCAGCCACGGGTGCACCAAGCGGCACAGCGCCGAGTCCTCCCAGGCGACGACCGAGACGTCGTCCGGGACCGTGAAGCCGAGGGAGGTGGCGGCGGCGACCCCGGCGACGGCCATCACGTCGTTGTCGTACACGAGCGCCGTCGGGGGCTCGGCGGACCCCAGGACCCGCCGGGTCGCGGCGGCGCCCTCGGCGTCGGAGTAGTCCGTCGTCACCGAACGCACCCCGGACAGGCCGCGGCCCGCCGCCTCGACGCGCAGCGTGCGGATGCGGCGCTCGGTGTGCGCGAGCCCCTCCAGGCCCGCGATGTGCACGATGCGACGGTGCCCGAGCGCATGCAGATGGCCGACGACCGAGGCCATCGCGCCCGCGTCGTCCGCCCACACCGTGGACAGGCCGGGGTGCCCCGCGTCCGGGTCGGGCACGCCGCCCGTCACCACCGCGGGCAGCCCCAGCTCGTCGAGGAGCGCGGGCCGCGGGTCGTCCGTGCGCGGGTCCACCACCAGGACGCCGTCCACCCGGTGCTCCGCCCACCAGCGGCGGTAGACCGCGCACTCGGCGTCGACGTCCTCCACGACCTGGAACAGCAGTCCCAGGTGCCGCTCCGCCAGGACCTCCTGGACGCCGGAGATCAGCTGCAGGAAGAACGAGTCGACGCCCAGGGTCGCCGCCGGGCGCGCCACCACGAGGCCCACCGTCGCCGAACCCTCGCCGGACAGGGCGCGCGCCGCCGTGCTGGGCCGCCAGCCCAACTGTTCGGCGACCCTGCGCACCCGGTCACGGGTGATGTCCGAGACGCCGGGCCGGTCGTTGAGCGCGAAGGAGACGGCGCTCTCGGAGACCCCGGCGCGGCGCGCGATGTCCTTCATGGTCGGCCGGCGCGCCGGTGACCGCTTGCCTTGCACCCGTTGCCCCTTTCCTGGCTCCCGGATACTAATGCGCTTGAGCGCTCAGACTCTAAAGCGCATTAGTCCTCTGCTGCAAGACCTTCAACATGCCTCTCTGACCTGCTCGGTTGTCCGGATGATCGACCGATCTTCGATTTATGTTCCACGAATCCATTGACTTTGCGCCACAGTTCCATGCAGGGTCTGCCTCGGCGTGGATTGCCCGGCTCGGACGGTTGCAGTCACCGCCGTCTCACGCTGGGCCGAGCAAAGGAGCCGTTTCACCGTGCGTATCTCCCGTAATCCCCGCAGAGCCGTCGCCGCAGGCGCCGTCCTCGCCGTCCTGCTGCCGTTGAGCGCCTGTGGTGACGGAGACGACGGCGGAGGTTCGACCGACGCGTCGGGCAAGGTCGAGGGTGAGATCACCTTCCAGACCTGGAACCTGAAGGCGAACTTCAAGTCGTACTTCGAGGGCGTCGTCGACGGCTTCGAGGCGAAGTACCCGGGCACTAAGGTCAGGTGGGTCGACCAGCCCGGTGAGGGCTACGCCGACAAGATCAGCGCCGACGCGGCCGCGGGCACCCTGCCGGACGTCGTCAACGTCTCGCCCGACCTCGTCGCCCCGCTCGCCAAGGCGGGCCTCGCCCTGGACCTGGACAAGTCGGCGGGGAAGTACGAGAAGGAGTACCTCCCGGGAGCCTGGAAGAGCCACCAGATACCGGGCATGGAGGGGACGTTCGCCTTCCCCTGGTATCTCAACACCGGGCCGCTCTTCTACAACAAGCGCCTGTTCAAGGATGCGGGGCTCGACGAGAACAAGCCCCCGACGACGTACGACAAGCTCTTCGACGACGCCCTGGAGCTGGCCGACAAGAGCGACGGCAAGGTCGCCACGCTCGCCAACGTCCCCACCGTCGAGGACTTCGGGCGCTACGGCGTCCCGCTGATGAACAAGGAAGGCACCGGCTTCACCTTCAACGACGCCAAGGGTGTCGAACTCCTCACCAAGTACAAGAAGTTGTACGACGCGAAGGCCCTGGACGGGCAGGCGCTGACCGCGACGCCCGAGTCCACCGGCAAGAAGTTCCTCACCGAGGCCGTCGCCATGAACCCGGGCAGCGCGCTGGACCTGGAGAAGTTCAAGAAGGACGCGCCGCGGCTCTACAAGAACATCGGCATCACGCCGCAGATCAGCAGCACCGGCAAGGACAACATGTACGTCATGGGCGTCATGGTGAACACCAAGACGAAGCAGACGCCCGCCGCCGTGGCCTTCGCGCACTACGTCACCGACGCCCAGCGCCAGATGGAGTTCGCCAAGAAGGTCGCGATCTTCCCGAGCACCGAGGGCTCCCTCGACGACCCGTACTTCACCAAGCAGGACGGCAAGGACGAGACGCGCGTGCGCGTGGCGGCCGCCAAGTCCATCAAGACCGCGGTGAACTACACCCCCGTGCTCTTCAGCGAGCAGATGAAGGTCGAGCTGCGCAACTCCGTCGCCAAGGCGCTGCAGGGCAAGGAGAGCCCCAAGGAAGCACTTGACAACGCTGTCAAGAACTGCGACCGGCTACTGCAGCAGAGCTGAGACCAGGAACCGGTACCGCCATGAAGAGCCCCACCGCCTCCCAGGCCGCCCCCACCGACGTCGCCACCGCGGACGCCGTACGCAAGGAGCCGCGCCCCGACGGGCGCGGCCCCCGCCGCGGCATCCGGCGCCAACTGCCCAGCAGCCCCTGGCTGTTCGCGGCGCCGGGCCTCGTGATCGTCGGCGTGTTCATCCTCTATCCGTTCCTCAGCACGCTGAACAACGCGTTCACCGACAAACGGACCCTCATCGAGGGCGACTACGTCGGCTTCGCCAACTTCCAGGAGCTGTGGCACGACGAGATGTTCTGGATCGGCCTGCGCAACAGCACGCTGTACGTCCTCGGGGTCGTGCCCGCGCTCGTCATCCTGCCGCTGCTGCTCGCCCTGCTGGTCCAGAAGCACATCCCCGGCATCACGTTCTTCCGCTCCGCCTTCTACACGCCGGTGGTCGCCTCCATCGTCGTGGTCGGCCTGATCTGGGTGTGGATGCTCGACGAACGGGGCCTGGTCAACGCCCTGTTGGAGGCGGTGGGGGTCGGTAAGGCCGGATTCCTCAGCGACCAGTGGCTCCTCCTGCTGAGCGCCATGGCGGTCACGGTCTGGAAGGGCCTCGGCTACTACATGATCATTTACCTCGCGGCGCTCGCCAACGTGCCCCGCGAGCTCCACGAGGCCGCGTCCGTCGACGGGGCGGGGGCCGTGCGCCGCTTCTTCAGCGTCACCGTCCCCGCCGTGCGCTCCACCATGGTGCTCGTCGCCGCCCTCTCCTCGGTCGCCGCGTTCAAGGTGTTCTCCGAGGTCTATCTGATGGCGGGGCCCACCGGCGGCCCCGCGGGCGAGGACACCACGCTCGTGATGCTCGTCCAGCGCGTCGGCACCGGCCTGACCGGGCGCGTCGGCTACGCCTCGGCCATCTCCGTCGTCGTCTTCGTCGTCACCGTCGCGCTCATGCTGCTCGTCCTGCGGGCGGACCGGAAGGAGGACGCGTGACCACCATCGACGGCGGTGCGCGCCACGAGACACGCACCGACAAGGCCCGCAAGCCGCGTCGCAGGCGGATCACCGACGAGAACGGCCGCAGGATGCCCGTATGGGAGATCGTCCTGCGCTATGTGCTCCTGATCGCGGTCCTCGCGCTCATGATCGGCCCGTTCCTCTGGCAGTTGTCCACCGCGCTCAAGGGCCCGCACGAGAACATCTTCAGCTCGCCGCCGAAGTTCCTGCCCGACGACCCGACCCTGCACAACTTCGAGCGCGTCTCCGACACCATCCCCGTCTGGGACTACGCGCTCAACTCGCTCAAGGTGGCCGCCGCCAACGTGGTGACCAACTGCGTGGGCGCCGCGCTCGCCGGGTACGCCCTGGCGCGCCTGCGCTACCGCGGCCGCAAGGCGGCCACGATCGTCTTCGTCCTGGCCATGCTGGTGCCCGTCGAGGGCATCATCATCGCCCAGTTCACCACCATGCGTGAGCTCGGTCTGAACAACACCCTCATCGGTGTGCTGCTGCCCGGCTGCGTCTCCGCGCTCAACGTCCTGCTGATGCGCAACGCCTTCCTGAACGTGCCCTACGAGATCGAGGAAGCCGCGTTCGTGGACGGCGCCAACGTCTGGCAGCGGTTCCTGCGCATCGCGCTGCCCGCCGTCAAGGGCACCCTGGCGGTCGTCGCGATCTTCGCCTTCATGGGGGCCTGGGACGACTTCCTGTGGCCGCTCATCGTGCTGAGCGACCCGGACCGCTTCACGCTCACCATCGGCCTGAACTACCTGCACGGCACCTTCGCCAACGACGAGCGCCTCGTCGCCGCAGGCACCGTCATCGCCGTGCTCCCGCTGATCATCCTCTTCGCCTGCCTGCAGCGGTACTTCTTCCGCGGTGTGGGCGAGGGCGCGGTCAAGGGCTGAGCGGCACCACCCCGAACTCTCCAGAACCAGGATCCGCATTGCCTTCCGCATCGCCTTCCGCAACCCCCTCCCGGCCGCCCTCGGCCCGGCCGCGCTTCGGCGCCAACTACACGCCCGGCCAGGGGTGGTTCCACCACTGGCTCGACTTCGACCTCGACGCCGTACGCGCCGACCTCGACGCCATCGCCTCGCTCGGCCTAGACCACATCCGGGTCTTCCCGATCTGGCCGTACTTCCAGCCGAACCGCACCCTGATCCGCCCGCGCGCCGTCGACCAGCTGGTCCAGCTCGCCGACGCCGCCGCCGAACGCGGACTCGACGTCAACGTCGACGGTCTCCAGGGGCACCTCTCCAGCTTCGACTTCCTGCCCGCGTGGACGCAGACCTGGCATCGGCGGAACATCTTCACCGACCCCGACGTGGTGTCCGGGCAGGCCGACTACCTGCGCACCCTCGCCGCCGCCCTCGCCGACCGGCCGAACTTCATCGGCATGACCATCGGCAACGAGATCAACCAGTTCTCGGCGGGCCCGCACCCCGATCCCGACCGCATCACCCAGGAGCAGGCGGAGAGCTGGCTGCGCACGGTCCTCGCCGCCTGCGAGGAGGGTGCGCCCGGCAAGCTGCACCTGCACGCCGAGTACGACGCCGCCTGGTACCAGGACGACCAGCCCTTCACCCCGGCGCAGGCCGCCAGGCTCGGCGCGGTGACCGCCGTGCACTCCTGGGTGTTCAACGGCACGGCCCAGCGCCACGGCCGCACCGGCGCGGCGACGCGGCACCACGCGGCGTACATGATCGAGCTGTCCAAGGCCTGGGCCCTCGACCCGCACCGCCCCGTCTGGCTCCAGGAGGTCGGCGCGCCCGCGCCGCTGATCCCCGCCGAGCACGCCGCGGCCTTCACCGAGGACACCGTGGAGTCGGCGCTCGACTGCCAGGACGTGTGGGGCGTGACGTGGTGGTGCTCGCACGACGTCTCGCGCGACCTCGCCGACTTCCCCGAGCTGGAGTACAGCCTCGGTCTGCTGACCAATGACGGCAAGGTCAAGCCCGCGGGGGCCGCGATCGCCCGGATCGCGGAGTCGTGGCGCGGCCGCACGTACGCGCCCGCGCCCCGGACGACCGCGCTCGTCGTGGACGACGCGGTGTCCCGGCGCTCGGAGTGCGCCCCCGGAGGCGCGGTCTTCGAGGCGTTCGCCCGCCTCGTCGCTGACGGAGTGCGGCCCGCGGTGGTGCTCGCCTCACGGGCGGCGGACTCCGGGCACCTCGCTGCGCGAGGCATCAGCGACGTGCTGCTGCCCGCGGACGTCGGGTAGGCGCCGCCCGTCTCGCACGGGGCTCCGCCCCGGACCCCGCTCCTCAAACGCCGGAGGGGCTGAAATCTCCCCCGGCTTCCCGAACATCGGAGACCCCTCATGCATGACGACCGCACCCTGGTCGAAGCCCGCCTCAAGCGCGTTCTCGACGAGCGCATCAGGCCCGCCGTGTACCCCGCTTCCGTACCGCTCGACGTGGCCGTGTGGAACGCGCCGGGCGAGCCGGTCCCGGTGGCCGAAGGGCTCGCCGCGGAGCCGACGCCGACCGCGGCCGGTGAGAAGTGGGGGGCGCCCTGGGGGACCAGCTGGTTCCGGGTGACCGGGACCGTGCCGAAGGAGTGGGCGGGAAAGACCGTCGAGGCCATCCTCGACCTCGGCTTCGACGAGAACATGCCGGGCTTCCAGTGTGAGGGCCTCGTCTACCGCCCCGACGGCACCCCGGTGAAGGGCCTCAACCCGCGCAACCAATGGGTGCGCGTCGCGGCGCCCGCCGAGGGCGGCGAGGAGGTGCGGCTGCACGTCGAGGCCGCGTCCAACCCCGTCATCCTCGACTACCACCCCTTCCTGCCCACGCAGCTCGGCGACAAGGAGACCGCGGGCAGCGAGCCCCAGTACACGCTGGAGCGCATGGACCTCGCCGTCTTCGACGAGACGGTGTGGCACCTCGTCATCGACCTCGAAGTCCTCGGCGAACTGATGCAGGAACTGCCCCAGGACTCAGGGCGGCGCTACGACGTCGTGCGCGCGGTCGGCCGTGCCCTCGACGCCGTCGACCTCCAGGACGTGAACGGCTCGGCCGCCGCGGCACGGGCGCAGCTCGAAGGGGTGCTCACCACCCCCGCCGAGCCCTCGGCGCACCGCATCAGCGCCGTCGGGCACGCCCACATCGACTCGGCGTGGCTGTGGCCGCTGCGCGAGACGGTGCGCAAGGTGGCGCGGACCACCTCCAACATGACCGCGCTCCTGGAGGACGAGCCGGACTTCGTGTTCGCCATGTCCCAGGCGCAGCAGTGGGCGTGGATCAAGGAGCACCGGCCCGAGGTGTGGGCGAAGGTCAAGAAGGCCGTCGCCAACGGGCGGTTCGTGCCCACCGGAGGCATGTGGGTCGAGTCGGACACCAACATGCCGGGCTCCGAGGCGATGGCCCGGCAGTTCGTGCACGGCAAGCGGTTCTTCCTCGACGAGTTCGGCGTCGAGAACGACGAGGCCTGGCTGCCCGACACCTTCGGCTTCGCCGCCGGGCTCCCGCAGATCATCAAGGCGGCCGGGTCCAAGTGGCTGCTCACACAGAAGATCTCGTGGTCGCAGACCAACCGCTTCCCGCACCACACCTTCAACTGGGAAGGGATCGACGGCACCCGCATCTTCACGCACTTCCCGCCCGTCGACACGTACAACTGCTCGATGAAGGGCAGCGAGATCGCCCACGCGGCGAAGAACTTCAAGGACAAGGGCGTCGCCCGGCACTCCCTCGCGCCCACCGGCTGGGGCGACGGAGGCGGTGGCACCACCCGCGAGATGATCGCCAAGGCGGCGCGACTGCGGGACCTTGAGGGTTCGGCGACCGTTCAGTGGGAGACCCCGGCCGCCTTCTTCGAGAAGGCCGAGGCCGAGTACCCCAACGCCCCCGTCTGGGTCGGCGAGCTCTACCTGGAGCTGCACCGCGCCACGCTCACCAGCCAGGCGGGCACCAAGCAGGGCAACCGCCGCAGCGAGCACCTGCTGCGCGAGGCGGAGCTGTGGGCGGCCACGGCCGCCGTCCGCGCGCCCGAATTCGCCTACCCCTACGAGCAGTTGGACCGCGTCTGGAAGACGGTGCTGCTCCACCAGTTCCACGACATCCTGCCCGGCTCGTCCATCGCCTGGGTGCACCGTGAGGCCCGCGCGACCTATGCGGCCGTCGCCCAGGAACTGAACGGCATCATCGACAAGGCGCAGCGCGCCCTCGCGGGCGAGGGGTCCGGCGCGCTGGTCTTCAACTCCACGCCGCACACCCGTGACGGCGTGCCCGCGGGCGGTGCCCGTGCCGCGGCGGTCGACGGCGCCTCGGCGATCGCCACGCGCGCGGACGGCGGCTACGTCCTCGACAACGGTCTGCTGCGGGTGGAGATCGACGGGCGCGGCCTGGTCGTCTCCGCGTACGACCTGGTGGCCGACCGGGAGACCGTCGCGCCCGGAGGGGTGGCCAACCTGCCCCAGGTGCACGCCGACTTCCCGAACATGTGGGACGCGTGGGACGTCGACGAGTTCTACCGCAACACCGTCACCGACCTGGTCGAGGCGGACCGGGTGGAGGCGGTCGACGGCGCGTCGGTCCGCGTCGTGCGCACCTTCGGTGACTCGCGCCTCACCCAGGTGCTCACGCTCGCGCCCGGTGCCCAGCGCCTCGACATCGACACCGAGGTCGACTGGCACGAGACGGAGAAGTTCCTGAAGCTCGCCTTCCCGCTGGACATCCACGCGGAGCGGTACGCCTCGGAGACCCAGTTCGGTCACTTCTACCGCGCCACGCACACCAACACGAGCTGGGAGGCCGCCAAGTTCGAGGCGTGCAACCACCGTTTCGTGCACATGGAGGAGCCGGGCTGGGGCGTCGCGCTGGTCAACGACTCGACGTACGGCCACGACGTGACCCGCACGGTCCGCGCCGAGGACTCCGGCACGACCACGACGGTCCGCGTCTCCCTGCTGCGCGCCCCGCGCTTCCCCGACCCCGAGACGGACCAGGGCGTCCACCGCTTCCGGCACGCCCTGGTGCCGGGCGCGGGGATCGGCGACGCGGTGCGCGAGGGCTACCGCATCAACCTGCCCGAGCGCAGGATCACCGGGGGTTCCGATGTGGCGCCGCTGGTGACGGTCGACGAGGACGCCGTCGTCGTCACGGCCGTCAAGCTCGCCGACGACGGCAGCGGCGATGTCGTCGTCCGCTTCCACGAGTCGCGGGGCGGACGGGCGAAGGCCACGCTCACCACAGGGTTCGCCGCGGGTTCGGTCGCGGTGACCGACCTGCTGGAGCGCCCGCTCGACGGGGTGACGGCGCCGGAGCTCGCAGGGGACGCGGTGTCGGTGACGCTGCGGCCGTTCGAGCTGGTGACGCTGAGGTTCACGCGGAGCTGAGGCCCCGCACCGCCCCGCACCTCACACCGCCCCTCCCCTCACCCGTCGGCCCGCAGCCACACGCGCAGCGGGCCGACGGGCTCGAACCCCTGGCGGAGGGCGGCCGCCAGGTCGTCGCCGTGCTCGTACCCGACGACCGGCACCCCAGGCCAGAGCCGGTCGGTGGCGTCCAGGCAGGAGCGCCACGCGCCGTCCAGGTCGTCGTCGGCGGCGAACAGGTTGGAGACGCCGACGACGGAGGCGCCGGGGTAGGCGACGGCGCCCGCGGTGATCGCCCCGTCGGCCGTGTCCGCCAAAAAGACCGCGCCGTCGTCGAGCAGGGCGTCCCGGAACAGTCCGCCGCTCGTCCCCTCCCCGCTCCACGCGGCCTCCCATACGGAGAGCCGGTCACCGCCCTCGACGGGCCCCCAGCCGCCCGGCCCCTGTCCGGCATCCGACGCGGGACGCGCGGGACGGTGGATCCACTGCGCCTCGAACAGCACCTCGAACCCGACCGCGGAAAGGTCGAGCGCCCCGAAGCTGTCCTTGACGGAGGCGCCGGGCGAGGTGAGGTCGATACGGGACACCACGGCGTCGGGCGTCGCGTCGGGGGAGAGCGTCACGGCGTCGGGATACAGCGGGGGAGTACGCCGAGGACTGGCCCAGACGCCGCCTTCGAAGGCGCCGGGCACGCCGTGGGAGCGGCAGACGGCGTCGCACCAGGCGGCGTTGTTGCGGACGGCCGCGTCGGCGGGGCCGCTGGTGGGGGCGTGGGTGCGCTCGGTGTGCTGAGCGTGGTGCTGGGTGCTGTGCGGGTCAGTGATCACCCCGGGATGGTGTCAGGGCCGTCCTGATCGCGCCGCTGGTTTTCCGTCCCCTCGGCCACCTGCCCCCGCAGCCACTCCTCCACCTCGCCCACGTGCGCCGCCGCCGCGGCGCGCGCCGCCTCCGGGTCCCGTGCCACGAGGGCGCGGTGGATGCGGGCGTGTTCGCGGCGGGTGCGTTCGAAGGCGCCCTCCTCCTGGTAGCCGCGCCACACCCGGGCGCGGAACGTGCGGGACGAGAGGCCCTCCAGTATCGCGGCCATCGTGTCGTTGCCCGCCGCGAAGGCGATCGCGCGGTGGAACGCCAGGTCGTGGGAGAGGATCTCCTCCGGATCGTCGGTGGCGTTCATCGCCTCCAAGTGCTTTTCCACGTCGGCCAGTTGGGTGTCGGTGATGCGCGCGGCCGCCAAAGCCGTCGCCGTGGACTCAAGGACCCTGCGCACTTCAAGGAGCTCGACCAGGCGCGGCCCGCGGGACAGGTCCGCCACCACTCCGAAGGTCTCCAGGAGGTCGCCCGCCTCCAGCTGGGTGACGTAGATGCCGGACCCGTGGCGGGCTTCGAGGACCCCGAGGACCGTCAGCGCGCGGATCGCCTCCCGCATGGAACTGCGCGAGATGCCCAGCTGGGCCGCCAGGTCCCGCTCGGTGGGCAGGCGTTGGCCCGGTTCGAGGCTGCCCCCGCCGATCATCGCCTTGATCTGCTCGATGGCCCGCTGCGTCACGGTGCCCTTCTGCGGGGCGGACTGGTCTGGCTGGTCCACGTAACGCTCCTCCACTGGCCGAGTGCGCCGCAGTCTAGCCAGAGATGTGGTCCGACCACTACGGCCTGAAAGCGCGAAAAGTTGACGACGAGGGGTGTTGTGGGCGGCAAGTGGTCTGATAAATATTCGCGTCATCAGGTTTCCCCCCTCGTTCCCCCTTCGATGAGGAGCCGTCAGATGGTCGGCAGGACAGTGCGCAACAGGCCCGGCAGGACGGGGACTTCGCGGGCGGTGCGTGCCGCGGCCGCGGCCGCCTGCGCGTCCCTCGTGCTCGCCGCGTGCGGCAGTACGAAGGACACCGCGTCGCCCGGCGCCGGAGGCGGCGGAGAGGGCAAGGTCGGCGTGGTCCTGCCCCTGCTTACCTCGCCGTTCTGGCAGTCGTACAACGACTACGTGCCGAAGATGGCGAAGTCCGAGGACGTCGACGCGATGAAGACCGTCAACTCCAACAGTGACCCTTCGCAGCAGATCACCGACATCAACAACCAGCTCAACCAGGGCGTGAAGGGCCTCGTCGTCGCGCCGCTCGACAGCGCCGCGATCTCCGCGGGCCTCGACCAGGCCGAGCGCAAGGGCGTCCCCGTGGTCGCCGTCGACGTCGCCCCCGAGAAGGGCAAGGTCGCGATGGTGGTCAGGGCCAACAACGTCGCGTACGGCGAGAAGGCCTGCGACTACCTCGGCGATCAGGTCAGGACCGGCAAGGTCGTGCAGATCATGGGCGATCTGGCCTCCGTCAACGGGCGCGAGCGGTCCAAGGCCTTCCGCGACTGCGTGAAGAAGAAGTACCCGAAGCTGAAGGTCCTGGAGATCCCCGCCAAGTGGGAGTCCGACACGGCCGCCGCCAAGCTGGATACCCTGCTGAACTCCAACCCCGACATCAAGGGGATCTATATGCAGGCCGGTGGCGTGTACCTCGCGCCCACCCTGCAGACCCTCAAGTCCAAGGGAATGCTGAAGAAGGCGGGGGAGAAGGGCCACATCACCGTCATCTCGAACGACGGCATCCCGCAGGAGTTCGACGCGATCCGCAAGGGCCAGATCGACGCCACCGTCTCGCAGCCCGCCGACGCCTACGCCAAGTACGGCATGTACTACATCAAGGCCGCGATGAACGGGAAGAAGTTCAAGCCCGGCCCGACCGACCACGACTCGACCATCGTCAAGCTGCCCAGCGGCATCCTCGAGGACCAGCTGCCCGCCCCGCTGGTCACCAAGGGGAACGTCGACGACTCCAAGCTGTGGGGCAACACGGCCAAATGACGACGACCGAGCCCCCCACCGACCGGACCGACACGACCCCGCTCGTCGAGGCGTCCGGCATCGTCAAGCGGTACGGACCCACCGTCGCACTGCGGGACGGACGCCTGACCGTCCTGCCCGGTGAATCCCACGCCCTCGTCGGCCGCAACGGCGCGGGCAAGTCCACCCTCGTCCAGATCCTCACCGGACTCCAGGCCCCCGACGCGGGCACCGTCCGCTTCGACGGCGAGCCCGCGCCGCCGCTCAGCGATCGCGACGCGTGGCGCCGCAAGGTGGCCTGCGTCTACCAGAAGCCCACCGTCGTACCCGAGTTGACCGTCGCGGAGAACCTCTTCATCAACCGCCAGCCGTCGGGCCGCGGCGGCTTCATCAGCTGGCGCAGGCTCCGGTCCGAGGCCGCGGAGGTCCTCGACACCTGGGCCGTGCGCGTCGACCCCGACGCGCGCACCGCCGATCTCAAGGTCGAGGACCGCCAAATGGTGGAGATCGCACGGGCGTTGAGCTTCGGGGCGCGCTTCATCGTCCTGGACGAGCCGACCGCGCAGCTCGACAACCGCGAGATCGAGCGGCTCTTCACGCGGATGCGCGCCCTCCAGGACTCCGGCGTCACGTTCCTGTTCATCTCGCACCACCTCCAAGAGGTGTACGAGGTGTGCCAGACCGTCACCGTGCTGCGCGACGCCCGCTGGATCACCAGCGCCCCCGTCGCCGAACTGCCCAAGGGCGCCCTGGTGGAGGCCATGGCGGGCGAGGTCATCGCCGAACAGGCCAGCGCCGAGGAGGCCGTGGCCCGCGCCGGGGTACCGTCCGACGCCCCCGTACTCCTCGACGTCCAGGGCCTCACCAGCGAGTCGTACACCGGCATCGACCTCACCGTGCGCAAGGGAGAGGTCGTCGGACTCGCCGGATCCAGCGGCAGCGGCAAGATCAACCTCGCGGAGAGCTTCGCCGGACTGCACACCCCGACCGCGGGAACCGCCCTCCTTGACGGCCGCCCCCTGCCCTTCGGTGATGTCACCGCGGCCCTGCGCGCCGGGGTCGGCTGCGTGCCCCGCGACCGGCACGGCCAGGGTCTGGTCTTCGGCATGACCATCGGTGACAACGCCACCATGAGCGTCCTGGACCGGCTCGGCCGCCACGGCTTCATCGGCACCGACACCAGGCGCCGCTTCGCCGACGACCTCATCGAGCGGCTCGACATCCACGCCGAGGGCCCCGACCAGCCCGTCTCCGACCTCTCCGGCGGCAACGCCCAGAAGGTCGTCATGGCCCGCGCCCTCGCCTCGGACCCGCGCCTGCTCGTCCTCATCAACCCGACCGCGGGCGTCGACGTGAAGTCCAAGGAATCCCTGCTCGCCCGCATGGACAACGCCCGCGAGGACGGCACCGCCGTCCTCGTCGTCTCCGACGAACTGGACGACCTGCGCCGCTGCGACCGCGTGCTCGTGCTCTTCCACGGCCGGATCGTCGCCGAGCACGCGGCGGGCTTCCACGATCACGAGCTGATCGCCTCCATCGAAGGAATGGACCATGGCTGACTTGAAGGCCCCGTCGGCCTCGACCACGACCCCCGTACACCCGGGCCGCGACAAGGCGGCAGCGAAGACCGTGCTGCTGCGGCGCGCCCGCGAACTCGCCCTCGTCCCAGCCCTGTTGCTGCTCATGCTGCTCGGCGCCCTGGTCAACGACACGTTCCTGACCGAGCGGAACCTCATCTCCATCCTCGGCGCGTCCGCCGCGCTCGCCATGGTCGTCCTCGCCGAGTCGCTCGTCCTCATCACCGGCAAGTTCGACCTCTCCCTGGAGTCGGTCGTCGGCATCGCGCCCGCCGTCGGCGCACTCCTGGTCCTGCCCGCGGCCCAGGCCGGTTTCGGCACGGATCTGCCCGCCGCCGTCGGCATCCTCGCCATCGTGCTGGTCGGCGCGGCCATCGGCGCCTTCAACGGCGTCCTCGTCGTGAAACTCAAGCTCAACGCGTTCATCGTGACGCTCGCCATGCTGATCGTGTTGCGCGGCCTCCTCGTCGGCGCCACCGAGGGCAAGACCCTCTTCGGCATGCCCGACGCCTTCTACACCCTCGCCACCACCACCTTCCTGAGCATCCCCATGTCGGTGTGGCTCGCCGCGGCGGCCTTCGGCCTCACCGGCTTCGTCCTCAAGTACCACCGCGTGGGCCGTGCCCTGTACGCGATCGGCGGCAACCCGGACGCCGCACGCGCCGCGGGCATTCGCGTCGACCGGGTCATGCTCGGCGTGTTCGTCGTCGCCGGGGCCCTCGCGGCGGTCGGCGGACTGATGCAGACCGGGTACGTCGGCGCCATCAACGCCAACCAGGGCCAGAACATGATCTTCACGGTGTTCGCCGCCGCGGTCATCGGAGGCATCAGCCTCGACGGCGGCAAGGGCACCATGTTCGGTGCCCTCACCGGCGTCCTGCTCCTCGGCGTCGTACAGAACCTGCTCACCCTCGCCCAGGTGCCGTCCTTCTGGATCCAGGCCATCTACGGCGGAATCATCCTGGTCGCCCTGATGATCGCCCGCGTCACCACGGGCCGCGCACAGGACTGACCCGCATCGGTCCGCCGCTTTCCCCGCCCCTTTCCGGAAAGGCCTCCTGTGTCCCCGACCCCCGCCCGCATCACCGCGGTAGACACCCACGACATACGGTTCCCCACCTCGCGGGAGCTGGACGGGTCCGACGCGATGAACCCGGACCCCGACTACTCCGCCGCCTACGTGGTGCTGCGCACCGACGCCGACGACGGCCTGGAGGGGCACGGGTTCACCTTCACCATCGGCCGCGGCAACGACGTCCAGGTCGCCGCGATCCGGTCGCTGCGCCACCACGTCATCGGCCGCCCGGTCGACGAGCTCTGCGCCGACCCCGGCACCGTCAACCGCGCCCTCGTCGGCGACAGCCAGCTGCGCTGGCTCGGCCCGGAGAAGGGCGTGATGCACATGGCCATCGGCGCGGTCGTCAACGCGGTCTGGGACCTCGCGGCCAAGCGCGCCCGCAAGCCCCTGTGGCAGCTGCTCGCTGACGCCACACCCGAGTGGCTCGTCTCGCAGGTCGACTTCCGCTACATCGCCGACACCCTCGGCCCGGAGGAGGCCCTCGGCCTGCTCCGGGCCGGCCGCGCGGGCGCGGCGGACCGCACCGCCAGGCTCCTGGAGTACGGCTTCCCCGGCTACACCACCTCGCCCGGCTGGCTCGGCTACAGCGACGAGCGGCTCACCCGCCTCGCCCGGCAGGCCGTCGCCGACGGCTTCACCCAGATCAAACTGAAGGTCGGCGCGGACCTCGCCGACGACATCCGCCGCTGCCGCACCGCCCGCGAGGCGATCGGCCCGGACATCCGCATGGCCGTCGACGCCAACCAGCGCTGGAACGTCGACGAGGCCGTCCAATGGACGCGCGCGCTCGCCGAGTTCGACCCCTACTGGGTCGAGGAGCCCACCAGCCCCGACGACGTCCTCGGCCACGCCGCGATCCGCACGGCCGTCTCCCCGATCAAGGTCGCCACCGGCGAACACGTACAGAACCGCATCGTCTTCAAACAGCTCCTCCAGGCCGGTGCCATCGACATCCTGCAGATAGACGCGGCACGGGTCGGCGGCGTCAACGAGAACCTCGCGATCCTGCTGCTCGCCGCCAAGTTCGGCGTTCCCGTCTGCCCGCACGCGGGCGGCGTCGGACTGTGCGAGCTCGTGCAGCACCTGTCGATGTTCGACTACGTGGCCCTCGCGGGCACCACGGAGAACCGCGTCATCGAGTACGTCGACCACCTCCACGAACACTTCACTGACCCGGTCGTGATGCGCGCGGGCCACTACACGGCCCCGACCGCGCCGGGCTTCTCGGCGGCGATGCGGGCCGAATCCGTCGCCGAGTTCAGCTATCCGGACGGCACGTTCTGGGCCGCGGACCTCGCACAGGGCGGCCGCGCCGCGGACGACCCCGCACAGGACCACATCTCACGGGACAAGTCACGGGACAAGGGAGCAGCCGCATGACCGACTTCCAGGGGCTCAAGGCCCTCGTCACAGGCGGGGCCTCCGGCATCGGCCGGGCCACCGCCGAGCTCCTCGCCGCCCGCGGCGCCGAGGTCGCCGTCCTCGACCTCGACCCGAGCGGCGTGGACAAGCCCCTGCGCGCGTACGCCGCCGACGTCACCGACGACACGGCCGTACGGGACGCCGTCGCGGCGGCCGCCGCCGACCTCGGCGGCCTCGACGTCCTGGTCAACAACGCGGGCATCGGTGCCCAGGGCACCGTCGAGGACAACGACGACGCCCACTGGCACACCGTCCTCGACGTCAACGTCCTCGGGATCGTCCGCACCACCCGCGCCGCCCTGCCCCACCTGCGCCTCTCCACCGACGCGGCGATCGTCAACACCTGCTCCATAGCCGCGACCGCGGGCCTCCCGCAGCGCGCCCTGTACTCGGCGTCAAAGGGCGCGGTGCTCTCCCTCACCCTCGCGATGGCCGCCGACCACGTGCGCGAAGGGGTACGCGTCAACTGCGTCAACCCCGGCACCGTCGACACCCCGTGGGTCGGCCGACTCCTGGACGCCGCCCCCGACCCCGCCGCCGAGCGGACCGCACTTGAGGCCCGCCAGCCCACCGGACGCCTGGTCACGGCGGACGAAGTGGCGGGCGCCATCGCCTACTTGGCGAGCCCGCTGTCCGGTGCCACCACCGGCACCGCGCTCGCCGTCGACGGCGGCATGCAGGGCCTGCGGCTGCGGCCGGTGAACCAGTGAGCGCCCTGGCACGGCGCCCCCTCGGCCCCGGCGGCGTCGAGGTGACCGAGCTGTCCTTCGGCGCCGCCGGCATCGGCAACCTCTACTCGCCGATCACCGACGCGGCGGCGGCGACCGCCCTCGACCACGCCTGGAACGCGGGCATCCGCTACTTCGACACGGCCCCGCACTACGGCCTCGGCCTGTCCGAGCGCAGGCTGGGCGAGGCGTTGCGGGGCCGGGACCGCGCCTCGTACGTCATCTCGACGAAGGTCGGCAGGATCCTGGAACCGGCCGACGAGGTGTCCGGCGACGACCTCGCCGACGGCGGCTTCGCGGTGCCGCGCACGCACCGCAGGGTCTGGGACTTCAGCGCGGACGGCGTGCGCCGCTCCATCGAGTCCAGCCTCACCCGCCTCGGCGTCGACCGCGTCGACGTCGTCTTCCTGCACGACCCTGACAACCACGCCGAAGAGGCCTTCCGCGAGGGCTACCCGGCCCTGGAGAAGCTGCGCTCCGAGGGCGTCGTCGGAGCGATAGGCGCGGGCATGAACCAGGCGGAGATGCTCACCCGCTTCGTGCGCGACACGGACGTGGACGCCGTGCTCTGCGCCGGGCGCTACACGCTCCTCGACCACCAGGCCCTCACCGAACTGCTGCCCGCGGCGAGCGAGCGGGGTGCCTCGATCGTCATCGGCGGCGTCTTCAACTCCGGACTGCTCGCGGACCCCAAGCCGGGGGCCAGGTTCGACTACACCGAGGCGCCGTCCGGCCTGCTGGCCCGCGCCCGCACCCTGCGGACGCTCGCCGAGCGGCACGGCACCACGCTCCGGGCCGCCGCACTGGCCTTCCCCTTCGGCCATCCGGCCGTCGCCAGCGTGCTGGTCGGCATCCGCGCACCGGAGCAGGTCACCGACGCGGCCGCCCAGTTCGCCGCCGAAGTGCCCGCGGACTTCTGGCAGGAGGCCAGGGAGGCCGGACTGCTGCCGCCGGAGGTGCCGGTCCCCGGACCGGCGCGGGAGGACGTGCGGGGAGACATACCGGGGGACGTACGGGGAAGGGACCGGCTGTGAGAGTCGCGCTGCACACCAAGGTCCGCGCCGACCGCATCGACGCGTACGACGCCGCGCACCGCGAGGTGCCCGCCGAGCTCACCGCCGCGATCCGGGCCGCGGGCGCCTCGTCCTGGACCATCTGGCGCAGCGGGACCGACCTCTTCCACCTCCTGGAGTGCGAGGACTACGGCCGGATGCTCGCCGAGCTGGAGAAGCTGCCGGTCAACATCGCCTGGCAGGCCCGCATGGCCGAGCTCCTCGACGTCGTCCACGACTACTCCGCCGAGGGCTCGCAGGCGGGTCTGCCCGTCGTGTGGGAGCTGCCATGACCGGGACCGCCGAGCCCGGTGCCGCCACGACCGGCGCCGCCGGGCCCGGCACTCCCGGGAACGTGCCGCTCCTCGTCGACGCCCACCACCACGTGTGGGACCTCTCCGTACGCGACCAGGACTGGATCACGGGCGACGCGCTCGCCCCGATCCGCAGGAACTTCTCCCTCGCCGACCTCGCGCCCGAGGCCCGCGCGGCAGGTGTCGGCGCCACGGTCGCCGTCCAGACGGTGACCGTCCCCGAGGAGACCCCGGAGCTCCTGGCCCTCGCGGCGGACAGCGACCTCGTCGCCGGGGTCGTCGGGTGGACGGACCTCACCCGCCCGGACGTGGCCGAGACACTGGCCGCGCTCCGTGCCCTCCCCGGCGGACAGCACCTGGTGGGCATCCGGCACCAGGTGCAGGGCGAGCCGGACCCCGAGTGGCTGCTGCGCCCGGACGTCCGCAGGGGCCTGTCCGCCCTCGCCGCGGCGGCCCTCGCCTACGACCTCGTCGTCCTGCCGCACCATCTGCCCGCCTGCGCCAAGGCGGCGGCGGAGATGCCGGAACTCACCTTCGTACTCGATCACTTGGGCAAGCCGCCCATCGTGCGCGGCGCCCTCGAACCCTGGGCATCGGCGCTCCGCGCGCTCGCCGCCCGTCCCAACACCGTGTGCAAGCTCTCCGGCATGGTCACCGAGGCCGACCACGCCACGTGGACGGTGGACCACCTGCGGCCCTACGCGGACACGGTCCTGGAGGCCTTCGGACCCGGGCGGCTGATGTACGGCTCCGACTGGCCCGTCAGCACCCTCGCGGCGGCCTACACCGAAGTCCTCGACGCGGCACGGCTGCTGACGACATCCCTGGACACCGCCGAGCGCGGCGAGGTCTTCGGCGGCACGGCTCGGCGCGTGTACGGCCTCTGAGAGAACGTCCGCCCCCTTGTGGCGGGCGTTCCTCTCAGTCTGCCGGTGGGGCGATCCGTGTCGGTCCCAGGAACTCACGGACGTACGTGCGCTCCCAGCAGGCGCCCGTCTCGCGCAGCTCGCGCCATGTCGTGTACCGGTAGCGGTACAGCCGGGCGCGGATGTACGCGGGCGGCGCCCCGGGCGGGAACGGCGAGCTCCGCAACAGCCGCAGCGTGTCCCGGTCGCCGTCCAGGAGACGCTCCACCAGCGGGCCGAACCAGGAGCGCGCGTACGCGGGGGAGAGCCCGGCGAACCACATCATCCAGTCGAGCCGCAGGTGATAGGGCGCGAACTGGCGCGGCCAGCGGTGTACGTCACCGGGCTTGCCCTTGAACTCGTAGGGCAGCCAGTCGGACTCCTCCCGCGGCACGGTGTCCGCCGTGCCCTCGACGACGATCTCCTGACGCACCCGGCCGACGCTGCCGAACGCCCCGTACGCGTTGACGAGGTGCAACGGATCGAACGAGCGGTTCATGACCTGGTGCCGGGAGAGGAGATTGCGCACCGGCCGGTAGCTCATGGCCAGGAGCGGCGCCGCGACGGCGGTGACCACCACCTCGTACCAGACGGGCGTGCCCGCGACGTCGGGTGCCGTGTGCCAGGAGGAGAGGTCGAGGGCGGACACCGCGAGCACGATGGTGAGCCAGTTCAGCCAGGAGAAGTTGCCGGACAGGACCAGCCACAACTGCGTCACGATCATCAGGCAGGCCGCGCCCGTCGCCACCGGCCGGGGCGTGAACAGCAGGAAGGGCACCACGAGTTGGGTGACGTGGTTGGCCGCGGCCTCCATCCGGTGCACCGGCTTCGGCAGGTGGTGGAAGAACCAGCTCAGTGGTCCGGGCATCGGCTGCGTCTCGTGGTGGAAGTACAGGCAGGTGAGCTTGCGCCAGCAGGCGTCGCCGCGCATCTTGATCAGCCCGGCGCCGAACTCCACGCGGAAGAGCACCCACCGCAGCAGGAAGAGCACGAGGACCGGCGGGGCGACCCGGTCATTGCCCAGGAAGACCGTGAGGAAGCCCACTTCGAGGAGCAGCGACTCCCAGCCGAAGCCGTACCAGGTCTGCCCCACGTTCACGATGGAGAGATACAGCGCCCAGGGCACCAGCCACAGCAGCATCGCGCCCCACAGCGGCAGCATGCCGTCCGCCCCGGCGAGCAGCGCCACCGCGACCGCGCACCCCGTCCAGGAGCAGAGCGCGAAGAACCGGTCCGAGAAGTGGAGCTGGAACAGGCTGGGGGCGTTCCGGAACGGCACCCGCGCGACGTACCGCGGCACCGGCAGCATGCCGCGCTCGCCGATGAGCGCCCGGAACTGCAGGGCGGCCCCGAGGAAGGCCACCACATAGAGCGCCGCCAGGGCCCGCTGGAAGATCAGCCGACTCAGCCAGTACGCATCCGCCGTGAACCACTCCACGTGCCCATTGTGCTGCCGACCAGGCCTTTCCGTATGCAGGCCGGGTTGCGGGTCTGCTGGAAGGCCTACAGACAATGGCGGAACACCCCTCGCGACAGGGGCCACACGGCACGGCAACGGCGGGAGAACAGGTGCGCGCACCCACCAGGAACCACGTGATCGTCTTCGCGATATCCGCGGCCCTGGCGGTGGCGGGCTGTTCGGGGGACGGCGACAAGAAGACGGCCGACGGCGGCAGCGAGCTGTTCATGCAACCGGTCGCCGCACAGGGCCCCGATCCGTTCACCGACTCCACGGCGAAGACCGACTCCTCCCCGCCGCCCGTCACCCGTTCGCCGCAGCCGTCGCCCACCGGGTCGGCGACGCCGCAGGGCACCCGCTCCATCCCGGGCGGGACACCGGGGCTGTACGGGGGCACGCACTCCGTCGGCAGCTGTGACGTCGACCAGCAGGTGCGCTTCCTGACCGCCGACGCGGCGAAGGCCCGCGCCTTCGCGCAGGCGTCGGACATCGACCCGGCCGCCGTCCCGAGCTTCCTGCGAGGGCTGACCCCCGTCGTGCTGCGGGCCGACACGCGCGTCACCAACCACGGCTTCCGCGGCGGATCGCCGACGAGCTTCCAGTCGGTCCTGCAGACGGGTACGGCCGTCCTGGTCGACGAGCGTGGCCTGCCGCGGGTGCGCTGCGCGTGCGGCAATCCGCTCAAGCCGCCGGTCGCCTTCAAAGGCTCGCCCCGGCACAACGGCCGCCCGTGGAACGGCTATCAGCCGACGCGGGTCGTCGTGGTGACCCCGGCGCCGCAGCCGATCGTCAACATCACCATCGTGAACATCGTCAACAACACCTGGATCGAGCGGAAGGTCGGCGACGGCAAGGCGCACCACGACCGCGCGACCAAGCCGCCGACTCCCACCCCGACCCCCACCCCCACACCCACCAGCCCTTCTCCGACGTCGCCGAGCCCGACGTCGCCGTCCCCGTCCAGCCCGACGCCCACGGATCCGGACGGCACGAGCCCGGACGAGACCGAGACCGAGCCCGACGAGACGAGCCCTGACGAGACCAGCCCGGACGGGACGACCCCCGGCGACCAGGAGCAGGAGCAGAGTCCGGGGCAGGGCGACATCCAGGGCAGTCCCACCAGTCCGGACGCGGACCCCGGCGAATCCTCGACCGACTGCCCTCCGCGGACGGCGACGCCCCCGGACCCCGCGTCCCCGGTCCCGCCCGGCTGCCCCTCGCCGGTGCTGCCCTCGTAGAGCCATACCGGACAGACGGTGGGTGAGAGGGCCATGCGGAACGCGCCAATCGTTCCCCGGCCCTCTCGTCGCTGTCGCCCCTGTCGCCCCTCATGTCATTTGCCCGGCCCGCAACCGGGTTCTCAAATATCGCCGAGTTCAGTCATCAGGCAAATGCGCGAGAGTTTCCGAATGATATGGAGCAGGCGCGTCCGATTGGCTGGGAAGTGGCGCATTCGCGACGGTATTGGCATGGCATTGAGTCAAATGGCGCTGGTAGTTGATTTTCAAATATGGCAGAGTCGTCCGTCGGGTGGCCGGTCAAGTCCAATGAATTGATCCAGCGGGTCTTACGGCCGCCCGAGGATCAGCCGTCAGCCGCGGGGGAGAAGTCGGCTCATGAACGTGGTGGAACGTGGTGAAGAGCTTTCGATCATGGAACACATGCTCGACTCGTGTGCGAGCGGGCATGGCGGCGTCGTTCTGGTGAGTGGCGCGGTCGCCAGTGGCAAGACCGCGCTGCTGCGTGCCTTCGGCTCGTGCGTCACCGTCGCGGGCGCACTGTATCTGCAGGCCACGGCGTCGGCCGCAGAGAATGACCTGCCTCTCGGAGTCATGGGGCAACTGCTTCTCGGCGCCGGTCTGCTGGGCGCGGACGCACGGCGCGCGGCGCAACTCGTGGACCGTAGCGTGCGAACGGCCCGCGCGCGGCGGGCGGCCGGAGAACGGCCCGCCGTGGCGATGAACGAGATTCCCGAGCTCTGCGGTCTGCTGCTCGAGAAATCCAGGGAAAGGCCAGTGGTGCTCAGTATCGACGATGTGCACCATGCCGACGGAGACTCCCTGGAATGCCTCCTCTACCTGTCGCGCCGCCTGGCCGTGAGCCGCATTTTGGTCGTGCTGGGGGAGAACAGCGACTTCGTGACGGGCAATACGCGATTGCGCGTTGATTTACTGCGGCTGCCCGGCTGCCGGAATATCAGGCTCGACCCGCTCCAGCGGTCCGGAGTCGCAGAAATGATCTCCGTATTCGGTGAGCCGGGGTGGCGGACGCGCAAGCTCGTCTCCGAACTGCTCCACATGGGCGGCGGGAGCCCCCTGCTGACCCGGGCGCTGATCGAGGACCACCGTGCCACGGGCGCCGCGGCCGTCTCCTCCGCAGGTCCGGTGCCGGGCGAGGCCTTCGTGCGGGCCGTCGCCACCTGCCTGTACCGCAGCGACCTCGCCACCCGCCGCACCGCCTGGGCCCTGGCGGTCGCGGGCCCCGACATGTCGCTCGCCGAGCTCATGGAGGTGCTCGGGGCCAGCCGGGAGTCGCTGCTGCGCAGCCTGCGCGCGCTGAACGAGGCGGGCCTCCTCGACGCGGGCTGGTTCCGCCACGAGGCCGGGCGCGCCGCGGTGCTCAGAAGCCTGGAGCCCGCCGACCGCGCCCGCGTCGAGGCCCGCTGTGCCAGGGTCCTGCACGAGCACGGCGCGGCCGTGACCGTGGTCGTACGGCATCTGATCGCGGCGGAGACGGTCGACGCCCCCTGGGCACGGCGCACCCTGATCGAGGCGGCCGAGCGCGCCCTCGCCGACGACGAGGTCGAGCTCGCCCACACCTGTCTGCGCATCGCCCGCGACACCAGCACCGACGCACGCCAGTCCCTGGAGATACGGGCCGCGCTCACCCGGGCGCTCTGGCGCGTCAACCCGGCCGGAGTCGCCCAGCACCTGCCCGAGCTCACGGCCGCCGCCCTGGACGGCAGGCTCGGCACCCGGCACACCGACGAACTCGTCGGCCACCTGCTCTGGTTCGGGCGGCCGGAGCGGGCCCTGGAGGTGCTCCGCGCGGTCGAGCGGCAGGACGCGGCGGCACCCGGCCGGTCCGGCACCGGCACGCCTTGCCGGTACGACTGCCCGCGCCTGTGGCTGGGATACGCCTATCCGGGCCTCTCCGCCTCCGCCCTCGCCTCCCTCGGCGGGACCCCGGAGCACACGACGGCGCACGACACGACCCCACAACACGCGGAGGCCATGGCCCGCAGCCCGCACCAGCGGGCGGCGACCCTGGTGCGGGCCCTCCTCGACGGGCCGGGCGAGGACGTGGTCGTCAGAGCCGAGCAGATCCTCCAGGGCACCCGTCTCGACGACGGCACCGTGACGGCGCTCCTGGTCGCGCTCAACTCCCTGCTCCTCGCCGACCGGCTGGAGGCGTCGGCCTTCTGGTGCGAGACGCTGCTCAACGAGGCGGGCGAACGGCGTGCGCCCCTGTGGCAGGCGCTGCTGGCCGCGACCAAGGCCCGTATCGAGCTCAGGGCGGGCGCGCTCGTCGCGGCGCGGAAGCTGGCACGCTCGGCGCTCACGCTCGTGCCCGCGGACGGGTGGGGGGTGGCCGTCGCCGGGCCCGTGGCCATCGCCCTGTCCACGGCCACCCTCATGGGGCGGCTCGACGAGGCGGCGTCCCAACTCGCCGTCCCCGTACCGGACTCCGCCTTCCAGACGGCCGACGGACTGCTCTACCTGCGGGCCCGAGGCCACTACTACCTCGCCGCCGGGCGTCCCTACGCCGCGCTCGACGACTTCCTCACCTGCGGAGACCTCATGCGGCGCTGGCGATTCGACCTGCCCGCGCTGGTCCCCTGGCGCACCGACGCGGCCGAGGCCCATCTGTCGCTGGGCGACGGCGAGCGCGCCCGGGCCCTTGCCGAGGAGCAACTGGCCCTGGCGGGGCGGGGCAACGGCTGCGCACGCGCCGTCTCGCTGCGGGTGCTCGCCGGGACGCTGAAGGCCGCACACCGGCCGCCGCTGCTCGGCGAGGCCATCGAGATCCTGCGGGACCGCGGACACCGCATCGAGCTGGTCCGCGCCCTCGACGAGTCGGCCCGCACGCAGCGCGAGCTCGGCAAGCTCGGCCGGGCCAGGGCCATGGCCCGCAAGGCGCAGCGGCTCGCGGGGGAGTGCGGGATGCCCGTGCCGCCGTCCGCGGCCGACACGAGCAGCCCGCACCCCGCCGAACAGCCGTGGCCGACCGGGAACCGCCGACATCCCGACGAACTCAGCAACGCCGAACTGCGTGTGGCCACGCTCGCCGTCCGTGGCCACACCAATCGCCAGATCGCCGACAAGCTCTGCATCACGATCAGTACCGTGGAACAGCATCTGACGCGCGCCTACCGGAAGTTGGCCGTCCAGCGGCGCGCGGACCTCGCGGCCAAGATCGGTCCGGTCACGGGACCGGGGGGCGGCGAGGAACCAGGGACGCACGACGCCTGTGACCGGCTCCACGTGGGCTAGCGACCGGACATCTGTCATGTGTCCGTCTCCCCCTCGGTGAGGCCCAGGCCGCCGTTGCGGTGGCGCGGTTCCGTTTCTACGCGGCGGGCGGTCACACCGCGGTCCGAAGATCTGTGACCGGCACACAGGAACTCCCGCCGGGCTGTGACCGGTGCGTGACGGCCGTTCGGGCACCGTGGACTTCATGATCAGCTCCTGCGAAATGACGAGCGGCCCGCCATGAGGGCGCCGCGATGAGGGTCCTGGTGGCCGAGGAGCACGCCGAACTCGCCCAGTCGGTGGCGCGGGTGCTCCGCCGCGAGGGCATGGCGGTCGACGTCGTCCTCGACGGCGCCGACGCCCTCGAACGCACCTCGGTGGTCGACTACGACGTGCTCGTCCTCGACCGGGACCTGCCCGCCGTGCCCGGCGACGAGGTCTGCCGAAGACTGGTCGAAAAGCCGGTACACGCCCGGGTGTTGATGCTGACCGCGTCCGCCACCATCGCCCACCGCGTGGCGGGCTTCCGCCTCAGCGCGGACGACTACCTCCCCAAACCCTTCGCCCACGCCGAACTGGTGGCCCGCATCCGGGCACTCGCCCGCCGCTCGCAGGCCGCGCTGCCCCCGGTGCTCGTACGCGGCGACCTGAGACTCGACCCGGCGCAGCGGGTCGTCTCGCGCGCCGGGGAGCGGCTGGTGCTCACGCCCAAGGAGTTCTCGGTCCTCGAGTACCTGCTCGCGGCCCAGGGCCGTGTCGTATCGGCCGAGGAGCTCCTGGAGCGGGTGTGGGACGAGGCGACGGACCCGTTCACCACCACGGTCAAGGCGACGATCAACCGCCTGCGGCCGAAGCTCGGCACCCCGCCCGTCATCGAGACCATTCCTCGGGGCGGCTACCGGATTTGAGGGGCCCATGCACCTGCCCTCGCGGCGCGCGGGCGTCCGCCTCACGCTGCTGTACGGCGCGCTGTTCGTCGCCTCAGGGGCGGTCCTGCTCGCCCTCACGTATCTGCTCGTCGCCCGGTTCCCCGCGGACCGTGTCCTCGTCGACGGGGCGGGAACGGGCGCGGGCGTCGGCCGCTCCGGCGCAGGACTGCCCGGCGCGCAGACCACGGCCCGGACCGGCGACGTCATCGGACAGCTGCAGGAACAGGCGCTCCGTCAGCACGCGGACCAGCTGCGGCAGGTGCTCGTACAGTCGGGCGTCGCACTCGCCGCCATGCTGGTGGTCTCGGCCGTCCTCGGCCGACTGGTCGCCCGCCGTGCGCTGCGCCCGCTGCGCGCGCTGACCGGCACCATCCGGCGCATCTCCGCGTACACCCTCCACGAGCGGCTGGCCGTCCAGGGACCGGCCGACGAGCTCAAGGAGTTCGCCGACACCGTGGACCGGCTGCTCGGCCGCCTGGAGGCCGCCCTCGACTCCCACCGGCGCTTCGTCGCCAACGCCGCGCACGAGCTGCGCACCCCGCTCACCCTGGGGCACGCGCTCCTTGAGGAGACGCTCATCGACCGCGACGCCACCGCGGAAACGTTCCGGGCCAACTCCGAGCGGCTGCTGGTGATCAGCGAACAGCAGGCACGCCTCCTGGAGTCACTGCTGGCGCTCGCGGGCAGCCACCGCGGCCTGCTCCACCGCGAGGAGCTGGACCTCGCACGCGCCGCCGAGTGGGCGCTGCACGTCTCGCGCCCGGAGATCGAGCGGCGCGGGCTGCGGGTGGACACCGCTATCGGGCCCGCGCCCGCCCTGGGCGACCCTGCGCTCGTGCAGCGCCTGGTGTCCGACCTCGTGGACAACGCGGTGGGCCACAACGCCCCCGGCGGGCGGGTGGAGGTCACCACCGGCTTCCGGCACGGACATGCCGTCGTCGCGGTGACCAACACGGGCGACCGGGTGGCGCCGGAGCGGGTCGACCGGCTCTTCGAACCCTTCCAGCGGACGGGCCGCACGGCCGGTGACGGCCACCCCGGTCTCGGCCTTTCGATCGTGCACGCCATCGCCCTCGCCCACGAGGCGGTGATCAGCGCACGCGCACGCCCGGAAGGCGGTCTCGCCGTGGAAGTCGCCTTCCCGCGGTGGGCCGGAGAGCCCAGCGAAGCGGCAAGGGACATTGCGCAGTTGGACAAGGACGCCGGACTTCATTGAGGAAAAGCCCGGGCACCTCCTACCGTGGTCGCCCGACGCAATTCCCCGACAAGTCACGAACGGATTCCGGAAAGTTTCCCTCCGGAAAGTCCGGGGCTCTTGGAAAGCGGCGGACGGATTTCCGTTCCGGCCGGGGGCAGCGCGTGTCCGAGACCGGTCCCGCCTTGCCGGGACCTCATGTGCGGGAGGATCCCTTGGTTGTCGTGATGGCTCCGGAAGCCACGCAGGAAGACGTGGACGCGGTCGTCGACCTGGTCCGCACGGCGGGCGGGGACGCGTTCGTCAGCCGAGGGGTGACCCGCACGATCGTCGGGCTCGTGGGGGACGTGGACGCCTTCGGTGCCCTCAACCTCGCCCATCTGTGCGGGGTCCTGGACGTGGTGCGCATCTCGGTGCCGTACAAGCTGGTCAGCAGGGAGCACCACCTCGACCGCTCCGTGGTGAGCGTGGCGGGCGTCCCCATCGGTCCCGACACGCTCACCGTGATCGCGGGGCCCTGCGCGGTGGAGACGCACACCCAGACCCTCGCCGCCGCCCGGATGGCCCAGGCGGCGGGCGCCGCGCTGCTGAGGGGCGGGGCTTTCAAACCGCGCACGTCGCCGTACGCGTACCAAGGGCTCGGCGAGCGCGGCCTGCGCATCCTCGCCGACGTGCGACAGGAGACGGGGCTGCCGGTGGTGACCGAGGTCATCGACCCGGCCAGCGTCGAACTCGTCGCCCCCTACGCCGACATGCTGCAGATCGGCACCCGCAACATGCACAACTTCGCCCTGCTCCAGGAGGTGGGAGCGGCGGGCAGGCCGGTGCTCCTCAAGCGCGGCTTCGGCGCCACCATCGAGGAGTGGCTGATGGCCGCCGAGTACATCGCCCAGCGCGGCAACCTGGACATCGTGCTCTGCGAACGGGGCATCCGCACCTTCGAGACCGCCACCCGCAACACGCTGGACATCAGCGCGGTGCCGGTGGTCCAGCGCCTCTCCCACCTCCCGGTGATCGTGGACCCCTCGCACTCGGGCGGCCGCAGGGACCTCGTCCTGCCACTGACCCGGGCCGCCCTCGCGGCCGGTGCGGACGGCGTCATGATCGACGTGCACCCCGAGCCGGGGACGGCGCTCTGCGACGGCGACCAGGCCCTCACCCGGGCCGAGATCGACGAGGTGGCGGGCGCCGTCGGGGCCCTGTCGCCACTGATGGGCCGCACCCTTGCGCGGTCCGCCGCCGGTGCGCAGGCCGGTAGGGGTGAATAGGGGTGGCTGAGCCCATGGCGCGCCATCAGTGAGGGGTACCAGCGCGGAAAGCGCGTTGTTAAGGTGAACATGCCCGGCCGGGGAAATGCTCCCGCGGCCGGACGGTACGGATTCCGTGAATTTCCGGAATCCGATTGCGGTGTTTGAAGACGTCGAGGGGCGCACACGTGCGCGCCGCACCCTTCGCCGTGATCCGGGAGAGCACGCCTGCAGAGCGCGCAACGCATTCATTTCAGGGGCCCTCGACCAAGGGCGAACGCGTGCGCGGCGCGGCGGTGCGGCATGACCGGTCGGCGTGCCGGGACGCGCACACGGGGGACATCAGAGCTTTAGGGGGAGTTGAGTTGGCAACACCCGGGCACGAAGAGATCGACCGATTAATGGTCGTCGAAGTCGAGATCGGCTCGCTTTCGACGGCTGATTCACCGCGGACGTCCGGAGTCGATCCGGAGCACGTCCAGGCACTGGCGGTCGTGCAGACCCCGCTGCCGCCCATCACCGTGCACCGCCCGACGATGCGGGTCATCGACGGCCTGCACCGCTTGCGCGCCGCCGAACTCCAGGGGCAGCGCAAGATCGCGGTGCGGTACTTCGACGGCGCGGAGGACGACGCCTTCGTGCTCGCCGTGGAGTCGAACGTCACCCACGGCCTGCCGCTGACCACGGTGGACCGCAAGCGGGCGGCCGCCCGCATCATCGCCACGCACCCGCAGTGGTCGGACCGGATGATCGCCTCGGTCAGCGGCATCGCGCCCGGCACCGTCGCGGACATCCGCAAACGCGCCCCGGGCGGCCGCGACGGCGAAGAGAGCCGGATCGGCCACGACGGCCGGGTCCGGCCCATCAACGGCGCCGAAGGGCGCAGGGTCGCCAGCGAGCTCATCGCGCAGAACCCGGGCCTGTCGCTGCGCCAGGTGGCCCGCGTCGCGTCCATCTCGCCGGAGACGGTACGGGACGTACGCAACCGCATGATGCGCGGTGAGGACCCCGTGCCGCAGCGCGGGCGGCGGACGAGCGGCGAGGACCACGTCCCCGCCCCGCGGGTCGCCCGCCCCTCGGCCGTGCCCGACCGGGACGCGGCCCAGGACCGTGCCGCCGCGGTCAAGCGGCTCAAGGCCGACCCGGCCCTGCGCTTCAGCGAGATCGGCCGCACCCTGCTGCGGCTGCTCAACATCCACACGATCAGCATGGAGGAGTGGGACCAGATCATCGAGAAGGTCCCGCCGCACTGCAGGGGCATCGTGGCCTACCTCGCCGGTGAGAGCGCGGAGATGTGGACGGAGGTGGCGATGCGGGTCCAGAGCAAGGTCGCGGAGACGGCCTAGCGGACGCAGGAACGGATCGCACGGTGTCCAAGTGGGCGGGGCCCGCGGTTGGACGGCGGAGCCCTGCCCGCCCCGGCCGGGCCCCGCCCCGCACGCCGCGGCTCCCGCGTGCGCGCTCGGGGGCCTCCGCCTAGCGTGGGTCCATGGAGCACGACCCGGCGGGGCAATGCCGCTGTGGACAGCCGGCCGGGGAACCGGTCGGCTGTTTCCTCGCGCTGTACGGGGCCGCGCTGCGCATGGGCCGGTTCGACTGGGACCTCGACACGGGCCGGATGACGATGGACGCCACCGCCCACGAGGTCTTCGACGTACGCCCCGAGCAGTACGACAACCGGCCCGAGACCCTCGCCTTCCGCGTGCCGACCGTCGAGGGGCACCGCCTGGACCAGATCGTCTCGCACGCCCTGAAGGACGGCAGCGACACCTACGGCGCGTACTTCCGGATCCGCTGCGACACCGGCGCGCTGCGCTGGACCCACACGCAGGGCTGCATCCAGCGGGACGCCACGGGCCGCCCGCGCCGCATCGTGGGCCTCGTCAGGGACGCCACCCGGGAGCTCGGCGACAGCCCGGCCGCACTGCGCGAGCGCGCCGACGAGGAGGCCGAGCGGCGCCGCAC
The DNA here is from genome assembly GCF_056437465.1 of Streptomyces sp. NPDC042371. Lineage (NCBI taxonomy): Bacteria > Bacillati > Actinomycetota > Actinomycetes > Kitasatosporales > Streptomycetaceae > Streptomyces > Streptomyces sp. NPDC042371. The sequence goes on along the minus strand of NZ_JBWKAP010000012.1, from coordinate 150,675 downwards.
CACGAGCCTCGTCCAGGGCACCACGGCGGCGCTCGCGCACGCCCGCACGGTGCGGGACGTCATCGACGTGCTGCGGGACACCCACGGCCTCGCGTACCTGGGCGCCTCCAACCTGGTGATGGGCCTCGTCGAGGCGGGACGGATCCGGCTCGTCGCCGAGGGGCCCGTGGGCAGCTTCGTGCCCGGCACCCGCCTCACGGGCGTCGACGAGGACTACCCGATGAGCGAGGTCGTGCGCACCCTCGCGCCGCGCTACATCGAGACGGCCGACGACTTCGCGGAGTCCTATCCGCTGCTCTGGCCGCACATCGACGAACTGGGCATCACCGCGGCCGCCTATCTGCCCCTGATCGCGCAGGCCCGCCCCATCGGCGTGCTCGGCCTGCTCTACCAGGACAAGACCGGTTTCACCGAGGATGAGCGCAACGTCCTGGTCGCCCTCGGCAGCAGCATCGCGCAGAGCCTGCAGCGGGCCATGTTCTACGAGCAGGAGAAGGACCTGGCCCAGGGGCTCCAGCAGGCGATGCTGCCCCGTACCATCCCCGGCGTGCCCGGCGCGGAGATCGCCGTGCGGTACCGCTCGGCGGCGCTCGGGCGGGACATCGGCGGCGACTGGTACGACGTGATCCCGCTGCCCGGTGGCCACGTCGGCGCCGTCATCGGCGACGTCCAGGGCCACGACACGCACGCCGCCGCCGTCATGGGCCAGCTCCGCATCGTCCTGCGCGCCTACGCCGCGGAGGGCCACACGCCCGCCACCGTCATGGCCCGCGCCTCCGGTTTCCTGCACGAACTGGACACCGAACGCTTCGCCACCTGCCTCTACGCCGACGCCGACCTGTCGACCGGCGTGGTCCAGTTCGTCCGCGCGGGCCACCTCGACCCGCTCCTCCAGCGCGCCGACGGCTCCTGCGACCGGGTCCCGGTGGACGGCGGCCTGCCCCTCGGCCTCTCGGCGGAGTTCGGCCGGCTCGACTACCCCGTCACCACCCTCGAACTCGACCCGGGCCAGACCCTGTTGCTCTGCACCGACGGCCTCGTCGAGGAGCCGGGCGCCGATGTGGACGACGGCATGCGGGCCTTGGCGGAGCTCGCCGCCGTCGGCCCCCGCGACCTGCAACGGCTCGCCGACCGGCTCTGCGGCATCGTCGACGGCCGCGGCGGGGACGACGACGTCGCGCTCCTGCTGCTGCGCCGCCGCGCCCAGGACGCGCCCCAGGCGGGCGGCCGCCTGAGGCAGCATGTCGCACCGAGCGACCCGGAGGCCCTCGCCGAGGCCCGGCACATGATCAGGGCCGCGGTGCGGGCCTGGGGCGCGGGCGAACGCGCCGACGAGATCGAGCTGGTGGCCGACGAAATGATCACCAACGCCCTGATGCACACCGACGGATCCGCGGTCGTGACACTGCGCGTCCTGACCGGCACCGAGCGGCGGCTGCGCGTCGACGTCGAGGACTCGTCGAGCGCCCTGCCCCGCCGCCGCGACGCGGGCGAGTCCGGGGTGTCGGGCCGCGGCCTGCTCCTGGTGGACCGGCTCGCGGACGTGTGGGGCGTCGACGCGCGCGGCGGCGGCAAGTCCGTGTGGTGCGAGTTCGTCGTGCCCGCCGCGGAACCGCGGGAGTGAGCGAGAAGACATGCCCGAACTGCCGGAAGTAGAAGCCCTGCGCGAGTTCCTGACGGACCATCTGGTCGGCCGGGAGATCGTGCGCGTACTGCCCACCGCCGTCAGCGTCCTCAAGACGTACGACCCGCCGCCCACGGCCCTCGAAGGCCGCACGGTCACCGCCGTGCGGCGGCACGGCAAGTTCCTCGACATCGACGCCGACGGGACGCACCTGGTCACCCACCTCGCCCGCGCGGGCTGGCTGCGGTGGCACGACAGGCTCCCTGACGGCGTGCCGCGCCCGGGCAAGGGCCCGCTGGCGCTGCGGGTCGCCCTGGAGACGGGAGAGGGCTTCGACCTCACGGAGGCGGGCACGCAGAAGCGCCTCGCGGTGTACGTCACCGAGGCGCCGGGGGAGCTGCCCGGCATCGCGCGCCTGGGCCCCGACCCGCTGGCCGCCGGGTTCGACGAGGAACGGTTCGCGCGTCTCCTGGAGGGTGAACGGCGGCAGATCAAGGGGGCGTTGCGTGATCAGAGCCTGATCGCGGGCATCGGGAACGCGTACAGCGACGAGATCCTGCACGCGGCCCGCATGTCCCCGTTCCGGCTGACATCGAGCCTTACCGAGGAGGAAGTCCATGGGCTGCATGTGGCGCTGCTGGCTACGCTGACCGAGGCGGTGGAGCGCTCGCGCGGAGTCGCGGCGGGCCGTCTCAAGGCGGAGAAGAAGAGCGGCCTGCGCGTGCACGGCCGCACCGGCGAGCCGTGCCCGGTGTGCGGCGACACGATCAGGGAGGTGTCCTTCGCCGACTCCTCGTTGCAGTACTGCCCGACCTGCCAGACGGGCGGGAAGCTGCTCGCGGACCGGCGGATGTCGCGGCTGCTGAAGTGACGGGCGCGCGGTTCACGGGTGACGCAGCGTCAGCAGCCGCTTCCCCCGCGCCGTGCGCACCTCGTACCGGTCGGTCCGCGCGGTGTGCAGGGCCGCGGCGCCCCGCGTCCATACGGTCGGCCCGGGGACCCGCCACGACATGACGGTCTGCTCGGAGCCGTCGGCGCCGACGGCGACCAGCTCGCAGACCCGCTCCTCGGCCGCCGTGTCGCGCACCGTGAGCCCGATCTCCGTCCCCCAGGCCCGGTCCCGGGCGGTGAGCGTGGCCGAGAGCCCGCTGCGGGCGTCCCGCGCGCTGATCCGCACGGGCTCGGAGCCGCCCGCCGTCATGACGGCCACGGCGGGCGCGCCGACGGCCAGCACCACACCGACGGCGACCGCGCACAGCCGTCTCCCGCGCCGCACGCCGTGCAGCCTCCCTGCCTCGCTCAGGAGGCGGTCCAGGAAGCCGGGGGAGGGGGCGGCGAACGGCTCCACAGGGATCGGAGTCGCCCGTCCATAGAGCTGCAACTGCCGTGTCGCCGTGTGGAGTTCGTCCATCGCCAGCAGGCAGGCGGGACAGTCCGTGAGGTGATCCTCGAAGCGGCAGGCGTCCGCCTCGTCCAGGACGCCGAGCGCGTAGGCGCCCGCGTCACGATGCCGCTCCAGGGGCCCCATGGCGTTCCTTGCCGTTCCGTGTCGGTGCCGGGTGCTGTTCCTCCTCCGGTACGCAGCGGAACGCGGAATCATTCAAGGCCGGAGCACCTCAGAACAGATGGATCGCCAGATGCCCCAGCGGCAGCCCGAGCCGCCACGCAGGGGTCCACACCTTCGGCCCGTCCTCCTCGCCCTGCACCGCGCGGCCGGGCACGGAGTCCAGGTCGGGCGCCAGGAGCTCGGTCTCCTGCAGCCAGCGCCAGGCCTGGTCGGCGAGGGCCAGATCGGGCCCGGGTGCCTCGGCGACGGCGTCGGCCACGAGCAGCGCCATCCGCTCGCGGACCCAGTCCTGCCACGGCTGGCCGTAGGCGGTCAGGTCCAGCCAGGTCTCCAGCTGGGAGACCACGCGGATTCCGGACAGCTCGCCCCTGGTGTCCGACAGGAAGATCGTCAGGGCGAGGGCGTCGCGGCCCGCCCGGTACTCGAAGGAGGTGGGCGGCATCAGATCGCCGGTGCGCAGCAGCTCGTCGGCGATGTACTCGGCGTACAACCACGCCATGGGGACGACCAGTTCGCCGCCCTGGGGGCCGTCCGCGCCGTCGTGGTTTCCTCTGCTCTCGTGCCGCATCCGCTCCGCCTTCCTCCGGTCCGTGCGCGTCACCGGCCTCTGGCCCCCCTGTCCGGCACACGGTGAGGAACAGCCGATTACCCGCGAGGGGTGCTGAGCAAGGCGCTTTACGGAGCCTTGACCCGGCCCCCGGTTTCACCGCAGGTCGGCCGCCCTGTGTTCTTCGCGTCACAGGTGAATTCGTTTGACTCCGTTTCAGGGACTGTGACGGCAATGGTCCTTGATTAACCGTTAGCTCCGTATGTGACTTCGTCTGGCCGAATATCGCCCCATCCATGGAGCCCGACCGATGAAGCAGCGCGCACGGATCACACGGCACACACCTACCACCTCCACCCCCACAACCCCGCGGAACGTCCCGCGTCCGCGCCCCGTGACGGCCGCCGCCGCGGCCCTCCTGATCGCGGGCATCGCGGGCGCCACCGCCTGCTCGGCCCAGCAGGACGCGACCGGGAAGGAGCCCGCGCAGGGGAAGTCCCGGCGCGTCGACTCGGCCCCCGCGCACTCCCCGGCCGGTGGATCCGCGGCCGGAAAGCGCGGCTTCACCCTCGCCGCCTCCGGGGACGTCCTGCCGCACTCCTCGATCATCCGCAAGGCCAACGCGGACGCGGGCGGCGACGGCTACGACTTCGCGCCGATGCTCGCGGGCGCCAAGCCGGTCATCCGCAAGGCCGACCTGGCGATCTGCCACATGGAGACGGTCTACGGAGCCAACGGCGACTACTCCGGCTACCCCAGCTTCAAGTCGCCGCCCCAAGTGGCCCGCGCCCTCAGGACCACCGGGTACGACGCGTGCTCCACCGCCTCCAACCACACCCTCGACGACGGCTCGGCGGGTGTGCGCCGCACCCTGGACGCGCTCGACAAGGCGGGGATCAAGCACGCGGGCTCGGCCCGCTCGGCCGCCGAGGACAGGACCCCGGCGTGGCTGCGGGCGGGCGACGCCAAGGTCGCGCAGCTCGCGTACACGTACGGCACGAACGGCTATCCCCTGCCGAAGGGCAAGCCCTGGTCGGTCGACCTCATCGACCGCGGCAAGATCGTCGCGGACGCCAGGGCGGCCCGGAAGGCGGGCGCCGACGTGGTGGTCGTCAGCCTGCACTGGGGCAGCGAGTGGCAGGACGCGCCCGACCGGCAGCAGCTGCGGCTCGGCAAGCAGCTCACGGCGTCCCGCACCGGCGGGCGCCCCGACATCGACCTCATCCTCGGCACCCACGCCCACGTCCCGCAGGCCTACGAGAAGGTCAACGGCACCTGGGTCATCTACGGCATGGGCGACCAGATCGCCGGAGACATGATCAACCACGAGGGGGCGCACGACCCGCGCGGCAACCAGGGCACCATCGGCCGCTTCACCTTCGCTCCGCCCGCACGCCCGGGCGCCCGCTGGGAGGTGAAGAAGGCCGAGTTCCTCCCCATGTGGTTCGACACGGACCCGGGCCGCGTCGTCAACCTCAACACCGCCCTCGACCGCGGCGCCGACGTGAGCGCCGTGCGCGACCGGATCCGCCGCGTCGTCCTCAGCCGCGGCGCGGGCAAGGACGGCCTGGTCATGGGGAAGTAGACGCGGCGGGCCCGTCCGCGGGCGGCGCGATCCGCAGCAGCCAGCCGCGTCCCGGGGCCACCGGGACCGGCTCGCCCGCGGCGAACGACCGCTCCGGCTGGAAGCCCTCGACCGCGGGCGCGTACGCCGCCACCGGGCCCGACTCCGTGACAAGGACGACCTCGGCGGGCTCCGGCGCCCAGGACGCCACGGCGGTCGCCGTCCCGCCAGGACCCTGCCACGTCGTCGCCAGGACGTCGTCCCGCCCCGTCCGCACGGGCGGCTCACCCGCCCACCAGCCGGTCATCTCCGCCTCGGGCAGCCGGAGCAGGTCGAAGGCCCGCCAGAGCGGCCGTACGTCGGTCATCGGAGCCCGTGCCGTCATGCCGAACACCAGGCCGCGCCACGGATTGCCGCCGCCCTCCAGCATCTCGCCCAGCAGCCCGAAGGGGATGCCGGACATCTCGACCAGCCAGTAGGCGGGGTCGGCCCCGTCCGCGCCGTCCCTGCCGTCGTAGTCGAAGAGCTCGCCGAGCCAGAGCCGGTCGACGTACGGCAGCAGCTCCGCGTAGAGATTGGCGCTCGACGCGAAGCCGTCAGGACCGCGGAACTGATTGCACGAGTGAAGGTCGACCAGCGGCGCGGAGTCGCCGGACCGGGCGAGCGCCTTGCGGACCCGCTTCATGGTGGTCCTGTCGTACGCGACGTCGTCCAGATAGAGCCCGTCCACGCCGACGACCCGGCGCAGCCGCTCGATGCCGCACACATAGGAGTTGTGCCACCGCGAGTCGCCGGACGTGACGACCGCGACGTCACCGACGTCGGGTGCCACCCAGCCCGGCACGTAACTGTCGCCCATGTGCTCCCGCAGCCACGCGTGTCCACCGCCGGGCCCGGGCGCGAAGATCTCGTCGCCGAGCGACGCGAGGACCGGCAACTCCGGTGTGTGGCGCGTGAGTTCGCGGATCGTGTCGTACACCTTCACGCGCACCCCGAGCCGGTGTGCCTCGTCCGTGTAGGCGCGCAGCGTCCTGGCGCCGAGCAGCGGGTCGTTGATGTACGGGTTGGGCGGCGTCGCGTGGTGCAGATTGACGACGTTCGCGCCGTACGCCGCGACCTCGCCGGGGGAGGCGTAGGCGTGGAAGTACCGCTCGGTGAGCTGGCGTTCCGGGTCGAGCGGCTTGAACGGGGTGAGCAGCAGCCGGAAGGTGAAGCGGCGGCTCTCGCCCGCGCGCAGCCGCAGCGGGCCGCTGAACGCGGTGAGCGTGCGCACCCCGCCGCCGGTCCGCAGCCGTACCCCGCCGTCCCCTTCGCCCGCCCAGGAGCGGGGCGTGACCAGGGGCTTCTCGCGGTAGTAGTTGGTGTTGAGCGGTCGCGCGTAGTGCTCGTCGCGCAGCGAGAGCTGGAGGCCCGCCGCCGGGTCGCCGAGCCAGCAGGCGTCCTGGTTCCGGGTGGGGGTGTCCCACGTCCAGTCGTACGTCGCCGGGCACGCGCGGCCCGTCAGGCCGAGCCCCATGGCGTACCGCGCGACGTCCTCGCGCATCGGCACGTCCAGGGTCACGTCGAGTTCGGTGTCGGCGGTGGCCTCGACGGTGGCGTGCAGGACGAGGAAGCCGTCGGACTCCAACTCCCCTTCCGTGTTCAGGAGTACGTCGGGGCCCGTGGCCGTCGTGTACCAGCGTGCGCGGGCCGGGCCCGGCTGGTCGAGGGTGAGCGGACCGTACTCCAGGATGCGGCCGACATCGAACGCGAGGGGCGCGGCGAGCAGTTCCCGCTCGGGTCCGTCGGCGCGGGTCACGGACGGGGTGAAGGTCGAGGAGATCCGGTGGGGCAGGCCGTCGGGGCCGAGCTCCACGGCCCGCCCGAGAATCGAAAGCCGCTGCCCGTCGACCTTCACGGGTGTGAACGGCGGTACCACTTCGTCGTCCTGCGCAAGCGTCGAGTCCAGCCAGCGGAGCCGGGCGAGCCGCGCCGGGTCGCCCGTGCCGTGCCCGGCGACGACGGCCTCGCGGACGGTGAGCCGCAGCGGCAGCGTGCGTTCCGGAGCCCCCTGTGCGCTGACGGCGATCTCACCCTCGTACTCGCCGGGGTCGGCGCCCTCGGGCACGTCGATGCCGCACCACAGCGCGGTCACCCCGCCCTCGGCGACCTCGACGTGCCGTTCGAAGGTGGCCCCGCGCGCGTCGATGCCGCCCGTGCTGAGGCACCGTACGGCGAACGGCAGCCCACGCACCTCGGCGCGCACGTCGGTGAGACCGGTGAGCGCGTACACACCGATCTGCACCGCGTAGAACTCGCCACGGTCCGCCGTGCCCGTGAAGGCCGCGCCCGGCGTCGCCCGCGCCCAGCGGGCGGGCAGGCTGCCGTACCGGCCCAGCGGATGCGCGCGATCCTCGGCGAAGACCACGAACCGCTCCCCGGAGTGCGCACGGCGCAGCGCCGCGCACTCGGCTCCGGTCGCGGCGAAGCCTATCGGAGCGAACGAGTCGACCGCGCTCGCCGCCTCGTAGCGGAACGCCTCGGCCCGGGGGAGCCGCGACCAGACGTCGCCCTCGCCCGCGGGGCCTGTCCCGTCGGTGCCCGCCCCCTCGACGCCGCCCCCGTCGAGGCCGCAGCGGTGCGCCCAGCCCGGGTCGGCGGTCCGCGTCGGCGGCCGGTAGGCGGCCTGGGGGTAGTACGGCTTGCCGGTGTGCGCGTACGGCAGATAGTGCACGGCGTACGCGCCGGGACCCTCCACCGGCTCGAAGGCGATGCGGCCGCGCTCCTCGGACACCTCCACGGCCACCGCGTTGTGCACCCGCAGTCCGGACGGGGCGAGGACGATCACGTCCACGTCGCCCATGACGGAACGTACGCTCACACCCTGGCGGCGCCACGGGAGTTCGGCCGCGACGGCGGGGGCCGCGTCGGTGACCTCCACCAGCAGGCGATGATTTCCGTAGACGTCCTGATCCCAGATGCCGACGCCGCACTCCAGCTCGGGATGGCCGGCCTGCGGTTCTGTCTGACCCATCTGTGCTCCCAAGGGCGCTGTTTGTTAGGTAAGTTTCTCAATCGCTCCGGGTCACCCTGGGAGCAACCGATCTTGCTGTCAAGGGGAAGGGACCCATGAGCGGCGACCCGTTGAGTGGCGATCCGTCACTGCTGCGACGGCTGAACGCGGCGGCAGCCCTGCGTGTGCTGCGCGAACGCGACGAGATCACCGTGCCCGAGCTGGCCGCGCTGATCGGCGTCTCCCGGCCGACGGCACAGGACCTGACGGCGCAACTCCTGCGCGAGGGACGGCTCGTGGAGCTGGCCCCGGGCAGCGGTGCCGTCGGCAGACCGGCCCGCAGGTTCCGGTTCCGCGCCGAGGCGGGACACGTCCTCGGCGTGGACATCGGCGCGCACAAGATCCTGGTGCTCGCCGCCGACCTGCTCGGCCGCACCGTCGCGGTCCAGCGCGTCGCCGTCACGCCCGAACTGCCCGCACGCGAACGGCTCGACGCCGTACGCACCGCGATCGCCGGATGCCTCGCCAAGCCGGAGGCGGCCGGGGTGCACCCGCTCGCCACCGGCATCGGCACCAGCGGCATGGTCGACACCGAGGGGCGCGTCGCGGTGAGCGACTCGCTGCCCGAGTGGACCGGCCGCGACCTCGCCCGTGAACTCGAAGGCACCGTCCACGGTCCCGTCGTCGTCGGCAACGACATCCAGCTGGCCACCCTCGCCGAGTGCACCGGCGGCGTCAGCGTCGACGTGCGCGACTGCGTCTACCTCTACGTCGGCAACCGTCTCGGCATCGGTCTGTGGCTCCGCGGCGAACTCCACCGCGGGCACCACGGGGCGGCGGGCGAGATGGTCGCCGGGGACGGCTGGGAACGCTCCTACCAGCGGCTTCTCGACTGGTTCGCCGGTCATCAGGGCGCGGAGCGGCCCACCCGCGAGAACGCGGCGCGCGCGGTCGTCACCGCCGCGGCCGCCGGCGACGGCGGCGCCCGTTACACCCTGCGCGCCTTCGCCGAATGCCTCGCCGACAGCCTCACCCGCCATGTCGCCGTGCTCGATCCGCGCGCGGTCGTGCTCGGCGGCGGCATCTCCCGGGCGGGCGCCCTGCTGAGCGAGCCGTTCGCCCGGCGCCTCGCCGAGAGCTGCCCGTACGCACCCGAAGTGCGCACCTCCGTGCTGGGTGAGGAATCCACCGCAACCGGGGCGGCCCGCCTCGCACTGGACCACTTGGAACAGATGGAACACAACGAACGCGCCGCGCAGAAAAGTCCAACCCCTTAGGCCTCACAGGTGGTTGACGGGCGCGGGCGGCCCTTCCATGATGTGGCTCACTTTCGGCAAGTTGGCTTCTTTATTCCGTCCCACAAGGACACTCCCCAGAAGCCCGCTTGCCGGTGTCCCCATTCCGTCGTGCCGCCAGGCCAGGGAGAACGAGTGACATCCCCTGCAACGCGACGCAGGCCACAGGCCGCGTCACCGCCCGCGTCCGTGTCGAAGTCGACGTCGAAGTCCCCCTCGGGGGACCCTGGTCGGAAGCTGCGCATGCGCGCCCCGCTGCGTGTCCGGCTGCGCAACAACTGGGTGATGCTCGCCCTCATGGCCCCGGGCGTGCTGTTCTTCATCGGGTTCTTCTACGTCCCGATGCTGGGCAACGTCATCGCCTTCCAGGACTACCAGCCCTTCATCGGCTTCAAGGACAGCCCGCTGGTCGGCCTCGCCAACTTCCAGGAGCTGTTCGCCGACCCGGCGTTCTGGGAGGCGGTCCGCAACACCCTCGCCTTCGCCGCGCTCCAGCTGATCTTCTTCTTCCCGGCCCCGCTGGCCCTCGCGCTGCTGATCAACAGCCTGGTCAGCCCGCGCATCAAGAAGTTCGTGCAGAGCATCGTGTACCTGCCGCACTTCATCTCGTGGGTCCTGGTCGTCGCGCTCTTCCAGCAGGTCCTCGGCGGCGCGGGCCTCTTCAGCAACTACCTGCGCGACCACGGCATGTCGCCGCTCGACGTGATGAGCGACCCCAGCACCTTCCCGCTCCTGATCACGGGTCAGGTGATCTGGAAGGACATCGGCTGGGGAATGATCATTTACCTGGCGGCGCTCGCCAACGTCGACCAGAGCCTCTACGAGTCGGCGGCCGTCGACGGCGCGGGACGCTGGCGCCGCATGTGGCACATCACGCTGCCTGCCGTCCGCGGCGTGACGATCATGCTGCTCGTGCTCCGCCTCGGCGACGTGCTCTCCGTCGGCTTCGAGCAGTTCCTGCTCCAGCGCGACGCGGTCGGCGCCAGAGCGGCGGAAGTCCTCGACACGTACATCTACTACCACGGTGTCGTCTACGGAGACTGGGGCGTCGGAGCCGCGGCGGGCCTGGTCAAGGGAGTCATCGGGGCCTTGATGATCTGGGGCGCCAACAAGGTCGCCCACGCCTTCGGAGAGCACGGGGTGTACAGCAAATGAGCAGCTTCGGATTCCCCCTGCGCACACCGCGGGTCCGCGAGGAGCGGCCCGCCTGGGAAGAGCCGCCGACGAAGATCGGGTCGGCCGCCAAGGCCGTCGTCATCACGGTCATCTGCGCCGTGATGATCCTGCCCTTCCTCACGGTCCTCTCCACCAGCCTCGCCTCCCGCAAGGAGATCACCGAGTCCGGCGGCTTCGTCCTCTTTCCCACGGACCCGACCCTGGAGGCGTACCGCACGATCCTGTCCGGCGGCATCGTCTCGCGCGCGGTGGTCGTGAGCGTCCTGATCACGGTGGTCGGCACCGCGCTCTCGCTCCTGACGACGATCGCCCTCGCGTACGCCCTCAGCAAGCGCGGCGTCCCCGGCAGCAAGCCGATCCTGCTGATGGTCCTCTTCACGCTGCTGTTCGCGCCGGGCATGGTCCCGATGTACGTGGTGGTCAAGGAGCTCGGACTCCTCGACTCCTACTGGTCGTTGATCCTCCCGGTGCTCATCAACGCCTTCAACCTCGTCGTCCTGCGGGCGTTCTTCATGAACATCCCCGACGAGCTCTACCAGGCGGCACGCATCGACGGCGCGGGGGACTGGCGCATCCTCACCCGCATCGTGCTCCCGCTCTCCAAGGGCGTCGTCGCCGTCGTCGGCCTCTTCTACGCGGTGACGTACTGGAACGCCTTCTTCAACGCGATGCTCTACCTCAACGACTCGGGCAAGTGGCCCATCCAGCTGGTCCTGCGGACGTACGTCGTCCAGAACAAGTCCATGACGAGCGACCAGCTCGGCATCGCCCACATGCCGCCGCAGCAGTCCCTGTCCATGGCCGTGGTCATGCTCGCGCTGCTGCCGATCCTCGCGCTCTTCCCCTTCCTGCAGAAGTACTTCACCAAGGGCGTGCTCACCGGCGCCGTCAAGGGCTGACCCCACCCCGCCCCACCACGACCTCATCCGCGGAGATTCCCATGCCTGGCATGTCCCGACGCACCTTCCTCAGCCTCTCCACCTCCGTCGCCGCGGGCGCGGCCGTCACCTCCCTGGCGGGCTGCGGCTCCGGCACGAAGAAGACGGGCGAGGCGGCGTCGTCGAAGGTGAAGCTGCCCTCCCACATCCCCTTCACCAAGATCAAGCCCGACCTCGCCCCCAACGCGAAGGGCCTCTCGGCAGGCTTCCTCTCCTACCCGAAGGACCTGGTCCGCAGCGTCGCGAAGACCCCCGGCGACGGCTCGGGCATCACCATGCTCACGGAGATCTGGACCCAGCCGCCGACCCCCAAGGGCTCGAACGCGTACTGGGGCAAGCTCAACAAGGAACTCGGCGTCGACCTCACCGCCATCCTCGGCACCGACCCCGGCTACGAGGAGAAGTTCTCCGCGACCATCGCGGGCGGCGACCTGCCCGACCTCCTGTGGATACCGCCGAACCAGGGCATCCAGCACGTCGCCGAACTCCTGGAGGCCAAGTGCGCCGACATCACGGAGTACGTATCCGGTGACGCGGTGAAGAAGTACCCGAACCTCGCCGCGATGACCCCCGCGCACTGGAAGACGGCGGTCGTCAACGGCAAGATCTGGGGCGCGCCCGTCCCCTACCCGGCGTTCGGCCAGGTCTACGCGGGCAACCCGAAGGTCTGGGAGAAGGCGGACGGCATCGCGTCGAGCAGCCCCGAGGAGTTCCTCGCCAAGTGCAAGGAGGTCACCGGCGGCAAGACCTGGGCCCTGGAGCCGATCTACGTCAACGCCGTCAGCGTGCTGAGCCAGTGCTTCGGCGCCCCCAACAAGTGGCGGCAGAACAAGGACGGTTCGCTGACCTGGTTCCAGGACACCGACGAGTACGAGGCGGCCCTCGACTTCGTCCTGAAGCTGAAGAAGGCGGGCGTCTTCTACCCCGGCAACCCCAAGATGGCCGACGCGTACATCAAGATGGCGCAGGGCACGATCGGCGCCACCGTGCACGCCAACCCCTACAACGCGCGCAAGGAGATCCGCGTCCAGGACCCCGCCATCGCGGCCGAGATCCTGCTCCCGTTCGCCGCGGGCGGCAAGCAGCCCAACCACCACTACCACCTGGGCACCATCGGCTACACCGCCATCAAGAAGGGCGACGAGAAGCGGGTGCGCATGCTCCTTCGCGTCCTCGACTACCTGGCCGCGCCGTTCGGCAGCAAGGAGCGCGAGTTCCTGGAGTACGGCACCGAGGGCGAGGACTTCACGTACGACAAGAACGGCTTCCCCGACCGGACCAAGCAGGGCAAGCAGCAGGTCGAGGGCCTCTTCAGTGGGCTGCAGACGTCGACGACCTCGCCCTTCGCCCTCATCGCGTCCAGCTTCCCGGGCGCGGACCGCGCCCAGGACGTGAAGGACGTCTACGCCGCCGAGCAGAAGCTCCTGGAGACCGCGATCCGCAACCCCACGGTCGGCCACTACTCGGACGCGTACACCCAGCACTACGGGCGCATGTCCACCGAGGCGACCGACCTGGTCAACGACATCGTCAGCGGGCGCAAGAAGATCGGCGAGTGGCGGCCGTTCTGGGCCGAGTGGAAGAACAAGGGCCTGGAGCAGATGGCCCGCGAGTACCAGAAGTCCATCGAACGGAGCTCCTGACCCGCCTCCGCCTCACGTCCCGGTGCTGCCCTGATCCGTCCTCGCCAGCTCCGACTTCCGGTACGAGTAGCCGAAGTACACGCCGAGGCCGATCACGAACCACACGGCGAACCGCACCCAGGTCTGCCACTCCAGGAAGGTGATCAGCCAGATGGAGAAGACCACCCCGATCGCGGGCACCACCGGCATGCCGGGACAGCGGAACGTGCGCGACAGCTCCGGCCGCTTGTAGCGCAGCACGATCACCGCGACACAGACCACGACGAACGCCAGCAGGATCCCGATGTTGGTCAGCTCGGCCGCCTCGCCGATCGGCAGGAAACCGGCGATGGCGGCCGAGGCGAACCCCACGATCCACGTCACGCGCGTCGGCACGTGCCGGGTCGGATGCGTCTTGGCGAACCACTTGGGAAGGAGGCCGTCCCGGCTCATCGAGAACCACACGCGCGTACAGCCGAGCATGAACGTGAACATCACGGTCAGGATGCCGATGATCGCGCCCACCGCGATGACGTCCGCAAGGCCGCCGAGCCCCACGGACTTGAACGCCGTGGAGAAGCCGCTCTCCGGGTCGACGTCCTTGTAGCTCTGCATGCCGGTGAGGACCAGGCACGCGAGGACGTACAGCACCATGGAGATGGCGAGGGAGTACAGGATCGCCTTCGGCATGTGGCGCTGGGCGTCCTTGGACTCCTCGGCGGCGGTGCTCATCGCGTCGTACCCGAAGACGGCGAAGAAGACGGTGGCCGCGCCCGTGAACGCGCCGCTGACCCCGTAGGGGAAGAACGGATCGTAGTTCCCGGTCTCGATGTGGAAGAAGCCGACCGCGATCACGACGAGGACCACGATGACCTTCAGGACGACCACGATCATCTCGAAGCGCGCGGCGTTCTTGATGCCGAGCGTGAGCAGGTACGCGATGAACAGGCACAGCACCGCGGCGAACAGGTCGACCTTGTGGCCGTCACCGGTGCCGGGCGCGCCCATCATCCAGTTCGGCAGCTCGGCTCCCATCTCCTCGACCAGGAAGCCGAAGTAGCCGGAGATGCCGATCGCGACCACGGCGACGATCGCGGTGTACTCCAGGAGCAGGTCCCAGCCGATGAACCAGCCTGTCAGCTCGCCGAGCACCACATAGCCGTAGGTGTACGCCGACCCGGCCTTCGGGATCATGCCTGCGAACTCGGCGTACGAGAAGGCGGCGGCCGCGCTCGCGACACCCGCGATCAGGAAGGAGACCAGCACCGCGGGCCCCGCCGTGCCGTTGGCGACGGCCCCGGCGAGGCTGAAGATTCCGGCGCCGATGATGCCACCGACGCCGATCGCGGTGAGCTGCCAGAGCCCGAGGGACTTGGCGAGCCCGCCGCCCGCCCCCGCCTCTGTCTCCTCGATCTGCTCGATGGGCTTGCGGCGCAGTACGCCCTGTCCCATCCGTAGTCCCGACATGAGCTCCACCTCTTCGCAGACGGCCGTCGGCTGATGGCGGATCATGATGGCCCAGGCCGGGCCGCGACGGAAGACGCCACACGCGGGGTGTGCGCAGGGCTGCCGCGGCGGGAGCCATTCAGGTCACATCAGGTCACGTCGGGGCACGTCACGTCGGTTCACGGCGCGTCACGTCGGCTCACGGCACCACCGTGACCGGCCACCGGCCCGCCTTCACCAGACGTACGGCGACCGACCCCACGATGCGGTGACCGGCCTGCTCGGAGGCGCCGACGACCACGGCGTCGGCCTTCAGGTCGTCGGCGGCGGTGACGAGACCGGTGTAGGGGTCGCCACGGAAGGTGTGGAACTCCCAGCGGACATCGAATATGCCCTTCACCCGCTCGGTCGCGGCCCGGATCTCCGCGATCAGCCCCTCGGCGATCTCGTCGGTGGTCTCGGCGACCGGGACGCCGAACGCGGCGCCCGCCGCCATCACCGGCTGGATGTACACGACGGCGAGCAGCGCCCGCTGTCGCCGGGCCAGGCCCCCGGCATATGCCGCCGCTCTGAGCGAGGAATCGGAGCCGTCGACTCCGGCGACGATCACCTTGGGCC
The DNA here is from genome assembly GCF_056437465.1 of Streptomyces sp. NPDC042371. Lineage (NCBI taxonomy): Bacteria > Bacillati > Actinomycetota > Actinomycetes > Kitasatosporales > Streptomycetaceae > Streptomyces > Streptomyces sp. NPDC042371. The sequence continues at coordinate 135,286 of NZ_JBWKAP010000012.1, read as the reverse complement.
CGTCGGTGCCGCGTTCGAACTGTTGGGACTGGTCTTCACTCACGCCGAGAGATTAGCGGAGGCACTGCTACCGCCTGTGTTCCGGGCCGCCGCCCTGCCCCGCCCCGCCCCTCTCGACGCGCGCGACGGCGCGGCTCTTCCTAGAGTCGTGCTCATGACGGTCAGCACGGAGGAGCCCGAGGCCAGAGGACCGATACGGAGCCGAGGCGGCTTCCTCGGACGCGTCCCGGAGGGGTTCGCCGCCTTCTTCGGCACGCTCGGCATCTTCTGCGCGGTCCTCGCGGTCATCTCCCCGCTCCGCCGCCTCCTCATGCCCGTCATCCGCGTCCTCGACCTCCTCACGGTCCCGGTCAGCGCGAACCTCGCGTACGCCGTCTTCCTCTTCCTGCTCGCCGCCGCGACCGCCGCCCGCAAGAAGGTCGCCTGGTGGCTCGTCGTCAGCTATCTGGGGCTGCTCCTCGCCTTCGACGTGCTCGGCGCCGCCCTCGGCTTCTGGGCGGATTCGCTGCCCTCCTTCATCATCTGCGGCATCGCCTTCGTGCTGCTGATCCTGGCCCGCAAGGAGTTCTCCGCGGACTCCCGGCGCGGGGCCGTCTGGCGGGCCGTCGCGGTCCTCGCCGCCGGACTCGGCGTCGCGATCCTGGTCGGCTGGGGCCTGGTGGAGCTGTTCCCCGGCACGCTGGTGCGCGGCGAGCGTCTGCTCTGGGCGGCGAACCGGGTCTGCGGCGGGCTGATCCACGGCCACGACTACTTCGACGGCACGCCGCCGCGCGGCCTCTACTTCTGGCTCGGCCTGTTCGGTGCCCTCGCCCTGCTCAACGCCGCCGCCACGCTCTTCCGCTCCCAGCGCATGGAAGCGGCCCTGCACGGCGACGAGGAACCCCGCATCCGCGCCCTCCTCGGGGCCTACGGCGAGCAGGACTCGCTCGGCTACTTCGCGACCCGGCGCGACAAGGCCGTCGTCTTCTCACCGAGCGGCAAGGCCGCCGTCACCTACCGCGTCGAGGCAGGTGTCTGCCTGGCCAGCGGCGACCCCGTCGGCGACCGCGAGGCCTGGCCGCACGCGATCGGCGCCTGGCAGGACGTGGCAAGGCAGTACGCCTGGGCCCCCGCCGTGATGGGCGCGTCCGAGGACGGCGCGACCGCGTACGCCCGCGCCGGGCTCGGCGCGCTGCAACTCGGCGACGAGGCGATCCTGCACGTCGCCGACTTCGACCTGGACGGCCGCGACATGCGCGTCACCCGCCAGGCCGTGAACCGCGTCCGCCGCACCGGCGCCACCACCCGCATCCGCCGCCACTCCACCCTCACCGACGAGGAGATGGAGGAGATCGTCGACAAGGCCGACGCCTGGCGGGACACCGAGACCGAGCGGGGGTTCTCCATGGCCCTCGACCGCCTAGGCGACCCCGAGGACGGCGACTGCCTCCTCGTCGAGGCCCTGGACGCCGACGGCAAGCTCCTCGCCCTGCTCTCCCTCGTCCCCTGGGGCAAGGACGGCATCTCCCTTGACCTGATGCGCCGCGACCGCACCGCACCGAACGGCGTCATGGAGTTCATGGTCGCCGAACTGTGCGCCGCCGCGCCCCGTTCCGGGGTGCGCCGCATCTCCCTGAACTTCGCGGTGTTCCGCTCGGTCTTCGAGGAGGGCGGCCGCATCGGCGCGGGCCCGGTGCTGCGCCTGTGGCGCAAGCTGCTGCTCTTCTTCTCCAAGTGGTGGCAGCTGGAGGCGCTCTACCGCTCCAACGCCAAGTACCACCCCGAGTGGTACCCGCGGTTCATCTGTTACGGCGACAGCGGCGCCCTTGCCCGCATCAGCCTGGCGTCCGGCATCGCCGAGGGCTTCGTCTCCGTGCCCTCCCTGCGCAAGCTCTGGGGCAAGGGCCACAAGCCCCGGGGCGTCACCCAGCCCGCGACCACCGAGGGCCTCCCGCCGATCGCCGCGCTCGGCCTCGCGGGCCGGGACGCCGACGCCGACGAGGACCCCACGTCGAAGCTCCCGGAACAGATCCGCATCCGGCACCGCAAGCTCGACCGCCTGCGCGCGGCGGGCGTCGACCCCTATCCGGTGGGCCTGGCCCCGCGCACCCACGAACTCTCCGCGATCAACAGGGAGATGACGGGCACCCAGGTCACGGTCGCGGGCCGCGTCATGCTCGTACGCGACTTCGGCGGCGTCGTCTTCGCCGTGCTCCGCGACTGGTCGGGCGACCTGCAGCTCGCCCTCACCCGGGACGTCTCGGGCCCCGACGTCCTGGACCGCTTCACCACCGGCACCGACATCGGCGACCACATCACCGCGAGCGGCACGGTCGGCACCAGCGACCGGGGCGAGCTCACCGTCTTCGTCACCGACTGGCTGCTCACCGGCAAGTGCCTGCGCCCGCTGCCCGACAAGCGCCGCGGCCTCACCGACCCCGAGGCCAAGGTCCGCCGGCGCTACCTCGACCTGGTCGCGAGCCCCGGCGCCCGCGACGTGGTCCGGGCCCGCTCCACCGCAGTGCAGGCGCTGCGACAGGGCCTGCTCGACCGCGGCTACCTGGAGGTCGAGACCCCGATGCTCCAGCAGATCCACGGCGGCGCCAACGCACGGCCCTTCACCACCCACATCAACGCCTACGACCTCGACCTGTATCTGCGCATCGCCCCCGAGCTGTATCTGAAGCGGCTCTGCGTCGGCGGCATGGAGAAGGTCTTCGAGATGGGCCGCACCTTCCGCAACGAAGGCGTCTCCTACAAGCACAACCCCGAGTTCACGATGCTGGAGGCCTACCAGGCCTTCGCCGACTACGACGTGATGCTCGACCTCACCCGCGAACTCATCCAGGGCGCCGCGACCGCGGCCTTCGGCAGGGCGGTGGCGTACAAGGACGGCGTCGAGCACGACATCTCCGGGCCCTGGCCGGTCAAGACGGTGTACGGCGCGATATCCGAGGCGCTGGGCGAGGAGATCGACGCGGACACCCCGGTGGAGGGCCTGCACCGGCTGTGCGACCGGGCCGTCGTGCCGTACACGACGGAGGACGGCCGCGGCGATGTCGTCCTGGAGATGTACGAGCGGCTCGTCGAGGAGAAGACGAAGCTGCCCACCTTCTACAAGGACTTCCCGACCGACGTCTCCCCGCTCACCCGCCAGCACCGCACCGACCCGCGCCTCGCCGAACGCTGGGACCTCGTCGCCTTCGGTACCGAACTGGGCACGGCCTACTCGGAGTTGACGGACCCGGTGGAGCAGCGCCGCCGCCTCACCGCGCAATCGCTGCTGGCCGCAGGGGGAGACCCCGAAGCCATGGAGATCGACGAGGACTTCCTCGACGCCCTGGAGTACGCGATGCCGCCCACCGGAGGCCTCGGCATCGGAGTCGACCGGCTCGTCATGTTCCTCACCGGCCTGACGATCCGGGAGACCCTGCCCTTCCCCCTCGTCCGCCGAGTCTGACGGAACCGCCGCGTCTGATCGGGTGCTTTCGGGGGCCGCCCCAGTGTTGCTGTTCCGCGCTGGCCTTCCGCCATGCGACGGATTAGTCATGAAAGATGATCAGCTGACTCCAGGGCGGCGGGTCCTGCTCCGCGCCGCGGCGGTCCTCGGCCTGGCCACGACCGGGGCGTGCGCGGCAACGGAGCCGCCGTCCGCCCCCGCCCCCTCCGCCTCGGCGGGCGCACCCGCCGGGGGCCCGCCCGCCGCACGGGCCCTCAAGCCCTCCGCGTACCGCCTGCAACCCATCGCGGGATACGGCCCGCAGCGCGCCAAGCGGGCCCTGCCCCACGTGCGCAAGGCGCCGATCCTGCGCATGCCGGGCCGCGACCGGTCGATGGTGCTGACCTTCGACGACGGGCCCGACCCGCGCTACACCCCGCGCATCCTGCGGACGCTGCGCAAGCACGACGTCCGCGCGATGTTCTTCGTCTGCGGCGAGATGGCCGTCGACAACGCGGACCTGCTGCGCGAGATGGCCGACGACGGGCATCTGATCGGCAACCACACCTGGAGCCACCCGCTGCTGCCCCGCCTGGGCAGAGGAGTGATGCGCGAGCAGATCGAGCGCACCTGCGACGTCATCGAGGAGGCCACCGGCGAGCCCCCCGCGTGGTTCAGGGCCCCGTACGGCGCGTGGAACCGCAACGCCTTCCAGCTGGGCGCCGAGCTGGGCATGGAGCCGCTCGCCTGGACCGTCGACACCCTCGACTGGACCGAGCCCGGCGCGGCCACCATCGTGCGGCGCGTCCGCGCGGGCGCCGGACCCGGCGTCGTGGTGCTCTCGCACGACGCGGGCGGCAACCGCTCGGGCAGCGTCGAGGCGCTGCACACGTATCTGCCGGAGCTGCTGGACTCCGGCTACCGCCTCACCGTGCCGAGCCGCTACATGTTCTGAGCGCCGCCGTCCCGTGCGCCCCGCCCGTCCGGTCCCCGTCGCACTCAGCGCACGTCGACCAGACGGGCGAACACCACGACGTTCCCGTCGTATCCGGACTGCTTGGAGAAACCGCCGCCGCAGGTGATGACCCGCAATTCGGGAGTTCCGCTGTTTCCGTAGACCCGCTTGCCGGGGAAATTGCTCTTCTCGAACACTTCGATGCCGTAGATCTTGAAAATCGCCGTCTTTCTGTCCGCGCGCTTGATCTCGATGTGGTTCCCCTTCTTCAGCGAACCGAGGCCGTAGAAGACGGCGGGGCCCTGCTGGTTGTCCACATGGCCGACCACCACGGCCGTGCCCTTCTCGCCGGGCGAGACGGCGCCGGTGAACCAGCCCGCGAGATTCGGGTCCTCGGGCGGCGGTGCATCCACCCAGCCCTCGGCGTCCAGTCCCACCTGCATGACGGGGGCGTCCACGCGGATGCCCTTGATGCGCACGCGCTGGGCCGGTGAGAACGTGAGCGGCACCGGGGCGGCGGCTCCCGAGTCGGGCGCACGGTCCGCGGCCGCGGCGGACGCGGGCTGCGGCGGGCCCACGTCGAATTCCCCGGAACCATTGCGGATCAGCGCGAGTCCGGTCAGCAGGACAAGCGCCATGACGCCCCATGGGGCGCGCTTCCTCTGCTTCTCCTCCTCCTGGAGATCCGGGTGGTCCTGGAATTCGAAATCGTCGGCCGGATGGGACGAAGGCATGCTCTATCCCCTCTCGAACGCGGCAGAGAGCCGTGTCCGTTGCGCGTACCGAAACGCTAAGCGCGGGGCGCGCGGCGTGCGAAAGGGCGGGAGCGAACGGGTGGCGGGGAGGCAGGGGTGCGCCATCCGAGTCGCGCCGGACAGGAAATTTCTGACGGTCCGTGACCTGCGGCGATGTCAGGTTGCGCGGACGCGCCTCGGCGTGTCGTCTCACCAGGACGGCGGATCGCCGAAATGCGGGCCCGTGCACGGCATCTGAGGGTCAGTCTGGGAGGCGCTCTCGCCGATCGACCGGGGACGGTATCCCCGGGGCGTCTTCCGCGGAGGATTGCCATGCGTACTTCCCGTATGCGGACCACACGTGCCCTCGCGGTCGCCGCCGCGGCCGTCGGGGTCGTCGGGCTCGCCGCCCCGGCCGCGTCCGCCTGGGCCGACCCGACCAACATCGTGGCGATGCCCAGTGTGATTCCGAGAGGGGGGCATCTGACGGTCACCGTCGACGGGTCCTCCTGCCAGTCGGGCGGCAAGGTCACGTCGCCCGCCTTCCCGGACACGCCCCTGCAGGCCATCCCGGGCGGCACGACCGCGAGCGGCACCGCGGTCGTCCACCAGCACGCCAACCCCGGCGCCTACGACATCACCGCCCACTGCGGCGGCAAGACGCTGGTCCGCCCGGCCGCCTTCACCGTCATCCACGGCGGTGTGCGCGGTGGCGTCGGCAGTACCGCGAACGCGGGTGCGACCGGGACCGACATGGCGATCGGCGGCGCCCTGGTCACCGCCGCGCTGCTCGGTGGCGGCGTCTTCTGGATGCGCCGCCGCTCCGAGAACAGGGTCTGACCCCGCGGTCGGGCCGGTGCGACCCCCTTCCGCCCCGCCCCCGGCACCGCCCTGCTCGCACGGCAGGTGAACAGCGCTTCGCCCCCGGGACCTGGAGACGTCCCGGGGGCGAGGCGCTGCCCGGCGGAGATCAGGAGTTGTCCTCGCCGGTGCGGCGGCGGGTCTTGTAGTACGCGGCGCCCAGCGTGCCCAGGATCAGGGCGCTGCCGAGGGCGATCTCGTGCAGGTCGAAGCCGCCGAGGCTGCCGCCGATACCGGCCTTGACGCCCTTGTGGTGCGCGTTGTTGTCGGGGCGCCCGGTGGCGATGGTCAGGTCCGTCTTGTCGCTGCCCGGGTTGCTGCCGTTGCAGGTGAACGTCACCTCGTACATCGCGCCGGGCTTCGCGTCCCAGAACACCTGGGCGGTGGCGGACTTCTGGCCCTTGGGGATGGTGGTGTCGTCGAAGACGCCCGAGGTGACCTTGGTGTCGCCGTCGTCGCACCCGTCGACGTTGAGGGTGACCTGGCCGCCCGCGGCGATCGTCTTGGGGGAGACGCTGAAGCCGAACGCGGTGACGTTCTCCTCGTCCACGGCGGCTGCGGACGCGGTCGGCGCGGTGAGGGCCAGTGCGGAAGCGGTGAGCAGAGCGGCCGAAGCAACGCGTATCGCGCGCATGGTGAATCCTCCGGGTCTCCGAGGAGCAGCTGCGGACCTTCTTCCGCTGGCGCCTGAAATGCACCTCGATGCCCAGAACGCTAGGTACGGCCCCGGGGTGCCGCGATCTGTGTCGCGCGAACGGGGCAATCGTGTGGGCCGGTCGGGCGAACCGGGCGGCGCGGCGTCACCGTCGGCGTCCGGGGATGTGTCAGGGCGTCAGGCCGATGCGGGACGCCAGCCACGGGAGCTGCTTCTCCAGACCGGGGCGCCACACCTGCCAGCTGTGCCCGCCGGGCAGCTCGACGAGCTCGGCCTTCATCGCGGCCTTCTTCGCCGCCGCGTACACCGTGAGCGCCTGCGGGCGGTACGTCGAGTCGTCGGTCCCCGCGACGAAGGTCCCTGCGGTGTCAGGGAACTTCTTCCGCGCCATCACGTCCATCGGATTGACCTTCTCGAACGCCGCCTCGTCGCCGCCGAACGCCGCGTCCACGGTCTTCTTGCGGCTCCCGAGGGTCGGCTCGTCCTGGCCGGAGATGTCGAGGAAGGTGCCGTAGCGCTGCGGCGCGTTCACCGCCATCTGCAGGGCGCACGTGCCGCCGTTGGAGAGCCCGGAGACCGCCCAGTGCGCCCGGTTCCCGGCCGTCTGCAGATGGTCGGCCGCCCAGGCGGGGACGTCGTCGGCGAGATACGTCTGCACCTTGCCGAGCCTGGAGTCCATGCACATCGGATTGTCGAACGAAGACCCCAGCGGATCCACCACCAGCACGATCGGCGCGAGCCCCGCGTGCCGTCCGGCGAACTCGTCCATCATGTCCGGCAGCTGACCCGAGGTGATCCAGTCCTGCGGCGCGCCGGGCTGTCCCGCCATCAGGACGAGCACGGGCAGCAGCGGGCGGGGCGAGGCGCGGTAGGCGGGCGGCAGATAGACGTACGCGTCGCGGGCCTTGAACCCAGACTTCGTGCCGGGGACCGAGGCGGTCGACACGGTGCCCTTGGCGGGCAGCCCGGCCGGTGCCTGCCAGACCTCCGACAGCGCCTTGCCCTCCGGCACGTCGAGCGTCGGCTCCTTCTTGCCCGTGGCGTCCTTGAGGCTGACGGTGTCCTGCGGGCCGAGCGCGGTCCGCAGGGTCGGATAGTTGTCGTAGTGGATGTTGACCTCGGAGAGGCCCAGCACGACGACGAGCGAACCCGCGAGCAGTGCGCCCGCGCGGCCGCGCCAGCGCAGCGTCGGCATCCGGAACAGCGCCAGGGACACCCCGAGGATCGCCACCCCGATCCACCCGACGACATCGCCGGGGAGCTTGTCGGGGAAGGGCTGCCACCAGTCGTCGACGGTGAGCTTGACCAGCAGGGTCAGGAGCGCCGCCGCGGCCACGGCCAGCGGGAGCAGGCGGGTCCACCAGCGGCGGTCGCGGGAGAAGAGGAGCGTGGCGATGGCCAGGCAGCCGAGGATCTGCACGACGAGCGGAACCGCCCCGTCGACCAGCGACCAGTCCAGCGGCCCGGCGGCCATCGGCACCCGCTCCACGCGCGTCCCCGTTCGGTTCGGTCCCGTCCCAAAACGATAGCAATTGGGATGAGGCCTGCAAATCGGGTCAATTGCTCAATCGCGTGTCCACACGTGCGGGCCGCCGCGCCACTCGACCAGATGCGGGTCGTCCAGCGCGATGTCGGCCTCGCCGAGCCCCGCCCGCCGCAGGAGATCCGTCAGCTCCCGGTCGCTGCGCGCGACGCCGACGTCCTGTCCGCGCACGGTGACCTGCCGTCCGCCGTCGGCGGCGGGCGGGTGGACGACGATCGGTGTTTGCCAGGCCATGGGACCAGAGTGCGCTGTCCGGCGGCACCGCGCAGCACGGTTCACGGCCAACGAGGGCGTAGATCTCCCCAACAGGCCCTCCGGAAGCGGACGTTGACGGCATTCCATGATCTCTGCCGTAGGGTGGGGCCGACCGCACGGAGCATCGCACGGGGGAATCAACGTGGAACAGGTGTCCGGAGCTGCCGACGCGCCCTCCCCGAAGGTCGTGGTCGTCGTCCCCACGTACAACGAACGGGAGAACCTGCCCCTCCTCATCGGCCTGCTCACGGCGCTCGGAATGCCGGACCTGCACGTCCTCGTGGTCGACGACGGCTCGCCCGACGGCACCGGCGCCCTCGCGGACCGGATCGCCGAGGAGTCCGGGGGAACCGTCACCGTTCTGCACCGGACGCAGAAGGACGGCCTCGGCCGTGCCTACGTCGCCGGAATGACCCGCGCCCTCGCCGACGGCGCGGACGTCGTCGTCCAGATGGACGCCGACCTCTCGCACCCGGCGAAGACCCTGCCGCTGATGGTGCGCACCCTGCTCGCGGGCGACGACGACCTGGCCGTCGTGCTCGGCTCGCGCTATGTGGCGGGCGGCGCGCTCGCCACCGAATGGGCCTGGCACCGCAGGGCACTCTCGGCTTGGGCGAACTTCTACGTCAACGCCGTCCTGCGGCTCGGCGTCAAGGACGCCACGGCCGGATATAAGGCGTGGCGCGCCGCCGCCCTCGAAGCGATCGACCTGCCCTCGGTCCGGAGTAACGGCTACTCCTTCCAGGTCGAGATGAACTACCGCACGATCCGCCGTGGCCTGCGCATCGTCGAGGTGCCGATCACCTTCGAGGAGCGCGTCAACGGCGAGTCGAAGCTCAGCCTGCGCGTGCAGGCCGAGTCGGCGATCACCCCGTGGAAGCTGCGGTTCGGCCGCCGGGGCGCGGGGAGCTGACGGCTCCCCGCGCCCCGACGGCGGACCGGGATCAGCCTCCGATGCCGGGGAACAGCGTGAGGAACGGGTCCGCTGTCACCGCGACGCCGCGGCTGTAGGGGGCGTCGAAGTCCCAGATGAGGAAGAGCAGGAAGGCGAAGAGGGCGGAGAACAGTCCGGCGAGGACGAGCTCACGCGGCGTACGGCGGATCTGCAGCGCGAAGATCATTCCGATGGTGACGAGCCCACCGACGATCAGCCCGAACCAGACCACGCCTGGCATCGTCGCGCCGAGACTGTCGGCGCGGGCGCTGCGCGCGTCTTCGGCCGCCGCCACCGAGTCGACCAGTGGCTGATACGCCTGTGCCTCGAAGTCCGACTTCGGTTCGTAGTCGGTCACGTCGTGACGCACGCGGGACAGGAGTTCCGTACCGCGGTCGGTGAGTTCCCCCTTGGACTTCATGGAGTCCCACTCCGTGCTGACGACATGGCTGACATAAGTGTGGACGTCGTCCCGAACGCGTTCCCTCACGTCCTCCGGATAGATGCGCACACGCTCCGAGACCTCGTGCAGCGCCTGGGCCTCGTTGCGGACGTGATCCTGGGCGCCGCCGCGGGCCTCCCAGGCACCCGCGATGGCCAGGCCCAACACGATGGCGTACACGACGCCGATCATCATCGTCATGTACTCGATGACGTCCGGGGTCTCGGACGAGTCGTAGTCCGCGCCGGTCCTGCGGTGCCGCAGGAGGGTCACGATGAGCACGACACCGCAAGCGGCCACCATCGCGAGGGTGAGAACAAGCCATTCCGACATGAAAACCTCCGGCGGTCAGCGCGGGCGGAGCGCGGCGACGGCGAGCACCGCGGGTGCCGTGATGAGCAGGGTGAGCGAGACGAGGGACGGGCCGTGGCGGGGCGGCTGCTTGCGGGGCGGGGCGTGGTACGCCGGATACGACACGGGCTTGGGGGCCTTCGGCTTCGGCGGGCGGGCGGAGGGTTCGGGCTTCGGCTCGGGCGCCGGTGCCGCGGCCCGCGTGGGCGGCGGAGGAGGCGGCGGGGGCGGCGTGGGCCGGACGGTCGGCTCGGGAGGCGCGGGGGCCGGGGGCGGCGGGGGCGGCTTCGGAGCGCGTGGCTTCGGGGGCGGAGGCGGTGGCTTCGGAGGTGGCGGTGGTGGCTTCGGGCGATGCGTGGGACCGGCGTGGCAGTCGGCGCCGTCGCCCGAGATGGCCACCGTGTCGCCACTCGTGGCGCCGCCCTGCTGGATCGACGCGTAGGCGCAGTCGTCGGCGGACGCCGAGCCGACGGCCGACGAGGCGCCGAGCAGCAGGGCCAGTGCGAGGAGCGCCAACACGCGTGTGACGAGGGGCGTTAAGGGTCGCGGAGTTCCGTGCACGACGGGGAGCATGAGCCGCGCGCGCGCCCGCCACGCCCGGCGTGCCGCCGAATGACCCGAAGGAAGGATCCGCACGCGACACGTGTTTGACACCTCGTGCCGTGCGCCCGCCCTGTGTTCGAACTGAGCCGCCGCGCACGACGACGGCACCACGCGTGCCGCAAAGAATCTTGTGCCGCGGTTGAACGGGTCGGCCGTGCCGACCCGTACCTAGGGCCATGTTGTGACGCAGACGGGCGCCACGACACCTCTGCGGACAGTGGGAGTCAACGATGCCGTATCCAAGTGGGGTTTCCCCCAGGGCCTGGCGGAGCGCCTCGCTGGTGGCGACAGCCGCGGCCCTGCTGGCGCTGACGACGGCGTGCGGCCAGGAGAAGGGCGATCAGTCCCCGAACGGCCAGAACGTGGGCAACGAAGCGCCGGCGAAGGGCGACGGCTACGGCGGGGACGATGGTTACGGAGCCGACTCCGACGCCGCGGACAAGGGCGCGGGAGGCAAGGCGAAGGCGGCCGGGCAACTCGCCGTGTGGGACAGCAAGAAGCTCGGGAAGGTCGTCACCGACAGCGCGGGCCGCACGCTCTACCGCTTCGACAAGGACACCGCCCAGCCGCCCAAGTCCAACTGCGACGCCGCCTGCCTGAAGGCATGGCCCGCCGTCGCCGCCGACGGTGCCAAGGCCGCCCCGGGCGTCGACGAGTCCCTGCTCGGCGAGGTCACCGCCGCCGACGGCACCAAGCAGCTGACCATCGACGGCTGGCCGATGTACCGGTACGCGCAGGACGCCGCAGCGGGCGACGCCAAGGGGCAGGGCGTGGGCGGCACTTGGTACGCCGCGGCCCCCGACGGCAAGAAGGCCGCGCCCGCCGCGGCCGACACCGCCCCCGTCGACCCCGCGGGCCTGTCCACCCGCAAGGACCCGAAGCTCGGCGAGATCGTCGTCGACAAGAACGGAATGACCGTCTACCGCTTCACGAAGGACTCCGCCTGGCCGATGAAGTCCGCCTGCACCGGTGCCTGCCTCGACAAGTGGCCCGTCGTGGCGCCCGTGGCCAAGAACGACACTCGAGGAATCCTCAAGAAGGGCTTCACCGTGTTCGACCGGCCGGACGGCAAGAAGCAGCAGACGATCGACTGCTGGCCGATGTACACCTTCTCCGGGGACGAGAAGCCCGGTGACACCAACGGGCAAGGCGTCGGCGGCACTTGGTACGCGGCGAGCCCGCAGGGCAAGCCGGTGGGTGCGCCCAAGTAGGCAGGCCCGACAGACGGACAGACCGGCCCGTCCCCTCCCATATCACATGGAGGGGGTGGGCCGGTTGACGGTGTGGGATAAGGCACTTGCCAAAGGCAGTGACCGAGAACGGACCGCCAATTTCCGTTTTGACTCGCTCCCTTGGCGGACGATCAGTAGCCTCACCCTCGAACACCGGATCGCCTGCGCCGTCCCCCTACGCCTTGGAGTCTTGATGGAGCGTCCCGCCTGGGCACCGCCCGGCATCGACCTCTCGATGCCCAGCGTGTCCCGCATCTACGACTACTACCTGGGCGGCTCGCACAACTTCGAGGTGGACCGGGAGGCGGCCCGCAAGGCGATGGAGTTCATGCCGGGGCTCCCGAAGATCATGCAGGCGAACCGTGCCTTCATGCGGCGGGCGGTGCACCACGCCGTCGGGGAGGGCGTCACCCAGTTCCTCGACATCGGCTCCGGCATCCCGACGTTCGGCAACGTCCACGAGGTGGCGCAGCAGGCCAGCCCCGACGCCGCCGTCGTCTATGTGGACCACGACCCGGTCGCCGTCGCGCACAGCCGCTCCGTGCTCGAAGGCACCGAGCGCACCGCGGCCGTCGCCGCGGACCTGCGCAAACCCCGGGACATTCTGGGCAGTCCGGAGGTCGCATCGGTCCTCGACATGGACCGCCCGGTGGCTCTTCTCCTCGTCGCCGTCCTGCATTTCGTCGAGGACGCGTACGATCCTTACGCGGCGGTCGCCGAACTGCGGGACGCACTCGCGCCCGGCAGCCTCGTCGTCCTCAGCCACGCCTCGTACGAAGGGATCCCCGTTCCCCCCGAACAAGCCGGCCGGACGGTCGGTGTATACAAGGACATCCGCAATCCACTGATCATGCGCTCGCGCGACCAGATCGCGCGGTTCTTCGAGGGATACGACATGGTGGAACCCGGCTTGGTGCCGATGCCGCACTGGCGGCCCGACACTGCGCCCGAGGAGGAGGATCCGTACTCCTTCTCGGGATTCGCGGGCGTGGGACGGAAGCGTTGAGCGGCGAGCAGGACGGACCCGAGGACAGACTTCGCCGGTTCGCCACCATCTGGAGCCGTGCGATCTTCCCCGTGACGGCCACCTCGCTGACCCGTCCCGAATTCGAACAGCAACTGGTGCCGCTCGCCAGGCGGTTGAACGACGCGCTGCAGGAGCGGATCTTCGACGCGGCGGAGAGCCAGGCCCTCGGCGCGGCGCTCATCGGCACGCACTGCACGGACCCCGAGGCGCTCAGTCGCACGCTCGACTGCGTCGACGCCTATCTGGTCCTGTACTGCGGAGGCGACGGACCGCGGGAAGAGCTGCGGGCCCGCTCCGCCCGGATCCAGCACGCCATGGCCGCGGGCTTCGCCCAGGCGCTGCGCGAGCGCACCCTCGCCGAGCAGGAGGCGATCTCCCGGGCCGCGTTGAGCGCGCGCAGCGCCGTCGCCGAGGCCCTGCACGCCAGTGAGGCACGCTTCCGTGCCGTCTTCCACGGCGCCGCCATCGGCATCGGCATCGCCGACCTCGACGGCACGGTCCTCGAAGTCAACGACGCGCTGATCCGCATGTTCGGCGGCCTGGAGAACCAGCTCCGCGGACGCAACGTGGGGGAGTGGACGCACCCCGACGACTCGCCCCACGTCTGGAAGCTCTACGAGGAGCTGGTGCGCGGCGAGCGCGAGCACTACCGCGTGGAGAAGGCCTTCTACCGCCCCGACGGAACGGTCCTGTGGACCAACCTGACCGTGTCGCTGCTGCGCGACGCGGACGGCGTGCCGCAGTACCAGCTGGCGCTGATGGAGGACACCACGGAGCGCCGCCTCCTCAACCTCCGTCTGCGGTACGAGGCCACCCACGACGCGCTCACCGGACTGCCCAACCGCACCCTGTTCTTCGAGCGCCTGGACAAGGCGCTCTCCGCGGGACAGAACGCCCGGTTCGGGCTCTGCTACCTCGACCTGGACGGCTTCAAGACCGTCAACGACAGCCTCGGGCACGCCGCGGGCGACCGGCTGCTCGTCGAGGTCGCCGACCGGCTGCAGTCCTGCGCGACCGCCCCCGGCGAGATGGTGGCCAGGCTCGGCGGCGACGAGTTCGTCGCGCTCACCACGGGACCCGACACCGAGACGGAGGTGGACGAGCTCGCGGGGCGCATCATGAACGCCCTGGCCAGCCCGGTCCGCGTCGACGGGCGCGAGCTGACCGTGCGCGGCAGCATCGGCATCGTCGAGGGCCCGGCCGGTGAGCGCGGCGCCGCGGAGGTCCTGCGCAGCGCCGACATCACGATGTACCGGGCCAAGTCCGCGGGCGGCAACCGCTACGAGCTCGCCGACCCCGAGGCCGACGCCCGCGCCATCACCCGGCACGGTCTGACCACCGCGCTGCCCGCCGCCCTGGAGCGCGGGGAGTTCTTCATCGAGTACCAGCCGCTCGTGCACCTCGGCGACGGCAGCGTGCGCGGCGCCGAGGCGCTGGTGCGCTGGCTGCACCCGCAGCACGGCACCATCGGCCCGGACCGCTTCATCCCGCTCGCTGAGCACACCGGCTTGATCGTGCCGCTCGGCCGCTGGGTCCTGGAGGAGTCCGTACGACAGGCCCGCCGCTGGGAGGCACGCCACGCCGAGGCGGGCCCGCTGCGCGTCAACGTGAACCTGTCGCCGATGCAGCTCACCCACCCGGGCCTGGTCTCCGACACGGTCGACATCCTGGAGCGCGAGGGCCTCGAGCCGGGCGCCCTGTGCCTGGAGGTCACGGAGTCCGCTCTGATAGGAGCCGACGACGACCTGCTCAAGCCGCTGCGCAGGCTCGCCGAGATGGGCGTGGACATCGCGCTGGACGACTTCGGCACGGGCTACTCCAACCTCGCCAATCTGCGCCGTCTGCCGGTGAGCGTGCTCAAGCTCGACCGCTCGTTCACCCAGGGCATGCAGCACTTCCCCGCCGACCCGGTCGACCTCAAGATCGTCGAGGGCATCGTCGCGCTCGCGCACAGCCTCGACCTCACGGTCACCGTCGAGGGCGTGGAGACGGGCGCGCAGGCGGACCAGCTGCGGGAGCTCGGCTGCGACACGGCGCAGGGCTGGTACTACGCGCGCCCCGGCCCGCCGGACCGGCTGCACGAACTGGCTCTCGCGGACGCGACGGGCTGAGCGGTGACAACACGACGGGCTGAGCGGTGACAACACGACGGGCCGAGCGGTGATCCGCTGGGCGTACGCGTTCGTCGACCGGCCGCGCGGCCACTTCGCGCAGGCGTGCGCCTTCTGGGCAACGGTCACCGGCACGCGCCTGTCCGAACCCCGCGGCGCGGACGGCGAGTTCGTGACGCTGCTGCCGCACGGCCGCGCCGACCCGTGTGTGAAGGCGCAGGCCGTGGCGGGGCCCGGCGGCGCGCACCTCGACCTCGCCGTGGACGACCTCGCCGTGACCGCGGGGGAGGCCCGTGCGCTCGGCGCCGCCGCGGTCTACGCGGAGGACGGCCTCGAAGTGCTGCGCTCACCCGGCGGCGTGCTGTTCTGCGTCGTGCCCTGGTCCGGCGAGAAGTCCCGCCCGGCGCCGGTCACCGCCCCCGACGGCGCGGTCAGCCGCCTCGACCAGCTGTGCCTGGACATCCCCCCGGAGTCGTACGACCGGGAGGTCGCCTTCTGGTCGCAGCTCACGGGCTGGGACTCCACGGTGGGCGCCCTCCCCGAGTTCCACCGCGTGACGCCGCCCGCGGACCTGCCGGTCCGCCTCCTCCTCCAGCGCCTGGCATCCTCGGGCCCCGTCGGCGCCCACCTCGACCTGGCCTGCTCGGACCCGGACGCGGTCCGCACCCGGCACGAGAGCCACGGCGCCGCCTTCGTGTCGCGCGGCGCGGCCTGGCTCGTGATGCGCGACCCGGCCGGTCTGACGTACTGCCTGACGGGCCGCGATCCGGAGACGGGCGGGCTGCCGTCGTAACCCCGACGGGGCCCTCAGCGTTCCAGCAGCATGCGCTGGAGTTCCCGCGCCGCCCGCGGCGGCGCCACGTCGCTGCGGTGGGCCAGGGCGATCGTGCGGTGCAGGCTCGGCTTGGCCAGGGGGGTCATGCGGAGGTCGGGGCCCGAGCGTTCCGCGACCATGCGGGGGACCACCGCCACGCCCAGGCCCGCGCGGACGAAGCCGAGCACCGCGTCCATCTCGCCGCCCTCCACCGCGAACTCGGGCTCGAACCCCGCGGCGCGGCAGGCGGAGACGGTGAGCTCCCGCAGGTCGTAGCCGTGGCGGAACATCACGAGGCGTTCGCCCTGGAGGTCCGCGATGCGCACCGTGTCCTTGAGGCTCCGCGCTTCGGGGGCCGAGACCACGACCAGGTCCTCGCGGAGCAGTTCGAGCGTCGTCAGGGCCGGTGACGGGGAGGGGAGGGGGAGGACCACCAGTGCCAGGTCGAGGGCGCCGCGTGCCAGTTCGCGTACGAGATCGTGGGAGCCGCCCTCCTCGATCAGGAGCTGGATCCCGGGGTGGCGGTCGTGGAAGGCGCGGAGCACGTCCGGCAGCAGGCCCGTGCACACGCTCGGTGTCGCGCCGAGCCGGATGCGGCCGCGCCGCAGCTGCGCCAGCTCCTGCACCTCGATCCGGGCGGTGTCCGCGTCGGCGAGGATGCGGCGCGCGAGGGGCAGCAGCGCCTCGCCCGCGTCGGTGAGCGTGATGTTGCCGCGCGCCCTGCTGAAGAGCTCGGCGCCCAGCTCCTTCTCCAGGGCCCGGATCTGCTGCGAGAGCGAGGGCTGGGAGACGTGGACCTCCTCCGCGGCCCGCGTGAAGTGCCGGGTCTCGGCGACCGCGACGAAATAGTGCAGCTGCTGGAATTGCATACCCGCACCTTACGGGGGCTTATAGGCTCAAGCTATGGAGATGAGCTGATCCATCTCTTGGACCGATCGGGACTTTCGGCCGTAGCGTCTCTGACATGGCTCTGGCAACGCGGACGGACAAACGGCCGTCCATGACCCGCACGCTCTGGGACTCCACCATCGGCAAGAAGACGGTGATGGCGGTCAGCGGCTTGATCATGCTGCTCTACCTGTTCCTGCACATGATCGGGAACCTGAAGATCTTCTTCGGCCCCGCGGAGATCAACGAGTACGCACACTGGCTCCGCACCCTCGGCGAGCCCTTCATGCACTACGAGTGGTCGCTCTGGCTGTTCCGCGTGGTGCTCGTGGTCGCCGTCGTCGCCCACGCCACGTCCGCGTACCAGCTGAGCCGCCGCGACATCAAGGCGCGCCCCACCCAGTACGTGCACAAGAAGCGGGAAGCGAGCTTCGCGACCCGCACCATGCGCTGGGGCGGCATCATCCTCGCGCTGTTCATCGTCTGGCACATCCTCGACCTGACGACCGGCACCGTGCACCCGGGCGAATACGAGCACCTGAAGCCGTACCAGAACGTCATCGACACCTTCTCCACCTGGTACAGCAACGTCATCTACATCGTCGCCGTGGTCGCCGTCGGATTCCACGTGCGGCACGGACTGTGGAGCGCCGCGCAGACCCTGGGCGTGGGCACCGCGACCCGCAACCGCGTCCTCAAGCCCCTCGCCAACGGGCTCGCGCTGGTGCTGACGGTCGGCTTCATCTCTGTCCCCGTAGGCGTCATGACCGGAGTGGTGAGCTGAATGAGCACCTTTGCTGAGTACGCGACCGGAGAGCCGGTCGTGGATGCCAAGGCCCCCACCGGTCCGATCGCCGAGCGCTGGGACACCCGCCGCTTCGAGGCGAAGCTGGTCAACCCGGCCAACCGCCGCAAGCAGACCGTGATCGTCGTCGGCACCGGCCTGGCGGGCGGCTCCGCCGGAGCCACCCTCGCCGAACAGGGCTACCACGTCGTGCAGTTCTGCTACCAGGACTCGCCGCGCCGCGCCCACTCGATCGCCGCACAGGGCGGCATCAACGCCGCGAAGAACTACCGCAACGATGGCGACTCCATCCACCGGCTGTTCTACGACACCGTCAAGGGCGGCGACTTCCGCGCCCGCGAGTCCAACGTCCACCGCCTCGCGCAGATCTCCGTCGAGATCATCGACCAGTGCGTCGCACAGGGCGTGCCCTTCGCCCGCGAGTACGGCGGACTCCTCGACACCCGCTCCTTCGGCGGCGTCCAGGTGTCCAGGACGTTCTACGCCCGCGGCCAGACCGGACAGCAACTGCTCCTCGGCGCCTACCAGGCGCTCAGTCGGCAGATCGCCGCGGGGAACGTGGAGATGCACCCGCGCACCGAGATGCTCGACGTGATCGTCGTCGACGGGCGGGCGCGCGGCATCGTCGCCCGTGACCTGGTCACCGGCAAGATCGACACGTACTTCGCGGACGCGGTGGTCCTCGCCTCCGGTGGCTACGGCAACGTCTTCTACCTGTCGACGAACGCCATGAACTCCAACGCCACCGCCGTCTGGCGCGCCCACCGGCGCGGCGCCTACTTCGCCAACCCCTGCTTCACCCAGATCCACCCCACCTGCATCCCGCGCACCGGCGACCACCAGTCCAAGCTGACGCTGATGAGCGAGTCGCTGCGCAACGACGGCCGCATCTGGGTGCCGAAGGCCAAGGGCGACGACCGCCCGCCGAACCAGATCCCCGAGGAGGAGCGCGACTACTACCTGGAGCGCATCTACCCCTCCTTCGGCAACCTCGTGCCCCGCGACATCGCCTCGCGCGCCGCCAAGAACGTCTGCGACGAGGGCAGGGGGGTGGGCCCCGGCGGACAGGGCGTCTACCTCGACTTCGCCGACGCCATCGCGCGCCTGGGCAAGAAGAGCGTCGAGGAGAAGTACGGCAACCTCTTCGACATGTACGAGCGGATCACCGCGGAGAACCCGTACGAGGTGCCGATGCGGATCTACCCCGCCGTGCACTACACGATGGGCGGCCTCTGGGTCGACTACGACCTGCAGACCACCGTCCCCGGCCTCTTCGCGGTCGGCGAGGCGAACTTCTCCGACCACGGCGCCAACCGGCTCGGCGCGAGCGCCCTCATGCAGGGCCTCGCCGACGGCTACTTCGTGCTGCCTTCCACCATCAACGACTACCTCGCGCGCAACCCGCACAAGGACGAGGTGAGCGACGGCCACCCCGTCGTCCAGGAGGTGCTCGCCGAGACAGAGGACCGGCTGAACCTCCTCCTGTCCGTGGACGGCGACCGCACCCCAGACTCCTTCCACCGCGAACTCGGCGAAGTGATGTGGGAGTTCTGCGGCATGGCGCGTACGGAGTCGGGCCTGCGCAAGGCCCTGGAGCGCATCCCGCAGATCCGCGAGGAGTTCTGGCGCCGCATCAAGGTGCCCGGCACCGGCGAGGAGTTCAACCAGTCCCTGGAGAAGGCCAACCGCATCGTCGACTACCTGGAGCTCGCCGAGCTCATGTGCCTCGACGCCCTGCACCGCGCCGAGTCCTGCGGCGGCCACTTCCGCGAGGAGTCCCAGACCCCGGACGGCGAGGCGGCCCGCGTCGACGAGGAGTTCTCGTACGCCGCCGCCTGGGAGTTCACCGACACCGGCGAGGCCCCCGTCCTCCACAGAGAAGACCTCGTCTTCGAGTACGTCCACCCCACTCAGCGGAGCTACGCATGAAGCTCACCCTGCGCGTCTGGCGCCAGAAGAACGCCGACGCCGACGGAGCGATGTCCACGTACGAAGTGGACGGGATCTCCTCCGACATGTCCTTCCTCGAAATGCTCGACACCCTCAACGAAGAGCTCATCGTCCAGGGCGACGACCCCGTCGCCTTCGACCACGACTGCCGCGAGGGCATCTGCGGAGCCTGCTCGCTCGTCATCAACGGCGACGCGCACGGGCCCGAGCGCACCACCACCTGCCAGCTCCACATGCGCTCCTTCAAGGACGGCGACACGATCGACATCGAGCCGTGGCGCGCCTCGGCCTTCCCGGTCGTCAAGGACCTGGTGGTGGACCGCTCGGCCTTCGACCGCATCATCCAGTCCGGCGGCTACATCAGCGCCCCCACCGGTGCGGCCCCCGAGGCGCACGCCGCTCCGGTGCCCAAGCCGGACGCCGACTCGGCCTTCGAGCACGCCGAGTGCATCGGCTGCGGCGCGTGCGTGGCGGCCTGCCCCAACGGGTCGGCGATGCTCTTCACCTCCGCCAAGGTCAACCACCTCAACGTCCTTCCGCAGGGCGCGCCCGAGCGGGAGACCCGGGTGCTCGACATGGTCGCGCAGATGGACGAGGAGGGCTTCGGCGGCTGCACGCTCACCGGCGAGTGCGCGACGGCCTGCCCCAAGGGGATTCCGCTGCCGTCCATCGCCGCCATGAACAAGGAGTGGCTGCGGGCCACCCGGAAGGTCAGCCGATAGGCGCGGTTCCGCGGGCCTGGAGGGGCGCGTAGCTTCGGAGCATGTATCCGGGAGCGTACGACCCCGCAAGGCCGGCCGTCGTCACCGCCGACGGCACACGGACCCTCAGCTACGGACAACTCGAAGAACGCTCCCTGCGGCTCGCGGATCATCTGCGGGCCGCAGGTCTGCGTCGGGGCGACCACCTCGCCCTGCTCTGCGACAACGACCCGCGCGCCCTGGAGGTCTACTGGGCAGCCATGCGCTCCGGGCTCTATCTCACCGCCGTCAACCACCACTTGAGCGCGGACGAGGCCGCCTACATCGTGCGCGACTGCGGGGCGGGCGCACTGATCGTCTCCGGCTCGCTGAGTGAACTGGGCCGGACGGTACGGGAGTTGGCGGGCGGGCCGCCGCTCGTGCTCGGACTCGACGACGGAACGTACGAGAAGGCCCTGGACGCCGCATCCGCCGTGCCGCCCGACCGGCAGCCGCTCGGCACCGACATGCTCTACTCCTCCGGCACCACCGGCCGCCCCAAGGGCGTCGAACCGCTGCTCCCCGAAGGGGACGTACGCGAACAGGCCACGACGTACACGGTCGTCTTCCAGACCATGTACGGCTTCGGCGAGGATACGGTCTACCTCTCTCCCGCGCCGATCTACCACGCGGCACCGCTGCGGTTCTGCGGTGTGGTGACCGCGCTCGGCGGCACCGTCGTCCTGATGACGGCCTTCGACGCCGAGGAAGCCCTCGCGGCCGTCCAGCGGCACAAGGTGACGCACAGTCAGTGGGTGCCGACCATGTTCGTCCGGATGCTGAAGCTGCCCGCCGAGGTGCGCGAGCGCTACGACCTGTCGTCGATGAAGACCGCCATACACGCCGCCGCGCCCTGCCCCGTCGAGGTCAAGCGCCGGATGATGGAGTGGTGGGGGCCCATCCTGTACGAGTACTACTCCTCGACGGAGGGCAACGGCATCACCTTCATCGCGCCCGACGAATGGCTGCGCAAGCCGGGATCGGTCGGCCGCGACGGGTTTCTGGGGACCCTGCGGATCTGCGACGAGGAGGGGCGCGTCCTGCCGCCCGGCGGGACCGGGACGATCTACTTCGAGCGCGAGGAACCGTCCTTCCGCTACCACGGCGACGAGACCCGCACCCGCGCGGCCCAGCACCCCGAGCACGCGAACTGGACGACCACCGGCGACATCGGGCACGTCGACGAGGACGGCTACCTCTTCCTCACCGACCGCAAGGCCTTCATGATCATCTCCGGTGGGGTGAACGTCTACCCGCAGGAGGCCGAGGACGTCCTCGTGCTGCACCCGGCCGTCGCCGACGTCGCGGTCGTCGGCGTCCCCGACGCCGAGATGGGGGAGGCGGTGAAGGCGGTCGTCCAGGTCGAGCGGGGCATCGAACCCGGCCCCGCACTGGAACGCGAGCTCATCGACTTCGTGCGCGAGCGCATCACGCACTACAAGGCGCCGCGCACCGTCGACTTCACCGACAGCCTGCCGCGCACGCCCACCGGCAAGCTCGCGAAGGCCCGGCTGCGCGACGCCTACCGGAGCGGGAGCGGGTGACCTGCGGGACACACCCCGGGTGATCAGCCGAGCCGTGCGGCCAGGCGGTCGCGGTAGTGGTCCACCACCACCGCGACCATGATCACCCCACCCGTGATCATCTGCCGCTGGAAGTCCGAGACCCCCATCAGCAGCAGCCCGTTGGTGAGTACCCCGAGCAGACAGGCGCCGAGCAGCGTCCCGATCATGGACCCCTTGCCGCCGGACAGCGAGGCCCCGCCGATCACGACCGCCGCGATGGCGCTCAACTCGTATCCGCCGCCGAGGATCGGCGACGCGATGTTCAGCCGCGCCATGTACGTGATCGCGGCGATGCCGACACAGAAACCCGCGATGACGAAGACGGCCACCTTCACCACCGACGTGCGGTGCCCGGACAGGCGCACCGCCTCCTCGTTGGAGCCGATCGCGAAGACCAGACGGCCGAACACCGTCCAGGTGAGCACCAGATGGCCGACGGCGACCATGGCGAGCGCGATCCAGAACAGCGCGGGGACGCCGAGCAGCGTCGAGGTCCCGAAGCGGCTGAAGCCCTGCGGGAAGTCGTACTGCGTCTTCGCGTCCGTGTAGTCGAGGGCGGCGCCCCGCGCGATGTTGAGCATCCCCAGCGTGACGATGAAGGACGGGACGCGCCAGCGCTCCGACACGAAGCCGTTGACCAGGCCGCACGCCATGCCGACGGCGACGGACACCAGGACCGCGAGCGTCACCGCGGCGCCCACCGAGAGGTCCTTGCGCGTGAGGACGTCGCCCGCCACCACCGCAGAGAGCGCCATCACCGAGCCGACCGACAGGTCGATGCCGCCGACCAGGATGACGAAGGTCAGGCCCACCGCCAGCATCGTGTTGAGCGTGATCTCGGTGGCGATGTTCGTGAAGTTGCCGGTGGTCGCGAACTTCGGCGCGGCCAGCGTGAAGACCGCCACGAGGGCGAGCAGCGCCACCCCGGTGCCCGCCTCACCCATCGCCTGCCGGGTGAGGGAGCCGACGGTGGACCGGTCCTCGACCGGGCGTGGGGGAGCGGAGGTCATGCGCGGGCGCCCTTCGTCGTGCCGGTCGTGTCAGCAGTGGCGGTCGAGTCAGCAGTGCCGGTCGAGTCAGCCGTGCCGTTCGTGTATCCGGAGTACGCCAGCTCCAGGATGTGCGAGCTGTCGAAGTCGGCGCGGTCCACCTCGCCCGCTATGCGGCCGCGCGAGAAGACGAGCAGCCGGTCGCAGATGCCCATCAGCTCCGGCAGGTCGGAGGAGACGACCAGGAGCGCCTTGCCGTCGGCGGCGAGGTCGACGAGCTGCTGGTGGATCTCGTAGCGCGCGCCCACGTCGATGCCGCGCGTCGGCTCGTCGACCATCAGGACATCGGCACCCGCGAGCAGCCACCGGCCGAGGACGACCTTCTGCTGATTGCCGCCCGACAGCGTACGAACCACCGTGCGCACCCCGGGAGTCCGCACCCGCAGCCGCTCGACCGTCCCGCGCGCGATGCGGTCCTCCGCGCCGCGCCGCAGGAGCCCCGCCCGCGACACCCGCCCGGTCGCGGTGAGCGTCACGTTCGCCGACAGGGGCAGGTCCAGGACAAGACCCTGCCCCTTGCGGTCCTCCGTGAGCAGGCTGATCCCGTGCCGCACGGCATCGCGCGGCCCACGGATCCGCACCGGCCGCCCCTTCACCAGGACCTGTCCGCCCGCCGCGCGGTCGGCACCGAACACCGCCCGCACGGCCTCCGTACGGCCGGAACCCACCAGGCCAGCCACCCCCACCACCTCACCGGCGCGCAGCGCGAACGAGACGGGCGCGCCCCCGCGCGGCGTCAGATCCCGCACCCGCAGCAACTCGGGTCCTGGCGTGCGCGGCGCGTACGGCGGGTACTCGCGCTCCATGTCACGGCCGACCATCAGCCGGATCACCTCGGCCGTGTCCGTCCCCGCCACGTCTTTGGTCACCACATGTCTGCCATTGCGGAACACCGTCATCCGGTCGGCGAGTTCGAAGATCTCCTCCAGGTGGTGGGAGATGTACAAGACCGCAGTGCCGCGCTCCGTGAGGGAGCGCAGGAGCGCGAAGAGCCGCCGTGTCTCCCGCGGGGTGAGTGTCGCCGTCGGCTCGTCCATCACCAGCACCCGGCACTCCTGGTGCAGCGTCCGCGCGATCTCCAGGAGCTGCATCTGCGCGATGCCGAGGCGTTCCACCTTGGTCCGCGGCCGCACGTCGAGGCCGACCTCGTCGAGCAGCTCCTGGGCCCCGCGGTGCAGGGCGCGCCGGTCCACGAAGCCGTGGCGGCGCGGCAGTCGGCGCAGGAACAGGTTCTCGGCGACCGACAGATGCGGGACCAGGTGGAACTCCTGGTGCACGACCTGCACCCCCGCCCGCATGGCCGCCGCCACGTCACCTGGCCGGTAGGGCAGGCCACCGAGCCGCAGCACACCGGAGTCCGGCCGCTGCGTCCCCGCGAGGATCTTCACCAGGGTCGACTTGCCCGCCCCGTTCTCACCGACCAGGGCGTGCACCTCGCCGGGGACCAGATCCAGCCGGACCCCGTCGAGGGCGACCACTCCGGGGAACGCCTTCGAGACGCCCGAGACCTCCAGAACGGGCCCGGCCTCCTGCGGGCGTGCGCTGCCGCTCATGTTCTGCCACCCGTCACCGCAGGTCGCCGGAGGTGACGACCTTCACGTCCGTCTTCACCCAGCCCGTCGGCTCGTCTCCCTCGATGGCCTTCATCGCCTGGTCGATGCCGTCGGCGGCCTGCTTCGCCGCGTACTGGTCGACCGTCGCGACGACCCGGCCCTTCTTCACGTACGGGCGGATGGCCTCGATGTTGTCGAACGACGCGATCTTCACGGACGCCTTCTTCGCGTCGATGGCCTTCAGGGCGCCCAGCGCCATCGAGTCGTTGGAGGCGAGCACCCCCTTGAGGGCCGGGTGCGCGGTGAGCATGTTGCCGAGGACGTTGTACGCCTCGTCGGTCTCCCAGTGCGCCGTCTTGGCGGAGACCACCTTCAGGCCGCCCGCCTCGGCCGCCGCCCGGAAACCTGCGGCGCGCTGGCGCGCGTTGTCGGCGCCCGGACTGCCTTCGAGCAGAGCCACCTGGGAGCCCTTGCCGAGCTCCTTGGCAAGGACCTCACCCGAGAGGCGGGCGCCCTGCTCGTTGTCGGGGCCGACGAAGGGGACCTTCATGCCGGACGCCTTCAAGGCGCCCGCGTCGAGCCTCACATCGATGTTGACGACCTTCAGGCCCTGCTTCTCCGCGCGCTTGAGGGGCGCCACCAGGGCACGGGAGTCGGCGGGCGCGATCACCAGGGCGTCGGCCTGGTCCGTGACGCAGCGGTTGATCGCCGCGACCTGCCCGTCGATGTCCGTCTCGTTCTGGATGCCGCTCGCCTTGAGGTCCAGGTCGCCGCGCTTCTTCGCATGCTCCTTCGCGCCCTTCTGCATGACCTGGAAGTACTCGTTGCCCATGGACTTCATCACCAGACACACGGTGGGGCGGCCGCCGTCGCCGGGCTTGTCGGCGGCGGAACCGTCGCCTTCCTGGCCGCAGGCGGTGAGGACGCCCGCGGCTCCGAGGACCCAGACCAGGGTGAGGACGGTGGTGCGCTGCTTCATCGCGTAACTGCCTTCCATGGGTGGGGGGATGGTCGGGCGTTCACGGCATGCCGCCCGCGGGGTCCGGGCAGCCGCACGAGCCGCGGGCGAGCAGCGTCACCGGCAGCACGTCACGGGTGGGCGCGAGGCCGGGGTCCCGGACCTGGGCCAGCAGCCGCCGCACCGCGGTGCGGCCGAGCTCCTCGAACGGCTGGCGCATCGTGGACAGCGCCGGAGTTGTGTACGCTGCGGCCGCGATGCCGTCGAACGCGACCAGCGCGAGGTCGTCGGGGACCCTGATGCCGAGTTCGCTCGCCGCACGTATCACCCCCGCCGCCTGGGTGTCGCAGGTGACGAAGAGGGCGTCGAGGCGTCGGTCCCTGGACAGCAGGGCGAGGCCCGAGCGGTAGCCCGCGAGACGGTCGAACGAGCCGTGCAGCAGTGGCGGGTCGCCCAGACCGGCCTCGGCCGTGGCCGCCCGCCAGCCCGCGACCCGGTCCACGGTCGGATGGATGCCCGCGGGCCCCGCGACGCACCCGATGCGCCGCCGCCCGTGGGCCAGCAGGTGCAAGGTGGCCTCGACGGCACCACCCCGGTTGTCGGCCAGGACGTGCGAGGCGGCCACGCCGTCCAGCTCGCGGTCGAGGACCAGCCGGGCCACGCCGGAGCGGGCCAGTTCGGCGCGCCAGGGCCGGTCGCCCTGCGAGGGGATCAGGACGAGTCCGTCGACCCGCCGGTCGAGGAACGTGCGCAGATAGCCCGCCTCGCGCCCGGCGTCGTCCACGCTGTTGCCCACGAGCAGGGTGTAGCCCGCCGCCCAGGCATGGTCCTCCAGGGCGCGGGCCAGCTCGGCGAAGAACGGGTTCGCCGCGTCCGGCACGACCAGGCCGAGCGTCATCGTCTGGCGCATGCGCAGCGACCTGGCGACCCCGTTGGGGCGGTAGTCGAGCGCCCGCACGGCCGCGAGGACGCGCTCCCTGGTGGCGGGCGCGACGGACCGCGGCCCGTTGTTCACCACATAGCTGACGACCGAGGGCGACGTGCCCGCGAGCCGGGCCACGTCCTGCCGTGTTGCCATGCCGGACCTGCCTCACATGAGTGGGCGATACGCAGGGGCAATTCGGGCGCGCAATGCGGATGTGCAGTGCGGACATGCAGTCGGGGTGTGCAATTCGCCTGGGCAATACGTGTTGGCAACTCGTGTTGCGTCAGGATCGGCCGAGCCCGCCGGTCGCCACAAGGCGGTGTTTCAGCCCCGTTCGGCCCCCGCGCCCCCCTCCCGCGCCCGTGCGAGGTACGGCGCGGTGCGACTGCCCTCCGCGCGTGCCACCTCACCAGGAGTGCCCGCCGCCACGACGCGCCCGCCCCGGTCGCCGCCGCCGGGCCCCAGATCGATCACCCAGTCCGCACCCGCGACCACTGCCATGTCGTGCTCGACGACGACCACCGAGTTGCCGCCGTCGACCAGTTCGTGCAGGCGGTGGGTGAGAACCTCGACGTCGGCGGGGTGCAGGCCGGTCGTCGGCTCGTCCAGGAGGTAGAGCGTGTGGCCGCGCCTGACCCGCTGCAACTCGCTGGCCAGTTTGATGCGTTGGGCCTCGCCGCCGGACAGTTCCGTGGCGGGCTGGCCGAGTCGCAGATAGCCGAGGCCGACGTCGAGGAGCGTGCGCAGGCTGCGTACGACGGGCGGGTTGTCGGCGAAGAAGTCCGCGGCGGCCTCGACGGTCAGGTCGAGCACCTCCGCGATGTTCCTTCCCTGGTACGTCACTTCGAGCGTCTCGGGGTTGTAGCGGGCGCCCGCACAGTCCGGGCACGGTGCGTAGGTGCTCGGCAGGAAGAGCAGCTCGACGCTGACGAAGCCCTCGCCCTGGCAGGTCTCGCAGCGCCCGCCCGCCACGTTGAAGGAGAAGCGGCCGACGCCGTAGCCGCGTTCCCGCGCCGTGTCCGTCGCCGCGAACACCTTGCGCACGACGTGGAAGAGCCCGGTGTAGGTGGCGAGGTTGGAGCGCGGGGTGCGCCCGATCGGCTTCTGGTCGACACAGACCAGCCGTTCGACTCCCGGCAGCTCCTCGGTGATCTCGCCGACGAGCGTGGACTTGCCCGAACCCGACACGCCCGTGACGGCCGTGAAGGCGCCGAGCGGGATCTCCGCCGTCACCCCGCGCAAGTTGTGCCGGGTCACCGGGCCGACCTTCAACCAGCTTTGGGCAGTGCGCACTTCGCGTACCGGTGTGGCTGCCCGGTCGAAGAGGAAGTGGCCCGTCGCCGACTCCTGCACGGCCTCAAGCTCTGCCACCGGACCGCTGTGCAGGACCCGCCCGCCGTGCTCGCCCGCCTGCGGCCCGACGTCGACGAGCCAGTCCGCGTGCCGCACGACGTCGAGGTGGTGCTCCACCACGAAGACCGAGTTGCCCGCCGCCTTGAGCCGGTCGAGGACCGTCAACAGGGCCTCCGTGTCCGCCGGATGGAGCCCTGCCGATGGCTCGTCGAGGACGTACACCACGCCGAAGAGCCCCGAGCGGAGCTGGGTCGCGAGGCGCAGGCGCTGCAGTTCGCCCGCCGACAGGGTGGGCGTGGCGCGGTCCGGGCTGAGGTAGCCGAGGCCGAGCTCGGTGACGGTCGCGATGCGGGCGAGCAGGTCCTCGGTCAGGACGCGCGCCGTCTCCGACGAGTCCGCCGCACCGGCCAGGGTGTCGGCGAGCTCCGACAGCGGCAGCGCGGCGAGCTCGGCGATCGTGCGGCCCGCGAACGTCACCGCCATCGCCTCCGGACGGAGCCTGCTCCCGCCGCACGCCGGGCAGGGCGCACTCGCCAGGAACCGCTCGGCCTTGGCGCGCAGCGTCTGGCTCTTGGAGTCCGAGAAGGTCTTCAGCACATAGCGCCGGGCGCTCATGTAAGTGCCCTGGTAGGGGCGGTGGATGCGGCCCGCCTCACGCACCGGGTGCACGGTCACGACCGGCTGCTCGTCCGTGAACAGGATCCAGTCGCGGTCCTCCTGCGGCAGCTCGCGCCACGGCCGGTCCACGTCGTACCCCAGGGTGTCCAGCACGTCGCGGAGGTTCTTGCCCTGCCACGCGCCGGGCCAGGCCGCGATGGCGCCCTCGCGGACGGACAGCGACGGGTCGGGGACGAGCAGCTCCTCGGTGGTGCGGTGGACGCGGCCCAGACCGTGGCACTCGGGGCAGGCACCGGCCGCCGTGTTCGACGAGAAGGCGTCCGAGTCGAGCCGCTCGGCGCCCTCCGGGTAGCGGCCCGCGCGGGAGAAGAGCATCCGCAGGGAGTTGGAGAGGGTGGTGACCGTGCCCACGGAGGAGCGGGAGGTCGGTGCCGAGCGGCGCTGCTGCAGCGAGACCGCGGGCGGCAGGCCGGTGATCTCGCCTACCTTCGGCGCACCCACCTGGTGGATGAGGCGCCGGGCGTAAGGGGCGACGGACTCGAAGTACCGCCGCTGCGCCTCGGCGTAGATCGTCCCGAACGCGAGCGAGGACTTGCCCGAGCCGGACACGCCCGTGAAGACGGCGAGGACATCGCGCGGAATGTCCACGTCGACGCCCTGGAGGTTGTGCTCCCTGGCACCTCGGACGCGTACGAACGGATCGTGAGGGCTGTGCATGGGCGGGGCTCCGTACGCGGCTCGGGGGCAAACTCCCCGATTCTAGGCCGCCTGCTCATGCCCCTGCCAATCGGCATTCCGGCGGTAGTGTTTTCGTACGCGAACCAAACGGTCCACAGCGAATGCAAAAGACCGGTGCGGACCCGGCTCCTGAATTCCCTGGGGACGCGTGAATTCGTCTCAGCCGTCGCGCCGCACCGTGCGCAGTTCCCGCGCGGCGGCCACATCCGCGCAACCGGCGAGGCCCAAGGCGTCCCGGAACTCGTCCGCCAGCAGGTCGAGGACCCGCCGCACCCCGCTCTCGCCGCCCACGGCGAGACCCCAGAGCGCGGGCCTGCCCACCAGGACGCCGGACGCGCCGAGGGCAAGCGCCCTGAGCACGTCCGTACCGCTGCGGACCCCGCTGTCCAGCAGGACCTCGCAGTTCCCTGCCGTCGCCGCCACCACCTCCGGCAGCGCGTCGACGCTCGGGACGGCGCCGTCCAACTGGCGGCCGCCGTGGTTGGACACCACCACGGCGTCCACCCCGCACTCGACGGCGCGCCCGGCGTCCTCGGCCGCGAGGACCCCCTTCAGCGCGAGCGGCAGCCGGGTGCGCTCCCGCAGCGCCGCCACCGACGACCACGTCAGAGCGGGGGAGAACGCCGCCTCGGTGTGCGCGGCCAGCGCGGACGCGGCATCGGAGGGCTGCCGGTGGGCCGCGGTCGGGCCCGCCGCGAGGTGCGCGGCGCGCACCTGTTCCGGCAGCGCGAACCGATTGCGCACGTCGCGCAGGCGCCGCCCCATCCACGGCACGTCTACCGTGAGCATGATGGCTTCCGCACCCGCGTCCTCGGCCCGGCGGACCAGGTCGAGGGAGCGCCCTGGCTCCCGCAGCCAGTAGAGCTGGAACCAGACGGATCCGCCGATCGCGGTGAGCCGTTCGACGGGGACGCTGCTGAGGGTGCTCGCGGTGAACGGCGCCCCTGCCGCCTTCGCCGCCCGGGCGGCGGCCAGCTCCCCCTCGGGGTGCAGCAGCCGCTGGTAGGCGACCGGCGCGACCGCGAGGGGCAGCCGGGCCGGACGCCCGAGCAGCGTGGTGCCCGTCGAGCACCGCGACACGTCCCGGAGGACGCGCGGGACGACGAAGACCCGGTCCAGGGCCGCGCGGTTGGCGTCGAGCGTCACCTCGGCGCCGCTGCCCCCCGCCACGAAGTCGCGGACGGCGGCGGGCAGCACCGAGGCGGCGGCGCGTTCGGCGTCGGCCAGGCAGTGGAGGTCCTCG
Source organism: Streptomyces sp. NPDC042371 (assembly GCF_056437465.1). Taxonomy (NCBI): domain Bacteria; kingdom Bacillati; phylum Actinomycetota; class Actinomycetes; order Kitasatosporales; family Streptomycetaceae; genus Streptomyces; species Streptomyces sp. NPDC042371. The sequence goes on along the minus strand of NZ_JBWKAP010000012.1, from coordinate 104,966 downwards.
ATGCTGTCCGTCCGCACGCTAGCGCTGGTCGAATCCACGCTGCTTGGTCCGCTCCAGCTCCACGGCCTCGTACAGCGCCTTGATGTTCGCGCTGCCGAAGGTCGCGGCCCCCTGGCGCTCGATGACCTCGAAGAACAGGGTCTTCCGCGGGTGGGTCGAGGCGGTGAAGATCTGGAAGAGCCGCCCGTCGTGGTCCTCGTCCGCGAGCACGTGCGTCGAGCGAAGGTCGGCCAGCCGCTCCTCGCCGAGCGCCACGCGCCGGCCGAGCAGGTCGTAGTACGACGACGGGGTGCGCAGGAACGAGACGCCGCGCTCGGACAGGGTCCGCACCGAAGCCACCGCGTCCCGCGAGGAGAACGCCAGGTGCTGGACGCCCGCGCCCTGGTGGCCCTTGAGGAACTCGTCGATCTGGCCCGTGGCGGCCGAGGTGTCGGGCTCGATGAGGGTCAGGGTCACCGTGCCGGACCGGCTCTGCACGACCTTCGACTCCATGGCCTGTGTGCCGACGACGATGTGTTCCTCGAAGACGAACCGGAAGCCCAGGGCGTCGCGGTAGTACGCGACCATCGCGTCGAGGTCGCCCGCGGGCAGGCAGACCGCGACGTGGTCGAGCTCCAACAGGCCCACCGCGTCCGGCTGTTCGGTGTTCGAGCCCGTGCTCTCCACCGGCACGTGGCCCACCGGAAGTCCGGCGCCCTCGTCGGGGCCGCGCCGGACGAGTGTGTGGACCAGGTCCCCGAATCCGCGGAGCGACGCGGACACGGCGGGACGGTCGTTCGTCCGCGGCTGCGGATGGCGGTGCGCCACGGCGCCGCGCGCGAGCGCCGCATGGAAGGCGGCCTCCGGGTCGGCGGTGCGCAGGGCGATGTCCGCGATGCCGTCCCCGTGCGTCATCACGTACGCGGACGCGGGATGCAGCTCGGACGTCGCCTGCGTCAGGACGAGCGTGATCTGCCCGTGCCGCACGGTGATGCCGCGGTGCTCCGCCGAGGCGCTGGTGCCGACCACCGTGAAGGCGTACCGGTCGGTCCAGTGGGCGGCTGCCGCGTCCACGTCCTCGACGTACATCTCCACGTAGTCGATGGAGAGATCGGCGAGCGGATCCGTTGATTCTGCTGATTCCGATAAATCCCTCATGAGTGTCTCCAGATCCGGAGATAAATGAGCTTCTGGACTCTACGATCCGATCTCGCATCTGGCTATCTGCGATATGGACGCCGGATTTGGTGTCCAAGGATTGACTGTCCAAGCAGGGCACTGTCCAAGAAGTCGACGGGAAAATGGAGGGTGCGATCCCGCCCGTAAAATCGACGGGCCTTTCCGTTTATGGTCGGTGGCCTTTCGAACGGGGGATGACTAGTGATGCGCACCATGGCCGTCATCGGTACGGGCCTGATCGGCACCTCCGTCGCGCTGGCGGTGAGCCGACGGGGCGTGACGGTGTTCCTGTCCGACCGCGATGCCGCGGCGGCCCGCACGGCCGCCGCCCTCGGCGCCGGACTGGTGAGCGCACCGGCGGCACCGGTGGACCTGGCCGTGATCGCCGTCCCGCCCAGCCAGGTGGGCGCCGTGCTCGCCGAGGCGCAGGAGCGCGGGCTCGCCGACAGCTACACCGACGTGGCGTCCGTGAAGGCCGAGCCGGAGCGGGCCGCCCTGAGCCGCGCCCCCGACCCGCACCGCTACGTCGGCGGGCATCCGCTGGCGGGCCGGGAGCGCTCGGGCCCGCTCGCGGCCCGTGCCGACCTCTTCCGGGGCCGCAACTGGGTGCTCACCCCTTCCCGGCTGAGCTCGGACGTCGCCTTCGACCGGGCTCTGGAACTGGTCGCCCTGTGTGAGGCCGTCCCGATCGTGATGCGCAGTCAGGACCACGACGCCGCGGTCGCCGTGACCTCCCACGTGCCGCATCTGATGGCCAGTCTGATGGCCGCAAGGCTGCGCGAGGGCCCGGCGGACCTGCCGAGCCTCGCCGGGCAGGGCCTGCGCGACGCCACCCGGATCGCGGGCGGCGACTCGCGGCTGTGGGGCGACATCCTCCAGGCCAACGCCCCGGCGATCGCCGGGGTCCTGAAGGATCTGCACACGGACCTCTCCCGCCTCGTACCTGCCCTGGACGCGCTGGCCAGGCCCGGCGGCAGCGAGCGCGACCTCGGCATGCGCACCCTCGTGGACCTGCTCGACCGGGGCATCTCCGGCCTCGCGGAGATCCCGGACGCCAGGCCCGGCGCCTCACCCGGCGACCCGCGGGTGCGGGTCGCCGTCGCGGACCGTCCCGGAGAACTGGCGCGGCTGCTGGCCGCCGTGGCCGATCTGGGGGTCGCCGCGGACGACGCCTGTGTCGAGGGCGCGGACGGGTCTTCGTTCGCCGTACGCTTCGGCGTACCGCCGCGCACCGCCGACCGGCTCGTGGCCGCACTCGATGCCGGGGGCTGGGATGTCGTACGGGAACAAGGCGGCGAACGGGGCGGCGAACAGGGCCTCGGTGGCGCGACGCTCGCGGGCACGGTCCGATCCGGCCGTCGCCCACAGTGACCACCGACGGGCATGTTCAAGCGTGTCCGTGCGTGTCCGCGCATGTCCGTGCCTGTCCAAGTGTGCGTATCGGCCGGTTGGACGCGTTGGTGGACCGTCGAGAACCGTGTGACTCTGAGCGACGGATGACCCTTTCCCGATAACTTCCGGACGCCTGGGAGACATTCATGCCGGAACAGACGGCCGAAGGACCCGAACACTCCGTGGCCGAAGGCGGCGCATCGGCCGCGAACCGCGAGGCGTTCGAACGCAGGGGACTGCGGCAGGGCGGCAGGGGGACCCCCGGGCCGCCCGACACCACCGTGAAGATCCTCGACCGCGTCTGGTCGGCGCCACTCGTCGTCGGGCCGCTCTCCGCACCCGCCAGGCCCGGCGGCGAACTCGCCGTCGTCCGCTCCGCGGGCGCGGCCCAACTGCCCTGCCTGGTCGGCGCCTTCGCCGAACGGACCTTCGCCGAGCTCGGCTCCGCCACCGACGTCCCGCCCTGGCTGCGCACCTACGCCTTCCAGGACCACGACACCGGGCGACAGCTCGCCGCACGCGCCGAGGACGCCGGGTTCGGGGCCGTACTCCTCGCGCTCGGCAGCCGCGACGACGTCCGCCTGAAGGTCGCAGCCCCCGCCAACCTGGCGCGGAACGAGCCGCTGAGCGACGTACGGAACCTCCTCGACGCTCACGCCGACTGGGCCGACGTGGACCGCCTGCGCGCCGCCACCGCCCTGCCGCTGCTCGTCGCCGGAGTGCGCACCGCGACCGACGCGCAGCGCGCCCTGGACAGCGGCGCCGACGGCATCGTGGTCACCTCCCTCGACGCGCTCCCCGGGATCGCGGAGACCCTGGCGGGCCGCTGCCCCGTCCTGCTGAGCGGCGGCATCCGGCGCGGCGCCGACGTGCTGACCGCGGTCGCCTCCGGCGCCGACGCGGTGTTCGCGGGTCGCCCGGTCCTGCACGGGCTGCGGGCCGGGGGGCGCGCGGGAGTGGCCGAGGTGCTGGACGCCCTCGTCCGGGAACTGGGGGAGGCGATGACGTTCACCGGCACCGCCACGGTCGCGGACATCGGCCCCGGCCTGGTCCGCACCGGGCCCCGCCCGGCGGACGCGGCGCCGCCGCCCGTCGCGCGGCCGCTGCGCAGGGCCGAACTGCACGCCAGCGTGTCCGACCCGGTCCTGGACACGATGACGTTCCTCAACGAGATCACCACCCGCTACCCCGAGGCGATCTCCTTCGCGCCGGGGCGCCCCTACGACGGCTTCTTCGACAGCGAGCAGATCTTCACCCATCTGCGCCGCTACCTGAACCACCTCGCGGAGCAGGGGAGTTCACCTCAGCAGGTGCGCACCGCCATGTACCAGTACGGGCCCACCGCGGGCCTGATCCGCGAGATCATCGCCGACGCGCTGCGCGCCGACGAGAACATCGACGTACCGGCCGAGTCCATCGTGGTGACGGTCGGCGCGCAGGAGGCCATGCTCCTCGTGCTGCGCGCCCTGATCACCGGCCCCGACGACGTGCTCCTGGTGTCCAGCCCCTGCTACGTGGGCATCACCGGCGCCGCCCGTCTGCTGGACGTCGCCGTGACCCCCGTGGAGGAGCGGGAGGACGGCGTGTCCTGCGCGGACCTGGAGGCGGCGATCAGGAACGAGCGGGCCCGCGGACGCAGGCCCCGTGCCTTCTACGTCGTCCCCGACCACTCGAACCCGTCCGGGACCACCATGGGGCCGCAGGCACGCGCGGACCTCCTCGAACTCGCCGCCCGGCACGGCATCCTGATCCTGGAGGACAGCCCCTACCGTCTGGTCAGCCCGGGCCCGCCGCTGCCGACGCTGAAGTCCCAGGACCGCGCGCACTCGGTCGTCCACATCGGCTCCTTCTCCAAGACGGTGTTCCCCGGGGCCCGCGTCGGCTTCGTGGTCGCCGACCAGCCCGTCGCCGACGATTCGGGCCGCACCGGCCTGCTCGCGGACGACCTCGCCAAGATCAAGAGCATGGTGACGGTCAACACCTCGTCACTCAGCCAGGCAGCCGTGGCGGGCACGCTCCTCGCGGCCGACGGCAAGGTCTCCGAGCTCAACAAGGCGGCGTCCGCGTACTACGGCGACGCCATGCGGGCCACGCTCAGGGAGCTCGACGCACACCTGCCCGCGGAGCGGCGGGAGGCCCTGGGGGTGCGGTGGAACGAACCCACCGGAGGCTTCTTCCTCACCCTGCGGGTGCCCTTCCGCGCGGACAACGCCGCGTTGATCCGCTCGGCACAGGGCTTCGGCGTCATCTGGACGCCGATGACGTACTTCCATCCTGGCGGTGGCGGCCTGCACGGCATCCGCCTGTCGACCAGCTATCTGACGCCCGCCCAGATCAAGGAGGGCGCCGCGCGGCTCGTGCGGTTCATCGAGTCCGAGAGCGCGCGCACCACCTGACGACACCTCGACCGAAGAGAACGACACCTCGACCTCGACCGAAGAAGGGGACAGGGCCGTGACCGGCACCAGCGCCATGCAGCATCCGCGCAGCAAACCACGCATGTGGGGGTGGACCTTCCGATGACCACTGACCTCGCACCGCCCGGTATACCCGGCATAGTCGACGAAGTCCGGACGTCAGCGGCCACCGCCACCGCGGTCACCCGCCCCCGCATCGTCGGAGTGGGCACGGCCGTGACCGCCGCGTCCTACTCTCAGCAGGAGGTGCTCGACGCCTTCGGCATCACCGACCCCAAAGTGCGCTCGGTCTTCCTCAACAGCGCGATCGAGCGCCGCAACCTCGCCCTTCCGGCGGAGGACGGCCACGGCGTCCGCACCCCCGAGCCCCAGGGCGACCTGCTCGACAAACACAAGGCACTGGCCCTGGAGATGGGCGGCGAGGCCCTGCGCGCCTGCCTGAAGGAAGCCGGGGCCGAACTCTCCGACCTCCGCCACCTGTGCTGCGTGACCTCCACCGGGCTGCTCGTGCCCGGCATCAGCGCCCTGCTCATCCGCGAACTGGGGATCGACCGCCACTGCTCGAGGACCGACATCGTCGGCATGGGCTGCAACGCGGGCCTCAACGCCCTGGGTGTGGTGGCGGGCTGGTCCACGGCCCACCCCGGCGAACTCGCCGTCGTGCTCTGCGTTGAGGCGTGCTCCGCGGCCTACACGATGGACTCGACGATGCGGACGGCGGTCGTGAACAGCCTGTTCGGCGACGGGGCGGCGGCCGTGGCGCTGCTGGCGGGGGACGCCCCCGCTCTTGCCCTGGCGAAGGACGAGGCCCCTTCCGTCCTGAAGTTCGCCAGCTGCGTCATCCCCGAAGCGGTCGACGCCATGCGCTACGACTGGGACCGCACCCAGAGCAGGTTCAGCTTCTTCCTCGACCCGCAGATCCCGTACGTGGTGGGCGCGCACGCCGAACTGGTCGTCGACCGGCTGCTGACGGGCACCGGCCTGCGCAGGAGCGACATCCGGCACTGGCTGGTGCACTCCGGGGGCAAGAAGGTGATCGACGCGGTCGTGGTCAACCTCGGACTGACCCGCCACGACGTGCGCCACACCGTCGGTGTGCTGCGCGACCACGGGAACGTGTCCAGCGGCTCGTTCCTGTTCTCGTACGAACGTCTCCTCGAAGAGGGCGTCACACGGCCCGGCGAGTACGGAGTGCTCATGACCATGGGCCCGGGCTCCACGATCGAGACGGCGCTGATCCGATGGTGAGGACCGACCGATGGTGAGGACGGACCGATGGTGAGGACGGAAGGGATCATGGAACCGGGACCTCTGTACGCACTGGAGCTCGACGGCTCCGAGCCGCTGTCGGCCGCGGCCGTCAAGGCGGTCGGCGCCCTCTGCGACCGGACCGAGGACAGGGGAGGCCGCCCCGTCGTGGCCGTCCACGTCACCGGCGCGCCGGACGGCGACTGGGCCGAAGGCCTCGACATCATGCTGGTCACCAAGTGGGAGCGGGCGCTGCGCCGCCTGGAGCGGCTGCCCGTGGCGACGGTCGCGGTGGCCCGCGGCGACTGCGGCGGGACCGCCCTCGAAGCCTTCCTGGCCGCCGACGTCCGCGTCGCGGCCCCGGACACCCGGCTGCTGCTCCCGCGCGACGCGACCGCGACCTGGCCCGGCATGGCGGGCTACCGCCTGGTCCGGCTCGCCGGTGTCGCCCGGATCCGCAAGGCGCTCCTGTTCGGGCGTCCGGTCGAGGCCGCCGAGGCACTGGTGCTCGGCATCGTGGACGAGCTGACGGACGATCCCGCGGCCGCGGTGGCGGCCGTGTCCGAGCTCGGCGGCGGGGTGTCCGGCAAAGAGGTCGCGATCCGGCGGCAGTTGATGTTCGACGCCGCGACCACCGGCTTCGAGGACGCGCTCGGCGCGCACCTCGCGGCCTGCGACCGCGCCCTGCGGCAGGGCGCGGGACCGGAGGTGGCGGCCTCATGACGGCGGTCCTGCCGGGGCAGCGGCACACGACCGAGCCCCGGCGCGTCTCCGTACGGGACCTCTGGTCCGATCTCGTCACGTCGTCCGGCGCCCCGGCCCGCGTCGAGGAACTGGTGGCCGCGCTGCCGGAGCCGCCTTCGCGCACTCCCGAGCAGCGCGCCGCGATCGCCGAGGCGAAGGACGCGGCGCGCGCACTGCGGGTCGCCTTCCTCGACGCGTCCGTGGACGCCGTGTACGACCGGCTGACCGCGGGCCGCGCCGAGTCCCCGCGCATCGACGCGCTCTTGGCCGCCGCCGCCGTCGAGTTCCCGGGCCTGGTGCCCGACGCGGGCCTGCTCGCGGCCGAGCGGAGCAAACCGCAGGCGGCCAAGGAGGGACACGAGATCGACCAGGGCATCTTCGTGCGGGCCGTGCTCCGTTCGGCGGCCGCGGGACCCCACCTGCTCGACGCCATGCTCCGGCCCACTCCCCGCGCCCTGGGACTCCTGGACGAGTTCGCCCGTACCGGCGTGGTGCAGATGGAGTCGGTGCGCGTCGAGCGGGGCGAGGACGGCGTGGCACGCCTGACCATGTGTCGGGACGACCGCCTGAACGCCGAGGACGTCCGTCAGGTCGACGACATGGAGACCGCCGTCGACCTCGCGCTGCTCGACCCGGCCGTCCGGGTCGGGCTGGTGCGCGGCGGGGAGATGAGCCATCCGCGCCATCGCGGGCGACGCGTGTTCAGCGCGGGCATCGACCTCAAGAGCCTCAGCTCCGGAGACATCCCGCTGGTCGGCTTCCTGCTGCGCCGCGAGCTCGGCTACCTCCAGAAGCTCGTGCGCGGCATCCGGACCGACCACCCCGGGCAGTGGCACTCACCCTTCGTGGAGAAGCCGTGGGTCGCCGCCGTCGACGGATTCGCCATCGGGGGCGGCACCCAGATCCTGCTGGTCTGCGATCACGTGCTCGCCGCATCCGACGCCTACCTCAGCCTCCCCGCGGCGAAGGAGGGGATCATCCCCGGCGTCGCCAACTTCCGGTTCGGCCGGTACGTGGGGCCGCGCCTCTCCCGCCAGGTCATCCTGGAGGGCCGCAGGATCAGGGCGGCCGAGCCCGACGCGCGGCTGCTCGTCGACGAGGTCGTGGAGCCCGAGGAGATGGACGCCGCCGTCGAGGCGAGCCTGGCGCGGCTCGACGGGGAGGCGGTGCTCGCCAACCGGCGGATGCTGAACCTCGCGGAGGAGCCGCCCGACGCGTTCCGGGCGTACATGGCGGAGTTCGCGCTCCAACAGGCCCTCCGCGTCTACGGCCAGGACGTCATCGACAAGGTCGGCCGGTTCGCCGCGACACCGCGAGGGTGAGGGGACGCCTCGATGCCGATCGCCCGGATCAACGGGACCCGCCTCGGCTACGACGAGTACGGCACCGGCGAGCCGGTCGTCATGGTCACAGGGACCGGCGCCCCCGGCCGCATGTGGCGGACCCACCAGGTGCCCGCCCTCACCGTCGCGGGCTACCGCGTGATCACCCTCGACAACCGGGGCATCCCGCCCAGCGATCCGTGCCCCGAAGGGTTCACGCTCGCCGACATGGTCGCGGACCTCGCGGGGCTCATCGAGCACCTGGGGGAAGGGACGTGCAGGGTCGTGGGCTACTCGCTCGGTGCGATAGCGGTCCAGGAACTCCTGCTCGCCCGCCCCGACCTCGTCCACCAGGCCGTCCTGATGGCGACGAGCGGCCGCACCGACGCCCTGACCGCCGCGATGACCGCCGCCGACCTGGAACTCAGCGACGCCGGAGGTAAACTCCCGCCCCGCTTCGCCGCCTACGTACAGGCCCTGCAGAACCTCTCCCCGCGCACCCTCAACGACGAGGAGCGCCTGCGGGACTGGCTGGCCGTCTTCGAGATGTCGGCCGTGGACGTCACGGGCGTACGCGGCCAGCTCGGGCTCCAGCTCGTCCCCGACCGCCTGACCGCGTACCGGGGCATCACCAGCCGTTGTCTGGTCATCGGATTCCAGGACGACCTCGTCATCCGCCCGCACCTGTCCCGCGAGGTCGCGGAGAGCATTCCAGGCTCCATCTACACGGAGATCCCGGGCTGTGGCCACTACGGATATCTGGAGAGGCCCACCGCGGTGAATTCCGCGATCACCGGATTCTTCGCGGGACGACCTCTTCAAATTCCACGGTGAACGGCACGCTTTCTGGACGGACTTGTCGGCCACTGAACCGCACGGCTAGCGTGAAACACGTCCTGCCGACTGCCGACGGAAATTGATCGGAGTGGTTATGCCGAACCCGTTCGACGACGAAAACGGCACCTTCCTGGTTCTCGTCAACGACGAGAACCAGCATTCGCTGTGGCCCGCCTTCGCCGAAGTCCCGGAAGGGTGGAAGGCCGTGTTCGGCGAAGACACCCGCAAGGCCTGCCTGGACTACATCGAGGAGAACTGGACGGACATGCGTCCCAAGAGTCTCATCGATGAGATGGAGAAGTTCGAAGCCGCCGGCTAGGCACTGCCCGACCGAAACGACAACGAAAACAGGAGGTTTTCGTGGCCATGATCGGCGGCCCGGGGCCGGTACTGATGCGGGGGATGGGTCCCGACGAGGCGGTGACCAAGCAGAAAATCAAGCCTGGCACGGCCAAGCGAATCCTCCCCTATACGAAACCGTATCGCTTCAACATAGGCGTCCTCCTGGTCGTCACCGTGCTCAACGCATGCAACGTGGTGGCCACTCCCATTCTCTTCAAGTACCTCATCGACGACGGCATCGTCGGCAAGGACACCTCGGTGGTCGTGTGGATCTCCGTGGCGGTCGCTGTCCTCGCCCTGGTGAGCACCGTCTTCGGCTTCGCCGAGGCCTGGTACTCGGGCCGGGTCAGTGAGGGTCTCATCTACGACCTGCGCACCAAGATCTTCGACCACGTGCAGCGACAGCCGCTTGCGTTCTTCACCCGCGCCCAGACCGGGTCCCTCGTCAGCCGCCTCAATACCGACGTCGTCGGCGCCCAACAGGCGGTCACGGCACTGCTGTCCACGGTGGTCTCCGCCGGGCTGACCCTGCTGCTGGTCCTCGGCGCGATGTTCTACCTCTCCTGGGTGGTCACCCTGGTCTCCCTCGTGGTGATCCCGCTCTTCATCCTGCCGGGCCGCATCGTGGGCCGCAGGCTGCAGCGGATCATGCGCGAGCACATGCAGGTCAACGCCGAGGTCGGCTCGTTCATGAACGAGCGCTTCAACGTCACCGGCGCCCTGCTGGCCAAGCTGTACGGCCGCCCCGCCAACGAGACGGGCATGTTCTCCCGGCTGGCCCGCAAGGGACGCGACCTGGGCGTTCTGACCTCCGTCTACGGGAAGATGCTCTTCCTGACGATGACGCTCGTCGGCGCCATCGCCACCGCCCTCGTGTACGGCATCGGCGGCTCCCTCGTCATCGAGGGCACGTTCCAGATCGGCACCCTGGTGGCGCTCGCGACCCTGCTCACGCGGCTGATGGGCCCGATCAACCAGCTCTCCAGCGCCCAGACGAGCGTACTGACGGCCCTGGTCAGCTTCGACCGGCTCTTCGAGATCCTCGACCTGAAGCCGCTGATCTCCGAGAAGCCGAACGCGGTGCCCCTGCCTGTCGCCTCGGCCACGGCGGCCGCCGACGGCAGCCGCACGGCACCGGAGGTCACCTTCGAGGGCGTCTCGTTCCGCTACCCGAAGGCCGCGGACGTCTCGCTCGCCTCCCTGGAGTCCATCGCCCTGCCCACGCAGGAGCGCATCCAGAACACCTGGACCCTGCGCGACCTGACCTTCACGGTCCCCGCGGGCAAACTCACCGCCCTGGTCGGCCCGTCGGGCGCGGGCAAGACCACCATCACCCACCTGGTGCCGCGCCTCTACGACCCGGTCGAGGGCGTCATCCGGATCGGCGGCCACGACATCCGTGACGTCACCCTGCAGTCGCTGAACGACACCGTCGGCATGGTCACGCAGGACGCGCACCTCTTCCACGCGACCATCCGCGACAACCTCACCTACGCCCGTCCCGACGCCACCGAGCAGGAACTGATCGACGCGTGCAGGGCGGCGCAGATCTGGGACCTGATCGAATCGCTGCCCGACGGTTTCGACACCGTGGTCGGCGACCGCGGCTACCGCTTCTCCGGCGGCGAGAAGCAGCGCGTCGCGATGGCCCGGCTGCTGCTCAAGGCCCCGCCCATCGTCGTACTCGACGAGGCCACCGCGCACCTCGACTCGGAGTCCGAGGCGGCACTCCAACGGGCCCTGAAAACCGCCCTGAAGGGCCGCACCTCGCTGGTCATCGCCCACCGCCTGTCCACCATCAGGGACGCCGACCAGATCCTGGTCATCGACAAGGGCCGGGTCCAGGAGCGCGGCACGCACGAGGAACTCATGCAACTGGAGGGCGCGTACGCGGAGTTGTACCGCACGCAGTTCTCCCGTCAGCCCTCCGACAACGGCGACGCCCCGGTTCCCGAGCCGGTCGGCGGCCCGCACGGCCCGGGACCCGTCCTGACCGGCGGCCCCGGCGGACCGATGCCGGGCGGCCCGCACGGCGCCTTCCCCGGCGGACCGGGCGTCTTCCTGGCCGGTCCCGGTGGGCCTGGTGGACCCGGGGGCCCGGGCCCAGGACCGGGCGGCCACCACGGCCCCGGACCGGGCGGCCCACCGCCTCCCGGCCACGGCTGAGTCGAGCCCTCCCCTCCCACGGCATCCGCGACGCGGCACCCCGCGTCGCGGATGCCGTTCCGCCGCGCCGGTCCCGTCCGGACGCCCCGCCGGTACGCTGAGAGCCTGTCTTTGAACCGGGGCGGCGGGCTGTGACCACTGTGTGACCCCCGCTCGGAGATCCTGTCAGCCATGATCCATCGGGGGGTGGGGCTGTGAGGGTGCTGGTGGTCGAGGACCAGGCCGAACTGGCGGATTCCGTGGCCAGAGTGCTGCGCAGGGAAGGCATGGCCGTCGACGTCGTCTACGACGGAGAGGGCGCGCTGGAGCGCGCGTCGGTCGTCGACTACGACGTGGTGGTGCTCGACCGCGACCTCCCCACCGTGCACGGCGACGAGGTCTGCGGGGCCCTGATGGCGGAGCCCGCCCGCACGAGAGTCCTCATGCTCACCGCGTCCGGGACCATCGCGGACCGCGTGGAAGGGCTCAGCCTCGGCGCCGACGACTACCTTCCCAAACCCTTCGCGTACGCCGAACTGGTCGCGCGCATCCGGGCGGTGGCCCGCCGCGCCCAGCCTGCCGTCCCGCCGATCCTCGTCCACGGCGACCTGCGGCTCGACCCCGCCCAGCGGCTCGCGACCCGGGCCGGGCAGCGACTGGCCCTCACCCCCAAGGAGTTCGCGGTCCTCGAATACCTGCTGGCCGCGCGCGGCCGCGTCGTCTCCGCCGAGGAGCTCCTGGAGCGGGTGTGGGACGAGGCGACCGATCCGTTCACGACGACGGTCAAGGCGACCATCAACAGGCTGCGGCCGAAGCTCGGTTCCCCACCGGTGATCGAGACCGTGCCCCGCGGCGGATACCGGATCTGACGATGTGAGATGTGAGATGGGAAGCGAGATGCCGATGCGTCTGCGTAGCGCGGCCCGCGCCGCCCTGTCCCGAGCCGGAATCGTCACCCGCCTCGTGCCCCGACGGGTCCGCATGCGGCTCACCCTGCTCTACGGCCTGCTGTTCGTCATCTCCGGCGCCGTCCTGCTCACCATCACCTACCTGCTGGTCAACCGCCCCACCAACACGGTCCTCGTCAGCCGCCGCGGAGGCTCGGGCTCACCCGGCGACGCGGGCGTCCACATGTACACGGGCGACGAGATGCCGGGGTCGGTCGACAGCTTCGCGCGCGCCCAGCAACAGCAGGCCGTACGCCAGCACGCCGCCGAGATGCAGCACCTGCTGACCCAGTCGGGCATCGCCCTGGCGATCATGGCGGTGCTCGCCATAGGCCTCGGCTGGCTGGTCGCGGGGCGGGTACTGCGCCCCCTGCGCACCATCACCACCACCGTCCAGCGCATCTCCGCGCACAACGTGCACGAACGGCTCGCTGTCGAAGGCCCCGGCGACGAACTCAAGGACCTGGCCGACACCGTCGACGGCCTCCTCGGACGCCTCGAAGCGGCCCTGGACTCCCACAAACGGTTCGTGGCCAACGCGGCGCACGAACTGCGCACCCCCCTGACCGTGGAACACGCGCTCCTGGAGGAGTCCCTGATAGACCGCGACGCCACCGTGGACTCCTTCCGCTCCAACTTCGAGCGCCTCCTGACCCTCAGCGAACAGCAGGCCCGCCTCCTGGAGTCGCTCCTGACCCTCTCCGGCAGCGAACGCGGCCTCGACCGCAGAGAGCCCCTGGACCTGGCCGAGCTGACCGGCAACGTATTGCTCGGCACCCGCCAGGAGGCCGAGCGCCGGGAGCTGCGCGTCGAAGCGCACGTCGCCCCCGCCTGCATCTGGGGCGACGACGCCCTCGTCGAACGCCTCGTCGCCAACCTCGTGGACAACGCCATGGGGTACAACGTGCCCGACGGGTGGGTCACGGTCGTGACCGGCATCCGGGGCGGCCACGCCTTCGTGCGCGTCGCCAACACGGGCCCGCAGATCCCGCCCGCGGGAGTGAGCCGTCTCTTCGAGCCGTTCCAGCGCATCGGCCGGACCGCCGACAACGGACACCACGGCCTGGGCCTGTCCATCGTCCGCTCCATCGCCGCGGCCCACGAGGCGACCCTGAACGCGCACGCACGGCCACAGGGCGGACTAGTCGTGGAAGTGGGCTTCCCCCTCCGCACGACGACAGCCCCACTGCCCCACCCACCCGCGGTACCGGCCGCCGCACCACGCGCCACCGGCCCCCGCCCCCTGAGCACCGCACCGGAATAGGAATACCCGGCAATGCCCACCGCGGACGGTCGCGCCCATTCCCCCCGCGGCCCTAGCATCTAATTCTCCGTGCACGGCCGTGCGCAATTTCCAGTGCCTGCCTTCCGGCACGCCAGAGCGCGCGTGCCCGTCCCTCCGTCCAAGTGCGAAAACTGCGCGGTTGGACGGCCGGCACCACGGCCTGGACAGCCGTACGGCGCGGACGGACGATCCGGCCCCGAAAGGCGGTCCGGCCCGAAAAGACGGAACAGCCGAGGGAAATTGCTCGGCCAGGGGGAATGATGAACGGCAACGCTGCTCGCACTCTGCCTCTCCTGGACGCCCAGGAGGGAATCTGGCTGGCACAACGCGTGACGGGCTCACGCCGGTCGTACAGCGTCGGCCAGTACGTCGAGATATTCGGGCCCGTCCAAACAGACGTATTCGAGCGCACGCTGCGGCAGTTGACGGACGAGACGGAAATACTGCGCGCGCGATTCGAGGAAGACGGCGCGGGCACACCACGGATGGCCTTCCCCGCCCAGGGAACCCGGGACGGGGAAACCCGGGACGAAGAAACCCGGGGCCAGGAGAGCCCGCCCCTCTTGGATATCCACGACCTCACCGCACAGGACGACCCCAAGACGGCCGCCGAGGCGTGGATGCGGGCGGAACTCGACCAGGAGATCGCCGCCCACGCCCACCACCTCTTCGCCCACGCCCTCTTCCGCCTCGCCCCCGATCACCACATCTGGTACCAGCGCTACGACCACCTCCTGATGGACTCCTTCGGCTGCTCCCTGCTCGCCCGCCGGGCCGCGGACATCTACACGGCACTCCTCATCGGACAGCCCCTCACTCCGGCGGAACACGCGCCCCTGCGCGCGCTGCTGGACGAGGAGACCGCACACCGCGCCTCTGAACGCCACGAGGCCGACCGCCGGTACTGGCACGAGCGTTTCGCGGACCGACCGGACCTGACCGGCATCCCGGGCCACAGCGCCTCGGGGCCCGGCAGTACCGCCGGGCCCGGCGGCGTCCTGCGCGAGACCGGGCACCTGCCACCGCGCGCCGTCGCGGCCCTGCGCGCGGCGGCCGCCCGCGCCGAGGTGAGCTGGCCACGCCTCGTCGTCGCGGCGGTCGCCGCTTTCGTGGGCAGGCTCGGCGGCACGGACGAGGCGATCCTGAGCCTGCCCGTCACGGGACGCACGGGCGATCAGGCACGCCGGACCCCCTGCACGATGGCGAACATCCTGCCGCTCCGCCTCCCCGTGACCCCGGCCGCGAGCCTCCTGGATCTCGCACGGGAGGCAGGCCGGGAGATCGACGGACTCATCGACCACCAGGGCCTGCGCGGAGAGCGCCTGCGCCGCGAGCTCAACTGGCCGTCGGGCGACCGCTGGCACTTCGGGCCGTACGTGAACGTCATGCCGAGGGCAGGCGAAACCCTGTCGTTCGGCGGCCCCACGGCCGTCGTGCACGACCTGTCGAGCCGTCGCGTCGAGGAGTTCGGCGCGCTGGTGAGCGGCGCGTCGGCGGACCAGACCATGGAGATCACCTTCGAGGCCAACTCCGCTCTCTACGACCGGTCGTGGCTCCGCGCGAGCCACCGTTCCTTCCTGCACTTCCTGGAGCACCTGACGGCCGACCCGTCGCAGCCGGTGGCAGGGGTCCCCCTGCTCGACCGGACCGAGCGCGCCCAGGTGCTGGACACCTGGAACACCACCGCGCGACCACTGGTCGCGGACTCCGTACCGAAGCTGCTGGCCCGCCACCTCGCCTGGTCCGCGGACGCGGTGGCCGTGGTCGACGGCGAACGAACCATGTCCTACGGCGAGTTGGACAGGGCGGCCGGTCGTCTGGCGTCGCATCTCGCGGACGTGGGAGTGACGCGGGGCGACCGTGTCGCCGTGGTGATGGAACGCTCCGCCGATCTGATCGTTGCGTTGCTTGGGGTGTGGCGGGCGGGGGCGGCGTTCGTGCCGGTGGATGTGGAGTATCCGGCGGAGCGGGTGGCGTTCTTGGTGGCCGACTCGGACCCGACGGCGGTGATCTGCACTGAGGCGTACCGGGACGCGATCCCTGTGGACGGCGAGGCGCGGCGCGTGGTGTTGGACGACCCCCGGGTTCGGGCGGCCGTTGCCGCTTGTCATGCGGATGGGCCTGCGGTGGTGGTGGGTGGGGGTGATGTGGCGTATGTGATGTATACGTCGGGTTCGTCGGGGGTGCCGAAGGGTGTGGCGGTGCCGCATGGCGCGGTGGCGGGTCTGGTGGGTTCGGCGGGTTCGGCGGGTTTGGTTGGGGATTCGGGTTGGTCGGTGGGTGTGGGGGATGCGGTGTTGATGCATGCGCCGCATGCGTTTGATGTGTCGTTGTTTGAGGTGTGGGTGCCGTTGGTGGTGGGTGCTCGGGTGGCGGTTGCGGGGCCGGGTGTGGTGGATGCCGCCCGGGTCCGGGCTGCTGTGGCGGGTGGGGTCTCGGCGGTGCATGTGACGGCGGGGATGTTCCGGGTGCTGGCGGAGGAGTCCCCGGGGTGCTTTGCGGGTTTGCGGGAGGTGTTGACGGGCGGGGATGTGGTGCCTGCTTCCGCGGTGGCGCGGGTGCGGGAGGCGTGCCCGGAGGTGGTTGTACGGCATCTTTACGGGCCTACGGAGATCACCCTCTGCGCCACATGGCACGTACTGCGCCCGGAGGACGAGGCGGGCAGGACCCTGCCCATCGGCCGCCCGCTGTCCAACCGGCGCATGTACGTGCTGGACGCGGCGCTGCAACCGGTCCCGGCAGGCGTGGTGGGGGAGCTGTACGTGGCGGGGACGGGCCTGGCCCGCGGCTACCTGGGGCGCCCGGACCTGACGGCGGAACGATTCGTCGCCTGCCCCTTCGGCGGGGACGGACAGCGGATGTACCGGACCGGGGACCTGGTCCGCTGGACGGCGGAGGGCGAGCTGTTGTTCGTGGGGCGTGCGGATGAGCAGGTGAAGGTGCGGGGGTTCCGGGTGGAGCCGGGTGAGGTCGAGGCGGTGCTGGCCGGGCACGAGGGGGTCGGTCAGGCCGTCGTGGTGGCCCGTCAGGACGGGGGCTCCGGCAGCGACCGGAGGCTGGTCGGGTACGTCGTGCCGGACGAGCGTCAGCCGCAGCGAAGTGACGCCGTCCGCGTCGACCCGCACGAGCTTCGCGGCTACGTGGCGGACCGCCTGCCCGAGTACATGGTGCCGACGGTCGTGCTGGTCCTGGACGCCCTGCCGCTCACCGCCAACGGCAAGCTCGACCGCGCCGCCCTGCCGTCGCCCGACTTCGAGAACACGGGGGCGGCGCGCGGTCCGGCCACACCCGTGGAGGACGTGCTGTGCGGACTCTTCGGCGAGGTCCTCGGCCTGGGGCGGGTCGGCACCGATGTGTCGTTCTTCGATCTGGGTGGGGATTCGTTGTCGGGGATGCGGTTGGTGGCGCGGGTGCGTGCGGTGCTGGATGTGGAGGTGGGGATCGGGGAGTTGTTCGGTGCGCCGACGGTGGTGGGGTTGGCGCGGTGGGTGGGTGAGCGTGCGGGGGCGGGCTCGGGTGTTGTGGGTGGTCGGCCGGTGTTGCGGGCGGGGGTGCGGCCGGATGTGGTGCCGTTGTCGTTTGCGCAGCAGCGGATGTGGTTTTTGAACCGTTTGGAGGAGACGGTTCCGGGGGCGGCTTCGGCGTACAACTTGCCGTTGGTGTTGCGGATGTCGGGTGTGTTGGACGTGGCCGCGTTGGAGGCGGCTCTCGGGGATGTGGCGGAGCGCCACGAAACCCTGCGAACGGTCTTCCCTGAGGCGAACGGCGTCCCCCGTCAGCAGGTCCTGGAGGGCGACGCAGGACGACCGCCCCTGCTGACCGTGGAGTGCGCCGCACCACAGGTCGAAGAGGTGCTGGCGGATCATGCGGGGCGCGGGTTCGACCTGCGGACGGATCTGCCGTGGCGGGTCTGCCTGGTGGGCGTGGGTGCGGGTGAGTGGGTGTTGTCGGTGGTGGCGCATCACGTGGCGGTGGATGGCTGGTCGATGGGGGTGTTGGCCAGGGACTTGGAGGTGGCGTATGTGGCGCGCTGTGAGGGGCGGGGGCCTGGTTGGGCTGCGTTGCGGGTGCAGTACGCGGACTTTGCGTTGTGGCAGCGGGAGGTGCTGGGGGAGCTGGACGACCCGGCGAGCGTGTTGAGTGGTCAACTCGCGTATTGGCGTGACGCTTTGGAGTCTCTGCCGCAGGAGTTGGTGCTGCCGGTGGATCGGGCCCGTCCTGCGGTGCCGTCCTTCCGGGGGCGTTTGGTGCCGGTGGCCGCGGATGCGGCGACGCATGCCGGGTTGGTGGGGGTGGCGGGGCAGGGCCGGGCGACGATGTTCATGGTCGTGCATGCGGCGCTGGCTCTGTTGTTGTCGCGGCTGGGTGCGGGTGAGGACATCGCGGTCGGTACGCCCACGGCGGGGCGTGAGGATGCGGCGCTGGAGGAGTTGGCGGGGTTCTTCGTCAACACGCTGGTGTTGCGGGCGGACGTGAGTGGGGATCCGACGTTCGCCGAGCTGCTTGAGCGGGTGCGGGCCGCGGATCTGGCGGCGTACGCGCATCAGGACGTCCCCTTCGAGCGCCTGGTCGAGGAGGTCAATCCGTCGCGGTCGGTGTCCCGCAACCCGCTCTTCCAGGTGATGCTCGCTCTGGACCACGTGCCCGAACCGCAGTGGCGGCTGCGGGGCGCGGAGGTGAGTTCCGCGTCGATGACGGCGTTGGCTGCCCGCTTCGACCTCGCGGTGACCCTGGCGGAGCGCCGCGACGAGCGCGGGGCCCCGGCGGGCCTGGACGGCGAGATCCTCTACGCGACCGACCTCTTCGACCACGACACGGCCCTGTCCCTGGCCGGTCGGCTTGCCCGCGTCCTCGAACAGGTCGCCGCCGATCCCCACCTCCGCCTCAGCGAGATCGACCTCCTGGCACCCACCGAACGCACACAGATCGTGCAGCGCTGGAACGACACGGCAACCGTCGTCCCAGACACGCTGATACCTGAGCTGTTCGCCGCGCACGCGCAGCGCTCGCCCGATGTGGTGGCGGTGCGGTGTGGTGAGGAGGCTTTGTCGTACGGGGAGTTGGAGGCGCGAGCGAATCGGCTGGCGCGGTATCTGGTGCGGGCCGGGGTTGGTTCTGAGTCCCGGGTGGGGCTGTGTCTGCCGCGTGGGGTGGACATGGTGGTCGCGGAACTGGCGGTGTGGAAGGCGGGCGGTGCGTTCGTCCCGCTGGACCCGGAGTATCCGTCGGACCGTCTCGGCTACGTGCTCTCCGACAGCGAAGCGGCCGTCGTGCTGGGTGTCGAGGAGAGCCTTGAGGCGGTACTCGTGGGCCAGGCGCGGGCGGTCCTGCTGGACGACGCGGAGGTCGGGCGCGCGCTGGGTGCGGAGTCCGATGCCTCGTTCGGCGTACGGCTCTCCCCGGATCAACTGGCGTACGTGATCTATACGTCCGGCTCGACGGGCCGCCCCAAGGGCGTGGCCGTTGCGCATGGCGGCGTGGCGAATCTGGCGGCGGCGATGCGGCCGGTGCTGGGTGTGGAGGAGGGTGTCACGGTCCTGCAGTTCGCGTCGTTCAGCTTCGACGCGGCGGTGCTGGATGTGGCGGTGACGCTGTCCTGCGGCGGCATGTTGGCGGTCGCTTCCGCGGCCGAGCGGGCGGAGCCCGCGGCGTTGGCGGAGATGATCGCGTCGGCGGGCGTGAGCACGGCCAGTGTCGTGCCGTCGCTGCTGGGTGTGTTGGACCCGGCCACGGTTCCGGGCGTACGCAACTGGGTGCTCGGCGCCGAGCTGCTCACCGCCGACCTCGCGAGCCGTTGGACGACGCAGGCGCGGGTGTGGAACACCTACGGGCCCACCGAAGCCACCGTCATGGCCACCGCAGGGCCCGTGGACGCCGGGATCGGGCCCGGCGACGAGGCGCCGCCGATCGGCCGCCCGCTCGGGAACGTACAGCTCTACTTACTGGACGAGTTCCTGCACCCCGTCCCGCCGAAGGTCGTGGGCGAGCTGTACATCGCGGGGACGGGCCTCGCGCGGGGGTACGCGGGGCGGCCCGAGCTGACGGCGGAACGTTTCGTGGCGTGCCCGTTCGCGGGTGGCGGTGGGGAGCGGATGTACCGGACCGGGGACCTGGCCCGCTGGACGGCCGACGGGCAGCTGTCCTTCGCAGGCCGCGCGGATGAGCAGGTGAAGGTGCGGGGGTTCCGGGTGGAGCCGGGTGAGGTGGAGTCGGTGCTGGCCGGGCACGCGGGGGTCGGTCAGGCCGTCGTGGTGGCCCGTCAGGACGGTGGCCCCGGGAGCGACCGGATGCTGGTCGCCTACGTCGTCCCGGACGCACGGCAGTCGCAACGGGGCGACATCGATCCCCAGGAACTCCGCGAGTACGCCGCCGGGGTCCTGCCGGAGTACATGGTGCCCGCAGCCGTGCTGGTCCTGGACGCGCTGCCGCTCACCGTCAACGGCAAGCTCGACCGGGCATCCCTCCCGGCACCCGACTTCGCCGCCCGCGTGACCCGGCGCGAACCGCGGACGCAGACCGAGGAGATCCTGTGCGGCCTGTTCGCTGAGGTCCTCGGGCTGGAGTGGATCGGGATCGAGGACGGCTTCTTCGATCTGGGTGGGGATTCGTTGTCGGGGATGCGGTTGGTGGCGAGGGTGCGTGCGGTGCTGGATGTGGAGGTGGGGATCGGGGAGTTGTTCGGTGCGCCGACGGTGGTGGGGTTGGCGCGGTGGGTGGGTGAGCGTGCGGGGGCGGGCTCGGGTGTTGCGGGTAGTCGGCCGGTGTTGCGGGCGGGGGTGCGGCCGGATGTGGTGCCGTTGTCGTTTGCGCAGCAGCGGATGTGGTTTTTGAATCGTTTGGAGGAGGCGGTTCCGGGGGCGGCTTCGGCGTACAACTTGCCGTTGGTGTTGCGGATGTCGGGTGTGTTGGACGTGGCCGCGTTGGAGGCGGCTCTCGGGGATGTGGCGGACCGCCACGAAAGCCTGCGGACCGTCCTCCCCGACATCGACGGCGTTCCCCGTCAGGAGATGAGGCACGGCGAAGCGGGGCGCCCGCCGCTGGTCGTGGTGCGAGCTGACCAGGCCGATCAGGCCGACGTGGACCGCATGCTCGCCGCGCAGCTGGCGACCGGCTTCGACCTGCGGACGGATCTGCCGTGGCGGGTCTGCTTGCTCGTGGTCGGTGCGGGTGAGTGGGTCCTGTCGGTGGTGGCGCATCACGTGGCGGTGGATGGCTGGTCGATGGGCGTGTTGGCCAGGGACTTGGAGGTGGCGTATGCGGCGCGCTGTGAGGGGCGGGGCCCCGGCTGGAGTGCGCTGCGAGTCCAGTACGCGGACTTTGCGTTGTGGCAGCGGGAGGTGCTGGGGGAGCTGGACGACCCGGCGAGCGTGTTGAGTGGTCAACTCGCGTATTGGCGCGATGCTTTGGAGTCTCTGCCGCAGGAGTTGGTGCTGCCGGTGGATCGGGCCCGTCCTGCGGTGCCCTCTTTCCGGGGGCGTTTGGTGCCGGTGGCCGCGGATGCGGCGACGCATGCCGGGCTGGTGGGGGTGGCGGGGCAGGGCCGGGCGACGATGTTCATGGTCGTGCATGCGGCGCTGGCTCTGTTGTTGTCGCGGCTGGGTGCGGGTGAGGACATCGCGGTCGGTACGCCCACGGCGGGGCGTGAGGATGCGGCGCTGGAGGAGTTGGCGGGGTTCTTCGTCAACACGCTGGTGTTGCGGGCGGACGTGAGTGGGGATCCGACGTTCGCCGAGCTGCTTGAGCGGGTGCGGGCCGCGGATCTGGCGGCGTACGCGCATCAGGACGTCCCCTTCGAGCGCCTGGTCGAGGAGGTCAACCCGACCCGCTCGCTCTCCCGCAATCCCTTGTTCCAAGTGATGCTCGCCCTCCAGAACCTTCCCGAAGTCACCTGGGAACTCCCGGGCGTCGACGTCCGCCCCGCGCCCCTGCCGCCCGAGCTCGCAGCCCGGTTCGACCTCGCGGTGTCCGTCGTCGAGCGCCGCGACGAGCGCGGGGCCCCGGCGGGCCTGGACGGCGAGATCCTCTACGCGACCGACCTCTTCGACCACGACACGGCCCTGTCCCTGGCCGGTCGGCTTGCCCGCGTCCTCGAACAGGTCGCCGCCGATCCCCACGTCCGCCTCAGCGAGATCGACCTCCTGGCACCCGCCGAACGCACACAGATCGTGCAGCGCTGGAACGACACGACGACGCCCGTCTCGGATGCCTTGGTGCCCGAGCTGTTCGGTCGGCGGGTGGGGTTGTCGGCGGGTGCGGTGGCGTTGGTGGCGGGTGACGTGGAAGTGACGTACGCGGAGTTGGGGGGTGAGGTGGGGCGGTTGGCTCGGTATTTGGTGGGTGTGGGTGTGGGGCCTGAGGTGCGGGTTGCTGTGGTGGGTGAGCGGTCTGTGTCTTTGGTGGTGTGTTTGTTGGCGGTGTCGTTGGCGGGTGGTGTGTTCGTTCCGGTGGATGTGGGTTATCCGGTGGAGCGGGTGGGGTTTGTGTTGGGTGATGTGGGTGCGTCGGTGGTGGTGTGTTCGCGGGGGTCGAGGGGTGTGGTGCCTGGGGGGTTTGCGGGTCGGGTTGTGGTGGTGGATGACCCGGTGGTGGCTGGGGAGATCGGGGCGTGTGCGGCTGGTCCGTTGAGGGATGAGGAGCGGCTCGGGGCGCTGTCGGCTGCGCATGCCGCGTACGTCATTTACACCTCGGGTTCCACCGGCACTCCCAAGGGCGTCGCGGTCTCGCACCAGGGGCTGCGCAACCTCGTCGCGGAGAACGTGCGGCGCTACGCCATCGACCCCGAAAGCCGCGTACTCCAACTGGTCTCGCCGAGCTTCGACGTCTCCCTCGCGGACATCTGGCCCACCCTGTGCGCGGGCGGCCGACTCGTGCTCGCCCCGACCCGCCTGGACATCTCCGGCGAGGAACTGTCCGGCCTCCTGCGCACCCGGCGCGTCACCCACGCCGCGATACCCCCGACCTACCTCTCGCAGATGCCCCCGGAGGAACTGCCCGACCTGCGCCTGCTCATCACGGGAGGCGAGGCCATGCCCGTGGAGGTGCGCCGCCGCTGGTCGGCTGGGCGCGCCATGTACAACCAGTACGGGGTCACCGAGTCGACGATCATCTCCACGACCGCCCTGATCCGGGACAGCGAGGGTCCGCCCCCGATCGGGCGCCCGGTCTCCAACACCCAGACCTACGTACTGGACGCGTCCCTGCGGCCCGTGCCCGCGGGCGTGGCAGGGGAGCTGTACGTCGCCGGTGCCGGGCTCGCGCGCGGCTACCTGGGGCGTGCGGCCCTCTCCGCGCAGCGGTTCGTGGCGAACCCGTTCGGGCCCGGCCAGCGGATGTACCGCACCGGCGACGTGGTCCGCTGGACCAGCGAGGGCGAGCTCGTCTTCGCGGGCCGCGCCGACGACCAGATCAAGATCCACGGGCACCGCATCGAACCCGGCGAGATCGAGGCCGCCCTCGCGGGCTGCCCCGGAGTACGGCACGCCGCCGTGACGATCAGGGAGGACCGGCCCGGCGAGCGGCGCCTCGTCGGCTATGTCGCCGCGGACGCGGAGGCGGTCGACGCGCGGACGGTCCGGGAGTACGTCACCGGCGTACTCCCGGAGTACATGGTTCCGACGGCGGTGCTCGTCCTCGACGCCCTGCCGCGCACCTCCAACGGAAAGGTGGACCGGGCCGCACTGCCCGCCCCCGACTTCGCAGGACGCGCCACGAGCCGGGAGCCGCGGACCGCGGCCGAGAGCATCCTCTGCGATCTGTTCGCCGACATGCTGGGGCTCGACCGGGTCGGCGCCGAGGACAGCTTCTTCGAGCTGGGCGGCGACTCGATCAGCTCGATGCAACTGGTGTCCCGCGCCCGTCGCGCGGGCCTGGTCGTGACACCCCGGCAGGTCTTCGAGGAGAAGACCCCCGAACGCCTCGCGGAAGTGGCGGAGACCGCCCGGCACGAGACCACGGCGGCCGACGACGGCATCGGCGAGGTGCCGTGGACGCCGGTGATGCGGGCCTTCGGGGAGAAGGTCGCGGGCCCGGACTTCACCCAGTGGATGACGTTGGGCGTACCGGCCGGGCTCGGCCTCGACGTCCTCACGGCAGGCCTCGCCGCCCTCCTGGACACCCACGACATGCTGCGGGCCCGCACTGTGCCCGGCGAGCCGAAGCTGATCGTGGGGGAACGGGGATCGGTCGACGCGGTGGCGTCGGTGTCCCGCGTCGACGCGACCGAGACCGAGACCGCGGCCACGCCCGGAACCCTGGACGAGATCGCGGGCAGGGCGGCAGAGGAAGCGGCGCGGCAGCTCGATCCCGCGGCCGGAGTGATGGTGCGGGCCGTGTGGGTCGACGCCGGACCCGCACGTACCGGTCGCGTCGTCCTCGTGGTCCACCACCTGGTGGTGGACGGCGTGTCCTGGCGCGTACTGGTCCCGGATCTGCGGGCCGCGTGCGAGGCGGTGGCCGCGGGGCGCACACCGCGGCTCGACCCGGTGGGGACGTCGTTCCGCCGCTGGTCCGAACTGCTGGCGGCGCAGGCGGCCGACGCGTCACGGCTGGCCGAGCTGACGGACTGGCTGACCCTGCTGGGAGAGCGCCGAAAGACCCTTGCGTGGCGCGCGCCGGACCCGGCCGTCGACACCGCACGCACGCTGCGCCGCCGCTCGTGGACCGTTCCTCCGGAGCAGGTCGAGACGCTGGTCGCCCGTACACCGGGCGCGTTCCACTGCGGGGTGCACGAGGTGCTCCTCGCCACCCTCGCGGGCGCGGTGGCGCACTGGCGCCCCGACACCGCCACCGGACTGCTGCTCGACATCGAAGGGCACGGACGCGAGCCGATGGACGGGACCGACCTGTTACGGACAGTGGGCTGGTTCACGAGCGCGCACCCGGTGCGGCTGGAGGTGACCGGCGCCGACCTGGACGACGCTATGGCCGGTGGCAGGGCTGCCGGTACGTTGGTGAAGGCCGTCAAGGAGCAAGTGAGGGCGGTGCCCGGCGACGGACTCGGTTACGGCCTGTTGCGTCATCTCAACCCCGATACGGCCCAGGTTCTCCGGACCGCACCGGCGGCGGAGATCGGCTTCAACTACCTAGGCCGGTTCGCGGCGGCAGCGGCAGCGCCGGACATGGCTGGTGACGACATGGCTGGCGACGTCGGCGAGGTAGCCGAGGTCGGCGCCTGGCAACTGGCGGGACCGGCGGGAGCGGGCGGCACGGACGGCTCGGACACACCTGCCCCGCACGTCCTGGAGGGGATCGCGGTCGTCCGGGACACACCGGCAGGCCCCGAACTCACCGTCACGCTCAGCTGGCCGGGACGGCTCCTCGCCGAGGCCGACGTGGAACGGCTCGGCAGGACCTGGGTCCGCATGCTGGCCGGTCTCGCCGCCCACACCGACGACCCGGCCGCGGGCGGACACACCCCGTCCGACTTCCACCTCCTCGACCTGGAACAGGACGAGGTCGACCAGTTCCAAGCGATAGCAGCGAAGATCGAGGGAGGCCTGTCCCGGTGAAGTCTTCAACCGCCGCCCACGGCTCGGCCCTGGCCGAAGTGTGGCCCCTGTCGCCACTGCAGGAAGGGCTGCTGTTCCACGCGGACTTCGACGACCGGGGCCCCGACGTCTACGCCGTCCAGTTCCTGCTGGACGTGGTCGGTCCTCTGGACGCGGACCGGCTGCGCGCCTCCTGGGAAACGCTGCTCGACCGGCACGCGGCACTGCGGGCCAGCTTCCACCGCAGGAAGTCGGGCGAGGCGGTCCAGCTCATCACCCGGAACGTGACGCTGCCCTGGCGCGAGGTCGACCTCTCGGCCCTCACCGACCCGGACATGACCGACCAGGCCGAGAAACTGGCGACGCAGGAACGCGCCCAGCGCCTCGACCTGACGGCGCCCCCACTGCTGCGCCTCCTGCTCGTACGACTCGCCGCGGACCGGCACCGCCTCGTAGTGACGTCCCATCACCTCCTGATGGACGGCTGGTCGATGCCGGTCCTCCTGAACGAACTCTCACAGGTGTACGAGGCGGGCGGCGGCCCGTCCGTACTGAAGCGCGCGGCCTCCTTCGGCGCATATCTGGCGTGGCTGGGACGCCAGGACAAGGAGGCCGCGCGCACGGCCTGGCGGGCCGAGCTGGCCGGGGCCGACGAGCCGACGCTCGTGGCACCGGCGGACCCGAGCGGCGCCCTCGTCCTGCCGGAGGAGACGCCCCTGAACCTCTCCGAAGAGGACACACGCGCCCTGACGGAGGTGGGCCGCGCCCATGGCCTCACGGTGAACACGCTGGTGCAGGGCGCGTGGGCCCTGGTGCTCGCCCGCCTCGCCGGACGCACGGACGTCGTCTTCGGCGCGACCGTCGCGGGCCGCCCGGCGGAACTGCCGGGCGTGGAATCGATGATCGGCCTGCTCATCAACACGCTCCCGGTCCGCGTACGCCTCGACGGCGCGCAGCCCGTCGCCGAGATGCTCGCCGGGCTCCAGGAGCGCCAGTCCGCCCTCATCTCCCACCAGCACCTGGGCCTCGCGGAGATCCAGAAGCTCGCGGGCCCCGGAGCGGTCTTCGACACCCTCGTCGTCTACGAGAACTACCCGGCCCCTCCCGCCCGGCCGACGACCGCCGACCTCCCCACGTTCACCGCCTCCGCGGGACACCAGGCGACCAACTACCCGGTGACACTCGGCATCCTCGCCACCGACCACCACCTCCACATACGCGTCACTTCCCGCCCGGACCTGATCCCCCAGGAGAAGGCCGCCGAAATGGGCCGACGGCTCATGCGCGTCCTCCAGCAGATCGCGGCCGCCCCCTCGACACCGACGGCCCGCATCGACGTGCTGGGCGCCCCGGAGCGCGCACGCGTCGTGCACGAGTGGAACGACACCGAACGCCCGATGGCGCCCGGATCCGCTCTGCACGACTTCGAGCAGTGGGCGGCCCGTACGCCGGGTGCGGTGGCGGTGCGGTGTGGTGAGGAGGCTTTGTCGTACGGGGAGTTGGAGGCGCGGGCGAATCGGCTGGCGCGGTGTTTGGTGCGGGCCGGGGTTGGTTTCGAGTCCCGGGTGGGGCTGTGTCTGCCGCGTGGGGTGGACATGGTCGTGGGGGAGTTGGCGGTGTGGAAGGCGGACGGTGCGTTCGTTCCGCTGGACCCCGAGTATCCGGCTGATCGGTTGTCGTTCATGGTGGCCGACAGTGGTGTGCGGGTTGTGGTGGGTGTTGGCGAGTGCCTGGCCGGGGTTTCGGTGGGCGGTGCGCGGGTCGTGCTGCTGGATGAGGGAGATGAGGGAGATGACGGGGACGACCCGGTCGCTGCTGAGTCCGACGCCTCTCTTGGCGTACGGCTTTCCCCGGACCAGCTCGCGTACGTGATCTATACGTCCGGCTCGACGGGCCGCCCCAAGGGCGTGGCCGTTGCGCATGGCGGCGTGGCGAATCTGGCGGCGGCGATGCGTCCGGTGCTGGGTGTGGAGGCGGGTGTCACGGTCCTGCAGTTCGCGTCGTTCAGCTTCGACGCGGCGGTGCTGGATGTGGCGGTGACGCTGTCCGGTGGTGGGACGTTGGCGATCGCTTCGGCGGCTGAGCGGGCGGAGCCCGCGGCGTTGGCGGAGATGATCGCGTCGGCGGGGGTGAGCACGGCCAGTGTCGTGCCGTCGCTGCTGGGTGTGTTGGACCCGGCCACGGTTCCGGGCGTACGCAACTGGGTGCTCGGCGCCGAGCTGTTGACGGGAGAGCTGGCTGGACGGTGGGCGGCGCGGGCGCGGGTGTGGAACACCTACGGGCCCACCGAAGCCACCGTGATGGCCACGGCTGACCGGGTGGACGTGACGGCTGGACCGGCGGGCGCGCCGCCGCCGATCGGGCGTCCGCTGGACAACGTAAGGACGTATGTCCTGGACGGTTTCCTGCGTCCGGTTCCGGTGGGGGCGACGGGGGAGTTGTACGTCGCTGGACCGGGGGTGGCTCGCGGGTATGTGGGGCGGCCGGATCTGACGGCGGAGCGCTTTGTGGCGTGCCCGTTCGCGGGTGGTGGCGGTGGCGGGCGGATGTACCGGACCGGGGACCTGGCCCGCTGGACGGACGACGGGCAGTTGTTGTTCGTCGGGCGTGCGGATGAGCAGGTGAAGGTCCGCGGGTTCCGGGTGGAGCCCGGGGAGGTCGAGGCGGCGTTGGCGGCGCATCCCGAGGTGCGGCAGGCCGTGGTGATCGCCCGTGAGGACCGGCCCGGCGACAAACGCCTCGTCGGATATGTGGTCGCTGCAGCGGGCGGGCAGGGCGTCGACGTCGAGGTCTTTGCGGACGCCCTCCGCACAGATGTGGCGGGGCGGTTGCCGGAGTACATGGTGCCGTCGGCTGTGGTGGTGCTGGATGCGTTGCCGTTGACGGTGAACGGGAAGGTCGATCGGGCTGCCCTGCCCGTTCCGGACTTTGCTGGGCGGGTTGCGGGGCGTGAGCCGCGTACTGAGGTCGAGCGTGTGTTGTGTGCAGTGTTCGCCGAGGTGTTGGGGTTGGAGCGGGTCGGGGTCGAGGACGGGTTCTTCGAGCTGGGTGGGGATTCGATCAGCTCGATGCAGTTGGCTTCGCGTGCGCGCCGTGCGGGGCTCGTGATCACGCCCCGGCAGGTGTTCGAGGAGAGGACGCCGGAACGCCTGGCTGCCGTGGTGCGGACACCCGACGAGGCGCAGCCGACGGTCGACGTCGGTACGGGTGTGGTGCCGTGGACGCCGGTCATGCGGGCGTTGGGCGAGCGGGTGGCGTGGCATGGGTTTGCGCAGTGGGTGGTGCTGGGGGTTCCGGGCGGCCTGGGGCTCGATGTCGTGGTGGCGGGCTTGGGCGCTGTGCTGGATGCGCACGACATGTTGCGGTCCCGTTCTGTGCCTGGCGAGGCGAAGCTCGTGGTGGGGGAGCGGGGCTCGGCGGATGCGGCCTCCCTGGTGTCACGTGTGGATGGCGTGGGTGCCGGACCGGGGGCGTTGGGGGAGCTGGCGGCCGGTGCCGCTCGGGAGGCGGCGGGGCGGCTGGATCCGGCGTCCGGGGTGATGGTGCGGGTGGTGTGGGTGGACGCGGGGCCTGACCGGCTCGGTCAACTGGTCCTCGTAGCGCATCACTTGGTCGTGGATGGTGTGTCCTGGCGGGTGCTGGTGCCGGATCTGCGGGCGGCGTGTGAAGCGGTCGCGGAGGGACGGGAGCCGAAGCCGGACCCGGTCGGTACGTCGTTCCGTCGCTGGGCGGAGTTGCTGGTGGCGGAGGCTGCCGGGGAGGCGCGGGTCGCGGAGCTCGACGGCTGGCTGGACCTCCTCGGGGAGCACCGAAACCCGCTCGCCCGGCGGGAGTTGGACTCGTACATCGACACCGTGGGCACCTTGCGTCAGCAGGCGTGGGTGGTGCCGCCGGAGCGGGCCGAGGTGCTGCTGAGCCGGACGCCGACCGCCTTCCACTGCGGCGTGGACGACATCCTGCTCGCCGCCCTGGCCGGGGCGATCACACGCTGGCGGCCGGAGACGGCGTCCGGGCTCCTGGTCGACGTGGAGGGACACGGCCGCGAGCCGATCGGTGGCGGGGACGACGTGGATCTGTCGCGCACGGTCGGCTGGTTCACCAGCACGCACCCGGCCCGGTTGGACACGGCCGGGATCGATCTCACCCAAGCCCTGGCGGGCGGACCGGCAGCGGGCGAACTGCTGAAGACGGTCAAGGAGCAGCTGCGCGCGGTCCCGGGCGGTGACGGGCTCGGGTACGAGCTGCTGCGCCACCTCAACCCGGAGACCGGCCCGGTCCTGCGGGCCCGGCCCGCTCCCGAGGTCGGCTTCAACTACATGGGCCGGTTCGCCGCCGCCGACGTACGTGACGTGGGTGATGTGCGTGACGTGGATGACTCTGTTTGGCAGTTGAAGGGTGAGTCGGCCATCGGTGGCTCGTCCGACCCCGACATGCCTCTGCACCATCTTCTGGACGCGGGCGCGATGGTCCGGGACACCGCGGCAGGTCCGGAAATGACGGTGACCTTGAGCTGGCCCGGGCACCTCGTGGCGGATGCCGAGGCCGAGGGTCTCGGCCGGACCTGGGTGGAACTCCTGGGCGGCCTGGGCGACCACACCGACGCCCCGGCCTCGGGCGGTCACACGCCGTCCGACTTCCCGCTGCTCGACCTTGCACAGGACGAAGTCGACGAATTCGAGGGCACCGGCCCCGCCGGATCCCCCTTCTGACCCACCGAATATCTGATCCCGACCGACCGAATACCTGACCAACCTGACCCGCTTGCGCCGTGGGCCGCCGCTGTCGCGCGGCCGACGGCGGGGCCCTGCACATCGCCGTTGCCGCTGTGAGGAGACAGAGACGATGACCCGATCCGTAGTCGAGGATGTCTGGCCGCTGTCGCCGTTGCAGGAAGGGCTCCTGTTCCACGCCGCCTTCGACGACCAGGGACCGGACGTCTACCAGGGGCAGCGGATGCTGGAGCTGGTCGGACCCCTGGACGTGGACCGGCTGCGCAGGACGTGGGAGGCGCTGCTGGCCCGGCACGGCGCACTTCGGGCGAGCTTCCGCGGCCGCAAGTCCGGTGAGGCCGTGCAGGTCATCGCGCGCGAGGCGGCCCTGCCGTGGCGACTGGTGGACGTCTCCGGCCTCACGGAGAGCGAAGCCCTCGCCGAGACCGACCGGCTCGCCGCGGTCGAGCGTTCGCGGCGCTTCGACCCGGCGGTCGCCCCCTTGCTGCGGCTGCTCCTGGTCCGGCTCGGCGACAAGCGCCACCGGCTGGTCGTCACCAGTCACCACGTAGTCATGGACGGCTGGTCCATGGCGGTGCTGTTCAACGAGCTGCCCACCGTGTACGCGGAGGGCGGCCGCGCGCGAGGCCTGCCCCACGTCACGTCCTACCGGGAGTACCTGGCCTGGCTGAACCGGCAGGACAAGGCGGCCGCGCGCGAGGCCTGGCGGGCGGAGCTGGCCGGGGCCGACGAGCCGACGCTCGTGGCACCGGCGGACCCCGGACGGACACCCATCACCCCAGAGAGCCTGATCACCCACATCTCCGAGGAGCTGACGGAAGGCCTCGCGAAGGTGGCGCGCAGCCATGGAATCACGGTGAACACCGTGATCCAGGGCGCGTGGGCCCTGGTCCTGGCCCGCCTCGCCGGACGCACGGACGTCGTGTTCGGCGCGACAGCGGCGGGCCGCCCTGCCGAACTGCCGGGCGTGGAATCGATGATCGGCCTGTTCATCAACACGCTCCCGGTCCGCGTACGTCTCGACGGCACGCAGCCGGTGTCGGAGATGCTCGCCGCCCTGCAGAGCCGACAGGCCGCACTCATGGCGCACCAGCACCTCGGACTGCCCGAGATCCAGAAGCTCGCCGGTCCCGGATCGGTCTTCGACACGATCGTCGTGTACGAGAATTACCCGCGCCCCCCGGAGCGTGAGCCCGCCCCCGGCACCTTCGCCATCCGGTTCCTCGGCGGCGAAGAGGCGGCGCACTACCCGCTCACCCTGGTCGTCGCGCCCGAGGGCGACCGCATGGGCTTCAAGCTCGACCACCGCCCCGACCTGTACGACCGGGCGGCCGCCAAGGCGGTCGTCGACCGGCTGACGCGGGTCCTCGAACAGGTGGTGGCAGATCCGTCGGTACCGGTGGGCCGGGTCGACGTGGCGGGGGCGGCCGAGCGGTCGCTGGTCGTGGAGGAGTGGAACGCGGCTCGGCAGCCGGTGGCGGCCGATTCGGTACCCGAACTGATCGCCATGCAGGCGGCGCGCACGCCTGACGCGGTGGCGGTGGCGGTGTCGTCGGCGGATGGCGAACGGTCCATCTCCTACCGGGAGTTGCAATCAGCGTCGGCACGCCTCGCCCAGCACCTGACGGCTGTCGGAGTGCGCCGCGGGGACCGCGTCGCCGTGGCAATGGAACGCTCCGTCGACCTGATCGTTGCGTTGCTTGGGGTGTGGCGGGCGGGGGCGGCGTTCGTGCCGGTGGATGTGGAGTATCCGGCGGAGCGGGTCGAGTTCCTGCTCAAGGACTCGGCGCCGGTGGCGGTGGTGTGCACCCGGAACACGAGCCGGTTTGTCCCGGAGTACGCGGAGTACGCGGCGGGCGGTCGGCGCGTGGTGGTCGATGACGCGGAGACGGTCTCGGTCGTTGCCGCTTGTCATGCGGATGGGCCTGCGGTGGTGGGTGGGGGTGATGTGGCGTATGTGATGTATACGTCGGGTTCGTCGGGGGTGCCGAAGGGTGTGGCGGTGCCGCATGGCGCGGTGGCGGGTCTGGTGGGTTTGGCTGGGGATTCTGGTTGGTCGGTGGGTGTGGGGGATGCGGTGTTGATGCATGCGCCGCATGCGTTTGATGTGTCGTTGTTTGAGGTGTGGGTGCCGTTGGTGGTGGGTGCTCGGGTGGTGGTTGCGGGGCCGGGTGTGGTGGATGCTGCCCGGATCCGGGCTGCTGTGGCGGGTGGGGTCTCGGCGGTGCATGTGACGGCGGGGATGTTCCGGGTGCTGGCGGAGGAGTCCCCGGGGTGCTTTGCGGGTTTGGGGGAGGTGTTGACGGGCGGGGATGTGGTGCCTGCTTCCGCGGTGGCGCGGGTGCGGGAGGCGTGCCCGGAGGTGGTTGTGCGGCATCTTTACGGGCCTACGGAGATCACCCTCTGCGCCACATGGCACGTACTCCCGGCGGGCGCGCCGATGGACAGGGCCCTGCCGATCGGCCGACCCCTGGCCAACCGCCACGCGTACGTCCTGGACGCCTTCCTGCGCCCGGTCCCGCCCGGAGTGACGGGCGAGCTGTACATCGCCGGGTCCGGTCTGGCGCGCGGGTACCTCGGTCGACCGGGGCTTTCTGCGGAGCGGTTCGTGGCGTGCCCGTTCGCCGGGAGTGGGCGGCGGATGTATCGCACCGGTGACCTGGTCCGCTGGACGGCGGAGGGCCAGCTGTTGTTCGTGGGGCGTGCGGATGAGCAGGTGAAGGTCCGTGGGTTCCGGGTGGAGCTGGGTGAGGTGGAGACAGTACTGGCCGGGCACGAATCGGTTGGTCAGGCCGTGGTGGTGGCTCGCCAGGACGTGTCGGGCGGGGAGAAGCGGCTCGTCGGATATGTCGTGCCGGATGCGGGGCGGGCGGCGGATGCCGAGCTGCTGCGCGCGTACGTGGCTGGGGCGCTGCCGGAGTACATGGTGCCGTCGGCTGTGGTGGTGCTGGACGCGTTGCCGTTGACGGTGAACGGGAAGGTGGATCGGGCTGCTCTGCCCGCGCCGGACTTCGCCGCGCGGACTACCGACCGCAGGCCGCGTACTGAGGTCGAGCGTGTGTTGTGTGCAGTGTTCGCCGAGGTGTTGGGGTTGGAGCGGGTCGGGGTCGAGGACGGGTTCTTCGAGCTGGGTGGGGATTCGATCAGCTCGATGCAGTTGGCTTCGCGTGCGCGGCGTGCGGGGCTCGTGGTCACGCCCCGGCAGGTGTTCACCGAGAAGAGCGTGGAGCGGTTGGCGCTGGTCGCGGAGTCGGTGGGTCGCGAGCCTGCGATGTCGGATGTCGGTACGGGTGTGGTGCCGTGGACGCCGGTCATGCGGGCGCTCGGCGAGCGGGTGGCGTGGCATGGGTTTGCGCAGTGGGTGGTGCTGGGGGTTCCGGGCGGGCTGGGGCTGGACGTTCTGGCGGCGGGCTTGGGCGCTGTGTTTGACCGGCACGACATGTTGTGGGCCCGTGCGGTTCCGGGTGAGTCGAAGCTGATCGTTGATGAGTCGGGGTCGGTGGACGTCGAGAGTCTGATCGACCGCGTGGATGTGTCGGACGGCGGTTTGGATCTGAGTGAGCTGGCGCGGGGCGCTGCGGGGCGGCTCGATCCGGTGTCTGGTGCGATGGTGCGGGTCGTGTGGGTGGACTCCGGTGCTGATCGGCCCGGGCAACTCATCCTCGTAGCACATCACTTGGTTGTGGATGGTGTGTCCTGGCGGGTGTTGGTGCCGGATCTGCGGGCGGCGTGTGAGGCGGTGGCCGAGGGGCGGGTGCCGGAGCTGGATCCGGCCGGGACGTCGTTCCGTCGCTGGGCGGAGTTGCTGGTGGCGGAGGCTGCCGGGGAGGCGCGGGTCGCGGAACTCGACGGCTGGCTGGACCTCCTCGGAGAGCCTCAACAGCCGCTCGGTGTACGGGGGGTGGTGTCGGACGTCGACACAGTCCAGACCCTGCGCCAGCGGGCATGGGTGATACCGGTGGAGCGGGCCGAGGTGCTCCTGGGCCGGACGCCGACCGCGTTCCACTGCGGCGTGGACGACATCCTGCTGGCCACCCTCACCGGGGCGATCACCCACTGGAAGCCGGAAACGGCGGCGGGACTTCTGATCGACGTGGAGGGTCACGGCCGCGAGCCAATCAGCGGCGCGGGCGATGTGGATCTGTCGCGCACGGTCGGCTGGTTCACCAGCTCACACCCGGTGCGGACAAGCACGTCAGGGGTCGATCTCGCCCAGGTCCTCGACGGAGGCCCCGCCGCGGGTGCCCTGTTGAAGGCGGTCAAGGAGCAGGTGCGTGCGGTCCCGGGCGGCGACGGGCTCGGCTACGAGCTGCTGCGCCACCTGAACCCGGAGACCGGCCCCGTCCTGAGCGCCCGGCCCGCCCCCGAAATCGGCTTCAACTACATGGGCCGCTTCACCACCGACACGCACAAGTCCCTTCCCACCGCCTGGCAGTTGACCGGCGACACCGCCATCGGCGGCACGGTCCCCCCGGACATGCCGCTCCAGCACACCCTTGAGGCGAACGTCACCGTCCGGGACACCCCTGGCGGGCCCGAGCTGGAGCTCCGGCTGAGCTGGCCGGACGGTGTGCTGGCGCAGGACGACGCGGAGCGGCTCGGCAGTACCTGGGCCGCCATGCTGGCCGGACTGGCCGCCCACGCGACGGCCGACCCCCACGCGGGCGGACACACGCCCTCCGACTTCCCGCTCCTCGGAGCCGCCGCACTGACGCAGGGCGACGTCGAAAGGGTGGAGGCGGCGGTGCCGGAGCCCGCTGACGTATGGCCGCTGTCGCCGTTGCAGGAAGGGATGCTCTTCCATGCCACATACGACACGGACGGGCCGGACGCCTACCAGAGCCAGCGCGTGCTCGCCATCGACGGACCGCTGGACGCGCGGCGGCTGCGGGCGGCATGGGAGTCACTGGTCGCGAGGCACGAAGCGCTGCGCGCGAGCTTCCATCGCCTTGCCTCCGGAGAGGCCGTGCAGGCCGTGGCCGGGGCCGGTGCCGTACAACTGCCCTGGAACGAAATCGACGTGTCAGGTCTCGATCCGGCCGACGCACTCGCCGAGGCCGACCGCCGCGCCGAGGACGAAGCGGCGGAACGGCTGGACCTGACGACCCCACCGCTGCTGCGCCTGCTGCTGATCCGTCTCGGCGCGGAGCAGCACCGGCTCGTCGTCACCAGCCACCACATCGTGGCCGACGGCTGGTCGACGCCGGTCATGCTCAACGAGGTGTCGGCGATCTACGCGGCCGACGGTGCCGCCCCCGCGCCCGTGAGGTCGGCCTCGTACGGGGACTACCTCGCATGGCTGGACCGCCAGGGCAAGGAGGCCGCGCGGGAGGCCTGGCGGGCTGAGCTGGCTGGGGCCGAAGAGCCGACGCTCGTGGCACCGGCGGACCTCCCCGGTGGCCTCGTCCTGTCCGAGGAACGCTCCGTCCGGCTGTCCGGCAGGGCGACGCGAGCCGTCACCGCGCTGGCCCGTGCCCAGGGGCTGACCGTCAACACGTTCGTCCAGGGCGCGTGGGCGCTGGTCCTCGCTCGGCTCGCCCGGCGCACGGACGTCGTCTTCGGCACGACCGTGGCCGGGCGGCCACCGGAGATCCCCGGCATCGAATCGATGATCGGCCTGTTCATCAACACCCTGCCGGTGCGCGTACGGCTCGACGCCCGACAGCCGGTACTCACCCTCCTCACGCAACTGCAGGAACGTCAGGCATCACTGATGCCCCATCAGCACACAGGACTTGCCGAGATCCAGGCGCTCGGCGGGCCCGGCGCGGTCTTCGACACGATGCTGATGGTCGAGAACTACCCGCGGAATACGTCCCGGCTCTCCGGCTCCAACCCGTCTTGCCCCGACCCCTCCCTCGCCCCGTCGCGCCCCGCCCCCGCTCCCGTGACGCTCACCCAGCTCAGCAGCCAGGCGGGCACGCACTACCCCCTGGCCATCGGCGTCGTCCCGGACGACGACCGCATCGAGGTCCGCGTGACGTACCGGCCCGACGTGTTCGACGGGCAGCGCGCCCTCCACGTGGGCCGTCAACTGACGCGCGTCATCGAACAGTTAGCAACCGACCCGGCGCTGCGGGTCGGCGACGTCGACGTACTGGGCACGGCGGAGCGCACCGCGGTCGTGGAGCGCTGGAACGACACCGACCGGCCGGTTGACGGCGGAACGCTGGGGGAGCTGTTCGACGCGCAGGTGCGCCGAACTCCCGACGCACCGGCCGTAATCGGTGCGGACAGGCAGTGGACGTACACCGAACTCGGCCGGGCCGCCGACCGCGTGGCACATGACCTGCTGACGCGCGGTGTGCGCCGGGGAGACCTCGTCGGCGTGGTCATGGAACGCTCCGTGGACGTGGTCGCGGTGCTGCTCGGCGTGGCACGGGCTGGAGCGGCGTTCGTGCCGGTCGACCCGGCCCACCCGGCGGAGCGGATCGCGCACGTACTCGCCGACGCGGACCCCGCACTCGTGGTGTGCACGACCACGACCGAGCCGGTGCTCCCCGCGGACACCGCACGCTGGGTGTTCGACGCCCCCGAGACGGTCTCCCCCCTCGTCAGGCGTTCGCCTCGGCCGGGTGGTCCCGCCTGCCGGATGTCGGACCCCGCGTATGTGATCTACACGTCCGGCTCGACAGGTACGCCCAAGGGTGTGGTCGTCACGCACGGCGGCATCGGCAACCTTGCCACCGGCCAGATCGAACGCTTCGCCGTACGCCCCGACTCGCGCGTCCTGCAACTCGCCTCCTGGAGTTTCGACGCCGCGGTCTCCGAGATGTGCATGGCCCTGCTCTCCGGAGCGGCGCTCGTCGTGGTCGACGGCGACAGGCTGCCGCCGCACGGCTCGCTGGAGGAGTTGGCCGCCGAGTTCGGGATCACGCACATGACTGTGCCCCCGTCCGTCCTGGGGGCCGTGGACGAGCTGCCGGACAGCGTGGAGACGCTGGTGGTGGCGGGCGAGGAGTGCCCGCCCCGGCTGGCGCGACGGTGGTCGGACCGCCGCCTCGTCAACGCCTACGGCCCCACCGAGGTGACCGTCTGCGCAGCGATGAGCGAGCCACTGCGACCGGCGCAGGATGACGGCCCTGTGCCGGTCGGCCGCCCCCTGGTCAACACCCGGGCATACGTCCTTGACGACTTCCTGAAACCGGTCGGCCCGGGAACCGTGGGCGAGTTGTACGTCAAGGGCCCGGGCCTGGCGCGCGGATACCTGCGGCGGCCCGGCCTGTCTGCGGAGCGGTTCGTGGCGTGCCCGTTCGCCGGGAGTGGGCGGCGGATGTATCGCACCGGGGACCTGGTCCGCTGGACGGCGGAGGGCGAGCTGTTGTTCGTGGGGCGTGCGGATGAGCAGGTGAAGGTCCGTGGGTTCCGGGTGGAGCTGGGTGAGGTGGAGACAGTACTGGCCGGGCACGAATCGGTTGGTCAGGCCGTGGTGGTGGCTCGCCAGGACGTGTCGGGCGGGGAGAAGCGGCTCGTCGGATATGTCGTGCCGGATGTGGGGCGGGCGGCGGATGCCGAGCTGCTGCGCGCGTACGTGGCTGGGGCGCTGCCGGAGTACATGGTGCCGTCGGCTGTGGTGGTGCTGGACGCGTTGCCGTTGACGGTGAACGGGAAGGTGGATCGGGCTGCTCTGCCCGCGCCGGACTTCGCCGCGCGGACTACCGACCGCAGGCCGCGTACTGAGGTCGAGCGTGTGTTGTGTGCGCTGTTCGCCGAGGTGTTGGGGCTGGAGCGGGTCGGCGTAGAGGACGGGTTCTTCGAGCTGGGTGGGGATTCGATCAGCTCCATGCAGCTGGCCTCACGGGCTCGTCAGGCCGGGGTGATCCTCACGCCACGCCAGGTGTTCGAGGAGAAGACCGTGGAGCGGCTGGCGCTCGTCGTGGAGACGGCGGGCCGTGAGGCTGCGGTGCCTGATGTCGGTACGGGGGTGGTGCCGTGGACGCCGGTCATGCGGGCGCTGGGCGAGCGCGTCACGAGCGCGCAATTCGCCCAGTGGGTGGCGCTGGGCACCCCGGCAGGGCTGCGCCCGGATGTCTTGGCGGCGGGGTTGGGTGCTGTGCTCGACCGGCACGACATGCTGCGGGCCCGCACGGTTCCGGGTGAGTCGAAGCTGATCGTTGATGAGTCGGGGTCGGTGGACGTCGAGAGTCTGATCGACCGCGTGGATGTGTCGGACGGCGGTTTGGATCTGAGTGAGCTGGCGCGGGGCGCTGCGGGGCGGCTCGATCCGGTGTCTGGTGCGATGGTGCGGGTCGTGTGGGTGGACTCCGGTGCTGATCGGCCCGGGCAACTCATCCTCGTAGCACATCACTTGGTTGTGGATGGCGTGTCCTGGCGTGTGCTGGTGCCGGATCTGCGGGCGGCGTGTGAGGCGGTCACGGAGGGGCGGCTGCCGGAGCTGGAACCGGCCGGGACGTCGTTCCGTCGCTGGGCGGAACTGCTGACCGCAGAGGCCACCGGGGAAGCGCGAGTTGCGGAACTCGACGGCTGGCTGAACCTGCTGGGCGTGGATGAACAGCTCCTGGCGCAGCGTGCGTTGGACCCGGCTGCCGACACTGCCCGTACTCTGCGCCGAAGTTCCTGGGTAGTTCCGGCGGAGCGGGCCGAGGTGCTCCTGGGCCGGACGCCGACCGCGTTCCACTGCGGCGTGGACGACATCCTGCTGGCCGCCTTGACGGGGGCGATTGCTCACTGGAAGCCGGAGTTGACCTCGGGACTTCTGATCGACGTGGAGGGTCACGGCCGCGAGCCAGCCAGCGGCGCGGGCGATGTGGATCTGTCGCGCACGGTTGGCTGGTTCACCAGCGCGCACCCCGTGCGGACAAGTACGTCTGGAATCGATCTCGCCCAGGTCCTCGACGGAGGCCCCGCCGCGGGCGCCCTGCTGAAGGCGGTCAAGGAGCAGGTGCGTGCGGTCCCGGGCGGCGACGGACTCGGCTACGAGCTGCTGCGCCACCTGAACCCGGAGACCGGCCCCGTCCTGAGCGCCCGGCCCGCCCCCGAAATCGGCTTCAACTACATAGGCCGCTTCACCACCGACACGCACAAGTCCCGCGCCACCGCCTGGCAGTTGACCGGCGACACCGCCATCGGCGGCACAGTCCCCCCGGACATGCCACTGCACCACGTCCTGGAAGCTGGAGCCGCGGTGCGCGACACCCCGGACGGCCCGGAGCTGACGCTCACCCTGAGCTGGGCGGGCGATCTCGTGCCGGAGGCGGAGGCCGAGCGGCTCGGCAGCACCTGGGCGGCGATGCTGGGCGGCCTCGCCGGGTACACCGTCGCCGACATCACCGCGGGCGGACACACCCCCTCCGACTTCCCCCTCCTCGGCTCCGCACTGACGCAGACCGACGTGGCGGAGCTGGAGACCGCGGTGCCGGAACCGGCCGACGTATGGCCGCTGTCGCCGCTGCAGAAGGGAATGCTGTTCCACGCCACGTACGACGAGAGCGGCCCCGACGTCTACGAAGGCCAGCGGGCCCTGGAGCTGGAAGGACCACTGGACGCGGCCCGGCTGCGCGCCGCGTGGCAGGCGTTGCTGCGCCGACACCCGACCCTGCGCGCGAGCTTCCACCGCCTCACCTCGGGCGAGGCCGTGCAGGTCGTCGGGAGCGACGTCGAACTGCCTTGGCGCGAGGTCGACATATCGATGCACACCCCAGCCGACGCCCTCGCCGAGTGCGGACGCCTCGCCGACGCCGAGCGAGCGCAACGCATCGACGTCACGAAGGCGCCGCTGATGCGGCTGCTCCTGATCCGCCTTGCCGAGGACCGGCACCACCTGGTCATCACCAGCCACCACCTCATCATGGACGGCTGGTCCCTGCCGGTCCTGATCGCCGACCTGTCCGCCGTGTACGAGGCGCTGGCGACGGGCGGCGACGAACGGGGCCTCCCGGCGGTGACGTCCTACCGCGAGTACCTCGCCTGGCTCGGTCGGCAGGACGGCGAAGTGGCGCGGCAGGCCTGGTGCGCCGAACTGGCGGGACTGGACGAGCCGACACGCGTCGTGCCCGCGGACTCGGTGCGCGTGCCGGTCGTGCCGGAGCGGGTGCGGTTCGCGTTCCCCGAGGAGTTGTCCCGGGGCGTCGCCGCGCTGGCCCGCGACCGCGGGCTGACGGTGAACACGTTGGTGCAGGGCGCGTGGGCGCTGCTCCTCGCCCGGCTCGCCGGACGCGCCGACGTGGTGTTCGGCGCCACCGTGGCGGGGCGGCCCACCGACCTGCCGGGCGCCGAGTCGGCGATCGGCCTCTTCATCAACACCCTGCCGGTACGAGTGCGTCTCGACGCCCGGCAGCCCGTGGCCGAGATGCTGGCGGAACTGCAGGAACGACAGGTCGCACTGATGGCCCATCAGCACATGGGGCTTTCAGAGATACGTCGACTCGCGGGCCCCGGAGCGGAGTTCGACACCCTCGTGGTCTACGAGAACTACCCTCACCCGCCCTCCGGGCCCGAGGCGCCCCACTCGCTCACCATCCGCCCCACGGGCGCGCCGCAGGACATGGGTCACTACCCGCTGACCTTCGTCGTGTCGCCGGGCACGCCCATGCAGGGCGATTTCGTCCACCGGCCGGACGTGTGCGACCGCGCCGGTGCCGAGCGCATGATCGCGTCGCTGATACGGATCCTCGAACAGCTGGTCGCCGACCCGCAGGCCCCCGTGGGGCAGTTGGACGTGGCCGACGCCGCCGTGCGCGAGACGGTCGTGCACGCGTGGAACGACACGGAGTCGCCGGTGACCGGGGCGCCGCTTCCCGAGCTGTTCGGTCGGCGGGTGGGGTTGTCGGCGGGTGCGGTGGCGTTGGTGGCGGGTGACGTGGAAGTGACGTACGCGGAGTTGGGGGGTGAGGTGGGGCGGTTGGCTCGGTATTTGGTGGGTGTGGGTGTGGGGCCTGAGGTGCGGGTTGCTGTGGTGGGTGAGCGGTCTGTGTCTTGGGTGGTGTGGTTGTTGGCGGTGTCGTTGGCGGGTGGTGTGTTCGTTCCGGTGGATGTGGGTTATCCGGTGGAGCGGGTGGGGTTTGTGTTGGGTGATGTGGGTGCGTCGGTGGTGGTGTGTTCGCTGGCGTGGAGGGGTGTGGTGCCTGGGGGGTTTGCGGGTCGGGTTGTGGTGGTGGATGACCCGGTGGTGGCTGGGGAGATCGGGGCGTGTGCGGCTGGTCCTTTGAGGGATGAGGAGCGGCTCGGGGCGTTGAAGGCCGCGCATGCCGCGTACGTGATCTACACCTCGGGTTCCACCGGCACTCCCAAGGGCGTTGTCGTCACCCATGCCGGGCTGCACAACCTCGCGCGGGCCCAGATCGACCGCTTCGGTGTAAGGGAGGACTCGCGCGTCCTGCAGTTCGCGTCGCTCGGCTTCGACGCGGCCGTCTCCGAGCTGTGCATGGCGCTCCTCTCGGGCGGCACGCTAGTCCTCGCCGCTGCGGACGAACTGCCGCCGCAGGTCTCGCTGGACGCCGCCCTGCGGGCATCCCGCGCCACCCACGTGACCGTGCCGCCGAGTGTCCTCGCGGCCGAGGACAGCCTGCCGGACGGCCTCGAAACCCTCGTGGTGGCCGGTGAGGCCTGCCCGCCGGGTCTTGTCGACCGGTGGTCGTCCGGCCGACGCATGGTCAACGCGTACGGGCCGACGGAGACGACGGTCTGCGCCGCGATGAGCGAGCCGCTGGCGCCGGGACGCGACATCGTGCCGCTGGGACGACCGATGGCGAACCTGCGGGCCTACGTCCTGGACGGGTTCCTGCTGCCCGTGCCACCCGGCGTGACCGGCGAGCTCTACGTGACCGGAGCGGGGCTCGCCCGCGGCTACCTGGCGCGGCCCGGGCTGTCCGCGCAGCGGTTCGTCGCCTGCCCGTTCGGCGCGGGGGAGCGGATGTACCGCACCGGCGACGTGGCCCGCTGGACCGACGACGGCGAGCTGGTCTTCGTGGGCCGCGCCGACGACCAGGTCAAGATCCACGGGTACCGGATCGAGCCGGGCGAGATCGAGGCCGTGCTCGCCGCGCACCCGGACGTCACGCAGGCCGTGGTCGTCGCGCGCCGCGACGGCCCCGACGACGCCCGCCGTCTGATCGCGTACGTCGTCACGGGCAACGGTGCGCTGCCCGACGAGTCCGAGTCCCCGGGACTCGCCGCGTACGTACGCGACCGGCTGCCGGAGTACATGGTCCCGGCGGCGTTCGTCCCGTTGGAGGGCCTGCCGCTGAACCCCAACGGGAAGGTGGACCGGGCCGCCCTGCCCGCCCCCGACTTCGCCGAACGGGTCACGGGACGCGCGCCGCGTACGGCGGTCGAGCGCACCCTGTGCGAGCTGTTCGCCGAGGTGCTCAGCCTGGAACGGGTCGGCGTCGGAGACAGCTTCTTCGAGCTGGGCGGCGACTCGATCATGTCGATGCAGCTCGCCTCGCGGGCACGCAGGGCCGGGCTCCTGCTGACCTCGCGGCAGGTGTTCGAGGAGAAGACCCCCGAACGCCTCGCGGAGGTTGCGGAGACCGCCGAACCGGAGATCGCGCCCGACGACATCGGCGTCGGCGAGGTGCCGTGGACCCCTGTGATGCACGCGCTGGGCGAGCGGGCCACCAGCCCCGGGTTCGCACAATGGGTCGTGGTCGGCGCTCCGGCCGGGCTCGGCCTCGACGTCCTGGCCACGGGCCTCGCCGCCGTCCTCGACACGCACGACATGCTGCGCGCCCGCACCGTCCCCGGAGAGCCCAAGCTCGTCGTCGGCGAACAGGGCTCGGTGGATACGACGACGCTGGTGTCCCGCGTCGACGCGACGACGGCCCCCGCGTCGCCGACACTCGACGAGATCGCGAGCGAGGCCGCCCAGGAAGCGGCGCGCCAGCTCGACCCGGCGGCCGGAACACTGGCCCGCGCGGTGTGGGTCGACGCAGGACCGGGGCGCACCGGGCGCATCGTGCTGGTGGTGCACCACCTCGTAGTGGACGGCGTCTCGTGGCGCGTCCTCGTCCCCGACCTGCGGGCGGCATGCGAAGCGGCGGCCGTGGGACGCGCACCCGACCTGGAGGCCGTCGGAACGTCGTTCCGCCGCTGGGCGGAACTGCTGGCCGCACAGGCGGTCGACACCCACCGCGTCGACGAGGCCGACGACTGGCTGGCCCTGCTGGGCAAAGAGCAACAGGCCGTCGCGGAAAGGGTGTTGGACCCCGCCGTCGACACCGTACGCACCCTGCGCCACCGCTCCTGGACCGTCCCGCCCGAGCACGCCGCCATCCTCGTGGGCCGCACTCCGACCGCCTACCACTGCGGCGTCGACGACGTGCTCCTCGCGGCCCTCGCGGGGGCCGTCGCGCACTGGCGGCCCGACACCGCGTCCGGGCTGCTCGTCGACATCGAGAGCCACGGCCGCCAACCGCTCGACGGCGTCGACCTGTTGCGGACGGTGGGCTGGTTCACCAGCGTGCGCCCGGTCCGCCTTGAGGTGACCGGCGCCGACCTGGACGGCGCTATGGCCGGTGGCAGGGCTGCCGGTACGTTGGTGAAGGCCGTCAAGGAGCAGGCGCGGGCGGTGCCCGGCGACGGACTCGGCCATGAACTGCTGCGGCACCTCAACCCCGCGACACGTACCGGGTTCGAGGCCGCACCGGCGGCACAGATCGGCTTCAACTACCTCGGCCGGTTCGCCACCGGCGGGGGCCGTGCCGCGGGCCCGCCCGGCCCGTGGGAGATGGCCGGAGACACCGCGATCGGCGGCTCGGTCGACCCGGACATGCCCGCCACCCACGCACTGGACGCCGGTGCGGTGGTCAGGGACACCGCCGAAGGACCCGCACTGACGATCACTCTGAGCTGGGCGAGTCGGCTGCTGGAGGAAGCCGACGCCGACCGGCTCGGCAGGACCTGGCTGGACATGCTGGCAGGCCTGGCGGACCACACCGCCGATCCCACGGCAGGCGGACACACCCCATCCGACTTCCACCTCCTCAACCTCGCACAACACCAGATCGAGGAACTCGAAGCCGGATTCGCCGGCGAGCAGCCATGACCGACAGGCACAAGCCCTTGTACAGGCACAAGCCGTAGTACAGGCACAAGCCGTTGTGAGGAGACAGAGCGATGACGACCCGATCCCGATCCCTCGTCGAGGACGTGTGGCCCCTCTCGCCGCTGCAGGAGGGGATGCTCTTCCACGCCTCCTACGACGACCAGGGCCCGGACGTCTACACCGTGCAGTCGACGCTCGACGTGGCAGGCCCCGTGGACACGGATCGGCTGCGGGCATCATGGGAGGCCCTGCTGGCCCGGCACGCGGCCCTGCGCGCCTGCTTCCGTCCCGTGACCGGTGCCCGGATGGTCCAGGTGATCCCGCGTGAGGTCACGCTGCCCTGGGGCGAGGCGGACGTCAGCGGGCTCGTGGAGCCCGAGGCGCTCACCGAGATCGACCGGCTCGCGGCACGGGAACGCACGCGGCGGTTCGACCTCGCCGCCCCACCGCTGCTGCGGCTCCTGCTCGTGCGCCTCGGCGAGCGGCGGCACCGGCTCGTCGTGACGTTCCATCACATCCTCATGGACGGCTGGTCGATGCCGGTCCTCCTGAACGAGCTCTCCCAGGTGTACGCGGCGGGCGGCGACGCCTCCGTGCTGGGGCGCGTGGCACCCTACGGCGAGTACGTGGCGTGGCTCGGCCGCCAGGACAAGGACGCGGCGCGCGATGCC
This sequence comes from Streptomyces sp. NPDC042371, assembly GCF_056437465.1. Classification (NCBI taxonomy): domain Bacteria; kingdom Bacillati; phylum Actinomycetota; class Actinomycetes; order Kitasatosporales; family Streptomycetaceae; genus Streptomyces; species Streptomyces sp. NPDC042371. The sequence continues at coordinate 60,237 of NZ_JBWKAP010000012.1, read as the reverse complement.
TGGCGCGAACAGCTGGCCGAGGCCGACGGATCGACGCTCGTCGCGCCGAAGGACCCGGGCCGCACCCCGGTGCTGCCCGACCACGTCCTCACCGAGCTCCCGGCCGAACTGACCTCCTCGCTTGCCGAGTTGGCGCGCACCCGCGGCCTGACGGTGAACACGGTGGTGCAGGGCGCGTGGGCCCTGGTGCTCGCCCGTCTCGCCGGACGCACGGACGTCGTCTTCGGTGCCACCGTCGCGGGCCGCCCGGCGGAACTGCCGGGCGTGGAGTCGATGATCGGCCTGTTCATCAACACGCTGCCGGTGCGCGTACGCCTCGACGGGGCGCAGCCCGTCGCCGAGCTCCTCGCGCGGCTGCAGGAGGCCCAGTCGGGGCTGATCGCCCATCAGCACGTCGGACTCGCCGAGGTGCAGAAGCTCGCCGGGCCCGCCGCGGTCTTCGACACGCTGGTTCTGTACGAGAACTATCCGCTCCCGCCCGCGGGCCCCGAGCCCGGCCCCGACGCCGTGACGATCAGGCCCGCGGGGGCGTCGCGCGACGCCTCGCACTATCCGCTCACCCTCGTCGCCGTCCCGGGCGGCGACCGCATGCGCTTCAAGCTGGACTACCGGCCCGACCTGTTCGACCGCGCCGCGGCGGAGTCCGTCGTCCAGCGGTTCGTGCGGGTCCTGGAACAGGTCACGGCCGGCCCGTCGGCCCGCGTGGGCGACATCGACGTACTGGAACAGGCGGAGCGGACCGCGGTGACCGAGCGCTGGAACGCGACCGGGCAGCCGCTGTCGGCCGGATCGGTCGTCGAGGCGTTCGAGGCGCGGGCCCGCAGGTCACCGGAGACGGCCGCCGTCCGCTGCGGCGAGGACACCCTCACGTACGGCCAGCTCGAACAGCGGGCGAACCGGCTCGCCCGCCACCTCGCCGGACTCGGCGTCGGCCGGGAACGCCGGGTGGGCCTGTGCCTGCCGCGCGGCACCGGCATGATCGTGGCGGAGCTCGCGGTGTGGAAGGCGGGCGGCGCCTTCGTCCCCCTCGACCCCGACCACCCCGCCGACCGGCTGGGCTACATGATCGCCGACAGCGGCGCCGACGTCGTCCTGGCCACCGGCGGCAACCTCGCCGCAGTGCCCGTGGGCGACGCGCGCGTGCTGCTCCTCGACGAGCCGGAGACCGCCCGCACGATAGCGGGGCAGTCCGGCGAGCCGCTGGGCCTCGCGGTCGGCGGCGACCAACTCGCGTACGTCATCTACACATCGGGCTCGACGGGCCGCCCCAAGGGCGTCGCCCTCGCCCACCGCGGCGTGCTGAACCTGGCCGAGGCGATGCGGCCCGCGCTGGACCTGCGCGACGGCGTCGTGATGCTGCAGTTCGCCTCCTTCAGCTTCGACGGGGCGGTCCTGGACGTGGCCGTCACCCTGGCGGCCGGTGGCACCCTCGCCATCGCATCCGCCGAGGAGCGCACGGAACCCGAGGCGCTCGCGGGCATGATCCGCTCGACCGGCGTCGAGGCGGCAAGCGTCGTGCCGTCGGTGCTGCGGACGCTGGACCCCGAGACGGTCGCGGGCGTACGGAACTGGGTCCTCGGAGGCGAGTGGCTGACCGCCGACCTCGCGAGCCGCTGGACCGGGCGGGCCCAGGTGTGGAACACCTACGGCCCCACCGAGGCCACCGTGATGGCGACGGTGGGCCGCGTCGACGAGGGCATCAAGCCGGTGGACGCCCCGCCCGCCATCGGGCGCCCGCTCGGCAACATGCGGACCTACGTCCTGGACGGTTTCCTGCGCCCGGTGCCGCCGGGCGTGAGCGGCGAACTGTACGTCGCGGGGCCCGGCGTGGCGCGCGGCTACGTGGGGCGGCCCGATCTGACGGCGGAGCGGTTCGTGGCCTGCCCGTTCGGCGCGGGCGGGCGCATGTACCGCACCGGGGACCTGGCCCGCTGGACCGCGGAGGGACAGCTGTCGTTCGCGGGCCGCGCGGACGAGCAGGTGAAGCTGCGCGGCTTCCGCATCGAGCCCGGCGAGATCGAGGCCGTCCTGGCCGCGCACCCGTCCGTGAGCCAGACCGCGGTGATCGCCCGCGAGGACCTGCCGGGCGACAAGCGCCTCGTGGCGTACGTCGTCCCGGCGACGGAGGGTGAGACCGACGCGGAGGCGCGCCTCGACACCGAAGCCTCGCACCGCCTCGACACCGAAGCCTCGCCCCGCCTCGACACCGAAGCCCTCCGCGCCTTCGCCGCCACCCGGCTCCCCGCATACATGGTCCCGGTGACGACCGTCGTCCTCGACGCCCTGCCGCTCACCGTCAACGGAAAGCTCGACCGCTCCGCGCTGCCCGCCCCCGAGCTGGCCGTGCGCGGCGGCCGCGACCCGCGGACCCCCGTCGAGGCCACCCTGTGCGACCTGTTCGCGGAGGTGCTCGGCATCGAACGGGCGGGTGCCGAGGACTCGTTCTTCGCGCTCGGCGGCGACTCGATCTCGTCGATGATGCTGGTGTCCGGCGCCCGCCGCGCGAGCCTCGCGATCACCGCGCGCCAGGTCTTCGAGTACCGGACCCCGGCAGCCCTCGCGCTCGTCGCCGTTCCGTCGCAGGCCGCCATCGCGGGCGGCGGCGACTCCGGCACCGGAGAGGTGCCGCTCACACCGGTGATGCACGAACTGCTCGACCGGGTCGGCGCCGAGGCGGCGGGCCGGGTCGTCCAGACCGCCGTGGTCGAGGCCCCCGGGGGCCTGCGCACCGACACCCTGGCCGACGCGGTGCGGGCGGTCGTCGACCACCACGACGTCCTGCGGGCCCGCCTGGAGACCGAACCGGCGCGGCGCCTCGTGGTGTCCGGGCCCGGCACCGTACCCGCCGGAGCCTTCGTACGCCGCGTCGACGCGACCGGCACGGCCCCCGAGGACCTGCCGCGGACCATCGCGGAGGAGACCCGCGCCGCGGTGGCGAGGCTCGATCCGCGGGCCGGAGCCATGCTCCAGGTGGTCTGGCTCGACCGGGGCCCCGACACCGCAGGGCGGCTCGTCCTGGTCGTCGACCACCTCGTGATGGACGCCGTGTCGTGGCGGATCCTGCTGCCCGACCTGGAGCAGGCCTGCGCCGCGACCGCGGCGGGCCGCACACCCGAACCGGAGCCGGTTCCCACGTCGTTCCGGCACTGGGCCCGCGCCCTCGCCGAACAGGCGGCGAGCGCGGAACGGACGGCGGAGCTCGACGCGTGGACACAGCTGCTCCAGGGACCCGACCCGCAGTTCACCGCGCTGCCCCTGGACCCGGCGCTCGACCTCGCCGACACGGTGCGGCGGGCATCGGTGACCGTCCCCGCCCACGTCACGACCGCACTCCTGACCGGCGTCCCGGACGCGTTCCACGCGGGCGTGGACGACGTACTCCTGACCGGCCTCGCCGCGGCCGTCGCGGAGTGGTGCGACGGCGGCGCGCCCGACGGCGGCTTCCTCGTGGACGTGGAGGGCCACGGCCGGGTCGCGCTGTCCGAGACCATGGACCTCTCGCGCACGGTCGGCTGGTTCACCGGCACCCACCCGGTGCGGCTCGACGCGGGAAGGCCCGACTTCGAGGACTTCCGGGAAGGCGGCCCGGACGCGGGGCTCGCCGTCAAGCGCGTGAAGGAACAGGTGCGCGCGGTACCCGGCGACGGCCTCGGCCACGGGCTGCTGCGCCACCTCAATCCCGAGACGGCCGCCGCACTCGCCGCCCTCCCTGCCGCCCGGATCGGCTTCACCTACCTCGGCCGGATCCCGCTCGGCCCGTCGGCCGGAGACACCGACGCCCCGCCGAGCGACGACGAGAGCCCCGCGAGCGCCCCCGCGGACGGCCGCTTCCCGGTCGCCCATCCGCTGGAGCTCGCCTGCGTCGTCCACGAAGGACCCGGCGGGCCCCGGCTCACCCTGAGCCTGGACTGGCCGCAGCGCCTGCTCGACGAGACGGCGGCCCGAGCCCTGGTCGACGGCTGGGCCGCCATGCTGACCGGCCTTGCCGCACACGTCGACGAGCCCACCGCGGGCGGCCACACCCCATCCGACTTCCCGCTGGTCGCCCTCGACCAGCCGCAGATCGACAAGCTGGAGACGGCGGCCCCGGACCTGGTCGACATCTGGCCGCTGTCACCCCTGCAGGAAGGCCTCCTCTTCCACGCCCTGTTCGACCGGCAGAGCACCGACGTGTACGTCGAGCAGATGATCGTCGGCCTGGAAGGGCCGCTCGACGCGGCGCGCCTGCGCGCCTCCTGGCAGGCGCTCCTGAACCGGCACGCCAGCCTGCGGGTGGGATTCCGCCAGGTGGCGGGCTCCGGACAGTCCGTGCAGGTCGTCGCCGACCGGGCGACGCTGCCGTGGCGCGAGGAGGACCTCTCCGAACTCGACGAGGACGCCGCGTGGGAGGAGTCGGAGCGGCTCGGCAGGGAGGACCGTGCCAAGGGCTTCGACCTTGCGAAACCGCCGCTGGTGAAGGTGCTCCTGGCCAAGACGGGCGAGGACCGCTACCGCATGATGGTGACGCTCCATCACATCGTCCTGGACGGCTGGTCGTTGCCCGTCCTGCGGCGCGAGCTGTGGGCCTGCTACGAGGCTGGCGGCACCGCGGCCGGACTGCCCCCGGTCACCCCCTACCGCGACTACCTCTCCTGGCTCGCACGGCAGGACAAGGACGCGGCGCAGGAGGCCTGGCGCGCGGAGCTGGCCGGGGCGGATGAGGCGACACAGGTCGTGCCCATGGCTCCGGGCGCGGTCGCCGCGCCGGACCCGGACGCCGCGTCCGGCGAGGTCTTCGCCGTGGCGGGCCCTGCGCTCGACCGCAGGCTCGGCGAGCTGGCCCGCGCCCACGGCGTCACCCTGAACACCGTCGTCCAGACCGCATGGGCCCTGGTCGTCGGACAGTTGGCCGGACGCCAGGACGTCGTGTTCGGCGCCTCCGTGGCCGGTCGCCCCGCGGACCTGCCCGGCATGGAGAACATGCTCGGCCTGTTCATCAACACCGTCCCGGTGCGGGTGCAGTTCGCCCCGGCACGGACCGTCGCCGAGGTCCTCGCGGACGTCCAGGGCCGCCAGTCCGCCCTGATGGACCACCAGTACCTGAGCCTGGGCGACATCCAGCGCGTGGCGGGCCGCGGCGCGACGTTCGACACCCTCATGGCGTTCGAGAGCTTCCCCACCGGGACCAACCCGTCCACGGAGAACAACGGGGACACCCGCGAGCCGGGGCCTGCCGGTGTCGAACTCACCGAGGCAGGCATGCGCGAGTCCATCAACTACCCGCTCGGCCTGGTGGTGGACCCCCTCAACGGACTGCGGATGCGGCTGACCTACCGCCCGGACGCCTTCGACGAGCAGGCCGCCCAAGCGCTCCTCGACCGGCTCCTGCGGGCGCTGCGGCAGATGACCGCGGAGCCCGGGGCGCCCGTCGGCAGGCTGCAGCTCTCCGACGCCGCGGACCGCTCCCGCGTCCTGGAGGAGTGGAACGCCACGACCGTGTCCCACCCGGACACCCTGGTCCCCGAACTGTTCGCCGCGCACGCGCAGAGCTCGCCCGATGTGGTGGCGGTGCGGTGTGGTGAGGAGGCTTTGTCGTACGGCGAGTTGGAGGCGCGGGCGAATCGGCTGGCGCGGTGTTTGGTGCGGGCCGGGGTTGGGTTTGAGTCCCGGGTCGGGCTGTGCCTGCCGCGTGGCGTCGACATGGTCGTGGGGGAGTTGGCCGTGTGGAAGGCGGGCGGCGCGTTCGTCCCGCTGGACCCCGAATATCCGGCCGATCGGCTGTCGTTCATGGTGGCCGACAGTGGTGCGCGGGTTGTGGTGGGTGTTGGCGAGAGGCTGGCGGATGTGGCGGTCGGCGGTGCGCGGGTCGTGCTGCTGGACGAGGACGACGACGAGGGCGGCACGGTCGCCGCGGAGTCCTCTGAGGCTTCCCTCGACGTACGGCTTTCCCCGGACCAGCTCGCGTACGTGATCTATACGTCCGGCTCGACCGGCCGCCCCAAGGGGGTAGCCGTTGCGCATGGCGGCGTGGCGAATCTGGCGGCGGCGATGCGGCCGGTGCTGGGTGTGGAGGCGGGTGTCACGGTCCTGCAGTTCGCGTCGTTCAGCTTCGACGCGGCCGTGCTGGACGTCGCCGTGACGCTCTCCGGTGGCGGCACATTGGCGATCGCTTCCGCGGACGAGCGGGCGGAGCCCTCCGCGCTGTCGGACATGATCGAGTCGGCCGGTGTCACCACGGCCAGCGTCGTGCCCTCCCTGCTCACCATGCTCGATCCCGCCTCCGTGCCCGGAGTCGGCAACTGGGTCCTCGGCGCGGAACTCATGACCGCTGCCCTCGCGAGCCGGTGGACGACACAGGCGCGGGTGTGGAACACCTACGGGCCCACCGAAGCCACCGTCATGGCCACCGCAGGGCCCGTCGACGAGAACATCAGGTCGCAGGACAGGCCGCCCGCCATCGGGCGCCCGCTGGACAACGTACGGACGTATGTCCTGGACGGTTTCCTGCATCCCGTCCCGGTGGGGGCGACAGGGGAGTTGTACGTTGCCGGGCCCGGTGTGGCCCGCGGGTATGTGGGGCGGCCGGATCTGACGGCGGAGCGCTTTGTGGCGTGCCCGTTCGCGGGTGGCGGCTTCGGCGAGCGGATGTACCGCACCGGGGACTTGGCCCGCTGGACGGCCGACGGGGAGTTGTCGTTCGTCGGGCGTGCGGATGAGCAGGTGAAGGTGCGGGGGTTCCGGGTGGAGCCGGGGGAGGTCGAGGCGGCGTTGGCGGCGCATCCCGAGGTGCGGCAGGCCGTGGTGATCGCCCGTGAGGACCGGCCCGGCGACAAACGCCTCGTCGGTTACGTCGTGCCCGAGACCGAGGACCTGGAGATCCAGTCCGTGCACGACCACCTGGCGAAGGCGCTGCCCGACTACATGCGGCCCGCCTCCGTCGTGATCCTGGAGGCCCTGCCGCTGACAAGCAACGGCAAGGTCGACCGCGGGGCCCTGCCGCGCCCCGACTTCGCCGGGCGCATCTCGGGCCGTGAGCCGGAGACCGAGCTCGAAGCGACCCTTTGCGCGCTGTTCGCCGAAGTCCTCGGCCTGGAACGGGTGGGCGTCGACAACAACTTCTTCGACCTGGGCGGCGACTCGGGCCTGGCGATGCGGCTCGCCGCGCGGATCCGCGAGGAGCTCGGCAGCGAGCTGAGCATGCGCCGGTTCTTCGGCGAGTCCACGCCGCTCGGCGTGGCCCGGATGCTGACGTCCAAGGAGCTTCCGGAGCTGCGTCCCGTCGACCACCCCGACGAAATACCCCTCACCGCGGGCCAGTTGAGCACCTGGCGGCTCGCCAGGGCCAACCCCGGTTCCGCGGCCCAGCGGGTGTCGATCGCGCTGCGCCTGGGCGGCAGGCTCGACCGGGAGGCGCTGGCGGCGGCGCTGGGAGACGTCGCGGCACGGCACGACATCCTGCGCACGGTCTTCGTCGGTACGGACACGGGCACCGGCGGCACTCACACGGGTACCGGCACGGACACCCGCGCCGAAGCCGACACCGCCGACGTACGCCAATGCGTCCTGGAGCCCGACGCCGAAGCAGCCCGCCCCGCCCTCCCCGTGACCACGGTCACCGAGGAGGAGCTGCCGCGGCTGCTCGCCGACCACGCGGGGCACGAGTTCGACCTCACCCGTGAAACGCCTTGGACGGCACGCCTGTTCGCGGTCACGGAGACCGAACACGTACTGCTCCTCGTCGTGCACCGCATCGCCACGGACGACGCGTCGCTGATCGTCCTGCTCCGTGACCTGGCAGCCGCGTACGGCGCACGCAGGGAGGGGCGCGCACCCGAACGGGCGCCACTGCCCCTGCAGTTCGCCGACTACGCCCTCTGGGAGCAGGAGATGCTCCGCGACGAGGAGGACCGCGACAGCCTCATCGGCGAGCAGTTCGCCTACTGGAAGAAGGCCCTCGCGGACGCCGACGCCGAGCAGGAACTCCCGGCCGACAGGCCGCGGCCCCCGCTGCCGTCCCACCGCGCCGACGAGGTGCCGCTGGTCCTCGACAGCGCCACGCACATCCGGCTGACCGAGATCGCCGAGGCCGACGGCGCGACCTTCTTCATGGTGGTGCAGGCCGCCCTCGCGCTGCTCCTCTCCGGGCTCGGCGCGGGCACTGACCTCAGCCTCGGCACGGTGCTGCCGCGCCGGGACGAGGAAGGCGACCTGGACGGCGTCGTCGGCCCGTTCGCCGATCCGCTGGTCCTGCGTACGGATGCCTCGGGCGACCCCACGTACCGCGAACTGCTCCACCGCGCGCGGGACACGTATCAGCGCGCGGTCCAGAACCCGGACGTTCCCTTCGGGCGGCTCGTCGACGCGCTGGCGCTGCCCGTGGAGCAGCGGCACCCGGTGTTCCAGGTGGTCCTTGAGATCCTCAGCGACTCCGCCGAGATGTGGGAGTCGCCGGAACTGCCGGGCCTGCGCACCACCCGGCTGTCCGTGGGCACCCCGGCTACCCAGCCTGACCTCGTGGTCGGCCTCACCGAGCGGCACGGATCCGACAGCGGGCCTGACGGAGTCGACGGCGCGATCCGCTACGCCGCCGAATTGTTCGACCGCTCCACCGCATCCGCACTCGCCCGGCGGCTCGTCCGTGTCCTCCAGCAGGTGGCGGACGACCCCGAACTGCGCCTGAGCCAGGTGGAGATCCTCCTGGACGAGGCCGAGCGCCGACAGGCCCTGGAGATCCGCGGCGCCGCGGACGCGCCGATCCCGGACGGCACCGTCGTCGAGCTGCTCGCCGAACAGGCGGCGCTGGCCCCCGAGGCCGTCGCCGTCATGGACCATGACGGGCTGCTCACCCACGGCGCGCTGGACGCCGCGTCCGCCCGCCTTGCCCGGCGCCTCGCCGACCACGGCATCGGCGCCGAGGACGTGGTGGTCCTCGCCCTGCCGCCCGCCTCGGGCCTCGTCGTCGCGCTGCTCGGTGTGCTCAGGTCCGGCGCCGCCTGCCTGATCGCCGACCCGAACCGGCCCATGGAGGACGTGGCGTCCTGCCTCCGTCAGGTCACGCCCGCCGCCCTCGTCTGTGCGACGGCCATGGCCCCGCTCCTCGGCGACGGCGTGACGGTGCCCGTCCTGCTGCTCGACGACCCGCGGCTCACCGCCACCAACGGCGCCCCGCCGCAGTCCGGTGCGCCGTTGGTGGCGCCTCTGCCCCGGCAGGCGGCGCTCGTCCTCGGCGCCTCGGCTTCGGACAGTGCCGACGGCACCGTCACGGGCGCCGTCGTCGAGCACCGGACGCTCGTCGACCACGCGGTGCACCACCAGCACGCCGCCCCCACGCACCCCGGGGTGACGTTCCTCGACGTACGGGCCCCGGTCTCCGACCTGGTGACACCGCTGCTCTCCGCACTGTGCGCGGGTGGCGGCGTCCGGCTCGGCACACCCGGGGAGGACGCGATACCGGCCGCAGGGCCGGGCGGTGCGCAACGACTCGTCACCGCACGCGAGTTGCTGCCCGAGGTGATCGAACGCGCCGCCGGGGAAGCGCCGTTCGCCGAGGTGACGGTCGTCGACCACGGGGGAACCGCGGCCGTCGACGCCACCCGGGCCTGGCTGGCCGCCCACCCACGGGCCACCCTGGTCAGCGCCCTCGGCGCGGCCGAGACCGGGGGACCCTGGCTCGACCACAGGACCGGTCCCGGCGAGACCCTGCCCGACCGGGCCCCCACCGGCACACCCGTGCCCAACACGTACGCCTACGTCCTCGACGACTACCTGCGCCCGGTCCCGCCGGGCGGCACGGGCGACCTGTACGTCGCAGGCTCGTCGCTCGCGCGCGGCTACGCCGAAGCCCCCGGGCTCACCGGCGAACGCTTCGTCGCCTGCCCCTTCGGCGTCGATGGTGAACGGATGCTGCGCACGGGCGAACGCGCGAGGCGGACCGCCGACGGTCTGCTCACCCTGCACGGCAGGGGGCGGAGCGGAACCCGCGCGGCCGGGCGCCGCGCGGGCGGCGACCACGGCGACCTGGAGATGCTGCTGCCGCTGCGGCCCAAGGGCAGCCTCCCGCCGCTGTTCTGCATGCACACCGGCACGGGCCTGAGCTGGGCGTACGCGGCGCTGCTGCGGCACCTGCCGCAGGACCGTCCCGTGTACGGCGTGCAGGCCCGCGGACTCGCCGAACCGGAGCCACTGCCGCAGAGCCTGGAGGAGATGGCGGCCGACTACGCGCGGCAGATCAAGACCGTCCAGCCCGAGGGCCCCTACCACCTGCTCGGCTGGTCCCTCGGCGGCCTGATCGCCCAGGCGGTCGCCACCCACCTGGAGGAACAGGGCGAACAGGTCCAACTCCTCGCGGTGATCGACGGCTACCCGGAGGGCTTCGGCGGCGCCCAGTACAGCAACGTCCAGCCCGAGGCGGGCCAGGACGACGACGCCTCCGCGCCCAGGGCCAGTGACTTGGGACTGCCGCCCGACGAAGACATCGGCCAGGACATGGACGAGGGACTCAGGGCGAACATGCGCCAGGTCATCGACAACGTGGGACGGCTCACCCCGCGCCACACGCCGCGCCGCTTCGAGGGCGACCTGCTGCTCTTCGTCGCGGCCGAGGACCGGCCCGCGGACACCCCGGCAGAGGTCTCGGCCGAGAGCTGGCGGCCCTACATCACCGGCGACATCGAGTCCCACGAAATCGCCGCAGGCCACTACACGATGCTGCAGCCCGCGCCTTCGGCACGGATCGGAGGCGTCATCGCGGACAAGCTCCGGTCTGCGGCCGACACCGGAAAGGAGTGAGGCGAACGGAATGCCTGGCACGGCGGATCGCGGCGCTCCAGGAATCGTGAATTGAATCGTGAATTGCTACGGATTTCGCGGACGGGGACGGAAAGGGGTGCGGTGCCGTCCCCGTCGCGCGGAAAGGGCGAAAGGGCCCCTGAATGTCGAAGGCAGTGAGCACGTCCGCGCACACCCGCAGGGACGGGGTGGAACCCGTGCCGGAACTCGTCGAACTCGGCACGCACACCCCACTCGTCGAACTGGACACGGGCGGGCGCTCCCCGAGCCGTCACTGGCTCGCGACCGGCTACGACGAGGTGCGGGCCATCCTCGGTGACGACAGGTTCAGCATGCTGCCGCCCGACGACGGCAGGGGCGGCGGGAAGCCCCCGATCGAGGTCGGCAACCTGCGCCAGTACGACCCGCCGGACCACACGCGGCTGCGCAGGATGCTCACCCCCGAGTTCACCCTGCGGCGGATCCGCAGGCTGGAACCCTTCATCGAAGAGATCGTCGAGCACTGCCTCGACGCGCTGGAGGGAGCGGGCCGCCCCGCCGACCTCGTCCGGCACTTCGCCTGGCCCATCCCCGGCCTGGTCGGCTGCGCACTCCTCGGAGTGCCCCGCGACGACGCGGCCGAGATCGCCCGCAACCTGAACATCAGCAGGACCGGCACCGGCTTCGGCCGCTACACCAGCCGCGAGGAGCGGGAGCGCCAGCGGGCCGCCGTGAACGCGTACATGACCTACATGGGCAGGCTCATCCGGCAGAAGCGCCGCGACCCGGGCGATGACCTGCTCGGCATGCTGATCCGACGGCACGGCGCGGACCTCACCGACGAAGAGCTGACGGGCATGGCCGCCGCGATCATGGGATCCGGCCTGGAGGACATCGGCGGCATGCTGGGGCTCGGCCCGCTGGTTCTCCTCGACCACCCCGACCAGCTCGCCCTGTTCCAGGAGCGGCCCGACCTGCTCGACTCGGCGGTGGAGGAACTCATCCGCTACGTCTCGTCGGTGCAGAACGCCACGCCCCGCACCGCCCTGGTGGACGTGACCGTCGGCGGACACCTGATCAGGGCGGGCGAGTCCGTGATCTGCTCCCTGCTCGGGGTCAGCCGCAATCCGATGAACGGGGCGCCGCAGGACACGCTCGACATCACCCGCGACAACTCCGGACACCTGTCCTTCGGCCACGGCGTGCACCACTGCATCGGCGCGGTGCTGGCCCGGGTGGAGCTGCGCATCGCGATATCGGCCCTGCTGCGCCGGTTCCCCAAGCTGTCCGTCGCGGTCCCGGCCGAGGAAATCCGCTTCCGCACCTGGACGCCAAATTACGGCGTCGACGAACTCCTCGTGAACTGGTGAGCACGGCTATTTGGACATCCTTGACGGGTGTGCCGAGCCAAATTCAGACTCGTGACATAGGGCGAAAGGATTCCGAGAATGCCCAAGCCACTGGACGAAACCGAGCAGTCACCGCTCGTCGAGACCACCCCTCCCGGGACGCTGGACCGTGCCTGGCTCGCCACCGGATACGACGAGGTGCGGGCGATCCTCGGCGACACGGACCGGTTCACCACACTGCCGCCCGCGGACAACATCGAGGACTCCCGGCGCCTCGTGCAGCCCGGCAACCTGCTGCACTACGACCCGCCCGAGCACACCCGGCTGCGGAAGATGCTCACGGGCGAGTTCACCCTGCGGCGGGTACGCACCCTGGAACCCCTCGTCGAGGGCATCGTGACCGAGCGGCTGGACGCCATGGAGGGCGCCGGGCAGCCGATCGACCTCGTGCCGCACTTCGTATGGCCCACCACCAGCCTGATCGGCTGCGCGCTGCTCGGCATACCCCGTGACGACCAGGCCGAGCTGGCCCGCCACCTCGACACCAACCGCGTCGACAACCCCGACAGGGACCAGCGGGACGCGGCAGGCAACTCCTACCTGGTCTACCTCAGCAAGTTCACGGCACAGAAGCGCCGCAACCCCGGCGAGGACCTGCTCGGCCGCCTCATCCAGCGGCACGGCGACGACCTCACCCCCGCGGAGCTGACGGGCACCGCCGCGACGCTCCTCGCCTCCTTCATCCAGAACGTGGGCGGCACGCTGGGGCTCGGCATCCTCGCCCTGCTGGAGCACCCGGACCAGCTGGCCCTGCTCAAGGAGCGCCCGGAACTCATCGACCACGCGGTGGAGGAGCTGATCCGGAGCGTCTCGATCATCTCGCACGCCTCGCCCCGCACCGCCCGGGAGGACGTCAGCCTCGCGGGCAAGGTGGTCAAGGCGGGGGAGCCCGTGGCCTGTTCGCTGCTCGGCGCCAACAACACCCGCTCGCCGGGGGAGCCCACGGAGCCCATCGACATCACCCGGGACAACAGCAGGCACATGGCGTTCGGGCACGGCATCCACTACTGCCTCGGCGCACCGCTGACCAGGATGGAACTGCGCATCGCGATAGCGGAGCTGCTGCGCAGGTTCCCCGAGGTGCGGCTCGCCGCGCCGCGCGACGCACTCCGATTCACGTCGAAGGCCGTGGAGACGCTGCCGGTGGCCTGGTAGGGGGCGACATGCCGCACGAGACCGCACCGGTGCCGCTGCACACCCGCCGCACGCACTTCGACCCCGCCGACGACCTGCGCCACCTCGCCGCCGACGGGCCCGTCACCCGCGTCAGCCTGGCGCCCGGCGCGGGCGGCGAGCCCCTGTGGCTGGTCACAGGCCACGACGAGGTGCGCCGGGTCCTCGGCGACCACGTCCGGTTCTCCACCCGCCGCCGCTTCGGCTCGCGGGAGGCGGCCGACGGGGACGGCGGGCGGCCCGACGAAGGGGTCGGGCTCCTGATGGACTACGACCCGCCCGAGCACACCCGGCTGCGGAAGATGCTGACGCCGGAGTTCACGGTACGACGGATGCGCAGACTCCAGCCGCGCATCGAGGCCATCGTCGCCGAGCGCCTCGACGCCATGGAGCGGGCCGGGCAACCCGCCGACCTGGCCGAGCTGTTCGCGTCGGCGATCCCGGGCCCGGTGCTGTGCGAACTCATCGGCGTGCCCCGCGACGACCGCGACGACTTCCTGCGCCGCTGCCACGCCCACCTGGCCACGGGGCGCGACCGCCAGGAGCGCACGGCCGCCGGGTCCTCGTTCACCCGCTACCTCGCCGCACTGGTGGCCCGGCAGCGCAAGAACCCCGATGACGGCTTCCTCGGCATGCTGGTGCGCGACCACGGATCCGAGTTCACCGACAAGGAGCTGCGGGGCATCTGCATCCTGCTGATGCTCGCGGGCCTCGACAACATCTCCGGGATGCTGGGCCTCGGCGCTCTCGCCCTCCTGGAGAACCCGGACCAACTCGCCCTGGTACGCGACGATCCCGCGGCCCTCGACCGCGCCGTCGAGGAGCTGCTCCGCTACCTGTCGGTGCCGCACGCCCCCACGCCCCGGACCGCCGTCGAGGACATCACGCTCGGCGGCAGGCTGATCAGGGCGGGGGACACCGTCGTCTGCTCGATCCCGCTGGCCAACCGCGACCCGGCACTGACCGCGGAGCCCGACCGGCTCGACCTGACCAGGGAACCCGTGCCGCACGTCGCTTTCGGGCACGGCATCCACCACTGCATCGGCGCCGCGCTGGCCCGGATGGAGCTGCGCATCGCGTACACGGCGCTGCTGCGGCGCCTGCCCGGACTGCGCCTCGCGGTGCCCGTCCGGGACGTGGAGTTCCGTATCCGCTCGACCGCCTACGGGGTGGAACGGCTGCCGGTCACCTGGTGAGACCGGGGAGCCCGGCCAGAGAGGAGAAGGGAGAGAGAAGAGAGATGGAGGTACAAGTCGACCGCGGCAGGTGTGCGGGCTCCGGCCTGTGCATGAGTTACGTACCCGCCGTGTTCGACCAGTCGGAGGACGACGGGAAAGTACTGCTCAAATCGGCCCGGCCCGGGGCCGGTTCGGCCGCGGCGGTGCGCGGCGCGGCCGCCAGATGCCCGTCCGGCGCGATCACGCTGAGCGGCCAGGACGCAAGCGGCCGGTAGACCGCCGCCGGTCCGTCGGCGCGCTCAATCATCACGATCGGTGCTCAATCATCAATGTGGGGTGGGGAAATGACGCATGCTCCCGTACGCGACGTCGTCATCGTCGGCGGCGGCACGGCCGGCTGGATGACCGCCGCGTATCTGACGGCAGCCTTCGGCGACCGGATCAACATCACGCTCGTGGAGTCGGCGGACGTCGGGACCATCGGGGTCGGCGAAGCCACGTTCAGCGACATCAGGCACTTCTTCGAGTTCCTTGGCCTGGCCGAGCGGGACTGGATGCCCGCCTGCAACGCCACATACAAACTCGCGGTCCGCTTCGAGGACTGGCGCGAGCCCGGGCACCACTTCTACCACCCCTTCGAACAGCTGAGGTCGGTCAAGGGCTTCCCGCTGACCGACTGGTGGCTGCGCTATCCCACCAGCGACCGGTTCGACGTGGACTGCTTCGTGATGGCCTCGCTGATCGACGGCAACCGCAGCCCCCGCTACCTCGACAACCGGCTCCTGGAACAGGACTTCGTCGAAGGGGAGGCGGAGCCGAACACGATCGCCGAGTACCAGGGCGCGCAATTCCCTTACGCCTACCACTTCGAGGCACACCTGCTGGCCAAGTACCTGACGAAGTACGCCACACAGCGCGGGGTGCGGCACGTCGTCGACAACGTCGTGGACGTCGGCCTCGACGAGCGCGGCTGGCTCTCGCACGTGCGGACCGCCGAGCACGGGGACCTGGACGGCGACCTCTTCGTCGACTGCACGGGCTTTCGCGGGCTGCTCCTCAACAAGGCGCTCGAGGAACCGTTCGTGTCGTACCAGGACACCCTGCCCAACGACAGCGCGGTCGCCCTGCAGGTCCCCATGGACATGGACAAGGACCCGCTCCGCCCCTGCACGACGGCCACCGCCCAGGACGCCGGATGGATCTGGACCATCCCGCTGATCAGCAGGATCGGCACCGGCTACGTCTACGCACGCGACTACATGGACCCCGAGGAGGCCGAGCGCACCCTGCGCGAGTTCGTCGGCCCCGCCGCTGCCGACGTGCCCGCCAACCACATCCGGATGCGGATCGGCCGCAGCCGCCGCTCCTGGGTCAACAACTGCGTGGCCATCGGCTTGTCCAGCGGCTTCGTCGAGCCGCTGGAGTCGACCGGGATCTTCTTCATCCACTACGCGATCGAGCAGCTGGTCAAGTACTACCCGGCGGCCGACTGGGACCTCCCCCTGCGCGAGCAGTACAACAGCGCGGTGATGAACGTGATGGACGGCGTACGGGAATTCCTCGTCCTGCACTACCGCGGTGCGAAGCGGGCGGACAACCAGTACTGGCGGGACACCAAGACCCGCGCCGTGCCCGACGCGCTCGCCGAGCGCCTGGAGCTGTGGGAGAGCAAGGTCCCCGACACCGGCACGGTCTACCCCCGCTACCACGGCCTGCCGCCCTACTCGTACAACTGCATCCTGCTCGGCACCGGCGGCATCCCCGTGAGGCCGTCGCCCGCCCTCGACCTCGTCGACGAGAAGGCCGCGCTCGCCGAGTTCCAGGCGATCAAGGACAAGGCGCGGTCGCTGGTCCGCACCCTGCCGACGCAGAACGAGTACTTCAAACGCATGCGCGACGGGGTGTGACCGAGGCACATGGACATCGAGTTCCGCGACATGATGGCGTCTTTCCCGACCGGTGTGTCGGTCGTGACGGCCCGGGACGGCAACGCGGAGCCCCGGGGGATGACGTGCTCATCGCTGTGCAGCCTCAGCGTGAACCCGCCGACGCTCCTGACGTGTCTGCGCAGCGGCAGCCCGACGCTCGGCGCGGTGACCGACAGCGGCGCGTTCGCGGTCAACCTGCTGCACGGCGGGGCCGACTGGGTCGCGGCGCTCTTCGCATCGGGTGCGCCCGACCGGTGGGAGCGCGTCGCCTGGCGGCCGTTCGGCCGCACGCGCAGCCCCGCGCTCGTCGAGGCCGCGCACGCCGTCGCCGAGTGCACCGTGGAGCGCACCCACCCCTCAGGCGACCACGTGATCGTCGTCGGAGCGGTGCGGTCCGTCGAGCGCTACCGCCACGGGAGCGCGCTGCTCTACGGCTTCCGGCGGTACGGCGAACTCGACCCGGGCGTGCCCGCCGCGGTCGGTGAAGGCGCGGCCGGTGCGCGGTCCTTCGGCGTACGCGGGGCCCTCTCCGAACGGGGCAGGTGAACGCCGTGCACAGAGCCGGTCCACCCACGGCCGCCGACGTGCTGGCGGCCGCTCCCGTGCCGCCGATCGCGGCACACCCCCTGCTCCTGTTCCTGCTGCAGGTCGGCGTGCTGCTGCTCCTCGCCATCATGCTCGGCAGGCTGGCCTCGCGGTGCGGACTCCCGGCCATCGTGGGGGAGTTGAGCGCGGGCGTGCTCCTCGGCCCTTCCCTCTTCGGCTGGGTGGCACCGGGCGCCGCGGCCTGGCTCCTGCCGTCGGACCCGGCCCAGGTGCACCTGCTCGACGCGGTCGGACAGATCGCGGTCCTCCTCCTCGTCGGGCTCACCGGCATCGAGATGGACCTGCGGATGATCCGCCGCCGGGGCGGCACGGCCCTGCGCGTCAGCCTCGCCGGGCTGCTCGTGCCCCTGGCCCTCGGGGTCGGCCTGGGCTGTCCGCTGGCGCGCATGCTCGACATCGGCGCCTCCGACCGGCAGATGTTCGCGCTCTTCCTGGGCGTCGCCATGTGTGTCAGCGCCATTCCCGTCATCGCCAAGACGCTGATGGACATGGACCTCATCCACCGTGATGTGGGCCAACTGACGCTGGCCGCGGGGATGATCGACGACACCTTCGGCTGGCTCATGCTCTCCGTGGTCTCCGCGATGACCGTGGGCGGCCTGACCGCGGGCGTGTTCGCCGAGGCCATCGGTTCGCTCCTGCTGGTCCTGCTGATCGCGCTCCTGATCGGCCGCCCGGTCGTGCGCGTCGCCCTGCGGCTGTGCAAGGGGTCGGACGAGCGGACGGTCTCCGCGGCCGCCGCGATGATCCTGCTCGCGGCGGCAGGCACCCAGTCCCTCGGCCTGGAAGCGGTCTTCGGGGCGTACCTGTGCGGCATGCTCATCGGCTCCAGCGGGGAGTTCGACCGGGCCCGCACCGTGTCGCTGCGCATGGTCGTCCTGGCCGTCCTCGCCCCCGTCTTCTTCGCGACCGCGGGGCTGCGCATCGACCTGCGGGCGCTCACCGAACCCGCGGTGCTCGGAGCCGCGCTCATCGTGCTCGCGATCGCCGTACTCGGGAAGTTCGCGGGCGCCTACATCGGCGCGCGGCTCAGCAGACTGAGCCGTTGGGAGGCGCTCGCGCTCGGCGCGGGCATGAACGCGCGCGGTGTCATCGAAGTGATCGTCGCGATGGTCGGGCTCCGGCTCGGCATCCTCGACACCAGGACGTACACGATCATCGTGCTCGTCGCGGTGGTCACCTCCGTCATGGCGCCGCCGCTGCTCAAGGCGGCCATGAAGCGCATCGACTGCACGCCGGAGGAGCGGCGCAGGCTCACCGCGTGGCGCGGGGCACCGGCGCGGGGGAGCCCGGAGCGCGCCGAGACCTGACGGGTTTCCCCGGCCGCGTGTCCCACGGGGAAACCGGAACGGCCGCACACCTCGGGTGGGCGGCCGTTCCGGCCTGCCCCGGTGCGCGTCCCCGCACCCTTCAGGGCACTGTGCGGACGCCCGGCTTTGTGTCCGCCGTGTGACCGCCCGCCGCGTAGAAGTTGGACCCATGTTCACCTCACACAAGCGAGCATTCGCACGCAAGCGAGCCATTGCACCCGCTCTCCTCGCCGCATCCGCCCTGGTGACCGGAACCCTCCTCACGGGCTGCTCGGGAGACTCCTCCGCGGCCTCGTCGGGGAAGGATGCGTCCGCGTCCCCGACCAGCCCCTTCGACCAGGGCCTCGCGTACTCCAAGTGCATGCGCGACAACGGCGCGCCCGACTACCCCGATCCGCAGCAGGACACGGGTGGCGTCAGGCTCACCCCCGGCGAAGGGGCCGATCCGAACTCCGAGTCGTTCAAGAAGGCCGAGGAGGCCTGCCGGGACAAGGCCCCGCAGGGCCTGGGCGGCGGTGGGGGCGGTGGCGCCGCCCTCGACTCCGAGAAGGTGTCGGCCTGGGCGAAGTGCCTGCGCAAGAACGGGCTCCCCAAGTTCCCCGACCCGGAGATCGAGGGCAGCAACATGAAGATCGACATCAACGGCACCGGCATCACCCCGGGCGGCGCGGAGTTCACCAAGGCCATGGGCGCCTGCCAGAGCAAGTACCCCGGCGGCGGCATGATGATGAACAACGGTCAAGGGGGAGGCGTCCCGCAGTGACCAGCCGCGACGAGACCGAAGCGCTGCCCGTGGCCGGTGAGCCGTCCGGCGCGCTGGAACGCCACAGCTCCGGCGAGGTGTCGACGAAGCGGGCCGGAGCCGTCGACACGGCCGAGGAGCCGTCCCCCGACCCGGGGCCGGAGACCCGCGACCTCGAAACGGCCCTGGCGCCGGAGGCCGCCACGCCGGACACCGCATCGGCCGAGGACCCGGACGAGGACGAGGCGCCGCCCGGCACCAGCCGCAGGCGCCGCCCGCTGCGCACCTCGCTGCTCGCGCTCGCCGCGATCACGGTGACCGCGGCGGCGGGCGTCGCCGCCACCGGCATCATCGGCGGCGACGGCAGTGACTCGGCGGGCTCCGCGCCCTCGGGCCCGCCGGCCACGGCGAAGGTGGCACGGACGACGCTGACCAACACCGAGACCGTCGACGGCAACCTCGGCTACGGCGACGCGACCACCGTGCAGGCACCGGCCTCGTCGTCCGGCTCGGGCGACGGACAGTCCGCGCAGAACGGCCAGTCCGGTCAGTCGGGCCAGTCCGGCCAGTCCGGCCAGGACGGCTCCTCCGGGGCGACCGGCAGCGACGGCATCGTCACCTGGGTGCCCAAGGAAGGCAGGATCATCGAGCGCGGCGACACCGTCTACCGCGTCGACCAGCAGCGGATCCCGCTCCTGTACGGCTCGTTCCCGCTGTACCGCACCCTCGCTTCGGGCAGCGAGGGCGACGACGTCACGATGCTGGAGAAGAACCTCCGCGCCCTCGGCTACAAGGGGTTCACGGTCGACGACACGTACGACTCCGCGACCGCCGCGGCCGTGAAGGAGTGGCAGGAAGACCTGAACCGCAAGGAGACCGGCACCGTGGCCGCCGGGGACGCCGTGGTCGCCTCGGGCGCGCGGCGCGTCGCGGACGTGAAGGCCTCGCCCGGTGCCGCGCCGAGCGGCAGCATCCTCTCCTGGACCGGCACCCAGCGGATCGTCGCCGTCGACCTCGACGTGCAGTTCGAGGACCTGGTCGAGAAGGGCACCGAGGTCACCGTCGAGCTCCCCGACAACACCACGGTCAAGGCCGAGGTGACGGACATCGGGACGCCCTCCACCTCCAAGAGCGGCGACTCCGCGGACAGTTCGGGCTCCGGGGACTCAGGCTCCGGCTCCGGCTCCGACGACAAGGCGACCCTGCCCCTGGAGCTGACGGTGAAGGACCAGAAGGGCCTCGGCCGCTACCAGGCCGCCGCCGTCCAGGTCACGCTGAAGGCCGAGTCCCGCAAGGACGTCCTCGTCGTCCCGGTGAGCGCCCTGGTCGCACAGCGCGGCGGAGGCTACGCGGTGGAGGTCGTCACCGCGGACGGCACCGAGTACCGCCCGGTCAAGCTCGGCATGTTCGCGGACAGCCAGGTCGAGGTGTCCGGGAAGGGCATCAAGGAAGGCACCGTCGTGGGGGTCCCCAAGTGACCCCGTCCACCCCCGAGCTGCCCGCCGCCCCCGCCACGGACCGGCCCGTGGTCGAGCTGACGGGCGTCTCCAAGGCGTACCAGGACGTCGTCGCCCTGCGCGGCGCCGACCTGGTCATCCGGCGCGGTGAACTCCTCGCCATCGTCGGCCCCTCGGGGTCCGGCAAGTCCACGATGCTCAACATCATGGGCACCCTGGACCGCCCGTCGGCAGGCCGGGTCCGCATCGACGGGCACGACGTGGCCGACCTGACCGACCGTGAACTGTCGGCGCTGCGGGCCGAGACCATCGGCTTCGTCTTCCAGCAGTTCCACCTGGCGTTCGGCGTACCGGCGCTGGACAGCGTGGCGGACGGGCTGCTCTACAGCGGCAGGCCGCGCGGCGAGCGCCGCCGCCTCGCCGAACGGGCGCTGCGCCGGGTCGGCCTCGGCCACCGGCTCTACCACGAGCCGCACCAGCTGTCCGGCGGCGAGAAGCAGCGCGTGGCCATCGCCCGAGCGGTGCTCGGCGATCCGCCGCTGCTGCTCGCCGACGAACCGACCGGCGCGCTGGACTCGCGGTCGGGAGCGGTCGTGATCGAACTGCTCCACGAGCTGCACGAGGCCGGGACGACCGTCGTGGTCATCACCCACGACCGGGACATCGCGGCGAACCTGCCCCGCGAGGTGCGTCTCAAGGACGGCCGTATCGAGCACGACTCGGTCGCCGCCGGCGAGAGCGCTTCCTTCCCCGATTCCCGGGGCGCCCTCGTCTCCCGGGACGACCTCGCCCCCCAGGAGGCCGTGCTATGACCGCGATCAAGGAGCTGGAGCCCGCCACGGCCCCCGAGCCCCCGCGGCGGCCCAGGCCAGCCCGGATGAACCCGGCGGACGTGCTGCGGGTCGGTGGCTCCGGGCTGCGCTCGCGCCCGATGCGGGTGTTCCTCTCGGCGCTCGGCATCGCCATCGGCATCGCCGCGATGGTCGGCGTGGTCGGCATCTCCACCTCCTCCACCGAGGACCTCAACCGCAGGCTGCAGGAGCTGGGCACCAACCTCCTGACGGTGACGCCCGGCCAGAACTTCAGCGGCGGTGAGGCCCATCTGCCTGCCGAATCGGTCGACATGATCGCGGCGATGGACGACGTCGAGTCGGTCTCCGCCCTCGGCAAGACCGACGCCAAGGTCTACCGCAGCGACCACACGCCCGTGCAGGAGACCGGCGGCCTCAATGTCTCGGCGGCCCGGACGGACCTGCCGAAGTCGGTCGGCGCCAAGATCGTCGACGGCCGCTGGCTGAACGCGGCCAACAGCCGCTACCCGGCCGTCGTGCTCGGCCCCAAGGCCGCCGAGCAACTCGGCGTGCACCGGGCGGGGGAGGACGTGAAGGTCTGGATCGGCGGGCGCTGGTTCACCGTCGTCGGCCTGCTCGCCGCCAATGAACTCGTGCCCTCGCTGGACTCGTCGGCCCTCGTGGGCTGGTCCGTGGCGGAGAGCGAACTGGGCTTCGACGGCTCGCCGACCACCATCTACACGCGGGCCGACGAATCGTCCGTCAACGACGTGCAGGAAGTCCTCGGCGCCACCACCAACCCCGAGAGCCCCAACGAGGCCAACGTCTCCCGGCCCTCGGACGCACTGGCGGCCAAGGAAGCCACCGACGACACCCTCAGCGGACTGCTGCTCGGCCTCGGCGGAGTGGCCCTGCTCGTGGGCGGCGTCGGAGTCGCCAACACCATGGTCATCTCCGTCCTGGAACGCCGCTCCGAGATCGGCCTGCGCCGCTCGCTCGGCGCCACCCGGGGCCAGATCCGCACCCAGTTCCTGGCCGAGGCGCTGCTCCTGTCCGCGCTCGGCGGCCTCGGCGGCGTCCTGCTCGGCATCGCCGTCACGGGAGGCTATGCCTCCTACCAGGGCTGGCCCTCCGTCGTCCCGGTCTGGGCGATGGCGGGCGGTGTCGGCGCCACGCTCGTCATCGGCGGCCTGGCCGGTTTCTATCCCGCCGTACGCGCGGCACGGCTGCCCCCGACCGAGGCGCTGGCGACCACCTGAGGCCCACGCCTGCGCCCCGCCGCCCGCGCCTGCCCGCCGACGTCGCAAGACCTTCTGAGAGGTACCCGCAAGGGCCTCCGGGACCGCGGTGCTTCCGCTGGAACCATCCCCCGTGCCGCGGGGGCACCGCGCCCGTCCGCGCCGCATCCGGGCCGATCCCGGAACGCGACGCGGGCGGGGCCCAGGTCCGTCCGGACGGCGTCAGGCCGTCAGCCCCGCCAGGCGGGCCAGCCGCCGGAAGGAGTCGAGGAGGCCGACGCGGTCGTACGTACTGGTCGTGACCAGCACCTCCTGCGCCCCGCTCTCCTTGATCACCCGCTCCAGCTCGTCGGCCACCTGCTCCTCCGTGCCGTGCACGTGACCGGTCAGCCCCGACTCGTAGAAGCCGCGCTCCTTCTCCGTCATGGCCAGGGACTCCACGCGCTCGGCGGGCGGCAGCGGCGGGAACGTGCCGTGCGTGCGGGAGTACGCCATCGACCAGGCCTCCGGGACGAGCAGCCGACGGGCCGCCTCCTCGCTCTCCGCCACCGCGATGGAGCCCGCGATCATGACGTACGGCTCGGAGAGCCAGGGCGAGGGGCGGAACGCGCCGCGGTACTGCTCGATGCCGCGCAGCATCTTCTCGCGGCCCCGGATGTCCCCGATGACCAGCGGCAGGCCCGCGTCGGCGGCGATCGCCGCGCCCTCGCCCACGGCGAGGACGTACGGTGGGACGGTCAGGCCCTCGGCGGGCCGGGCCCGCACCCCCGTGCCGGACGTGCCGCGGAACCAGTCGAGCAGTTCACCGAGCTGCGCCGCGAAATCCTCGGCGTCGTGCTTGTCGCGCCCCAGCGCCTTGCGCACCCCGTCGGTGAAGCCGACCGAGCGGCCGAGCCCCATGTCGATCCGGCCGGGAAAGAGCGATTCGAGCACCCCGAACTGCTCGGCCACGACCAGCGACTGATGGTTCGGCAGCATGACACCGCCCGTGCCGACCCGGATGGTGCGGGTGGCCGCGGCGACGGCCGACGCGAGGACCGTGGGCGCCGAGCCCGCGACGCCGGGCACGCCGTGATGCTCGGAGACCCAGAAGCGGCTGTACCCGAGCGCTTCGAGGTCCTGGGCCAGGCGCACGGTGTCGCGCAGGGCCGACGGACCGTCGTGCCCCTCACGGGTGCGCGATCGGTCGAGGACGGAGAACCGGGTTGCCGCGATCACTGAGCTCACACAGGGTTCAACGCACGGGGGCCGCCAGGATTCCCGGGCCGCCTCGCGGATCCCGTACGGCCGCTTCTACGCTGTCGACGTGACGGAAGACAGCAGATCTCGGACGGCGGACGACAGGCCCCTGGCCGTGTTCGACCTGGACGGCACCCTCGCGGACACCGCGCACCGGCAGCGTTTCCTGGAGGGCAGGCCCCGGGACTGGGACGCGTTCTTCGCCGCGGCGCCCCAGGACCCGCCGCTGGCCCGCGGCGTCGAGCTGGCCCTGGCGAGCGCGCGGGAGTGCCAGGTGGTCTATCTCACCGGCCGCCCCGAGCGCTGCCGCGCCGACACGGTGGACTGGCTGGCGCGCCAGGGACTGCCGAGCGGACGGATCTGGATGCGGCGCAACAACGACCGGCGCCCCGCACGCCGCACCAAGCTGGAGATCCTCCAGGACATCGCCCGCAAACGGACGATCCGCATGCTGGTGGACGACGACGAGCTGGTCTGCGTCGAGGCGGAACGCGCGGGCTTCACCGTCGTCCGGGTGACCTGGGCGAACACGTCCGAGACCCTGAAGGACGCCCAGGAGCGCGAGGGCCGCACCTGAGCGCCCGCAGCGCTCCGCGCCGAGGCTAGACCTCGGTGTCGTCCTCCAGGCGGAAGCCCACCTTCAGGCCGACCTGGTAGTGCTGGATCTCGCCGTCCTCGATGTGGCCGCGCACCTGCGTGACCTCGAACCAGTCGAGCGATCGGAGCGTCTGCGAGGCCCGTGCGACGCCGTTGCGGATCGCCTGGTCGACGCCCTCGTGAGAGGTGCCGACGATCTCGGTGACGCGGTACGTGTGGTTCGACATGAGGATGTTCCTCCGGGCCGTCGGATGAGGCCGTACGGCGTGCTGCCGCACGGCGCCGAGAAGTGCCGTCACTCCACCGTGCCCCAGCTGCCCCGGTGGCGCGAGATGGCGTACCCCCTTGACCAGCTCATTGGTACGGACCAAAATCCAGCCAGTAACCCGTACGAGCAGCGTGCTCACCCCCCGCGTCGGGCTGACCTTCCCCTGTCCGCAGGCAGAAAGTGACCCACGTGAAGCCGCACCACCGCGCTGCCGTGTCCCTGGCGCTCGCCCTCTCCTCCACCGTCCTGGTCGCCGGGTGCGGCATGCTGCCGGGCGGTGACGACTCGAAGACCGTCACGGTCTGGCTCATGAAGGGCAGCGCTTCGCCCGGCTTCGTCGAGCGCTTCAAGTCGGACTTCGAGAAGGAGCACGACGACATCGACCTGGACATCCGCGTCCAGGAATGGACCGGCATCGGCACCAAGGTGACGAAGGCGCTCAAGGAGGAGGGCGGCGACGGCCCGGACGTCATCGAGGTCGGCAACACCCAGGTCGCGCAGTACGTCGACGAGGGCGGCCTGTACGACCTGACCCTGGAGTCCGCACGCGACCTCGGCATGGACGACTGGCTGCCGGGCCTCGCCGAGCCGGGGCGCTACCGCGGAGCCCAGTACGGCATCCCCTGGTACGCAGCCAACCGCGTCGTCATCTACAACAAGGACCTCTTCGCACAGGCGGGCATCGAGAGCCCGCCGCGGACCCGCGAGGAGTGGATCACGGCGACGGAGAAGCTCAACACCGGGGGCAAGCAGGGCATCTACCTCGCGGGCCAGGACTGGTACACCCTCGCGGGATTCATCTGGGACGAGGGCGGCGACCTGGCCAAGGAGACCAAGGAGTCATCCGGCGACTGGCGCGGCAGCCTGCACACGGCCGCGGCCCTGCGCGGCATGGAGTTCTACAAGCAGCTGCAGGCGCTCGGCGAGGGCCCGCGCGACGCCGACGAGGAGCATCCTTCGCAGGCCGGGGTGTTCGCGGGCGGCGACGTCGCGCAGATCGTCGCGGTGCCCGGCGCGGCCCGCGCCATCGAGGAGAAGAACCCCGAACTGAAGGGCAAACTCGGCTACTTCCCGATCCCGGGCATGAAGGCGGGCAAGCCCGCCGCGGTATTCACCGGCGGCTCCGACCTCGTCGTGCCCGAGCACAGCAACGACCACAAGGGCGCGGTCGAGGTGATCGAGGCCCTGGCGGGCAAGAAGTGGCAGACCGACCTGGCGCGGACCATGAACTACGTCCCGAACAAGGCGAAGCTCGCCCCGGCGGTCGCCGACGAGGAGGGCTCCGCGGCGATGGCCGTCGGGGCGGCGAACGGCCGGGCGACCCCGAACTCCCCCCGCTGGGCGGAGGTCGAGGCGGACAACCCGATCAAGGGATACATGACGAAGGTCCTGACGGGCGGCGACCCGGCGACCGAGGCCCGCAAGGCCTCGGCCCGGATCACCAGAGCACTGGACGTCGGCGGCCTGTGACGGACGCCCGGTAGCGCCGGGGCGCTACGCGACCGTGCTCAGCGACAGCGCGAAGCGCCCCCTCTCGTCCGTCCACCAGTGCGTCAGCTCCAGTCCTGCGGCATCCAGTTCGGCACGTACGCCGTCCTCCCTGAACTTCGCCGAGATCTCCGTGCGCATCTCCTCGCCCGCGACGAAGTCGACCGCCAGGTCGAGCGCGGGGATCTTCACCGTCTGGTCGGCCGTGGAGCGCAGCCGCATCTCGATCCACTCGTGCTCGCGGTCCCAGACGGCCACGTGCTCGAAGGCGTCCGGGTCGAAGTCGCCGCCCAGCTCGCGGTTGATGACCGCCAGGACATTCTTGTTGAACGCGGCCGTCACGCCCGTCCCGTCGTCGTACGCGGAGACGAGGACCGACTCGTCCTTGACCAGGTCCGTGCCGAGGAGCAGCGCGTCGCCGGGGGAGAGGAGGTCGCGCACCGAGGAGAGGAACGCGGCGCGTTCGGCGGGCAGCAGATTGCCGACCGTGCCGCCGAGGAAGGCGATGAGGCGCGGCCCCGGCGTGCCGGGCAGCGCGAGGCCGCGGGTGAAGTCGGCGATCAGGGCGTGCACGTTCAGCGAGGGCCGCTGCGCGAGCAGGGTGTTCGCGGCGCCGGTCAGCGCGCTCTCGCTCACGTCCACGGGGACGTAGGTGTGCAGGGACGCCATGGCGTCGATGAGGTGACGGGTCTTCTCCGAGGAGCCCGAGCCCAGCTCGATCAGCGTCCGGGCGCCCGTGACCTCGGCGATCCGGTCGGCGCGGGCGACGAGGATCTCGCGCTCGGCGCGGGTGGGGTAGTACTCGGGCAGGGTGGTGATCTCCTCGAAGAGGGCGCTGCCGCGCGCGTCGTAGAACCACTTGGGCGGCAGCGTCTTCGGGGTGGCGGTGAGGCCGTGCAGGACGTCGGCGCGCAGCGCGGCGCCCGTGGTGTCCTCGGGCAGGGTGCGGGTCAGCAGGAACGGGCTCACGCGGGGGGCTCCTTGAGCGGGGTCAGCAGTACGTCGGTGCGGCTGGCGGCGAGCAGGGTGCGGTCGGGCACCTCGCGCCAGTGCGGGTCGTCGTCGTAGGGCTCGGAGGCCACGACGGTGCGGCGGCCGGGCTCCGTGAGATACCAGAGGGTGTCGCCCCAGGCGGTCGCGGCGATCGTGTCGCCGTTGGTGAGCAGGAGGTTCAGGCGCGACCCTGGCGCCGCCTCCGCGACCTCCAGGACGGTGTCAGCCAGGGCCTGCCCCTCCTCGTCGCCCCGGCGCAGCCGGTTCAGGACGAGCGCCCACACCAGTGCGGAGTCGCAGCGCGCCTCCATCGAGAGCAGCTCGGCGGGCGGCAGGCCGTGCGCGAGTGGGGCGAGCGAGCGGGGCCAGCCGGAGATCGCCCCGTTGTGGCTGAACAGCCAGGGCCCGGAGGCGAAGGGCGCCGCCGCGGCCTCGCCGTCCGCCCCCGAAAGGGTCGCGTCGCGCACCGCGCCGAGCACCGCCCCGGAGCGTACGACCCGCGCCAGATCGGCGAACGAGGCGTCGCCCCAGATCGGCCCGGCGCGGCGGTAGCGGGCGGGTGCCGGGTCGCCCTCGGCGTACCAGCCCACCCCGAAGCCGTCGGCGTTGACCGTCCCGTGGCGCTGCATCCGCGGCGTCCACGACTGGCGGAACAGGCTGTGCGCGGGCGTCACGAGGAGGCTTCCCAGTGGCTCCGGCGGCCCCAGGAAGGCGAGATGACGGCACATCAGGCGGTCCCCGGAGCAGGCGTCTCGGTGGGTCCGGCGTCCCGCGCGGTGCGGAACCCGGAGAAGATCTGCCGCCGCACCGGGTGGTCCCAGTTGCGGAACGTGCCGCGGCAGGCCACCTCGTCGACGGAGAACGCCCCGCCGCGCAGCACCTTGTAGTCGCCGCCGAAGAACACGTCCGAGTACTCGCGGTACGGGAAGGCGGCGAAGCCCGGGTACGGCAGGAAGTCGCCGGACGTCCACTCCCACACGTCGCCGATCAACTGCCGCACACCGAGCGGCGACTCGCCCGCGGGATAGCTCCCCGCGGGCGCGGGGCGCAGATGCCGCTGGCCCAGGTTGGCGCGCTCCGGTGTGGGGTCCGCGTCGCCCCACGGATAGCGCGTCGACCGGTCGGTCACCGGGTCGTACCGTGCGGCCTTCTCCCACTCCTCCTCGCTGGGCAGGCGCCGGCCCGCCCAGCGCGCGTACGCGTCGGCCTCGTACCAGCTGACGTGCAACACCGGTTCGTCGGCGGGCACCGGTTCGACCGTCCCGAAGCGCCGCCGCAGCCACTGGCCGCCCTCGCGCCACCAGAACAGCGGCGCGCACAGGTTGTTTCTGCGGACCATCGCCCATCCTGCCGGGTCCCACCAGCGCATCCGCTCGTAGCCGCCGTCCTCGATGAAGCGCTGGTACGCGGCGTTCGTCACCGGAGTCGTGTCGATGAAGAACGGCGGGACGAGCCGGTGGTGCGCCGGGCGTTCGTTGTCCAGGGCCCACGGCTCCGTGGACGTCCCCATCGTGAAGGGACCGCCGGGGACCAGGACTTCGGCGGGCCCCGTGAAGGGCTCGCCGGGCGGCGGGTCAGGGGCGGTGAGGGCGGTCTGCCCCGACCGCAGCTGGTGCGTGATCAGCATCGTCTCGTCGTGCTGCTGCTCATGCTGCGCGATCATCCCGAACGCGAAGCCCGCGTCGGTGAGCGGCGTGCCGCGGAACGGCGTCTTCTCCAGCACGTCGAGCGCGCGGCCCCGCACCTCGGCCGCGTAACCGCGGGCCTCGGCGGGCGCGAGCAGCGGCAGGCTCGGGCGCTCGGCGCGGGGATGCTCGAAGGCGTCGTACAGCGGATCGATCTCGGGGCGCATCGCATCGCGCCCCGCGACCGCGCGCAGCAGCCACTGCTCCTCCTGGTTGCCGATGTGCGCGAGATCCCAGACCAGTGGCGACATCAACGGAGAGTGCTGCGCGGTCAGTTCGGCCTCCTCCACACAGGAGGTGAGGAGGGTCGTGCGCTCCCGGGCGGCGAGGAGCGCGGCCAGCGCGCGCGCCCGCAGGGCCTCCGGGTCGGTGGCTTCCGGGTCGGTGGTGGAGCCGGTCATCGGCGGACATCCTTCCCAGGCGTGTTCCCAGGTGTGTCGTGGAGTGCGGGGTCGTCGCGCACCGCCTCCAGCAGGTCGTCGGCGGGGCAGCGGCCGTGCGCCACGTACTGGGCGGCGTACGTCGCCACGGCGTCCCGCACGGACGCGTCGGCCCCCAGCCGGGGCAGCGCGTCGACGGCGGCGGCGAAGCACGCGGCGGCCGCCTCGCGCAGTTCGGGCTCGGCGAGGCCGTGGCGTGCCGCGTCCAGCCAGAGCGGATTGTGGGGCGCGGCGGTCGATCCCGGCGGCCCGTACCGCTCGGCCAGCGGCTTCACGGCGCGGTAGGCGGTCTCGGCCGCCTCCGGATCGTCGAACAGGGCGCTCGTGACGGCGAGCGGCACGATCCAGCCGTCCTCGCCGGGCTGTGCGTCGACCATGCGCAGTTCCAGGTGGCCACGGGGGCGCACCGGTGGAAACAGCGTGGTCAGGTGGTAGACGAGGTCCTCCTGGGTGGGTCTGCGCGACGCCCCGGCGCGGGCCCACGCCCGGAAGCTCATCCCCTCTGGAACGCTCCAGGGGCCCTCGCCCGGCTCTCTCTTGACGCACATGACCGGCGCGTCCAGGGCGTGTCTGGTCCACGTCTCGCGCGGCTCCCCGTCCAGGGGCGGCGCGCCGGATCTGCCGGGTTCGATGCCCGCCCACACGGCCTGCCGGGTCGAACGCCAGCCGGTCGGACGGCCGTCCTGGAGCGGTGAGTTGGCGAACGCGGCGACCAGGACGGGCCCGAGCAGGTGCGCAAGGCGCCAGCGGCGCGCGTAGCCGAGCGGGCCCGGCTCCTCGTATCCGGCGTCGAGGCAGATCTGCACGGACGCCGTCGAGCACATCATGCGGCGCCCGGCTGGGCCCCCGCGGTCGAGGCACGACTCCAGCGCGTCGTAGCGGGGCTCGCGCAGGATCCGTGACGGCGGGCGCCATGGGTCGGCGCCGATCCCGCTGAGGGTGAGGCGGTGGGGGTGCAAAGCGTCGCGTACGACGCCGAGGTCGGCCTGCATGGCCGAGATGCACTCCGTCAGCGAGGCGGCGGGCAGCGAGCTGAGCTCCAGCTGGCCGCCGGGTTCGACGGTGACGGACGAGTGCAGGGGCAGGGCCCGCAGCGCGGCATAGGCCGCTTCGAGGCGGGCGGCGGATACGGGCAGGTGGGGCAGGCCCGGTTCGTGGACGAGCCATTCCAGTTCGACCCCGATGGTGCGGGGTGGGCCGGTCTTGAAGCAGATGCCTCGGACCAGCGCTTCCACTTCGGCTTCGGACACCGTGTCGCGCGCCGTTGTGCGGTGCGTCGTGCGGTGTTTCGTACAGTCTCCCTCAGGCATGCGGGGATCCTTCCATCCGGTGCTGCTCGTCACACCCAAAACCCTCGAGGGCGTTCGCACAAGAGTGCCCCTCAGGCCGTTCACGTACCGGGAATTTCTGTTGCGCCGCCCGACGCACGCGGCTCACCATGCGTTCATGAACGACACGGGGGTGTGGACATGAGCGTCCGGCTGCGAGAGAACGCACTCCAACAGCATGCACGCCATCGGCACGCGCTGCGACAGCACGCGCTCCGAGGTCACCGGGGAGAGCAGCCGGGTGCCTCCCCGGTGGGGGTAGTGAACTTCTCATCGGCGCGCACGACGGGCTCAGCGCCAGCCGTAACGCTCCCTGAGGCGGAGTACGACCAGGTTGAACCGCATGCGGTCGAGCGCGCACGCCTCACGCCGCATCCCGCGCTCGTGCACCCGCAGCACCCGGTCGACGAGCACCCAGGAATGACGCCCCTCCCGGTCCCACGGCCCGCTCCCGATCGGCACCCGCGCGCGAGCAGCGGCCCCGTCCCGGTCGCCCTCGTGGCGCTTGCTCGACAACTGCACGGCGAGCAGCGTCCCCGAAGCCTCGCGGGCGACCACGAGAACCGGCCGGTCCTTGCCGCGCCCGTCGTTCTCCTCGTAGGGCACCCACGTCCAGACGATCTCCCCCGGGTCGGGATCGCCGTCGCGGTCGGGCGCGTACTCCGTGTGGACCCGGCCCACTTCGCGCGGCTCGACCTCGGTGGTCGCGGTGGTGCCCGAGCGTCCGGGCGATGCGGACAGGTGCGGGTCATCGGTGAAGGCAGTCACACGGGTCACCGTAGAACCTGACCGGCTCAATCCGCTGAGCGGGTCCGCGGGATGACCCGCAGGCTCGGTCCATGCCGACACGAAACATGCGCAACGCCCGCTCCCTCGCCGTGCTCGCCGTCGTGGGCTCGGTGCTGGCCACGGTCCCTGCCGCGTCGAACCCCGCCGTCCCCGCGCCACCGCCCCGCACCGTCTCCGCCTGGCTTCCGTACTGGGACCAGGACGCCGCGTACAAGAACGCCCTGCGCCACGCCGACCAGCTGCACACCGTCAGCCCGTTCTGGTACCGGATGCGGTCGGCCGGGCGTGTCGACCCGCACACCGGCGCGGGGGAGCGGCGGATCGTCGACGGGCTGCACAGGGCCGGGATCAAGGTCGTGCCGACCGTCATGGAGACCCTGCCGCCCGGTGCGCTCGCGGGCGTCGTGACCGACCCCGGCCGCCGCGCCACACACATCGAGGCCCTGCTCCGCATCGCCCGCAGCCGCGCTTACGACGGCCTCGACCTCGACTACGAAAGCATCGCGCCGACCGGCGACGCCGCGTACGAGAAGGTCCGCGACGGTTACGCGACGCTGGTCACCGACCTCTGCCGCAGGCTCCACGCCCTGCGCAAGCAGTGCATCGTCACCGTCTCCCCGAAGACCGCGGGCACCGGACGCGTCTGGGACTACAAGCGGCTCGGCGCGGCCGCCGACCGGCTGCGCGTCATGGCCTACAACCTGCACTGGGCCGAGGGCGCGCCGGGGCCGCTCTCCACACCGGCCTGGTACGACGAGATCCTGCGCCGCGCCACCGCGGAAGTGCCCCGGAACAAGCTGGAGACGGGGCTGCCCGCCTACGGCTGGGACTGGGCCGTCGGCAAGCGCGAAAGGGCCCGGCACGTGACCTCGCGGGAGGCCGAGGCGCTGCGCCGCAAGGTCGGCGCCCCCTACCGCATCGACCCCCGCTCCAGCACGCCCCACTTCACGTACGAGGACGGGCGGACGAGCCGGACGGTCTGGTACCAGGACGCCCGCGGAACCGCCGCGCACCTGCCCGTGCTGCGGCGGCACGGGGTGCGTCACACCGTGCTGTGGGCGCTCGGCTTCGAGGACCCCGCTCTGTGGCGGGAGTTGGCGCGTCCATGAGCCCGCCACCGCCGACATCACGAGACCGCCACGTCCGGGAGGGGCGTCGGCCACTGCTCGTACCACCGCCGGTCCGCCTCCAACTGCGCCGCCAGGGACACCAGAAGCGGTTCGCTTCCCGCGGGCCCGAGCAGTTGCGCGCCGACGGGCAGCCCGCCCGGGGTGCGCCCCGCGGGCACGTTGACGCCCGGCCAGCCGAGGACGTTCCACGGCCACGCGTAGGGGCAGGCGGCGATCATGGCTTGGTCGGTCCGCCAGCCGCTCATCGTGGCGAGCGTGCCGACGCGCGGCGGCGGAGCGGCCGTCGTCGGGGCGATCACGGCGTCGTACGTCGAGAAGACCGCCCCGACACGACGGTGCAGCGCGGCCTCCGCGCGGCGTGCGAGCCGCAGCGGGGCGCCGCCCAACAGCCGCCCCATGCGCGCCGCTTCCCGCGTCCGCCGGTCCAGGAGGGAGAAGTCGGGCACCTGCCGGGTCCACTCGGCGATGCCCGCCGTCGCGCGCGGCACGAACGCGAGGCCGATCTGCCCGTAGCGCGGGTCGGCCTCCTCGACGTCGTGCCCGAGCGCGGTGAGCCGGTCGGCGAGCGCCACCACCCGGTCCCGCACCACGGGGTGCAGATGCTTGGGCGTCGCCGTGAACGGCATCCGCAACGACAGGGCGATCCGCAGCCGCCCCGGATCACGGGTCGCCGCCTCCGCCGCCCGCACGGGCGCCGGTCGGTGCAGGTCGCCCTCGTGGCTGCCGCTCGCCGCGTCGAGGAGCAGCGCGGCGTCCGCGACCGTCCTCGCGAGCGGGCCGTTGACGGTGATGCCCTGGAACGCCTCGGGCCAAGGCCACGTCGATATCCGCCCGCGCTGCGGCTTGATCCCGACCAGATGGGTCCAGGCGGCGGGGATCCGCACCGAGCCCGCGCCGTCCGAGCCCAGCGCCGCCGCGACCAGCCCCGCCGCCACGGCGGCCGCCGAACCACCCGACGACCCGCCGGGCGTGTGTCCGGTGTTCCACGGATTGCGGGTGTCGCCGAAGCCGGGCCCCTCCGTGAAAGGCCACTGCCCCAGCTCGCACGTGTTGGTCTTGCCGACGATCACGGCCCCGGCCGCCCGGAGCCTGCGTACGGCCTCGGAGTCCGCCGATTTCGGCGGGAAGTCGCCCCTGCACCCGAACGCGGTCGGCTCACCCGCCACGTCCATGTCGTCCTTCACCGCCAGCGGGACCCCGAGCAGCGGCCGCCCTGCGGTGGCCGCACCCGCCGCCAGCTCCCGGTCGGCGGCGTCCGCCTCGGCGAGCGCGGCCTCGGCCCGCACCAGCTTGAAGGCGTTGAGCACGGGCTGAGCGGCCTCGATCCTGGCCAGCGTCCGCTCGGTCAGCGCACGCGAGGTCACCTCTCCCGCGGCCAGCGCGCGGGCGGTGCGCGCCAGGCCTTCGGCACGGTCGGCAGTCATGTGGGGGACACCTTCGTTCGACGACGGGTGCCCGAACGTTAACCGGCGAGTAGCTCGCCACGGAACGAGACCAACGCGGAACGACGGCAGGGAAGTTCACGCCACGGGCACGGCCCGGCTCCACCGCCCGCCTCAGGTGCCTCCGGTGCCGTCTGCAAAGATGCCCCTGTCATGGTGCAGATACCGAAGCAGCAGCCCACGCAGCGCTCCGTGCCGACGAGCGCCGACGTCGCCCGCCTGGCGGGGGTCTCCCGCGCGACCGTCTCGTACGTCCTCAACAACACCAGCGCCGTCCGGATCAGCGAACCCACCCGCCGCCGCGTCCACGAAGCGGCCAGGGAACTCGGCTACGTCCCGCACGCCGCCGCCCGCAGCCTCCGCGCCGGGCACAGCCGCATGGTGCTCATGCCCACGTCGGAGATCCCGATGGGCCCGCTCTTCAGCCGGTTCTTCAACGAACTGCAGTGGGCACTGAGCAGCTTCGACTACACCGTCGTCCAGTACGCGAGCCTCGGCCTGACCGGCGAGGACGCCGCCCGCGCCTGGGCCGAGCTGCGCCCCGTGGCGGTCCTGGCGCCCGACGCCTCCGCGCTCAACCCGCGCGGCGTGACGGTCCTGAAGCGGTCCGGCGCCAAGGCCGTCTTCACGCTCGGCCCGCACCGCGTCGAGGGCGCGCACGCCCTGCTGATGGACGGCCGCAGGGTCGGCGAGGCCGCGGCCCTGCACTTCCTGGCCCGCGGCCGACGCGCCATCGGCGTCGTCGTGCCCGAGGAAGGGGGCCTGGGGCACTTCTCGCAGCCCCGCCTCGAAGGGGTCCACCAGGCGGTGGAGAGGGCGCGCACCACCGGCGCCTCGGTCACCGAGCTGCCGCTCGCCTACGACGAGGAGTCAGCCGCCCGGCTCGCCGCACGCTGCCGCGCCGAGGGCATCGACGCCGTCTTCGCCTACAACGACGAGTACGCGATGCTCCTGATGCGCGCGCTCCAGGACGAGGGGATCGACGTCCCCGAGGAGATCGCCGTGATCGGCTCGGACGACCTGATGCTGGGCAGGCTGCTACGCCCCCGCCTCAGTACCGTCCGCATAGAGCTGCCGTCCGGCCGCGGCCTCGCCGAACTGGTCGACCGCGTGGTGCGCGATCCGGGTGCGGAACCCGAGGTGCACGACGTGCTCGGGGCGGACGTCGTGCACCGCGAGTCCAGCTAGCTCACAGCCCCTGATACTCGTACTGCTCGTACTGCCGGAGCTCTCTGTCCTACTGCTCCTGCTGCTTGGC
This sequence comes from Streptomyces sp. NPDC042371, assembly GCF_056437465.1. Lineage (NCBI taxonomy): Bacteria > Bacillati > Actinomycetota > Actinomycetes > Kitasatosporales > Streptomycetaceae > Streptomyces > Streptomyces sp. NPDC042371. The sequence goes on along the minus strand of NZ_JBWKAP010000012.1, from coordinate 25,002 downwards.
CTGCTCCTCGGCGACCTGGCGACGGACCTCGTCCATGTCCAGGTTCCTGGCCTGGCCGATGACGTCGGTGAGAGCGGCCTCGGGCAGCGCGCCCGGCTGGGAGAACACCGCCACCTGGTCGCGGACGATCATCAGCGTCGGGATGGACTGGATGTTGAAGGCCTGGGCCAGCTCCGGCTGGGCCTCCGTGTCGACCTTGGCGAAGACCAGGTCGGGATTGGCCTCGGCCGCCTTCTCGTAGACGGGGGCGAACTGCTTGCAGGGCCCGCACCACTCCGCCCAGAAGTCGATCAGGACGAATCCGTTGTCCGTGACCGTCTGGTCGAAGTTCTCCTTGGTGAGCTCCACGGTGGCGCTGCTCATGGTGTGTCCCTACTTCCTGTCCTGTATGGGGCGTGGCCGCTGTGCACAACGGCCGATCGTGCGGACGTATTCCGCCTGGTCGCACGCGGAACGGTGCCCCGCGCACATCGGCCTGTCCCGCGCGCGTACCCGTGTGGCCACGGCGCACACCTGCCGACACACTGTCCTCATGACGGATGCCATCACGTACGACGTTGTAGTCATCGGAGCGGGCCCCGTGGGGGAGAACGTGGCGGACCGCGCACGCGCCGCGGGACTGAGTGCCGCGATCGTGGAGAGCGAGCTCGTCGGGGGTGAGTGCTCCTACTGGGCCTGCATGCCCAGCAAGGCCCTGCTGCGCCCCGTCATCGCCCGCGCCGACGCCCGCCACGTCCCGGGCCTGCGCGACTCCGTGCGGGGCCCACTGGACGTCGCCGCGGTCCTCGCGCACCGTGACGACTACACCTCGCACTGGAAGGACGACGGCCAGGTCGGCTGGCTGGAGGGGGTCGGCGTCGACCTCCACCGCGGCCACGGCCGCATCGCGGGCCCCCGCGAGGTCACGGTCACCGGGACGGACGGCACCGTGCACACGCTCCGGGCCCGCCACGCCGTGGCCGTCTGCACCGGCACCCGCGCGGCCCTGCCCGACCTGCCGGGCCTCGCCGACGCCAAGCCGTGGACCAGCCGCGAGGCCACCAGCGCCGACCACGCCCCCGACCGCCTCCTCGTCGTGGGCGGCGGCGTCGTCGCCGTCGAGATGGCGACCGCCTGGCAGGCGCTGGGGTCGCAGGTCACGGTCCTGGTACGCGGCGGGGGCCTGCTGCCCCGCATGGAGCCGTTTGCCGGGGAGCTGGTGCAGGAGGCCCTCACCGAGGCGGGCGCCGAGGTCCGCTCGGGCGTCTCGGTCACCGCGGTGCGCCGCGAGAACGGCACCGTGACGGCGACCCTGGACGACGGCTCCACACTCCAGGCCGACGAGATCCTCTTCGCCACCGGCCGCGCCCCGCGCACCGACGACATCGGCCTGGAGACCGTCGGCCTGCAGCCCGGCTCCTACCTCCAGGTCGACGAGAGCCTCCGCGTCGAGGGCAGCGACTGGCTCTACGCGGTCGGCGACGCGAACCGCCGCGCGCTCCTCACCCACCAGGGCAAGTACCAGGCCCGCATCGCGGGCGCCGCCATCGCGGCCCGCGCCCAGGGGGTCCCGCTCCTGGAGACGGACCGCTGGGGCGCGCACTCCGCCACCGCCGACCACGACGCGGTCCCGCAGGTCGTCTTCACCGACCCCGAGGCCGCATCCGCGGGCCTGACCCTCGCGGAGGCGGAAGCGGCGGGCCACCGCGTCCGGGCCGTCGACTACGACATGTCCGGAGTCGCGGGCGCGGGCCTCTACGCCGACGGCTACCGCGGCCGCGCCCGCATGATCGTCGACCTGGACCGCGAGATCCTCCTCGGCGTCACGTTCGTCGGCCCCGGCGTCGGCGAGCTCATCCACTCGGCGACGATGGCGATCGCGGGCGAGATCCCCCTGAGCCGCCTGTGGCACGCGGTCCCGGCGTATCCGACGATCAGCGAGGTGTGGCTGCGGCTGCTGGAGACGTACAGGGGCTGAGCGCGGGTCGCCGCGCAGGCTCAGTCGAGGATCTCCACGTACCCGTCGATCCCGTGGACCCGGATCCGCTGGCCGTCCCGGATGCGGCTGGTGGCCCGGTCCACGCCCACGACGGCGGGGAGGCCGTACTCGCGGGCGATCACCGCGCCGTGGGTCATGAGGCCGCCCGCCTCCGTCACCAGGCCCGCGATCGCCACGAACAGGGGCGACCAGCTGGGGTCGGTGTAGGCGGTGACCAGGATGTCGCCCGCCTCCAGGTCGGCCTCCGCGATGTCGTGGATGACCCGGGCCCTGCCCTCGACCGTCCCCACGGAGACGGGCAGGCCCACCAGGGCGCCGTCCGGCACACCCTCGCGACGGTACGCCCCGGTGATGGCCTCGCCCTCCGACGTGAGCACCCGGGGCGGTGTGAGCGCCTCGTAGGAACGGAAGTCGTCCTTGCGCTGCCGGATGAGCCCCTCGTCCACCTGCTGCGAGACCACGGCCTGGTGGACCTCCTGGAAGGTGAGGTAGTAGATGTCCTCCCGCTCGGCGAGCACCCCGGCCTCCACGAGGCGGTCGGCCTCCTGCAACAGGGCCTGCTTGTAGACGAAGTAGCGGCTGACGATGTTGTACTTCGGGTACTCGCGGTAGCCGACGAAGGTGCGGACGCGGTCGATCATCCGCTTGGTCTCGTCGGCCTTGTGCTCCCCGTCCGGCAGCAGCCGCAGGCGGGACAGCACGTCCTGTTCCTTCTTGTACGCCTCCTGCCGCCCCTGCTCGAAGCGCCGCTCGGCGGCGCCGGGCGCGAAGTTCCTGACGTTGTCGAGGATGACGGGCACGAGCGCGGAGGGGCGCTCGCTCCAGCGGGGCCTCGTGATGTCGATCTCGCCGACGCAGCGCATGCCGTAGAGGTCGAGGTACGACTCGATGGCGTCGCGGGCTTCCGTCCCGCCCGGCAGCTTGGCCATACCCTCCAGGAAGCCGGTGTGCTCGGCGTCCCCGACGGTGTCCCCGAGGTTCCGCAGGAACGCGACCACCTCCGGGTGCGGGCGGACGGCGTCGGCGACGTCGAGCAGCGCGAGGCCCATCTCCGAGGTGATGTTGTCGGGGGCCGAGAGCGTGAGCGTGTCAGCCGCGTTCTTCTCGCCCAGCCACTCCTGCAGGTGGTCGTTGAGCCACCACGTGGCCTCCATCCCCGCCATGATCGCCTGCATGCTCAGCGGATCGCCCAGCACCCGCTTGTGCTCGGCGAAGGCCTCCGGCAGGTACTCGAACAGGGCGGGTCCGGACTTCGACCGGATGTCGGACCGCAGCGCGGCGAGAGACGTCCGGCTGCGTTCGATCAGTTCGGTGACGACGGCGGAATCGGTGGGGATGGGGGTGGGCGCGCCACCGGGCCCCGCGCCACCGGGCCGCGGGCCGCCGGGGCCTTCGTCCGGGAGCGAGGGGACGAAGTCGCCGCGGTCGAGGACGGTTTCCAGCGCGTCCCGGATCAGCGGATCCCCCTTCCCGATGAGGTCCAGGAGGCCGGTGCGGCTCGCGGGCGCGCCCAGGCGCCGGATGACGTCGACGAACAGCCGTCCACCGGCGTGGTGCATCGGCACCATGGCCGTCAGCTGCCACATGGAGAGCCCCAGCGGCTTCATGGCGTCGGTCATCATCTGCTGGTGACCGGTGGAGACGTAGAGGTGGTTCTCCTGGTCGTCGGTCTCGGGCACGGGGAACAGGGTCGTGATCGGCCGACTCTGCACGACCCGGAACCCGGCGTCGTCACCGTCACCGTCATCGACCAGGCACCACTCGATGTCCTGCGGCCGCCCGAAGTGCGCCTCGATCCGCCGCCCGAGCCGCACGAGCTCCACGACCTGCGCGTCGGTGAGCGCCGGGTCCTCCTGCCGCGCCGCGTCGACGGCCACTTCCCGCGTTCCCCCGCCCGGCAGGGCGTACAGGGCGCGCTTCTTCGCGGCGATGGTCCGCTCGACGATCTCGCCGTCACGCACCCGGTGGACGTCCGGGTTCACCAGGCCGGAGACCAGGGCCTCACCGAGACCGAATCCGGCGTCCACCGTGGCGACCTTCCGGTTGCCCGTGACGGGGTCGGCCGTGAACAGGATGCCGGAGGCGTACGGGGTGACCATGCGCTGCACGACCACGGCCATGTGGACCGTGCGGTGGTCGATGCCGTTGCGCCGACGGTAGGTCACGGCCCGCTCGGTGAACAGCGAGGCCCAACACCGGCTGATGTGCCGGAGGATCGCCTCGGGCCCGATGACGTTCAGGTAGGTGTCCTGCTGGCCCGCGAAGGAGGCGGTCGGCAGGTCCTCGGCCGTCGCGCTGGAGCGGACGGCGTAGGCGCCCCGCTCGCCGAGGCGGGTGATCTCGGCGGTGATCACCGCCGCGAGATCCGACGGGACCGCGACCGCCTCGATGATCCGTCGGATCTCCGCGCTGAGCGTGCGGATCGCCTCCCGGTCGTCCGGGTCCAGGCGCGCCAGCCGGTCGAGACGGTCGCCGAGCGGAACCTGCGCCATGATCCGCCGGAAGGCGTCCGTCGTCACGCAGAAGCCGTCCGGCACTCGGACGCCCTCGATGCGCGACAGCGCGCCCAGATGCGCGCCCTTGCCGCCGACGACCGCGATCCGCGTCTCGTCGATGTCCTGCACACCCACCACGTACTGCTCGGTCACTGAGCAACTCCCCATGCGTTCTCGCTCCACCACACCCACCAGGTTGTGGCCTCGGCCGAGGATTGTGCGCCACGACGGGGGCCTTGCCGCAAGGCCCCTGGTGCGCTATAAGTTAAGAGTGGCAAGGAGAATAGTTCTCCTTGCCTTTGTTGTTTTGCGGCCCAAGCCGCCCGACTGGCCGCGCTCGCCGCTGACGCCCGCGCTGGCCTGGGCCTGTCGTCGTCCTCGCCTCCTCACCACCCCGTGAACAGCAGGTGGTTCAGGGCCAGCGCCAGTACGGCCTGAGCGATGAGCCAGTAGCGGCGGCCCTCCTTCGGCAGGAGTGCCGTCGCCGGGAGGAGGAACGTGGCGAAGGGCAGCCAGATGCGTTCTGTCTCCGCCTTGCTCATGCCCGAGAGGTCGGCGGTCAGCAGAGCCAGGAGGGCGGTCAGGACGAGGACGGTCAGCCGGTCGGCGGGTGTCGTGCGGCCGGTGCGCAGGCGGGTGAGCCCGCCGGGCGCCGAGGTCGCCGTCCTGCGCAGCCCCGCGACCGACGCGAGGCCGACGACCAGCACCGTGCAGGCGAGGTTGGCCCAGACGAAGTAGCCGTACGGTCTGATGCCGCCCGCTCCTTGGCGGTAGCGCTCGACGAGCAGGTGGTACGCCTCCCACCAGTGGAAGCCCGCCAGGGTGAAGGCGAGCGGGACCACGGCTGTTCCCGCGAGGAAGAGTGGGAGCGGGCGCAGGGTACGGGTGATCAGCAGGACGGCCGCGGCGACGAGGACGAACAGAGGCAGGCCGTACGAGAGGTAGCAGACGAGGCCGAACAGCAGGCCCGAGCCGAGAGCCGCCGCGGCGGGGAAGCGGACGGTACGCGTCGCCGCCAGTGCGAGCAGCGCGATCATCCATGCCGTCACGGCGGCGAAGTAGCCGTCCGCGGATGCGCCGACCCAGATCGCGGCCGGGGCCAGGACGAGGAAGGGCGCCGCCCGGCGGGCGGTCTCCTCGTCGGCCAGCGCCCGCAGGGTGATCAGAACGGCCAGCACGGCGGTACTGCCCGCCGTGATGCAGAACGCCCCGGCCCAGGCACCGCCCCCGAAGCCGACGCGGTCAAGGAGGACGAAGGTGAGGGTGGCGCCGGGCGGATGGCCCGCGGTGTGGGCCGGCCAGTGGTCGGGGGAGTCGATGAGGATGTGCCGCGTGAAGTCCCGCAGCGTCGCCGGGATGTTCTGGAAACGGTCGATGACCTGGAGGTATTCGTACTTGGTCGTGAGCCGCTCCGCCACGCCCCGGTGCCAGCCGTCGATCAGCGCGAGCGACCAGATCCAGGCCGTGGAAGTGGTCCATGCGCCCAGGAGGAGGGACCGCCAGGGGAGCTGGACGGCGAGGGCGGGGGCGTACGCGATCACCGAGACGGCGACCGCGAGCGCGGCGGGGGTGCCGGGGCCGAGGTGCGGGTCCCACCGGGCGTACAGCGGGGGCCAGTTGAGGTGCAGGGTGCCGTCCGTGGACTCGATGGTGGTGCCGACGACGACGGCCGCGGTGACGAGTAGCGCCGCGATTCCGGCAGCGGCCAGGTCGCGGCGGCGTCCGGTGCGCTCTGTGGTGCTCACGTCTGCACGTTAGGCGCAAGGGGAGCCGGTGATCGGACTCCGAGGGGTGACGTCAGCGTTTCGTCATGAGTCGCGGGCCCGTCCGGAGGCAGGGCCCGGCATACGGTCGATCCATGCCCCGCACACCACGTGTGACCTCTCCTGCCGACCCCGGTTTCTGGCGCAGCCCGCTGCGTGGGCCGTGGCTGACCTCGGTTCTCGGTGTCGTCCTGCTGGTCGGCGTCACGCTCCTGTTCGTGACCGGTCTGCTGTCCTACGCGGCGTACAACCCGAACCTGTCGCCCGTCAACGACAAGACACCGGACAAGGGCCTCCTCGGCTTCTACCTGTTCGACTGGCCGACCGACCCGCACTGGCTCTACCGCCTCAACCAGGGCCTGCACGTCACGGTCGGCATCACCCTGATCCCGGTGCTGCTCGCGAAGCTGTGGTCGGTGATCCCGAAGCTCTTCACGCTGCCCCCGGCGCGGTCGGTGGGGCACGCCCTTGAGCGCGTGTCGCTGCTCCTGCTCGTCGGCGGCGCACTCTTCGAGTTCATCACCGGTGTCCTCAACGTCCAGTTGGAGTACCTCTTCCCCGGGTCGTTCTACCCGCTGCACTTCTACGGCGCCTGGGTGTTCTTCGGCGCGTTCGCGGCCCACGTCGTGCTGCGCCTGCCCCAGGTGATCCGGGTGCTGCGGGAGCGGGGATGGCGCGAACGGCTGCGGGACCCGCGGCCCGAGCCGGCCGACGAGGAGGGCCTGGTGGCGGCCGGGCCGGCCGAGCCGACCGTGACGCGGCGGGGAGCGCTCGGCATGGTCGGCGCGGGCTCCGCCCTGCTGTTCGTGACGACGGCCGGGCAGACCGTGGACGGACCCCTGCGCCGGACCGCGCTGTTCGCGCCGCACGGTGGCGACGGCCCGGGAAGCGGGCCGGGTGGCTTCCAGATCAACAAGACGGCCGCGAAGGTGGGCATCGAGCGGCAGGACACCGGCGAACTATGGCGTCTCGTTGTCGCCGGACCACGGGGCGAGGTCAAGCTCTCACGTGGCGATCTGCTCCAACTCACGCTGCACAGCGCCGCGTTGCCCATCGCCTGCGTGGAGGGCTGGTCGACGTCGGACCAGTGGTGGCGTGGTGTGCGCCTTCGCGACCTCGCGGCCCTCGTCGGGTTCGCCGAGGACCCTCCAGGGGTGCTCGTGGAGTCCCTGCAGCGGCACGGGGCCTTTCGTAAGGCCGCGTTGCGCGACAACCAGGTCCGCGACCCGCGTTCCCTTCTCGCCCTGCACGTCAACGGGGAGGACCTGTCGCCGGACCACGGCTATCCGGCGCGGATCATCGTTCCGGCCGCGCCCGGCGTGCTCAACACCAAATGGGTGTCCCGTCTGACCTTCGGGGAGCTGTGATGAGCGGTCACGCGCAAGGAATCCGTCGCGTGGGCCGACTCCGGCGGTGGTACGGCGAAGGGCCGTGCCAGCTCCTGGTGCTGCTGGCCTCGTTCGCGCTCGCCGGGTATGCGGGGGTGCGCCTCCTGGACGGCGACCGGCTGCTGATCGCCGCCTGGTTCGTCGGCGCGGCGCTGGTGCACGACCTGCTGCTCGTGCCCGCGTACGCACTGGTCGACCGGGCCCTGCGGGCCGCCGTGGGGCGGCTGGACCGCAGGGAGTGGATCAACTTCGTACGCGTTCCGGCCCTGCTGTCCGGGCTGCTGCTGCTGGTGTGGTTCCCGCTCGTCACCAGGCAGGTGGAGGGTTACGAGTCCTCCACCGCGCTCCCGGCCGGGGTCTTCCTCACCCGCTGGCTGATCGTCACAGCCGTGCTGTTCGCGGGAGCCGCGCTGTGCCGGGTGCTTCAGGTGCGGCGCGCGCGGCGCAGCGCCAGGAAGGAACGGCCTCCGGCGGCCCACTGATCTACCCGGTTCCACCCGGGCGGACGGGCGTGGCGCAGCAGGGCGGGGGTGCCCAGGCGGGCCCAGGGGAACGGCTCGCCCGGCGTGCCGTGGCCGTCATCGACGTGCACCTCGACCCGCTCGTCGACGTCCATCGGTGCGGTCTCGGCGATCAACAGACCGCCGGGCGCGAGGAGTTGGGCGACTCGCCTGAGCAGTGTGGCGGGGTCGCCGCCGATTCCCACATTGCCGTCGATGAGCAGGGCCGTGCCCCAGCGTCCTTCGCCCGGCAGCGCGTCGAAGACGGAACGGAGCAGTGCGGTGCCGCCGAGCCGGACCGTGTGGTCGACCGCGGCCTGGCTCACGTCGACGCCCAGGACGCGATGGCCGCGGGCCGCTGCCCCCGCCACCAGGCGGCCGGGGCCGCACCCGATGTCGAGGACGCTGCCCTCGCAGCGGCGCAACGCCGAGAGGTCCGCCGCGTCGGCACTCGCGCACCAGCGCTCGACGTCCAGGGGGAGCAGCCAGCCGTCGCTGCGGCGCAGGAACAGTGGGCCGTGGCCGTTGTGCAGGGCGTTGGTGTACGGATCGGCGTGCCAAGGGGCGGCCGTGGGAGCCGTCCTGCGGAGTCCGGTGGTGGGTGGTGCGGTGCTCATCGGCCGCCGCCCTGTCCCGGGTGCCCGGCGACCGCCGCCAGGCGGGTGAGCGTGGCGGCGAACAGGCTGTCCGGCGCTGCGGCAGCGACCTCTGTGGCGTCGTCGGCCGTGTCGACGTCACGCAGCCGGGGGAGGTCGCGCACCCGGAGTCCGGCGCCGGTGAGCCTGGCCCGTTGCAGGGCGCCGGTGTCGGACCGCGACATGGGAACGCCGCGCAGCAGTCGCGGATCGGGCTCGGCCAGGCCGAGCGCCCAGAATCCACCGTCGAACGCGGGGCCGAACCATGCGTCGCAGTCCTGCCAGGCGTCGGGGCCGAGCGCGGGGGCGAGCAGGTCGGGGGTGATCTGAGGGGTGTCCATGCCGACCAGGAGGGCAGGCCCCGTACAGGCGCCGAACGCCGCCGCTAGCCGCTCGTCCAGGCCTCCCGCGCACTGGGGGATCACCTCGATGCCGGCGGGCAGCCAGGGCCCCGGCTGCCCGGCGAGCACCAGAACGCGACGGTGGGCGGGGGCGGCGAGCACCGTGCCGAGGGTGTCCGCGAGCGAGGCCTCGGCCAGCTCGGCGGCCTCCTCGGGGGAGTAGGGCGGGGTGAGCCGGGTCTTCACCCGTCCGGGTAGCGGCTCCTTGGCGATGACGAGAAGGGTCGTTCCGTGGCCGTACATGGTCATGCGGCACCGCCCCTCGCCCCGTGCGCGCGGCCGACCGAGGCCGATCGCGGAGCCTCCGCGAGCACGGCCCGCATGTCGCGCACCGCGTGCCACGTCCCGCGCCATGTCCCGGTGACCTTCGATTTCCCCTCACGCGGCAGATACGGCACGTCCCGCTCCTCGATCCGCCATCCGGCGTCGGCGGCCCGCACGACCATCTGCAGCGGATAACCGCTGCGCCGGTCGGTCAGGCCGAGCCCGACCAGGGCCTCGCGCCGCATCGCCCGCATCGGTCCCAGGTCGTGCAGGCGCACGCCTGTACGCCGCCGCAGCATCCGCGCGAGTGCCACGTTGCCCGCACGCGCGTGCGGAGGCCAGGTGCCGCGTCCCTGCGGGCGCCGCCGCCCCACGACCAGATCGGCCTCTCCGTCCGTCACTCTGCGTACGAAGGTTCGCAGCAGCCCCGGATCGAGGGAGGCGTCGCAGTCGCAGAAGCACACGATGTCCGCGTCGGACGCCGTGAGACCCGCGTGGCAAGCGGCCCCGAAGCCCCGCTGCGACTCGCGCACGACGGTGGCGCCCAGGGAGCGGGCGATGTCCGCCGAGCCGTCGGTGGAGCCGTTGTCGACGACGACGGCCCGCCAGCCTTCGGGAATGCGTTCCAGCACCCAGGGCAGGGCCGCCGCTTCGTCGAGGCAGGGCAGGACGACGTCGACCCGGACGGCGCGGGCGTCACAGGCCTCGGGTACGTCGGGTTCTACGGAGGGGGAGGGGGTCATGGGACTCACCCTATGAATTCGAACCGGACATAATGGACTTGAGGTTCTTACGAAACAGGGACGTCGGCAACCGGAAGAGGGCTCGACCGGCCGGTCCTCCCGCCGCGGGTGCGAGGCTTGCCGTATGCAGTCACCAGCGCAGGAACGCCCGCCCGCCGCGCCCGGCACGCTCCGGGTGCTCGTCGTGGACGACGACCCGACCGTCGCCGAAGTCGTGGCGGGCTATCTGGAGCGCGGCGGCTATGTGGTCGACCGTGCCGAGGACGGCCCCGGCGCGCTGGAGCGTGCCGGGGTGTTCCGGCCCGACCTCGTCGTCCTCGATCTGATGCTGCCCGGCATGGACGGCCTGGAGGTGTGCCGCCGTCTGCGCGCCATGGGCCCGGTGCCGGTCATCATGCTCACCGCCCGCGGCGACGAGGACGATCGGATCCTGGGGCTCGAAGTGGGGGCGGACGACTACGTGACCAAGCCGTTCAGCCCGCGCGAGCTGGTCCTGCGGGTCGAATCGGTGCTGCGGCGCAGCCGTGCCGCACGCACGCCCGAGGGCGATGCCACGCTGGCCGCCGGGGGTGTGTGGGTGGACCCGGCGGCGCGCCGCGCGACGAAGGACGGGACGGAGCTCGCGCTCACCCTGCGCGAGTTCGACCTCCTCACCTTCCTGCTGCGCCGTCCGGGCCAGGCGTTCGCGCGGGAGGAGCTGATGCGGGAGGTGTGGGGCTGGGAGTTCGGCGACCTGTCCACGGTCACCGTCCACGTCCGCCGTCTGCGCGGCAAGGTCGAGGACGATCCGGCGAGGCCGCGGCTCATCCAGACGGTATGGGGCATGGGATACCGCCTCGACGCACCGGACGGCAAGGCACCGCCCGACGCCGGGGACTCCACCGATCCCGCTCTCCGTGACGCGCCCGCGCCACACGATTCCCCCGCCCCCCGGGGTGCTCACGACCGCGTACCTCCCCGAGCCGAAGGCTGACCCCGTGCAGGACATCCTCGTCATCGCCCTCTTCGCCTTCCTCGGGGCCGCGAGCGCCGGGCTGCTGGGCGCCCTGACGCTGCGTCTGCTGCGGCACCGCTCCCTCGTGGTGGCGATGACCGTCGTGGCGGCCGTCGCGGTGCTCGCGATGCTGGCCGGGACGCTCGCCGTGGCCTGGGAGATGTTCCTGTCCCCGCACGACCTGACCGTCGTCACCATCGTCGTGGCGATGGCCGCCGTGGTCTCCCTCGCCACCGCGCTGCTGCTCGGCCGCTGGGTGGTCGTCCGCAGCAAGGCCCTGACCCTTGCGGCCCGCTCCTTCGGGGACGGCGGCAGCTTCGCGGCCCCACCCGAACCGGTCAGCTCCGAGCTCGCCGAACTGACCCGGGAGCTGGAGTCGACCAGCGCCAAACTCGCCGAGTCCAGGGAGCGCGAGCGGGCCCTGGAGCGCTCCCGGCGCGAACTGGTCGCCTGGATCTCGCACGACCTTCGCACCCCGCTGGCCGGACTGCGGGCGATGTCCGAGGCCCTCGAGGACGGCGTGGCCGCCGAGCCCGACCGCTATCTGCGCCAGATCCGAACCGAGGTCGAACGCCTCAACTGCATGGTCGGAGACCTCTTCGAACTCTCCCGCATCCACGCGGGCGCGCTGGCCCTCTCGACCGCCCGCATCTCCGTCTACGACCTCGTGGGCGACGCCCTCGCGGGCGCCGATCCGCTCGCCCACGAGCACCGGGTGCATCTCGTCGGCGACAGCGTCGAAGCGGTTCCGGTGGAGGTCGACAGCAAGGAGATGAGCCGCGTCCTGGGCAATCTGCTGATCAATGCGATCCGCCGTACGCCGGCCGACGGGACCGTGGCGGTGGCCGCGGAGCGGTCCCCGGACGGTGTGGTCCTGTCCGTGACCGACGGCTGCGGCGGGATTCCCGAGGAGGACCTGTCCCGCGTCTTCGACACCGGCTGGCGCGGCAGTCAGTCCCGCACACCCCCGGCGGGCGCGGGACTCGGCCTCGCGATCGTGCGCGGCATCGTCGAGGCCCACCAGGGGAGGGCGGCCGTACGCAACGTGGCGGGCGGCTGCCGCTTCGAGGTCACGCTCCCGGCGGCATCGACGTGACCGCCGCGCCCCGGGCGGCGCCCGTACCCGTACGGGGCCATCCCCGCAGCGGTGCCTTCGCGAAGGACGCCATCCCCTCGGCGAAGCCCACCTCGGCCCGCCACCCCAGCTCCGCCCGCAGCCGCCCCGAGTCCGCCGTGACGTGGCGGACGTCCCCGAGCCGATACTCACCCGTCACCTCGGGGCCCGGGCCGCCGAACGCCCGCGCGAGCTCCTGGGCCATCTCCCCGACGGTGTGCGGCTCCCCGCTGCCCGTGTTGTACGCCGTGAACGCCCCGGCGTCCCCCTCGTGAACCGCTTCCAGGGCCATCGCGTTGGCCGCCGCCACATCCCGTACGTGCACGAAGTCCCGCCGCTGGCGCCCGTCCTCGAAGACCTGCGGGGGCTCGCCCCGCTCCAGCGAGGAACGGAAGAACGAGGCCACACCGGCGTACGGGGTGTCGCGGGGCATGCCGGGGCCGTACACGTTGTGGTAGCGCAGCGACACCGCACGCCCGTCGCACGCCCGCGCCCACGCCGAGGCCAGGTGCTCCTGCGCCAGCTTGGTCGACGCGTACACATTGCGCGGATCGGCGGGCGCGTCCTCGCCCACCAGACCGGGTCTCAACTCGGCCCCGCAGTCCGGGCACCGGGGCTCGAAGCGTCCGGCGTCCAGATCCGCCGCCGCCCGCGGCCCCGGCCGGACCACTCCGTGACGGGCACACGCGTACCGCCCCTCCCCGTACACCACCATCGACCCCGCGAGCACCAGTTCACGCACCCCCACCTCGGCCATCGCGGCGAGCAGGACGGCCGTGCCCAGGTCGTTGCAGCCGACGTACTCGGGAGCGTCCGCGAAGTCCTTGCCGAGTCCCACCATCGCCGCCTGATGACAGACCGCGTCCACCCCGCGCAGCGCCGCCAGCACCGCGTCCCGGTCCCGGACGTCGGTGACGGTCCACTGCCGCCCGTCGGGCACGGGCGGCGGATCGGCATGGGCGGAGGGCAGCAGCGCGTCGAGCACCGCGACTTCGTGCCCACGGGCGGTGAGAGCTTCGACCACGTGCGATCCGATGAACCCGGCGCCGCCGGTGACAAGTACGCGCATGCGGCCCACGCTAGGCGTGCGGAGCAGGAGTGCCGGTCATCGACGTGGCTTCGTCACGGGTCCGTAAGAACCGTGCGGTCGCAGGCAGGGGCGGAGAGGAGCAAGGGCGCGGAGCTCACATACACGTCCTCCACGTACCGCCCCTCGGCGACGAGCCCCTGCCACCACGCCTCGGCCTCCTGAGGCGAGTCGCCGCCCGCGTGCTTCATGTGGAGCTGGCGGAAGGCCTCGCGGACGCCGGGGGCCATGCGGGCGCCGTCGCCGCAGACGTAGACCTGGGCTCCGGACTCCAGGAGGTGCCAGATCTCCTCGGACTCCGCCGCGATGCGGTGCTGGACGAAGAGGAGTTCGCCCTCGGGGGCCCGGGAGTACGTCGGACGCATCGACACCGCTCCCGCACCGTCCGCCGCTTCGAGTTCCGTGCGGTGGAGGTAGTCGACGTCGGGGTGGTCGCAGCCGAAGTAGCAGAGGGCGGGGGCCAGGGGGGCGCCGTTGCGGAGGAGCTCCAGGCGGTCGGCGATGGTGCCGCGGAACGGGGCGAGGCCTGTGCCCGCGCCGATCATGATGACCGGGGTCCGCGCGTCCGCGGGGATACGGAACGCGTCGCGGCAGGGCTGCACGCGCGCGTGGAGCGTGTCGCCGGGCCGCAGGCGGTGGAGGTACGAGGAACCGGTGCCCCGGTACGTACCGCGGCCGGAGCGGTCCGGTGCCGACAGGAGCGACACCATCAGGTCGGCATGGTCCGGAGAGGCGTCGGGCGATGACGAGATCGAGTAGTGGCGGGCGCGGATCGGCGGCAGGAGATCGAGCAGGACGGGCCAGGGCAGTTGACCGCGCAGGGCCGGGTGGTCCTCGACCAGGTCGAGGAGGCTGCCGGGCCGTGCGGCCAAGGTCTCGGGGGAGGCCGCCAGTTGCTCCAGGGCCGCGCGCTCGGGCGGGCACGGGTTGTGCCCGGCGAGCAGGGTGACCTGGGCGGCCGTCGGGGCGTCCCGCAACTCGACGTAGCGGGCGAGGAGTTCGCTCACGGCCACGGGGCGGTCCAGTGGCAGGGTGGTGCGGCCGGGCCGGTGGGCCCGGATGTTGAGGACCGCGTCCAGGTCGACGCCGAACAGTGCTGCCGCGCGCTCGATCACCTCGGGGTCGTTGACCGGAAGCACCGCGAGGTGGTCGGCGGTGCGGTACGTGACGCCGTCGGGGAGCGCCACCCGCAGGAACCGCTTCGCGCGGGCGAGCGGATCGGTGAGGTCGGCCAGGTCGGCCGCCTCCGTGACGGTCATCGGCACCGTGCCGTGCCGGGCGTCCAGCGCGTCGAGCGGCCCGCCGGAGACCTCGACGACGTCGTAGGCCCTGGTTGCCGGTGCGGGAGCGGTGGCCCCGGCGCTCTCCGGGTCCCCGTACCGCCGCAGCAGCGTGTGGCGGAGCGTCGCGGTGAAGCGTTCCACCGAGCCGGTGAGGTCCCCGGAGGCGTCGGCCTCGGCGCGCTCCAGGAGGCGGGTCGCACCGGCAGCGGCGAGCCCGTCGTCGATGAGCGTGGGCACCTTCTGGTAGGTCGCCGCCCAGTTGCGGTCGCCGACGCCGAGGACCGCGTACCGCACACCGGCGGCCGCGTCCGGCGCGGCGCGGGTCAGCCAGGAGACGAACTCGCCCGCGTCGTCGGTGGGCCTGCCGTTGTAGGAGGCGGTGACGATCACGACGGGGGAGTCGGCGGGCAGCGCGTGCAGCGCACCGGCTGCGTCGTCGAGCGGGGCGACGCGCGTGTCGAAGCCGAGGTCGGCGGCGAGATCCCCGAGCTGCTCGGCGTATCCGCGACAGGTCCCGAAGTTGGAACCGTGGAGCAGCGTGAGGGCGGTGCCCGGCATCGCGCGGGTGGGGAGACCGTCCTCCGGCTGGTCGGTACGGGGCCGCGAGGTCCGGGAGAGCTGGGAGGTGCCGCCCATCGTGTCGCCCCCGGCACCGGACCCGCCGCGCGCACGGTCCTCGGCGGTCCGCGCCGCCAGCGTCATGGTGAAGCCCTCGGGCTTGAGGGTGAGGGTTTCCTTGACCTTCAGGCGGTAGTCGGCGCGGTCGATGAAGCGGTAGCGGTGCACCAGCATGCCGAGCAGCATCGTGGCCTCGTGCAGCGCGAACTGCCGCCCGATGCAGGCGCGTTCACCGGTTCCGAACGGCCTGTACGCGTGCGGGGAGCGGGCCGCCTCCGTCTGCGCGGCGAAGCGGTCGGGGTCGAACTCCTCGACGTTGTCGCCCCAGACCGGGTCCCGGTGCAGCATCGGGGTCAGCACCGCCACGGACTGTCCCGCTGCGACCGGATGCCCGCCGAGGGTCGTGTCGACGCGGGCCCTGCGCTGGAACGCGGGCGCCGTGGGCCACAGCCGCAGCGCTTCGTTGAGCACCTGGCGTACGTAACGCAGCTTGCCCACGTCCTCGTACGTCGGCTCGGGGTCGGGATCGTCGCCCCACAGGGCGTCAACCTCGGCCTGCGCGAGGTGCAGGACCGCCGGGTTCTTCACCAGGTGGTGGAGGGCGAAGGAGAGCGTGCCGGACGTCGTCTCGTGCCCGGCGATGAGGAACGTGATGACCTGGTTGCGGATGTTCGCCTCGTCCAGGGTCTCTCCGCTGGCGGGGTGCGGGGAGTTGAGCATCAGACCGAGCAGGTCGTCGGCGGAGCTGTCGCCCGACGCCTTGCGGGCCTCGATGACCTCGTCGACCACCTGGGCGAGGAAGGCGGCGTCGGCTTCGAACGCCGCGTCTTCGGCGGCGTAGTCACCGGCCGGGTTCCGGGCCAGCTTCGCCTGACTGTGCGCCAGCCCCCGGACGAGGGCCTGCACGAAGGGGTGTGGATCGGTGCGGCCGAACGACTCGAAGTCGTAGCCGAAGCCGGACAGGCCGATGGTGTCCAGCGTCATCCTGGTCATGTCCTCGGAGACCTCCACCGGCGCGGACTCGGCCGCGCCCGGCGCGAACCGGCCGTCCCAGGAGGCGACGAGGCGCCGGGCCACGCGCAGCATGTGCGGGTGGTACGTCCGCATCGAGTTCATGGCGAACGCGGGGAGCAGGATGTCGTGCGCCTTGGCCCAGTTGGGCTCGTCGTCGTACGCCGTGAACAGGCCGTCGCCCGCGATGCCGCGGACGTTCTGCAGCGCGGGGCCGACCCCCTTGGCGAACCGCGTCTCGTCGGACAGTTCCTCGACCAGCTCGAGGGAGCTCGCCCAGACGATCTCGCGCCCGTGGTACCTGCGGACGAACAAGGGTCCGTGCCGCCGCGCGAGCTCCACGGCCTGCTGGATCGGAGTGGCGGTCGGCCCGGCCGCCGTCACGTCGACGGTGGGCAGAACGAGGTCCGGGTGGTCCCGGAGACCGCAGACCTCGACGGTGTGTTCTTCGCTCATGGCGGCAGTGCCCCTTCCCTTGGACGCGGAGGAGTTGAGCGCCCGGCAGGTGGGGCGCGGTATCCACGGTGGCGTCCGGCGAGGGACGAGTTCGGGCGAGAACTACATAATCTTGTAGGGGTCTTTTCCGCTCCGGCACTTGCGCGGCGAGCAGGAGTGCGGTGAGCGGGGCAAGAACGTGAAAGTCGGGAGGAGCGGGTGTGGAGGGTGAGTCGAGGGGAGCGGGAGAGGTGGCGTCCGAGGGCGCCCCGGCCAAGCCCAGGGAGGCGGACGCCGCGGTGTGGCGCGGCCGGTTCCTCACCCTGCTCGACCGCTCCCCGACGCCTACCGCGATCGCCGGTACGAACGGCTGCGTCTCCGTGGCCAACCCGGCCTTCGCGGGCGCACTGGGCCTCCAGCCCGGCCGGGTGGCGAACCGGCTCCTGCTCGAACTCCTCACTCCCACCAACAGCGAGCAACTCCGCAAACTCGACGTGGCCATGCGCTCCGGCCACAGGTCCCGCTATCCGGTCGAGGCGTGCTGGACGGTACGGGGGACGACCCGCCACGGACAGGTCACCGTCGAACCCGTCACCGACCCGCTGGAGGACACACCGCTCCTGGTGGTGACGCTGCGCGTGGCGGAGGAGAGGGAGGAGCCCTCAAGGAAGGGCGCTTCGGGGAAGGGCGCCGCGGGGGAGCGCGCCGCGGAGGAGGAGCTCGCCCACCCCGCCGTGAGCGCCCAGGAGGCCAGCATCCTGCGCCTCGTCGCGGGCGGCGCCACGACATCGGTCGTCGCGCGCGCGGTCGGCATCGGCGTCGACGGCGTGAACTACCACCTGACACGGCTCTGCCGCCGCTTGCAGGTCCCGAACCGGACGGCGCTGGTGGCGCGGGCCTACGTACTCGGACTGCTGGACCCGGAGGCGTGGCCGCCGCAGGTGTCGGGCCCTGCCGGGCGCCGCGGAGGTCCCACCAGGGGTGGTGCGTGAACGCGCACGTACCCTTGCCGACGTGACGAAGCGCGAGGCGGTCGACGTGAAGGTCGACGCGATGATCGAAGACCTCAGGACACTGGTCGAAGTCGAGTCGCCGTCGCGCGACCTCGACGCCCTCACCGAGTCGGCGAAAACCGTCGCCGAGGTCATCGAGAAGCGGCTCGGCGGGCAGGCCGTCCTCGTCGCGAGCGCGGCGGGCCCGCACGTCCACTGGTCGGCCGGCGGCGACCCCCGCGTACTGATCCTCGGCCACCACGACACGGTGTTCCCGCTCGGCACGCTCGCGCGCCGCCCCTTCGCGGTCACGGACGGGCATGCGACCGGCCCCGGCGTCTTCGACATGTTGGGCGGCCTGGTGCAGGCCGTCCACGGCTTGGCGGCGCTCGACGACCTGTCGGGCGTCGAGATCCTGGTGACCGCGGACGAAGAGGTCGGCTCCCGCTCCTCCCGGGCCCTCATCGAGGAGCGCGCCCGTGCCTGCGGCGCCGTCCTGGTCTTCGAGGGCGCCGCCGACGGCGGGGGAGTGAAGACCGGCCGCAAGGGTTGCGGCACGTTCGATGTCACCATCACGGGCCGCGCCTCGCACGCGGGCCTCGAACCCGAGGCCGGGATCAACGCCCTGGTCGAAGCGGCGCACCAGGTTCTGGCCATCGCCGCGCTCGGCCGCCCCGACATCGGCACGACCGTCACCCCGACCGTCGCGTCCGCGGGCACCCTGGACAACGTCGTCCCCGCGGAGGCGACCGTCGTCGTCGACGTCCGGGTCGAGTCGGCCGAGGAGAAGGAACGCATCGAAGCCGCGTTCGCCGCTCTGACTCCCTGCCTCGAAGGGGCGGAGATCACCGTCCAGGGAGGCGTCGGACGCCCGCCGATGCCCGAATCGGCGGCGGCCGGGCTCTTCACGATGGCCCGGCAGCTGATTCCGGGCCTGGAGGGCAGGGCGGTCGGCGGCGGCAGCGACGGCAACTTCACGGCCGCGCTCGGCGTGCCGACACTGGACGGCCTCGGCGCGGTCGGGGGCGGCGCGCACGCCGATCACGAGTACGTGGTGGTCGAGGCGATGGTCGAGCGGGCGAACCTCGTGACCGGCCTGGTGCGCGCGATCCGGCACGCAGGGGGCACGTTCTAGCCGGTCGGCCCAGGCGGCGTCGTCGTCTTCGCTCGCCACCGCCGCCCGCCGTGAGAAGCTCGCGCTCATGACGGGTGAGGGGCAGCTCTCCGTAGGGGTGGAGGAGGAGTATCTCGTCGTCGACCCCGTATCGCGCACGGTACGGCCGTACGGCGATCGAGTGGCCGCGCTGGCCGCCGGGCGGCTCGGCAAGGAGCGGGTGGGCGATGAGCTCACCCGTTTCCAGGTGGAGGCGAGAACGGAGCCGCACACCTGTCTGGGCGAACTCGCCGAGGACATCATCGCGATGCGCGGCGCGGTCGCGGATGCGGCCACGCGCCAGGGACTCGCGGTCGTATCGTCCGGGGCGCCCGTGCTGGGGGAGGTGCGGCCGCTCCCACTCACCCCCGGGCCGCGCTACGCAGGCAGTCTGGCGGCGTTCCGCGCCCTGGACGACGAGCAGTGCGCGGCCGCCTGCCACGTCCACCTGGGAATCCCTGACCGGGCGCTGGCCCTCAAGGTGAGCAACCGGCTGCGCCCGTGGCTGCCGGTGCTGGTGTCGCTCACCGTGAACTCCCCTTACTGGGCGGGCCGGTGGACCGGGTACGCGAGCTGGCGGACCCTGTCCTGGGCGCGCTGGCCGGTGGCCGGACCACCGCCGTACTTCGAGTCCGTGGCGCACTTCGAGGAACTGGTGGGCCACCTGCACACGGCCGGGGCGGTCATGGACCGGGGCGGCCTGTACTGGGACGTACGCCCCTCGGCCCATGTGCCGACGCTGGAGATCCGCGTGGCCGACGCACAGATGACCGGCGGGGAGACGGTCCTGCACGCGGCGCTGGTGCGGGCGTTGGCGCTGACGGAGCTGCGCGCCGTCCGGGCCGGTGAGCCGGTCGTGAACCCGGCGCCGGAGGTGCTGCGGGCGGCGTACTGGCGGGCGGCCCGTGACGGCCTGCGCGGCTACGGTCTCGATGCGCACACCCAGCGGCTCCGACCGGCTCCGGTCCTGGCCGAGCGGCTCTATGCGCACGTCCGCGCGGCCTTGGAGGACAACGGGGACGGTGCCCGGGTCCGGGCGGCCTGGGCGCGGCACCGGGCCCGCGGCACGGGCGCCGAGCGGCAGCGGGCCGCCCACCGCAAGGACAACCGCCTGGAGGACACCGTGGACGCGCTGACCGGCTGCTTCGACAGCGTGGGGTGAGATGCGGGGCCACACCCGCGCCGGTTAACCTGGAGGCAGCGGTGATCTTCCGGGCGGCCCCGGACGCGCCGCACGGCGGTGGGGCTCGCCGTACCCGAACCGCGGCGAAGGAAGCCGCCAACGGTCCCTACTTGCGAACGAGTGCGCCCGGCGACGGGCGACGGCGAGTAGGAGGAACGTTGACGCGGCACGAGTGGAAGACCGTCGCGGCGGTGGCCGTGGGCGGCGGCATCGGCGCGGTGGCCCGGTACGCGGCAGCCACGTGGTGGCCTGCCGCCCCCGATGAATTCCCCTGGACGACCCTCGTGGTGAACGCCGCGGGCTGCGCCGCGATCGGCGTCCTCATGGTGCTGGTCACCGAGGTGCGAACGACCCACCCCCTGGTCCGGCCGTTCCTGGGCACGGGCGTCCTCGGCGGCTTCACCACGTTCTCGACGTACGCGGTGGACATCGAGCGTCTCGTGCGCGGCGGCCACGCCCGCACGGGCCTGGCCTACCTCGCCCTGACCCTGATCGCGGCGCTCGCCGCGGTGTGGGCCGCGGCATGGACGACGCGCCGGGTGGCGGCCGCACGCATCGCAGCGGGGAGGCGGGCATGAACTGGCTGCTCGTTGCCGTCGGCGGCATGATCGGCGCCCCGCTGCGCCACCTGACCGACCAGGCCCTGCGGAAGCGGTACGGAACCGACTTCCCTTGGGGCATCCTCACCGTCAACGTCGCAGGCTGCCTGATCCTCGGCGTGCTGACCGGTGCGGTCACGGCGGGCGCCGCGTCGTCGCACACCCAGCTGTTCCTCGGCACGGGCCTGTGCGGGGCGCTGACGACGTACTCGACCTTCTCGTACGAGACACTGCGGCTCGCCGAGGGCGGCACCCGGTTCTACGCGGTGGCCAACGCGCTGGGGAGCGTCGTGGCGGGCCTCGGCGCGGCCTTCGTGGGGGTGGCCGCTGCCGAGGCCCTGTGGCTGTGACGTCTCCGGGGCGGTCGCGTCGGCCCGGCGTCAGCGCTTGAGCGCCGCCGACACCTCGGCCGCCCACTTCCAGGGCGCGGACGTGCCACCGGGCTCGGAGTTGAAGTACTCCCACCCGGCGACGCCACCGAATCCGGGGTGCTTCGCGGCGAGCGCGCCCAGCGTCGACTTGAGAGTCGCCATGTCGACGAATCCGCTGCCTCCGTTGGCCGGGGAGGTCAGCGCGCCCGCCACCACCTTGTCCGCGGGAATGAGCCCCCGGGCGATGATGTCGTCGTAGTCGGACGCCGAGTCCATCCCGCCCCAGCCGTTGTAGAACTGGACGTTGAACCACGAGATGTCACCGCCCCGGCTGCGGTAGAGAGCGTCGTAGTCGAAACCGGAGAGATTTCCGCCGCCACTGAGCGCGCTGCCCACCGGCGCGAGCGTAATGAGGAAATCGGCACCGAAGTCGGCGCGCAGCGCGCCGATGACGCGCTCGATTCCCGCGAGCGACATGCTCTCTTCGACGTCCAGGTCGACGCCGTCGAGTTCGAAATCGCGGATGAAGTCCCGCAACAGCGGGTAATACGTGTCGAATTCGGTGTCCAGCCGGGTGAAGCTGCCGGGCGCCGCGCCGCCGATCATCGCCAGGACGTGTACGCCCTGACCGCGCAGGGTCTTGAGGTCGTGCCACATCTGCTCGTACTTGGCCGCGCTCGGCGGGTCGTCGTTCAAGTGGATCGGGGCGTTCGGGCCGTTGAGGTCATTGATGTGCACGGCGGCGACCAGGACGTCCGTCACACCGGTCCTGTTCTCGGTGAGCGCAAGCGGCGACACGTACGTGCCGTTCGCGTACTGCGTCTGGTAATAGACGACCACGCGTTTCCCTGTCGCCGCCGGTTTCCGTGCCGCTATGGCCGTACCGCCCGACGTGGCGGTGAGCGCCAGTGCCGCGAGCAGTACGCTGCGCCTCTTCATGCTCATCTCTCCCTGGTTCGAAGTCGCCGCAATTCTTACGGTGGACGGCCCGGAATGGCTAGGGAGAGACGGAACTAATGCGTATTAGTTCGTGAGCTCATAGCGGAGCAGGACGACACCGGTGCCGAACGTCCGCGTCGCGGCGAGCTTGAGGTCGGCGGTGATGTCCGACGCCTGGAACATGGCCTTGCCCCGGCCGATCACGACCGGATGGACATAGACGTGGATCTCGTCGATCAGCCCGAGCCGAAGGAAGGCCGCGGCGAGATCGGCGCCGCCCACGCCGAGGTCCCCCTTCGCCGCCTTCTGGAGCGCCCGGATCTCCTCGGGCACCACGTCGCGCATGATGGTGGTGTTCCATCCGGCCTGCTCCAGCGTCCGCGAGAACACGTACTTGGGCATGGAGCGCCAGATCCCGGCGAACTCCCGCACCGGCCCGGTGCTCGCCGGATCGGAGTCGGCATCCGGCCAAAACGCCGCCATGAGCTCCCAGCTGACCCGCCCGTCCAGGAACGCGCCCATGGCTGCGGCCTGCTCATTGAAGTGGCGGTGCAGCTCGTCGTCGACCAGATGCCAGTCGATCTCGCGATGCGGCCCCTCCATGTAGCCGTCCAGGGACATGGACATCGCCCAGATGATCTTCCGCATCGCGATCCTCGCCGTCGAAGGGGTGGCTGGGGGAGAGGGCACCCTCACGACGGGCGCCCCCACCCTGCATACCTACCTCTTCCTGCCCGCCCCCGCGCTCAGACTTGCGCGAATTCCCCGTCCAGCGCGGCGGCCATGCGCAGATGGGGCGCCGCGTCGTCGGCGCGGTTCTGCCGCTCCAGCGTGCGCCCGAGCATGAGCCGGGCGTAGCTCTCGACCGGATCGAGCTCGATCACCTTGCGCAACGCGGTCTCGGCGCGGCGCAGTTGGGCCGAGTGGTAGTAGGCGCGGGCGAGCAGCAGACGCGGGGCGACCTGCTCGGGCACCTCGTCGGCCAGGACGTCGAGGATGCGGGCTGCCGTGGCGTACTCCTTGGCGTCGAAGAACAGCTGCGCGCGGGACCAGCGCTCTGCGGCGGTCCCGTGGCCGAGGTAGTCCGTACCCACGTTCTGCTCCACGCTGGTCTCCTCCGCGCTGGTCTGCGTCACGTTCATCTGCTCCACCTTGTTCTGCTCCACTGTCTACCTCCTTCGAGGCCTGTAACGAGGTCATGTAGTTGAATATTCCACGACTCTCGTACGGGGCGCGTCCGGCCGGTGGCGGATAGCCGACTGCCCTCCGAAGGGCCCACAGGGCTAGGTTGTGCGGCATGAGCAATCTTGATCGCGAAGCGGTTCCTTCCTTGTGCGGAGGCCGGGGATTCGTCGTCGCGGAACCGGTACGGGAACTCCTCAGCCCGCGTCGGGTCAAACTCGGCGAGTCCACCGAGGTCCGTCGCCTGCTGCCGAACCTCGGACGCCGGATGGTCGGCGCCTGGTGCTTCGTCGATCACTACGGCCCCGACGACATCGCCGACGAGCCCGGCATGCAGGTCCCGCCCCACCCGCACATGGGCCTGCAGACCGTCAGCTGGCTGCACGACGGCGAGGTGTTGCACCGCGACTCCACGGGCAGCCTGCAGACCATCCGCCCGCGCGAGCTGGGCCTGATGACGTCGGGCCGCGCGATCTCCCACTCGGAGGAGAGCCCGCGCTCGCACGCCCGCTTCCTGCACGGCGCGCAACTGTGGGTGGCCCTGCCCGACAGCGACCGGCACACGGCTCCGAGCTTCGAGCACCACGCGGAGCTGCCCCAGGTCACGGCCCCGGGCCTGACCGCCACACTCCTCCTGGGCGACCTGGACGGCACGACGTCGCCCGGCACGACGTACACGCCCATCGTCGGCGCGGACCTCGCACTCGCCCGCGGCGCGGACGTACGCCTCCCGCTGGTGCCGGACTTCGAGTACGCGGTCCTGTCCATGTCCGGCGAGGCGCACGTCGACGGCGTACCTGTGCTGCCCGGCTCGATGCTCTACCTGGGCTGCGGCCGCACGGAACTCTCGCTGCGCGCGGAGTCGGAGGCGGGCCTGATGCTCCTGGGCGGCGAGCCGTTCGATGAGGAGCTGGTGATGTGGTGGAACTTCGTCGGACGGTCGAACGAGGATATCGCACAAGCCCGTGCGGACTGGATGGACGGTGCGCGCTTCGGCGAGGTGAAGGGGTATGACGGCGGTCGGCTCTCCGCGCCGGCCTTGCCGCCTGTGCCGCTGAAACCGCGGGGACGGGTGCGCTGACCAGCTCTGTTGTTGTCGTCGTGGATGCGGGTCGGGGTGGCCCGGGCCTGTCCTGAGCGTGGCGACTGCGAGGGGGGATGAGGTGGGCGAGCACGCTCGATCAGCAGCTTCGGCGGGCGCGCGGCAATCGAGAGTTTGGCCATCTGCGGTCAGGTCTGGCAAACCCAATGCTGACCCTACTGACGTGTGATCAGGTGGGCTTGCCTGCCCGGCCCTGTCCTGCCCTGCCCGGCCCGGCCCGGCCCGGCCCCACGCCTGGGGTGGGATCGGTATCCCGTCGGCACCTTCCGGCAGGCGTTGCCGGTGTAGAGCTGTGCGGGGATCGCGAAGCGATGGGCGGCCGCGTGGTGCGGCGTTCCGTTGTGCGTGGTCTCGCGGACGTATATCGGGATGCGACAACGATGAGAACGACCTGCTGACGTCTCTGCGGAGGGAAAAGAGGACGAGCCTTCGTTCGGGCGAGCGGTGACGCCGGTTGCCCCACCCGCTGATGCAGGCATCTTGTTCTTCGCGAAGTCAAGCAGGCTGAGTCGAAGCAGCGGCCTGAACGGGTTTTCCCGGATGAGAAGCTGCGCTGATGCCACTTGGGCGTTTCGCCGGTCCGGCAGAGTGCGGTGGCGGTACGCGTGCATGCTGACCGAGTCCTGACTATCCAGATGCTGCGTCAGGTGCGTTGTTGGGCGTGGTCAGATTTGCTTCTAGGCTCTGTCCGGCCGATCATGTGCGGAGCCAGATCATGAGGGCTGCGACGGTGACGGTTCCAAGGTAGATGTGGGCTCGCTTGTCGTAACGT
>NZ_JBWKAP010000011.1:0-314654 GCF_056437465.1 Streptomyces sp. NPDC042371 | reverse complement strand
CTCACCGAAGTGAGTCGGGGTATCAACATATCTGGCGTTGACTTTTGGCACGCTGTTGAGTTCTCAAGGAACGGACGCTTCCTTTGTACTCACCCTCTCGGGCTTTCCTCCGGGCGCTTCCCTTCGGTGTTTCTTTTGTTCTTCGTTCTTGCGTTTCCGACTCTATCAGACTCTTTCGTGTCCGACTTCCTCGGTGCCTTTCCGGTTCCCGCTCCGGCCTTTCGGCTTTCGCGTTTCCCTTTCCGGCGGTTCCGACTTTATCAGGTCTCATTCGACTCTCTGACCACGGTTGCCGCAGACATGCGGAACCGGACCCAGGGATAGGATCTGACTAGAAGGATGCCGCTGGGGCCGGACGCTTACTGCGTCCCACGGCCCCAGGCAGGAGTACGACTGTACATCGGGCCCCGGGCGGGCGCAAATCGTTTGTGCACTGCCTCTACGTCCGCCAACCGGGACCACTCATGCGGAACCGGGACTTCTTATGACTTACCCTTCTGAACAGTGCGTCGTCCAGGACAGGTAGTGACGGCGGCTATGTATCTCCACCCCCTGGGAGGCTTGCCATGACCAGTGTTTCGTCCCCGCTTGCAGGACGGGCCATTGGGCTCTCTGCTGTACCGGATCCCGTGTTCTCAGGCGCCATGGTCGGGCCCGGCACGGCTATCGATCCCGCGCGCGAGCCCTCCGAGGCCGTCTCTCCCGTGGACGGCATCGTCGTCTCCCTCCACCCGCACGCCTTCGTGGTGGTCGACGACCAGGGTCACGGCGTGCTGACGCACCTCGGGATCGACACCGTCCAGCTCAACGGCGAGGGCTTCGAGCTCCTCGTCAACAAGGGTGACACCGTGCAGCGCGGCCAGGCCGTGGTGCGCTGGGACCCGTCGGCCGTCGAGGCCGCCGGAAAGTCGCCGGTGTGCCCCATCGTGGCGCTCGAGGCCACCGCCGAGTCCCTCTCCGACCTCGTCGAGGACGGCGAAGTGAAGGCCGGCGACGCGCTCTTCAGCTGGAAGTGACCTCATCGCCGTCTCTGACGGCACGCAGGACAACCACCGCGGCGGCTGGGCCCGTCGCACAACCGGAGACGGGTGAAATGGAGACAACGCTGCGAGGCGTCGGTGTCAGCCACGGTGTGGCGGTCGGCGAGGTTCGGCACATGGGTACGGCGGTTCTCGAGCCGCCGGCGAAGCAGATTCCCGCGGAGGAGGCCGAGCGCGAACAGGGGCGCGCCCGCCAGGCCGTGGAAGCTGTGGCGGCCGACCTGAATGCGCGCGGCAATCTGGCCGGTGGCGAGGCCCAGGCGGTGCTCGAGGCGCAGGCCATGATCGCTCAGGACCCGGAGCTCATGTCCGACGTCGACCGGCGCATCACCGTCGGCAGCACGGCCGAGCGCGCTGTCTACGACGCGTTCTCCCACTACCGCGAACTGCTCGCCGGTGCCGGTGAGTACATGGCCGGTCGGGTGGCGGACCTCGACGACGTGCGGAACCGCATCGTCGCGCGCCTGCTGGGCGTGCCGATGCCGGGTGTCCCGGACAGCGACGAGCCGTACGTACTGATCGCGCGTGACCTCGCGCCTGCGGACACCGCGCTGCTCGACCCGGCTCTGGTGCTCGGCTTCGTCACCGAGGAGGGCGGGCCCACGAGTCACAGCGCGATTCTGGCGCGTGCGCTCGGAGTACCGGCCATCGTCGCGCTGCCGGGTGCCGGTGAGCTCGCCGAGGGCACGGTCGTGGCCGTGGACGGCAGCACCGGTGAGATCTTCGTGGACCCGAGCGCGGAGAAGCGGGCGCAGCTCGAGGCCTCCGCCGCCGAGCGCAAGGCCGCGCTGGCCGCGTCGACCGGTCCGGGCGCGACGTCCGACGGGCACAAGGTGCCGCTGCTCGCCAATGTCGGCGGTCCCGCCGACGTACCGGCCGCCGTCGAGGCGGGAGCCGAGGGTGTCGGCCTGTTCCGCACCGAGTTCCTGTTCCTCGACGACAGCAGCAAGGCGCCGTCCGAGGAGAAGCAGGTCGAGGCGTACCGCAAGGTGCTCGAGGCGTTCCCCGAGGGTCGTGTCGTCGTGCGTGTGCTGGATGCCGGTGCCGACAAGCCGCTGGACTTCCTGACGCCCGCCGATGAGCCGAACCCGGCGCTCGGTGTGCGCGGGCTGCGGTCGCTGCTCGACCACCCCGAGGTGCTGCGCACGCAGCTGACCGCGCTGGCCAAGGCCGTCGAGGGGCTGCCCGTCTACCTCGAGGTCATGGCGCCGATGGTGGCGGACCGTACGGACGCCAAGGCGTTCGCGGACGCGTGCCGTGAGGCGGGGCTGCAGGCGAAGTTCGGTGCGATGGTCGAGATTCCCTCGGCGGCGCTGCGGGCGCGCTCGATCCTTCAGGAGGTCGAGTTCCTTTCGCTGGGCACCAATGACCTCGCGCAGTACGCCTTCGCCGCCGACCGGCAGGTGGGTGCGGTGTCCCGGCTGCAGGACCCGTGGCAGCCCGCGCTGCTCGACCTGGTCGCGCTGTCCGCCGAGGCGGCGAGCGCCGAAGGCAAGAGCTGTGGCGTGTGTGGTGAGGCGGCTTCCGACCCGCTGCTCGCGTGTGTGCTGACCGGTCTGGGTGTCACCTCTCTTTCGATGGGTGCGGCGTCCATTCCTTACGTGCGCGCGACGCTCGGCAAGTACACGCTGGCCCAGTGCGAGCGTGCCGCGTCCGCGGCGCGTGCCGCGGACAGTGCGGAAGAGGCTCGCAAGGCCGCGCAGGCGGTGCTGTCGGGCGAGTAGCCGACGAGCTTGCTTTTCCGAGGGCCGCCCCACCGTTCGGTGGGGCGGCCCTCGGGCGTTCAGTGCGTGTGTCCCCCTGCGGGGTCTTCCGCTTCGAGGCTGGGTGCCGCGCAGTAGTCGACGCCGGATTCGGGGGCGACGAGCTCGCCGGAGATGGCGTCGGTGCAGTAGGCGTCGAAGACCTCGGCCGCGGTGAGGGGCTGGAGTCGGCCGCCGTTCATGCGCCAGCCGTGGACGCGGTCGCGGGTGCCTTCGGCGCTGGTGCGCAGCACCATTCCGGCTGCTCGGTGGGTGGCGATGCCGACCGCGAGGACCGTGGCGAATTCCAGGGCCTCGGTTTCGTCGAGCTGGGCGCGGCCCTCGGCGTCCACCTCGACGTGGAGTGCGGCGAGGAGGGTTTCGGGGTCGGATGGAACGCTGCAGACGAGGTGGCGGGTGCCGGGTCGAGTGGTGTCGAGGGCCTGGGTGATGAGTGCGGAGGCTCGGGCGAAGGCGGCTCGGCCGATGTCCTCGCCGCAGGTCGCGCAGGTTCCTGCGCGGGCGAGCACGACCGTCGCGTACTCCCAGGTGGCCCGGCGGACCGCTTCGTCGACGAGGTCGGGGACGAGGTCGGCGAGCGGCTGGCCCTCGTAAGGAACGGTGGGGCCGCCCGATGCCAGTGCGGCGGTGAAGCGGCTGCGGCTGTCCGGGGCGTCCGGGTTCAGTCCGGTCTCCGCGCAGTACCCCTGGTACTCCTCGGGGTCGAAGAGGGCGACGGTGGTGTGCCGGCCCTGGGCGGCGAGGGTTCTGAGGAGACCTTCGACCTGCTGGAGGTAGGTCTCGTGGTCGTCGAAGGTGAAGGTGCGGTAGCGGCGCATGGCCGCGAAGTCCTCTTCGTCGGCCAACAGGCCGATGGTGCCGACGACTTCGCGGCGCAGTGCGCGTCGCATCGTTTCGTTCCGGGTGTGCGCCATGGTTTCCCCCTGCATTCGGTCGATCAATGCTCACTCACAGTAACGAGAGGCACTGACAACGGCCGCTGAGCTGCGGGAAGGGGCCACGGTCAGGAGCGCTTGCGGGCCAGGTCCGCGTAGAAGTCGAGGAGTTCGAGGCGGTCGACGGAGCCCGGATTGACCGCCTTGTCCAGAGGCGTGCCCTGCAGCAGGCGCTTGACCGGGACCTCGATGCGCTTGCCGGTGAGGGTGTGCGGGATGCCGGGGACCTCGATGACCTCGTCGGGCACGTGGCGCGGGGAGAGCTGCTCGCGGATCGTCAGCTTGATCCGGTCGCGGAGGGTGTCGTCGAGGGTGGCGCCTTCGGCGAGGTGGATGAAGAGCGGCATCCAGTAGCCGCCGTCGGGCTGTTCGACGCCGATGACGAGGGACTCACGGATCTCCGGGAGCCGTTCGACGGCTTCGTAGATGTCGGCCGATCCCATGCGGACGCCCTGGCGGTTGAGCGTGGAGTCGGAGCGGCCGTGGATGACCACCGAGCCTCGTGAGGTGAGGGTGATCCAGTCTCCGTGCCGCCAGACGCCGGGGTAGGTGTCGAAGTAGCTGTCGTGGTAGCGGACGCCGTCCGGGTCGTTCCAGAAGTGGATGGGCATGGACGGCATGGGGTTGGTGACGACCAGTTCGCCGACCTCGTCGGTCAGCGGCTTGCCGTGGGGGTCCCAGGACTGCAGGTCCGTGCCCAGGCAGGGTGCCTGGAGTTCCCCGATGTGCACGGGAAGGGTCGGGACCGCTCCTGCGAAGCAGGAGCAGACGTCCGTGCCGCCGCTGACCGAGGCCGTCCACAGGCCGCCGGGGGTGTCGGCGAACTCGTCGTGCAGCCAGCGGAAGCCGTCCGGGGGCAGCGGGGAGCCGGTCGTGGCGACACAGCTGACGCGGGAGAGGTCGAAGTCGCGGGCGGGGTGGACGTCCGCCTTGCGGCAGGCCATGACGTACGCGGCCGAGGTGCCGAAGAGGGTGGCTCCGGTGCGCTCTGCGATGCGCCATTGGGCGGCGGTGTCGGGGTGGCCGGGGCTGCCGTCGTACAGGACGATCGTGGTGCCCGTCAGCAGGCCGGAGACGAGGAAGTTCCACATCATCCAGCCGGTCGAGGTGTACCAGAAGAAGCGGTCGTCGGGGCCGAGGTCGCAGTGCAGGCCGAGCTGCTTGAGGTGTTCGACGAGGATGCCGCCCTGGGACTGGACGATCGCCTTGGGCAGGCCGGTGGTGCCGGAGGAGTAGAGCACCCACAGGGGGTGGTCGAAGGGCACGGCTTCGAAGGTGGGGGCGGTGTCCCCCGAGGTGAGGGCCGACCATTCCAGGGCGCCGTCGGGGGCTTCGGTGCCGAGGAGCGGGATGTGGACGACCGCGCGGAGGCTGGGCAGTTCGGAGCGGAGCTCGGCCACGGTGTCGCGGCGGTCGTGCTCCTTGCCTCCGTAGCGGTAGCCGTCGACGGTGAACAGGACGACCGGTTCGACCTGCTGGAAGCGGTCCAGGACGCTGCGGGCGCCGAAGTCGGGGGCGCAGGAGGTCCAGACGGCGCCGACGGCGGCGGTGGCCAGGAGGGCGACGACGGCCTGCGGGATGTTCGGCAGGTAGCCGCTGACGCGGTCCCCGGGGCGTACGCCGAGGTTGCGCAGTTCCGCCGTCAGGGAGCCGACCTGGCTGCGCAGCTCGGCCCAGGTGACGGGCTGCGGCTCGTGGCTCTCGTCGACGTACAGGAGGGCCGGGGTGTCCGCGCGCGTGGGGTCGTCGGCGGCGCGCAGTGCGTGCTCGGCGTAGTTGAGGGTCGCTCCGGGGAACCACTCGGCACCGGGCATGGTGCGGTCGCCCAGCACGCGCGCGTAGGGGGTGGTGAAGCGGACCTCGAACCAGTCGGTGACGGCCTTCCAGAACGTCTCCAGCTCGGTCACCGACCAGCGGTGCAGCGTCTCGTAGCCGCCCTCGGCCGGGGCTCCGTAGTGCTCGGCGGCCCAGGCCTGGAACCGGGTGACCTGCGCTTCGGCGATCCTTTCCGGGCTCGGCTGCCAGAGCGGCGCAGGGTTCGCTGAGGACGTCATGGGGCGGCTCCCGGACTGTACGCGTCGTATGCGTGTGGAGTGCGCACGTGCTGGGTGTGCGCGTGAACACGGCTGCAAGGGACGATGCCACGTGATCGACTTCCGCACCAGGGTGTGCCTCACACAGCCAGCCCCGCCGATATGTGCCGTCGCCCCAGGTGAACGGCCAATGAACGGGGCACACATACGCCCTCTTCGGTGGCAGGGTGAGCAGCATGAACGGTCGTGACCTGGTGCGTTCGGTGAAGGCGGTCGGCATGGTCGGCACGGCGCAGGGGTTGCGCACGGTGCGCTCCTCGTGGCGTCGGTGGCGGGCGGACGCGGCGGCGCTCGAACCTCCGGGCACGGAGCGTGCCCGGGTGCCGGGAACCGTGACGGCGATGGAGGCGGAGCCGGGGGGCGGTGTGGTGCGGTTCGCCCGTGCCGAGCTGCGGGTGCGGGTGACCACGGGCGGGGCGGTCTTCCTGGGCTGGGACGGGGCGGTGCCCGAGCCGTCGTACGCGCTGGCGTGCCGCAGCCCCGATCCGGATCCGCGGGCCGTCCTCGAGCCCGACACGGAGGGTGGCTGGCGGGTCGTCTCGGAGCGGGTGACGGTCGTCGTCTCGCGGTACGGCGCGGTGGAACTGCGCACGCCGGGCGGTGTGACGCTGCGGCGGGATCTGCCGCCTCGCTGGTGGGAGCGGGCCGACGGCGGCACGGCCCGCTGGGTGCAGCGGTCGGAGGTGCCTGCGGACGCGCGGTTCTTCGGTCTCGGCGGCCGGTCCTCGGGGCCTCGGCTGCGGAACGGGACGTACCGGCTGTGGAACACGGATCCGGGTGGCTCCTTCGGGCCGGGCGACGACCCGCTGTACATCACCATGCCGGTGCAGATGGTGGTGGCCGATGCCGCCACGCATCTGGTGTTCCACGACAACACGTGGGAGGGCGCGGTCTCGGTCCACGAGGGGGTGGAGGGCGCCGGGTCCGGTCATGACCGGGGTGGTTCGTGCGAGGTGCGGATGAGTGGCGGTCCGCTGCGGTACTGGGCAATGGTCGGCACTCCCGCCCGCGTGCTGCACACCTGGGCGTCGCTCACCGGTCCGCCCGCACTGCCGCCCTCGTGGGCGCTCGGGCACCATCACGCGCGGTGGGGTTTCGGCAGTGAGCAGGAGGTGCGGCGGATCGTCGCCGGTTATCAGGAGCGCGGGCTGCCGTTGGACGCGGTGCACCTGGACATCGATCACTACGAAGCGCACCAGGTGTTCACCGTCGACAGGGACCGGTTCCCCAAGCTGCCGCAGTTCGCGGACGAGTTGCGCAAGGGCGGGATCCGGCTCGTCTCGATCGTCGACCCCGCGGTGAAGTCCGAGCGGGGCGTCGAGGCGTACGACAGTGGTGTGGCGGCGGATGCCTTCGTGCGGGATGCCACGGGGCGGCCGGTGCGTGGTGTCGTGTGGCCCGGGGAGGCGGTGTTCCCGGACTTCACCGACCCACACGCGCGGGAGTGGTGGGGCACGCTCTACAAGGAGCGTCTCGATCAGGGGTTCTCGGGTTTCTGGCACGACATGAACGAGCCGGTGTCGTTCGCCGCGTTCGGGGAGGCGACGCTGCCGCGGTCGGCGCGGCACTCCCTGGAGGGGCGCGGTGGTGACCACCGGGAGGCTCACAACGTCTACGGCCTGGGGATGGCTCATGCGGGGTACAGGGCGCTGCGTGAACTGCAGCCCGAGGAGCGGCCCTTCTTGTTCTCGCGTTCCGGGTGGGCGGGAATGCAGCGCTACGGAGGGACGTGGTCCGGGGATGTGTCCACGGGGTGGCCTGGGCTGCGGGCGTCGCTGTCGCTGGTGCTCGGGCTCGGGTTGTGCGGGGTGCCGTACTCGGGTCCTGATGTGGGCGGGTTCGACGGCAGTCCGTCGCCGGAGCTGTATCTGCGCTGGTTCCAACTGGGTGCGTATCTGCCGTTGTTCCGTACACATGCGGCGATCGGGGCGGGGCGTCGTGAGCCGTGGGAGTTCGGTGACGAGGTGCTCGGGCACGCGCGCGAGGCGCTTGTCGAGCGCAGGCGGCTGCTGCCGTACTTCGTGACCCTCGCCCATCTCGCGCGGCGTACGGGGGCTCCCTATGTGCGGCCCTTGTGGTGGGGGAACCCTGAGGACAGGGCGTTGCGGGACTGTGAGGACGCGTTCCTGCTCGGCGATTCGCTGCTGGTGGCGCCGGTTCTGGAGAGCGGTGCGGTGCGGCGGGCGGTGCGGTTGCCTCAGGGGCGCTGGTACGACACGGCGACCGGCAAGTCGTATGAGGGGCCCGCGAAGGTGGTGGTGGACGCTCCGTTGTCGCGCATTCCGGTGTTCGCGCGCGCGGGCACGGTGTTGCCCGTGCGTGGCTGCGACGGCGGCCTGGAGCTGGAGGCGTGGGCGCCCACCGAGGGGCGCTCGGGTGGGGGCCTCGTGGTGGCCGATGCGGGTGACGGGTGGGCGGAGGCGGAGCTCGAACGGTTCACGACGCGGTGGAGCGAGGGGCGGGTGGTCGTCGAGCGGGAGGGTAGCGAGGACGGACCCGCACCGGGGCGTCCGGTGCGGGTCCGGGGTGTGGACGGGTGAGGGTCAGCCGCGACCGGGGCCTTGGGGGCCGGAGGCCGCTGCCGGGTGGCCGAGGCCTGCTGGCCGAGAGCTGCTGAGAGGCCGGTGACGGGGTCGGGACCGGCCGTGGGTCAGTAGCGGCCCTCGAACCACGCGTGGGCCGCCAGCCTGTGCAGCGGGAAGGCGAGCTCGTCGGGGCGGCGCAGCAGACCCCAGCCTTCGGTCTCGTCCGTCGGCGCGGACTCCGGCAGGTCCGTGACGGGCCGCTCCGGGAGGACGCCGAAGAGCAGGAGGTGCCCGTCGGACGCGCTCATGGCGTCGGCCAGGCGGACGTCGCGGCTCTCCGCTCCGATGCCGGTCTCTTCCTTCAGCTCTCGCACGACGGCGTCGCGCCAGTCCTCCCGGTCGTCGATGAACCCGCCGGGCAGCGCGATGCCTCCCCGCGCGGGAGCGATGGTTCGGGTCACGACGACCAGGCCGGTGCCCTGGGTGTCGTACACGGGCTGCAGGGCGATCGCCACGGGCAGCGGATTGCGGTAGGCCACCGCGCCGCAGTGGGCGCAGGTGCGGGGCCAGCTCGTGGGCCGGTCCTCGTAGGACGTTCCACAGCTCGAACAGTGCGAGCCTGGAACGGAGTTGGCGGAGTGTGGGGATGCGGGCACGCCGCGGACTGTATCCGATCCCCGTCGCGCCGGTCTTTCGCGGGTGGCGGTGACCCTGATAGACGCAGGGGCATGACAGGACTTGTCCCCGCTCTGCGGAATCTCGCCGTCTGTGCCGCCGCTCTGCTTTCCGTGGCCGCCGCCCCCTCCCCCGCGCACGCGCGGGCCGAGCCGAAGGCTCCGAAGGAGTTCGTCGCGCTGCGCGACGTCGACCCGACGATCATTCAGGAGATGCGCTACTTCACGCCGCACAACTTCGTGGGCGAGCCCGTCGACGGCTACAAGAAGCCGATGTGCATCCTCACTGAGCCCGCGGCGAAGGCCCTGCGCAAGGCACAGCGCCAGCTGTTGCGCAAGGGCTACTCCCTGAAGGTGTACGACTGCTACCGGCCGCAGCGGGCCGTCGACCACTTCGTGCGCTGGGCCGAGGACCTCGCCGATGAGCGCATGAAGGCGGAGTTCTATCCCCATGTCGACAAGTCACGGCTGTTCGAGGACGGTTACATCGCGGAGAAGTCCGGGCACAGCCGGGGCTCCACCGTGGATCTGACGGTGGTCAGGCTGCCGGCCCTGCCGACCAGGCCGTACGTCCCCGGGGAGCCACTCAAGCCGTGCTTCGGGCCGCCCGGCGAGCGCTTCCCCGACAACTCCGCGGACATGGGGACGGGCTTCGACTGCTTCGACACGCTGTCGCACACGGACGACCCCCGGATCGGGGGGAAGCAGCGCGCCAACCGCGACCTGCTGCGCAACGCGCTCGGCAAGGAGGGGTTCGCCAACCTCCCCGAAGAGTGGTGGCACTACACGTACAAGCCCGAATCGTTCCCCGACACCTACTTCGACTTCCCCGTCTCGCGGATGTCGCTGCAGGGGAAGTGAGGACGGACGACACCAGGGGTACCGCAGGGGGCGTCCGGGACCACCCCCGTCGGCCCCGGACACCCCCTACCGATACTCGGACGCCAAAGAAGGCAGTCCGGTTCACTGCGTCCCCCCGGATTTCACCCCTCCGACGAAAGTCGGCCACCTCCTGACGGAATCCGGTACCCCCTGACGAAAGTCGGTTGCCCGTGGCACACTTCTGACGTTCCGTCAGATCCAGTGCCTGGAGGAGCCTTGTCGCGCAAGCGCACACCCGTGGTGGCCAACTGGTTCGCCGGGGAGGATGACGACTTCCGCCTTCTGGGCACGCGCTGCTCGGCGTGCGCCTCCGTCTTCTTCCCGCGCGAGGACGGGTTCTGCCGCAATCCCGGCTGTGAGGGCGGGGAACTGGCCGAGGTGCCGCTGTCGCGGCGCGGGCGCGTCTGGTCGTACACCGACGGCCGCTACCGACCACCGCCTCCCTACGTCTCGGACCCGGAACTTCCCTGGGAGCCCTACACGTTGATCGCTGTGGAGCTGGCGGCAGAGCGGATGGTGGTGCTCGGACAGTCGGTTCCCGGGGTCTCCGTTGCCGATCTGGAGGTCGGCATGGAGGTGGAGCTCGTCCCCGGGGTGCTGAACGAGGACAGCGAAACGATCTGGACGACATGGCACTGGCGGCCCGTGGGGGTGAGCGCATGAGCGGCGAGGTGGCGGTGCTCGGCGCAGGCATGCACCCCTGGGGCAAATGGGGGCGCGGATTCGTCGAGTACGGAGTGGCGGCGGCGCGCACGGCGCTGGCGGACGCCGGTGTCGAGTGGCGGGACGTGGGCTCCATCGTCGGGGCGGACACGGTGCGCGGCGGCTATCCGGGGTATGTGGCCGGGGCGACGTTCGCCAAGGCCCTCGGCTGGCAGGGCGCGCGTGTGGCGAGCGTGTACGCGGCCTGCGCGTCCGGCGCCCAGGCGATCAACACGGCGCGCACGCAGATCCTCGCGGGCATGGCCGACGTGGTCCTGGTGGTCGGTGCCGACGCGGCGCCCAAGGGGTTCTTCCGACCGGCAGGCGGTAACCGGCCCGACGACCCCGACTGGCTGCGGTTCCGCGCCCTCGGAGCGACCAACCCCGCCTACTTCGGGCTGTACGCGCGCCGCCGGATGGCCGTGCACGGCGACACCCTGGAGGACTTCGCCCAGGTCAAGGTGAAGAACGCAGCGGTGGGCGCGCTCAACGCCAACGCGCGCTACCGCAAGGCCGTCACCGCCGAGGAGGTCGCCGCGTCCGCCGTCGTGGCCGATCCGCTGCGGCTGCTCGACATCTGCGCCACCTCGGACGGGGCCGCGGCCCTGGTGCTCTCCAGCATGGAGTTCGCACGCCGCCGCGGCGCACCGGACCCGGTGCGCATCCGCGCGGTGTCCACCGTCACCCCGACGTATCCGACGACGGTGCTCGACCTGCCGGACATCGCCACGGACTCGGCGGCGGGCGTGGACCCCGCCGACGGGACGTTCCGCGCGTCCATCGCGCGGGCTGCGTACGAAGAAGCGGGCATAGGCCCCGAGGACATATCGGTGGCCGAGGTCTACGACCTGTCGACCGCCCTGGAACTGCAGTGGTACGAGGATCTGGGTCTGTGCGGCGAGGGCGAGGGCGCCAAGCTGCTGCGCGACGGGGTGACGGCGCCGGGCGGGCGTGTGCCCGTGAACACCAGTGGGGGCCTCGCTTCCTTCGGGGAGGCCGTTCCTGCTCAGGCAATCGCCCAAGTCTGCGAGGTGACGTGGCAGTTGAGGGGGGCGGCAGGGGCGCGTCAGGTCGATGGGGCGCGTGTGGGGGTCACCGCGAACCAGGGGCTGTTCGGTCACGGCTCCTCGGTCGTCGCGGTGCGCTGAGGCCTCTCGGCGGGCCCGTGGGCGGCTCGGCGGACTCGCGGGGGATCCACGGGCCCGAGGGCCCGCCACGGGCGCTGTGGGGGAAGCCCACGCGCCGGTTAACCGTTGCCGTCCGCGACCTTGACGCTCCATCACCATCGGTGAACACTTCCGGGTGTCAGTCGGCGTCGCCGCACCTCGGCTCCCCGCGCTCAGAGCGTCCGCGCGCGCTAAGGGTCGGCACAAAGGGCCTGCTCAACGTGTCATCCCCCATCGGCGATCCGACTGTGACGGCACGCTCGCCATGGGCGCCGGGAGAGGCTCGGGAGACCTCTGCCTCCGGCTGCGTCAGCCGGGCGTATCCAGGCGGTAGTCGTGGGAACGCACCCTGCACGGAGGACCGGGGCCCACCGCCCCGGGCGAGGTCCTAGGAGCCGCCATGTACTCGAACGGGGACATCTTCGTCGGTGAGGTCATCGGCACCGCGATTCTGATTCTGCTCGGCGCCGGTGTGTGCGCCGCCGTCACACTCAGCCATTCGAAGGCGAAGGCCTCCGGATGGGTCGTCATCTCCTTCGGATGGGGCTTCGGCGTGCTCGCCGGCGCGTACACCGCGGGCCCGCTCTCCGGTGGCCACCTCAACCCGGCCGTCACGCTCGGCATCGCGATCGACACCGGGAAGTGGGACAAGGTCTGGATCTACGTCCTCGGGCAGATGGTCGGTGCGATGCTGGGCGCCGTCCTCGCCTACCTGGTGTACCTGGCGCAGTTCAACGCCAACGTCACGCGGGGCGCGAAGGGCGACTCGGAGGGCGTGCACGTGCCGACGCCGACGCTCGGCATCTTCTCCACCATCCCGGAGATCCGTAACCCGGTCGCAAACATCATCACCGAGGTCATCGCGACCGTTGCCCTGGTGCTGCCCATCCTGGCCTTCGGGCTCACCAAGGGGCTCGGCGAGTCCGGCACGCAGACGCTGATCGTGGCCTTCCTGGTCGTCGGTATAGGCCTCTCCCTCGGTGGCCCCACGGGCTACGCCATCAACCCGGCGCGCGACCTCGGTCCGCGCATCGTGCACACGTTCCTGCCGATCCCCAACAAGGGCACGTCCGACTGGAGCTACGCCTGGGTTCCGGTGGCCGGGCCGCTGATCGGCGGAGCTCTCGCGGGCCTCATCTACAACGCAGCCTTCTGAGTCTTCTCATCAAGGGGTAGCCATGCCGGACAGCTCCGAGAAATTCGTCGCCGCCATCGACCAGGGCACCACGTCGAGCCGCTGCATCATCTTCAACCAGGACGGCGCGATCGTCGCCGTGGACCAGCGCGAGCACCGCCAGATCTTCCCCAAGCCAGGCTGGGTGGAGCACGACGCCACCGAGATCTGGTCCAAGGTGCAGGCGGTGGTCGCGGGGGCGATCGCCAAGGCCGGGCTCAGCGCCGACCAGCTGAGCGCGCTGGGCATCACCAACCAGCGGGAGACCACGGTCCTGTGGGACCGCGCGACCGGCAAGCCCGTGCACAACGCGATCGTCTGGCAGGACACCCGCACCGCGGCGCTCTGCAACGAGCTGGGCGGCGCGGATGGTCAGGACCGCTTCCGCGAGCAGACAGGACTGCCCCTGGCGAGCTACTTCTCCGGGCCCAAGGCCGCCTGGCTGCTCGACAACGTGCCGGGGCTCAGGGCCCGCGCCGAGCGGGGCGAAATAGCCTTCGGCACCATCGACTCCTGGCTGATCTGGAACCTCACGGGCGGCACCGACGGCGGCAAGCACGTCACCGACGTCACCAACGCGGGCCGCACCATGCTGATGAACCTGGAGACGCTCCAGTGGGACCCGTCGATCCTGTCGGCGATGAACGTCCCCGAAGCGGTCCTTCCGGAGATCAGGTCGTCGTCCGAGGTGTACGGCACCGCGGTGGGCCAGCTCTCCGGAGTGCCCGTCGCCTCCGCCCTCGGCGACCAGCAGGCAGCCGTCTTCGGGCAGGCCTGCTACGACACGGGGACGGCCAAGAACACGTACGGCACGGGCAGCTTCCTGCTGCTCAACACCGGCAACCGGCCCGTCCCCTCGAAGAGCGGACTGCTCACGACGATGGGCTACAAGATCGGCTCCGAGGCGCCCGTGTACTGCCTGGAGGGGTCCATCGCGATCACCGGCGCCCTGGTGCAGTGGTTCAGGGACCAGCTCGGCATCATCCGCAATGCGGATGAGATCGAGACGCTGGCGGCGAGCGTGGACGACAACGGCGGGGCGTACATCGTTCCTGCGTTCTCCGGCCTCTACGCCCCCTACTGGCGTTCCGACGCGCGCGGTGTCGTCACCGGGCTCACCCGGTACGTCACCAAGGCGCACCTCGCACGCGCCGTCCTGGAGGCGACGAGCTGGCAGACACGCGAGGTCGTGGACGCGATGTACCAGGACTCGGGGGTGCGGATCACCACCCTCAAGGTGGACGGCGGCATGACCAAGAACAACCTCCTGATGCAGCATCAGGCGGACGTCCTGGGAGTGCCTGTGATCCGTCCCAAGGTCTCCGAGACCACGTGTCTGGGGGCGGCGTACGCGGCGGGGCTCGCGACCGGCGTGTGGAACGACCTCGACGAGCTCAAGGCGCACTGGCAGCAGGACGTCGAGTGGACGCCGCACATGGACGCCGACTCCCGGGACCGCGAGTTCCACAACTGGCGCAAGGCTGTGGAGCGGAGCTTCGGCTGGCTCGACGAGGACGGGGGCTGAGCCGAGCGGGACTGCGGTCCGTACCCCAGTCGGCGGGGGTACGGGCCGCGGCTGTGGCCGCGGGGCCCGCGCTACGTAGTGGCGGGTTCCCGTGCCGCCGCGGCCGTTGCCATTGCGTGCTCGACGACGTCGATGAGGACGTCCTTGACCGTCTCGCGGTCACGCGCGTCGCACAGCACGACGGGCACGTCGTCGTCGAGGTCGAGGGCCTGGCGCACGACGTCGGCAGGGTATCGGGAGGCTCCGTCGAAGCAGTTGACGCCGACGACGAAGGGTATGGAACGCCGCTCGAAGTAGTCCACGGCGGCGAAGCAGTCCTCCAGGCGCCGGGTGTCGGCGAGGACCACCGCGCCCAGGGCCCCGGTCGCCAGCTCGTCCCAGAGGAACCAGAAGCGGTCCTGTCCCGGCGTGCCGAAGAGGTACAGGACCAGGTCCTCGCGGAGCGTGATCCGGCCGAAGTCCATGGCCACCGTGGTGGTGTGCTTGCCCGCGACGCCGCTCGTGT
Source organism: Streptomyces sp. NPDC042371 (assembly GCF_056437465.1). Taxonomy (NCBI): domain Bacteria; kingdom Bacillati; phylum Actinomycetota; class Actinomycetes; order Kitasatosporales; family Streptomycetaceae; genus Streptomyces; species Streptomyces sp. NPDC042371. The sequence goes on along the minus strand of NZ_JBWKAP010000011.1, from coordinate 299,670 downwards.
CGTCGACGGGCCGGCCGACCTCGCTGAGGGTCTCCTCGGTGCGCAGCGGTTTGATCTCGCTGACCGCGCCGACCAGCGTCGTCTTGCCGACACCGAAACCGCCCGCCACGAGGATCTTCAGCGTGACCGGCTCGACGGGGGCCTTGCCGCGCTCACTACGCTTGAAGATCATCGCTCACTTCTCCTGGATCAGTGGTGTCGCGCGGGGCCGGTCCGTATCCGCCGCCGCCGGGGGTTTCGATCACGAGTACGTCGCCGGGGGCCAGGTCGGCCGAGTCCCTGCCGCCGAGCTCCACGACGGAACCGTCCGCGCGTTCCACGCGGTTGGCGCCGAGCGTGCCGGGGGCGCCGCCCGCCATGCCGTACGGCGCGACCTTGCGGTGCTGCGACAGGGTGGAGACGGTCATCGGCTCGCGGAACCGGATACGGCGCACGGCGCCGTCCCCGCCCCGCCACATCCCGGCCCCGCCACTGCCCTTGCGCACGGCGAACTCCTCCAGGAGGACGGGCAGCCGCCACTCCAGGACCTCGGGGTCGGTGAGCCGCGAGTTGGTCATGTGGGTCTGTACGACGGGCGCCCCGTCGAAGCCGTCGCCCGCTCCGGAGCCCGAGGCCACCGTCTCGTAGTACTGGTGGCGGTCGTTGCCGAACGTGACGTTGTTCATCGTCCCCGAGCCCTCCGCCTGCACGCCCAGGGCGGCGTAGAGCGCACCCGTGATGGCCTGTGAGGTCTCCACGTTCCCCGCGACGACGGCCGCGGGCGGCTCGGGCGCGAGCAGCGAGCCCGGGGGCACGATGATGCGCAGAGGGCGCAGGCAGCCGTCGTTGAGGGGGATGTCGTCGGCGACGAGGGTGCGGAAGACGTACAGGACGGCGGCGTTGACCACCGCGAAGGGCGCGTTGAAGTTCGTGGCGAGCTGTGGTGACGTACCGCTGAAGTCGATGGTCGCCGTGCGTTCCGCGCGGTCGACGGTGACACGGACGTGGATCGTGGCGCCCGAGTCCGTTCGGTAGGCGAACTCGCCCTCTTCAAGGACGTCGATGACGCGGCGTACGGAGTCTTCGGCGTTGTCCTGGACGTGCTGCATGTACGCCTGGACGACGTCGAGGCCGAAGTCGTCGATCATGCGGTTGACCTCGTCGACGCCCTTCTGGTTGGCGGCGATCTGGGCGCGCAGGTCGGCGAGGTTGGTGTCCGGGTTGCGCGAGGGGTACGGGGCGTCGGTGAGCAGGCTCCGGGTCTCGGTCTCGCGGAAACGGCCCTCTTCTACAAGAAGCCAGTTGTCGAAGAGGATGCCCTCCTCGTCGATGGTGCGGCTGTCGGCGGGCATGGATCCGGGGGCGATGCCGCCGATCTCGGCGTGGTGGCCGCGCGAGGCCACGTAGAAGAGGATCCGCTCCCCCGAAGTGCCGTGCTCCCCCGGCCTGTCGAAGACCGGGGTGATGACCGTGACGTCGGGGAGGTGCGTGCCTCCGTGATACGGGTCGTTGACGGCGTACGTGTCACCGGGGCGCATGCCGTTGCCTCGGCGTTCGATGACCTCCTTGACGCTGGTGCCCATCGAACCCAGGTGCACGGGGATGTGCGGGGCGTTGGCGACGAGGTTGCCGTCGGGGTCGAAGAGCGCGCAGGAGAAGTCGAGTCGCTCCTTGATGTTCACCGACTGGGACGTGGACTCCAGGCGGGCGCCCATCTGTTCGGCGATGGACATGAAGAGGTTGTTGAAGACTTCGAGGAGGACGGGGTCGGCCGCGGTGCCCGCGGTGGAACTCTCCGGTGCCTGGACGCGTTCCATGACCAGGTGCCCCGCGGTCGTCGTCGAAGCCTGCCAGCCGTCGTCCACGACCGTCGTGGCTCCGGCCTCGGTGATGATCGCAGGCCCGGTGACGGCCTTGCCGGGCGGGAGCTGCTCGCGGCGGTGCAGGAGGACGTCACGCCGACTGCCGCCGGTGTGCAGGCGGACCTGCTGCGGGGTGCCCGGCGTCACCTCGTCCGCCGACGTCGAGAGGTCGGGCGGTTCGGTGACTCCGGTGGCCTCGACGGAGAGGGCCTCCACGACGACGGGCCGGTCCAGGGTGAAGGAGTACGTGGCGCGGTGCCGGTCCTCGAACTCCCCGGTCATGGTGTCGGGGTCCGTGAGCTCCACGGTCAGGGCGGTGTCCGTGCCGTCGTAGCGGAGTTGGGCGCGGCGCGTGACGTGGATGCGGTCGGTGGGCACGTCCTCGGCGAGGAGTTCGTCGCGGGCCGCGCTCTCCAGGTCGTCGGCGGTCTTCAGGACGTGGGGCATCGACGACGCCGACAGGGGCGTCTCCACGGACTGCTCGCGCATCGCGGTGGTGTCGGCGAGTCCGATGCCCAGGGCGGAGAGGACACCGGCCATCGGCGGGACGAGGACGGTGCGGATGCCCAGCGAGTCGGCGACCATGCACGCGTGCTGGCCGCCCGCGCCGCCGAACGTGGTCAGGGCGTACCGCGTGACGTCGTGGCCCTTCTGGACCGAGATGCGCTTGACGGCGCCCGCGATGTTGGCGACCGCGATCCGCAGATAGCCCTCCGCCACCTGCTCGGGCGTGCGGTCGTCGCCCGTCGCCGCCCGGATCTCCTCGGCGAGGGCCGCGAAGCGGTCGCGGACGAGGGCGCCGTCGAGGGGCTGGTCCCCGTCCGGGCCGAACACCGCGGGGAAGTGGTCGGGCTGGATGCGGCCGAGGGCGATGTTGGCGTCGGTGACGGTGAGCGGTCCGCCGCCCCGGTAGCTCGCCGGGCCGGGGTCGGCGCCCGCCGAGTCGGGGCCCACGCGGTAGCGGCTGCCGTCGAAGTGGAGCACGGAGCCGCCGCCCGCGGCGACGGTGTGGATGTCGAGCATGGGGGCGCGCAGGCGGACCCCGGCGATCTGGGTGGTGAAGACCCGCTCGTACTCGCCCGCGTAGTGGGACACGTCCGTCGAGGTGCCGCCCATGTCGAAGCCGATGACGCGGTCGAATCCGGCGAGGCCCGACATGCGGGCCATGCCCACGATGCCGCCCGCGGGCCCGGAGAGGATCGCGTCCTTGCCGCGGAACGTGCCCGCCTCCGTGAGGCCACCGTTCGACTGCATGAACATCAGCCGTACGCCATGGAGTTCGTCGGCGACGTGCTGCACGTAGCGGCGCAGGACGGGTGACAGATACGCGTCGACGACCGCGGTATCGCCGCGCGGGACGAGCTTCATGAGGGGGCTGACCTCGCTGGAGAGCGAGACCTGCGGGAAACCGGTGCGCCCGGCGAGTTCGCCGATGGCCTGCTCGTGTGCGGGGTACAGGTGGCTGTGCATGCAGACCACCGCCACCGAGCGGATCCCGTCGTCGTACGCCTGCCGCAGCGGCCCCTCCAACCGGTCCAGGTCGGGTGCGCGCAGGACCTCACCGTCGGCTGCGACGCGCTCGTCCACCTCGATGACGCGGTCGTAGAGGAGTTCGGGCAGGACGATCTCTCGGGCGAAGATCTGCGGGCGGTTCTGGTAGGCGATGCGGAGGGCGTCGCGGAAGCCGCGGGTGATGACCAGGGCGGTGGGTTCGCCCTTGCGCTCCAGGAGGGCGTTGGTGGCGACGGTGGTGCCCATACGGACGGCATCCACCTGCGCGGTGGCGGCGCCGTCTCCGGTCGCCGATCCGTCTGTCGCGGCCCCGGCCGCCGCCGCCCCGGCCAGCAGTTCGCGGATCCCCGCGACCGCCGCGTCACGGTAGCGCGCGGGATTCTCGGAGAGGAGCTTGTGCGTGCGGAGGCTGCCGTCCGGGTGCCTCGCGACGATGTCGGTGAAGGTACCGCCCCTGTCGACCCAGAACTGCCAGCCAGTCACGTTCTCACTCCCGCTTCCGCGCTGTTCAGAGCGCCCGGAGGCCGCTGATCACGTCGCGCAGAATACTCTCGTCCGGCAGCTCGGCGGGGGGCACGGGGCGGGTCACGTGCACCAGTTCGCCGTCCACGAGGTCTCCTATGAGCACGCGGACCACGCCGATGGGCAGGTCGAGCTCGGCCGCCAGCTCGGCGACCGACTGGGGCGTGTCACGGCACAGCTCGACTATGTCCACGTGCTCCGGAGACAGCGTCTGGTCCGCCTCCGGGATGCCGATCGCGTGGGCCTCGGTGACGACGACCGCGATCAGGTCGAGCCGGTGCTGCCCGTTGCTCGTGGTGCGGCCGCGCGTCATCGCGTACGGACGCACGATCGGGCCTGCGTCGTCGTCGAACCAGCGGGGCGTCTCCTGTGCCCCCGGTAACTTCCGCGTCGTCGTTGCTCTCTGCGTTCTCTGCGTCCCTCGACCGTCGTCGCTCATGACCTCCCACTACCCCCCGGCGGGCAGATCCGTGCGCGGTGCCGTACCCAGATGCACACCCACGCGCTTGACCAGCAGCGTCATTTCGTACGCCACCAGCCCGACGTCGGAGTCCGCGTCCGCGAGGACGGCGAGGCAGCTGCCGTCGCCCGCGGCCGTGACGAAGAGGAAGGCGTCGTCGAGCTCGACCACGGTCTGGCGGACCCGGCCCGCCTCGAAGTGCCGGCCGACCCCCTTGGCGAGGCTGTGGAACCCGGAGGCGACGGCAGCGAGGTGCTCGCTGTCCTCCCTTGTCAGGTTCTTCGACACACCGGTCGGCAGGCCGTCTCCGGAGAGCACCAGTGCCTTGCGGATGCTGGCGACGCGCTGCACCAGGTCGTCGAGGAGCCAGTTCAGCTCACCCCGTCCCCCGGTCGTGGTGGTGCGTGCGTCGGCATTCGGTGCGGTCATCGACCGTCCCCCTCGGATGTCGTTCCTGGTGCTGTGCCGTTCGTGGCGTCGTCGCCCGCGGCGTTTTCGTCGCGGCCGCGCTGCCAGCCCCGCTGGAGCGATGCCATGCGGCTGCGTACCTCTTCGGCGTCGCGCTCCTCCGGCCGGGTCTCGGCGCGCGGGGAGCGGCGTTCGGGTCCGTCCTTCAACTGCGGGGCCAGGTTGGCCTGCCGGACGCGGCGGGGCAGTCCGCCCGCGGTGGTCGTGGTGGTCCGGTCCCTGGGTGCTCGGTCTTCGGTGGTGCGGTCCTGCGCGCCGCGGCGGCCGCGACGCGGGAGGTCGGCCGGCGCGTCGTCGACGGCCGTGACGTCGTGGTGCGGAGGCAGCAGGCCGGGCCAGGAGGGCTGCTGCTGCGGGCGCTGCGGGGACGGGAAGTCGTCCTCGGCCGCCGGGGCCAGCGGCCTGCTCTCCGGAGGCCTGTCCTCCTGGAAGCGGTCGTCCTCCTGGAAGCGGCTGTCTTCGGTGAAGCGGCTGTCCTGGGTCCTGCCTCCGGGGAAGCGGCTGTCCTGCGACCTGTCGTCGGGGAACCGGCTGTCCTGGGGCTTGGCGTGGGTCACCGGGCGGCCGTTGGAGCGGACCAGCTTCGGGGTCCTGCGGCGCGGCAGCGGAACGGGGCCTCCGGAGTGGGCGTCCTCGGCGAGGCCGTCGTCGGCACCGGTAAGCGCGGTGTCCCGGCGGGTCGGCTCCGCGCGGCCCGCCTCACGGTCGTCGCGGGCCTGCTGGTGCTGTTCCGCGGGCGGGCCCGCCACCCGGCGGCGGGGCCGGAAGATGCCGCCGCGCTCGCTGTCCTCGTCGTCGAGGGCCCCGGGGAAGCCGTCGAGGTCGGCCATGCCGACGGGCGCCTCCAGCTCGACGGGGCCGTCGAGGACCGAAGCGGGCAGGCCCGGCAGCTGCACGGGCACCTGGGCGAGGGCCGCGGTGCGGTCCACTCCCTGGTCGGCGCCCGCCACGGCCTCCTTGGCCTGCGCGCGGTCGATCCGGAAGCCGGTGCCGTCGGTGTCGGGCACGTCGTCGGTGAGCAGGGACTCGGGCACGAAGACGACGGCGGTCGTACCACCGTACGGCGAGGGCTGCAGCGAGACGCGGACGCGCTGGCGCTGTGCGAGACGGCTGACCACGAACAGGCCGAGCCGGTCGGTGTCGGACAGTTCGAACTCGGGGGTCTCCGCAAGGCGCAGGTTGGCGTCCAGGAGGGCGTCGGGGGTCATGCCGAGGCCCCGGTCGTGGATCTCCAGGGTGAAGCCGTTGGCGACGTGCTCACCGAGGACCTGCACGGCGGTGTGCGGCGGCGAGAACACCGTGGCGTTCTCCAGGAGCTCCGCCATGAGGTGCGTGAGGTCGGCGACCGCGGGTCCGGTGACCGCGATGCGGGGCAGGCGGCGCACCTCGATGCGTTCGTAGTCCTCGACCTCGGCGACGGCCGCGCGGACGACGTCCATGAGCTGGACGGGCTTGCGCCACTGTCGCGAAGGGGCGGCGCCGGACAGGATCACGAGACCCTCGGCGTGCCGCCGCATGCGGGTGGTCAGGTGGTCGAGGCGGAACAGGTCGGCGAGCTCGTCGGTGTCCTCGGTCCTGCGCTCCATGGTGTCCAGGAGCGTGAGCTGCTTGTGCAGCAGGACCTGGCTGCGGCGGGCGAGGTTGACGAAGACTTCGGAGACGCCGTGGCGCAGGTCGGCCTGTTTGACGGTGGCCTCGACGGCGGCGCGCTGCAGGGTGTTGAGGGCCTGGCCGACCTGGCCGATCTCGTCCTTGCCGTACGTCAGCCGGGGCGCCTCGGTCTCCACGTCGACCTGCTCACCGGCCGCGAGGCGGCGCAGCACGCCGGGCAGCCGGACACCGGACGCCTCGTGGGCGTCGAGGCGCAGGCGGCGCAGGTCCCTGATGAGGCTGCGGCCGATGCGTACGGACATGAAGAGCGACAGCAGGAGTGCGAGCAGACCGAGGACACCGGCCGCGATGACCCGGACGATCACACCGACGGCCGCGGGCTCGACGCGGTCCTGGAAGCGGTCGGTCGCCTCGATGTTGCTCTCGGAGAGCTGCTTGAGCACGCGGCCCGCCGCCTCGTCCCAGTGGGCGGAGGTGACCTTGTGCGGGGTGCCTGCCCCGGATTCGATGATGGCCTGCTCGGCCTTGCGCAGCTGGGTGGTCTCGGTGCCGTTCCAGTAGCGCTCGTAGCGGGCGCGGTCGTCCTCGGGGAGCTGCGCGAAGTTCACTTCGAAGAGGAGTCCGCGCTGGGCGCGGAGCTCGGTGGCCTGTCGGATCTCGGCCTTGGTGAGCCGTCCCGCGACGAGCGCCGAACCGATCAGCGCGTCCTCGCGGGAGAGCAGTTCACGCGCGCGGGTGGCGCCGACGAGTGCACGGCCCTGCTGGTCGTACTTCATGTCGTCGAGGCCGGAGAAGCCGTTGAGCGTGGAGAGCAGGTCGAAGTAGGGGTCGATCAGCTTGGTGTACATGTTCAGGGCGCCGATCCGGGTGATCGTGCCCTCTTCGACGCTGCGGCGCAGCGGCTCGATGCTGTCGAAGGCCTCGACGAGCTCGTTGAGCCGCTTGCGCGAATCCCCGCTGAGGCCGTCACGGACGTCCGGGTCCTGGGCGTTGGCACGGATCTTGTCGATCATGTCGTCGGTCGCGGTGCGGCTGCGGCGCAGCGCGCCCGTGGCGTCCGAGGCCCGGGGGTCGGCGAGATAGACGAGGGTCTGGCGACGCTCCCGTTGGATGACCCGCGCCGTGTCCTCGACCGGATAGGCGAGCTTGTCCACCACGTTGACCGAGTCGACCAGGCTCAGTGCCTGTCGGCCCGTGACCACGGTGGCAAAGGCCCAGATCGCCGTAAGGGAGAGCAGCGGCACGAGCAGCAGCGCCACGATCTTCCGGCGGATGGACTTCCCGCGAAAGCGCATGGCGTCCCCCAGATCGGCCCCCTGCGGCCGTTGCACGGGCCAGGGGCACACATGTGCGTCAACAAACGGCGCGAGCCTACTACTGACTCACGGGCAACTCGAAGGCGCATCCGAACGCTTTTCAGCCGTGACGCGAAAGGGACATCCCTAGTTGTCCCTCCATTACGGGAGATTGCGTCCCAGCATGTGGCGCATGCAAGCAGGCGCCATCCGCCTTTGTACGCACGCCAGTTGGCCGGATCTATTCGCTCCACGGAAGCGGAACGGGAATCTTTCGGATCTCTCGTTCGTCTTTGAATGAGAGAGCCGCGGATCGAGGGATCGAGGGCAGGTCACCGGCCCGCCTCGGGTACGTCACGGGGCAGGCGACATGAAGTGCGGCAAAACGGGCAGCCACTCGTGAGCGGCGGGGGGAGTGACGAGATGATGGGTACGGCAGAGCGCCACAGGGAGTCGGGCAGTGGCGCGGTGGACGGGGGCGCGGCGGCGCGGGAGATCGCTCCGCAGGGGGCTGCCGCACAGAGGCCTGTTCCGCGGAGGCCTGCCCCTCAGGGGCGTGTATCCGTGGAGCGCGAGAGCGTGGAGCGCGAAATGGCTGAGCAACGACCGCAGTTGTGGGTCGAGGAGCCCGCCCGCAGAAGGCGGTTGCCCGATCCGGTGCGCACGGCCGCGGTGCGGGCCGTGATCATAGTGGCGCTCACGCTCGTGCAGGCCATGGTCGCCTTCCTGGCGGCGCTGGCCGGGTCGTGGCTTTCCTTCCCCATGGTGCTCAGCAGCGTGGCCAGCACGGTCGTGGCCACGTGGGGCGTGCTCGACGTGTGGGTGACCCGCCAGGTGTGGAACCAGCGGAACGGCGTGGTGTCGATGCCGAGCAGCACGGCACGGCGGCTGCGGCGCGAGCGGCGCCGGGCCCGCCGTCAGGCTCGGGCCGCGGCGCGCGGGAAGGACCGCATACAAGGGCGCAGCGGGCCGGGGCAGTTGTCGCACCCCTGAGCGGCGCCGACCGTACGGTGCCGATGGGCCGGGACGGACGCGCCCTCGGGCTGCGCCGTTACGGTCTCAGACCCCGGCGAGTTCCGCCGCCCGGTGGGCCGCCAGCCCTCTGCGCAGCTTCATGAAGGGACGGGCGCGGTCGACTGCGAGGACCGCAGTGGTCCGTCCGGCGCGCTCATAGACGGCAAGGAGCCCCTCGCCGCGCCCGCCGCCTTCCGCCGGGACGCCCAGGCCGTCCGGCGAGCCCTCGACGATGCGCACGGTGTCCCCGTCGCCCCGCCGTCCGGCGAACTGGATGCGGGAGCCGTACTGATCCGACCAGAAGTAGGGCAGCGGGCGCAGGGTCTCGACCGTGTGACCTGCCAGCAAGTTCCGTACGGCTACGCGCGGTTGCTCCGTGGCACTCGTCCAGTGCTCGGCGCGGACCCCGCCTGCTCTGGCGACATCGCCCACCGCGACGACCTGGGGCAGCGCGGTGACGCAGCCGTCGTCGCACAGCACACCGTCGTCCACGGCCAGGGAGGAGCCCGCGAGCCAGCCCGTGTTGGGTGTCGCCCCGATGCCGACGACGACCACGTCGGCGGGGAGCAGCCGCCCGTCGGACAGTTCGACGGCGCTGACGGAGCCACGGGCCCGAGCGGTCGGTGCGCCACGAAGCCCCGCCACGCCGACCCCCGTCAGGAGCCAGGCCCCGCCGCGCGTGTGCAGTCCCGCGCACACCTCCGCCATCTCGGGGCCGAGTTGGGCCGTGAGGGGCAGCGGTGCCGCCTCGACGACGGTGACATCGTGACCGAGCCCCATGCACGAGGACGCGGTCTCGGCGCCGATGAAGCCGCCGCCGATCACCACGACGCGCCGGGGACCGCGCGTCAACTCCGCCCGCAGTTCGCGGGCGTCGTCCAGAGTGCGCAGGGTGTGGACTCCGGTGAGCGGGGGCCCGGGAAGCCGTCGGGCCGATGCCCCGGTGGCGATGACGACGCCGTCGCCCGCCACGGTGCGGCCGTCGTCGAGGACGACCGTGCAGCCGCGCGCGTCGAGAGACCTGACACGTGTGCCGAGCATCCACTCGGCGGCGAGCTCCGCCGTCTCCTCCTCGTCGGTGAGGGCGAGTTGACTCTCGTGCGCCGTGCCGTCGAGGAAGCCCTTGGACAACGGCGGCCGGTCGTAGGGCCGGTGCGATTCGGCCCCGATGACGACCAGGCGGCCGTCGAATCCCTGGGCGCGCAGCTCCCTGGCCGCGTACAGACCGGCGAGGGAGGCGCCCACCACGATGGCGGTCCTCATGCCGCGGATCCCTTCTCGGTGGCGACGAGCACATGGATGACGCCGTCCTCGACGTACACCTGGTGGGTGCGCACGGGGCGGCGCGCGGGCAGGCACGTGGGACTGCCGGTGCGAAGATCGAATGACGCGGCGTGCAGTGGGCATTCGACCAGACAGCCCTCCAGCCATCCCTCCGACAGGGAAGCATCCTGGTGGCTGCACGTGTCGTCGATGGCGTAGAGCTCGCCGTCGGCGTTGAACACCGCGACGGGCGGTGTGGTGTCAAGGCGGACGGATTCGCCCGCGGGGAGGTCTTCAAGGCGGCATACGGGGATCATGGGCCCCCCTCTTGGAGTCATTCGGCCCGGTCCTGGGCCCTTGGTGGACCAAGACCCTTCGGTAACATGATGTTTCGCATGGCGCACGAAGGAGCGCTATGCGCAACAGAATCCGGGTGGGGTGCCCATCACGTCAAGGGCTTCCCGAAGACGCGGCTTCAACAAGCCGCCAGGTGGTGAGAGTTCAGATATGACGGGCGACCGGAAACAGGCTGATCAGGACAGGGCGCCCAGCGCCGAACCGCGGGAGAAGCCGTCGAAGGGGGCGTCCGGATCCGTCCAGTCCGTGGACCGCGCGGTGAGCGTGCTGGAGATCCTCGCGCGGCACGGCGAGGCCGGGGTGACCGAGATCGCCGATGAGCTGGGCGTCCACAAGTCGACCGCCTTCCGGCTGCTCGGCGTGCTCGAGAACCGGGGCCTGGTCGGCCAGGCGAAGGACCGCGGGAAGTACTTCCTGGGCGCGGGCGTACTCCGCCTCGCGGGGGCGGCGGCAGTGCGCATGGACATCTCGCAGGAGGGCGGCCCCGTCTGCCGCGAGCTCGCGGACGAGCTGGGCGAGACGGTCAACATAGCGGTCCTGGACGACGACGCCGCGGTCAACATCATGCAGGCCCGCGGCCCGGCCTCGGTCACGGCGCAGAACTGGCTGGGCCGACGCACCCCGCTGCACGCCACGTCCAGCGGAAAGGTGCTCCTCGCCCATCTGCCGACGACCCTGCGCGAGGGCCTGATGGCGCGCACCCTGCCGCGCCTGACCGAGCACACGGTGACCGGCACGGTGGCGCTGCGCGGGGAGCTGGACGCCGTGGTCGATCAGGGATTCGCCGTCGCCGTCGAGGAGTTGGAGGTCGGCCTCGCCGCCGTCGCCGCGCCGGTGCGCGCGCACGACGGCAAGGTGATCGGCGCCCTCAGCGCCTCCGGTCCCGTCTACCGGCTGACCGAGGACCGTCTCACCGAGCTCGCCAAGCGCACCGTCGCCGCCGCCGTCGAGCTCTCCCGGCGGATGGGGTACGGCTTCTGATTCTCGCGCCGGGGTACGGCCGCTGAATTTTCCGTGCCCGGCCCGCGCCGCCGCGGTGCGGGCAGGGCGCGAGGGTTCCGCGGATCTCCGCGGACGAAGCGTCGCAGCGTACGAACGCATGAGGGCGGGGCCGTGAGTTCACGGCTCCGCCCTCCCGCATGTGTGCGCGCCCCCGCGCGCTCCCAGGAACGGCGAAGGCTTGGCTCCGCCCCCTTGACGGCCTCTTGATGGCGTTCTCACTATGTCTCTCATAGCGCAACCGAACGTGCACTACGCAACAACGCAGCCACGCCGTGCGCAACAGCAGAGGAGTCTGGCCGTGCCCCACGAGGTCCGTGCCGTCGTCGCCCAGAAGAAGGGCGCACCCGTAGAGGTGCAGACGATCGTCGTGCCAGATCCCGGCCCCGGAGAGGTTCTCGTCTCCGTACAGGCCTGCGGGGTCTGCCACACGGATCTGCACTACCGGGAGGGCGCGATCAACGACGACTTCCCGTTCCTGCTCGGCCACGAGGCGGCCGGCACCGTGGAGGCGGTCGGCGCCGACGTCGACGGCCTCGTCCCCGGCGACTGCGTCGTGATTGCCTGGCGCGCGCCCTGCGGGGCCTGCCGCTCCTGTCTCCGCGGCCGCCCCTGGTACTGCTTCGACTCGCGCAACGCCGCCCGGCCCATGACGCTCCTGGACGGCACACCGCTGAGCCCCGCCCTCGGCATCGGCGCCTTCGCCGAGAAGACGCTGGTCGCCGCCGGGCAGGCCGTGAAGGTCGATCCGACGGCCCGGCCCGAGGCCGTGGCTTTGATCGGCTGCGGCGTGATGGCAGGGTACGGGGCAGCGGTGAACACCGGCCGGGTGGGCCGCGGCGACACCGTCGCCGTCATCGGCTGCGGCGGCGTCGGGAACGCCGCGGTCGCCGGGGCGTCCCTGGCCGGGGCCCGCCGCGTCATCGCCGTCGACATCGACGAGGCCAAGCTGGACGGGGCGACCCGGTTCGGTGCGACGCACACCGTCAACTCCCGCGGCACCGACCCGGTTGCGGCGGTCCGGGAGCTGACCGGCGGCCACGGCGTCGACGTCGCCATCGACGCGGTCGGCACCCCGTCGACGTACGCACAGGCCTTCTACATGCGTGATCACGCGGGTGTGCTCGTCCAGGTCGGGGTGCCCGACCCGGAGATGACGATCGATCTGCCGCTGATCGACCTCTTCTCCCGGGGCGGCGCCCTCAAGTCGTCCTGGTACGGCGACTGCCTGCCCACCAGGGACTTCCCGATCCTCGTCGACCAGTACCTGAGCCGCCGCCTCGACCTGGGCGGATTCGTCTCCGAGACGATCACGCTCCACCAGGTGGAGGAGGCGTTCACAAGGATGCAGCGCGGCGAGGTGCTGCGATCGGTGGTGGTCCTGTGAGTCCCGACCGGCCCGGAGGGCCCCGCGTGGTCGTGATCGGCGCCGGGATCGTCGGCTGCTCGCTCGCCGACGAGCTGACCGCCCGCGGCTGGACCGACGTCACCGTCCTGGACCAGGGACCGCTGCCCGCCCCCGGCGGCTCCACCTCGCACGCACCAGGCCTGGTCTTCCGGACGGGCCCCTCCAAGACACTCACCGCGTTCGCCACGTACACCGTGGAGAAGTTCAACGCCCTTGAGGTGGACGGCCTCCCCTGCTTCCACCCCGTCGGCGGCCTGGAGCTCGCCACCACGCCCGAGCGCTGGGCCGACCTGCACCGCAAGGCGGGTTTCGCCGCGTCCTGGGGCGTGCGCGCCGAGCTGGTCGGCCCCGCGCGCTGCAAGGAGCTGTGGCCGCTCATCGACGAGTCCCAGGTGTACGGGGGGCTGCACACGCCCGAGGACGGCCTGGCCCGCGCCGTGCCCGCCTGCCGCGCGCAGCTGGAACAGGCACGCGCGCGTGGAGCACGTCTTCTCGAACGGCACACCGTGACGGGCATCGAGCGGGACGGTGGCCGCGTCACCGCCGTCGTCACCGACCGCGGCACCTTCCCCGCCGACCACGTCGTCTCGGCTGCGGGCTTCTGGGGGCCGGTGATCGGGCGGATGGCGGGTGTCGACATCCCCCTGCTGCCGCTCGCCCACCAGTACGTGAAGACCGCGCCCCTGCCCGAGCTCGCGGGTCTCAACGACCCGCGCACGGAGGCCTCTCGGCCGATCCTGCGCCATCAGGACCGCGACCTGTACTTCCGTGAGCACACCGACCGCATCGGCATCGGCTCGTACGCCCATCGCCCGCTGCCCGTCGACCCGTTCACGGTCCCCGCGTACGACGACGCCGAGGACATGCCGTCCTCGTACCCCTTCACCGAGGAGGACTTCGCGCCCAGCTGGGAGGACTGCCGTCAGCTCCTCCCCGCGCTGAAGGGGGCGGAGATCGCGGAGGGCTTCAACGGCGTCTTCTCCTTCACGCCCGACGGCATGCCCGTGCTCGGCGAGTCCCGTGCGCTGCGGGGCTTCTGGCTGGCCGAGGCCGTGTGGGTGACGCACTCCGCGGGCGTCGCCAAGGCGGTCGCCGAGTGGATGGTCGACGGACGGCCCTCCCTCGACCTCCACGAATGCGAGCTGACCCGCTTCGAGGACGCCCAGCGCTCCCCCGCGTACGTGGCGGAGCGCGGCGCGCAGCAGTTCGTCGAGGTCTACGACGTCATCCACCCGCTCCAGCCGATGGACCGGCCTCGGCCCCTACGGGTCAGCCCCTTCCACGTCCGTCAGCAGGAGCTGGGAGCGGTCTTCCTGGAGGGCGGCGGGTGGGAGCGCCCGCACTGGTACGAGGCCAACGCCCCACTGGCCGAAAGTTTCGAGGGCTTCGAGGGCTTCGAGAGCCGCGGTCGCGACGGCTGGGCGGCCCGCCACTGGTCGCCCGTCGCGGCGGCCGAGGCGCGCGCCACCCGCGAGCGGGTCGCCCTCTACGACATGACGCCGCTGCGCCGCCTGGAGGTCACGGGGCCCGGCGCCCTGGCCTTCCTGCAGCGCATGACCTCCAACAACCTGGCGAAGAAGCCGGGTTCGGTCACCTACACCCTCCTCCTCGACGAGGCCGGAGGCATCCGCTCCGATCTGACCGTGGCACGGCTCGCTCCCGACCGGTTCCAGGTGGGCGCCAACTCCCCCGCCGACCTCGACTGGCTGCTCCGCCACGCCCCCGACGACGTCCACCTCAGGGACATCACCTCGGGGACCTGCTGCGTCGGCGTGTGGGGTCCGCTGGCCCGCGCGCTCGTCCAGCCGCTCACCCGCGACGACTTCTCGCACGAGGCGTTCGGCTACTTCAAGGCCAAGGAGACGTACATCGGACACGTCCCGGTGACCGCGATGCGCCTGTCGTACGTCGGTGAACTGGGCTGGGAGCTGTACACCACCGCCGATCTGGGGCTCCGGCTCTGGGACACGCTGTGGGATGCGGGGCGCGCACACGGCGTGATCGCGGCCGGGCGGTCCGCCTTCAACAGCCTCCGTCTGGAGAAGGGGTACCGCGCGTGGGGCCACGACATGACCACCGAACACAACCCCTACGAGGCGGGTGTCGGCTTCGCCGTCCGCATGAACAAGGGCGACTTCGTGGGCCGTTCGGCGCTCGAAGGACTCGGGGAGCCCGCACGGAAACTCACCGCCCTGCTCCTCGACGACCCCGCCCCCGTCGTCCTCGGCAAGGAACCCGTGTACGTCGACGGTGTCCCCGCCGGGTACGTCACCAGCGCCTCGTACGGGTACACCCTGGGCCGCTGCGTCGCCTACGCCTGGTTGCCGCCCCTGGAGACGGGCACGGGCGTCCACATCGAGTACTTCGGCGAGAAGGTTCCCGCGACGGTCGCCGAGGAGCCCCTGTTCGACCCGGAGATGACCCGCATCCGCCGCTAGCCCCAAGGAGGCACAGGTGTCCCCCACCTACGACGTGATCGTGATCGGCCTCGGCGGCATGGGCAGCGCCGCCGCGCACCACCTCTCCGCGCGCGGGTGCCGCGTCCTCGGCCTGGAGAAGTTCGGCCCGGTGCACCGCCGCGGCTCCAGCCACGGCGGTTCCCGCATCACCCGGCAGTCGTACTTCGAGGACCCCGCGTACGTACCGCTGCTGCTGCGCTCCTACGAGCTCTACGACCGCCTCGAACGCGACACCGGCCGCGACATCGCCACCCTGTGCGGCGGCGTGATGCTCGGGCACCCCGACAGCCGCACGGTCTCCGGTTCGCGGCGCTCCGCCGAGCAGTGGGACCTGCCCCACGAGATGCTCGACGCGAAGGAGATCCGCCGCCGCTTCCCGACCCTGACTCCGGGCGACGACGAGGTGGCCCTTTACGAGGCGCGGGCGGGTCTCGTCCGCCCCGAGAACACCGTGGCCGCACACCTCCAGCTGGCCCTGCGGCACGGCGCCGACCTGCACTTCGAGGAGCCGATGACACGGTGGGAGCCGTACCGGGACGGGGTGCGCGTCCACACCGCGGAGGACACCTACACCGCCGGACAGCTGGTGATCTGCCCGGGCGCCTGGGCACCTGAGCTGCTGACCGACCTGGGGGTGCCATTCACCATCGAACGCCAGGTCATGTACTGGTTCCAGCCCTCCGGCGGGGTTGCCCCCTACCTCCCGGAGAACCATCCGATCTACATCTGGGAGGACGCCGAGGGCGTCCAGGTCTACGGGTTCCCCGCCATCGACGGGCCCGACCTGGGGGCGAAGGTCGCCTTCTTCCGCAAGGGCACGCCGTGCACGCCGGAGACCATCGAACGGACGGTCCACGACCACGAGATCGTCGCGATGGCCGACCAGGTGGGGCGGCTGATCCCGGGCCTCCCCGGCGGCTTCCTCAAGGCCGCCACCTGCATGTACTCCAACACCCCCGACGAGCACTTCGTCATCGCCCGCCATCCCGAGCACCCCGGGTCGGTGACCGTCGCGGCCGGATTCTCCGGACACGGCTTCAAGTTCGTGCCCGTGGTCGGCGAGATCCTCGCCGACCTTGCGACGGACGGCACCACCGAGCACCCCATCGAGCTCTTCGACCCGAGCCGCCTCGCCGCCACGCCTGCCTGAGGAGTACGAAGACCGTGACGACGACCCCTTTGCCGCCGAGTCTCACCGCGACCCTCCCCGGCCGCTACTACACCGACCCGGAGATCTTCCGGCAGGAGCAGGACCGCGTCTTCGAGGCGCTCTGGTTCTGCGCGGTGCGCGCCGCCGACCTCGACAAGCCCGGCGCCTTCCGCACCGTGCAGGTGGGGCGCGAGAGCGTCCTGGTCACGCGCTCGCGCACCGGCGAGCTGCGCGCCTTCCTGAACGTCTGCCGCCACCGCGGCGCCCGCCTGTGCACCGAGGAGTCCGGGCAGGTGCGGCGCGCCCTGCAATGCCCGTACCACGCCTGGACGTACGACCTCGAAGGCCGTCTCGTCGCCGCGCCCAACCTGGTGAGGATGCCGGACGTGGACCGCACCGCCTACGGCCTGGTCAAGGTGGCCCTGCGGGAGTGGCTCGGCTACGCCTGGGTGTGCCTGGCCGACGAACCGCCCTCCTTCGAAGAGACCGTCATGGGCGCGGCGGTCGAACGTCTCGGCGACGCGGCGTCCATCGACCGCTACGGCACCGAGCGGCTGGCGCTCGGCAGGCGCATCTCCTACGACGTGCGCGCCAACTGGAAGCTGATCGTCGAGAACTTCATGGAGTGCTACCACTGCGCGACCATCCACCCCGAACTGACCGACGTCCTGCCGGAGTTCGCGGACGGCTTCGCCGCGCAGTACTACGTGGGGCACGGCGCCGTGTTCGGCGAGGAGGTCGGCGGCTTCACGGTCGACGGCAGTGCGGGCTTCGGCCGTCTCCCCGAGGTGTCGCAGGACCAGGACCGCCGCTACTACGCGATCACCGTGAAGCCGACCGTGTTCATCAACCTCGTCCCCGACCACGTGATCCTGCACCGGATGTTCCCGCTGGCGGCGGACCGCACGGTCGTCGAGTGCGACTGGCTGTACGCACCCGACGTCGTCGCGTCCGGCGCCGACCTGACGCACTCCGTGGAGCTCTTCCACCGCGTCAACGCGCAGGACTTCGCGGCCTGCGAGCGCACCCAGCCCGCGATGGCGTCACGCGCCTACCGCGAGGGCGGGGTGCTGGTGCCGACCGAGCACCACATCGGTCTCTTCCACGACTGGCTGACCAAACAGCTCGCTACGTAGTGGCCGTCTGGGCCGGGGTCGACTGGGCCGGGACCGTCTGAGCGGCGGCCGGGTCCGCCTGGGCGGCGGGCCGCTTGTACATACGGGTCGCGGTGATCTCCCCGTGCACCGTCTCGCCGTCCGGGTCGTCGGGGGCCCGCTGCGGCAGGCCCGGGCGCAGGTGCTCCTCGACGCTGATGTACTTCAGGCCCGCGCGCAGGTCCGCGTCATTCCGCAACCGGATGACCAGCGGGAACTCCGCGAGCGCGGTCGTGTCGAACAGGCCGGTCGTGTAGAGCAACTGCACGCCGAGCGCGTCCGAGACGGCCCGCTGGAGCTCCAGGAGGTACGTCGCGTTGGCGCGGCCGATGGGGTTGTCCAGGAAGAGCGTGCCCGCGTGCCGGTGCTTGTCGCGGCCCCGGTCGTTGCTGCGCAGCGCGGCCATCGTGCAGTACAGGGCAATGGCCGCGGTGAGCAGCTGGCCACCGGAGAACACGTCGCCCATCTGTCCGACGGGGACGCGCTCGGCGCGCAGCACGGCGTCCGGCTTGAGGATCTCCACGGCGATGCCGCGCGGTTCCAGCGCGGCCTGGACTCCGCGCAGCAGAAGGGACATTCCGTCGCGCCGCAGGTCCGAGTTCTTCTTCACGGCGGCGCGGGTCGCCTCGTCGATCACCTCGCCGAGCCGCTCGACGAGCGTGGCCTGGTCGGGCTCGTCGAAGCGGACGCGCAGGAACTCCTGCCCCGACCACTCCCCCAGGCCCTCGGGCAGCCGGGAGAGGCGCTGCGCGGACCTGAGGGTCGCGAGCGCGGACTCGACGAGGCCGCGCAGGCGGTCGACGATGCTGTCGCGGTTGCGCTCCAACTGCTCCAGCTCGTCGGTGAGGACGCGGAGCCGGGGAGCGAAGGCGTCGGCCCACTTCTTGGCGTGCTCGGGCAGCGCGGACGCGGGCAGTTCGCGGATCTGCTGGCGGGCGGGGGTGCGCACCTGCTCGTACCGCGTCGAGTTCGCGTGCCGCACCAGGATGTCGCTGGCCTCCCGGACGGCGGACTCGGCCGTCGACAGGTCGGCGGCGCAGCCGCGCAGGGAGCGGCGGGCCTCCGAGGCGGCCTGCCTGGCCTCTTCCAGGGAGCCCGGATATCCCTCGGGGGCCTCTTCGGCCTCCTCTTCCTGGTGTTCGCGGAGGAGGTCCCTGAGCAGGGCCGCGGTCTCGTCGAAGCCGCCTGCCGCGTCCTCGGTGACGCGGTGGGTGTGCAGCAGGGCGGCGTGTGCCTCCTTGGCCCGGCTCAGCGCTTCGGTGTGCGCGGCCAGTTCGCCGGTGGCGGTGCGCAGGAGCGTCTGGGCCTGCTCCGCGTCGGCGGGGACGAGCTCTTCGGGGAGCTCGGTGTGGGCGTCGCCGTCCTCGGGTGCGTGCCGCTCGGCCTCGCCGCGCAGTCGGCCGAGCTGTTCGCTGGCGGTGGACGCGCGGGCCTCGATCAGCTGGACCTGGGCCTCCGCGCGTGCGGCGGCGGCCTGTCGGGAGGGGCCGTCGGAGCCGTCGGTGCCTTCGAGGAGCAGGGCAGCGCGGGTGCGGACCTTGTTGCTGAGCCGGTCGAGCTCGGCGAGGGCGGCGCTCTCGTCGCTCTCGGCGCGGGCCTGCTCGGCGCGGAGGTCGGCGCCGACCCCCACCTTCTCGTAGAGCTGGGACGCCGCGCGGTAGGCCTCGCGCAGGGCGGGGAGCGACGACTTGGGGGCCTCGCTCTCCTCCGGCACGTCCTCGGGGGCGCCCGCGATCTCGGCGCGCTCGGCGCGCAGCGCGCGGGCGGTGCGGCGGGCGTCGTCGGCGGCGCGCTGGGCGGCGCGGCGGTCCTCGTCGGCGGCGCGGGCCCGGTCGAGGCAGGTCTGGGCGCGGGCCTCGGACTCCACGGCGTCGTCGGCCAGTTCGCGCAGCTTGGCCTGCCAGCCCGCCCGCTCACGGAGCCGGAAGGCCAGGCCCGCGAGCGCGTCGGCGGCACGTCGGGCTCGCTGGGCGGCCTCCTGGCGCTCGTCACGCACGCGTGCCGCCTCGCTCGCGGCCTCGTCGGCCTCGGCGCGCGCGGTGCGGGCCTCGGTGAGCTCGGCCTCTGCCTCCTCGGCGAAGGCACGCGCCTCCTCGGCGGTGGCGGCGAGCTCGACGAGGCGGCCGCTGGGGCAGCCGGTGCGCCAGGAGGCGAGGCGGGCGGCGAGCTCACGGTCCTTGGCGAGGCGGACGGCGAGCGCGCGGATCTCCTCGTCCCGCCGCGCGGCGCGGGCGCGCAGCGCCTGCCGCTCCTCGTCGGCTGCGTGCTCGTCGTGCATGGCGGGGTTCGGCGGTACGAGGAACACGCCGGTGTCCGCCGCCTGCTCGCCCGGGGTGGGCGCGAGGAGGGCGGCGGCGGTACCCACCGCGACGGCGGAGCGGGGCAGCAGCGCGGCGTCGGCGAGGGCGTCGCGGGCGCGGGCGTGCGTGTCCGGGTCGGTGATGACCACGCCGTCGACGAGCTCGGGGCGGGCGGCGAGCACGCGCGCGTGGTCGGCGGGGTCGACGGCCTGGGCGAGGTAGCGCCAGCCGGGCAGGGCGGGGATGCCGTGCTCGCCGAGGAACTCCACGGTGGCGAGGACGTCGGGTCCCGGCGGCAGCAGTCCGCCGTCGCCGAGGGCGCCGAGGATGCGGGAGTCGTCGGCGGCCGCGGTGCGCAGGTCGAAGAGCTGCCGCTCGGCGGAGGCGACGCCTTCGTCGAGGAGGGCACGCAGGTCGTCCGCGGAGCGGTCAAGCTCCTCCACGGAGAGGGCGCCTGCGGTCAGGGCGCCTTCGGTGACGGCGCCTTCCGCGGCGGCGTCGGCTCCCTGCCGGGGCAGCGGCACCCCGCCGCTCCCGCTCGGCAGGCTGAGCAGTTCGGCGAGCCGCTCGTCCTGGGCGATGGACTCGGCGGCGCGGCGCTCCGCGTCGTGGGCGGCCTCGGCGGCGGTCGCGGCGTCGGCGGCGCGGGCGGCGGTCAGCTCGGCGCGGGCCTCCGTGGCGGCCGTCTCCTTGGCCTGGTCGGTGGCCCGGCCCGCGGCCTCGCGGGCGGTGTCCCACGCGGCGACGGTTGTCTTCTCCGCGTCGCTCGCGGCGAGGGCGGCGCGGGCCGGGTCGGCGTCGGGCGCGGTGTCGTCGAGCCAGCCCGCGCGGACGGCCTCCGCGGTCTCCTGCTCGACCTCGCTGAGGCGCTGCTTCAGGTGTCCCGCCTCGCTGCGGGCGCGCTGGGCCTCGGTGGCGGCGGCGGTGGCGTCGCGGTGTGCGGCCTCGCCGGTCTCCTGGAGGGCGGCGGAGCGCTCCTCCTCTTCGTTGGCGAGGTTCTCCGCGCCTTCGGCGGCGGTGTGCAGGGCGCGGACGAGGTCGGACGCGGCCTTCGCGCGGGCGGCGAGCGCGGGCGCCGCGTCGCGCTCGGCCTCACGGATGGCGACGGCCACGCGCGCGGAGCGGTCGGCGGCGGCGCGGTGCCTCAGGACGGCCTCGGCGGCCTGCCAGGCGGAGTGCAGGGTGCGGGCGTCGGCAAGCTCGCGGCGCTGGGCTGCGGCGGCCTTCTCGGCGACGGTGAGCGCCAGGGAGGCGTGCCGGTAGGCCAGTTCGGCGGAGATCAGGGCGCTCTTGCCGCGGGCCTGCTCGGCCGCGGTCACGGTGTGGGCCGCGGCGGTGACCTGTTCGGCCAGGTCGGCGACGCGCCCCCGCTCCTCGGCGGCGCGCGCGGAGAGCCTGCGCGCCAGGGTCCGGGTGCGGCGCTCGGCGCCCGCGTGCACGTCACGCGCGCGTGCCCGGGTCTCGGCGGCGTCGACGATGCGTCCGAGCAGGTCGACGGAGCCTGCGGTGAAGTCCCGTTCGGCCATCAGCTCGGCGCGGCGGCCGAGCTTGTTGCCGAAGCCGTGGACAAGGTCGGCGAGGCCGTCCGTGTCGCGCGTGTCGGTGACGGCGCGCAGCAGCAGGTCGGTGAAGTCGGAGTCCTTCTTGACGGCGAACAGGCCCGCGGCCTCGCCCTCGTCGGCATTCATCTCCCGCTGGTAGCGGAAGAGTTCCGGGTCGAGCCCGAGGTCACCGAGGTGTTCGTTCCAGCGGTCGTGGATCTCTTCCCAGTGCACTTCGAGGTGCGGGTACGCCTTGACCGCATCGGTCATGGCGTCGCGGAAGCCCTTCATGGTGCGCCGCCGCCCCTGGGCGCCGGACGCGCCCTCCGCCGACGGCCGCACGGCGGTGGACTCGGCGACGGGCAGCGAGTCCAGGCTCAGGCCGGGTCCCGGCCGGAAGGAGTACCAGGCCTCGGCGAACTTCCGCGGGTCGTTGGAGACCTGCCGCCCCCGCCACTCGCTGACCTTGCCGACGACGACGCACTCGCCGGTCAGGGTGTGCTGCCACTCCAGGGCGACGTGCCCGCAGTCGTCGGCGAGCAGGAACTTGCGCAGCACGCCGGAGCTGGCGCCGCCGAGCGTGTTCCGGTGACCGGGCAGCATCACCGAGAAGATCAGCTTGAGCAGGACGGACTTGCCGCCGCCGTTCTCCAGGAAGAGCACGCCCGCGGGCGCGGGGCGGCGCGGCGGGCCGACCGGCTCGTCCTCGAAGAACTCCGCCTGGGTGGGCGCGGGGTCGGGCACCTCCGCGCCGACGCCGCGCAGGTCGAGCACGGTGTCGGCATAGCGCGCACCGGCCGGCCCGATGGAGTAGAGGCGGACCCGGGACAGCTCGTACATGGCGGCGGACTCTCGTCGTAAGTCGTGCGGAACGGCAAGGAAGTGGGGGGTGGGGTGGCTCGGCGTCAGGAGTGGAACGGCAGCCCCGCGTCGGCGGCCAGCTCCAGGTCGTCGGTCTCTTCGGGCGGCAGCAGCGTCGCGGAACCGTCCGTGACGGGGACGACGCCGAGCTCAAGGAGCTCCGCCATGGCCGCGGTGCCCGCCATGTCGCGGACCTGGAGCTGGTAGCGGGCCGTGGTGCGGTACGTCCCTCCGGAGTCGTCGCCCGTGCGCTGCAGGAAGCCGGATTCGGTGAGGAAGGCGGCGGCCTTGCCGACGATGCCGGTGGTGGATCCGGCGAGGCGGCGGGCGTCCTTGGTGGCGCCGGTCGAGCTGCGGCGGGCCCAGATCCGCCACGCGGCTTCGAGGCCCGGGGCGTCGGTGGCGGGGTCGGTGTTCTCGCCCTGTTCGTCGGCGCGCTCCTCCAGGCGGTGGCAGGCCTGGCGCACGAACGCGTCGACGCCGTTGACCGTGACCCGGCCGATGTATCCGTCGTCGGCGAGGTCCTCGGGGCGCGGGAACGCCATGGCGGCGATGGCGAGGTGCGCGAGGCCGTGCAGGAAGCGGTCGGTGGAGTCGGTGGCCGCGCGGCGGGCGTAGTCACCCATGCGGACGGCGAAGACGGAGTCCTCCGCGGCGGTCACGGCCATGCCCGCGCGCGGGGACACCTCGAGGACGACGAGCCCGAGTCCGGTGGCGACGGCGTCGGCGAGCCGGGCGAAGGGCGGGTCCTCGCGGTAGCGGCGGAGCAGTTCCGCGTACTCCTGGTCGCGGGCGGGCTGCAGCTTGGGCTGCAGGCCGAAGGCGACGAGCCGTGCGGCGTCGGCGGCGTCGGCCGGGGTGACGGGCGCGGGGGCGGCGGGCGCCGCCGTGGAGTCCGGCTCGCCCCACGCGGCGTGCTCTGCGGGGTGGTCGGTCACGGCGTGTGCTCCTTGTCGGGGTGGTGCGGGAAGTCTCTGGGTCGGTACGTGGAGTGGGCGGACTCGGTCATGCCGCCTCCGTCCGGTCGGCCGCCATGCCGACGGCGTCCAGGAGTGCCGTGCCGACGACGAGGTCGGCGCCGCCGAACTCCTCGTCGTCGAGCTGGGTGCCGTCGTCCACCGCGAAGAGGAGCTTCTCCTCGCCCTGGCGGTAGGCGGTGCCGACCGGCGGGCTGGCCGCGTGCACGGCGAGCAGGGCGACCAGGTAGGGCAGTTCGGGGTCGCGGCGCCGGGCGTCGGCAAGCAGTCCGGAGAGCCTGCGCGGCGCGTCGGACGGCAGGTCGAGCAGCTCCATGGCGCTGGCGAGCTGCTCCTCGCTGAAGCGGCTGTCGTCCGGGGTGGCGATGAGGTCGGGCTCGGGCATCTCCGCGCCGAGGTGCTCGCGCTCCACCGGCGGCGTCAGCAGTATGTCGACGAGGTCGCCGACGCGGACGGACACGGGCGTGCGCAGTCCGGTGCCGCGCGCGAAGAAGGCGTCCGTCACGCGGATCGCCTGCTCGGCGGGGAGCGGCAGGAGGGGGGCGACCAACTGGCCGTAGAGATCGAGGCCCGAGCGGGCGGTGGGGGTGGCGAAGGCCTGCCGGTCCTGTTCGGCGCGGAACAGCGGCCCGGCTTCCAGGAGGCGGGACTGCAGCTGGGTGTGGCGGCGGATGCAGTCCTTGACGATGTCGACCAGCTCGGCGGCGCGGCGCTTCTGCTCGGGGTCCTCGGACTCGTCGCGGGCCTTGCGGATGTTGGTCAGGATGGCGTTCTCGTGGCGATACCGGTCGGCGACGTGGTCGAGCGCTTCGGCGATCATGTCGGGGACAGCCTGGAGCCAGTCCACCGCGCGGACGTTGCGCCGGGTCGCATCGAGGGCCTTGCGCAGGGTTTCCGAGTACTGCACGGTGCGGTAGCGCGCCTGCTCGGCGGCGAGCTGGGCGTCGGCGAGCCTGCCCCGGCTGATCAGGACCTCCAGCTTCACCTCGGCGGCGATCTGGGCGCTGGTGACGTCGGTGTCCAGGGCGCCGACCAGGACGTTGACCGCTTCGTCGGTCGTGCGCAGATAGACACTGCCGCCGTAGCCGGGGACCTCTTCGAGGAGCTTGAAGTCGTAGTCCCTACGGACATACGTCCCGTCGGGGGCGAAAGTGCCGTAAACCGCGCGGAAGCCGCGGTCGACGCTGCCGACGTTGATCAGGTTTTCCAGGACCCAGCGGGCCACGCGCTCGTGCTCGGCGGCCGGGCGCGCGGGTGCCTGGGCGGCGACGCGCGGGAGCAGCCGCACGACGATCTGCTCGTGGTCGGCGCCGGTGTCGAAGTCCATGTTCAGCGTGACGAGGTCGATGGCGGACAGGGCCACCTCCGCCATCGCGTACACCGAATACTCGCCCGCGAGGTTGGCCTTGCGCACATCGAGGTCGTGCAGCGGAGCCGTGCAGGCCAGGGCGCGCAGGCGGCGCGCCAGGCCCTCGTCGGCGGCCGGGCCCAGAGCGGGCCGCGGCCCCGCGCTGAGCTGGGGCGGAGCGGTGTCCGTAACGGCAGGCGAAGTCACGGTGCACAGACTAGATCCTCGGTCTGACAACGGTCGAAACGGCGCAGATCTGACAGCGCCCCGCGAGGGCCCCGCTCGCCCCGTCCGACCCGCTCAGCCGTCGCTCGGCCCGACCGCCCGGCCGCCGCCCCGCTCGCTCGTCCCGCCCTCCGCGCCGCGCCGACCGTACGCGTCGACGACCCGGCGGCGCGAGTCGTCCAGATACTCGACGAGCAGCGCCTCGGCGTCGTCACGGCGGCCTTCCTGGAGTGCTTCCAGGAGCTGCAGGTTGCGTGCGATGTAGGGCTCGTGGAGCCGCCGGGGGTCGTCCACCACGTGGAAGGCGAGCCGCAGTTCGGCGAAGACGCTGCGCATCAGCTCGTCGGTGCGGTCGCTCCCGGCGAGGGCGACGAGTTCCCGGTGGAAGTCGATGTTGGCGGTGGACACGCCCTTCCAGTCACCGGCGCGCGCGGCCCGGCGCCCGTCCGAGACGGCGTCGGCGAGTCCCTCCACTGCGTACGGCGGTTCGCCGAGCCCGCGTACGACCGCGCATTCGACGAGGGAGCGCGTGCGGTAGATGTCCACTACGTCCTCATCGGTGAGCATCCGCACGAAGACCCCCCGGTTGAGCTGGTGCTCGAGCAGCCGCTCGTGCGTGAGCAGCCGAAAGGCCTCCCGCAGCGTGTTGCGGGAGACGCCGAGCGCGCCGCCGATGCTGTCCTCGGAGAGCCGTGTGCCGGGCGGGAAGAAGCCCGCGGCGATGCGGCTCCGCAGGATGTCGGAGACCCGCTCCGCCGTACTGGTGCGCCCCAGGAGCGCGCGGTCGTCGGCCAGTCCGTTCACGTCACCCATCCCCTCCGCCATGCCCGGATTCAATCGCAGATGCAAGAACGAAACAACAGGGGTATTGAGGGATCGTTCAACGATCCTCTACGTTGTCGGGCACGGTTCACCGCTCAACCCCTCCATGACCGCTCCAGCACCCTCCGTCCCTCACCTGCGAGGTGCCCATGAGCACGACCCCACCGCCCCGGACGGCCGCCCCGGTCGACCCACGTCCCGACAAGGACGAACTCCCCGACGACAGCGGCGCGTTCGGCTGGCTGCGCGCCCTCGGCCCACGCGGCCGCCGCGCCTTCGCGGGCGCCTTCGGGGGCTACGCCCTCGACTCCTACGACTACTTCACGCTGCCGCTGAGCATGGTGGCGCTCGCGGCCTACTTCGACCTCGACAGCGGCCAGACCGGGCTGTTCACCACCGTCACCCTCGTCGTCTCCGCCGTGGGAGGCGCCATCGCGGGGGTGGTCGCCGACCGGATCGGCCGCGTCAAGGCGCTGATGATCACGGTCGTCACGTACGCCGTCTTCACCGTCGCCTGCGGCTTCGCGCCCAACTACGAGACGCTGCTGGTCTTCCGCGCCCTCCAGGGGCTCGGGTTCGGCGGCGAGTGGGCGGTCGGCGCGATCCTCGTCGCCGAGTACGCCACCGCCAAGAACCGCGGCCGCACCCTGGGTGCGATCCAGAGCTCCTGGGCCGTGGGCTGGGGGCTCGCGGTGATCGTCTACACCCTGGTGTTCCAGGTCCTGGACGAGGACGTCGCCTGGCGCGTGATGTTCTGGACCGGTGCGCTGCCCGCACTGCTCGTTATCTACGTACGGCGCAACGTGCACGACGCGCCCGAGGCCGCCGAGGCGCGGCGCAAGAGCGCGGACAAGGGCTCGTTCACGGCCATCTTCAAGCCGGGGCTGCTGCGCATCACGTTCTTCGCGGTGCTCCTGTCCACCGGTGTGCAGGGCGGCTACTACACGCTGGCCACCTGGGTGCCCACGTATCTGAAGAGCGACCGCGGCCTCACCGTCGTCGGCACCGGCGGCTATCTGACCTTCCTGATCTCCGGCGCCTTCCTCGGCTATCTGACCGGCGGCTACCTCACCGACAAGCTCGGCAGGAAGCGGAACATCACGCTCTTCGCGTTCCTCTCCGCAGCCAGCATCCTCGCGTACACGAACATCCCGGACGGCGCCAACGGCCTTCTCCTTGTGCTCGGTTTCCCCCTGGGCTTCTGTATGTCGGCGATCTTCAGCGGCTTCGGCTCGTTCCTCAGCGAGCTGTACCCGGCCGCCGTCCGCGGCACGGGACAGGGCTTCACGTACAACACGGGCCGCGCGGTCGGCGCCGTCTTCCCCACCATGGTCGGCTTCCTCGCCGACAGTTGGGGCGTCGGCGGAGCACTCGTCTTCGGAGCCATCGGTTACGGCCTCGCCGTCCTCGCGCTGCTGGGCCTTCCGGAGACCCGCGGCAGGGAGCTCCAGTGAGCCGCGACACGCGCGACGCGCCGGACGCGCCGGTGGTCCGCGGCGCCAGGAAGGCGCGCGCCGCCTTCCGCGCGGGCGCCACGAGCCCCACCGCAGGGTGGGCCGCGGGTTACACCCAGGCCAACCTCATCTCCGTGCCCGCGGACTGGGCGTACGAGATGCTCCTGTTCTGCCAGCGCAACCCGAAGCCCTGCCCCGTCCTCGATGTCACGGATGCGGGCTCCTGGACCACCCCGCTCGCCCCCGGCGCCGATCTCCGCACCGATCTGCCGCTCTACCGGGTCTGGGAGCACGGCGGGCTGATCGACGAGCCCACGGACGTGGTCGGCCGCTGGCGCGACGACCTGGTGACGTTCCTCATCGGCTGCAGCTTCACCTTCGAGTGGGCGCTCGCCGACTCCGGCGTCCCGCTGCGCCACATCGAGCAGGGCCGCAACGTCCCGATGTACGTGACCGCTCGCCCCTGCCGCCCCGCGGGCCGCCTGCACGGCCCCATGGTGGTGTCGATGCGTCCCGTGCCGCCCCGCCACCTGGCCGACGCCATCAGGGAGAGCTCCCTGATGCCTGCGGTGCACGGCAGCCCGGTGCACTGCGGCGACCCCGGCGCGCTCGGCATCGAGGACCTGGACCGCCCCGACTTCGGTGACGCGGTGACCGTCGAACCGGACGACATACCGGTGTTCTGGGCGTGCGGGGTGACGCCGCAGGCCGCGGTGATGGCATCACGGCCGCCCTTCGCGATCACGCACGCGCCGGGCCGGATGTTCATCACCGACGCCCGGGACGAGCAGTACCGCGTGCTGTGACCGCCGAGACCACTGGAGGCCTACGTACATGACCGCCCCTCTGATCGATCTCAACGCCGACCTCGGCGAGGGCTTCGGCCGCTGGCGCCTGACCGACGACGAGGAGTTGCTGTCCGTCGTCACCAGCGCCAACGTGGCCTGCGGGTTCCACGCCGGGGACGCGGTCACCATGCGCCGGGTGTGCGACCGCGCCGCCGAGCGCGGGGTGCGGATCGGGGCCCAGGTGTCCTACCGGGACCTTGCGGGTTTCGGGCGGCGCGCGATGGACGTGCCCGCCGCGGAGCTGGCGGCCGAAGTGGCGTACCAGATCGGCGCCTTGGAGGTGTTCGCCCGCGCGGCGGGCGCGCGCGTGTCGTACGTGAAACCGCACGGCGCGCTCTACAACCGCGTCGTCCACGACGAGGAACAGGCCCGCGCGGTCGTCGACGGCGTACTGCTCGCCGATCCCGCGCTGCCCCTCCTGGGGCTGCCCGGATCACGCCTCCTGGAGACGGCGGAAAAGGCCGGACTCCCGGTCGTCACGGAGGCGTTCGCGGACCGCGCCTACACCGACGAGGGCGCTTTGGTTCCGCGTACCGGCGAAGGAGCGGTCGTCACGGAGGCGGACGCCGTCGTCGCACGGTCCGTCGGAATGGCCCGGTCCGGCGTCGTCACCTCCCACGCGGGCCGCGAGATCGAGGTCCGCGCGCGGTCGCTGTGCCTGCACGGCGACACCCCGGGCGCGGTGGGTCTGGCCCGCCGGGTGCGGGCGGAGCTGGAGTCGGCGGGCGTCCGGGTGGAGGCCTTCGCATGAGGGCCCTGCCGGTCGGCGAGCGGGCCCTGCTCGTCGAGCTCTCCGACGGCGCCGAGGCCCAGGCCCTCCACGCCGAGCTGCTGCGCCGCCGCGCGACGGGCGCCTTGCGGGTACGGGAGATCGTTCCCGCGGCCCGTACGGTGCTCCTCGACGGCCTGGACGAGCCCGCCCGCGTCGGGGCGGAGCTGCCCGGCTGGGAGGTCGCGCCGCTGCCCCCGCGCGCGGCGGCGGTCCTGGAGATCCCGGTGCGGTACGACGGGCCGGACCTCGCGGACGTGGCGGCGCACTGGGGCGTCCCCGTGCCCGAGGTGGCGCGGATCCACTCGGCCGCCGAATTCCGCGTCGCCTTCTGCGGGTTCGCGCCCGGCTTCGGCTATCTGACCGGCCTGCCCGAGCGCTACGAAGTGCCGCGCCGGGCCACGCCCCGCACCGGCGTCCCCGAGGGCAGTGTCGCCCTGGCAGGGCCGTACACGGGCGTCTACCCACGTGCGTCGCCCGGCGGCTGGCAGCTGATCGGCTCGACGGACGCCGTGCTGTGGGACCACGCGCGCGTGCCCGCCGCGCTGCTCTCCCCCGGCGTCCGCGTCCGGTTCGTGACCGACACCCCGCCGACGGACTCGCCACCAACGGATCCGGCACCGACGGACCCGACAGCGAGGTCGCGATGACCGACCGCGCCTTCGCCGTCGTACGAGCCGGGGCCCTCACCACCGTGCAGGACCTCGGGCGCCCCGGGCACGCCCATCTCGGAGTGCCCCGCTCCGGAGCCCTGGACCCACCCGCCGCACGCCTGGTCAACCGCCTGGTGGGCAATCCGCCCGACGCCGCCGTCCTGGAGACCACGCTCGACGGCTGTGCCGTACGTCCACGCAGAACCGTCACCGTCGCCATCGGCGGAGCGCCCTGCCCGGTGACCGTGGACGGCAGGCCCGCGCCCTGGGGAGCGCCGGTGCGGGTGCCCGCGGGGGCTCTCCTGCACATCGGATCGGCCGTCTCCGGAGTACGTTGCTACGTCGCGTTCGACGGCGGTGTGGCCGTCGACCCGGTGCTCGGCAGCCGCTCCACGGACCTGCTCTCCGGCCTCGGCCCGGCGCCGCTGACGGACGGCATCGTCCTGCCCCTGGGACGACCCGGCGCCGCGCACGCGCGCGTGGACACCGTTCCGCAGCCCGCGCCGCCCCGGGAGCTGGTGCTCGGGGTGGCGCTCGGGCCGCGTGCGGACTGGTTCACGGCGGCCGCTCTGGACACGCTCACCACACGCACGTACACGGTGTCCTCGGCGAGCAACCGCATCGGGCTGCGCACCGAGGGACCCCCTCTTGAGCGGGCGTTCGAGGGTGAACTGCCCAGTGAGGGCATGGTGCTCGGCGCCGTGCAGGTCCCGCCGGACGGCAGGCCCGTCGTCTTCCTGGCCGACCATCCGACCACCGGGGGCTATCCGGTGGTCGCGGTCGTCCGCGAGAGCGACCTCGCGGCGGCGGCCCAGGCCCGGCCGGGCACGCCCGTACGGTTCGTCGGCGCCGGGCGGCGCTGACCACGGGAGCGACCCGCGCACGTACCCGCTACACGGCCGCGTCCGGGCCGATCCTGCTGCGCACCGCGGTCTGTACCTCGTCCTCCTCGGCGGGGTCCGAGGCGAGCCTCCGGAGCCGGTTGACGACGCGGGCGTCACCGGTCTCGGCGTGCCGTGCGGCGACTTCGCGGGTGGTCTCCTCGCAGTCCCAGAGGCACTCGACGGCGAACCCTGCGGCGAAGGAGGGGTCGGTGGCGGCCAGCGCACGGGCGGCGCGGCCGCGGAGGTGGGAGGAGGCGGTCTCTCTGTAGACGTGCCGCAGCACGGGGGCGGCACAGGCGATGCCGAGGCGTCCCGCGCCGTCGACGAGGGTCCACAGGGTCGGTGCGTCGGGGCCTTCGCCACGGACGGCCTCGCGCAGTGCGGCCAGGACCAGCTTGCTGTCCTGCGCGCCGCCCCGGCAGGCGAGCATCCGCCCGGCGGCGGCGCCGAGGTCGTCGGGCCGGTAGGCCCAGCGCCGGGCGCGCTCGACGGCGGCGACGCTCCGCATCCGTTCGAACGCTTCAGTGGCGGCGTCCACCACGATCTGGGAGGGGCCCTCCGCGGCGTACTCGATGAGGTCGAGGACTTCGGGGTCGTGGGTGTCCGCGAGGTAGCGCAGAGCGGTGCCGCGCGCCCCGTCCGAGCCGCTGCGGGCGGCCTCGATGATCTCGGCCCGGTCCTCGGGCCCCGCGACGGCTGTCAGGCAGCGGGCCGCGGGCACGTACAGGACGGAGCCCCGCTCCAGGCCTTCCTGGGCCCAGTCGAAGACGGCCTGGACGCTCCAGCCGGGGCGTGGCCCCGAGGGCCGCATCTGGCGCTGCCATCGGTCGAAGGAACCCTGTTCCCGCGCGGCTCGCACGCGGGCGCCGATATCGGCGCGGGGGTCCTCCTCCCAGAGGCGCCAGGGCCTGGGTTCATAGGCGTCGCGGACGGCGGCGGCCAGGTCGGCCTCGCCCTCGGCGTCGGGGGCGAATCTGGCGAGCACGGGGACCGCGAGGGCGCGCAGGCCCGCGTCGTCGTCCCGCAGCGCCAGCTCGTCGAGGGCCCAGGCCCAGTTGGTGCCGAACGCCGCGTACCTCCGCAGCAGCTCCAGGGCGTCCTGCCTGCCGTACGAGGCGAGGTGCCCGAGGACGGCCAGGGCGAGTCCGGTGCGCGAGTCGTCCGTGTGCAAGACGTCCTCGGCATCGAAGAGGTGCCGCTCGATCTCGCCGAGCCCACCGTGCAGGTCGAGGTAGAGCCGGGCGTAGTACAACGAACGGTTCTCCACCTGCCAGTCGTGGCGTGGATCGTTCAGCACGCACTGGTCGAGGGCGGTGAGCGCCTCGGAGCGTGGTGCGGTGAGCGCGTGCAGGGTGCCGTCGCCGCGGCCCCTCTGCAGGAGGCCGAGCAGCGTACCGCTGGGCGCTATGACCGGATCGAACATGGGAAACAGCCTCACATCAAGCGTCGACGCAACCGGGAATCACGCATTACCTGGCCGTGCGCCAACACGTCGGGCCGCCCGCCGTCTTTTGCTTGTCGAAGACCATCTTCCTCTGCCTCTCGTCGGTGGCCCGGGGGTTCCCGGACGGGAGGTCCGGGGGCGGGCCGCTCACGGTCCGCGCGGTGCGGCATCATCTGCCCCGCCGTCGCGTCCGTGAATCACTTCGTCATGATGACCCGGCGGTCAGGTCCGCCGCGACCACATTTCCAGCGCCCCCGTTGTTGCTGGTCAGGTACCCCGTTCAGGCGGCCCCGAACAGCTGCAGTAGCTCCGCCTTCCCGAACATCCTGGCCGTGTCGACCGCCGAAGGAGTACCGGCGGCAGGATCCGCGCCGCCCTCCAGGAGGACCTGGATCACCGCGTCCTCACCCTTGAAGACCGCCCCGGCGAGCGGGGTCTGCCCACGGTCGTTGGCACGGTTGGTGTCGGCGCCCCGCTCCACGAGGGCACGGACCGCATCGGCCTGCCCGTGGTAGGCCGCGAGCATCACCAGCGAGTCACCGCTGTCGTTCGTGAGGTTCGCCGGAACACCCGCGTCCACATAAGCGGCGAGTGCCGCGGCATCGCCCTGGCGTGCCAGATCAAAGATCTTGGTCGCCAAGTCCACGACCTCCGGGTCGGGGGCTTCGCTCATGGGGACGTCCGCCTTTCTGGGTGCGCTGCCTGTGCAGCCGTACGAGTGAATCGACAGGGTACTGCCCCCGCGGATACATGGCCCGGCCCGCCCGAGGCAAAGATCACGGAGGGGCGCAAAGGCCACCCGAACCCGCCTCTCATGGTCCAACTGGGCTCCACCATTAGAGGGAAATCCTGAGAAATTAACCCATTTGCACCTTTTATCGTATGGATACATGCTGTGAACCTGGAAGAACTCATGGTGACTGTCCCCACCAAACCAGGAGAACCGTCATGGTCCTTTCCATCTCGGGCGTCGTACTGCTCGGAATCATCGTCTTCCTCTTCTTCCGCAAGGACGGACTCAAGGCGTCCCACGCACTGGTCTGCGCCCTCTTCGGCTTCTTCATGGCGGGCACCGCCATCGCCCCGAGCATCAAGGCCGGCAGCGCGAGCCTGGCGAGCCTCCTCGGCGGGATCAAGTTCTGACGTTCCCGTCCTTCGTACGCACCTTCAGGAGACAGACGTGGCCAGGCGACCACTCCCCCGCATTCTGAGCAACGGCACCGCATCCATCGCCCGGAGCAGGGAGCTGGCACGGTCGGCGGCCGACAGCGCCACGGATGTCCTCCATCCGCTGATCACGATCACGCGCGGACTGCGCCGGCTGGCCGCCGCCGGACGGCGCAGGTGGGCCGACACCCCCAAGGACAAGCGCGGGCCGCTGCTGTTCCTGGTGGCCTCCGTGATCCTGGTCGTGGCGCTCGTGCCCTACGGGCCGCTGCTCGCCCTCATCTCCCTGATGGCGGCGGCGGCATGGACGGGCCGCGAGCGCACCGCCCCGGAGCCGACCGGCCCGGACGAGGCGCAGGTGCAGCGGCTGCAGTCCCTCTACGAAGCACTCGTCCCGTACTTCTCGGTCCCCGAGGACCCCGCCCCGCTCTTCGCGCACGGCGGCGAATGGGACAAGGCCTTCGTAGAGCACGACTTCGACGACACCGGGCGGATCTCCCGGCTCGTGGTGCGCTATCCCGCGTACTTCACGGACGGCGAGGCCGAGTCCCGCGCGCGGATCGAGCAGTTGCTGCACGCCAAGGCGGGCCGCGGCCGGGAGTACCACTTCGCCTGGGACGAGGAGGGCAACCAGCTCACCGTCACGGTGCTCGCCCCGCTGCCCACCGACATCGCGGCCCAGCGGTTCGTCACCGCACCAGGAGAGACCGTCCTCGGCTTCACCGACGAGACCGGCGTCCAGCGCACCCTGCCGCTGGCCGACGGTGCGGAACAGCGCGACGTACCCCCCGTCGTGTGGCGCACCGGCATCCGCTCCACCGAGCCGCACCTGCTGATCGCCGGTCAGCCGGGCAGCGGCACGACGACACTGCTGCGCTCCATCGCCCTCCAGGCGCTGCAGTACGGCGACGTGCTCATCGTCGAGGGCAGCGGCACCGGTGACTACGCCTGCCTGACCGGCCGTGACGGGGTCCTCGCCATCGAGTGCGGGCTCGCGGGTGCGCTCGCGAGCCTCGAATGGGCGGCGCACGAGACCGAGCGCAGGCTCATCGCGGCGAACCGCGCGCGGCAGGCGGGCCACCCGCCGCCGGAGGACACCAAGCGCCCCCTGTGGATCCTCCTCGACCGCCCGAGCGCGCTCGGCCACCTCGCCGCGGCCGACGGGCGCAAGGACCCCCAGTCGCTGCTGCAGGTCCCGCTGCGGCACGGCAGGGCGGCCAACGTGACGGTCGTGGTCGCCGATCAGCTGGACGGCCTGGACGCGCTGAGCGACGCCGTGCACCAGCACACCCGCGCGCGCGTGGTGCTCGGGTACGCAACAGCCGACCAGTTGGAGGACGTCCTCGGCGCCCCGCCCCACACGACGCCCACGTCGGACGTCCCGCCCGGACGTGGCTACGCCCGGCTGGGCGCGGGCCAGGTGCACCGCCTCCAGGTGCCCGCGACCCCCGACCCTTACGACGACGCGACCAGTGAGGCGCACCGGCAGGCCGTCCTCGAGCTGCTGCCGGAGCGGAGCACGCCGCCGGACGAGGCGGGGGGCACCGCCCCGGAGGCCACGGAGGCGGAACCGGTTCCCGCCGAGAGCTGACGCACCTCTACGGAGTTCCAGGGAGCTCTGAAGAGAGCTCTACGGAGACGGGCGTCAGGCGACGAAGGGGTGCGCGGCCTGCGCGGCCGCGCCGACGCCCGTCTCCACGAGCCGGGCCGCCGCGGCCAGCCGCACCGCCGCCTCCTCGGCGACCGCTCCCCCGACGGTGAACGGCAGCCGCACGTACCCCTCGAAGGCCCCGTCCACCCCGAAGCGCGGCCCCGAAGGAACCCGCACGCCCACCCGCTCGCCCACTTCAGCGAGCCGCGACCCGGACACGCCCCCGGTGCGCACCCACAGGGTCAGACCGCCGCGCGGCACCTCGAACTCCCAGTCGGGCAGCTCGCGGCGGACGGCGGCGACCAGCGCGTCGCGGTTCTCCCTGGCCTGCTCCCTGCGCACGTCCACGGCGGCCTGCCAGCCGTTGGTGTTCAGCAGCCAGTTCACGGCGAGCTGTTCGAGGACCGGGGTGCCCAGGTCGGCGTAGGCGCGCGCGGCGACGAGGCTGCGGATCACGTCGGGGGCGGCCCGCACCCAGCCGATGCGCATACCGGCCCAGAAGGCCTTGCTCGCCGAGCCGACGGTGATGACGGTGGAGCCCGCGGGGTCGAAGCCGCAGACCGGGCGCGGCATGGTGAGGTCCGGGTCGAGGCCGAGCTCGCTCATCGTCTCGTCGACGACGAGGACCGTGCCCGCGGACCGGGCCGCCTCGACGAGTTGCCTGCGCTGGTCCTCGCCCGCGAGGGCGCCCGTCGGGTTGTGGAAGTCGGCGACGACGTACGCGAGCCGGGGCGCGGCGTCGCGCAGCACCTGGCGCCAGCGGTCCATGTCCCAGCCCTGGAGGCCTTCGGCCATGGCGACGGGGACGAGGCGGGCGCCCGCCTCGCGCATCAGCTGGAGGATGTTGGCGTAAGACGGCGACTCGACGGCGATGCGTTCGCCGCGGCCCGCGAAGAGGTGGCAGATGGCGTCGATGGCGCCCATCGCCCCGGTGGTCACCATGATCTGTTCGGGCATGGTGGGGATCCCGCGCGCGGTGTAGCGCTCGGCGAGCATTTCGCGCAGGGCGGGCAGCCCCGCGGGGTAGTCGCCGTGCGTGTGGGCGTACGGCGGGAGCGCTTCGAGGGCGCCCTGGACGGAGCGGGTGAGCCAGGGCTCGGGCGCGGGCAGCGCGGCGCAGCCGAGGTCGATCATGGAACCGAGCGCCTCGGGCGGCAGCGGTTCGAGACCGCGCGCGGGGAGGGGATTTCCGGCGGGGACGGCGGTCCAGCTGCCCGCTCCCCTGCGGGACTCCAGGAATCCTTCGGAGCGCAGCGCCTCGTAGGCGGCGGCGACAGTGGTGCGGCTGACGGCGAGCGCGACCGCGAGTTCGCGCTCGGCGGGCAGGCGTGCGGCGACCGGTACGCGGCCTTCGAGGACGAGCAGCCGGATGCCGTCGGCGAGAGCGCGGTAGGCGGGTGGGCGGCGCGTGCCCGTGCCGACGGGGCGGTCCTGCTGGGAGGCGAGGAGGCGGGCGAGCTGCGTCGAGCCCATTGCTGAAGTCCACTGAGCCATGATTCCCAGTCCACCTTCCCCGAATTGGCCATGGTTGGCTTCTCAGTACAAGCCACAGAGTGTCATGTGTCAGGCCACACCCACCACCAGCAGGGGGCACCTCTTGTCCGGCACGACACCCGAGGCGACGAAGCGGCGGCTGCCACGGAGACTCACGCAGCTGTACGTGGGCCTCACCCTGTACGGCGTGAGCTCAGCGCTCCTCGTGGTGTCGGGCCTCGGGCTCGAGCCGTGGAACGTACTGCACCAGGGGCTCGCGGAGCTCACCGGTCTGTCGATCGGCGTCGTATCCATCCTGGTGGGCGCCGCGGTCCTGCTGCTGTGGATCCCGCTCAGGCAGCGTCCGGGCCTCGGCACGGTCTCCAATGTCTTCGTCGTCGGCCTGGCGATGGACGCCTCGCTCGCCCTGCTCCCCGATGCGCACGGCTGGGCCGTCCGCATCCCCGTGATGGTGTTCGGAATCGTCCTGAACGGCGCGGCGACCGGGCTCTACATCGCGGCCGCGTTCGGCCCCGGCCCCCGGGACGGCCTGATGACGGGCCTGCACCAGCGGACCGGGCGCTCCATCCGGCTGATGCGGACGCTGATCGAGGTGGTGGTGGTCGCCACCGGCTTCGCGCTCGGCGGCACCGTGGGGGTCGGCACCGTCCTGTACGCCCTGTCCATCGGCCCGCTCGCCCAGTTCTTCCTGCGCCGATTCGCCATCCCCACGACCGCCACGGGCGGCGTCGTGGCCTCCGGCGGGCCGTCGGAGCAGGCGATACTGCAGCGGTGACCACGCGCGTACGCCACCCCTACCTCGATCACCCAGGACCGCTCGCCCTCGCCCACCGCGGCGGCGCGGCGGACGGCCTGGAGAACACCGCGGCGGCCTTCCGGCACGCCGTCGACCTCGGCTACCGCTACATCGAGACCGATGTGCACGCCACCGCCGACGGCCGCCTCGTCGCCTTCCACGACACGACGCTGGACCGGGTGACGGACGCGGCAGGGCGCATCATCGACCTCCCCTGGAGCGAGGTGCGCCACGCGCGCGTGGCGGGCAGCGAGCCGGTGCCCCTCTTCGAGGAGTGCCTCGAATCGTTCCCGGACGTGCGCTGGAACGTGGACGTGAAGGCGGAGCCCGCGCTCCTTCCGCTGCTCGACCTGATCCGCCGCACCGGCTCCTGGGACCGCGTCTGTGTCGGCTCGTTCTCCGAGGCGCGCGTGGCCAGGGCCCAGCGTCTGGCGGGCCCGCGCCTGGCCACCTCCCTGGGCACCCGGGGCGTGGCGGCGCTGCGGATGCTGTCCTACGGAGTGCCCGCCGCCCTGCGCCGCTCCGCGGTCTGCGCCCAGGTGCCCGAGACGCACGGCGGGATCCGGGTGGTCGACCACCGTTTCGTGCGCGCCGCCCACGCGCGCGGGCTGCAGGTCCACGTGTGGACGGTCAATGACGCCGAGCGGATGAGCGCCCTCCTCGACCTGGGCGTGGATGGCATAGTTTCCGATCACATCGAGACGCTGCGCGGGGTGCTCAAGGACCGGGGGACCTGGGTCTGACCTGCCCCGGGGCCGCGTCGCACCACGGGGAACAGCGAGGTCACGGGTGAACACCGACACCGTGAAGGCAGTACCGGACGACGACGGAGCCATCGCCGAACGACGGCGCGAGCAGCGGGGCTGGTACGTCTACGACTGGGCGTGCTCGGTCTATTCGACGAGCGTCCTGACCGTGTTCCTCGGGCCCTATCTCACGGAGATCGCCCAGGCGGCCGCGGATCCCGACGGATACGTGCACCCGCTCGGCATCCCGGTCCGCGCGGGCTCCTTCTTCGCCTACACGGTGTCCGTTTCGGTGATCGTGTCGGTGTTCGTCATGCCGCTGGCGGGAGCGGCCGCCGACCGTACGGGCCGCAAGAAGCCCCTCCTCGCGCTCTCCGCGTATCTGGGGTCGGCCGCCACGGCGGGCATGTTCTTCCTCGGCGGGGAGCGCTATCTCCTCGGCGGCTTCCTCTTGATCGTCGCCAATGCCTCGCTCGCCGTCTCGATGGTGCTCTACAACTCCTACCTGCCGCAGATCGCGCCTCCGGAGGAACGCGACGCGGTCTCCTCGCGCGGCTGGGCCTTCGGCTACGCGGCGGGCGCCCTCGTCCTGGTGGCGAACCTCGTCCTGTTCCTCGCCCACGAAAGCTTCGGCCTCTCCGAGGCGACCTCGGTCCGCATCTGTCTCGCGTCGGCGGGCGTCTGGTGGGGCGCCTTCACCCTCGTACCTCTGAAGCGGCTGCGGGACCGCAGGACGCCCGCACCCGAGGCCGGGGCGTCGCCCCTGGGAGGGTGGCAGCAGCTCCGGGCGACGGTGCGGGACATGCGCCGCCACCCCCACACGCTCGCCTTCCTGCTCGCCTACCTCGTCTACAACGACGGGGTGCAGACCGTGATCTCCCAGGCGTCCGTATACGGCTCGGAGGAGCTCGGCCTCGGCCAGTCCACGCTGATCGTCGCGGTCCTGCTCGTGCAGCTGCTCGCGGTCGCCGGTGCCCTCGCCATGGGACGACTCGCCCGGACGTACGGCGCCAAGCGGACCATTCTCGGCTCGCTGGTGGCCTGGACGGCGACGATCGGGGCCGGGTACTTCCTGCCCGCCGGGGCACCCGCGTGGTTCTTCGTGCTGGCCGCCGGGATCGGTCTGGTCCTCGGCGGCACGCAGGCGCTGTCCCGCTCGCTCTTCTCGCACCTGGTGCCGCGCGGGAAGGAGGCCGAGTACTTTTCCGCGTACGAGATCAGCGACCGCGGGGTGTCCTGGCTGGGACCGTTGATCTTCGGCCTCACGTACCAGCTCACGGGCAGTTACCGGGACGCCATCGTGTCGCTCGTGGCGTTCTTTTTGCTGGGATTCGCCCTGCTCGCACGGGTACCCGTGCGGCGTGCGGTGCGCGACGCGGGCAATCCCGTACCCACCCGGATTTAGCAACTGAAGCCAAAGGCCGGTAGTGTACGCGTTTGGCCTGCCAGGCGGACCGTTACTGCGAGCTGAAGATTCAGAAACGCTGGGTGACATCTGCTGCCAGATGTGACAAACCGGGCACTGGTGGGTACAACAAGGGGCGGCATACGACGGCGACGCATGACCCAGAACGGGAATCTTTACCGCCGACCGGACGTTGACCGGATGACGACGACAGCGACACCTGTCCTGTGGGCGACAAGCCCGGGAGGCACGATTCATGAGTGAGCGAGCTCTTCGCGGCACGCGACTCGTAGTGACGAGCTACGAGACCGACCGCGGCATCGACCTGGCTCCGCGCCAGGCCGTGGAGTACGCATGCCAGAACGGACATCGTTTCGAGATGCCGTTCTCGGTCGAGGCGGAGATCCCGCCGGAGTGGGAGTGCAAGGTCTGCGGGGTCCAGGCACTCCTCGTAGACGGCGACGGACCTGAGGAGAAGAAGGGCAAGCCGGCGCGTACGCACTGGGACATGCTCATGGAGCGCCGCACCCGAGAGGAGCTCGAAGAGGTCCTCGAGGAGCGTCTCGCGGTTCTCCGGTCCGGCGCCATGAACATCGCGGTGCACCCGCGTGACAGCCGCAAGTCCGCCTGACGACGGATACTGCGGCACACCGCACAACGCAACAAAAAGGGCCGGGGCCACTGCTGAGCAGTGGCCCCGGCCCTTTGCGTGTGCGGGTGTGTGTGGAGCGATTCAGTCCGGATCAGTGCGGCAGCTGCGGGTCGTCCGGGCGCTGGCCGCGCATCGGCGGCTCGTCGTCCCTGATGACCTCGCCCTGCACGACCTTGCCGTCCGGGCGGTGCATCCGTGCCTGCTGGAAGGCGTCCCCGAGGCCGCCGGGCGTCGACTCGCGCACCTTGCGCTCGAAGGTCCGCTCCGCATACTTCCCCAGGGCCTTCTGGACCGACGGGACCAGCAGGATCAGCCCCAGGGCGTCCGAGACGAGCCCCGGCAGGATGATCAGGAGGCCGCCCAGCATCGTCAGGGCGCTGCCTCCCCCGGTCTCCTCCGGGGCGGGCGTCACACCGCTCTGGCCGCTCTGCTGCTGTTGCACCGCCTCGCTGAGCTTGCGGAACGCCCGGCGCCCCGCGCGCTTGATCACCGCGGAGCCGAGCACGAGGCCGCCCACCAGGAGCAGGAAGACCACGAACCCGCTCGTGGCTCCCGCCACGACGATGAGCAGCCAGATTTCCAGGACCAGCCACGCGGCGATCCCGAGCGGCAGGAACCTCAGGGGCCCGGAGCGCCGGGGCCGGGCGGGTCGGATGGGAGGCGGTGCGCCAGTCGTCATGCTCCCAGTGTGCCTGGGACCGCCTCAGTCCGGCATAAGGGGATGATCAAGAAGGCGGTCGGCCCGTCCGGAGCGACCGCCGCGACCTGGCCCGACGCTCAGCCTGCCGGGGTTGTGACACAGGCTCTCAGGGCTGCTTGCGCCCGATGACCTTGCCGACGCGCTCGCCGACGCCCCAGGCGGTGACCCGCCACAGCGCCTCGACGACGATGTTCTGGCTCATCTTGCTGTCGCCGAGCTCCCGCTCGACGAAGGTGATGGGCACCTCGACGACGTGATAGCCCGCCTTGACCGCGCGGCGCGCCAGGTCGACCTGGAAGCAGTACCCCTGCGACTCGACCTCGCCGAGTCCGAGGCCTTCGAGGGTCTCGCGGCGGAAGGCACGGTAGCCGCCCGTCACGTCGCGGATCGGCACGTCGAGCAGGAGCCGGGAGTAGGTGCTGCCGCCGCGGGAGATGAACTCGCGGTGCTTGGGCCAGTTGACGACCCGCCCGCCCGGCACCCAGCGCGAGCCGAGCACGAGGTCGGCGCCCTTCAGGGCGGTGAGCAGCCGGGGCAGCTCCTCCGGCTGGTGGGAGCCGTCCGCGTCCATCTCGACGAGCACGCCGTAGTCGTTGTCGAGGCCCCAGCGGAAGCCCGCGAGATAGGCCGCGCCGAGCCCTTCCTTGCCCTTGCGGTGCAGCACGTGGACCTGCTCGTCCTCGGCCGCGAGCTCATCGGCGATCTTGCCGGTGCCGTCGGGGCTGTTGTCGTCGGCGACCAGGATGTGCGCGTCCGGCACGGAGGCACGCACCCGGCCGACGATGGACTGGATGTTCTCCGCCTCGTTGTAGGTCGGAATGATCACCAAGGCCGTGCCGAGCGAGCCGAACTGCCTCCCCTGGTCCCCTGCTTCGGAGACCCCGCCGCCGTCGTTCACTACTGCCCCTTCGTTCGTACGCAGAGGACCACCTTAATGGCCGCTGCCTGCGCCGCTGCGACGGCACGGGACGTACTGCGGATCGGGGCCCGGCGCCCTTCGGGCCGACCTGGGACCCGCTGGCTGCGGATCGACCGAAAGCCGTTGTCTACTGAGCGTCCGGGCCCGACCCGGGTCACACCTGCCGATTCGGCTGATACGTTCCCTCGCCTCCGCGTCCCGGGCGCTGGACCTGGCTCCCAGTGGTGGTGCGCCGGTGTGGCACACCACCCGTGACCCAGCGGCGTTCGAGACTGCGTGGAGGTTCGCCGGTCGGACGTCCTGTGGTGGACCCGGCCGAACCTACCGGCCCACGGCGGCTCTCTGTCAATACCCCGCTGAGCTGCGCCGACTTAACGGACCGCCAGGTCAGTGCCCAGGATTCCCAGGTCGTGCGACGCCGTGACCGGCCATGATCCGCGGCACGCACCGCCGGGACATCACTCGTCCGGCCCCACGAACACGGGCCTTCCGGCCACCACGGTGCGCAGGCACACGGGGAGTTCGGCGCCCGGCGAGAGGTCCGGCAGGCCGGGCGTGCCGGACCTCGGGTCGGTCGACCAGCGGGCCACGCGGTCGTCCGGGGCCTGTACCACCAGATCGGAGGTGCGCCACACGGCGTAATCGGCGGGCGCGCCCGGCACCAGGACGCCCGCGTCGTCGCGGCCGACGGCCCGCCAGCCGCCGCGGGTGTGCGCGGTGAACGCCGCCCGCACGGAGACCCGGTGCTCGGGCGTGCGGTGGAAGGCGGCGGCACGGACGGTGCCCCAGGGGTCGAGCGGTGTGACGGGGCTGTCGGAGCCGAAGGCGAGGGGCACACCGGCGCGCAGGAGGGCCGCGTACGGATTCAGGGTGCGGGCCCGCTCGGCGCCGAGGCGCTGGACGTACATGCCGTCCTCACCGCCCCACAGCGCGTCGAAGGCGGGCTGGACGGACGCGGTGAGGCCGAACTCGGCGAAGGCGGCGATCGTCTCCGGCGTGAGCATCTCGGCGTGCTCGACGCGGTGCCGCGCGGCGCGGACGCGGGCCGGACCGAGCTTCTCCGCGGCTCGGCGCATGCCGTCGACCACGGAGGCCACCGCGGCGTCCCCGATGGCGTGGAAGCCCGCCTGGAGGCCTTCCTCCGTGCATTCCACGACATGGGCGGCGATGGCCGCGGCGTCCAGGTAGGCGGTGCCGGTGTGGGACGCGTCGGCGTA
This sequence comes from Streptomyces sp. NPDC042371, assembly GCF_056437465.1. Lineage (NCBI taxonomy): Bacteria > Bacillati > Actinomycetota > Actinomycetes > Kitasatosporales > Streptomycetaceae > Streptomyces > Streptomyces sp. NPDC042371. Next base: position 257,284 of record NZ_JBWKAP010000011.1, on the reverse strand, counting down.
CGGCTCGTGGAGGCAGGCGGTGTGCGAGCCGAGGGCGCCGTCGACGAAGAGGTCACCCGCGGCGCCGACCGCGCCGAGTTCCTTCGCGCGCCGCACGTCACGCTCGGCCCAGTAGCCGACGACGCGCGGGCCAGGCTCCTCGGCGGCGAGCCGCAGCAGCCCGGTGAAGTCGTCCTCGTCGGAGATCTCGGGGCCCGCGCACTCGTGGACGGAGCCGATGCCGAGCGAGGCGGCGTGCCGGAGCGCGGCGCGCTGGGCCTCCGTGCGCTGCTGCGGGGTGATCGCGCCGAGGGCGGCGGCGCGCACCCCGTGGTGGGCGTCGGCGGTCAGCGGGGCGTCCGGGTGGAAGCCCGCGCGCTCGGTGACGCCGGGCACCAGGTCGAGCAGTGCGGTGGTGACCACGGCCGAGTGGACGTCGATGCGCGAGAGGTACAGGGGCCTGCCGCCCGTCGCCTCGTCGAGCTCCGCGCGCGTGGGCGGATGGCCGCCGGACCAGCGGGCCGCGTCCCAGCCGTGGCCGAGGAGGACGGTGTCGTGCGGTCGCGCGGCGGCGTGTTCGCGTACGAGAACGAGCGCGTCGGGCAGCGAGCGGGCTCCGGTGAGGTCCAGCCCCGTCAGCGCGAGGCCGGTCGCCGTGGTGTGCACATGGGCGTCCGTGAACGCCGGGGTGACCAGGGCTCCTTCGAGGTCGACCACGTCGTCGACGCCGCTGGCGAAGGAGTCGGCGGCGCCCTCGGAGCCGACCCAGGCGACATGTCCGCGCTCGACGACCATTGCGGTGGCGAACGGATCGGCGGGGCTGTGGATGTCGCCGCCGCGCAGCAGCACGGTGCGGTGGTTCAGTGGATCCTGGGGGTCGTTCCCGGGGGCGGTGCTCTGGCTCATGGGACCAGTCTCGCCCCTGTCGGCGGTCGGCCGACGCGGGGGTCACACCTGGGGCGGGCGCGCCTCGTACGGAGTGGAGAGGACGACCGTCGTGCGCGTGGAGACACCGGCGAGCGCCCGCAACCGGCTGAGCAGGTGCTCGAGCTCAAGCGGGGTGGCGACGCGGACCTTGAGGATGTAGTTCTCGTCGCCTGCGACGCTGTGGCACGCCTCGATCTCCGGGACGCCCGCGAGCCGTTCGGCGATGTCGTCGGGGGCGCTGGGGTCGAACGGTTTCACCGAGATGAAAGCCGTGAGCGGCAGCCCGACGGCCTCCGGGTCGACGACCGCGGCATAGCCTCGGATGACACCCCGCTGCTCCAGCCTGCGCACCCGCTGGTGCACGGCAGACGTGGACAGGCCCGTGGCCTTGCCCAGGTCGGTGTAGCTCATCCGCCCGTCCTTGACGAGCAGCTCCACGATCTGTCGGTCCAGCTCCTCCATGCGCCGAACCTACAGGGCTCTTGATCCCCACGGATAGCCGACTCGTCTCCCCGCTCGAGGGCAACTTTATTTGGCATGTGACGAATGCCACACCGCTGTGCCCGTGTCCGACGGGATGCAACGATTACCTCTACGACGGGACGGGAAGTGCTTGCTGTGGTCGAGGCCGCAGTTGCCTTTTCGGCCCACCCGAGGGGGAGATTCCCATGCAGAACTTGAAGCGCCCCGGCCGGTCTGCCCGCGCCAAGCAGCAGCCGGCCGCCGAGCCCGAGCCGGAGGGCGTCGAACCGGCCGACGCCTTTCTCGACTCCTACGACACTTTTGAGATGTACCGGGTGAACTGCCCCGACTGCGGGCAGCCCATCGCGCTCCTCGCGGACGAGGACGTGCTGCCCGAGCACGCGCTGTGCGCCACGCCGTGGAACCCGTTCGGGCTGACGGTCTGCGCGGGCACCGGCCGGGCGGCCGCCGACGCCGCGCCCGCCGACGAGACGATGGAGGCCCAGGAGCAGGACACGGCGCTGCTGTTGACGCTCCCTCAGGGGCTCGACTGGCGGACGCAGCCCTTCTCGCACGTGGGCGGTCCGGGCTCGCGTCCGTTCCGGGTTCCGCAACAGCACCGGCCCGCCGCCTGATTCACCAGTAGGTGCCCTGCACCATGGCGGCCAGGCTGTCGTGGTGCAGGATCAGCGTGTCCGCGGCCTCCGTGCTCGCGGGCACCGGTGCCTCACCGAAGTGCACCTGCCGGTAGGCGACGCGCAGCATGACGATCGCGTGCCGCAGCGCCGCGTACAGCGTGTAGAAGTCCATGTCCCGCGGTGTGTGCCCGGTGAGCCGGGCGTACGTCGCCTCGACGCGGTCGCGGCGCTGGAACTCCGGCAGCCCCGGCTGGCCGAAGCTCACCGTCAGGTCCTGGAAGAAGCGGTGGAGGTAGACCGTCCAGCCGAGGTCCACCTCGCGCGGGGCGAGCGCCGCCATCTCCCAGTCCAGGACGGCCGCGGGTTCGAAGCCGTCGTAGATGATGTTCCCGATGCGTGCGTCACCCCAGTTGAGCACGGCGTCGCCCTCGTCTCTGGGCCACATCTCCGCGAGGCGGTCGAAGGCGCTCTCGATGACGGGTGAGCGGGGCAGCCCGTCCACCACCCATGCGTAGTAGGCGCGTTGGGCCTCGACGTGGCGCCGCAGCGGGCTGCCCTCGCCGGGCAGCGCGAGGAACTCCGCCGCCCCGGGCGGTACTTGGTCGTGCAGCCGGGCGACGACGCGGACCGAGGCCTCTTCGAGGCGTGCGCGCTCGGCGTCGGTCGCTTCGTAGAGCCAATTGCCCTCGTACGTATAGGGCATGACGTCCGGCGGGACGCGTCCCTCGACCCGCTCCATGACGAAGAAGGGCGCCCCGAGCGGGCCCGGGTCCTCCTCCAGCCACAGCACCCGCGGGACCGGCAGGTCGGTGTGTTCGGCGACGAGCCGCATCGTGCGGTACTGACGCGGCATGTCGTAGACGGGGAAGATCGTGTACGCCGCCGGGTCGGCGGCCACCCGCAACGCGCAGTTCCTGAGCGGCGGTTCGGGGTGTTCGACGGTGAAGAGCAGGGTCTCGCTGGACATGCCGTTGGACTCGGGCACGGTCACGTCGGCGGCCTTGGCGCCGGGCAGCCGGGTGTCGAGCCAGGTGCTGAGACGGCGGGCGAGGTCTTCCGGGTCGCGCGTGGTGGTGCGGGGGCGGGGTGCCGTTGCCATGTCGGTACTCCTTCCTCGGGGCCGTGCCCTCAGGGCGCCACGGAGTCGAATCCGGTGAAACCGCTCGGGTCGTGGCGGCCGAAGCTGCCGTGCTCGAAGATGCCGTAGCCGGTCCGGCCTTCGAGGGTGAAGCGTGCGGCGTGGTCGATGACGCCGTACGCGGCCAGGGGGTGGGCAGCGGGGTCCGACAGGTCGTAGCTCCGGCGGTCGGTCCAGTCGCGGCCGCGCCAGGTGCCGTGCTGCCAGTCGTCGGCGGGCGGATATCCGGCGCCCACGGCCAGCGGCAGCGAGGCGAGCACCTGCACGCCGATCTCCAGGGGCTTGTGTCCGTCGGGGTCGGTGAGGTGGATGACGGCGCGCTCGGGGTGGCGGGTGCCGGAGCGGTAGGTGATGTCGGTGCGGGGCCAGCCGAGCTGGCGGTCGCGCCTGTCGGGGCGGACGAGGGTGGCGTCGTTGAGGGTGCGGTATCCGTCCGCGTCCTCCTGGGCGATGACCATGAGGAACCGGTCGTCGAAGTGGACCGGGCACCAGATCCAGTGGAAGCCCTCGGTGGCGAACTCCTCCTCCAGGCGCCCGCGTTCCTCGCCGGGGATGGGCCGCACGCCCCAGCTGCGGTCGCGGGTCGCGGTCCACTCCCCCGCCGTCACGGTGATCTCCTCACCGCCCGCACGGATCACTCCGGCGGGACGGCCCGCCTGCACGAAGCGGCGCCCTTCGAGCGAGAGCCGGTCGCCGCGGCGCTGGATGTGGTGCGGCTCCCACAGGGCGGGGAAGTCGGCGGTCCAGGTCAGGTCGTACGAGAGGGACGAGGGGTCGTCCGGGTCGGCGGCACAGGTGAGACGGATGCGGCGCAGGGGTTCGTCGACGGTGATCCGCAGCGGGCCGACGCCCAGGTTCATCCGGTCCTCGCCGAGGGCGTCCGAGGCGCGTACGGCGTGGAGCGTGTCCCCGATGCGCAGGGTGGCGTACGCGTCGATGACACCGGTGTTCGGATAGACGCCGAGCCCGAGGATGAGCAGGGCGCGGCCCTGGTGGTCGAAGAGGTGGAAGATGCATCGGTCGTAGGCGTTGCGGTCGCCCGTCGCGACATGCTTCATCGAGAGGGGGACCTGGTGCACGGGGTACTCGTCGAGCGGGACCGGACGGTCGTCTGCCACGGCAAACCTCCCTGGATGCACGGCAGTTCAGGGTGGCGGAGGCGGGCGGGACCTCCGGCGCGGAGTTGACGGTACGTCAGTTCGCGGGACGGAGCCAGAGACGCGTCAGGCCGTGTGCGGCGGCGCCCATGCCTGCGGGCGGGTCAGGAACAGACGCTCGATTCTTCGAGGCGGTGACTTCCGTGCGGCGGCGGGCGTTGCCCTTGCATGACTCCTACGGACATGGCCGCGGACACGGGCCCGGCACACTTCCCCACCGGGCGTCGGCGACGCACCCTGGTGACGGTGCCCGCCTCCGCAGAATCGGTTCCCCACAGGCCCCAGGAGCCCCCGCAACACCAGGCTCCACTCCAGCACGTACAACAGCACACACAGCAGCACGTACAACAGCACGTCCATCAACCGGTGCATCAGCAGCCCGCGCACCAGCAGCCGCACCAGGCCTATCAACAGACCTACCAGCAGCCCCACCCGCCGTACCAGCAGCCCCACTTCCAGGACCCGCCGATCTACCGCGCCCTGATCCGCCACTGGGCGGACCGCGGCCGCACGCTGCCGGGGCACCACGACCCGGAGTGGGCCATGCTCGTGGCGCCGCCGGTGCACCACGGCCAGTTCAGCGCGAGTCGGGACCCGCGAGGTGACGTGCGATGACCATGCGCTGGATCTGATTCGTGCCCTCGACGATCTGCAGCACCTTGGCCTCCCGCATGAGGCGCTCCACGGGGAAGTCCGCGGTGTAGCCGTACCCCCCGAGGACCTGCACGGCGTCCGTCGTCACCTTCATCGCGGCGTCCGTGCACAGCAGCTTGGCCATGGCCGCCTGCTTGGCGAACGGCCGGCCCGCGTCCCGGAGCCTGGCCGCGGAGAGATAGAGCGCCCGGCCCGCCTCGATCTGCGTCGCCATGTCCGCGAGCATGAAGCGCAGCCCCTGGAAGTCCGCGATGGGCCTGCCGAACTGCCGCCGCTCGGTGGCGTACCCGACGGCCTCGTCGAGGGCCGCCTGGGCCACTCCGACCGCACAGGCCGCTATGCCGAGCCGCCCGGAGTCGAGCGCGGAGAGCGCGATGGCGAAGCCCTGGCCCTCGTCACCGATGCGCCGGGAGTCGGGGATGCGCACGCCGTCGAAGTTGATCTGGGCGGTGGGCGAGCCCTTCATGCCCATCTTCTTCTCGGGCACCGCGGCGCTCAGCCCCTCCGCGTCGCCCGGCACCAGGAAGGCCGTGACGCCGCGGGCACCCTCGCCGCCCGTGCGGGCGAGCACGGTGTAGAAATCGGCGACGCCGCCGTGCGTGATCCAGGCCTTGGTGCCGCTGATGACCCAGTCGTCGCCGTCCCGGACGGCCTTCGTGCGCAGCGACGCGGCGTCCGAGCCCGACGCGGGCTCGGAGAGGCAGTACGCGCCGAGAAGGCCGCCGCCGAGCATGGCGGGCAGGTGGTCGTTCTGCTGCTCCTTGGTGCCGTAACCGGCGAGCGCGTGGCAGGAGAGCGAGTGGACGCTGACGCCGAGGCCGACGGTCAGGCGCGCGGCGGCGAGCTCCTCCAAGACCTGGAGATACACCTCGTACGGCTGGTCACCGCCGCCGAATTCCGAGTCGTACGGCAGGCCGAGCAGGCCGGATTCGGAGAGCAGCGTGAAGACCTCGCGGGGAAAGCGCCCCGCGTCCTCTTCCTCTGCCGTCTTCGGGGCGATCTCGCGCTGGGCGATGTCCCGGACCAGCGAGAGCAGATCCCTGGCCTCATCCGTGGGCAGCTGACGCTCCACCGACTGCGTGATGTGGTCGGGCATGACGCTCTCCTCCCTGTGGGGCTGCGGCGGACGCCCGCGCTGGGTGGGGCGGCGCCGCCGGGAAACGTGCCGAGCCGTGGTCTCCTCCCGGGTCACGGAAGCAGCTGACCAGCGGCTCTGGCGCGTTGAGTATGCCCGATCAGCGGCGACCCGTCACTAGTTAACGACCGCTTACTCGAAAGATAGCTGAAGATCGCTCGTGGCTGGCGGATTGGTACGAACCATTGACCGCACTGGTCTAGTCCTCCTACTGTTCCCCCGAGCGTCTGAACGCGTTCATGCCAAGTCACACCCGCAGGTCCACAGCACCACTTCCCCCCTCCCGGTTTCCCCCCACGAGGAGTCAAGATGCTCAGACCGCACACCTCCCGCGCCTCCTTCCGGGCGCTCCTCGCCACCACCTGTTGCGCCGTCCTCGGAGCCGGTCTGCTGGCCGGTGCGGGCACCGCCGCCGCCGGACAGGACAAGGGCACCGCGACGAAGGCCGCCGCCGGATCCAAGGTCGTCGGCTACTTCACCGAATGGGGTGTCTACGACCGGAACTACCACGTCAAGAACGTCGACACCTCCGGCTCCGCCGACAAGCTGACGCACATCAACTACGCCTTCGGCAACGTGCAGGGCGGCAAGTGCACGATGGGCGACGCCTACGCGGCGACCGACAAGGCCTACACCGCCGACCAGTCCGTGGACGGCGTCGCCGACACCTGGGACCAGGAGCTGCGCGGCAACTTCAACCAGCTGCGCAAGCTGAAGAAGAAGCACCCGGACCTCAAGGTCCTCTGGTCCTTCGGCGGCTGGACCTGGTCGGGCGGGTTCACCGAGGCGGCGAAGAACCCCGCGGCCTTCGCCCAGTCCTGCTACGACCTGGTCGAGAACTCCAAGTGGGCCGATGTCTTCGACGGCATCGACATCGACTGGGAGTACCCGAACGCCTGCGGTCTGACCTGCGACACCAGCGGGCGCGAGGCGTACAAGAGCCTGATGTCCGCGGTCCGTTCGAAGTTCGGCGACAAGAACCTCGTCACCGCGGCGATCCCGGCGGACGGCGCGGACGGCGGCAAGATCGATGCCGCCGACTACGCGGGCGCGGCCCAGTACGTCGACTGGTACAACCCCATGACGTACGACTTCTTCGGCGCCTGGGACGCGAAGGGCCCGACCGCCCCGCACTCGCCGCTCACCTCCTACAACGGCATCCCGAAGGAGTCCTGGAACTCCGACGCCACCATCAAGAAGCTGAAGGGGCTCGGCGTCCCGTCCGAGAAGCTGCTGCTCGGCATCGGCTTCTACGGGCGCGGCTGGACGGGCGTCACGCAGAAGGAGCCCGGCGGCACCGCGACCGGACCGGCCGCGGGCAAGTACGAGCAGGGCATCGACGACTACAAGGAACTGAAGACCAAGTGCCCGGCCAACGGCACCGTCGGCGGGACCGCGTACGCGCACTGCGGGAACAACTGGTGGAGCTACGACACCCCGGCGACCATCGCGGGGAAGATGGACTACAAGAACCAGCAGAACCTCGGCGGCACGTTCTTCTGGGAGCTCAGCGGGGACACGTCCAACGGTGAGCTGATCAAGGCCATCAACTGACGTCGTCCGCACGGTGATCGGGGCGGGGGCCCAACGGCCCCCGCCCCTTTTCCGTGCGCCGGGTCAGGGCCGCGCGGGCGCCGGATACGACGGCTCGAAGTCCTCGATCACCCGCAGCGTGTCCCCGAGCGTCCGCACCAGGAGCGAGCCGACCGTCTCGCGCGACAGCCCCTGGCGGCCGATCCAGTCCAGCGTGACGCCCTCCACGCTGCACAGCCAGCCGATCAGCGCCGTGCGCGCCAGCTGCGGGATGTCCTTGCGGCCGTACGCCCCCTCGGCGATCGCACCGATCAGCGCCTCGCGGACCCCGTCCCGTATCGCGTGCACCTCGGCGTCGAATCCGACGCCACCGCTGATGATCGTGCGGTACGCCGCCTGGTGGTGCTCGGCGTAGCGCAGGTAGCCGTCGACGGTGCGCTGCACCCGCTCCACCGGCGGCAGGTCGTCGTGGCTCCCGGCCCGGGCCACCAGGTCGGCAACGGAGTCCTCGATGATCGCCAGGTAGTAGCCGCGCTTCGACTTGAAGTAGTAGTAGATCAGCCCTTTGGCGACGCCCGCGTGCTTGGCGATGTCGTCCATCGACAGTGCGTCGTAGGACGTGTCGGCGAACAACTTCCGCCCGATGGCGATGAGTTCGGCGCGGCGCGCCGCCGAGCGGTCGGTGCCGCGCTGTTGACTATTATTCAATTCCGGCCCTAGTCTCCAACTGCCTCGGGATCGTCCGCAGTATGGCAGAACGGCGCCACCTGCCGGTCCGGCTCCCGGCGGCTCTTCACGCACTCCCCTTACGCACGCTTGGCGACGCGGAACGACGTACGGGAGGAAGACAGTGAACGCAGCACGCACCGCGTTACGCGAGGGCAGAACCTCCTGGAAGAAGACGGCCGTGATGGCCCTGCCGGCCGTCCTGGCCGTCGGCGTGATGGCCTCCGTGATGGCCGAGGGCGCGCTCGCCGCGTCCTTCGCGGTCTCCGGCACCAGCTTCCAGGTGTCCTCCGGGAAACTCACCAGCCAGGGCCTCTCCTCGTACGTACAGACGGACCGGGACATCGACGGCAAGGGGCACCCAGTGGCGCTCCTCGGGATCGGTGACGCGACCCTCTCCGACATCTGCCAGGCCGCCGAGGTGAAGACCCCGGTGGGGACCGTCGTGTTCAAGCTGACCGCGGGCGGCGACGCGGGCAACGTCACCGCGAGCAACCTCATCATCGACGGCGAGGACCTGGTCGGCGACGCCCGCTTCGGCACCGCGCAGATCGGCCGGGACGCCTCGACGCTCGACGAAGTGCCGGGCGTCCAGGGCGAGAAGGGCAAGTTCGGGCTGCAGGCCGGGGACATCACCGTCTCCGGCGTGAAGTCGCACGCCTGGTCCGCGACGGGCGGCAACTTCCGGCTCAAGGGCATGCGGGTCGACGTCAGCCTCGGCGGCAAGAAGTGCTTCTGACCGGCGGCGGCAGAAGCGGGGTACGGCCCTTTCGCCGGGACGGCGGCGGACCGCTCGACCGGCGGCTGCCCTACCCCGACCAGCGCCGGGTCGTCCGCAGATGGCGGCGCACCCGGCCGTTCTGGGCCGGTCTGCTGCTGATCCTGGGCGGCGCCGAGCTGCTCCTGATCCCGCTCTCACCGCTGACCGTGCTGGTCAGCCTGGGGCTGGGCGGGATCGCGGCCCTCGGCATCGGGATCGCCCTGGTCGTGGCAGGTCTCTTCCTGTGGCTGCTGCCGCACACCCATCACTATGTGAGCGTCAACGCCCTGATCCTCTCCGTGCTCTCGTTCGCGGCCACGAACCTCGGCGGGTTCCTCGTCGGCATGCTGCTCGGCATCGCGGGCAGTGCCATGGGGTTCGCCTGGACGCCGGTGCCGCAGGACGCCGAGGAGGATCCGGCGCTCCCCAGGGTGCGCGACGGGCAGGGCACCCGGACGCTGGCCGTGCTGCTGCCCGTGGTGATCGCCGCCGGGCTCCTCGCGCACGCCGCCCCGGCGCGGGCGGTTCCGGCGAAGGCGGCCCCGGCGGACCCGATCGTGGCGCCGCGCGTGCCCCCGACCGTCACCACCACGCTCTTCGCGCCGCAGGGCTTCCTCCTGGCGGGCGTCCGGGAGATCCCGACCGCGGACGGGCCGCTGAAGGTCATGGTGCTGCGGATGAAGGCCGCCTCGCTCACCGACTACCGGCTGACCACGCGCGACGGCAAGGAGGAACTGGCCCTGGGCGCCGACACGTTGGACCTGAGCGGCGAGGTCACCCTCTATCTGACCAAGTTCAAGGGGTGCCTGGAGGGCATCCTCTGTCTGACCTTCACGCCCGACAAGCTGCCGGTGCCGCCCGTCGTGCCGCCCTTCGTCTTCATGACGGACGTGAGCGCGGAGCAGGCCCTGGTCACCTCGGACTCGATCGTGGCGGGCGGACTCACCCTGCGGGCCTCGGCATGATCCAGATCCAGGCCGCACTGTTCTGGGCGTACGCGATCGGCGCCACGTTCGCCCTCTCCGCCGGGCGCCAGCTGCAGGTGTGGGAGCGGATCAACGCGGGCGAGGGCCCGCGCACCCGCAGCAGGGCCGCCAACCCCTATCTGGCGCTCACGGCCCTCTTCGCCGCCGTCCTCATGGTGCCGACGGGCCTCTTCCTGCTCTGGCAGAACCCGTCCTGGGCGACCATGCACGTGGCGGACGGCCATGAGGGCGTGTGGGCGGGGTTCGTGCTGTTCTACTCGGGCGGGATCCCGGTGGCCGCGATCCTCGGGTTCCTGGTGGCGCAGGGTCTGGTGCTCGTGGGAGCGGGCTACTGGGCGTACCTGCAGTGCGTCGGAGGGTACTTCCTGCTGTTCGGGACGCTGATCCACGGCTGGGACGGCAAGGGGTACGAGCGCTTCTTCTCGTCCGGCGCCGGAGACTTCGCGGACTGGCCGCGGGACAGCGTCGTCAACCACGTACTGGACTTCGTGACGTCCGGGACGTTCCTCGCGCTGCTGCTCTTCGGGGCCGCGGTGATCGGCACCATGCTGGTGACCGAGATCGGCTGGCTCATGGAGGGCTGGTCGCTGCCGGGGGCCGACGCGGACCGCAAGGTGCCGCGCCTGCTCGCCGTCGCCATCGCGGCGGCCGGGGTGTACGGCCTGCCCTTCGTGGGCGCGCTCTTCGCGAGCGTACTGGTGCGCCTGGTCGGCGGGTGGCTCGGACTGCCGCTGTTCGCGGTCGTGGCGGGCCTCACGCTGCTGCACGGGCGCTCGCCGGTGCGCTGGCTGTACGGCCTGGTGGGCGTGCCGGGGCGGCACTGGCGGGCCGGCCTCGACGAGGCCGACGGCGGTCAGGAGAGCGGCGTCACAGCAGACCGGTCTGCGTGACGAGCATCGCGAGGACGACGACGAGGGTCCAGCCCGCGAAGTGCTCCAGCAGGTTCGGCCCGTCGTCCTTGGGGCCGCCGGTGCGGGCCTTCGCGCGGACGGCGGTGGCAGAGGTCGCGGTCATGTCGTTCTCACTGACGTTCGGCTGACAGGGCTCCCCCACGAGGTCCCGGTCCTGACTCCACCCCGCGGGACCCCTCCACCTTGCCAGCCGGATGCGCTCTTCAGGGAGAGACCTTGGTCACCCCACAACTAGGACGTGACGCTGCGCGTCTAAGTACGGACGGCGGGGCATCTCCCCCGTCCGTTCGCCCGTGCACCGTACGACCGAGAGGTTTCCGATGAGCACGAACCGGACGACGACCCGCCGCGGGGCGCGGCTCGCCCTCGCCGCCGCGATCACCGCGACGATCGCCCTCACCGCCCCCGTCTCGCAGGCCGCTCCGGCCGCCGCCGAGAAGCCGTCACCGGGTGCGCCCGGTCTCGGCGACCCTATGTTCCCGCTGGACGGGAACGGCGGCTACCGGGTGGAGCGCTACTACCTGGACTTCGACTGGCAGGCGCCGAAGACCCCCTTCGAGGCGACGACGACGATCAAGGCGCGGTCCACCCAGGCGCTGTCCCGCTTCAACCTGGACTTCGGCGGCAACACCCTGCACAAGGTCACCGTGAACGGCTCCGCGGCCGCCGCGTCGCGCGAGGGCGACGAGCTGACAGTGACCCCCAAGTCCCCGATCGGCAAGGACAGTTCCTTCACCGTCAAGGTCACCTACACCGCCGATCCGACCCAGACAAGACACCGCGACGACGCGATCGAGGACTACGGCTGGATCCCCACGCCCGACGGCACGGTGCTCTACCCGCAGCCGAACGGCGCGCGGCTGATCTTCCCCGGCAACGACCATCCGAGCCAGCGCGCGCCGATCACCTTCCGCATCACGACGCCCGCCGACCGCACGGCCGTCGCCAACGGCAGGCTGGTCTCGCGCGCCGAGCGCCCCGACGGCCGGGTGCGCTGGACGTACGACTCCGAGCAGCCGCTCTCCACCCAGCTGGTGCAGCTGGCCGTCGGCAGGTTCCAGCTGGTCGACAGCGAGGGGCCGGGCGGCATCCCGCTGCGCGACGTCGTCCCGGACGCGCTGGTCGAGCCGACGGCCGCCTACCGCAAGCTCACCCCGGACCACCTGAAGTGGCTGCAGGAGAAGCTCGGCCCGTACCCCTTCAACCGCTACGGCCTGCTGGTCGGCGACACCGACCTCGGTGTGGCCCTGGAGACGCAGACCCTGTCGCTCGTCCCGAAGGCGGACCTGCTCGGCACGCAGGTGGACGCCGAGCGGAACATGGTGCACGAACTGACCCACCAGTGGTTCGGCGACAGCGTGGCCCTCAAGGGCTGGTCCGATCTGTGGCTGAGCGAGGGGCACGCCCGGTTCTACGAACGGGAGTACTCCGAGCAGCACGGCGGCGACAGCTTCGAGGCCGCCATGAAGACCGCGTACCAGAACCACGACATCTGGCGCCGCGACTACGGCGCCCCCGCCGAGCCGACCGAGCCGAACCTGTTCAAGCGGATGCGGTACGACGGTTCGGCCCTGGTCCTGTACGCGCTGCGCGAGCAGGTCGGCGACGCGACGTTCCAGAAGATCGAGCGCGCCTGGGTGAGCGGCTTCAAGGGGCGCACGGCGAGCACGCAGCAGTTCGTGGACCTGGCGTCGAAGGTCGCGGGCCAGGACCTGGAGGGCTTCCTGCACCCCTGGCTGTACGGCTCCAAGACCCCGCCCATGCCGGGGCACCCCGACTGGGTGGTGGACCCGGCCGCGTAAGTCGGCACATCACCCGAGATGCGGCCTTCGTCCACCCCTCATAGCGTGGAGGCGTTCCTACCGAAGGAGTCGTCATGGGCGACAGCGCCATGGACAAGGCAAAGGGCAAGGCCAAGGAAATGATGGGCAAGGCCACCGGAAACGACCGTATGGCGTCCGAGGGCAAGACCGATCAGGCCAAGGGCAAGGCCAAAGACGCCGCGGACGACCTGCGCGACAAGGCCGAGGGGATGCGCGACTCGTTCCGCGAGGACCGCTGACCCGACGCCGTGTGCCCGCTCCCGCACGGGGGCGGGCACACCCTTTTGTCGCCCCACTGGCTACAGGAGGGCTCCACATGCTCTATAGACACAGTGGAGCGTGTGTCAGGGCCCCGACCGCCGCGCCGGGAACGCTGACTAGGCTGGCGCCACACGCTGTGATCGCGTTGATGCCGACCTGCGGGTGACACGAAGGGAACAGGCAAGTGCAGCCGGACGAGCGGGACTTAGAAGGTCGGACGCCGATGGGTGCGGTCTGGCGGACGGTCGTCGAAGGGGTCACGGGCTCGATGGCCTACATCGCCGACCGGCACTGGAACGTCGTGGCGTGCAACGACGAGTTCAGAGCACTCCTCCCGGACGGCGATCCACCGGCCAACATCATGCGGTGGATGCTCCTGGACGACCGGGTCCGGAACAAGATCCTGCTGAACTGGACCGAGGACTGGGCGCGCGGAGCCTGCCCGGCGCTGCGCCGGGCCGTCACGAACCACCCGACCGACCCGACGCTCATCGACCTGGCGAGCGACGTGCGCCGCGACCCCCTGGCGGGACCCATCTATCTGGCGACCGCGGCCTCCCATCCCCTGCACCCCGACGGTGCCGTGCGGCAGGTCAACCACCCCACGAAGGGGCCGGGCTGGATCATCGCGTCCGCCGCCAACCCGCTCCCCGAGATCGACTCCATGTTCGTGATGATGCAGTACCGGCCGGGCGAGCTCCGCCCCCACCAGCCGCCGCCGCTGAGCACGAACGCCCGATGACCGCTGCTCAGCGGATCCCGACGGCGGCCAGTGCGGCGCGCTGACGGGCGGAGAGCTTCGTCGGGAAGTACAGGTAGCACACGCCTCCCGTGCCCGAGACGACCTTTCCGCTGGCGTTGTAGCGCTTCGTCCGCAGCCAGATGTTCTCCCACTCGCGCCGCTTGTAGACGCGTCGCACCGCCGGATTGCTCGGCGACGCGGGGTCGTTGGCGATCACGTCGCCGTCCGCCGTGAAGCCGATGACGGTCATCAGGTGGCCCGCCGTGCCGTAGCCCGCGCCCGTCAGCTCGTCCCTGAGGAACGACTGGGACGTTATGGCCGGGAGGCCCGCCGCGATCAGGGACTCCAGCTCCGTGAGCGAGGCGAGCCGGGTCACCACGCCCTGGAGATCCTTGTAGGTCGAGGCGTACGCGGCGTTGAAGGGCCAGTTGCCGCAGCCGTTGTACTGGTAGTCGAACGTGTACCGGGCCGCGTGGCACACCTGCGGGTCCGCGTAGGACGGGTCGACCCAGGACAGGTCGTCCGACGTCGGCTTGCGGCCCCAGAACTCAATGATCATCTGCGAGGACGTGGGGCTGCACCAGGCCTCGCCGCCGTTGTCGTACTCGGGGTACTGGCCCGCGTGGATCTCCTGCGAGTACCGCGGGACCGTCAGCTCCTTGGCGAGTCCCGGCTTCGACGCGGGGACGGTGAAGCGGTCGGGCACCGCCGAGGCCATCGCGCCGAGCCGCCAGACCGTGGGGGTCCCGGTGGCGCCCGGCTTGCGGTAGAGGGTCAGGCGCAGCTGGTACGAGACGACGCGCAGGCCCGTGGTCGCGTCGTCGAGGGAGAGCGTGTCCGTCCACACCGTGGACTTGCCGTCGGTCTGGTCGTCGACCGAGGTCCGCCGGATGTCGGTCTCCTTGTCGTCCCCCGAGGTCCAGCGGCCCATCACGTACCAAGGAGTCTTCGTCTTGTCCGAGTACGTGCCGCGCAGCTCGACCTGGAGCCAGGTCCCGGCGGGGGTGCGTGCGTTCCAGGACGCGATCAGCTCAGTCGCGGGGACGGCGGAGCGGTGGGCGGGGGCGGTCCACCGGGCGTACTCCCAGGTGGCGGTCCTGCCGGTGTGCGGGTCCGCGTAGTCGGTACGGCCCGCGGGCTTCGCGATCCGCAGGCCGGGGCGGGTCCCCGCGACGGCGACGGTGCCCTCGTGGGCGCCGGAGCTCCAGTCCTTGTGCGAGGTCCAGAAGCGGTTGTCCACGAGGCGGTCCGCACGCGCCGGGCGGGCCGCGGGGCCGCCCGTGGCGGCCAGGGCGGGAGACGCGGTGGCCGCGAGGGCGGCCACCGCCACGGCGGTGGCCAGCACGGTTCTGCGGGACATGTCATCAGCTCGGTCTGATCGCTGCGGTGGGGCGGTGCGGTCGGGCCGGTCTGTGTGGTCGGGGTGGGCGGTGCGGTCAGCTCGGTCCATGGGGGACCCCCAGTCGACGTGGTTTCCGGCGGGATCCGGAAAGGTCGGGTCAGGTGCACGGAAGTGGGCCAACTATGGACGGTCCCTGCCGACTTCTGCCAGCGCTTCGGGCACTGCCGTACGCATCAATATTGGCCTCAACCAATGGCATGACCTGCGACGGCGCGCGGAACACATCCTTCCGCGGTCGTACCCTTGCCCGTGATGACCGGACACCCGCACACCCCGCTCCCCCGCCTCGCCGACACCCTGCGCCGCCTGCCGCCCTCCTGCGGCCCCGTCCGGCTCGTCGCCGTGGACGGGCACGCGGGCTCGGGCAAGTCGACGTTCGCCCGCCGGCTGGCCGAGGCGCTCGGCGGCGCGCCGGTCCTGCGGCTCGACGACATCGCCAGCCACGACCGGCTCTTCGACTGGACGGAGCGACTGCGGCGGCAGGTCGTCAACCCCCTCTCCCGCGGCGAGACGGCGCGCTACGCGACGTACGACTGGAACGAGCGGCGCTTCGGCCCGGCCGACGGGACCCTGCCGCCCGCGCCCGTGGTGATCGTCGAGGGGGTCGGCGCGGGCCGCCGGGCGCTGCGCCCGCACCTCGCCACCCTGCTCTGGATGGATGTGCCGCACGAGGAGGCATGGCAGCGGGGGCGCCTGCGGGACGGAGCGGTCCAGCGTGATTTCTGGGACGGCTGGGAACCCGAGGAGCTCAAGCACTTCACCGGGGACCCCTCCAGGCCCTTCGCGCAGCTTTTGGTGCGGCAGTGCCCAGAGGGATACGAGGTACTTCCGGGTCCCCATGTGACGCTTACAGAGGCCTGAATCATCACTCTAAGTGAGGGATCATCGGCGGTCCGCTGAACCCCCGGGAATCCACTTCCACTTGGCCCCAGAAGTTTTGGCGAGTGCTTCAACTCTGCTTGACCCAGGGCCCTTACAGGACTTACGTTCTGAATGTGCGGTCTTGCGAGGCCGCCCGCAGACGCGAAGCCCCCGGTTGTTCCCCCGTGATCGGGGGCTTCGTTCTGCCCTCCGAGCCCGAATTCCGGCCGCCGCGAGGCTCCATTCGCTCACGGTCAGTCACCATCGGGCCGACCCTTCGTCGGCGCTTTCCGGCCGATCGCCCGGTGCGGCACCCTACGGCCGACCGCTCCCCCGCAGGTACGATGCATCTCGGTGCGCCTTTTCGGACGACTGCTCTGCGCATCGAGGCAACTCCCGTCCGCAGCACAGTGGTTCAGCAGCGCAGTGGTTCAGCGCAGTCGCCGGCGGGCATCGGTCCGGCGGTACGCAAACGGGGGCACGGTTTGTGGGGGACCTGATGGACTTCGATGCGGTGGGCGCACCCGCCCCGGCCGACCTCGCCTGGCTCAGGGGCGTCGACGCCTACACGATGGGCGCCTATCCGCAGGCGGAGGACGAGTTCCGGACGGCGGTGCGGATGGACCCCGGGATGGCCGACGGCTGGCTCGGGCTGCACGCGCTGCGCATCGACACGACGACGGCGCTGCTGCGGATGTTCCAGCACCGGGACCGGTTCGGGGAGCAGCGCACCCGGCACGGCCGCGCCCTCAACTCCTGGTACTGGCTCGGCTGGTGGGTGCAGCCCGTCCTGGAGAACACGCGCGACCTGCTGCTCGCGCACGCCTCGCACTGGCTGGACGGCCGCCACGTCCCGGAGCTCGACCGGGCGCTTGCGGGGCTGCCCCCGGTCGACGCGGACCCGCAGGTGCGCTTCCTGCACGCCTGCCGCTCCTATCTGGTCAAGGACTGGGAGCAGTTGGTGCGGCACACGGACCCGCTGATCGACGACGCGATGCTGGGCATCGAGGCGGGCCTCTTCGGAGGCATGGCCCGGGTCCGCCTGGAGACGTACGGCCAGGCGGAACCGCTCCTGTCCGCCGCCCTCATGCGCTGCCGCAGCGAACAGCCCCAGCGCAAGGAGCTGCGCTACTGGCTGGCCCGCGCGCACGAAGGCACCGGCCGCTCGGCGGCGGCCCTGCCGCTGTACCGCGCGGTACACCGGGTCGACGCCTCCTTCATGGACACCTCGGCGCGGCTCGCGGCGATCTCCGAGGGCGACGGGTACGACGAGGCGGCCGACCTCGCCGCCGCCATCAGCCTCACTGGGGCGGGCCAGGACGTGCTGGAGGGGCCCGACGGCATCGACGTGCTGTTCGGCCCGGAGGGGCGCGACGTGAAGGTCACCGGACCCGAACTCCCCTCGAACGGCGGCCCGTCGGCCACGGACGGCACCACGGGGCCCGCGGGACCCACCGGATCCCCGGGAGCACCCGGGTCCTCGGTGCCCACCGACGCCGACGGCGTGCGCGAGAAGGCGATCATCCCGATCAAGGCGGGCCCGCCACAGCTGCCCCCTGGCCCCACCGACCCCGCGCTCCTGGAGGCCGCGCTCTCCGAACTGGAGGGCATGGTCGGCATGGAGCCGGTGAAACGCCAGGTCAAGGCGCTCTCCGCGCAGCTGAACATGGCGCGTCTGCGGGCCGCGCAGGGCCTTCCTGTGCAGCCGCCGAAACGACACTTCGTCTTCTCGGGCCCCTCGGGCACCGGCAAGACCACCGTGGCCCGCATCCTCGGCCGGGTCTTCTACGCACTCGGCCTGCTGGGCGGCGACCACCTCGTGGAGGCACAGCGCGCCGACCTCGTCGGCGAATACCTGGGCCAGACCGCCGTGAAGGCCAACGAACTGATCGACTCCGCGATCGGCGGGGTCCTCTTCGTCGACGAGGCCTACTCGCTCTCCAACTCCGGCTACGGCAAGGGCGATGCCTACGGAGACGAGGCCCTGCAAGTCCTCCTCAAGCGCGCCGAGGACAACCGCGACCACCTCGTCGTGATCCTCGCGGGCTACCCCGAGGGCATGGACCGGCTCCTCGCCGCCAACCCCGGCCTGTCCTCACGCTTCACGACCCGCGTCGACTTCCCCTCGTACCGCCCGCTCGAACTCACCGCCATCGGCGAGGTCCTCGCGGCGGACAACGGCGACGTCTGGGACGAGGAGGCCCTCGAAGAGCTGCGCTCCATCAGCGGGCACGTCGTCGACCAGTCCTGGATCGACGAGCTCGGCAACGGCCGCTTCCTGCGCACGCTGTACGAGAAGAGCTGCGCCTACCGCGACCTGCGGCTCTCCGGCTACCCCGGCGAACCGGGGCGCGACGATCTGTCGACCCTGCGGCTGCCCGACCTGATGCAGGCGTACGGCGAGGTGCTCTCGGGCCGCGGTCCGCAGGACACCCCGGGGGTCTGACGCCCCGGGGGGTCCCTGCGGGTCAGCCCACGCGGCTGACCGCGAGCGCGGAGTCCCTGGAGTCCTCCGGCGGCGTCCTCTGCACCGTGACCCGGTGCGCCGGGTCACGGACCTCCCCCACCAGGAGTTCCAGCACGTCCTCCAGGGCCACCAGGCCGAGCACCTTCCCTGACGCGTCGGCGACCTGCGCCAGGTGCGTCGCGGCGCGGCGCATCACGGTCAGGGCGTCGTCGAGCGGGAGCTCGGCCCGCAGCGTGGTCATCGGGCGCCACACCTGCTGCGGCACGGCACGCTCGGTCTCCTCCAGGTCCAGTACGTCCTTGACGTGGAGGTAGCCCATGAAGGCGCCGGTCTCCGCGCGGACCGGGAAGCGGGAGTAGCCGGTGCGCCCGGTGAGCTCCACCACCTCGGCGGGGGTGACCGACGGGCCGACGGTCACCAGCGAGACCGGATCGAGCAGCACGTCGGTGACCGGGCGCGAACCCAGCTCCAGGGCGTCCTCCAGACGCTCCTGCTCGACGGGGTCGAGCAGTCCCGCCTGGCCGGAGTCCTCGACGAGGCGGCCCAGCTGCACGCTGGTGAACACCGCCTCGACCTCGTCCTTGGGCTCCACCCTGAAGAGCCGCAGGACGACCCTGGCGCAGGCCCCGAGCGCCACGGTGACCGGCCTGCACAGCCGTGCGAAGGCGACCAGGCCCGGGCTGAACCAGAGGGCGGTCTTCTCGGGCGCCGCCATCGCGAGGTTCTTCGGGACCATCTCGCCGATGACGAGGTGGAGGAAGACGACGACGGCGAGCGCGATCACGTAGCCGAGGGGGTGGATCATGCCTTCGGGCAGGTGGACCGTCTCGAAGACCGGCTCCAGGAGGTGGGCGACGGTTGGCTCCGCCACCGCGCCGAGCGTCAACGAGCAGACGGTGATGCCGAACTGGGCGGCCGCCATCATCTGCGGCAGGTGTTCGAGGCCGTAGAGGACCTGACGGGACCGCTTGGTGTCCAGGGGCTCGATCTGGCTGCGGCGCACGGACACGAGCGCGAACTCGGCCCCCACGAAGAAGCCGTTGGCGAGCACCAGCAGGAGGGCGAAGAGGAGTTGCAGCAGGCTCATCGGAGTGCCTCCGCGGCTTCCACGACGGCGAGGGCGTCGTGGGTGTGCACGAGGCGCACCCGCTCCGCCCGGTAGTGCCCGACCTGGCGCACCGAGAGCCGCCAGCCCGGGAGTTCGGCCCGGTCTCCCGGCGCCGGGATGCGGCCGAGCAGGTCGGCGACGAGCCCGGCCACGGTCTCGTACGGCCCCTCGGGCACGTCGAGACCTATGCGCTGGAGCGTGTCGACGCGGCAACTGCCGTCGGCGTCCCACGCCGCCCTGCCGTCCTCGGCCGGTGCGGGAGAGAGCTCGGGCAGGTCGAGGTGGTCGTGCTCGTCGCGGACCTCGCCGACGAGCTCCTCGACGATGTCCTCGAGGGTGACGACGCCCGCCGTGCCGCCGTACTCGTCGACGACGACGGCGATGGGCTGCTCGCTGCGCAGCCGCTCCAGGAGGGGCTGCACGGGCAGCGTCTCGGGAACGAGCAGCGGGGACTGCGCGATGCGGCCCACGGGCGTCCTGAGGCGTGCGTGGGCCGCCACCGCGAGGGCGTCCTTGAGGTGGACCATGCCGACGATCTCGTCGATCCGCTCGTCGTAGACCGGGAAGCGGGACAGACCGGTGGCGCGGGTCAGGTTCACGACGTCCTCCGCGGTCGCCGACGACTGCAGCGCGCTGACCTTCACGCGCGGCGTCATGACGTGCTGTGCGGTCAGCTCGCCGAGGGAGAGGGTGCGTACGAACAGGTCGGCGGTGTCCTGTTCCAGGGCACCGGCCTGGGCCGAGTGCCTGGCCAGGGAGACCAGTTCGCCGGGGGTGCGGGCCGAGGCCAGCTCCTCGGCGGGCTCGACACCGAGGGTGCGCACGAGACGGTTGGCCACCGCGTTCAGGAGCGCGATCACGGGCCGGAAGAGCCGCGCGAACACGTGCTGCGGGCCCGCGACGAAGCGCGCGACCTGCAGCGGCCTGGACACGGCCCAGTTCTTGGGCACCAGCTCGCCGATCACCATCTGCACGGCGGAGGCGAACAGCATGCCGACGACCACGGAGACACCGCCGACGGCACCATCGGGGACGCCGACGGCGGTGAACGGGCCCGCGAGCAGCTGCGCGAGGGCCGGTTCGGCGAGCATGCCGACGACGAGCGAGGTGATGGTGATGCCGAGCTGGGTGCCGGAGAGCTGGAAGGACAGCTCCTTGAGGGCGTCGACGACCGTACGGGCCCTTCGGTCGCCGTCCGCCGCGGCCTTCTCCGCGTCCGGCCGCTCGACGGTGACGAGGCCGAACTCGGCCGCCACGAAGAAGCCGTTGGCGAGAATCAGCAGGAATGCCGCCCCGAGAAGCAGCAGGGGCACTGTCATGCCGCCGCCTCTCCGGTCGTGCCGGTCCCGGTATGTCGGGAGGGGGCGGCGCAGGTACTACAGGACGATCCGTCCATCGCCGGAGGGAGTCACTCCTCGGGTAGCAGGAGCCCCTGGGAGCCGGGCGGGCCCGTCAGGGGCGGGGCGACGCTCCATGCACGCCCCGCCACCAGATTAATCAAGACCGGGCACGGAACGTCCAGAGCCTGTTCGGTGGTTCGGCGCAGGGCCTAGCTCTCGCTGTTCGTACGGGCGTCCGCGAGGGCACGCAGGGTGCGGGCGTCACCGACGGCCTGCTGCTTGGCGATGCCCGGCTGGATGCCCAGAGCGGGCAGGCTGGTGCCGTCGCTGAGGTTCAGGAACACCCAGGGGTCGCCGGGCCGGAGGTTGACCTGCACGATCTCGGCCCAGGCGAGGCGGCGGCTGGTCGCGATGTTGACGACGGTGACGCCGGACTCGTCGGCGACGACCTTGGGCCTGCTGAGCAGCACGAGCACACCGCAGAGCAGCGCGCCGGTGAAGACGAAGCTGGCCCGCTCCCCCGGGCTGAGGGTGGGCAGCAGGAAGGCGATCACCGTGATCACCACGAAGATCGTGACGCCCGCGGTGAGCATGACGGCCCGGGTGCGCGTCGGCCGGAAGGTGACGGGCAGGGCGGGGAGGGCGGGGCTTTCGGACATGAGGCTGGTGCTCCTACCGGTTCAGGGGGCCGGTCAGAGGCGGCAGGCGTGGATGGCCGTGGTCAGGATGGCCCGGGCGCCGATGGCGTACAGGTCGTCCATGATCCGCTGGGCCTCCTTGGCGGGGACCATGGAGCGGACGGCCACCCAGCCCTCGTTGTGCAGCGGGGAGATCGTTGGCGACTCCAAGCCCGGGGTGAGGGCGACGGCCTGCTCCAGGTGCTCGGCGCGGCAGTCGTAGTCCATCATCACGTACGACCTGGCGACCAGGACGCCCTGGAGGCGGCGCAGGAACTGCTGCACCTTCGGGTTGTCGGTGTCGGCGCCGGTGCGCCGGATGACGACGGCCTCGGACTTCATGATCGGCTCGCCGAAGACCTCCAGGCCCGCGTTGCGCAGGGAGGTGCCGGTCTCCACGACGTCCGCGATGACCTGGGCGACGCCCAGCTCGATGGCGGTCTCGACGGCGCCGTCCAGGTGCACGACGGAGGCGTCGACGCCCTGTTCGGCGAGGTGCTTGGCGACGATGCCCTCGTAGGAGGTCGCGACGGTCTTGCCCGCGAGGTCCTTGATGTCGCTCGCCGTGCCCGGCTTCGCGGCGAAGCGGAAGGTGGAGCGGGCGAAGCCGAGCGGCAGGATCGCCTCGGCGTCGGCGCCGGAGTCGATCAGCAGGTCCTCACCGGTGATGCCGATGTCGAGCCTGCCGGTCGCGACGTAGATCGCGATGTCCTTGGGCCGCAGGTAGAAGAACTCGACCTCGTTGTCGGGGTCGACGAGGACGAGCTCCTTCGACTCCTTGCGCTGCTGGTAGCCCGCCTCATGGAGCATCGCCGACGCAGGTCCGGACAGTGAACCCTTGTTGGGGACGGCGATGCGCAGCATGAGGCGGGCTTCCTTTGCGTGATGGGTGGGTTGAGCGGACGTGGTGGACGTACGGCTCAGAGGTGGGCGTAGACGTCGTCGAGGGAGATGCCGCGGGCGACCATCATCACCTGTACGTGGTACAGGAGCTGCGAGATCTCCTCGGCGGCGGCTTCCTTGCCCTCGTGCTCGGCGGCCATCCACACCTCGGCGGCCTCTTCGACGACCTTCTTGCCGATGGCATGGACGCCCTTGTCGACCAGCTCGGCGGTGCGGGAGGTCGCGGGGTCGCCGTTGGCGGCCTTGTGCTGGAGCTCGGTGAAGAGCTCCTCGAAAGTCTTCTTGGACATGATGGTCGCCACTCTACGCGGCCGGGCGGTCCCCCTCAGCGCCAGGGTTCGGAGATGGTACGGAGCGTGGTCGCCGTGGCGACGGCCGCGGTGACCGCTTCGTGGCCCTTGTCCTCGCGGGAGCCCTCGATGCCCGCGCGGTCCAGTGCCTGCTCCTCGGTGTCGCAGGTCAGCACGCCGAAACCGATCGGAACACCGGTGTCCACGGAGACCTGGGTGAGACCCTGCGTGACGCCCTGGCACACGTAGTCGAAGTGCGGGGTGCCGCCGCGGATGACGACGCCGAGCGCGACGATCGCGTCGTATCCGCGTCCGGCGAGGACCTTCGCCACGACGGGCAGCTCGAAGCTGCCGGGGACGCGCAGCACGGTCGGCTCGCTGATGCCGAGCTCGTTCAGGGCGCGCAGGGCGCCGTCGACGAGGCCGTCCATGACCTTGTCGTGCCACTGCGCTGCGATCACCGCGACCCGCAGGTCGCCGCAGTTCTTCACGCTCAGTTCGGGTGCACCCTTGCCGCTCACGCGCTTCTCCTCAAGATCTTCTGACCGTGGTAGCTGCTTGCTTACTGGGCTTACTGGTTTCCGCAGGCGGACACGTCGGTGGTGTCCAGCCAGGGCAGGTCGTGCCCCATCCGGTCCCGCTTGGTGCGCAGGTACCGAAGATTGTGTTCGCCCGCCTCGACGGGCATGGGCTCGCGCCCGGTGACCTTCAGGCCGTGCCGCAGGACCGCGTCGGTCTTGTCGGGGTTGTTGGTCATCAGCCGGACGCCGAGGACACCGAGGTCGCGCAGGATCTGCGCGCCCGCCCCGTAGTCACGGGAGTCGGCGGGCAGGCCGAGCTCCAGGTTGGCGTCGAGGGTGTCGCTGCCCTGCTCCTGGAGGGCGTACGCGCGCAGCTTGGAGAGCAGGCCGATGCCGCGCCCCTCGTGGCCGCGCAGGTAGACGACGACGCCGCGTCCCTCGTCGGTGATGCGCCGCATGGACGCCTCCAGCTGCGGGCCGCAGTCGCAGCGCAGGGAGTGGAAGACGTCGCCGGTCAGGCACTCGGAGTGGAGGCGGACGAGGACGTCCTCGCCGTCGCCGATGTCGCCGTGGACGAGGGCGACGTGCTCGACGCCGTCGACGGTGGAGCGGTAGCCGTACGCCGTGAAGTCGCCGGCGGCGGTGGGCAGGCGGACCTCGGCCTCGCGGCGGACGGTGGGCTCCGCGGAGCGGCGGTAGGCGATCAGGTCCTCGATGGAGATGATCGTCAGGCCGTGCTTGCGGGCGAACGGGACCAACTCGGGCAGCCGCAGCATCCTGCCGTCCTCGCCCGCGATCTCCACGATGGCCCCTGCGGGGCGCAGCCCGGCGAGCCTGGCGAGGTCGACGGCGGCCTCGGTGTGGCCGTTGCGCGCGAGCACGCCGCCGGACTTGGCGCGCAGCGGGAAGATGTGCCCGGGACGCACGAAGTCGTCCGCGGCGGCGTTGCCCGAGGCGAGGAGCTGCAGCGTGGTGGCGCGGTCGTCGGCGGAGATGCCGGTGCTCACGCCGTGCGCGGCGGACGCGTCGACGGAGACGGTGAAGGCCGTGCTCATCGACTCGGTGTTGTGCTCGACCATCTGCGGGAGCCGGAGCCGGTCCAGCTCGTCACCCTCCATGGGCGCGCAGATCAGCCCGCGGCACTCGCTCATCATGAAGGCGACTATTTCCGGCGTCGCCTTCTCGGCGGCGACGACGAGGTCGCCCTCGTTCTCGCGGTCCTCGTCGTCGACGACCACGACGGGGCGGCCCGCCGCGATGTCGCGGACGGCCTGCTCGACGGGGTCGAGGGAGAGGTCCATGGTGTCTTCTTCGCTGGCGGCGCTGCGCCAGACTGGTGCCACAGTCATGCCGGGGCTCCTTCCATGACGGGCTGCGAGGCGGCCGCGCGGGAGCGCAGCCACCAGTCGCGCATGCCCCAGAGGACGAGGGCGAGGTAGACGACGTACACGAGTCCGGAGAAGGCGAGGCCGCTGCTGAAGGCGAGCGGCACGCCGACCACGTCGACGAGCAGCCAGGCGAACCAGAACTCGACGAGACCGCGGGCCTGGGCGACCATCGCGGCGAGCGTGCCGACGAAGATGTAGGCGTCGGGCCAGGGGTTCCAGGACAGGTCGGGGACGGCGCTGAACAGGGCGCCGACGGCGAGCGTGCCGACCGCGGTGCCCGCGACCAGGACGCCCCGCTCCTTCCAGGTGGCGAACCGGATGGCGATGGAGCCGTCCTGCGCCTGCTGCCTGCCGCGCGTCCACTGCTGCCAGCCCCACAGCGCGACGCCGATGACGAGGAGCTGCTTGCCGACGCCGCCGGACAGCTGCGCGGAGGCGTAGGCGGCGACGAGGATGACGCCGGACAGGAACTGGGCGGGCCAGGTCCAGATCGAGCGCCGCCAGCCGAGCGCGAGGGCGATCAGGCCGACGGTGTTGCCGATCATGTCGGACCAGAGGATGTGCTGGTCGAAGGCCGTGAAGGCTTCGGAGTTGAGCCAGTTCACTTGGCGGCCTCCTGGGACGGCACTTGAGCACGGTCGCCGAGCAGGCGCTCGACGTACTTGGCGATCACGTCGACCTCGAGGTTGACCGGGTCGCCGGGCTGCTTGATGCCGAGCGTGGTCAGCGCGAGGGTCGTGGGGATGAGGCTGATGGTGAAGTGGTCGGGGCCCGCGTCGACCACGGTGAGGCTGACGCCGTCGACCGTGATGGAGCCCTTCTCCACGACGTAGCGGGAGAGGTCGGCGGGGAGCGAGATCTTGACGATCTCCCAGTTGTCGGACGGCTTGCGCTCGACGACGGTGCCGACGGAATCAACGTGACCCTGCACGATGTGTCCGCCGAGGCGGGCGCCCACCGAGGTGGGGCGCTCCAGGTTGACGCGGGAGCCGACCGCGAGCGCGCCGAGGCTGGACCGGTTCAGGGTCTCGGCCATCACGTCGGCGGTGAATTCGTCGCCCTCGTGCTCCACGACCGTCAGACAGACGCCGTTGACCGCGATGGAGTCGCCGTGCTTGGCGCCCTCGGTGACGACGGGGCCGCGCAGGCGGAAGCGGGAGGCGTCGGGGAGGTTCTCGACGGCGGTGATCTCGCCCAGCTCTTCGACGATTCCGGTGAACACTTCAGTGCTCCTTCGCTACGAGGGTCGCGGTGATGCGCAGGTCGGGGCCGATGCGGACGGTCTCGCTCACGTCGAGCCGC
Source organism: Streptomyces sp. NPDC042371 (assembly GCF_056437465.1). Classification (NCBI taxonomy): domain Bacteria; kingdom Bacillati; phylum Actinomycetota; class Actinomycetes; order Kitasatosporales; family Streptomycetaceae; genus Streptomyces; species Streptomyces sp. NPDC042371. The sequence continues at coordinate 231,193 of NZ_JBWKAP010000011.1, read as the reverse complement.
AACGCTTCGGTGATGGTCGTGATTCCGCCGCCGGTCAGGGCGGCGGGGCCCGCGCCGAGCAGGACGGGGGCGAGGTAGCCGACGACACGGTCGACGGCGCCTGCGGCGACGAAGGCTCCGGCGAGCGTCGGACCGCCTTCGAGGAGGACGGACCGCACCCCGCGCGCGTGGAGCACGTCGAGGAGGGCCCGGATGTCCAACCCGCCCTCCGCGCGCGGGATTCGGACCGTCTTGTCGGTGTCGTACGCGGGTGAGGCGTCGTCGGCGACGGCGATCAGGGTGGGCGCCGCGTCGTCCAGGACGCGGGCGCCCGGCGTGAGCGCGGTGCCGTTGGTGTCGACGACGACGCGCAGCGGCTGCACGGCAGCTGTTTCCGTGTCTGCGACGACGCGCACGGCGAGGTGCGGGTCGTCGGCGCGCTGGGTGCCGGAGCCGACGACGACGGCGTCGCACTCGGCGCGCAGCCGGTGCACGTCGGCACGGGACTCGGCGGAGGTGATCCAGCGGCTGGTGCCGTCGGCGGCGGCGATGCGGCCGTCGAGCGTGGCGGCGTACTTCCAGGTGACGTGGGGGCGGCCGAGGCGCACGGAGGTCAGCCAGGCGGCGTTCACCTCGGCGGCCGCCGCCTCCAGCAGGCCCTGCTCGACCGGGATTCCGGCCGCGCGCAGGGTCTGGGCGCCGCCCGTCGCGGCCGGGTTCGGGTCGCCGACCGCGTACACGACCCGGGCGATGCCCGCGTCGATGAGGGCCTGCGCGCACGGGCCGGTGCGGCCGGTGTGGTTGCAGGGTTCGAGGGTGACGAATGCGGTGCCGCCACGGGCCCGCTCGCCCGCCGCGCGCAGGGCGTGGACCTCGGCGTGGGGTCCGCCCGCGCGCTGGTGCCAGCCCTCGCCGACACTCTCGCCCGCGGCATCGAGGATGACGCAGCCGACGACGGGGTTGGGGCTGGTGGAGCCGAGGCCGCGGGCGGCCAGCGTGATGGCGCGCCGCATGGCGGCTGCTTCGGCTACGGCGGTGGCCACCGGGTCTCCTGCCTCTTCGGGCACGGACTCCGGGGCACTGTCGATGACGACAGAACGTACGGGCAACGACACCTGGAGCGACGCCTGCGCCGGATGACAGCTGTCCCCGGAAACCCGGAAACCGCTCCCGGCCGAGGCCAGGAACAAGCCATTACGGCGGCGTGCACAAAAGATGCCCGCCCGCCGCGCACTGCCTCCCATCCGGACTTTCACCGTCGGTCCAGGAATTTCACCTGGTCAACCGGCCGCTGGAGGCGGCCGGGTCGCGGACTGTAACCGCCGGTTCGGAATTACACCGACCCCGGAGTGCGCTGCTTCTGGTACGAGGCCAGTGTGCCATGGCCGGTCGCGGGCCATACGGGTGACCGCCTGTGGGCTGGCTCACAGCATCAACCATTCAACATCATGTTCAACCAACTTGGTCCAGACCTATTGACGCACTGGTCTAGTCCTCTTAATCTCACCGTCACCTCCGAGGAGCAGGAGCCGACGGTGTGCGCACGCCGGGGCCCCAGAACGATCCACATCTGTGCCAGTTGTGTTGTTCCGCCCCGCTCGTGTTCCGCACCGTTCCCAGGAGGCTCCCCTTGCCGTCCCCCAACCGCGCGAGACCCACGCTCCTCGCGTCCGGCGCAGCCGTCGCCGGACTGCTGCTCAGCCTGGTCTCCGGCGGCGCCACGCACGCCGCCGCCGACGACGCGTCCTGTCGCCCCGACGGCCTCTACCAGACGCCCGGCGTGAACGTCCCCTACTGCTCCGTCTACGACAGCGACGGCCGCGAGAAGATGGGCGCCGACCACCAGCGCCGCACCATCGGCTACTTCACCGGCTGGCGCACCGGCAAGAACGGCGAGCCCGCCTACCTCGCCAAGGACATCCCGTGGGACAAGATCACCCACGTCAACTACGCCTTCGCGCACGTCGACAAGGACAACAAGCTCTCCGTCGGCTCCGACAGCGAGAAGAACGCCGCCACCGGGATGACCTGGCCGGGCGTCGAGGGCGCCGAGATGGACCCGTCGCTGCCCTACAAGGGCCACTTCAACCTGCTCAACAAGTTCAAGAAGAAGAACCCGAACGTCAAGACGCTGATCTCGGTGGGCGGCTGGGCCGAGACCGGCGGCTACTTCGGTGACGACGGCAAGCGCGTGAACTCCGGCGGCTTCTACTCGATGGCCACCAACGCCGACGGCTCGGTGAACCAGGCGGGCATCGACACGTTCGCCGACTCGGCGGTCGCCTTCATAAAGAAGTACGGCTTCAACGGCGTCGACATCGACTACGAGTACCCGACCTCGATGAAGGACGCGGGCCATCCGCTCGACTACCCGCTCTCCAACGCCCGCCGCGGGGGCCTCGTCAAGGGCTACGCGGCGCTGATGAAGTCCCTGCGCCAGAAGCTCGACAAGGCGGGCGCGGCCGACGGCAAGCACTACATGCTGACCGTGGCGGCCCCCTCCTCCGGCTATCTGCTGCGCGGCATGGAGACCTTCCAGGTCCAGAAGTACCTGGACTACGTCAACATCATGTCGTACGACCTGCACGGCGCCTGGAACGAGTACGTCGGCCCCAACGCCTCGCTCTTCGACGACGGCAAGGACGCCGAGCTCGCGGCCGCCAACGTCTACGGCAGCTCCCAGTACGGCGGCATCGGCTATCTGAACACCGACTGGGCGTACCACTACTTCCGCGGCTCGATGCCCGCCGGTCGCATCAACATCGGCCTGCCGTACTACACCCGCGGGTTCAAGAACGTGCAGGGCGGCACCGACGGGCTGTGGGGCAAGGCGGCCGCGACCAGCTGCCCGGCCGGTTCCGGCCTGACCAAGTGCGGTGACGGCGCGGTCGGCATCGACAACCTCTGGCACGACAAGGACGACAACGGCAAGGAGTCGCCCGCGGGCTCCAACCCGATGTGGCACGCCAAGAACCTGGAGAAGGGGATCGTCGGCGACTACGTCACCAAGTACGGCTTCCCCGCGGACACCAAGCTGTCCGGCACCTACGCCCGCAAGTACGACTCCACGCTGGTCGCCCCGTGGCTGTGGAACGCGGACAAGAAGGTCTTCCTTTCGACGGAGGACGAGGAGTCAGTGGCGAAGAAGGCCGACTACGTGGTCAACCGGGGCATCGGCGGCACGATGATCTGGGAGATGGCGGGCGACTACCGCTGGAACGCCACCAAGGGCCAGTACGAGATGGGCGACACGCTCACCTCGCTGATGTACGACAAGTTCAAGGCCGCGAAGCCGTACGGCGCCAAGGTCTCCAACAAGGAACTGCCCGCCAAGGCCGTCGACATCGGCGTGGAGTTCGGTGACTTCAAGCTGGGCGACTCCAACTACCCGATCACGCCCAAGGTGAAGATCACCAACAACACGAAGACGGCGCTGCCCGGCGGCACGGAGTTCCAGTTCGACTACTCCACCGCGGCTCCCGGAAACGCCTCCGACCAGTCCGGCTTCGGTACGAAGGTGATCAGCAGCGACCACACGGGAAGCAACGTCGGCGGTCTGAAGGGCGACTTCCACCGGGTCTCGCTGAAGCTGCCCGCCTGGCAGTCCCTTGCACCCGGCGCCTCCGTGGACCTCTCGTTCAACTACTACCTGCCGGTGTCCACGCCGTGGAACTGGACGGTGAACATCAGCGGCACGACGTACGCGCTCGCCGGTGACCTGGCGCGCGGCACCACGGTCGTCGAGCCCGGCGGCGGGACCGGACCGACCGACCCGCCGGACCCGACCGACCCGCCGACGCCCGGCAAGTGCACGGCACCGGCCTGGGGTTCGACCGCCGAGTACGGCAGCGGGACCAGCGTGTCCCACAAGTCCCACACGTGGAAGGCCAAGTGGTGGACGAAGGGCGATGAGCCCGGCGCGGGTGGCGAATGGGGGGTTTGGCAGGATCTCGGCGCCTGCTGACTGTCCTGAGTGCTCACGCCCGTGGGATTTGGCACCCTATGGGCGTGAGCACTGCAGCGGCACTGGCCGAGGAGTTCGAGTCCCACCGCCCCCGGATGTTCGGCCTGGCCTACCGGATACTCGGATCCGCGCAGGAGGCGGAGGACGCCGTTCAGGACGCGTATCTGCGCTGGAACGGCACACGGCGCGAGGACATCGCGCAACCGGCCGCCTGGCTGGCCAAGACCGTCACGAACCTCTGCCTGACCAGGCTGACCACGGCCCGGGCCCGCCGCGAGCAGTACGTGGGGACCTGGCTGCCGGAGCCGGTCATCACCTCGGGCGGCACCCTCGGACCGCTGGAGTCGGCGGAGCAGCGGGACGCGGTCTCGATGGCCCTGCTCGTCCTCCTGGAGCGGCTGACGCCCAGAGAGCGCGCGGTGTACGTGCTGCGGGAGGCCTTCGCGTACAGCCACCGGGAGATCGCGGGCGTCCTGGACGCGAGCGAGGCGGGCTGCCGCCAGCTGTACCGCAGGGCCGCCCGGGCCGTCGCCGAGGCACGGCCCCGCTTCGCGCCGGGGCACGAGCTGCGGCAGCGGTTCGTCGAGTCGTTCATCGCCGCGGCCCGCGAAGGTGATGTCGTCGGCCTGGAGAAGATACTGGCCAGGGACGTGACGTGGTGGGGCGACGGCGGCGGCAAGGTCGCCGCGGCGGTCACGCCCATCCTCGGGCGCGACAACGTCCTGCGGTTCCTGGTCCGCATCAAGGCGAACTTCGGGGCCGCGGAGGTCTCGTTCGCCGAGGTCAACGGCGCGCCCGCGCTGGTCATGCGGGTGGCGGGGCACCTGACGGCCGTCGCTTCTTTCGAGGGAGGCGACGGAAGGGTCACCGGGGTACGGTCGGTGGTCAACCCTGACAAGCTCGCGTTCGTGGAACGCCAACTGGCCGCCGTATGAAGACGAAGGAGCCCCGTGATGAGCACGATCCTGGTGACCGGCGGTACCGGAACCCTCGGCCGCCTCGTGACCGAGCGGTTGCGTGCGGACGGTCACGAGGTGCGGGTACTCAGTCGCCACACGCGGCCGTACGCCGTCGATCTGCGCGAGGGCACCGGCCTGGACGCGGCGGTCACCGGCGCGGACGCGATCGTGCACTGCGCGACCACGGTGCGCGGCGGTGACGAGCGCGCCGCCAAGAACCTGATCGCGGCGGCGCAGAAGGCAGGCGTCGCACATCTGGTCTACATCTCGATCGTCGGCATCGACCGGGTGCCGCTCGGCTACTACAAGACGAAGCTCGCGGTCGAGCGGCTGATCGAGGAGTCAGGGCTGGGCTGGACCGTGCTGCGGACCACCCAGTTCCACGACCTGGTCCTGCGGATCATGGAGGCGTCGGCGAAGCTCCCCGTCATGCTGCTGCCCGGCGGGGTCAGCGACCAGCCGATCGAGGTCGGCGAAGTGGCGGACCGCCTCGCGCAGTTGGCTGCGGCGCCTCCGGCGGGCCGGGTCGACGACATGGGAGGCCCCGAGGTCCGCACCTTCCCGGACCTGGCCCGCGCCTATCTGCGGGCGAGCGGCAAGCGGCGCCGGGTGCTGCCGGTGCGGCTCGCGGGCCGGACGTACCGGGCGGCGCGGGCGGGCGGTCATCTGACGCCGGGGCGGGCCGTGGGCAAGGGGACGTTCGAGGAGTACCTGGCGGTGCGGTCGAAGGGCGCGCGGCGGTGAGGCAGGGGCGTACGACGGTGCGGCAGGGACGCGCGTGAGCCGCGCGTCTCAGTGACCCGTCGGCGGCCCGAAGAGCTCGTCCTGCGCGGCGTCCCGCGCGGCGAGCAGCGCACCCCTCAGCACCGCGGCCCCGCCGAGCCTGCCCGCCCGCACCTCGGTGCGCAGCGGCGACATGGCGGTGACCCGGTCCGTGACGCGGGCGGCGAGCTCGGCGCCGCCCGCGCGGCCCACCTCGCCGCCCAGGACCACACAGCCGGGGTCGAGGATCGCGGCCATCGCCGCCGCACCGACGGCCACCCGGTCGGCCACGGCGTCAAGGAAGGCGCTCTCGCCGGTCTCGACCGCGCGCCGCACCACGTCGGCGCCGGACATGCCGGGCTCCAGGATGCCGTGCTCCGCACCGAGTTCACGGAGCGCCGCGGCGCAGGCCAGCGAGTGGAAGCCGCCCTCGCAGCTGGTGGCCGACGGCAGGGTGCTCGTGCCCGGCACCGGCAGGAAGCCGATCTCGCCGGTGCCCCCCGACGCGCCCCTGCGCAGCACGCCGTCGAGCACGACGGCGGCGCCGACGCCGTCGCCGAGCCAGAGCAGCACGAAGGTGTCGCGGTCGTGCGCGGCGCCGTCCCTGCGCTCGGCACGGGCCGCGAGGTTGGTCTCGTTCTCCACGAGGACACGGGCGCCGAGCCGCTCGTGAAGGGCGCCCGCGAGGCGGCGGTGCCAGGCGGGCAGCGCGGACGTGTCGTGCAGGTCGCCGGTGGTGGGGTCGATGAGTCCTGGGGCGCCGATGCCGACGGTGTGCAGGCGCTGCACACCGCCCTCAGTGGCCGCGCGCTCGACGAGGGCCACGGCACGCTCGACGGCGGGCCCGGTGCCGGTGCCGCCGCCGATGGGCGCGGAGGCCTCGGCGAGCACCGCGCCGAGCAGATCGGTCACGACGACGGAGACGCTCTCGGTGCGCACGTCGAGGGCGGCGAGATGGGCGCGGTCGGCGACTATGCCGTAGAGCCGCGCGTTCGGGCCGCGCCGCTGGGCGCCCGCCTCCCCCACGACCGTGATGAGCCCGGAGCCCTGGAGCCGCTCGACGAGGTCGGCCACGGAGGGCCTCGACAAGCCCGTGAGCTGCTTCAACTGGTTCGCGGTGAGCGGGCCTTCGCTCTGCAGGAGCCCCAGCGCGAGCCGGTCGTTGATGGCTCGGGCGGTGCTCGGTGAGGCAGGCGAGACAGGCATGGCCGGATCCTCCCATAGAAAGCTTCTATTTATCAGGCAGGCTTCCTGATAGTTTACGTCGCCGTACCGAGGCACCACCTGGGAGGGGCGGAGCGGAATGAGTGAAGTGGTCTACGACAAACAGCGGTTGAAGCGGGCACGGATCGCCGTGGCGGCCGTCTTCTGCGTGCACGGCTCCGTCGCGGGATCCTTCGCGACCCGGGTGCCGTGGATCCAGGAGCACGCCGACGTCAGCGCGGGCATGCTCGGCCTCGCCCTGGCCTTCCCCGCGATCGGCGCCTCCGTCGCGATGCCGCTCGCCAGCCGGATCAGCCACCGCTTCGGCGCCCGCACCGCGCTACGCGGCCTCCTCGTCATGTGGACGCTCGCCCTGGTCCTGCCGTCCCTGGCACCCAACCTGCCCACGCTCTGCCTGGCGCTCTTCGTGTACGGCGCGACGTCCGGCATGTCCGACGTGACGATGAACGCGCTCGGCGTCGAGACCGAGACCCGTATGCGGAAGTCGATCATGTCGGGCCTGCACGGCATGTGGAGCGTCGGCGCCCTGATCGGCTCCGCTGCAGGCACGGTCGCCGCCCACCTCGGCTCGGACGCCCGCCTGCACCACGTGCTCGCCGCCGCCACCCTGACCGCGCTCGGCCTCGTCGCCTGTCAGGGCGTCCTCGACCTGCAGCCCGAGCCCGAGGAGGAGGCACCGCCGCGCTTCTCGCTGCCGCCCAAGTCGGCGCTGCTGATCGGCGCGGTCGGCTTCTGCGCGGTCTTCGCGGAGGGCGCGAGCCTGGACTGGTCGGCGGTCTATCTGCGGGACGTCCTGGACACGTCGGCCGGTGTCGCCGCCGCCTCCACCACCGGCTTCACGCTCACCATGGCCATCGCGCGGCTCGCGGGCGACGCGGTGGTGAACCGGTTCGGCGCGGTGCGCACGGTGCGGGCGGGCGGGGTCCTCGCGGCGCTCGGCGGACTGCTGGTCGTCCTCGCCACTCATCCGGTGATGGCCATGGGCGGCTTCGCCCTGATGGGCCTCGGCATCGCGGTCGTGGTGCCGCTCGCCTTCGCGGCCGCCGGGCACAGCGGCCCCAACCCCAGCCAGGCCATCGCGGGCGTCGCCACCATCACGTACACCTCCAGCCTGATCGCCCCTTCGGCGATCGGCGCCCTGGCACAGGCCACGAGCCTCGTCGCCTCGTTCGGCCTGGTGACGCTGCTCGCCTGCGGCCTCACGGTCTTCGCGGGCGTCCTGCGCACGAACGGCCGCACGGCGGCGCAGGCCGCACCCGCGGACGCGGCGGCGCACGGACCGAGGTCCTGACCGCCGCACCGGCCCCCCACCGGACCCGCACCGGAGAGAAGCCGCACTTACGTCGCATTAACATGGCGTCGATCATTTCCGGCCACCCGGCCGGGCCCGGTTCGGCGGACAGAAAGCGACTGACTCACCATGGATCTCGGCGTGCGCTGGAAGCTGCACGGCGACGGGCGCACCCCCGCGCCCGGAGCCGTCGTCCGTCCCGACGAGCGGCTCTCCTGGCCGCGCACCTTCGGACTCGGCGCCCAGCACGTGGTCGCGATGTTCGGCGCGTCCTTCGTGGCGCCGGTCCTCATGGGCCTCGACCCGAACCTCGCGATCATGATGTCGGGTGTCGCCACCGTCATCTTCCTGCTCGCCACGCGCGGCCGGGTGCCCAGCTATCTGGGCTGCTCGCTCTCCTTCGTGGGCGTCGCCGCGGTCATCCGCGCGCAGGGCGGCTCCAGCGCGACGGTGACCGGCGCGGTCTTCGTGGTCGGTGGCGCGCTGTTCCTGGTGGGTCTCGCGGTACGGAAGTTCGGGGCGCGGATCATCCACGCCGCGATGCCGCCGATCGTGACCGGTGCGGTCGTCATGCTCATCGGCTTCAACCTGGCGCCGGTCACGGCATCGACGTACTGGCCGCAGGACCAGTGGACGGCGCTCCTGGTGATGCTCTTCACCGGTCTTGCCGTGGTGTGCCTGCGCGGCTTCTGGTCGCGCGTCGCGATCTTCCTCGGGCTGCTCTTCGGGTACGCCATCTCCTGGGTCCTCGACCAGGTCTTCGGCAAGATCCACTCGGCGGACGCCTCGGGCAAGGTCGTCGACCACTGGCGCCTGGACCTGTCCGCCGTGGGCCATGCCGACTGGATCGGCCTGCCGTCCTTCCACGCGCCGAGCTTCGAGTGGTCGGCGATCCTCGTGGCGCTGCCCGTAGTCATCGCACTGATCGCCGAGAACGCGGGCCATGTGAAGGCCGTCGGCGAGATGACCGGCGACAACCTCGACGACAAGCTCGGCACGGCGATCTCCGCGGACGGCGCCGCCTCCATGCTCTCCACCGCGGTCGGCGGCCCGCCCAACACCACGTACTCCGAGAACATCGGCGTGATGGCCGCGACCCGCGTCTACTCCACGGCCGCGTACTGGGCGGCGGCCTGCTTCGCCCTGCTCTTCGGGCTCTGCCCCAAGTTCGGCGCGGTCGTGGCCGCGATCCCCGGCGGCGTGCTCGGCGGCATCACCGTCATCCTCTACGGCATGATCGGCCTGCTCGGCGCCCAGATCTGGATCAACGCCAAGGTCGACCTGCGCAATCCGCTGAACCTCGTACCGGCCGCGGCGGGCATCATCATCGGCGTCGGCGGCGTCTCCCTGAAGATCTCGGACAACTTCCAGCTGAGCGGGATCGCACTCGGCACGATCGTCGTCATCACGGGCTACCACGTGCTGCGCGCCTTCGCCCCCGCGCACCTCAAGTCCCAGGAACCGCTGCTCGATTCGGGCACGTCGACGTACGACGAAGAGGACCGCGAGCGCGGTTAAAACGGTTGGACGTGGTGCGTGACCGCTGCTTAGGGTGCGCACCATGTCCACTCCCGAGTCCGACAGACTCACGCCACCGGTCGTCCGGTGGCTTCTCGCGCCGATGCATTGACGCAGTGACACCTTGATGCACTGACACATTGCCGCGCCGACGCGCCCGCGCGCAGGAACTGCGCCCGCCACCACCGGATCACCGCCCCCGTGCCCTGATCCTTTCGATCCACATCGTGGTTGCGGAGTCCTGCTGTGCCCTTTGCCCTCCACCTCCTCGGGCTTGCCGTTTTCGCCCAGGGAACCTCCGAGTTCATGCTGTCCGGGCTGATCCCCGGCATCGCCCGGGACCTGTCCGTCAGCGTCCCGGCCGCAGGCCATCTGACCTCGGCGTTCGCCGTGGGAATGATCGTCGGTGCGCCGCTGATGGCCATCCTGAGCCGCCGCTTCTCCCGTCGGAGCGCGCTCCTGGTCTTCCTCGTCGCCTTCCTGCTCGTCCATGTCGTCGGCGCGCTCACCACCAGCTTCACCGTGCTCCTGGTGACCCGCGTCGTCGGCGCCCTCGCCAACGCGGGCTTCCTCGCCGTCGCCCTGGTCACCGCCACGAGCATGGTCGGGCCCGACGCCAAGGGGCGCGCCACGTCGGTGCTGCTCGGCGGCGTGACCGTCGCCTGTGTCGCGGGCGTGCCCGCGGGCGCGCTGCTCGGTGAGGCGTGGGGCTGGCGCTCGGCGTTCTGGGCGGTGGCCCTGCTCTCGCTGCCCGCCGTGCTCGCCATCGCGCGAGCCGTGCCGTCCGGGGCGCCCGACGCCAACGGGGCGAGCGCGCTCGGTGAACTGCGTGCGCTGCGCGGTCCGCGGCTCCTTGTGACGCTGCTGCTGGGCGCGCTGGTCAACGGCGCGACGTTCTGCACCTTCACCTACCTCGCACCGCTGGTCACCCACGTCACCGGCCTCGGCTCCTCCTGCGTGCCCGGGATGCTGGCACTGTTCGGCATCGGCTCCTTCGTCGGTGTCGGCGCGGCCGGTCGCTTCGCCGATGTACGGCCCATGCCGATCCTGGTGTTCGGCTCGCTCGCGCTGGCCACCGGCTGGGTCGTGTTCGCGATGACCGCGGGGGACCCGGTGGCGGCCGTCGTGCTGGTCCTCGTCCAGGGTGCGCTGTCGTTCGGGGTCGGTTCGACGCTCATCGCGCGGGCGCTGTACGCGGCGACCGACGCGCCCCATCTGGCGGGCGGGTTCGCGACGGCCGCGTTCAACGTGGGCGGCGCCCTGGGCCCGTGGCTCGGCGGCCTCGCGATCTCCGCCGGGCTCGGCTACCGCTCGCCGCTCTGGGTCAGCGCGGCGCTGGTGACGGCGGCTCTGGTCATCGGGGGTGCGGCGCTCGGCCTGGGCGGAAGGACTCCCGAACAGGCCCCTGCACCGTCACCGTCACCTTCACCGGACCCGGCCAGGTCGCGCGCCGACTCATAAGCGTCCGTTCGCTCGTTTCGGGGACGTGCCCGGTGCGCTGACGCCCGGGTCGCCCCGGGACTGGGACCCTGCCCCCATGGCGCAGTTGGAGCGGTTCGCAGAGTTCAGGACCCGGGCCCGCGGGGTCGACGGCGTGATGGCGCGGATGCGGGCGCTCAGCGACGACTGGCCACCGCGCGACGGGGTCGCCGTCTTCAACCGCGTCTACCTCTCGGTGACCGAGGAGGTCGCCCGGCGCCTCGGCCTGGGCGCCTTCCCCGACGCGCACGCCGCGACCACCCTGGCCGTCCGCTTCGCCGAGCGGTATCTGGCGGCCGTCGACGCGGCGGCCGACGGGCGCCGCCCGCCCGCCTGCTGGCGCCCGCTGTTCCAGTACCGCCGCCATCCCGGCGTACACCCGCTGCAGTTCGCGCTCGCGGGCATCAACGCACACATCGGGCACGACCTCGCGCTGGCCCTCGTGGACAGCTGTCGTGGGCTCGGGTGCGAACCGGCCGATCTTGAGGACGAGTTCGACCGCGTGGGCGACTCCCTGGTGTCACTGGAGGAGCGCATCCGCGAGGAGCTGATGCCAGGCCCCGACCTTCTCCAGGTCGGCGACCCCCTCACGCATCTGGCCGGATCCTGGAGCCTGGAGCGTGCCAGGGACGGCGCCTGGGCATCGGCGCGGGCCTTGTGGGCGCTGCGCGAACTCCCTTGCGTGGCGGAGGAGTTCACGGAGCGACTCGACGGGGCGGTGGGTCTGGTGGGCCGGATCCTGCTGACCCCGCTGCCGGACTGACACGGGCCCGCCCGCCCCCTGCGACTTCCCGGCCACCGAACCGGCCTGTCCCTTTTCGGCCACGCCCGCGGCCGTTTCCGGGGAACACGCCCGCGATCGTTGTACGTTGAACTGACCGACCCCGACGCGAAGGAGCACCGGAATGGCGACCCGACTCGGACTGAGTCTTCCGCAGGGCAGGCAGTACGCCATCGGACGCGACGTCCCCGTGGTGGCCCAGGCCGCCGAGGACATGGGCTACGAAAGCCTCTGGGTCTACGAGCGCATCCTCTATCCCGAGCCCGCAACCCAGGGCCTTTACGGAATCCCGGGCCGCCCCTGGCCCGACTCCTACCGCTCGGTCGCCGATCCTCTGATCACCCTGACGCTCGCCGCCGCGGCCACGGAGCGGGCCCGGCTCGGTACCAGCGTGCTGGTCGCCCCGCTGCACATCCCGTTTCAACTGGCGCGCTCGCTGGCCTCGTTGGACTCGGCGAGCGGCGGCCGGGTCGTCGCGGGCTTCGGCACGGGCTGGTCCCGCGACGAGTACGCGGCCGCGTCGGTCGCGCCCTACGAGCGGCGCGGCAAGGTCCTGGACGAGCTGCTCGACGTCTGCCACGCGGTCTGGGGATCCGACCCGGTGGCGTACGAAGGGGAGCTGACGACCATCGCGCCGTCCGTGGTCGGACCCAAGCCCGCCCGGCCGATCCCGGTCCTGCTGCCCGCCAACAGCCCGCGCGCCCTGCGCAGGCTCGTGAACCGCGCGGACGGCTGGATGCCCGTGGCCATGGGTGCCGACGCACTCGCCGAACAGTGGGAGAAGGTCCGCGAGGCGGCCGCCGAGCAGGGTCGCGAGAAGCCGGTGCAGAGCGTGCTGCGGGCCAACACTCGCTACACGGCGAAGCCGTACACCGGCGCGGACCGCGCCCCGTTCCGTGGCAACGTCGAGCAGATCGTCGAGGACCTGGCCGCGCACGCCGCGGTGGGCGTCGACGAGATCCTGGTGGACCTCGCGGGGTCGGCACGCGACGCCCAGGAGCTCAAGGACCTCGCCGCGCAGGTGTACGAGGCGGCGCGGGCGGCCGGGGTCTGACCCGACCGCCCCCGGACCGTCAGTCCTCGGGCAGCTCGACGGGGGCGATCTCGTCGTAGACGTCGCCGGGGCCGGGGTTCGTGGCGTCCGTGGCCCCGCCGAAGTGGTGCATCACGCCCCACACGGCGTTGAGCGCGGTCTGGACCGCGCCCTCGGCCCAGCCCGCCGTCCAGGAGATGTCGTCGCCCGCGAGGAAGATGCCGCGCTTGTCCTCGGGCAGGTGCTCCTGCATGAAGTGGGTGAACAGGCGCCGCTGGTAGCGGTAGTGGCCCGGCAGGTTCGCCTTGAAGGCGCCCATGAAGTAGGGCTCGTTCTCCCAGGACACGGTCACCGGGTTGCCGATGATGTGCTTCCGGATGTCGACCTTCGGGTAGATCTCGCCGAGCGACTTGAGCATGACCTCCATGCGCTCGTTCGCCGACAGCGGCAGCCACTTCAGGCTGTCGTCGCACCAGGTGTAGGAGAGGCAGATGACGGCGGGCTTGTCCGGGCCGTCGTCGAGGAGGTACGTGCCGCGCGTCATGCGGTCGGTGAGCGTCATCGACATGACGTCACGGCCGGTCTGCTCGTCCTTGTCCAGCCAGAACGGCCGGTCGACCGGGACGAAGAGCTTGCTGGACTCCATGTAGTGGGTCCGCTCCATCGCCGTCCAGTGGTCGATGGGGAAGAGCGAGTCGTCGCAGTCGATCTTCGAGAGCAGCATCCACGACTGGGCGGTGAAGATCGCGGTCCGGTAGGTGCGGATGTCGCCGGAGGCGTCGGTGACCGTCACGCGGTTCCCGGCGGTGCGGTTGAGGCGGGTCACGGCGGGCTTGGGCGCGCCGCCCTCGTGCAGCGAGGCGAGGGACGTACCGGGCTCCCAGTGGACGATCTTCTGCGGCTCGCGCTCCCACATGCGCAGCGGCAGCTGCTGGCTGCCGCCGACGATGCCGCGGTGGTGGTCGTCCGCCTCGGTGTAGACGACGCGCAGGATCTCCAGGATGGAGTTCGGGAAGTCGGTGTCCCAGCCGCCCGTGCCGAAGCCGACCTGGCCGAAGATCTCGCGGTGCCGGAAGGACTTGAACGCCTCCGAGTCGCAGAGGAAGCCGTAGAAGGTCTGGTTGTCGAGCTTCTCGACGAGCTTGGACCAGATCTCGCGGATCTTGGGCACGTCGCGCTCGCGCAGGGCGCGGTTCATGTCGGAGAAGTCCGCGCCCTCCTCCAGGCAGGCGTTCCAGGCGTTCATCACGTCGCGGTAGACCTGTGGCAGGTCATCGACGCTGGTCGCGTAGTGCGACTCGCCCTTGAGGTCCACGACGGTCGAAGGGGTGGACTCGGCGAGCGGGTTGGGGAACGCCTTGGTCTCAAGGCCCACCAGGTCGATGTAGTGCTGGAGCGCCGTCGAGGACGGCGGGAAGCGCATGGCGCCCATCTCGGCGGTCAGCTCGTCCGTGCCGGTGCCCTCGAAGCCGACGGTGCGCAGTCGGCCGCCGATCTGGTCGGCCTCGTAGACGACGGGCTTGAGGCCCATCTTCATCAGCTCGTACGCGGCAACGATGCCGGACAGACCGCCGCCGATGACGGCGACCTCGGTGCCGTGCTCGGTCGCGGGTATCTGGCCGAGGCCCGCGGGGTGGGCCAGGAAGTCGTCGTAGGCGTAGGGGAAGTCCGGACCGAACATGGTGATCGGCGGCTGGGCGTCGGTGTGCTGGACGGCGGTGGGCACAGTGGACGTCATGGGGTACGGACTCCTTGCGGGGAACTGAAGCAGAAAGCTGGGGGGGGCGGCTCAGAGACTCAGCGACTCAAAGACTCAGGGGCTCAAGTACTCAGACGAGGGACGCGTACAGGCCGGGGCGGCGGTCGCGCAGGTACGGGTTGTTCTCGCGGGAGGAGCTCAGGAAGTCGGGGTCGACGTCACCGAGGACGAGTTCGTCACCGCGTCCCGCGCGGGCGCGCGCCACGCCGTCGGGCCCGACCAGCGTGGAGAGCCCGACGAACTCGAACTCCCCCTCGGGCCCGACCCGGTTGACGTACGCGACGTACATCTGGTTCTCGAAGGCGCGCACCGGCACGAGGGACTCGGCGACGAACTGGAAGGGGTGCATCTGCGCGGTCGGCACGACCAGCAGGTCGGTGCCCGCGAGGGCGTGCGCGCGGACGTTCTCCGGGAACTCCACGTCGTAGCAGATCATCAGGCCGACCCGGACGCCGCCGAGCTCGGCCTGGACGACGGCCTGGTCACCGGGGGTGAAGGAGTCGCGCTCGAAGCCGCCGAAGAGGTGGGTCTTGCGGTAGTTCGCGAGGCGGGCCCCGTCCGGGCCGATCAGCTGGACGGAGTTGAAGACGAGGTCGCCCGCGCGCTCCGGGTAGCCGTAGGCGATGCCGACCCCGTGGCGTGCGGCGATCCCCGCGACTGCCTTGGCCGACTCCCCGTCCACGGTCTCGGCGAGCCGGGCGATGTCGTCGCCGATCGCGTACCCGGTGAGGAAGAGCTCGGGGGCCACGAGCAGCCCCGAGGCCGCCGCGGCGGCGCGCCCGGCGGCCTCGTCCAGCGCCGCGAGGTTCGCGTCGACGGATCCGGGCTGCCCGGAGCTCTGGAGCAGGGCGGTGCGCAGCGCAGGCATGGCGGATCCTCGGGGCGTACGAAGGGGAAGGCGGGGTCCATACGACGGTACGGTCGGCGGCTGTGCCCGGACAAGGTACGACCGTTGCGGGCAGCTGCGTGATCCGTTGCGCGTAGCGGGGCCCGTGCGGCGATTCGTTGCGCACGGCATGGGCCGCGGGTATCGGTGGGGTCCTCCTGAGGGTGCAGGGAGCGGCCGACGACCCCCGCCGCGCGGCGGAAGAGGAGTGCGGCCCGGAGCCGGACGCGGCGGACCCCCCTCCCGCGAGAACGTGATCACGCCCGGAAGGACCGGGTGCACGGACTCCGAGACGGAGGCTTTCCATGAGCCGCACAGCCACCCCGCACCCCCACGCCATCGCCGTGGCGACCGCGCTGCTGCTGACCGTGGGGGCCGCGGGTGCGGCCGTCGCGTCGGGCGACGGCGGGGAGCACCCCGCGAAGCCGGAGCCACGCGCCGGGGGCCAGGGGAAGAAGCGTGAGGCCGCCGCGCTCACCGGCTCGGCGAAGATGTACCGCAAGACCACCGAGGACGTGACGTTCACGTTCGACGCGCATCTCGCGGCCGAGGACATCAAGGACCCGTCGAAGGCGACCGGCACCTTCCGCTTCGTCCACCTCGACAAGCCGGGCGGTGCGGGAGGCTGGGCGAAGGGCCGTATCGACTGCCTGATGACGGGCGGCAAGGTGGCCACGGCGACCGGTGTCATCACCGGGAGCAACTTCAAGGAGATGAAGGGGAAGCGGGTCGGCTTCACCGTCGACGACCGGGGCCGGAACGACCGCGTCGGATACAGCTGGGCGGCCTACGGAGCAACGCAGGGCCAGCCCGACACCCTCGCCAAATGCGCGAGCTCGGCGCCGTACGAGAAGGTCAGGAAGGGCACGGGCGACTTCGAGGTCGTCCCGTGGAAGGTCCCGTACCCGGAGCCGCAGAGCGCACAGGGCCCGCAAGGCGCCCGGGACTAGGCCGGGGCCCCCGAGGAGAAGCGGCGCATCAGGGGCGAGAGGACGAGCACGGACTTCGTCCGCTCCACGAACGGCTCCCCCGCGATCCGCTCGAGGACCCGCTCGAAGTGCCGCATGTCCGCGGCGAAGACCTGGACGATCGCGTCCGCGTCACCGGTGACGGTGGACGCGGACGCGATCTCCGGATAGCGCTCAAGACCTCGCTGGATCGCCTCCGGCGAGGTGTTCCGGCGACAGTAGATCTCGATGAACCCCTCGGTCTCCCAGCCGAGGGCCGCCGGGTCCACGCGGACCGTGAAGCCGGTGATGGCTCCGGTGGCCCGCAGCCGGTCCACGCGCCGCTTCACGGCGGGCGCGGAGAGTCCGACCAGCTGGCCGATGTCGGCGTAGGAGCGGCGGGCGTCCTCGGCGAGGGCGTGCACGATGCGTTCGTCGAGATCGTTCAGTCGCACGGGGGGTGGATCACTTCTCTGCTGTGGCCAATCGGGAGCGGCTCATGCCGTACAGGAAGTAGAACACGAGGCCGACGGCCATCCAGACACCGAACACGACCCACGTGATGGAGTCGAGGCTGAACATGTTGTACGCGCAGAAGCCGAAGCCGAGGACCGGGAAGAGCCAGCCGAGCGGCACGCGGAAGGTGCGCGGCATGTCGGGGCGGGTCCTGCGCAGCACGATCACGGCGATGTTGACCAGGCCGAAGGCGAAGAGCGTGCCGATGCTGGTGGCGTCGACGAGCTTGCCGAGCGGGATGACCGAGGCGAGTCCGGCGCAGAACAGCGACACGATGACGGTGTTCACCCGGGGCGTGCCCGTCTTCTTGCTGACCCGGCCGAACACCTTGGGGACCAGGCCGTCGCGGGACATGGCGAACAGGACGCGGGTCTGTCCGTAGAGGACGGTCAGGACGACGGACGCGATGGAGATGACGGCACCGGCGGCGAGGACCGTGCCCCAGACGCTCTGCCCGGTGACGTCGTTCATGATCGCGGCGAGCGTGGCCTCGGAGCCCTCGAAGTCCTTCCAGTTCCAGGCGCCGACGGCGACGGCGGCGACCAGGACGTAGAGCGCCGTGACGATGACGAGCGACAGCATGATCGCGCGCGGCAGGTCCCGCTGCGGGTTCTTGGCCTCCTCGCCCGCGGTGGAGGCGGCGTCGAAGCCGATGTAGGAGAAGAAGAGGCTCGCGGCGGCGGCGCTGACACCGGCCGTGCCGAGCGGCATGAAGTCCGAGTAGTTGCCGGACTTGAAGCCCATGAAGCCGATGGTGCAGAAGAGCACGAGCGCGGCGATCTTCACGATGACCATGATCGTGTTGGCCGTCGCCGACTCCTTGGCGCCGCCGAGCAGGAACACCATGGCGAGCAGCACGACGATCAGGCCGGGCAGGTTGATGATGCCGCCCTCGCCGGGTGCCGAGGAGAGCACGTCGGGGATCGTGACGCCGATGGTCCCGTCGAGCAGCTCGTTCAGGTACTCGCCCCAGCCGACCGCGACCGCGGCGACCGAGACGCCGTACTCCAGGACCAGGCACCAGCCGCAGACCCAGGCGACGAGTTCACCCATCGTTGCGTACGCGTACGAGTAGGAGGAGCCCGCGACCGGGATGGAGCCCGCCAGCTCGGCGTACGAGAGGGCCGAGAAGAGCGCGGTGAGTCCGGCGATCACGAAGGAGATGGTGACGGCGGGCCCGGCCTTGGGGACGCTCTCGCCGAGGACGACGAAGATGCCGGTGCCGAGCGTGGCACCGATGCTGATCATGGTCAGCTGCCACATTCCGAGGGAGCGGCGCAGCGAGCCCCCCTCGCCCTGACCACCCTCCTCGACCAGGCGTTCCACCGGCTTGCGCCGCATCAGACGGCTGCCGAGGCCAGGGCTGCCCGGGGGGCTTGGGCGGTTCTGCGGGGGTGCGCCTTGGTCGAGCACGCGCTGGCTCCTTCATCGCTGCCGGTCAGGGCGGCGAGGACCCACGGCACCCGCGCTTGGCGACGGGAACCACCGAGCAGGCAGTCCCCGCCACACCACGTACAGCGCCTGACTCTAGAGTCCGCGGCTTCCCGACCGTAATGCAGCAACCTTGCGTACCGGCGGATGATCATTGCGCACTTCCGTCAGATACGTCTCTTCGTTGCGCGGTCCGTTTCGTCCGTTGCGTTCCGGCGGCGCCGGCGCCCATGGCAAAGGCCCCCGCGGAGTGTCCGCGGGGGCCTTCGGCAGGTCAGGGGCGACTAGCTCCAGCTGGCGTGCAGGGGCTTGCCCTCCGCGTAACCCGCGGCGCTCTGGACGCCGACCGTCGCCTTCTCGGCGAACTCCGCAAGCGAGCCCGCGCCCGCGTACGTGCAGGACGAGCGGACGCCCGCGATGATCGAGTCGATCAGGTCCTCGACGCCGGGCCTGGCCGGGTCGAGGAACATCCGGGAGGTCGAGATGCCCTCCTCGAAGAGCGCCTTGCGGGCGCGGTCGTACGCCGACTCGTCGGAGGTGCGGTTGCGCACGGCGCGGGCGGAAGCCATGCCGAACGACTCCTTGTAGGCACGTCCCTTGGCGTCGTGCTGGAGGTCGCCGGGGGACTCGTAGGTGCCCGCGAACCAGGAGCCCACCATGACGTTCGAGGCGCCCGCGGCGAGCGCCATGGCGACGTCACGCGGGTGACGGACACCGCCGTCGGCCCAGACGTGCTTGCCGAACTTCGCGGCCTCGGCGGCGCATTCGAGCACCGCCGAGAACTGCGGGCGGCCGACACCGGTCATCATGCGCGTGGTGCACATGGCGCCGGGACCGACACCCACCTTGATGATGTCGGCACCAGCCTCGATCAGGTCGCGGACGCCCTCGGCGGCGACGATGTTGCCCGCCACGATCGGGACCTGCGGGTCGAGCGCGCGCACGGCCTTGACCGCGGCGATCATCGACTCCTGGTGGCCGTGGGCGGTGTCCACGACGAGCGTGTCGGCGCCCGCGTCGAGGAGCTGCTTGGCCTTGCCCGCCACGTCGCCGTTGATGCCGACGGCGGCGGCGATGCGCAGGCCGCCGTTGGCATCAACGGCCGGGGTGTAGAGCGTCGCGCGCAGGGCGCCCGTCCGGGTGAGGATGCCCGCGAGGCGGCCGTCCTTGTCCACCGCGGGGGCGTAGCGGCGGTTGGCGCCGTCCAGCTTGTTGAAGGCGTCGCGCGGGTCGATGTCGGCGTCCAGGAGCAGCAGGTCCTTGGACATGACCTCGGAGAGCTGCGTGAAGCGGTCGACGCCGCTGAGGTCGGCGTCCGTGACGACGCCGACGGGCTTCTGGTCGGCGTCGACGACGACCCCGGCGTCGTGCGCGCGCTTGGGCAGCAGGGCGAGCGCGTCCGCGACGGTCTGCGAAGGCGCGAGGACGATCGGGGTGTCCAGGACGTGGTGGCGCGTCTTGACCCAGGAGATGACCTCGGTGACGACCTCGATCGGGATGTCCTGGGGGATGACGACGAGGCCGCCGCGGCGGGCGACGGTCTCGGCCATGCGGCGTCCGGCGATCGCGGTCATGTTGGCGACGACCAGCGGGATCGTGGTGCCGGTGCCGTCGGGCGACGAGAGGTCCACGCCCTGGCGGGATCCGACGGCGGAGCGCCTCGGGACCATGAAGACGTCGTCGTACGTCAGGTCGTACGCAGGCTGGATGTCATTGAGGAAGCGCACGTGCTGCTCATCCCAGTCGATCAGAGGTGGCCCCCGGGCAGTTGGACCGGGGGGAAAGCACGTACTTCATTGTCCCATGCCGTGGGGGTCGTACCGCCTGGGATGATCACCCAGACGGGCCGGGAGGGCGCTGGTCAGATCGTCCAAGAGCACCCCCGAAGCGGAACAGCCCGTTCAGCCGCCGCCACGCTCCGTGTCGGCAGGGCCGAGCGAGAGAACGACCTCAAGGCCCGACTCCGCCACACCCCGCCAGTGCTCGACGACCGAGGAGAACACGTCCTGGGCGATCCGCCACTCCCCCGGTGCCGCATCGGCGTACTCCTGCCATCCGGAGACGACGAGCAGCCGCCCGCGCGCGGGAGGCGCCCACGAGAGGTCGGTGAGGCAGTCGGCGAGCGCGTCCCAGTTGCGCCCGAACCAGTCGGGCAGAGCGAGGTCCCGGGCGCAGCGCTCCATGAAGGCGGCCTTGTCCGTCACCCCGGAGAGGGAGAGCGCCGTGGTGGTCCAGCCCGCGCCGCGCGCGGCCTCCAGGACGGGCGCGAGCGGTTCCCCGCCGACGTCGTGGGTCATTACCTCAGCACCGCCTTGAAGGACGCGTAGTGGTCGTCGGTGTAGTAGACCTCGTCACCGCTCCCGGTGACGATCCGGCGGGCCCCGCGGTCGCGTTCGCCGGGCGTGCGGACGGTGTACTCGTGGTAGTAGCCGCGCTTCTGCCGCGGCAGCTCGCGCTCGAAGTTGCCGAAGACGGTGCCGTCCTTCCGGTACGGGAAGGGGCCCCCGTCGTCGATGCGGCGCAGCGTCCGCCGCGCCTCGGCGGGCAGCCGGTCGGCCCGCACGGTGGCCATGCCGGGGGCCCAGTCGGGGGCGTCCCCTCCGGTGTCACTCGAGGAGCACCCGGCCACCAGGACCGCGAGACAGAGCAGCAACGCCCCCAGCACGCGGGGCAGAAACCGGTTCAGCATGTCTCAGACCCTGCCACGGCGCCCCGTCAGGGGCGCGGGGAACTGAGCCACCGGCCCCCACGACCCGCAGGGAGTCAGCTCCCGTCCGGGTCCGCCCGGTTCAGCGCGGGCCGGGGCGCAGCCCCGGCGACGAGCAGCTGATCAGCCGCAGCCGTATCCGTGACGAGGCTCGTGACGAGACCGGACCGCAGCACCGCATCGATCGCCGCAGCCTTCCGCTGCCCGCCCGCGATGGCGACGACCTCGGGAATGCGGCGGAGCCGGTCCGCCTCGACGGTGATGCAGCGCTCGCCGAGGTCCCGGCCCACCCGACGCCCCTCGGCGTCGAACAGGTGCGCCGACATCTCCGCGGCGACTCCCAGCGAGGCGTAGTGCGCCCGCTCCTCGTCGCTGAGCATGTCGTGGACCGTGGAAATGCCCGGCTCCCAGGAGCCGATGGAGACACAGGCGACCGTGACCTTGTCGAAGTACTCGAAGGCGCGGGCGATGCCGGTCTGGTTGCGCAGCGCCGACGCGGTGGCGGGGTCGGGCAGCAGCATCGGCGCGTAGATGGGGTGGGCCTCGCCGCCGGACACCTGGGCGGCGCGGCGGACTGCCTCGACGGAGCCGCGCTCCGCGGTCCCCGCGTCGTACACCCCCGTCAGCTGCACGACCGTGCACGGCGGCAGCTGGTCGAGCGCGGCCGCCATGTGGATCGTGGAGCGGCCCCAGGCGAGGCCGAGCACGTCGCCCTCGGTGACCAGCTCGCCGAGGAGGTCCGCCGCCACCTCCCCGAGGTTCTCCGGGTCGGGCGACTCGTCGATCTCGTCGGCAGGCGCCGGCGACTCCACGACGACGGCGTGCCGCAGGCCGTATCGGGCGCGCAGCGCGTCCGAGCGCTCCGCGTCCAGCTCTGCGGGCACCCGGATCTCGATCCGCACGAGATCACGCTCCAGGGCGGTCTCCAGGACCCGGGCCACCTTGAAGCGGCTGACGCCGAACTCCTCGGCGATCTGGATCTTCGACTTGCCCTCGAGGTAGAAGCGGCGGGCCATGGCCGCCGCCTGCACCAGCTCCGCGGGTCCCATCCGCATGGCTGACCGACCCGCCGACATGGCCGACACGGCGCTCTCCTCACTGCTGTTCACAAACTGGGTTCGCCGTTCATCCTTGCAGATCCGGCCTGGTCGATCAGCCCTGGCGGACTGCGTTCACGTTCCCTTGGCTCAGTGGTTGCACGCCCAGGCGCTTGACGCGGTCTTTGCCTCGGCTTGGGTGCGCAATGAACGTACCGCGTCCGCGGGATCCTTGGCGCCGTAGACGGCGGACCCGGCGACGAAGACGTCGGCTCCGGCCTCCGCGCAGCGCTCGATGGTCTCGGCCGAGACACCGCCGTCGACCTGCAGCCACATCTCCAGACCGTGCTTGGCGATCAGCTCACGGGTGCGACGGATCTTGGGCAGCATGATGTCCAGGAACGCCTGGCCGCCGAAGCCCGGCTCGACCGTCATGATCAGCAGCATGTCGAGCTCGGGGAGCAGGTCCTCGAACGGCTCGATGGGGGTGGCGGGCTTCAGCGCCATCGAGGCGCGGGCGCCCTTGGCACGGATCTCGCGCGCGAGCCGGACCGGCGCGGCGGCGGCCTCCGCGTGGAAGGTGACGGATCCGGCGCCCGCCTCGACGTACTGCGGAGCCCAGCGATCGGGGTCCTCGATCATCAGGTGGCAGTCCAGAGGCGTGTCCGTCGCACGGGCCAGCGACTCTACGATCGGCACCCCGAGCGTGAGGTTCGGGACGAAGTGGTTGTCCATCACGTCGACATGGAGCCAGTCGGCGCCTTCGACGGCCTCTGCCTCCTCGGCAAGACGGGCGAAGTCCGCGGACAGGATGCTGGGGTTGATCTGCACGGCCATGCCCCAAGCCTGCCATGCCCGGCGCTCGACTCCGACCGCAGTCCACTGCATGAGCACAGCAACTCCCGCGACCGCGTGCCGAGTGCCATGCTGGACGGTCCAGCGGCACCGCGCACGGCAAGCGGGGGGAAGCCATGGCGGACGAACGGCGGCAGGAGCGGCACGGGATCGCGTGGCTGGTGTGCGGACGGCGCACGAAGTGGCTCGTGGTGCTGTTCTGGCTGGTGGTGATCATCGTCGCGGCACCGCTGGCGCAGAAGCTCACCGACGTCCAGGAGAACGACGCGGAGTCCTGGCTGCCCGGCTCCGCCGAGTCGACCCGAGTCCTGGACATCTCGGAGGAGTTCAGGCCCGAGGTGATCCCCGCCATCATCGTGTACGCCCGCGAAGGCGGCCTCACCGTGGCGGACCGCAGGCAGATCGCCGAGGACGTGCGCCAGGTCCGGGAGCTGCGCGCCCACGTCATCCGCGGCGCCGAGACCCGCGGCCCCGTGTACGACGAGAAGTCGCGCCCCGAGGCGGCCCAGGTGTCCGTGCCGATCACCATGGACGCCGAGAGCTGGGAGCGCATCGGACCCGCCGTCGACTCCATCAGGGAGCGGGTGGGAGACGGCGACGACGGCCTCGCCGTGCACATCACCGGGCCGGGCGGCACGGGCGCGGACTCGGCCGAGGCGTTCGAGGGCATCGACTCGACGCTGCTGCTCTCGGCGGCGGGCATCGTCATCGTGATCCTGCTGTTCACCTACCGCAGCCCGACCCTGCTGCTGGCCCCGCTGCTCTCCGTGATCACCGCGCTGTTCACGGCCCAGGCCCTCATCTATCTGCTCGCCGAGCACGCGGACCTCACCGTCAACGGCCAGAGCGCGGGGATTCTGACGGTCCTCGTCTTCGGTGCGGGGACCGACTATGCGCTGCTCCTGGTCGCTCGCTATCGCGAAGAGCTGCGCCGTCACGAGGACCGTCACGAGGCGATGGCCCTCGCCCTGCACCGGGCGGGTCCCGCGGTCCTCGCGTCGGGCGCGACCGTCGTCCTGAGCATGCTGGTGCTGCTGGCCGCCGAGATGAACTCGACGAGCGGCCTCGGTCCGGTCGCCGCGATCGGCGTCACCGTGGGGCTGCTTGCGATGCTGTCGCTCTTCCCCGCCCTCCTGGTGATCTTCGGCCGGTGGTTCTTCTGGCCGCTGATCCCGCACTACGGCTCCCCCGAGCCGACCGAGCGCGGCCTGTGGGCCCGCACCGGCCGCCGCATCGACCGCCGCCCGCGGCTGATCTGGGGCGTCACGGCGGCGACCCTCGCCCTGCTCTCGCTCGGGCTCCTGCAACTGCGGGCCGACGGCCTCAGCAACGCCGACGCGTTCACCGAGAAGCCGGACTCGATCACCGGCCAGGAGGTCCTCGCGCGGCACTTCCCCGCGGGGTCCGGCGATCCGCTGGTGATCGTGGCGGACCGGGCGCAGCGCGACACCGTCACCCGCGTCGTGCGGGACGACCGGGGCGTGGTGCCCAGCAGCGTCGCGCGGCCGCCGGGGACGAAACCCCTGCACGACGGCAAGGTGCTGTTCGAGGCGACCCTGACCGACCCGTCCGACAGCTCGGCCGCGAAGCGGACGGTGGAGCGGGTGCGCGACACCGTCCACGCCGTCCCCGACGCCGGTGCGCAGGTGGGCGGCGGCACGGCCGCCCTGGTCGACATGGAGAGCGCCACGGCCCACGACAACAAGCTGATCATCCCGCTGGTCCTGGTCGTGGTGTTGCTGACGCTCGCCGTGCTGCTGCGCGCGGTGGTGGCCCCGCTCCTCCTGATCGCGACGGTGGTCCTGTCCTTCGCGACGGCCCTCGGCCTCAGCGCGCTGGCCTTCCGCCACCTCTTCGACTACGCGGGCGAGCCGACCGACTTCCCGCTCTTCGTCTTCGTGTTCCTGGTGGCACTCGGCATCGACTACAACATCTTCCTGTCGACCCGCGTCCGCGAGGAGGCCGGACAGCAGGGCACCCGTGCGGGCGTCCTGACCGGTCTCGCCGCGACCGGCGCGGTGATCACCTCGGCGGGCCTGGTCCTCGCGGGCACGTTCGCCGCGCTCGGCACGCTCCCGATGGTGGCGTTCGCCGAGATCGGCTTCGCGGTGGCGCTCGGCGTACTGCTCGACACCTTCATCGTGCGTTCGGTCCTGGTGACGGCGCTGTTCCTGGACGTGGGCCCGAAGGTGTGGTGGCCGCACGCGCTGGCACGGCGGCCGGAGCCCGCCGCTCCCCCCGTGGAGACCACCAGCCCGCCCGCCCAACTCCCGGACCGCTGAGGCCTTTTGGACCACTGAGGCCTTTCACGCACCGGGTGCGCCGCCGGGGCGTACCGCCGGGACCGGCTGCCCGGCTTCCCCTATCCAGGTGCACGCCGTCGATCTATCCTGCCGAGAGCAGCGGGGCGGGTGCGACACGGGGGTGGGGCATGGTGGGCCGCCAGTGACGTCGGCACGGGGCCACGAGCAGCCGGGCGTCCACCAGACGGCCTCCGCCGCGACGGGCGGCCGGAACTACCAGGCAGGCCGCGACCTGACCGTGCACGAGGTGCACCATCACAGGGGAGCCACGGAGACGGCCGCGCTGGTCGAGCCCGTGCTGCCGACCGAGGAGAGGGTGTCGGAGGTCTTCGTCGGACGCGACGCCGAGGTGGACGCGGTCCTCGCGATCCTGAACACGGACACGGACACGGACACGTCCGGCATGGTCGTCGTCTCGGCCGTCGCCGGTCTCGCCGGGATCGGCAAGACGGCGCTGGCCCGGGTGAGCGCGGCCGAGGGGGTCTCCCGCGGCTGGTTCCCGGGGGGTGCGGTCTTCGTGGACCTCAAGGGATACGAGCCCGAGCCGGAGAACCGGATCCTGCCCCACCAGGTGTACGCGCCCCTCCTCCACGCCCTGGGCCGCGAAGGGCCTCTCGACGCGGTTCCGCAGGGGCAGGCGGCGCAGTACCACCGGTTCCTGGCGGACCGTGCCGCCGAGGACCGCCCGGTCCTCCTCGTCCTGGACAACGCCTCCACCACGCACCAGATAGCCGACCTCCTCCCCGGCTCGCGCAAGCACCGCGTGGTGGTCACCTCGCGCCACACCCTGACCGCGCGTGGCTCCCGCACCCTCGATCTGCGGACCCTGGCGTCGGACGACTCGGCGTCCCTGATCGGCCGCCAACTGGAACTCCTCGCGCCGCGGGACCCCCGCCTGCGCGAGGACCCGGAGGGCACTCGCCGCCTGTGCGACCTCTGCGGACACCTGCCGCTGGCCCTGCACATCGTCACGGCCCTGCTGGCCCGCGACCCCGGCCTCTCCCCGACCGAACTCGCCGAGGACCTCGCGCGGGCCCGCAGCAGGCTCGACCTGCTGGACGACGGGGAGCGGGCGGTACGCGCCGCGTTCGACCTCTCGTACCTGCGTCTGGAGGCGGACCAGGCGCACCTGTTCCGTCTGCTGCCGATCAACCCGGGCCCGCACTTCGGCGTCGAGACCGCCGCGCGCCTCATGGACGTGGCCGCGCGCAAGGCCCGGCCCCTGCTGCACGAGCTGGCCCGCGCCCATGTGGTCGAGCAGGCGGGCCACGGCAGATGGCGCCAGCACGACTTGATCCGGGCGTACGCCATCGAGCTCCTGGGAGACCACGGAGTCTCCCAGGAGGCACCCTCCCAACGCCTCCTGAGGCTCTACGCCACGGAGGGCAGACGCGCGGGCAACACCCTGCGCACCGCCCACCGCAAGCGCGCCGAGGGCGGTGAGGGCGCTGAGAGCACCGACGCCGTCCGCCAGGCCCTTGCCTGGTTCGATCAGGAGCAGCCCAATCTGCAGGCCGCGGTAGCGATGGGCCTCACCTTCGGCGACACCGACCAGGTCCTGCCGATGCTCGAGGCCCTGATCAGACTCCACCGGTACCGCGACCAGACCGCAGAGCTCGTCGAGACCTGCCGCAAAACGCTGACCGTCGCGGGGAGCAACGAGTCGGGCGGTCCGGACTGGATCCTGGCGGGCCTGGCATGGACGCTGGGAGCGCTCGCAAGGCAATCGGGCTCCGGGCGGTCGACGGAACTGGAGCGCCTGCTCGACGCCGACACCCACCAGTTCCGGTTCACCAATCCCTACGCCTCCTCCGAGCGGGCCGACAAGCTACTGACCACGCTGCTCGACTCCACCCGTGCGTACGCCGACTCGCTGCCGCTCAAGGACAGGATCATCGCGGTCCCGATGTTCCAAGAGATCGCCCGAGCCGCCGTATCGGTGCACCCGGAGTCCCCGGCGGGCCTCTCCGCCCTCCAGGCCGCCAGCACCATCTGCCGCGGACACGGAGACCCCGGGCTGCGCGCCCTGTCGTGGGCCCTGCTGGGCAGGGAATGGATTCGCCTCGACCACTACGCCGAAGCCGGGGAGTCGCTCGAAGGTGCGCTCCAGTCCCTTCCGGAGTCGTTCGATGCGCGGTCGTCGGCCTGGAGCGAGACGTTCGATCTGCTGATCGCCCTCACGGGCGAGGTCGGCACGGAGCGCGCCGAGGAGATCGCCTCGGAGGTACGAAGACGCGCAGGCGACCCGGCGGCCGGGGCGACGGCCCTGAACCGCTCCGGCGCCGGGCATCACCGGCGCGGCGAGTTCGCCGAAGCGGCCGCAGATCACCGGGCCGCCCTGCAGCTGCTCGAACAGCACCGGCCGGACGACCGGAAGGCCCTCGGCCACACCCTCATCGAGCTGTCCATGGCCCACTTCGGCGTCGGCGACCACCGAGCGGCCGCCGAAGCGGCCGAACGCGCCGCCGAGCTGCTGGACGCCCTCCTCGACGAGGACGGCGCGGCGGAGTCCGCTTGCCGCGCACGCGAGTTGATCGTCTACGCACTGCTGGCCCTGCACCGCAAGCAGGAAGCCCTCACGGCCGCCCGCAGAGCCGAGCGGCTGGCGCGCCCCACGGGCCACGTGCACAGCCACGTGTCCGCGACGCTCATGCTCGCCCTGGCCCTGCGGGAGTGCGACCAGCACCAGGAATCACAGCGCCTCGCGCGGGAGGCGGTACGGCTCTCCAAGAACACCCGGGACCGGGCCGTCCTGTCGAACACCCGCACCTGGCTGCGCAGAGAAGGCCTCCCCACGAACTGACGCGCCCGGCGGCGCCGCGTCAGGCAGTGCGCACGCTCAGGCAGTACGCCGGATCAGGCAGTCCGCCGGATCAACGCCAGATACATCGCGTCCGTCCCGTGCAGATGCGGCCAGAGCTGTACGTCGGGTCCGTCACCGAGCGCCGGGATGCCCGGCATGAGGGGCCGTGCGTCGACGAGTTCGGCGCCACCGCTGTGCTTGATGACGTCGTCCACGACGGCCCGCGTCTCGGCGAGGTGCGGCGAACACGTGGCGTACCCGACGACACCGCCGACCCGCACCGACTCCAACGCCGTGCGCAGCAGCCCGCGTTGGAGCGGGGCGAAGCCGTCCAGGTCCTGCGGGCGGCGGCGCCAGCGGGCCTCGGGGCGGCGGCGCAGCGCGCCGAGCCCCGTGCAGGGCACGTCCATCAGGACGCGGTCGAAGGTGCCGGGACGCCACGGCGGGCGGGTGCCGTCGGCCGCGATGACCTGGTAGGGGCCGGGGTTCCCGGCGAGCGCCTGCGCGACGAGCCCGGCCCGGTGCGGCTGCTTCTCGGAGGCGAGCAGCACGGCGCCGCGCTGGGCGGCGAGCCCGGCGAGCAGGGCCGCCTTGCCGCCGGGGCCCGCACAGCCGTCGAGCCACTTCTCGTCGGGGCCCTCCAGCGGGGCGTTCGCGAGGGCGAGCGCGACCAGCTGGCTGCCCTCGTCCTGCACGCCCGCGCGCCCCTCGCGCACGGCCTCCAGGGAGCCGGGCTCGCCGCCCTCGCTGAGCCGCACGGCATACGGCGACCAGCGGCCCGGCAGCGCGTTGTCCTCACCGACGGATTCGAGGAGCTCGTCGGCGGTGGCACGGCCGGGGCGCGCCACGAGCGTCACCTCGGGCCGTTCGTTGTCCGCCTCCAGCAGGTCCTCGATGCCCGCGCGGCCACCGCCCAGCGAGTCCCACAGCGCCGAGACGACCCAGCGGGGGTGCGAGTGGACGACGG
Organism: Streptomyces sp. NPDC042371; assembly: GCF_056437465.1. Classification (NCBI taxonomy): domain Bacteria; kingdom Bacillati; phylum Actinomycetota; class Actinomycetes; order Kitasatosporales; family Streptomycetaceae; genus Streptomyces; species Streptomyces sp. NPDC042371. Next base: position 201,992 of record NZ_JBWKAP010000011.1, on the reverse strand, counting down.
CGAGGTGGTCCTCAGCATCCTCGTCGTACGGCGGCGCGACCCGCTCGACCCAGGTGTCCAGATCGTCCTGGGAGACCTTGCGCAGCACGGCGTTGACGAACTTGGCCCGGCCGTCGCCGAGCACCACGCGGGCCAGCTCCACCGAGGCGGAGACGGCGGCGTGCGTCGGGATGCGCGTGCCGAGCAGCTGGTGCACACCGAGGTTGAGCACGTCGAGGACGGGCGGGTCGACCTCGCGCAGCGGCCGGTCGATGCAGGCGGCGACGATCGCGTCGTACGTGCCCTGGCGGCGCAGCGTCCCGTAGACCAGCTCGGTGGCGAGTGCGGCGTCACGCGCGTCGAAGTCGCCCTTCTCCCGCGCCTTGCGCAGCAGGGGCGGCAGGACGAGGTTGGCGTACGCGTCGCGCTCGTCGACCGCCCGCAGCGCCTCGAAGGCGAGGAAGCGGACGGGGTCCTTCTGGGGGCGGCGGTAGGGCTTGCCGGGCTTCCCCGGCCCGCCAGGACGACCCTTGCCGGAGGAGGACTTCGTGGCTGGCCGGTTCGGCTTGTCGTTCAAAGGTGCTCCGCTGCTGAGATGGTTCGAGAGCCTGCTGAAGGCTGCTGAAGCTGAAGAATACTGAAAGCTGCTGAAACGGTTCGAAAGCGGCGAACAGGCTCGCCGCTCAGCGTACGTCGTCGGCGCCCACGTGCTCCCCGGGGGCGATCCGGACCCCGCGCGCCCAGTCCGCGCCGCGCATCGGCTTCTTGCCCTGCGGCTGGACCCAGAGCAGCTCGACGGCGTGCGAACCGGAGCCCACGTACACGTTGTTCTTGGCGGCGGACAGCTCGCCGGGCGCGAGATCGGTGCGGTCCTGGACGAGCGCCGCCTGGATGATCTTCAGCCGCTCGCCGCGGAACACGGTCCAGGCGCCGGGCGCCGGGGTGCAGCCGCGCACGACCCGGTCCACCCGCATCGCGGGCGCGGCCCAGTCCACCTGGGCGTCCTCGACGGTGATCTTCGGGGCGAGGGTGACGCCGTCGGCGGGCTGCGGGACCGCCTTGAGGCTGCCGTCCTCGATGCCGTCCATGGTCGCGACGAGCAGGCCCGAACCCGCGAAGGCGAGGCGCGTCAGGAGGTCCCCGCTGGTGTCGGTCGGCCGGACCGACTCGGTGACCGTCCCGTACACGGGCCCGGAGTCGAGGCCCTGCTCGATCAGGAAGGTGGAGGCGCCGGTGATCTCGTCGCCCGCCATCACCGCGTGCTGCACGGGGGCGGCGCCGCGCCAGGCAGGCAGCAGCGAGAAGTGCAGATTGACCCAGCCGCGGGCCGGGATGTCCAGGGCGGCCTTCGGGAGCAGCGCTCCGTAGGCGACGACCGGGCAGCAGTCGGGGCCGATCTCGCGCAGCCGCGCCAGGAACTCCTCGTCCCGCGGCTTCGCGGGCTTGAGCACCTCGATACCGGCCTCCTCGGCGCGCTCCGCGACCGGGCTCGCGACCAGCCTGCGGCCCCGTCCCGCGGGGGCGTCCGGGCGGGTCACGACGGCGGCAACCTCGTGCCGGTCGGAGGCGATCAGGGCGTCCAGTGCGGGGACTGCGACCTCGGGAGTGCCTGCGAAGACGAGCTTCACTGGGGGGTACCTCGGATCTCTGGTCAGGGGTGGGGCGACGGCAGCGCACCAGTCTATGGGCCGCTCCGTGGCCCCGCCCGGGACGGTCTTCCCCACGCGGGTACGACACCCTCGCCGGGGGCGTACGAATGGGCGCGCGCCCTGTGCATATGCATATACGCCCCTGCACCGTGACCCCACACGAACTAGCGCGTTGGTCAAGAAAGAGTTGACCACAACGGGCCGCGGATGCGGCCCGATCCTTTTCAACGCCGGTTCGAGAGGCTTGTTCATGGCCGACCACGCAACCCACGACGCCCAGGCACGGGCCAGCCTGCACCTCTTGGTGCGGGACATCGAGCGGGTCCGCCGGCAGGTGGACGCACTGCGCACCCTCACCGCCCAGCTCGGCAACGTCTACCGCCCGCGCCGCTCCAGCCCGTCCGCGGGCTTCGTCGTGTACGGGCGGGCCCCCGCCCCGACCGTCCGTCTCGCCCAGGAACTCCGGGACAGCGTCGAGACGCTGGTCACCGCGGCGGTGGACTTCGACCGCTCGCTGGGGTTCTCGTGGGACGCGGTGGGCTCGGCCCTCGGCGTCACCAAGCAGGCGGTCCACCGCCGTTACGGCGCGCGGCGGGCCACCACGCAGGCGGCGGCCGAGGCGGAGCGCGCGGCGGAGGCCCCGGCGCCCGCGGTGACGTCCACCGTGACGTCCACGGCCACGCGTCCCCTTCCGGTCGGCGTCCCGCTGCCGTCCGTACCGGCGGCCCGCGCGATGCCGACGCAGCCCACCGCGGGCAGCCCCACCCTCCGCGAAGAGCCCAGGCCGAACGCTTTCCCCGGCCCCCGCAACGGCTGACCCACCCCCACCCCGCCGACCGCTGCCCCCTCACTCCTCCGCCAAGGACGAGGGGGCGGCTTCATGCGTACGCCGTGTGTGCGCGGCAAATCGGCCGGGCCCCGAATCACCCGATGTCCAACGGATCCACCCGCACCCGCACCGCCTCGCCCCCCGCCTCACGCGCCCCCTTGGCCCCCCTCGCCATCCGCGCGGCCTGTGCCACCTTCAGTGAGGTGGCGAGTGCGGCGCCGCTGCCGGGCGGCACCCGGATCAGCACCCGCTCCCACAGCTCGGAGCCGGGCGGCGCGCCCCCGCCCCGCCGCGAAGCCCCGGAACCGGGACCACCAGGACCGCCAGACCCAGCAGGCCCGCCAGACCCAGCAGGCCCGGCAAACCCACCGTCCCGCACCGGCACCGGCCCCAACACCACCGCGTCCCCCGGCAGTTCCGCACCGGCCAAGAACTCCGCGAGCGCCTCGGGCGTCCCGGACACCGCCGCCATCCGCGACACCGGCGGGAAGCCGAGCTCAGCCCGCTCCGCGAGCTCCCGCACCGCGTGCCCCACGGGGTCCCACCGCACCAGCGCCTGCACGGGCCGGAGCGTCGGCTCGGCGACGACCACCACCGTGCCGCCCGCACCCTGCGGACGCACCAACGACGCGGCCCCGACCCACCGCCGCAGCGCGTCCTCGCCCGCCCGCAGGTCGGGGCGGCCCAGCATGGCCCACCCGTCGAGCAGCAGGGCAGCCGCGTAACCGCCCTCGGCCACGGGCTCCGCGCCCGGCGTGCTGACCACCAGCGCCGGTGCCCCCGGCACCGTGTCGAGCACCTGCTCCCGTCCTGACGTCCGCACCGGCACCGCCGGGAACGCCCGCCCCAGTTCCTCCGCGGTCCTGCGCGCCCCGACGACCTGCGCCCGCAGCCGGAAACCGCCGCAGGACTCGCAGTGCCAGGCGGCCTCCTCCACCCCGCACCACCCGCACCGCAGGGCGGCCCCGCTCTCCTGCGCCTCCAAGGGCCCCGCGCACCGTCGGCACCGGGCAGGCTCACGGCACCGCTCGCAGGCGAGCCTCGGCACATAGCCGCGCCGCGGCACCTGCACCAGGACCGGCCCGTGCTTCAGACCCTCCCTGGCGACCTGCCAGGCCAGCGTCGGCAGCCGGGCGGCCCGCGCCGCCTCGTCCCGCGCCAGGTCCAGGTCGCCCACGGTCCGTACGAGCGGCGCGGCCCCCCGTACCTGCTCGCGATCGGCGACGAGCGGCGCGGCCCACCCGCTCTCGACGAGTTGCGCCGCCTCAACCGTGCAGCTCCAACTCCCCAGCAGGAATCCGCACTTGTCGCGTGTCGACCGGAGCTCCAGGACCTCCCGCACATGCGGGAACGGAGCGCGGTCGTCGCTGTGGTTGGAGTCCCCGTCCTCCCAGATGACGACAAGACCCAGGTCCCGTACGGGCGCGAACATCGCGGCCCGGGTGCCGACGACGGCCCGCACGGTCCCGCGCCGCACGGAGAGCCACTCCTGATAGCGCCGCTCCTGCCCGGCGTCGGCGGTCAGCAGCGCATGCTGCCCCGGGCCGAGCAGTTCGGTGAGCGCGGCGTCCACCCGCGCGGCGGGCCGCCCCGTCGGCACGACGACGAGCGCGCCCCGGCCGGAGGCGAGCGTGGCCTGCACCGCGCGGGCGATCTCCTCGGCCCACTGCGGCCCCGGCAGCGCGGTCCACACGGCGCGCGGAGCGCCCCCGGAGGCCAGGGCGCGGAGGAACTCGGGCCCGTGCCCGTACCTCCGCCAGCTCCCCGCGTCGGGCGCGGCAGGCGGGGCGGGCGGCTCGGCGACCGCCTTGGACTCGGCCCGTGCGTGCCGGGGCGGCACCGCAAGCTGCAGCACGTCGGCGAGGCTGCCCGCATAGCGGTCGGCCACGGCCCTCGCCAGTTCGAGGAGCCCGGAGTCGAGCACCGGCTCCGGCGACACGACCTGGGCCAGGGCCGCCAACGGCCCCGTGTACTCCGTCTCCGCGCACCGCTCGACGATGAACCCGTCGATCAGCCCGCCCCCTTCGCGCCGCCCCTCCCGCACGTTCCGCGACCCGGCGCCGAACCGCACCCGGACCCGGACCCCGGGCTGCGCCTCGGCGTCCAGCTCCTCGGGCACGGCATAGTCGAAGTACCGGTCGAGGTGCAGCACGCCCTTGTCGACGAGCACGCGCGCGACCGGCAGCTCCTTGGCCAGCGCGGCCCCTCGCCAGGTCCGCGGCTTGGCCCGGGGCACCTTGGCCTTGCGCACCGACTCCCGGATGAGCGCAAGCTGCTCCGGCTCCTCGGCTCCCCCCACCTCGAACCCTTCGTTCTCCCTGCTCACAGCTGCATTCCTACCAGACCCCACTGACAGGTCAGGAAAAACGCCGGGGCCCGGCACCCCCGCAGGGGTACCGGGCCTCGGCAGTGTCCGAAAGGGCGGGGACTACAGTCCCGCCGCCTTCCGCAGCGCTTCCACGCGGTCCGTCCGCTCCCACGTGAAGTCGGGGATCGCCCGGCCGAAGTGGCCGTACGCGGCGGTCTGCGAGTAGATCGGGCGGAGCAGGTCGAGGTCGCGGATGATCGCGGCCGGGCGCAGGTCGAAGACCTCGCCGATGGCCGTCTCGATCTTGTCCGTGTCGATCGTGGCCGTGCCGAAGGTCTCGACGAAGAGACCGACGGGCTCGGCCTTGCCGATGGCGTACGCGACCTGGACCTCGCAGCGGGCCGCGAGACCGGCGGCGACGACGTTCTTGGCGACCCAGCGCATCGCGTACGCGGCCGAACGGTCCACCTTGGACGGGTCCTTGCCGGAGAAGGCGCCGCCGCCGTGGCGGGCCATGCCGCCGTACGTGTCGATGATGATCTTGCGGCCGGTGAGCCCGGCGTCGCCCATCGGGCCGCCGATCTCGAAGCGTCCGGTCGGGTTGACCAGCAGGCGGTAGCCCTCGGTCTCCAGCTTGATGCCGTCCTCGAGGAGGGCCTTCAGCTCGGGCTCGACCACGAACTCACGGATGTCGGGGGCCAGGAGCGAGTCCAGGTCGATGTCCGACGCGTGCTGCGAGGAGACGACGACCGTGTCGAGACGGACGGCCTTGTCGCCGTCGTACTCGATGGTGACCTGGGTCTTGCCGTCGGGGCGCAGGTAGGGGATCGTCCCGTTCTTGCGCACCTCGGAGAGGCGGCGCGAGAGACGGTGCGCGAGGTGGATCGGGAGCGGCATGAGCTCCGGGGTCTCGTCGCAGGCGTACCCGAACATCAGGCCTTGGTCGCCCGCGCCCTGCTTGTCGAGCTCGTCGTCCTTGTCGCCCGCGGCGGCACCCTCGACGCGCTTCTCGTACGCCGTGTCGACGCCCTGCGCGATGTCGGGGGACTGCGAGCCGATGGACACCGAGACGCCACAGGAGGCGCCGTCGAAGCCCTTCTTGGAGGAGTCGTAACCGATCTCGAGGATCTTGTCGCGCACGAGCTGCGCGATCGGCGCGTACGCCTTCGTCGTGACCTCGCCGGCCACGTGGACGAGGCCGGTGGTGATCAGCGTCTCCACGGCGACCCGGGACGTCGGGTCCTCCCGCAGAAGTGCGTCGAGAATGGTGTCGCTGATCTGGTCAGCGATCTTGTCGGGGTGACCTTCGGTCACAGACTCCGAGGTAAAGAGACGCCGGGACACATCGCTCCCTGTGGTTGCAGCGGCTGCTGGCTGATCATTGGTGGACGGGCCGAGAGCTGCGCTCGGCGCCATCCGTGACCAGTTTATCGGTCACACTCGTCCGCCGGACCACATGTCTCGCCACTTGGGAGCCCTGTGACCTGCGGCACTGCATTGTGCGGTACGACGATCAGTCTCCACCAGAGGGCCTCGCGTCCGATTTTCCCGGATTTGAGGCGCCTGATGGGGCGAAGATGACATTGAGCCCTGCCCGTGGACACCCCGTCAAGAGACGCGCCTGAATGTGGCCGAGTTCCGGATGGTGAGACGGGAAGACCGGGCGGTGGTCGCAGGCGTCAGGAAAGCCGCTGAGCGACGAGGTCCCAGACGGTGTCCGCGAGGGCTTCCTTGGGGCCGTAAGGCACCGGCGTCTCGCTGCCGTCCGCGCCGAGCACGACCGCCTCGTTCTCCTCGGAGCCGAAGGTCTTGCGCTCGCCGACCTCGTTGACGACCAGCAGGTCGCAGCCCTTGCGTGCGAGCTTGGCGCGGCCGTTGGCCAGCACGTCGTCCGTCTCCGCGGCGAAACCGACGATCACCTGGCCGGAACGGGGCCTGTCCCCCGCGATCTCGGCGAGCACGTCGGGGTTGCGGACCAGGGCAACCGGCTCGGGCTCCTGGCCTTCCTTCTTCTTGATCTTGCCTGTGGCGTACGTCTCGGGGCGGAAGTCGGCCACCGCGGCGGCCATCACCACGGCATCGGCGTCGGCCGCGGCCTTCACGACGGCCTCGCGGAGCTGCACGGCGGTGCCGACCGGCACGACGTCCACGCCCGCCGGGTCGGGCAGCGCAGCGTTGGCCGCGACGAGCGTGACGCGGGCGCCGCGCGCGGCGGCGCTTCGCGCGAGCGCGTAGCCCTGCTTGCCCGAGGAGCGGTTGCCCAGGAAGCGGACCGGGTCGAGGGGTTCGCGGGTGCCGCCCGCGCTGACGACGACGTGGCGGCCCGCGAGGTCCTGGTCGAGGTCTCCGCGCGCGAGGACACGGCGTACGACCTCGAAGAGCTCCACGGGGTCCGGGAAGCGGCCCTTGCCGGTGTCGACGCCGGTGAGGCGGCCGACCGCGGGCTCGACGACGAGGGCGCCGCGGCGGCGGAGCGTGGCCACGTTCTCCTGGGTGGCCGGGTGCTCCCACATCTCCGTGTGCATGGCGGGGGCGAAGACCACCGGACAGCGGGCCGTCAGGAGCGTGTTGGTGAGCAGGTCGTCGGCGAGCCCGTGGGCGGCCTTGGCAAGCATGTCCGCGGTGGCGGGGGCGACGATCACGAGGTCGGCGTGCTGCCCGATGCGGACGTGCGGCACCTCGTGGACGTCGGACCAGACCTCGGTCGAGACGGGGTTGCCGGACAGCGCGGACCAGGTCGCGGCGCCGACGAAGTGCAGCGCCGACCCGGTCGGCACGACGCGCACGTCATGGCCCGACTCGGTCAGCCGCCGCAGCAGCTCGCACGCCTTGTAGGCGGCGATGCCGCCGCTGACCCCCAGGACTACCTTCGGCTTCTCGGCCACTGCCTCTGTCTCCCCGCACTCGGATGCGTACTACTCCATGACACACCACAGGCCCGGCAGTCGTACTGCCGGGCCTGTGGTGAAGGTACGAACCGCTTACTGAGCCGGGCCCTCGATGGCCTCGGACGTCAGCAGACCCGCGTTGATCTCGCGGAGCGCGATCGAGAGCGGCTTCTCGTGGACGTGCGTGTCCACCAGGGGACCGACGTACTCCAGGAGGCCCTCACCGAGCTGCGAGTAGTACGCGTTGATCTGGCGCGCGCGCTTGGCGGCGTAGATCACGAGGCTGTACTTCGAGTCGGTGGCTTCGAGCAGCTCATCAATCGGCGGGTTGATGATGCCCTCGGGCGCGGTGATGGAAGAGGACACTCTCTGCCTTCCGATGGGGTCAAGTGATGTCAGGACCAGAGGTCGAGACACTGTTAAAGATCAAAGAACTTTCATCAAGGCTAGCAGCTCACGGGCCACGTCCTCGACCGAGGTGTTGACCAGCGTCGTATCGAACTCGGCCTCGGCGGCGAGCTCCACCTTGGCGGCGGTGAGCCTGCGCTCGATGACCTCGGGCGCCTCGGTACCCCGGCCGGTGAGCCGGCGGACCAGCTCGTCCCAGCTCGGCGGGGCGAGGAAGACAAGCTGTGCCTCGGGCATCGACTCGCGCACCAGGCGCGCGCCCTGCAGATCGATCTCCAGGAGGACGGGCTCGCCCGCCTCAAGCCGGTCGAGCACCGCGCGCCGCGGAGTGCCGTAGCGGTTGCCCGCGAATTCGGCCCACTCCAGGAGCTCGCCGTTGGCGATCAGCTTGTCCATCTCGTCGTCGGAGACGAAGAAGTAGTGGACACCGTGCTTCTCCCCCGGCCGCGGCTTGCGGGTGGTGGCGGAGACCGAGAGCCAGACCTCGGGGTGTTCTTTGCGCATATGAGCGACGACCGTGCTCTTGCCGACCCCGGAGGGGCCGGAGAGCACGGTCAGCCGCGGACGTGCGTCCGGGGGCACGGGGGACGTCCCCCGGGATGTTGCAGCCATGCAGCGATTATCCAGGTTCTCAGGAGTGCCTGAGAACATCAGCCGGCGGCACCCCCACCGAACTCTCGCTCGAGCGACGCAATCTGGTTGGAGCCGAGACCGCGCACACGGCGGCTCTCGGAGATGCCAAGACGCTCCATGATCTGCTTGGCGCGGACCTTGCCCACGCCCGGCAGGGACTCCAGGAGGGCGGAGACCTTCATCTTGCCGATGACATCGTTCTCCTGGCCCTGCTTGATGACCTCGTGAAGCGAGGCACCGGAGTGCTTGAGTCGATTCTTGACCTCGGCCCGCTCCCGGCGAGCCGCGGCGGCCTTTTCGAGCGCGGCTGCGCGCTGTTCAGGGGTAAGGGGCGGAAGAGCCACGCCTACGTCACCTCGGATGTCGAACTGTCGGATACGGACCGGTGAGGAACCTAGTCGCCCCACACCTGGTGAGCAACGTGCAACGCGCTTGCCCGTTGGCTCTCGTCGGAGACTAGCGGGCATGGCCGCCAGAGTCAGCGAGAACAGACGAAAAGTCCTGGTCAGCCTGCGCCGAGCCGTACATTTCGGTCATTTCTCCCCGGATTTGCACCGGGGAGCCGTCAAGGAAACATAAGGAGAGGCTCGATTGCCTCGCTCAGCGGGCTTCGACGGCCGCCCTGATCTCGTCCGCGAAGCGCGTCGCGGAGTCGCGCAGGCCCGTGACGTCGGGTCCGTGCCGGAGCACTCCCCGGCTGACGTTCGGGACGACATTGCGCACCGCCGCGCCGAAGACACCGGGAAGGTCTGCCGGGGTCGCGCCCTGGGCCCCGATGCCGGGGGCGAGCAGCGGGCCGTTGATCGTCAGGTCGTACGAGGACAGGTCCCCCAGCGTCGCGCCGACGACCGCCCCGAAGGACCCCAGGGGCTCCGCACCGGCGTTCTCGGCGGCGAGGTGGCCCAGCATCGTGGCGCCGACCGTGCGGCCGTCCTCGCGCACCGCGTGCTGCACCTCGGCGCCCTCGGGGTTGGAGGTGAGGGCGAGCACGAAGAGCCCGGCGCCGTTCTCGCGCGCGAGGTCGACGGCCGGCTTCAGGGAGCCGTATCCGAGGTAGGGCGAGACCGTGAGCGCGTCGCTGAACAGCGGCGAGTCCTTGTGCAGGAAGGTCTCGGCGTACGCGCCCATGGTCGAGCCGATGTCACCGCGCTTGGCGTCCATGACGATCAGCGCACCGGCCGCCCGCAGCTCCTCGACCGCCTTCTCCAGGACGGCGATACCCCGCGAGCCGAACCGCTCGAAGAACGCGCTCTGCGGCTTGAACACCGCGACGGTCCCGGCGAGCGCCTCGACGACGGTCCGCGTGAACCGCTCCAGGCCCGCGATGTCGTCGTTCAGGCCCCACGCGGTCAGGAGCGAGGCGTGCGGGTCGATGCCGACGCACAGGGGGCCGCGCTCGTCCATGGCGTGGCGCAGGCGCATGCCGAAGGGGTCCAGGGGGCTCATGCGGGCTTCCTCACGTCGGCGCCGACCGCGTCGGCGAGGGTGGCGTACGGGCTCGTCCTGAGGCGTGCGGCGAGGCCCTTGTGGATGGCGCGGCCCCAGAAGGGCCCTTCGTAGATGAAGGCGCTGTAACCCTGGATCAGGGTGGCACCCGCGAGGATGCGCTGCCAGGCGTCCTCGGCGTTCTCGATGCCGCCGACGCCCACGAGCGTGATCCGGTCCCCCACGCGCGCGTAGAGGCGCCTCAGGACCTCCAGGGAGCGCTCCTTCAGGGGCGCCCCGGACAGTCCGCCGGTCTCTCCGCAGAGGGCCGGGTCGGACGCCAGGCCGAGGCTCTCGCGCGCGATCGTCGTGTTCGTGGCGATGATGCCGTCCAGACCGAGCTCGACGGCGAGGTCGGCGACCGCGTCGATGTCCTCGTCGGCCAGGTCCGGCGCGATCTTGACGAGCAGCGGGACCCGACGGCCCTCGACGCTGCGGTCGGCGGCCTCGCGCACGGCGGTCAGGAGGGGCCGCAGCGACTCGGTGGCCTGCAGGTTGCGCAGGCCCGGCGTGTTCGGCGACGAGACGTTGACGACGAGGTAGTCGGCGTGGCGGGCGAGCCGCTCGGTCGACTTCACGTAGTCGGCGGCGGCCTCCTCCTCGGGGACGACCTTGGTCTTGCCGATGTTCACGCCCACGACGGTGTTGAAGACGGGCGTGCGCGCCGCCAGGCGCTCCGCCACGGCCGCCGAACCCTCGTTGTTGAAGCCCATGCGGTTGATCAGCGCGCGGTCCGGGACGAGGCGGAACAGGCGCTTCTTGGGGTTGCCCGGCTGCGGCTCGCCCGTGACCGTGCCGATCTCGATGTGGTCGAAGCCGAGCATCGACATGCCGTCGATCGCGACGGCGTTCTTGTCGAAGCCCGCGGCGAGCCCGAAGGGGCCGTGCATCCGCAGCCCGAGGGCCTCGGTGCGCAGCTCCTTGTGGCGGGGTGCGAGGACGGCAGCGACGAAGGTGCGCAGCACGGGGATGCGGGCGGCGAGGCGGATCCAGCGGAAGGCCATGTAGTGGGCCCGCTCCGGGTCCATCCGCTTGAAGACGAGGTTGAAGAAGAGTTTGTACATGGTGGGGTCCTCAGAGGTCCTCAGGTGGGCTCAGGTGTGCTCACCAGAAGGGGGACACCGTTTTCGGTGTCCCCCTTGTGGGCTGTCTAGTCGCGGGTCGCGGTCAGGTGTTCCGCGTGTTCCTGGAGCGATCGGACGCCCACGCCGCCGTGGTGCAGCGCGTCGATGCCCTGGACGGCCGCGGCGAGCGCCTGGACCGTCGTCAGGCACGGCACGGAGCGTGCCACGGCCGCCGTGCGGATCTCGTAGCCGTCGAGGCGGCCGCCGGTGCCGTAGGGGGTGTTGACGATGAGGTCGACGCCGCCGTCGTGGATGAGCTGGACGATGGTCTTCTCGCCGTTCGGGCCCTCGCCCTCGGACTGCTTGCGCACGATCGTGGCGTTGATGCCGTTGCGCTTGAGCACCTCGGCCGTGCCGGAGGTGGCGAACAGCTCGAAGCCGTGCGCGACCAGTTCACGCGCCGGGAAGATCATCGAACGCTTGTCGCGGTTGGCGACGGAGATGAAGGCACGGCCCTTGGTCGGCAGCGGCCCGTACGCACCCGCCTGCGACTTGGCGTACGCGGTGCCGAACACCGAGTCGATGCCCATGACCTCGCCGGTGGAGCGCATCTCCGGGCCGAGGACGGTGTCGACGCCCGCGCCGTGGATGTCGCGGAAGCGCGACCACGGCATGACGGCCTCCTTGACGGAGATCGGCGCGTCCATGGGGAGCGTGCCGCCGTCGCCCACCGCGGGCAGCATGCCCTCCGCGCGCAGCTCGGCGACGGTCGCGCCGAGCGAGATGCGCGCGGCGGCCTTGGCCAGCGGCACCGCGGTCGCCTTCGAGGTGAAGGGGACGGTGCGCGAGGCGCGCGGGTTGGCCTCGAGGACGTAGAGGATGTCGCCCGCCATCGCGAACTGGATGTTGATCAGTCCGCGCACGCCGACGCCCTTGGCGATGCCCTCGGTGGAGGCGCGCAGGCGCTTGATGTCGAAGCCGCCGAGCGTGATCGGGGGCAGCGCGCACGCCGAGTCGCCGGAGTGGATACCGGCCTCCTCGATGTGCTCCATGACGCCGCCGAGGTAGAGCTCCTCGCCGTCGTAGAGCGCGTCCACGTCGATCTCGATGGCGTCGTCCAGGAAGCGGTCGACCAGGACCGGCCGCGAGGGGCTGATCTCGGTCGACTCCTCGATGTACGCCGAGAGCCGGGTCTCGTCGTACACGATCTCCATGCCGCGGCCGCCGAGCACGTACGAGGGGCGGACCAGGACGGGGTAGCCGATCTCATCGGCGATCGCCTTGGCTTCCGCGAACGTCGTCGCGGTGCCGTGCTTGGGCGCGGGGAGACCGGCCTCCGCGAGCACGCGGCCGAAGGCGCCGCGGTCCTCGGCGGCGTGGATGGCCTCGGGCGAGGTGCCGACGACCGGCACGCCGTTGTCCTTGAGGGCCTGCGCGAGGCCGAGCGGGGTCTGGCCGCCGAGCTGGACGATGACGCCCGCGATGGGCCCGGCCTGCGCCTCGGCGTGGACGATCTCCAGAACGTCCTCGAGCGTGAGCGGCTCGAAGTAGAGACGGTCGGAGGTGTCGTAGTCCGTGGAGACGGTCTCGGGGTTGCAGTTGACCATCACGGTCTCGTAGCCCGCGTCGCTGAGCGCGAAGGAGGCGTGGACGCAGGAGTAGTCGAACTCGATGCCCTGGCCGATGCGGTTCGGGCCCGAGCCCAGGATGATCACCGCGGGCTTCTCGCGCTGTGCGACCTCGCTCTCCTCGTCGTACGAGGAGTAGAAGTACGGCGTCTTCGCGGCGAACTCGGCGGCGCAGGTGTCGACCGTCTTGTAGACCGGGCGCACGCCGAGGGCCTGGCGCACCTCGCGCACCACGTCCTCGCGCAGGCCGCGGATCTCGGCGATCTGGGCGTCGGAGAAGCCGTGCCGCTTGGCCTCGGCCAGCACGTCGGCGTTGAGGCGCTCGGTGGCGGCCAGCTCGTCCGCGAGCTCCTTGATCAGGAAGAGCTGGTCGACGAACCACGGGTCGATCTTGGTGGCGTCGAAGACCTCCTCGGGCGTGGCGCCCGCGCGGATGGCCTGCATGACGGAGTTGATGCGGCCGTCGGTGGGGCGCACCGCCTCGCGCAGCAGCTCGGCCTTGTCGCCGGGCTCGCCCACGAAGGTGAACTGCGAGCCCTTCTTCTCCAGCGAGCGGAGCGCCTTCTGCAGCGCCTCGGTGAAGTTGCGGCCGATGGCCATGGCCTCGCCGACCGACTTCATGGTGGTCGTCAGGGTCGAGTCCGCCGAGGGGAACTTCTCGAAGGCGAAGCGCGGGGCCTTGACCACGACGTAGTCGAGGGTCGGCTCGAAGGAGGCCGGGGTCTTCTCGGTGATGTCGTTCGGGATCTCGTCCAGCGTGTAGCCGACGGCCAGCTTGGCCGCGATCTTCGCGATCGGGAAGCCGGTGGCCTTCGACGCGAGCGCGGAGGACCGCGACACACGCGGGTTCATCTCGATGACGATGACGCGGCCGTCGTCGGGGTTGATCGCGAACTGGATGTTGCAGCCGCCGGTGTCGACGCCGACCTCGCGGATGATCGCGATGCCGATGTCACGAAGGCGCTGGTACTCGCGGTCGGTCAGCGTCATCGAGGGCGCGACGGTGATCGAGTCGCCGGTGTGCACGCCCATCGGGTCGAAGTTCTCGATGGAGCAGACGACCACGACGTTGTCGTTCTTGTCGCGCATCAGCTCGAGCTCGTACTCCTTCCAGCCGAGGATGGACTCCTCCAGGAGCACCTCGGTGGTCGGCGAGAGCGTGAGGCCCTGTCCGGCGATGCGGCGCAGCTCGTCCTCGTCGTGCGCGAAGCCGGAACCGGCGCCGCCCATGGTGAAGGAGGGGCGGACGACGACGGGGTAGCCGCCGAGCGCGTCGACGCCCTTGAGGACGTCGTCCATGGAGTGGCAGATGTACGAGCGGGCGGACTCGCCGTGCCCGATCTTCTTGTTGACCTCTTCGACGACGCCCTTGAAGAGGTCGCGGTCCTCGCCCTTGTTGATGGCCTCGACGTTGGCTCCGATGAGCTCGACGCCGTACTTCTCCAGGACGCCCTGCTCGTGCATGGAGATGGCCGTGTTGAGGGCCGTCTGGCCGCCCAGGGTGGGCAGCAGCGCGTCGGGGCGCTCCTTGGCGATGATCTTCTCGACGAACTCCGGGGTGATCGGCTCGACGTACGTGGCGTCGGCGATCTCCGGGTCGGTCATGATCGTCGCCGGGTTGGAGTTGACCAGGATGACGCGCAGGCCCTCGGCCTTGAGGATGCGGCACGCCTGGGTGCCGGAGTAGTCGAACTCGGCGGCCTGGCCGATGACGATCGGACCGGAGCCGATGACCAGGACGGACTGGATATCGGAGCGCTTAGGCACGCTGGCCCTCCATCAGGGTTACGAAGCGGTCGAAGAGGTACGCGGCGTCGTGCGGGCCCGCGGCCGCCTCGGGGTGGTACTGGACGCTGAACGCGGGCTGGTCGAGGAGCTGGAGCCCCTCCACCACCTGGTCGTTCAGGCAGACGTGGGAGACCTCTGCGCGGCCGTGGGGCGTGTCGCTGACCTTGTCGAGCGGCGCGTCGACGGCGAACCCGTGGTTGTGCGCGGTGACCTCGACCTTGCCGGTGGTGCGGTCCTGCACCGGCTGGTTGATGCCGCGGTGGCCGTACTTGAGCTTGTACGTGCCGAAGCCGAGGGCACGGCCGAGGATCTGGTTGCCGAAGCAGATGCCGAACAGCGGCGTCTTCCGCTTCAGGACGGCGGTCATCAGCGCGACGGGGCCTTCGGCGGTGGCCGGGTCGCCGGGGCCGTTGGAGAAGAAGACTCCGTCGGGGGCGACGGCGTACACGTCCTCCTCGGTGGCCGTGGCGGGCAGCACGTGGACTTCGATGCCGCGCTCGGCCATGCGGTGCGGGGTCATGCCCTTGATGCCGAGGTCGACGGCGGCGACGGTGAACCGCTTCTCGCCGATCGCCGGGACGACGTAGGCCTCCTGGGTGGAGACCTCCTCGTACAGGCTGGCGCCCTTCATCTGGGGCTGCGCCTGGACGCGCTCGACGAGCTCGGCGTCGGCGGGCAGCGTCTCGCCGGAGAAGATGCCGGAGCGCATGGAGCCGCTCTCGCGCAGGTGGCGGGTGAGGGCGCGGGTGTCGATGCCGCTGATGCCGACGATGTGCTGGGCGACCAGCTCGTCGTCGAGCGAACGCTTCGCGCGCCAGTTCGAGGGGATTCGGGCGGGGTCGCGGACCACGTAACCGGAGACCCAGATGCGGTTCGACTCGTCGTCCTCGTCGTTCCAGCCCGTGTTGCCGATCTGCGGGGCGGTGGCGACGACGATCTGGCGGTCGTACGACGGGTCGGTCAGGGTCTCCTGGTAGCCGGTCATGCCGGTGGAGAACACCGCTTCGCCGAAGGTCTCCCCCACGGCCCCGTAGGCGCGACCGCGGAAGATGCGGCCGTCCTCCAGGACGAGTACGGCGGGAACCTTGCTGGCTCCCCTTGTGGAGGTCGTCATCGTGCGGTGCCTTCCGTAGTGCTGTTCTTGTCGATCATGTTGTTGAGCTCCTCGACCCACTCCGCCTGCTCGGCGGCGTGGTCCGAGCGGAAGCCGGAGTCGAGCAGCTTCCCGCCGTGCTCCCACGTGACGATCAGGAGACCGCCCTCCGTGAGGACCTTGCCCGCGATGCCCTTGTCGAGCCGGGCCTCGCGCAGCTGTGCGACCGGGATGAAGAAGTCGGCCGCGCCGGGGCGTACGACGTCCAGGCCCGCTTCGGTGAGCGTCAGCTCGACGCGGCTGCGGGTGCCGAGGCCGTGCGCCACGATGCGGTCGAGCCACTGCCCTGCCGTGGTCGAGCCGTGGTACCTGCCGCTCAGCTCAAGTTTGGCCGGACCCTGCTCGGTCGGCGCGCCAGGCAGCTCGGGCAGGTCGCCCTGGAGCGTGCCGCGCCACTTCCAGCCCTCGCGCATCAGCCAGTAGACGAGCGCGATGAAGAGCAGCAGTCCCACGACCCAGCCGAGGCGTGCGGCCCAGTCGGTCACCTCCGCCGACTCCTTGTCGGCGGCCAGTTCCAGAAGTGATGTCACGTGAGCTTCCCGTCGACGAGCGTGGCCCGACCCCGGAGCCACGTGTGCGTGACGCGGCCCGGCAGCTCACGGCCCTCGTAGGGAGTGTTGCGGCTGCGCGAGGCGAAGCCCGCGGGGTCCACTGCCCCACGGTAATCGGCGTCGACCAGGACCAGGTTCGCGGGCTCACCTGCCGAGACGGGGCGGCCGTGACCGGCGGTCCCACCGATCGCGGCGGGCTTGAAGGACATCCGGTCGGCGACGGCCTCCCAGGTCAGCAGGCCGGTCTCGACCATCGTCTGCTGCACCACGGAGAGCGCGGTCTCCAGGCCGACCATGCCCATGGCGGCCGCGGCCCACTCGCAGTCCTTGTCCTCGTGCGGGTGCGGGGCGTGGTCGGTGGCGACGATGTCGATCGTGCCGTCGGCGAGGGCCTCGCGCAGCGCCATCACGTCGCGCTCGGTGCGCAGCGGCGGGTTCACCTTGTAGACGGGGTTGTAGGAGCGCACCAGCTCATCCGTGAGGAGGAGGTGGTGCGGGGTGACCTCGGCGGTGACGTCGATGCCGCGCGACTTGGCCCAGCGCACGATCTCGACCGATCCTGCGGTCGACAGGTGGCAGATGTGCACCCGCGAGCCGACGTGCTCGGCGAGCAGCACGTCACGCGCGATGATCGACTCCTCGGCGACGGCGGGCCAGCCGCCGAGACCCAGCTCGGCGGAGACGACGCCCTCGTTCATCTGGGCGCCCTCGGTGAGCCGCGGCTCCTGCGCGTGCTGCGCGACGACACCGCCGAAGGCCTTCACGTACTCCAGGGCGCGGCGCATGATCACGGCGTCATCGACGCACTTGCCGTCGTCGGAGAAGACGGTGACCCCGGCGGCGGACTCGTGCATGGCGCCGAGCTCGGCGAGCTTCTTGCCCTCCAGGCCGACCGTGACGGCGCCGATGGGCTGCACGTCGCAGTAGCCGGACTCCTTGCCGAGCCGGTAGACCTGCTCGACCACACCGGCGGTGTCGGCCACGGGGAAGGTGTTGGCCATGGCGAATACGGCGGTGTAGCCACCGGAGGCGGCGGCGCGCGTGCCGGTCAGGACCGTCTCGGAGTCCTCGCGGCCCGGCTCACGCAGGTGGGTGTGGAGGTCGACCAGGCCAGGCAGGAGCACCTTGCCCTCGGCCTCGACGACGGTCGCGCCCTCGGCGGAGAGCCCCGTGCCCACGGCCTCGACAGTCTCGCCGTCGATCAGGACGTCCTGCGCCTCGCCGCCCAGCACCTTGGCACCACGGATCAGAATCTTGCTCATGGTTACTTGCTCTCCGAATCGTTGGGCCGGGTGTGGGTGACGGCGGGCTCGTTGCCGCCGAGCAGCAGGTAGAGGACGGCCATGCGGATGGACACGCCGTTGGCGACCTGCTCGACGACCGTGCAGCGGTCGGAGTCGGCGACCTCGGCGGTGATCTCCATGCCGCGGACCATCGGTCCTGGGTGCATGACGATGGCGTGCTCGGGCATCTTCGCCATGCGCTCGCCGTCCAGGCCGTAGCGCCGCGAGTACTCGCGCTCGGTGGGGAAGAACGCGGCGTTCATGCGCTCGCGCTGCACCCGCAGCATCATCACTGCGTCGGACTTCGGCAGCACCCTGTCCAGGTCGTAGCTGACCTCGCAGGGCCACTGCTCCACGCCGACCGGCACGAGGGTGGGCGGGGCGACGAGGGTGACCTCGGCGCCGAGGGTGTGCAGCAGGTCGACGTTGGAGCGGGCGACGCGGCTGTGCAGGATGTCGCCGACGAGAGTGATGTGCCTGCCCGCCAGGTCCTGGCCGAGGCCCGCGTCGGGTCCGACGAGGCGGCGGCGCATGGTGAAGGCGTCGAGCAGGGCCTGTGTGGGGTGCTGATGGGTGCCGTCGCCCGCGTTGATGACGGCGGCGTCAATCCAGCCGGAGGTCGCCAGGCGGTAGGGCGCTCCGGAGGCGCCGTGCCGGATGACGACGGCGTCGACGCCCATCGCCTCCAGGGTCTGCGCGGTGTCCTTCAGGGACTCGCCCTTGGAGACGCTGGATCCCTTGGCGGCGAAGTTGATGACGTCGGCGGAGAGGCGCTTCTCGGCGGCCTCGAAGGAGATCCGGGTCCGGGTCGAGTCCTCGAAGAAGAGGTTGACCACGGTGCGGCCGCGCAGGGCGGGCAGTTTCTTGATCGGCCGGTCGGCGACGCGCGCCATCTCCTCGGCCGTGTCGAGGATGAGAACGGCGTCGTCGCGGGAGAGGTCGGCGGCCGAGATGAGGTGTCGCATCATCTGCGTGTACTCCGGTGTGTGGAGGTCTGCGGGCGCGCGGGCGCGCAGGGGTGTGCCCCTGGGCCCGTGGAGGAGGAAACCGGTCTTATACGGAGGCGGGCTTGGCGCCGAGCAGCACGGCGTCGCGGCCGTCCTCCTCGGCGAGCTGCACCTTGACCGTCTCCCGCAGCGACGTGGGGAGGTTCTTGCCCACGTAGTCGGCACGGATGGGCAGTTCGCGGTGGCCCCGGTCGACGAGGACGGCGAGCTGCACCGCCCGGGGGCGGCCGATGTCGTTCAGGGCGTCGAGGGCGGCGCGGATAGTGCGACCGGAGAAGAGCACGTCGTCGACGAGGACGACCAGGCGGCCGTCGATGCCGTCGCCGGGGATGTCCGTGCGGGCCAGCGCGCGCGGAGGGTGCATGCGCAGGTCGTCGCGGTACATGGTGATGTCGAGGGAGCCGACCGGGATCGTGCGGCCGGTGATCTCTTCGAGCTTCTCGGCGAGCCGGCGGGCGAGGAAGACGCCGCGGGTGGGAATGCCGAGCAGAACCACGTCGTCGGCGCCCTTGGCACGCTCGACGATCTCGTGGGCGATGCGGGTCAGTACCCGCGCGATGTCCGGGCCCTCGAGCACGGGGCGCGCGACAGCGGAGTCTGCGGAGTCTTTGGTGTCCTGCGTGTCCATATGAAACGGACCTCCTTCTCCGCCTCACGGGACGGACTTTAAAGGACGTCGAAATTGCGCCAGCCAGACTACCAGCACTTACGACCGAGCACGTCATCAGCCTCCACCGAAGGGGCGGTAAGGACCTTTCGGCTTGACGCAAGCAAGTAACGCTGCGTAACCTCACAGTGAGTTACCAGCCACGCGGCGGAGCCGCATGATTGTCGCAGCGTCCGGGGAGCTATATGTCCAGCGAATACGCCAAGCAGCTCGGGGCCAAGCTCCGCGCGATCCGCACCCAGCAGGGCCTTTCCCTCCATGGAGTCGAGGAGAAGTCCCAGGGACGCTGGAAGGCGGTCGTGGTGGGGTCGTACGAGCGCGGCGACCGTGCCGTGACCGTGCAGCGCCTCGCCGAGCTGGCGGAGTTCTACGGCGTCCCGGTCCAGGAGCTCCTTCCCGGTACGGCGCCCGGTGGCGCCGCCGAGCCGCCGCCGAAGCTCGTGCTCGACCTGGAGCGTCTTGCGCACGTCCCGCAGGAGAAGGCGGGCCCGCTCCAGCGGTATGCCGCCACGATCCAGTCGCAGCGCGGTGACTACAACGGCAAGGTGCTCTCGATCCGCCAGGACGACCTGCGCACCCTCGCCGTGATCTATGACCAGTCCCCCTCGGTCCTGACCGAGCAGCTGATCAGCTGGGGCGTCCTGGACGCGGACGCGCGCCGCGCCGTCGCTCACGAAGAGGTCTGATCCCACCGCGGGAGACAACAGCAGAAACGTACCGCCGGGGTGCCGCAGCCGAAAGGCCGCGGCACCCCGGCGGTTTTCTGTTTCTTTCGCCTCGCGCCGATTCCCGGAGTGTCCGGAGCATTTCGCCCGGGAGAGGCGCACGGGAATCAGAAGCCCGGTACGGAAGCCGGGCAGAAAGTCGGAGGGCCCGCAGCGGATTGCTGCGGGCCCTCCGGATGACGTACGCCGAAGCTTTACGCCTCGTCGCGGCGCAGGGACGGCTTCAGGTCCTTGAAGCGTCCGAGCAGACCGTTGACGAAGGACGGCGACTCGTCCGTGGAGAACTCCTTGGCGAGCTGGACCGCCTCGTCGAGGACCACCGCGTCGGGCGTCCCGTCGACCCAGACGAGTTCGTACGCGCCGAGCCGCAGGATGTTCCGGTCCACGACCGGCATGCGGTCCAGGGTCCATCCGACGGCGTACTGCGAGATGAGCTCGTCGATGCGGCGCTCATGCTCCGCGTACCCCTCGACGAGCTCCATCGTGTACTCGCTCACCGGCGGCTGCCGGGTGTCGGACCGCGAGTGGCGCACCCAGTCCGCGAGGACGGTCAGGACGTCGGTACCGCGCTGGTCCGCCTCGAAGAGGATCTGGAAGGCACGCTTGCGGGCCGTGTTACGAGCAGCCACGGTTAGCTGTTCACCCGGCCGAGGTAGCCGCTGTCACGGGTGTCGACCTTGATCTTCTCGCCCGTGGTGATGAAGAGCGGGACCTGGATCTGGTGGCCGGTCTCCAGCGTGGCGGGCTTGGTGCCGCCGGTGGAGCGGTCGCCCTGGACGCCCGGCTCGGTCTCCTGGATGACGAGCTCGACGGCGGCGGGGAGCTCGACGTAGAGCACCGAGCCCTCGTGCTGCGCGACGGAGGCGGTGAAGCCCTCGATCAGGAAGTTGGCGGCGTCGCCGACGGCCTTGCGGTCGACGTGCAGCTGGTCGTACGTCTCCATGTCCATGAAGACGAAGTAGTCGCCGTCCATGTAGGAGAACTGCATGTCGCGCTTGTCAATCGTGGCCGTCTCGACCTTGACGCCGGCGTTGAACGTCTTGTCGACGACCTTGCCGGAGAGCACGTTCTTGAGCTTGGTGCGCACGAAGGCCGGGCCCTTGCCGGGCTTGACGTGCTGGAACTCGACGACGGACCAGAGCTGGCCGCCTTCGAGCTTGAGCACCAGGCCGTTCTTGAGGTCGTTCGTGGAAGCCACGGTTGCGGAATCTCCTGCACTGACTGACTGGTGGACGACCCCGGCACGCCCGCGCCTTCAGAGCGCGAGCAGTTCCTTGGTCGTGATGGTGAGTAGCTCGGGTCCGCCGTCCGCCTCGGGGCGCACGACGAGCGTGTCATCGATCCGGACACCGCCCCGGCCAGGGAGGTGAACCCCCGGTTCGACGGTGACCGGCACGCAGGCGTCCAGTTTACCCATGGCCGCGGGCGCCAATTGAGGGTCCTCGTCGATTTCGAGCCCTACACCGTGTCCGGTGAGCGGAGCGAGGCCTTCCGAATAGCCCGCCGAGTCCAGTACATGGCGTGCCGCGTGGTCCACGTCGCGGCAGGCCGCGCCGGGTGCGAGGGCCTCCCGACCGGCCCGCTGCGCGGCGAAGACGAGGTCGTACAACTCGATCTGCCAGTCGGCGGGTGACGTGCCGATGACGAACGTACGCCCGATCTCACAGCGGTATCCGCGGTAGCTCGCCCCCAGGCACACCGAGAGGAAGTCTCCCTCCTCCACCCGCCGGTCCGACGGGCGGTGGCCGCCCTTGCCGGAATTCGGGCCGGTGCCGACCGAGGTCGGGAACGCGGGTCCGTCCGCTCCGTGGTCGACGAGCCGCCGCTCCAGCTCCAGCGCCAGATGCCGCTCCGTGCGTCCCACGAGGATGGATTCGAGCAGCTCTCCCAGCGCCTGGTCGGCGACCTCCGCGGCGATCCGCAGATACGAGAGCTCCTCCTCGTCCTTCACCAGACGCAGCTGCTCGACGGCCGTCCCGAGGTCCAGCAGGCGCAGCCGCGGCGCGACCGACCCGAGCGCCCGGTGCCGGGCGACGGTCAGATGGTGCTCCTCGACGGCCACCGCCTCGGCCCCCTGCGCGGCCGCCAGGCCGACACCGGCGACGGCCGGATCGGCGCTCGGCTCGGGCAGCAGCTGCACCTTCAGCGCCTCGTCGGGCCGCCCCTCGCCCTGCTGCCCACCGGGCGGACGCCCGCACAGCAGTACGTCCTCGTCCGCACCGACGAGGAGCACGGCGCCGTCGGGCGCCGCGCCGGCAAGATAGCGGACATTGGCGGGCCGGGAGACCAGCGCCGCCGCACCACCACCGGCAGCACACCGTTCCCGAACCCGCTCCCTGCGGACCGCGTACACCTCTGACATGGGGCGAGCCTATGAGCGCGGCCCCGTTCCGGCCCGGCGGGCGCGTCCGACCGGGCGTCGCCGCACGTCTGTTCCTACGCGGGCGCCCTCAGCTGTCGCAGCCGGTCCCGTCGCCGTCACGGTCGAGATGCCTGCCGTAGCCGGGTTCCCCACGGTGTACGGGGGCGGCACCGGCCGCGCGGGCCGCGTCGCATTTCTCGTAGTAGACGGAGCCGCCGCCGGAACCACCGCCACCGCGGGTGGCCGTGACGGTCGACCTGACCGTCTTGGTGGCCTTGACGGTCTTGGTGGCCTTGACGGTCTTGGTCGCCTCGACCGTCTCCGTGGCCCGCACAGTGACCGTCGGGCGGGGGCCGGGCTCCGCGGACCGGGTGGCGGTGGCGGTCGTCGTCGCGGTGACCTTCGCCTCGGCCTCGTCCGCCGCGGTGCCGCCCATGCCTGCGCCCATGCCGATCCCCACTCCGAGGGCCAGGAGGAGCGCAGGGATCACGTACCGCTTCCGGGCCCACTTCGGAGCGGGGCCGCGGACGCCTGGTGAGGTGTTGTGCGGATTGCTCATGTCATGCCCCTTGAGCGTGTTCCAGGGAGCTGACCGTAGTACCGCGCTCAGGCGGCGTGAAGGGGATGGGGAGGCACGGTCTCCCCACCGTGACCGGTCGGCATCGCCCTCGCTACCACTGCGGCGGGCTCGCGATGGCTCTGGCCAGGACGTCGTCCAGGACTCGGGCCGTGGCGGGGACGTCCAGTTGGGAGTTGTCGATGATGGGGAGGCCCGAGCCGTACCAACCGGCCATGCGGCCGTGGATGCGGGCGACTTCCTCGTCCGTGAGGCGGCGGTTGCCGCTGCGCTTCGCGTTGCGCTCCAGGACGATCTCCAGCCCCGGGAGGAGGACCACGGGCAGCAGGCCGGGGCCCACGTGACGCTTCCAGCCGCCGAGGCCGACGACGGGGCGGTCCGGGAAGACCGCGTCGTCGAGGATGCACGAGATGCCGTTGGCCAGGAAGTTCCGTGCGGCGAAGCCGCAGGTGCGGCGGGCCAGGCGGTACTGCGCCTCGGAGTGGTCGTTCCAGCCCGACTGGGGGTCGGCGAACCCGGAGCGCACCCATTCCCGTACGTCGTCGAGGCTGATGTGGGCCGTGGGCACACGACGGTGCTCGGCCCAGAACTTGGCGACGCTGGTCTTGCCCGCACCCGCGGGGCCGATGAGGAGCACGGCGAGCGTCGTGGCGCCGGTGTCCGTGGGCGCCGCGCCCTGCGGAGGGCTCGGCATGGCCACGGGCGCGCCGGGCGGCAGCTGGATGTGTCCCGTGGAGGCCGGGGCGTCCGACGCCGGGGGCACCGGTCCCGGCCCGTGCTGGGGAGGCTGCGGGGCCGCCGGGGCAGGCGGCATCGGGGGCTGTCCCTGCGCGGCGTGCGGAGTGGGGCCGCCCGTGAATCCCGGGACGGGGGGCACCCCTTGTTGTGGCGCCGCGCCCGGAGGCGGGGCGGTCGGGTGGTGTGCGGCCGGCGACCAGCCGGTGGCAGGTCCGTGCCCCGGCTGGTGGGGCGGCGGCAGCGGAGACCCCACTGCGTGCTGCATCCGGTGCCACTCCGTCTCGTACGACTGTCGCTGGTCGGGCAGCGACCGGGCCGCCCGTTACCGAACGGTACCGTCCCCGGCCGCTGTTGTGTGAACGGCCGGGGAGGCCGTGACGTGCCCGTGGCCGAATCAGGAGGCCACGGTGAAAGGTGCCGGGGCCGTTACTGGCCCACTTCTCCGAACGCGGCCAGCAGCACGGCCGGGTCGGGTCCCTCCAGGACGGTCGGCTTGCCGAGGCCGTCCAGGACGATGAAGCGCAGCAGGTCACCGCGGGACTTCTTGTCGACCTTCATGGTCTCCAGGAGCTTGGGCCACTGGTCGTAGCGGTAGGTCAGCGGCAGACCGACCGATTCGAGGACCGTACGGTGCCGATCGGCCGTGGCGTCGTCCAACCGGCCCGCCAGACGGCCTAGTTCGGCCGCGAAGTGCATGCCAACGGAGACCGCGGCGCCGTGCCGCCACTTGTAGCGCTCGTTCTTCTCGATGGCGTGCGCGAGGGTGTGCCCGTAGTTGAGGATCTCGCGCAGGCCCGCCTCCTTGAGGTCGCCCGAGACGACCTCGGCCTTGACCCTGATGGAGCGCTCGATGAGCTCGGCGGTGTGCGGCCCCGTGGGCGTGCGCGCCGCTTCCGGGTCCGCCTCGATGAGCTCCAGGATCGCAGGGTCGGCGATGAAACCGGCCTTGATGATCTCCGCGAGCCCGGAGACGTAGTCGTTCACCGGGAGCGAGTCGAGCGCCGCGAGGTCGCAGAGCACACCGGCCGGCGGGTGGAACGAGCCGACGAGGTTCTTGCCCTCGGCGGTGTTGATGCCGGTCTTGCCGCCGACCGCCGCGTCCACCATGCCGAGCACCGTGGTCGGCACGGCGATCCACCGCACCCCGCGCAGCCAGGTCGCGGCCACGAACCCGGCGAGGTCGGTGGTGGAGCCGCCGCCGACGCCGACGATGACGTCACTGCGCGTGAAGCCGGACTGGCCGAGGGCCTTCCAGCAGTACGCGGCGACCTCCGCCGTCTTGGCCTCCTCGGCGTTCGGCACCTGGATGGCGACGGCCTCGTACCCCTGGTCGGCGAGGTCCTGGCGGAGCGCGTCGCCGGTGTCGGCGAGCGCCTCGGGGTGGATCACGGCGACCCGCTTGGCCTGGTCGCCGATGAGGCCGGGCAGCTCGCCGAGGAGCTGTCGACCCACCAGGACCTCGTACGGATCCGTGCCGGCGGCGCCGCCGACGTGGATACGGGTGGGGGTCTGCTCCGTCGTCATGCTTCCTTCAACTCCAGTGCGTCGAGGACCGCCTGGGCGACCTCATCGGGGGTGCGGCCGTCGGTGGCGACGACCGCGCGGGCGACTTCGGCGTACAGGGGGCGGCGGGACTCCATCAGCTCGCGCCACTGCTTGCGGGGGTTGACCGCGAGCAGGGGGCGCGCCTGGTTGAGCCCGGTGCGCTGGACCGCTTCCTCCACGTCCATCGAAAGGCAGACCACGGGGTGCTCGGCGAGGAGCTTGCGGGTCGACTCGTCGAGGATGGCGCCGCCGCCGAGGGCGAGGATGCCGTCGTGCTCGCCGAGGGCCGTGGCGACGGCGTTCTTCTCCAGGGCACGGAAGTACTCCTCACCCTCGTCGACGAAGATGTCGGAGATCTCCCGGCCCTGCGCGGCCACGATGTCGGCGTCGGTGTCCCGGAACGAGACGCCCAGACGACCCGCCAGCAGCTCGCCGACCGTCGTCTTGCCCACTCCCATCGGGCCGACCAGGACGACCCGCGGGCCGCCTGATTCCCGCCCGGTCACCGGATCTGCAGGTTGTCGAGGTAGGACTGCACATTGCGGCGCGTCTCGGGAACACTGTCCCCACCGAACTTCTCCGCCACCGCATCCGCCAGCACCAACGCCACCATCGCCTCCGCGACGATCCCCGCCGCCGGAACCGCACACACATCCGAGCGCTGGTGATGCGCCTTGGTCGCCTCACCCGTGACCACATCAACCGTCGCCAACGCCCGCGGCACCGTCGCGATCGGCTTCATCGCCGCCCGCACCCGCAACAGCTCACCCGTACTCAGCCCACCCTCCGTACCACCCGAACGGCCAGAAGTGCGCCGGATACCCTCCTCGGTGGTCACGATCTCATCGTGCGCCTGCGACCCCGGCACCCGCGCCAGATCGAAGCCGTCCCCGACCTCGACCCCCTTGATCGCCTGAATACCCATCAACGCCGCCGCCAGCCGCGCATCCAACCGCCGGTCCCAATGCACATGCGAGCCCAACCCCACCGGCACCCCATACGCCAACACCTCGACCACACCACCCAGCGTGTCGCCGTCCTTGTGCGCCTGATCGATCTCCGCGACCATCGCCTTCGAGGCATCCGCATCCAGGCACCGCACCGGATCCGCATCCAGCCTCTCGACATCCGCGGGCGTCGGGTACACCCCATACGGAGCCTTGGCCGCCGCCAGCTCAGTCACGTGGGAGACGATCTCGATCCCGGCCGTCTCCTTCAAGAACGACCGGGCCACCGCACCCAGCGCCACCCGCGCCGCGGTCTCCCGCGCAGAGGCCCGCTCCAGCACCGGCCGCGCCTCGTCGAACCCGTACTTCTGCATCCCCGCCAGGTCGGCGTGTCCGGGCCGCGGCCGCGTCAGCGGAGCATTGCGGGCCAGATCGGCGAGGATCTCCGGATCCACCGGATCCGCCGCCATCACCTGCTCCCACTTGGGCCACTCCGTATTGCCCACCATCACCGCAATCGGCGAACCCATGCTCAGACCGTGCCGGACCCCGCCCAAAAACGTGACCTCATCACGCTCGAACTTCATCCGCGCCCCACGGCCATACCCCAACCGCCGCCGCGCCAGATGATCCGCCACCATCTCCGTCGTGATCGGCACGCCGGCGGGAAGACCCTCCAACGTCGCGACAAGCGCGGGTCCGTGCGACTCCCCCGCGGTCAGCCAACGCAACCTGCTCAACGGTGCTCCTCATGCTCGCGCCTCGAACTGCTGTCTTCGACGGCGCGGCCGGGTGCGCGGCCCTGGCCCGCCACCCCCGATCCTCCCACGACCTGAGGGGGAACCCGGCGTCCGGTCCATCTGACGGACGTCCCTCGGCCGCGCCTCGACCGGGGCGCGACCAGGGATTTACCGTTCGGCCAGCGCGTGCTCGCCCGCCTTGCGCATGGCCGCGAGCGGCGCGGAAGCGTGCCCCGTCATCTGCTCGACCTGCAGCACCGCCTGGTGCACGAGCAGGTCGAGACCGCTGACGACGGCCCCTCCGTACGCCGACCAGCGCGCCGCGAGAGCGGTGGGCCAGGGGTTGTACAACACGTCGAAGAGGGTGGCGGGCCGCTCGGGCACGGTGGCCGACAGGGCGTCCGTGGTGCCCGCGGGCGTGGTGGCGATCACCAGGGGCGCGTGCAGCGCCTCCGAAGCGTCCTCCCAGGACTCGGTCCTGACCTGGACGTCGAGGCGCTGGCCCCACTCGCGCATCTCGGCGGCACGGGCGTCGCTGCGCACGTACGCGACGACCTCGCCCGTGCAGATCCGGGCGAGCGCGGCCAGCGCGGACGACGCGGTGGCGCCCGCGCCGAGGATCGCGGCCGACTCGACCTGCTCGATGCCCCGCTCGCGGAGCGCGGCGACCATCCCCGGGATGTCGGTGTTGTCACCGACGCGCCGCCCGTCGTCGCCGAACACCACCGTGTTCACCGCCTCGACGGACGCCGCGGTCTCGCTGACTTCGTCGAGCAGCGGAATGATCGCCCGCTTCAGCGGCATGGTCAGCGAGAGCCCGGCCCACTCGGGCCCGGCCTTCTCGATGAATTCGGGCAGCGCCGCCTCGTCGATCTCGAAGCGGTCGTACGTCCAGTCACTCAGGCCCAGTTCCTCGTACGCGGCGCGGTGCAGCACCGGGGAGAGGGAATGGGCGATCGGGGAGCCGAGGACTGCGGCTCGTCGCTTCTGCGCGCTCATTGCCCCTTCAGGTATTTCTCGCGGTTCCGGTTCTGTTCTTCGTTCGTCTCGGCGAAGAGCGTCTTGTCCTCACTGACGGAGACGAAGTAGTACCAATTCCCCTTCGCGGGATGGAGCGCGGAATCAATCGCCGCGTCTCCCGGGTTCCCGATGGGCCCGGGGGGAAGACCCTTGATCTTGTATGTGTTGTACGGGTCGCTGATCTTGCGGAGTTCATCGACCGTACCCGTGGCGAGTTTGGACTCGCCCCGCAGGTAATTGACCGTCGAGTCGAAGTCGAGCAGACCGTACGTCTCGGTGTTGCCGGGCTTCAGACGGTTGTAGACGACCGTGGCCACCTTGTCGAAGTCGTGCTTGAACTTGCCTTCGGCCTGCACGAGGCTGGCGACCGTGACCACCTGGAGCGGGTTGTCCAGGTTCAACCGCTTGGCCTGCGACTTGACGTCCAACTCGTCGTACTTGGCGGTCGCTTGGGCGACCATGTCCTTCAGGACGTCCTCGGGCTTCTTGCCCTTGGCGACCGGGTAGCTGGAGGGATGCAGGAACCCTTCCAGCGGGTCCTTGACGTCGTCGTTCATGTTCGATGTCGCCCAGTCGGGGAGCCCGAGGCTCTTCCATTCCTTCCGGGCGATGTTCTTCGTGGTGCCCTTTTTCAGTTCGAGACGCTGGTCGATCTGTTTGTAGACCGTCACGTTCCGCGTGCCGGGGGGAACCACGAGATTGCTGCGGCTCTTCGGGTTGAGCATCAATTCGACGGCACTCTTGGCGGACATCTGCTTCTTCAGCGTATAGACGCCTGCCTGAATGGACTGCCCGTCCGGATGCTTTCCCTGGGCGGAGACAAAAGCGTCGACGCTTTTGACGACGCCCGCGTCCTTGAGCTTCTGCCCGATCGCATAGCCGCCGGAGTCCTTGGGAATGTCGACGACGGCCGTGCCCGAACCCGCGCCCGCGAAGTCGGGGGCCGTGCCGAAACGATCCTGGTAGAACTGGTAGCCGAAATAGCCGACGCCGCCGAGGCCACCCGCGAAGACCAGCGTCACGACCAGGCAGGCGCAGCCGCTGCGGCGCTTCTTGGGCTTCTTTCCGCCACGCCCACCGCGCCGCTCGCCCCGGCCACCCCGGCGGCCCGGCTCGTCGTCATCGTCGGAGTCGTCGTCCCCGTCACCCGCGAAGAACGCGTGCTCTCCCTGGTCGGGCCCCGGGTCCCAGTCGACCTCGGGCTCGGCGGGCGTCTCCCTGCGGCGGCCGGGCGGCTCCGGCGGCGCGTAGGCATCGGGCGTGGAGTAGTAGTCGTGGCCCTCCGGGCCGTACCCGGCCTGCTGGCTTTGGTAGGGGTCCATCGGGTCGCCGCCGTACGGGACCTGCCCCTGCCCACCGGTGTCCCAGCCGCCGTTGTTGTGACCCTGGTCGGGGCCGCCGTTGTAACCCTGGCCGGGGTGCGAGTTGTAGTCGTAGGCGGCGCCGCCGTCGTACTGCTGTTGGCCGTAGGGCTGCTGCTGGCCGTAACCCTGCTGCTGGCCGGTGTTCCACTCCCCGCCGTACTGGCCCTGGTGAGACTGCTGATGCTGATGCGGCTGCTCCGGGTGGTACTGCCCCTGGCCGCCGTAGGTGGACGTGCCGCCCGCGGGCTGCTGTCCTCCCCATCCGCTGTCCCCGTACAACGGGTCCTCCGGATGCCACGGTTCGGAGCCTGGGCCCCGGCCATACTCAGTCATCGATCCCCTACATGCCGCGAGGCGGGGCCGCCGTCGGGATGACCGGGCAACCGTTCCGCCTCTTGATGCTGTGCGGCAGCTGTTCGAACACCGCCGCATCGCGCGGAACGTTACCGTATCGCGATCAGATGACCACTTCGACGCCCTCGCCGGGAGCTTTACCTGACGCCCGTTCGGACTCCAGGGCCTGCTGAAGGATGATCACCGCGGCCGCCTGATCGATGACAGACCTGCCCTTTTTGGACTTCACGCCGGAGGCGCGCAGGCCCTGACTGGCCGTCACTGTGGTCATCCTCTCGTCCACGAGCCTCACCGAAATGGGGGCGACCATGCGGGCGAGCTCCTGGGTGAAGACGCGGATCTTGGCGGCCGCCGGGCCCTCGCCCCCGTTGAGGGAGCGAGGGAGGCCGACGACGATCTCGATCGGCTCGTACTCGTCGGCGAGCTGCTTCAACCGGCGCCGGGCGGCCGAGACGTCACGCCCCGGCACCGTCTCCACCGGCGTGGCAAGGATCCCGTCGGGGTCGCACGAAGCGACCCCGATCCGGGCGTCACCGACGTCGATGGCGAGGCGTCGGCCCCGGCGCATGCCCTGTGCAGGCTCGGTCATCAGGCCGTCTCGGTGACGAGGCGCTCGACGGCGGCGATGGCCTCGGGCACCGCGGCCGCGTTCTGGCCGCCGCCCTGGGCGACGTCCGGCTTGCCGCCGCCACCGCCGCCGAGGGTCTTGGCGGCGGTGCGGACCAGGTCGCCCGCCTTGAGGCCGCGCTCACGGGCGGACTCGTTGGTGGCGATGACCGTCAGCGGGCGGCCGTTGGCCGTGGCGAAGAGGGCCACGACGGCCGGGCGGTCGCCCTGGATGCGGCCACGCACGTCGAGGACCAGCTTGCGCAGGTCGTCGGCGCCCGTGCCGTCCGGCACCTGGCCGGTGACGAGGGCGACGCCCCGTACGTCCTTGGCGGACTCGACGAGACCGGCGGCGGCCTGGAGGACCTTCTCCGCGCGGAACTTCTCGATCTCCTTCTCGGCGTCCTTCAGCTTGGCGAGCATGCCGGAGATCTTCTCGGGGAGCTCCTCGGAACGTCCCTTCACCAGCTCCTGGAGCTGGGCGACGACCGTGTGCTCCTTGGCGAGGAAGTTGTACGCGTCGACACCGACCAGCGCCTCGATGCGCCGCACGCCCGAGCCGATGGAGGACTCGCCGAGCAGCTTCACCAGACCCAGCTGGGCGGTGTTGTGCACGTGCGTACCGCCGCACAGCTCCTTGGAGAAGTCGCCGATCGTGACGACGCGCACGCGCTCGCCGTACTTCTCGCCGAACTCGGCGATGGCGCCGGACTTCTTGGCGTCGTCGATCGACATGACCTCGGCCTGGACGTCCAGCTCCTGGGAGAGCACCGAGTTGATCCGCTGCTCGACGTCCGTCATCACGGCCGTGGGCACGGCGGACGGCGAGCCGAAGTCGAAGCGGAAGCGGCCGGGCTGGTTCTCGGAACCGGCCTGGGCGGCCGTCGGGCCGAGCGCGTCGCGCAGCGCCTGGTGCGTGAGGTGCGTGGCGGAGTGGGCGCGGGCGATGGCGCGGCGGCGGTGCGAGTCGATCGAGGCCCAGACGGGGGCGCCGACGGTGATCTCGCCGACCTGGACGACACCCTTGTGGACGTGCACGCCGGGCACCGGCTTCTGCACGTCACGGATCTCGACGACGGCGCCGCTGTCCAGGCGGATGCGGCCGGTGTCGCCGATCTGGCCGCCGCCCTCGGCGTAGAACGGGGTGCGGTCGAGAACGATCTCGACCTCGTCGCCCTCGGTGGCGGCGGGCGAGGAGACGCCGTTGACCAGCAGGCCGACGATCTGGGCCTCGTTCTCCGTGAGCGAGTAGCCCGTGAAGTCGGTGGCGCCGGAGGCGTCGGCGATCTCGCGGTAGGCGTGCAGATCGGCGTGGCCAGTCTTCTTGGCGCGGGCGTCGGCCTTGGCGCGGTCCCGCTGCTCCTTCATCAGACGGCGGAAGCCGTCCTCGTCCACGGAGAGGCCCTGCTCGGCCGCCATCTCCAGGGTGAGGTCGATGGGGAAGCCCCAGGTGTCGTGCAGCAGGAACGCCTTGTCGCCGGAGAGGACCTGGCCGCCGGCGGCCTTGGTCTCGGTGACTGCGGTGTCGAGGATGTTCGTGCCGCCCTTGAGGGCCTTGAGGAAGGCGGCCTCTTCGGCGAGGGCGACCGTCTCGATGCGCTTGCGGTCGGTGATCAGCTCGGGGTACTGCTGCCCCATCGTGTCGATCACGACGTCGACGAGGTCCTTGACGACCGGTCCTGTGGCGCCCATCAGACGCATGTTGCGGATGGCGCGGCGCATGATGCGGCGCAGCACGTACCCACGGCCCTCGTTGCCGGGCGTGACGCCGTCGCCGATGAGCATCGTCGACGTACGGATGTGGTCGGCGACCACGCGCAGGGAGACGTCCGAGCCGTGCTCGGCGCCGTAGCGCACGCCGGTCAGCTCGGTGGCCTTGTCCATGACGACGCGCAGGGTGTCCGTCTCGTACATGTTCTGTACGCCCTGCAGGATCATCGCGAGACGCTCGAGGCCGAGGCCCGTGTCGATGTTCTTCGACGGCAGCTCGCCGAGGATCGGGAA
Organism: Streptomyces sp. NPDC042371; assembly: GCF_056437465.1. Taxonomy (NCBI): domain Bacteria; kingdom Bacillati; phylum Actinomycetota; class Actinomycetes; order Kitasatosporales; family Streptomycetaceae; genus Streptomyces; species Streptomyces sp. NPDC042371. The sequence goes on along the minus strand of NZ_JBWKAP010000011.1, from coordinate 169,690 downwards.
GTCCTCCTTGCCGTCGCCCGCGCCCCGCTCGAACTGCATGAAGACCAGGTTCCAGATCTCCACGTAGCGCTCGTCGTTGACGGCGGGGCCGCCCTCTTCGCCGAACTCGGGACCGCGGTCGTAGTTGATCTCGGAGCACGGGCCGCAGGGTCCGGGCACGCCCATGGACCAGAAGTTGTCCTTCTTGCCCAGGCGCTGGATGCGCTCGGCGGGGACGCCGACCTTCTCGCGCCAGATCTGCTCGGCCTCGTCGTCGTCGAGGTAGACCGTGATCCACAGGCGCTCGGGGTCGAGGCCGAAGCCGCCGTCGGCGACCGAGTTGGTCAGCAGCTCCCAGGAGAGCGTGATGGCGCCTTCCTTGAAGTAGTCACCGAAGGAGAAGTTGCCGCACATCTGGAAGAACGTGCCGTGGCGCGTGGTCTTGCCGACCTCTTCGATGTCGGGCGTGCGCACGCACTTCTGCACGCTGGTGACGCGCGGGGCGGGCGGCTTGACCTCACCCAGGAAGTAGGGCTTGAACGGCACCATGCCCGCGGGGACGAGCAGCAGAGTCGGGTCGTCCGCGATGAGCGACGCCGAAGGGACGACGGCGTGCCCGCGCTCCTCGAAGAAGCTCAGCCAGCGGCGGCGGATTTCAGCCGACTCCATCAGTGGTCCTCATTCCCGTTGTACTGCGTCTTGATGTCGTTCTTGTAGCTGCTGTGGCTCTCGATGACCGCGAAGCGGCGGGGCGCGGGCAGTTCGGCGTCGGGGTTGTGCTGCAGACCCAGCGCCTCGCCCAGCTCGACCTCCCGCTCGGCCATGCCGTCGCGGATGTCGAGTGCGAAGTCCTTCAGGCGGTGACCCGTCTCGATCGCCTTGTTCGCGGCCTGCGCGGCGAGGCTCTCGGGGGTCAGCTGCTTGAGCTTGCGGTTGACCTTGGTGGTGGCCCATACGCCGGCGGCTGCGCCCGCGGTGAACCAGAACGTACGGCGGAACATCGCTGCGTCAGTCCCTCTTACTCCGGTTGGCCCGCTTGGTCCGCCGCGCGGACGGGACGGTGCGACCCACGATCACCGTACGACGGGACGGCTTGGCGGGCATTTCCTTTGTTTCGGGGGCGGCCTTGCGGCCGATGGCCCTGCGCACGCCGTACCCGAACGCGGCCACCTTGACCAGGGGGCCGCCGAAGGTCGACGCGACCGTCGTGGACAGCGCCGACGCGTTCGACGTGACCTCCTGGACGTCGGAGGCGATGGCGTCGACACGGTCGATCTGCGTCTGCGCGGAGCGCACCGCGGAGGAGGCGTCGGCCAGGAGGGGCACGGCCTGCTCGGTCACGTCCGCCACGAGCTTGGTGGTCGCCTTGAGCGTCTGGGCCAGCCTCGCCAGTGCCACCGCGAGGAAGGAGACCAGGATCGCCCAGAACACGGCCACCAGGATTCCGGCAACCTCTCCACCCGACACTTGGCACCGCTCCCTGGATCTCGTCCCTGAACTTCGTCCCTGAACATCGAAAAGTCGTCCTCCGACCCTATCGCGCCGGGGGCGTCGCTCCGTACCGCATTCCCCTTCAGACTTCCAGGAGTTGCGCGAACCGATTGTACGGACCGCATACGAATGAGTACGCTCCGTACCCTATGCGACCCATTCAGTCCGGCAATCTCCCCCTGGAACTGAACGCCTTCGTCGGGCGTGACACCGAACTCGCCGAACTCACCACGGCATTGGAGGCGGGACGGCTGGTCACCGTCACGGGGGTCGGCGGGGTCGGGAAGTCGCGGCTCGCCGTGCGAGCAGCCGCACGGAGCAGGCTGTGCGACGGCGCCTGGCTGGTGGACCTCACGGCGCTGCGGGACGCCGATCTCCTGGAGCACGCGGTCGTCGAGGCCCTGGGGCTGACGGACCACACGAAGCGCCCGCCCCGACAGGTGCTGCTCGGGCACCTCGCGGAGCGGGAACTGCTCCTCGTCATCGACGGCTTCGAGCTCCTCGTCGACGCCTGCGCCTCGCTCGTCCGCGATCTGCTGGTGCACTCCCCCGGTCTCCGCGTGCTCGCGGTGGGGCGCAGGCCCCTGGAGACCGAGGGCGAGCGGCTCTTTCCGCTCGCGCCGATGCCGGGTCCCGACGCGGCCGCGCTCTTCACGGACCGGGCGACGGCATGTCTGCCCGATTTCACCCTCGACGACGGCAACCGCACGGACGTCATGGAGCTGTGCCGCCGTCTCGACGGGATCCCGCTCGCCGTGGAGCTGGCCGCTGGACGGCTGCGGGCGCTCTCCCCCGCCCAGTTGCTCGCCCGGCTCGACGACCGGTTCCGGCTGCTCACGGGGGCCCGCCGCGACGGGCTGCCGCGGCACCAGGCGCTGCGGACGGCCATCGGCTGGAGCCATGAGCTGTGCGCCCCGCGGGAGCGGCTGCTGTGGTCGCGCCTCTCGGTGTTCGCCGGGCAGTTCGACCTGGAGGCCGCCGAGTACATCTGCGCCGGGGACGGACTCCCCGCCGACGACGTGCTCGACGTACTGGGCGAGCTGCTCGCCCAGTCCGTCGTGAACCGTGAGGAGGGGCCGTCGGGCGTGCGCTACCGCATGCTCGACACGGTCAGGGCCTACGGCGCCGACTGGCTGGAGGCGGCGGGCGAGAGCACCCGGATGCGGCGCAGGCACCGCGACTGGTACATGGGCCTCGCCACCTGGTGCGAGCTGGACTGGTTCTCGCCGCGCCAGCCGGAGGTCGCCGCCCTCGTCGACACCGAACTGCCCAACCTGCGCGGCGCGTTGGAGTTCTGTCTGACCGAGGGCGACCAGGCCCACCTGGGGCAGTACCTCGCCGGCACGCTCTGGTTCTACTGGGCGGGCTGCGGCCGTCTCGCGGAGGGCAGGCACTGGCTCGACCGGGCCCTGGAGCTGGACGGCGGGCACGACGACTCCCGGCTCAAGGCCCTGTGGGTGCTCGGCTACGTGGCGGTGCTGCAGGGCGACGCGGTCGCCGCGCTCGCCGCGCTGCACGAGTGCCGGGACGGCGCGGAGCGCACGGGCAGCGCCCTGGCCACGGCGTACGCGGAACACCGCATCGGCTGCCTGGCCCTGGTCACGGACGATCTGCCGCGCGCGGAGACGCTGCTGCGCTCGGCGCTCGAGCGGTACCGGGAGATCGGCGAGCTCAACAGCAACGTCCTCATGGGACAGACCGAGCTCGCCATGGCGCTGGCCTTCCGCGGCGAGCTCGGCGTCGCGGTGGAGCTCTGCGAGGAGGTGCGCCAGGTCTGCGAGGACCACGGCGAGCGCTGGGCCCTCGCGTACGCCCTCTACGTCCTCGGTTTCGCGGCGTGGACCCGCGACGAGGCGGGGACGGCGCGCGAACTGCTCGCCGAGTCGCTCCGTCTCGACCACCGCTTCCACGATCTGATCGGCACGGTCCTCTCCATCGAGCTGCTCGCGCTGTTCACGGCGACGGAGGGCGACCCCGCGGAGGCGGCGGTGCTGCAGGGCGCCGCGTCGAGCATCTGGCCTTCGGTGGGGCTGCCGCTGTTCGGCTCGGTCCACTTCGGCGGGCCGCACGCGATGTGCGAGCGGCAGGCCCGCGAGGCGCTCGGCGACGAGCGGTACGAGGAGTGCGTGCGGGCGGGCGCGGGGCTCGGCCTGGACGCGGCGGTGGTCAGGGCGCTGGGCAGCGGCCCCGAGAACGAGCGAACCCGCCGCCTGCCCCGCCAGGAAGGGCGGGGAGGCGACGGGCTGCAGCAGGGTGAGCTACGTCCGGGTCAGCGGGCGTAGTACTCGACGACGAGCTGCTCGTCGCAGATCACGGGGATCTCCTTGCGGTTCGGGTCGCGGTCCAGGCGGAAGGCCAGGGCCTTCAGGTTCACCTGGAGGTAGCGCGGGGTCTCACCGTCGGGGGCGAAACCACCCTCGCGCGCAACCTGGAACAGCGGCTTCTCGCGGCTGCGCTCGCGGACCATCACGACGTCGTCGGGACGGACGCGGAACGACGGCTTGTCGACCTTGCCACCGTTGACCTCGATGTGGCCGTGCACGACCATCTGGCGGGCCTGGTAGATCGTGCGGGCGATGCCCGAACGCAGAACCAGGGCGTCGAGACGACGCTCCAGCTCGATGACCAGGGCCTCACCGGTCTTGAGCTGCGTCTTGGACGCACGCTCGTAGGCACGGACGAGCTGGCGCTCGGAGAGGTCGTACTGCGCACGCAGGCGCTGCTTCTCGAGCAGACGGACCTTGTAGTCCGAGTTCTGCTTGCGCCCACGGCCGTGCTCGCCCGGCGGGTAGGGACGGGCCTCGAAGTACTTGACGGCCTTCGGGGTCAGCGCGATGCCGAGGGCACGCGACTTCTTGACCTTGGGGCGGGACTGGTTCGGCATGAACCAACCTCTCTGTTCTCTGTGAAATCGGCTTCACCAGGGTTAGGGGAGGTCGCATCCGCAGCCTGGGAAACCTCGTGGGCCGTGGGCTCGAAAGCCGTGGGGCCGTGAGGCAGCCGCTCCCTGGTCTGGGCACAATGTGCAGCACGCGAGTGGCCCACCGACCGATTCCCGGAGCTCCGGGTGGTGGTGGGCTGCCCGCGACACCTTCAACGGTGCGCGACGCTCCTGGATCCCCTCGCCTTGCGGCGGCGGGGTTCCGGCTGGATGTCCCGTTCTGGTGGTGCCGGTACGAGACCGGACACGGGACGCAGCACTGCGGGCAAGTGTACCGGGTGCGGCGAGGTGCCTCAGCCGCAGGTGGCGAGGAGCTCCTGGAGGGCCCGCTTCTCGGGGGCGGTGACGGTCAGCCCGTACTTGGCCTTGATGCCGGTCCAGCGGCGCCCGTACGCGCACCAGTATTCCTTGCGGGGCGGCTTCCACTTGTCGGGGGTCCAGCTGCTCTTCGCGTGATTGGCGTCCTTGTCCGCGGCGAGCAGGACGTCCAGGTCATTGGCGTAGGCGAGGCGCCGGTCCGGGGTCCAGGCCCAGGCACCGGCCCGCCAGGCGGCACCCAGCGCGACGACGTGGTCGGTCTCGATCCGGGAGGCCCGGCGGTAGGAGTAGGGCAGCTCCTTGCCGGTGTACGGGTCGTGCAGCGTGCCGGAGATCACGACACAGGGGTTGCGGTCGTCCTCGCGCAGGTCCTTCAGGTCGCGGCGCAGGACGTCGTCACGGGTGTCGCAGCCGTTGCGCCCGCCGGGGGCGTCGGTCTCGTCGGACCAGCCCGCACCGAACTCGGAGCGTTTGTACGTCTGCCAGTTCTTGCCCCACGCCACGGTGAGGCGGGCGAGCCGGTCCCGCGCCCGGTCGGGGGCGGGCGGGAAGCCGGGCGTCGTGAGCGTGCTCTTGGCGGTCGGCGGCGGCGCCGAGCGGCGGGCGTCGGCGCGCTGCAGCTGCGGCGGGGTACAGGCCACGGCGACGGCGGCCAGCGCGACGAGCGCCCCCACCGCTGGTCCGGCCGCTGTGCGCATGCCGCCGAGCGTAGGCGGACGGGGCGGGGCCCGCCCCTCGGGCGGCGGCGCTGTCCCTGGCTACCCCTCGGGCTGTTCGCCCTTGAGTCGGGCGCGGACCCGCTCGACCACGTCGGCGTACCGGGCCTCCGCCCCGTACCTCGTCGGCTGGTAGTAGCGCTTGCCCTCGATGGTGTCCGGTGCGTACTGCTGCGTGGCGATGCCGCCAGGGACGTCGTGCGGATACACATAGCCCTGGGCGTGGCCGAGCTTGGCCGCGCCCTTGTAGTGACCGTCGCGCAGGTGGGGCGGGACGGGGCCCGCGAGGCCGCCGCGGACGTCTGCCTGGGCCTGCTGGATCGCGATCGTCGCGGCGTTCGACTTAGGGGCCAGGGCGAGGGCGATCGTGGCGTGGCTGAGAGTGAGCGCGGCCTCCGGGAAGCCGATCATGGCGACGGCCTGGGCGGCGGCGACCGCGATGGGCAGGGCGGTCGGATCGGCGAGGCCGATGTCCTCACTGGCGGAGATCATCAGGCGCCGGGCGATGAAGCGGGGGTCCTCGCCCGCCTCGATCATGCGGGCCAGATAGTGCAGGGCCGCGTCCACGTCCGAGCCGCGGATGGACTTGATGAGGGCGCTCGCCACGTCGTAGTGCTGGTCGCCGTCGCGGTCGTACTTCACGGCGGCCCGGTCGACCGACTCCTCCAGGGTCTGGAGCGTGATCGCCTTCTCGTTCTTGGCGAGCGCCGATCCCGCGCCCGCCTCCAGGGCGGTGAGCACACGCCGGGCGTCGCCACCGGCGATGCGCAGCAGATGCTCCTCCGCCTCCTCGGGCAGCTCGACCGCACCGGCAAGACCCCGCTCGTCGATGAGCGCACGGCGCAGCAATGCGCGCAGGTCGTCGTCGGTGAGCGGTTCGAGGGTGAGCAGCAGGGAGCGGGACAGGAGCGGGGAGATGATCGAGAAGTACGGATTCTCCGTGGTCGCCGCGATCAGCGTCACCCAGCGGTTCTCCACGGCGGGCAGCAGGGAGTCCTGCTGTGCCTTGCTGAAGCGGTGGATCTCGTCGAGGAAGAGGACGGTCTCCTTGCCGTGGCCGCCCATCGCCCGGCGGGCGCCGTCGATCACCGCGCGCACTTCCTTGACGCCCGCGGTGATCGCGGAGAGCTCGACGAAGCGCTTGTTCGTGGCTTTGGAGACCACGTACGCAAGGGTCGTCTTGCCGATGCCGGGCGGGCCCCACAGGAACACCGACGAGGGGCCCGCGGGGCCGCCGCCGCCCTCGCCGACCAGGCGGCGCAGGGGCGATCCCGGCTTCAGCAGATGCTGCTGGCCGACGACCTCGTCGAGGGTGCGGGGGCGCATCCGGACGGCCAGGGGGCTGCTGGACGGGTCCTTCTCCTGGCGGTCTTCGGCTGCGGCGGTGAACAGATCGGGCTCCACGTGAAGAACCCTATGTCACCCCACTGACAATCCCTCCGGGCGCCGGTCAGGCCCAGAAGTCAGGCCCAGAGGTCGGCTCCCCAGCGGGTGAGGATCAGCATCGCGATGACGCCGGTGTGCATCACCGGCAGCGCCCAGGTGAAGTCCGCGAGGAAGCTCTTGGCCCAGGCGGGCGCGGGCAGGAAACCGGCGCGGATGTTGGACGACGTGACGTACCAGAAGATCAGGAGCGTGGCGACCCAGGCCAGGGTGCACCAGAGGCAGAGCGCGTTGATGTGGTAGAGCGACTGGATCATCAGCCAGGTGCAGAAGCCGACGCCGAAGAGCGCGCCCGCGTTGAACGTCAGCCAGTACCAGCGGGGGAAGCGGGCTCCGGCGAGGAGGCTCATGCCGACGCAGATCACGATGCCGTAGGTGACCAGGCCCAGCATGGGGTTCGGGAAGCCGAACGCCTCGGCCTGCTCGCTCTTCATGATGCTGCCGCAGGCGACGACGGGGTTGATGCTGCAGCCCGGCTGGAAGTTCGGGTCCTTCAAGAGCTCGAACTTGTCGATCGTGATGACCCAGGAGGCGAGCAGACCGGCCGCGCCCGTGATCACCAGGAGCAGGGCGAGCGCGCGGCTGCCGCCGACGGCACCGGGAGCGGCCTGGCGCCCCTGATCGTCCAGGGCGTCGTCCTTCGCTGACATCGTTTTGCTCATCACGCCGTTCCGTCGCTTGTGGGGCCGCGGGCACGCACATTGTGCCGCACACGGGCGGGTGTCCACCGTTCGTTGGACATAAGGAGGTACGCACGAGGGACCCGGAGTGTTCGACACGGAGGGGGCGGGGCCGAGGGATTCCGTCCCTCGGCCCCGCCCCCTCCGGCCGCGCTACTTGCCGAGCCTGGCCGTCAGCTCGGCCACGATCCCGTCCACCGCGACCGCCGACTGCTCCCCGGACTCCATGTCCTTGAGCTGGACGACGCCCTCCGCGAGGTCGCGTTCACCGGCGACGACGGTGAAGCGCGCGCCGCTGCGGTTGGCGTTCTTCATCGCGCCCTTGAGGCCCTTCCCGCCGTACGAGAAGTCCGCCGCGATCCCGGCCCTGCGCAGCTCGGTCACCTTGGCGAAGAGGACGCGGCGCGCCTCGTCGCCGAGCGGCACCGCGAACACGCTGGTGGACGCGGGGAGTTCGAGCTCGACGCCCTCCGCCTCCAGGGCCAGCACCGTGCGGTCCACGCCGAGCGCCCAGCCGACCGACGGCAGCGAGGGGCCGCCGATCATCTCGGACAGGCCGTCGTAGCGGCCGCCGCCGCCGACCGCGGACTGCGAGCCGAGGCCGTCGTGGACGAACTCGAAGGTGGTGCGGGTGTAGTAGTCCAGGCCGCGGACGAGCTTCTCGTCGTCCTCGAAGGCGACGCCCGCCGCCGTGATCAGCTCGCGGACCTGCTCGTGGTACGCCTTGCAGGCGTCGCACAGGTAGTCCCGCAGCGAGGGCGCGCCCACCAGCTGCTTCTGGACGTCGGGCCGCTTGTCGTCGAGGACCCGCAGCGGGTTGATGTCGATGCGTCGACGTGTCTCCTCGTCCAGGTCCAGGCCGCGCAGGAACTCCTGCAGCGCGGCGCGGTAGACGGGGCGGCACTCCTTGTCTCCGAGCGAGTTGAGCAGGATGCGGAAGTTCCGCAGGCCGAGGGCGCGGTACGCCTGGTCGGCCAGGATGATCAGCTCGGCGTCGAGCGCCGGGTCCTCGGCGCCGATCGCCTCGGCACCGACCTGGGAGAAGTGCCTGTAGCGGCCCTTCTGGGGGCGCTCGTACCGGTAGTAGGAGCCCGAGTACCAGAGCTTGACCGGGAGGTTGCCCGCCTTGTGGAGGTTGCCCTCCAGGGCCGCGCGCAGCACGGAGGCGGTGCCTTCGGGGCGCAGGGCGAGCTCGTCGCCGCCCTTGGTGGTGAAGGCGTACATCTCCTTGGTGACGATGTCGGTGGACTCACCGACACCGCGCGCGAACAGCTCGACGTTCTCGAAGCCGGGCGTCTCGACGTAGCCGTATCCGGAGTTGCGCAGGGGCGTCGCGATCGCCTCGCGCACCGCCAGGAACTTCGCGGAGTCCGGCGGAAGCAGGTCGTACGTGCCCTTGGGGGCCTTGAAGGTGCTCACGGAATTTCTCTCGTCACATTCCTCGTCGCGGGGCGGACGTCTCGTCCGCGCCCAAGCCGGCGGCCACCTGCCGCAGATAGGGGTTGGTGGCGCGCTCCTGGCCGATGGATGTCTGGGGGCCGTGGCCGGACAGCACCACGGTCGAGTCGTCGAGCGGCAGGCACACACGGCCCAGCGACTCGAGGATCTCGGTGTGGCTGCCGCCGGGCAGGTCGGTGCGTCCGATGGAGCCGGCGAAGAGCAGATCGCCCGAGAAGAAGACCGAAGGGATCTCCTCGCTCTCGGGCATCTGGAACGTCACCGACCCCTTCGTATGGCCCGGGGCGTGCGCGACGGAGAAGTCGAGGCCCGCCAGCTTCAGGTCCGCGCCGTCGGTCAGCTCCCGCATGTCGTCGGGCTCCCCCACCGTCAGCTCGCCCATGAGCGGCATCCCGATGGAGCGGCCGAGTGCCTTCTCGGGGTCGCTCATCATGTACCGGTCGGAGGGGTGGATCCACGCGGGTACGTCGTGCGCTCCGCAGACCGGGACGACCGAGGCGACGTGGTCGATGTGGCCGTGGGTGAGGATGACCGCGACGGGCTTGAGCCGATGCTTCTTGAGTGCGTCCTCGACTCCCTGGGTGGCCTGGTGGCCCGGGTCGATGATCACGCACTCCTCGCCTGCGGCGGGGGCGACCAGGTAGCAGTTGGTGCCCCAGGCCCCGGCGGGGAACCCGGCAATGAGCACGATCGTCCTTCGTTCGTCGTCCGGCGGCGGGTGACCGCGGCCCCCGGCGGGAGAACGCGGCAGATCAGAGCCTACCGGCGCTGCCGATTCCACAGGTAACCCATATACGGTACGGGGCACTAAGCGGCGCATGCAGAGACATGCGCGGGAGAAGGGGAGAAGAGCCGGTGGTCAGCCAGGAACAGCGGCGCAGACAGCTCGCCCGGGAGAAGATGGCGCGCCAGCAGGAGCGGCGGGAGGCCGCGCGGCGCAGGTCCCGGGCCCGCAACGCGGTGATCGCGGGCGCCCTCGCGGTGGTCGTGGCGGGCGGCGCCGTGTCGTATGCGGCGGGAGCCTTCGACGGGGACGACACCAAGGACGGCGCGAGCGCGGCGCCCAGCAGCACCCCCAAGGATCCGTGCAAGAAGGCGGCGCCCGGCGAGGTGAAGCCGCTGAGCTTCAAGAAGGAGCCCGCGCTCACCATCGACAAGTCCGCCGACTACACGATGGACTTGAGGACGACGTGCGGCGACATCGCCCTCGACCTCGACGCGGCGAAGGCCCCGCACACCGTCAACTCCTTCAACTTCCTGATCAACAAGGGCTACCTCGACCACACCAAGTGCCACCGCCTGACCACGGGCGGCATCTACGTCCTGCAGTGCGGTGACCCGAAGGCCGACGGTAAGGGCACTCCCGGCTACCAGATCCCGGACGAGAACCTCAAGGACAAGCGTCTGAAGGGGAACGTGTATCCGGCGGGCACGGTCGCGATGGCGAACCAGTACAACGCCAAGGAGAAGCAGGGCAGGAACACCGGCGGCAGCCAGTTCTTCCTCGTCTATCAGGACAGTCAGCTGCCGCCCGACTACACACCGTTCGGGACCATTTCCGATTCGGGGATGAAGGTTCTGAAGAAGATCGCCGCCGCGGGCGAGAGCACCGGGCGGGGCGACGGCGCCCCGAACGCGACGGTCGTCATCGACAAGGCCACCGTCACCAAATCCTGACCGCGGGCAGGCAAACTTCGGTCGCGCGGGATGCGGACAGCCGCCCCGCCGGTCGCCTATGTTGGCGGAGACGAAACTGTGGACGATGCCGGGGGCCCCGAGGCCCTGCGCAGGCATCATGTGGAGGAGGCGCTGTGAGCAGCGACCCGTGGGGCCGCGTCGACGAGACGGGGACCGTGTACGTGCGTACGGCCGACGGCGGCGAGCGAGTGGTCGGTTCGTGGCAGGCAGGATCTCCGGACGAGGCCCTCGCCTACTTCGAGCGCAAGTACGACGGTCTGGTCGTCGAGATCGGACTTCTCGAGCGCCGGGTGAAAACCACCGACCTGTCGGCCAAGGACGCCACGACGGCCATCGACCACCTGCGCCAGCAGGTCGACGAGGCGCACGCCGTCGGTGATCTGGACGCCCTGAGCAAGCGGCTCGACAAGCTCGTGGAGAGCGTCGACGCGCGCCGCGAGGAGCGCAAGGTCCAGAAGGCCAAGCAGTCCGACGAGGCACGGCACGCCAAGGAGGCCCTGGTCGTCGAGGCCGAGGAGCTGGCCCAGAGCGAGCAGTGGCGGGCGGCCGGCGAGCGGCTGCGGGCCCTGGTGGACACCTGGAAGGGGCTGCCGCGGCTCGACCGCAAGTCGGACGACGAGTTGTGGCACCGCTTCTCGCACGCCCGCTCGGCGTTCTCCAAGCGCCGCAAGGCGCACTTCGCGTCGCTCGACGCGCAGCGCGAGGACGCCCGCAAGGCCAAGGAGAAGCTGGTCGGCGAGGCCGAGGCGCTGTCGAACTCGACGGACTGGGGCCCCACGGCCGCGCGGTACCGCGAGCTGATGGCCGACTGGAAGGCCGCGGGCCGCGCCCAGCGCGAGCACGAGGACGGCCTGTGGAACCGCTTCCGCGGCGCCCAGGACGTGTTCTTCGCGGCGCGCAGCGCGGTCTTCGCGGAGCGCGACGCGGAGCAGGGCGAGAACCTGAAGCTCAAGGAGGAGCTGGCCGACGAGGCGGAGAAGCTCGTCCCGGTGACGGATCTGAAGACGGCCCGTGCCGCGTTCCGCTCCATCAACGAGCGCTGGGAGGCCGTCGGCCACGTCCCGCGTGACGCCCGACCGAAGGTCGAGGGCCGGATGCACGCCGTGGAGCGTGCGCTGCAGGAGTCCGAGGAGGCCGAGTGGCGCCGGACGAACCCGGAGGCACGCGCGCGTGCGGCGGGTCTCACCGGTCAGCTGCAGGCCGCCGTGGACAAGCTCCAGGGCCAGATCGAGACCGCTCGCGCCGCGGGCAACAACTCGAAGGCCGACAAGCTGCAGCGGGAGCTCGACGGCCGTCAGGCGCTGCTCGACCAGGCACTGAAGGGGCTGCACGAGTTCGGCGGCTGACCGTCCTCATGGGTGTGTGACGGCCCGGACCGCGAGCTGCGGTCCGGGCCGTTCCGTGTCCGCTACCGGGTGGCGGTGTGGTCGAACTCGGCGATGTCCAGGGCGTGCTTGAGCACTTCGCACGCCTCGATGTGGTTGCCGGACTCCTGGAGCAGTTCGGCGAGGCGGCGACAGACGAGCACGGCCTCTGGCCCGTACATCTTGTGGACGCGCTGGAAGGCGGACTCCAGGATCTCGATGGCCTCCTTGTTCTGCCCGGTCTCGGCGAGCAGTTCGGACAGCTCCAGTTGTACGGCGAGCAGTTCGCCGGAGGTGTCGGCGGTCTGCTCCTCCAGGGCCAGGCGCAGCACGGGCAGCGCGTCCTTGACGGTGCCCTCCGCGCGCAGCAGCCGGGCGAGGTTGAGGCCGGTGGCGACCATCGCGGCGCGCACGTCGGCGCGCAGGACGGGTCCGGCGGGGGCGCTGCGCGCGGACCGGGCGCGGTTGCGGGCCAGGGGCAGTCGGCCGACGCCGTTCTCCTGCGAACGCTGGGGCAGGGGCCGGTTCTTGGCGCGCAGGCGCTCGTCGAGGACGCGGTAGAGCGTCTCCAGGTCGATGAGTTCGGGTCCGTCCGGGACGCCGTCGCGCAGGATGCCGAGGAGTTCCCCGGTGAAGGCGGTGTGCCGCTCGCCGTCCGGGGCGAGCGCGACCCGGTCGCGCGGGGAGGCCGTGAGGACGTACGCGCCGTCGACGGCGGCCTGGGCGGCGAGCACGTCGTCGCCGCCCAGGGAGCGTGCGGCCCGGCCGCTGAAGCAGCAGTCCAGGATGACGATCTTGCGTCGGGCCCGGGAGGCGCGCAGGGCCGCGCGCAGGTGCTGGTAGGCGACGGCGGTGTAGCCCATGCTCTCCCGGGACTCCCCCAGGGCCAGATAGAGATCGGCGGACTCCGCGTCGCGCATGCCGTGCCCGGCGTAGTACACGAGCAGGGTGTCCGTGGCCTCGTCGCCCGCGCGGTGGACGGGGTCGAGCATGGCGGGTGCGCTCTGCGGGTCGGCGACGACGGCGCAGTGCTGTACGGGCAGGCCCCAGACCGTGGCGTCGCACAGCTCGCCCGCCAGGTCCACCAGGTTCGTCTCGACCGCGGCGAGCTGGGGAAGGTGGCGGTAGGAGGCCGTGCCGAGCAGGACGGCGCGTGACAGGCCCGGGTCAGGCAGCGCCGCCATCGTGCTCCCCGTCCGGGGCCGTGACGGCCGGCCGCTGGTCCAGGAGTTCGACGACGCGCCGCAGTGTGTCGGCGTCACGGGCGCCTTCGGGGGTGACTTCCACGCGCAGCTCGCCCCGGCTGAGGACGACCGCGGGTGCGCGCTTCCTGGCGAGCTGCCACTGGAGTACGGAGACGGCGAGCGCCGCGGTGGACAGGCCGCTGCCGAGGGCGAGTTGCAGGATGTCGAAGCCGCCCGCGCCCATGTGGCCCGCGACGGGCGCCGCCGATGTGGTGAACTCGCCGCGCACCGCGCCGTCCAGCGTCTCGTCCTCGTGCAGCCAGCGCAGCAGGGACCGCAGGGCGTCCTCGGCGTCCGCGCCGGGGTCCGCCGGTGCCAGCTCCACTCGGACGTCAGTCACTTGCCGCTCCTTTGCGCTGGTCGACGTATTTGTTCACCCGGGCGAGCAGCTCCAGTGCCTCTCGCCCCGCGTCCAGCCTGGCCAGGCATACAGCTTGCCAGTACTGGCTCGTCAGCGTGGTCGGATGGTCGGGGCCGAGGCGGGCGACGCAGACCGGCACGACGGCCGCCAGCATCCGTGCGGCCGACTCGAGTTCGCCCCGCTGGACGAGGTTGACCGCCTCGCGCTGCCGGGAGAGTGCGGTCTCGCGGGACATGCTGCCGAGCACCATGCGGCGCGTGTTGTCGCTGAGGGTCGGGGGTCCTGTGCCGGGGACGAGGGGCGGGGCGGCGTCGGTGGCCGACGCGGAGTCCGCGGTCCGCGGGGCGGGCACCGCTGCCTCCTCCCACGCGTACTCGGGCCCCTTCTGCAGCCGTACGCCCCTGGCCATCCGCACGGCCTCGTCACGCTGGAGCGCGGCGAGGCTGCTGCGCACCACGTCCTGGCCACCGGCGCTCAGCTCGCCGAACGCCTCCGCCACCTCCGCCGCGCCGCGCGGCCGTCCCGCAGGGTCCTGTTGGCACAACCGGTCGACCAGCCGGACCAGTTCGGGGGGAATTCCGGGAGAGCGGCCGATCAGACTCGGAATGCCGGTGCCCAGCGCCCGCTCCACGACGGCCCCGACATCGATGGCGGGGCCGAGCGGACTCTCGCCCGTGAGCATGAAGTACATGCAGGCCCCGAGCCCGTACAGGTCGGCCGCCGAGTCCGCGCGGGCGCCCTTCATGGCCTCCGGCGCCATGAACTGCGGGGATCCGAGCACCACCCCGGTCGCCGTGATCGCCTGCTCGCCCGCGAGGCGGGCGAGACCGAAGTCGTGCAGTACGACGCGGCCGTCCCGGGTGAGGCTGACGTTCGAGGGCTTGATGTCCCGGTGCATCACCCCGGCCTGGTGCGCGGCGGCCAGCGCCTCCGCCATGTTCAGCCCGATCCAGCACGCGGCCCGGACCGGCAACTGGCCCTTGGCCGCGACGAGGTGGCCGAGGTTGCGCCCGTCGAGGATCTGCATCACCAGGTACGCGACTCCCCGGTGCAGCCCGCTGTCGTACAGCGCGATGACCCCGGGGTGCTCGATCCGCGCCATCGCGCGGGCCTCCCGCCGGAACCGGTCGAGTTCCTCGCCGCCCGGGGCCATGCCCCCGACGGACGTCAGGAGCTTCACCGCGACGCGGCGGCCCAGCTGCATGTCCTCGGCCTCGTAGACCTCGCCCATGCCGCCGCGGCCCAGGAGCTCCATCAACCGGTAGCGCCCGTCGACCAGTTCGCCTCGCGTCATGCCCTCTCCCGTGAACCAGGCCCGGGATCAGGCTAGTTCACGGGCGGCGCGCCGATGTCACCCGATACACGTCGTACACACCCTCCACTCCTCTGACGGCCTTCAGCACGTGCCCCAGGTGCTTGGGGTCGCCCATCTCGAAGGTGAAGCGGGAGGTGGCCACGCGGTCGCGGGAGGTCTGCACGGCCGCCGACAGGATGTTCACGTGCTGGTCCGAGAGGATGCGCGTGACGTCCGACAGGAGGCGGGAGCGGTCCAGGGCCTCGACCTGGATGGCGACCAGGAAGACCGAGGACTGGGTGGGCGCCCACTCGACCTCGAGGATGCGCTCGGGCTCGCGCGAGAGCGAGTCCACGTTCACACAGTCGCTGCGGTGAACCGATACGCCGCTGCCGCGCGTGACGAAGCCGATGATGGGGTCGCCCGGCACGGGCGTGCAGCAGCGGGCCAGCTTGACCCACACGTCGTCGACGCCCTTGACGACGACGCCCGGGTCGGCGTTGGAGCGGCGCTTGCTGCGGCCGCGCGAGGGCGGCGCGCTCTCGGCGATGTCCTCGTTGGCGGCCTCCTCGCCGCCAAGCGCCTGGACGAGCTTCTGCACGACGGACTGCGCGGTGACGTGTCCCTCGCCGATCGCCGCGTACAGCGACGAGATGTCGGGGTAGCGCATCTCGTGCGCGAGGGTCACCAGGGAGTCGCCCGTGAGGATCCGCTGGATCGGCAGGTTCTGCTTGCGCATGGCGCGCGCGATGGCGTCCTTGCCCTGCTCGATGGCCTCGTCGCGGCGCTCCTTGGAGAACCACGCGCGGATCTTGTTGCGCGCCCGCGGCGACTTGACGAAGCCGAGCCAGTCGCGGGACGGGCCCGCGCCCGCCGCCTTGGAGGTGAAGACCTCCACCAGGTCGCCGTTGTCGAGGGTCGATTCGAGCGGTACGAGCCGTCCGTTGACCCGCGCCCCTATGGTGCGGTGGCCGACCTCGGTGTGCACCGCGTACGAGAAGTCGACGGGGGTGGCGCCCGCGGGCAGCGCTATGACGTCGCCCTTCGGGGTGAACACGAAGACCTCGTTGCGCGAGAGGTCGAAGCGCAGCGATTCGAGGAACTCGCTGGGGTCCTCGGTCTCCTTCTGCCAGTCGAGCAACTGGCGCAGCCACGCCATGTCGTTGAGGTGGTCATCCTTGCCACCGGCCTTCTTCGGCACGTCGGTGCGCACCTTGGAGGCACCGGCGACGGCCTCCTGCTTGTACTTCCAGTGCGCCGCGATGCCGTACTCGGCGCGGCGGTGCATGTCGAACGTACGGATCTGGAGCTCGACGGGCTTGCCGTTGGGGCCGATGACCGTCGTGTGCAGCGACTGGTACATGTTGAACTTCGGCATCGCGATGTAGTCCTTGAACCGGCCGGGGACCGGGTTCCATCGCGCGTGGACCGTGCCGAGGGCGGCATAGCAGTCCCGGACCGTGTCGACGAGGACGCGGATGCCCACCAGGTCGTAGATCTCCGCGAAGTCACGGCCGCGGACGATCATCTTCTGGTAGACGCTGTAGTAGTGCTTCGGGCGCCCGGTGACGGTGGCTTTGATGCGGGCGGCGCGCAGGTCGGTCTGGACCTCGTCGGTCACTATGGCCAGGTACTCGTCGCGCTTGGGGGCGCGCTCGGCCACCAGCCGCACGATCTCGTCGTACATCTTGGGGTAGAGGATCGCGAAGGCGAGGTCCTCCAGCTCCCACTTGATGGTGTTCATGCCCAGGCGGTGCGCCAGCGGAGCGTAGATCTCCAGGGTCTCGCGGGCCTTCTTCTCCTGCTTCTCGCGCTTGAGGTACCGCATCGTGCGCATGTTGTGCAGGCGGTCGGCGAGCTTGATGACCAGGACGCGGGGGTCCTTGGCCATGGCGACGACCATCTTGCGCACGGTCTCGGCCTGCGCGGCCTCGCCGAACTTGACCTTGTCCAGCTTGGTGACGCCGTCGACGAGCAGGGCGACCTGGTCGCCGAAGTCGCGCTTGAGGGTGTCCAGGCCGTACTCGGTGTCCTCGACGGTGTCGTGCAGGAGCCCCGCCATCAGGGTGGCCGGGTCCATGCCGAGCTCGGCGAGGATGGTCGTCACGGCGAGCGGGTGCGTGATGTACGGATCGCCGCTCTTGCGCTTCTGGCCGCGGTGCCAGCGCTCGGCGACCTGGTAGGCACGCTCGATCTGGCGGAGCGTCGACGTCTCGATCTTGGGGTCGTT
This sequence comes from Streptomyces sp. NPDC042371, assembly GCF_056437465.1. NCBI lineage: Bacteria > Bacillati > Actinomycetota > Actinomycetes > Kitasatosporales > Streptomycetaceae > Streptomyces > Streptomyces sp. NPDC042371. Next base: position 152,473 of record NZ_JBWKAP010000011.1, on the reverse strand, counting down.
GCTGCGCACTATGCGCAGCAGGGGCTCCAGGACGGGGTTGTACGGGTTCGAGCGCTGGACGCCGAGCCGGGCGAGCCGGGCCCGCACGCGGTTGGAGGAACCGGTACGCGCGGGCTGGCCGGTGGCCGGGCGGATCGCGGGGGCCGTCGGATGGTGGTCCGCGGGCGGCTTGGGGCGGGGCTGCTCGGCCGGCTTGTCGCCCCGGGAGACCTCTCCCTGGGCGCGCTGCGCGGACGTGCCGCCCTGCGCGTCCGCGGCCTTCTTCGCGGGCGCCACGGATCCGGCCGAGGCCTCCTTGCCCTGCTGGGCGGCCTTGGCGGCGGTGAGTGGCTGGGACTCGTCTGGCAAGAGCGCTCCCTGTGCGCGATCGGGGTCCCCCGGACAGGCCCCGAAGAGTCCATGGTATCGATCCTGGGCCGTCGGCTCGCCTTGGGCCGGTGAGACGGCTCTGTACTGGAGAAACGCGAGGGACGGACGCCGGATTCCCCGAAGCCGCCGCTCCGCTCCCCCAGCCGCCCCGGACGGCACCCGGAGCGCCGGAGCAGCTCCGCGCAAGGGCCGCCCGGAGCGGGAAACCGGCCGAAACGACGACGGGCGTCCCGGTGGGTACCGGAACGCCCGTCGTGCTGTCCTGCGAGCCGCCTCAGGCGGTGATCTCAGACGGTGATCAGCGCCTCCAGAGGCGCCCCGTCGAGGGCCTGCTCCAGCTTCTGCCGGCCGTCGAGGAAGCCGAGCTCCATGAGGACCGCGACACCGGCCACCTCGGCGCCCGAGCGGCGGATCAGGTCCACCGAGGCCACGGCGGTGCCACCGGTGGCGAGGACGTCGTCGATGACCATGACGCGGTCGCCCGCGGCCAGGTCCTCGGCGTGCACCTCGATCTCGGCGCTGCCGTACTCCAGGTCGTAGCTCTGCCGGAGCGTCGCTCCGGGGAGCTTGCCCGCCTTGCGTACGGGGATGAAGCCGAGCCCCGCGCGGAGCGCGACGGGGGCGCCGAGGATGAAGCCGCGGGCCTCCAGGCCGACGATCTTCGTGGCGCCGTGCCGCACGCTCAGGTCCGCCAGCGTCTCCGTGAGCGCCGCGAAGGCGGCCGGATCGGCGAGCAGCGGCGTGATGTCCTTGAACATCACGCCCGGCTTCGGGTAGTCCGGGACGTCACGGATGCGGCTGAGCAGCAGCTCCGTGACGCCTGCGAGCTCGGTCATCGGCGCTTCCCCGAGGGCCGGCCCCGGCCGCGGTTGCGCGACGCGGGCTGGCTGCGGGGGCCGACGACGGCCGGGGCGGCGTCATCGGCGATGTCGTCCTCCGGGTCCCCGTCGTCGAAGGACTCCGGCGCCTCCGCGGACTCGCCCTTGGCCGCGGCCGCCGCGCGCTTGGCGAGCACCCGCTTCTTGAGGGCCTTCATCTGCGGCTCGCGCTCCTTGAAGTCGGCGACGAGCGGCGTGGCGATGAAGATCGAGGAGTACGCACCGGCCGCGAGGCCGACGAACAGCGACAGCGAGATGTCGTTGAGCATGCCCGCGCCCAGCGCACCGCCACCGATGAAGAGCAGGCCCGCCACCGGGAGCAGCGCGACGACCGTGGTGTTGATGGAGCGCACCAGGGTGCCGTTGATGCTGCGGTTGGCGAGTTCGCTGTACGTGTACTTGGTCTGCTTGGTGATGTCCTTCGACTGCTCCTTCAAGCTGTCGAAGACCACCACCGTGTCGTAGAGCGAGTATCCGAGAATGGTCAGCAGACCGATCACCGTGCCCGGTGTGACCTCGAAGCCGACCAGTGCGTACACACCCACGGTGATGGTGATGTCGTGGATCAGTGCGATGAGTGCCGCCAGGGCCATGCGCCATTCGAAGGCGATGGCCAGGTAGATCACGACGAGGACCATGAAGATGGCCAGGCCCTGCCAGGCCTTGTTCGCGATCTGGTCGCCCCAGCTGGGGCCGACCAGGTCGGCGTCGATGTCGCCCGCCTTCACGTCGAGGTCCTCGGCCAGCGACTTCTTGATCTGGTCGGACTTCTTGATGTCGACGCCCGCGATCTGGATGCGGAGCTTGTCGCCGCCCAGCTTCTGGACGATCGCGTCGTGACCGGACGCCTTCTCCGCGGACTCCTCGGCGTGGGAGACCGAGGCGCTGGTCTTCGGGGTGTTGAAGACGGCGCCGCCCTCGAACTCGATGCCCATGTTCAGGCCGCGCACCGCCAGGCCGACGATGGCCGTGATGGTGATCAGGATCGAGATGCCGTACCAGATCTTGCGCTTGCCGACGAAGTCGTAGCCGACCTCACCGCGGTAGAGCCTGGCGCCGAGATTGCCGAGCTTCGACATCTCACGCCTCCTTCGGGTCGACAGGGCCGGCGGTGGGAGGAGTGGTGCGTCGGGACCGGCGCAGCGGCGGCTTGGCGCCGAGCCGCTTCGGGTCGAGACCGGACCACTTGTGACCGCTCGCGAAGAACTTCTTGCGGGCCATCAGCGTCATCAGCGGCTTGGTGAAGAAGAACACCACGACGACGTCGAGCAGCGTGGTCAGGCCGAGCGTGAACGCGAAGCCCTGCACCTTGCCGACCGTGACGACGAAGAGCACCGCGGCGGCGAGGAACGACACGAAGTCGGAGACCAGGATCGTGCGCCGGGCGCGCGGCCAGCCCCTCTCGACGGCGGGCCGCAGCGTGCGGCCCTCACGGATCTCGTCCCGCACGCGTTCGAAGAACACGATGAACGAGTCCGCGGTAATACCGATCGCAACGATCGCACCACACACCGCGGGCAGGTTCAGCGCGAACTTAATGGTCGGGCCGAGCAGCGTCATGATCGTGTACGTCAGCGCCGCGGAGACCAGGAGGCTCGCGATGGCGATGAGCGAAAGGCCGCGGTAGTAGGCCACCAGGTAGATGATGACGAGCGCGAGGCCGATGGCGCCCGCGATCAGACCCGCCTTGAGCTGCTCGCCACCGAGGGCCGGGCTGACCGTGGTGACGCTCTGCTCGTGGAACGTCAGCGGCAGGGCACCGTAGGACAGGATGTTCGCCAGGTCCTTGGCGGAGTTCTGGTCGAAGCTGCCGGAGATCTCGGCGTTGGAGTTCAGGGTCGTCCGGACGCTGGGGGCCGAGGCCACCTCACCGTCGAGGACGATCGCGAACTGGTTCTGCGGGGGCTGCTGCTGCGACAGCTTGCTGGTGACCGCCGAGAACTTCTTCGAGCCGCCCTTGGTGAACTCCATGTTGACCACCCAGGCACCGGACTGCTGCTGGATGGCCGCCTTGGCGTCGTCGACGTCCTTACCGTTCAGCTCGGCCGGGGCCAGGATGAACTTGTCCCACGTCTTGCCGTCGGGGCTCTTGCCGCACGCGATGGTGGGGTCGGAGGGCTTGATGCCACGACCTGCCGCGGCACGCGCCTTCTTGTCGGTGCAGTCCAGCTTGGTGAACTGCTCCTGGAGCTTGGCGGTGGCCGGGTCGGGCTTGGGCGTCTCGTCCTTCTTGCCGCCCTCGTCCTGGGCCTTGTCCGAGGCGTTCGGCGTCGGGTCGGCCTTCAGGGCCTCGCTGACGGCGCGGCCCTGGGAGGTCGGGGTGGAGGTCGGGGACTTCCCCTTGTCCGTGGCCTTGTCGGTGGCCTTGTCCGTCGCCTTGTCGGTGGCCTTGTCCTTGTCCGTCCCGGACGAGGAGCTGGGCGTGGGGTTGGGCGTGGGCTGGCCGCTGGTCTGCGTGATCACCGGACGGAAGTAGAGCTGAGCGGTCGTACCGACCTGCTCGCGCGCCTGCTTCTCGTTCGAACCCTTGGGGATGTTGACAATGATGTTCTTGTCGCCCTGGGTCTGAACCTCGGCCTCGGAGACACCGAGACCGTTGACACGGTTGTTGATGATGTCAACCGCGGTGTTCATGTTGGTCGGGTTGATCGCGTTCTTCTGACCGGGCTCGTTCTTCGCCTCGAGCGTGATGCTCGTACCGCCTGCGAGGTCGATGCCCAGGCGCGGCGTGGTGTGCCCGGAAAGGAACATTCCCCCGGTCAGCGCCACGAGGGCGATCAGGATGAAGACCAGAGAGCGTCCCGGCTTGCCCGGGGCGCTCTGCCTTCGGCCCTTCTTCGGTGCTGCCACCTTCTCGTTCTCCCTGTCCAACCGCCCGGTCCCCGGTCTGCCCCCCTGCAGTGCGGGAGCCCGGTCGGGCGGCCATGAAGTGGTGTCGAGATTCGGCGCGAAATGCACGTGGTCCGGGGCCCGTGGTGCGCGAGCGGTGCGCCCCACAGGCCCCGGTCGTGACTACTTCGCGTCGGACTCGCCGTCGGTCTTCTTCGGCTCCGCGTCGTCGGCCCCGGCGGCCGCGTCCTTCTTGCCGAGGTCGATGGGCGAGTCGTCGGAAGCGTCGGCGGGCTCGTCGGTCTCGGTCAGGGAGGAGGCGTCGTCCGGGACGACGGGGGCGTCCTCGTTCAGGTCGTCCTCGGTGCCGTGCACGATGCGGTTGTACTCGTCGTCGTCGAGGACGGCGCCGATCGAGTTCTTCGCGTAAACCGCGTGGACACCGGGGGCCACCTCAAGGAGGACGGCTTCGTCGTGAACCTCCTTGACGGTCGCGTACATGCCACCGATCGTGCGGATGCCGGTGCCGGGCTGCATCTCGTTACGCATCGACGCGGCGGCCTGCTGCTTCTTCTTGGCCGAGCGGGTCATCAGGAACATGGCCCCGATGAGCACGATGAACGGGAGGAGGGTCACGATATTCACGGGACGGAATTTCCTTCGCAGACCGCGCAGGTAAGCGGCCATTGGGATGGGGGTGGGCACACCGCCCGACAAGGGCGGCATCGGCGGAGTCTAAGCGAGTCCGCGCCTAACGAACAACGCTCAGCATGGCACCGACGTTCCTGAGGGGTCGACTCTCCGCGCCGTTGTCCTTCGGCCGCGGCGCCGTCTCGCCGATATCACGCCCCGAACAGGTCCTGTTGTCCCTTTCCGCCCGTCTGCCGCGGGGGTACCAGGCCGAGGTGCGCCCATGCCGCGGGGGTCCCGACGCGGCCGCGCGGGGTGCGGGCCAGCAGACCCTCCCGTACCAGGAAGGGCTCCGCCACCTCCTCGACCGTCTCGCGCTCCTCCCCCACGGCGACCGCGAGCGTCGACAGGCCGACGGGGCCGCCGCCGAACAGCTTGAGCAGGGCCTCCAGGACGGCCCGGTCGAGGCGGTCGAGTCCGCGCTCGTCCACTTCGTAGACCGCGAGGGCCGCGCCCGCGATGTCCTGGGTGATCGCTCCGTCGGCCTTCACCTGGGCGTAGTCCCTGACGCGGCGCAGCAGGCGGTTGGCGATACGGGGCGTGCCGCGCGAGCGGCCCGCGATCTCGGCGGCGCCCTGCGGGTCGATCTCCACGTCGAGCAGCTGGGCGGAGCGGTGGACGACGCGCTCCAGCTCCGCGGGTTCGTAGAACTCCATGTGCGCGGTGAAGCCGAAGCGGTCGCGCAGCGGCGGCGGGAGCAGTCCCGCGCGCGTGGTGGCACCGACGAGGGTGAAGGGGGGCAGTTCGAGGGGGATGGCGGTGGCGCCGGGGCCCTTGCCGACGATGACGTCGACGCGGAAGTCCTCCATGGCCATGTAGAGCATTTCCTCGGCGGGCCGGGACATCCGGTGGATCTCGTCGAGGAAGAGGACCTCGCCCTCCTGGAGGGAGGAGAGGATCGCGGCCAGGTCGCCTGCGTGCTGGATGGCGGGGCCGCTGGTGATGCGGATCGGGGCGCCCATCTCGGCGGCGATGATCATCGAGAGGGTCGTCTTGCCGAGGCCGGGGGCTCCGGAGAGCAGCACGTGGTCGGCGGTGGCGCCGCGCGCGCGGGCCGCCCGCAGGACGAGGTCGAGCTGCTCGCGGACCTTCTCCTGGCCGATGAACTCGCCCAGGTCCTTGGGGCGCAGGGCGGCCTCGACCGCCTGGTCCTCGCCGTCGGCGGACGCACCGACGAGCCGCTCGGCCGCGTCGGCAGCTTCGTCGGCGTCGTGGGTGGGGTCGTCCCAGTTCATGCGGTGTGCCTCGCGATGCGGTCGGTTCAGGGGGTGGCCGTCGGGGGGAGTCAGCGGGGCTGGCTAGCGGGTGCGGTTGAGGGTCTGGAGGGCGGCCTTCAGGAGCTGTCCGACCTGCGGGGCGCCCTCGCTGGCCTCGGCCTGCGGGGTGACGGCGACGACGGCCTCGTCGGCCTCGCGCGTGGCGTACCCGAGGCCGATCAGGGCCGCGTGCAGCTGGTCGCGCCAGCCTGCGGTGACGGCCGTGCCGATCGCGGGGCCGCCGGTGCCGAGGGGCTCGCCGAGGCGGTCCTTGTACTCCAGGAGGAGCTTCTGGGCGCCCTTCTTGCCGATGCCTGGGACGGCCGTGAGGGCCTTCTCGTCACTGGTGGCGACCGCGCGGCGCAGGGCGTCGGGGCTGTGCACGGCGAGCATGGCCTGGGCGAGGCGCGGGCCCACGCCGCTCGCGGTCTGCAGCAGCTCGAAGGTCTGGCGCTCGTCGTCGTCCGCGAAGCCGTACAGGGTGAGGGAGTCCTCCCGTACGACAAGGGAGGTGGCGAGCTTGGCCTGCTGGCCGACGCGGAGGGTGGAGAGCGTGTTCGGCGTGCACTGGACGGCCATGCCGATGCCGCCGACCTCGACCACCGCGGCATCGGGGGCGAGGGCGGCTACGGGGCCGCTGACGAAGGCGATCATGCGGTACGGCCTTTCTGTGCGGTGGGAGACTTCGATGCGTGCAGGGCTACGGCCTGCTGGAGACGGTTCTGGGCGACGGCCTGTTGCAGCCGGTTCTGGGCGGGGGCGCGCCAGATGTGACAGATGGCGAGGGCCAGGGCGTCGGCCGCGTCGGCGGGCTTGGGGGGCGCGTCGAGCCGCAGGAGGCGGGTGACCATCGCGCCGACCTGCGCCTTGTCGGCGCGGCCGCTGCCGGTGACGGCGGCCTTGACCTCGCTGGGGGTGTGCAGGGCGACGGGGATGCCGCGGCGCGAGGCGCAGAGCATGGCGACGGCGCTGGCCTGGGCGGTGCCCATCACCGTGCGCACATTGTGCTGGCTGAACACGCGCTCGACGGCGACGACTTCGGGGCCGTGCTCGTCGAGCCACTGCTCGATGCCCTGCTCGATGGCGACGAGGCGGTGCCCCAACTCCGCGTCGGCCGGAGTCCGAACGACCCCGACGCCTCGCATGGTCAAGGGGCGTCCCGCGACGCCTTCGACGACCCCCACACCACACCGGGTCAGACCCGGGTCGACCCCCAGCACGCGCACGTAGCCCCTCCAATCACCTGTCCGTGCAGGTTATCGGGTCCCTCTGACAACGCGATGGGCCGACGGGGGTGTGTCCCGTCGGCCCATGCGCACCCTAGGGGGCGCGGTCCTGCATCGAGCGGAGCGCTTTACGCGTCGACCTTCGCCATGACCTCGTCGGAGACGTCGAAGTTGGCGAAGACGTTCTGCACGTCGTCGCTGTCCTCCAGGGCGTCGATCAGCTTGAAGATCTTCCGGGCGCCGTCCTCGTCCAGCTCGACCTGCATGGTCGGGACGAAGTTGGCGTCGGCCGAGTCGTAGTCGATACCGGCCTCCTGGAGCGCGGTGCGGACCGCGACCAGGTCGGTGGCCTCGGAGAGCACCTCGAAGGACTCGCCCAGGTCGTTGACCTCTTCGGCGCCCGCGTCGAGGACGGCACCGAGGACGTCGTCCTCGGACAGCTCGCCCTTGGGGACGACCACGACGCCCTTGCGGTTGAACAGGTACGAGACGGAGCCCGGGTCGGCCATGTTGCCGCCGTTGCGCGTCATGGCGACGCGCACGTCGGAGGCGGCGCGGTTGCGGTTGTCGGTGAGGCACTCGATGAGCACCGCGACGCCGTTCGGGCCGTAGCCCTCGTACATGATCGTCTCGTAGTCGGCGCCACCGGCTTCGAGACCGGCACCGCGCTTGACCGCGGAGTCGATGTTCTTGTTCGGGACCGAGCTCTTCTTGGCCTTCTGGATGGCGTCGAAGAGGGTCGGGTTACCGGACACGTCGGCGCCGCCCGTGCGGGCCGCCACCTCGATGTTCTTGATCATCTTCGCGAAGAGCTTGCCGCGCTTGGCGTCGATCACGGCCTTCTTGTGCTTCGTCGTAGCCCATTTAGAGTGGCCGGACATCTGCCTGTCTCCTTCGCGTTACCCAACAACCAGTACGAACTCTCCCAGACCTTAAGGCTCCGGGGGGATCCCCGGAGATCCTACAAGGATCCCGCGCGCGGGTTACCCCGAGCCATCTCCACGAACAGTGCGTGCACCCGGTGGTCGCCCGTCAGCTCCGGATGGAACGACGTGGCGAGCGCGTTGCCCTGGCGCACGGCGACGATGTGGCCCGCGTGCTCGGCGAGCACCTCCACCTCCGCGCCGACCGACTCCACCCAGGGCGCCCGGATGAACACGCCCTCCACCGGGGCGCCTTCGACACCCCGGACGTCGACGGCCGCCTCGAACGACTCGTTCTGCCGCCCGAACGCGTTGCGCCGCACGATCATGTCGATGCCGCCCACCGTCTCCTGGCCCGAGCGCGGGTCGAGGATCTTGTCGGCGAGCATGATCATGCCCGCACAGCTGCCGTAGACCGGCATGCCGTCCCGCACGCGCGCGCGGAGGGGCTCCATCAGGCCGAAGAGGGTGGCCAGCTTGGAGATGGTGGTGGACTCCCCGCCGGGGATGACCAGGCCGTCGACCTCGGCGAGCTCTTCGGGGCGCCGGACCGGCCTGGCCACGGCGTCAGCCGAGGCCAGGGCGATCAGGTGCTCCCGCACGTCCCCCTGGAGGGCGAGGACGCCCACCACGGGGGTGGCCGCTGCCGGAGTGGCCGCTGCGGGAGCGGTCATCACCAGCCCCGGTTCGCGTAGCGCTCGGTCTCGGGCAGGGTGTCGCAGTTGATGCCGACCATGGCCTCGCCGAGGTTGCGGGAGGCGTCGGCGATGATCTTCGGGTCGTCGAAGAACGTCGTGGCCTTCACGATGGCGGCGGCGCGGCGGGCCGGGTCGCCGGACTTGAAGATGCCGGAGCCGACGAAGACGCCCTCGGCGCCGAGCTGGCGCATCAGGGCGGCGTCGGCGGGGGTGGCGACGCCACCGGCGGAGAAGAGGACGACCGGGAGCTTGCCGAGCTCGGCGGTCTCCTTGACCAGCTCGTACGGGGCGCGGAGGTCCTTGGCGGCGGCGTACAGCTCGTTGTTGTCGTAGCCGCGCAGCTTGGCGATCTCGTTCTTGATCTGGCGCAGGTGGCGGACGGCCTCGACGACGTTGCCGGTACCGGCCTCGCCCTTGGAGCGGATCATCGCGGCGCCCTCGGCGATGCGGCGCAGGGCCTCGCCCAGGTTGGTGGCGCCACACACGAACGGGGTCGTGAACGCGAACTTGTCGCTGTGGTTGACCTCGTCGGCCGGGGTGAGGACCTCGGACTCGTCGATGTAGTCGACGCCCAGGGACTGCAGGACCTGGGCCTCCACGAAGTGGCCGATGCGGGACTTGGCCATGACCGGGATCGAGACGGCCTCGATGATCTCTTCGATCATGTTCGGGTCCGACATCCGGGCCACGCCGCCGTCCTTGCGGATGTCGGCGGGCACCCGCTCCAGCGCCATGACGGCGACCGCGCCGGCGTCCTCGGCTATCTTCGCCTGCTCGGCGTTGACGACGTCCATGATCACGCCGCCCTTGAGCTGCTCGGCCATGCCGCGCTTCACGCGCGCGGTGCCGGTCTCGGGCGTCGGGTTGCTGCTGGCGGGGGTGGTGGGCACGGACACGGGGTTGACCTCGCTCGCTGAAGAGGATTTCTGCAGCTCCGAGGAAACGCCCGCGGACCAGGCCACAGCAAGGGCCAATGGATGACCGGTGGCTCATTTTCCGCGAACGCGGCTGGTCAGGGCCGTGCCGACCCCTTGCTGACCCCGTGCTGACCAGCGCCTTCGCGCCTGCGCGTCTGCTACGTGGTGGCGCGGTCGGCCAGTGCCGTCGGCGGCTCGTCGTCCATCTCGAACGCCATCGGGAAGGGCGCGTGGCCCGCGAGCCGGAACCAACGGACCTTGCGGTGGCGGCGCAGGGCGCGGGCGGCGCGCACGGCGTCGTTGTGGAAGCGGCGGGCCATCGGTACCCGGCGTACGGCCGCGGCCAGCTCGGTGGCGGCCTCGTCCCCGCCCGGGGCCTCACGGACCGCCTCGACCTGCTGGACCTCGCCGAAGATGGCGCGCAGCGCCTGGCTGAGCTCGCTCTCGGCGACCTCGCGATGCTCCTCCTCCGCCTGTCTGGCCGCATGCGCCGCTTCGTAGAGCACGATCGACGCGGCCGGGTCAAGCACTCCGGAGGTGGCCAGCTCCTGGGCGACCGAGGCGCGGCGCAGCAGTTGGGCGTCGAGGGCGGCGCGCGCGGCGTCGATGCGCGCGTGCAGCCGGTCGAGCCGTCCGGCGGTCCAGCTCAGATAGAGGCCGATCGCGAAGAGGGCTGCCGCGATCCAGATCAAGGTGGAGGTCACGGGCGGCAAGGCTACCTTCGGGCGAGGGCGCCTTGAACCGGGCCACGGCGCCCGGCACCCCACGCACCGTCCTTGGGGGCTCCGCCCCCGAACCCCCCGCGGCACGGGCAGTCTCCGCGCCGCGCGCCGTCTCCGGGGGCTCCGCCCCCGAACCCCCGGTCCTCAGACGCCGGACGGGCTGATTACAAGCCGCCCCGGTGCTTGCACCGCCCCTCAGCCCTTCTGTGCCAACCCGAACCGCGCCCGAAAGCCGGAGCGTTCGTCCGTGGCGACCGATGTCGCGCCGTCCGTGACCGTTTCGTAGACCGCGAGGATGTCGGAGCCGACCGTCGACCAGTCGAAGCGGCGTACGTGTGCGCTACCTCGTTCGCGCAGGCCCTCCCGGCGTTCGGGGTCGGCCAGGAGGCGTACCGCGGACTTCGCGAGGGACTCCGCGTCCTCGTTGCTGAAGAGGTCGCCCGCCGCGCCCTGGTCCAGGACCTGGGCGAAGGCGTCCAGGTCGCTGGCGAGCACGGGCGCGCCCGCGGACATCGCCTCGACGAGGATGATCCCGAAGCTCTCGCCGCCGGTGTTGGGGGCGACGTACAGGTCGACGCTGCGCAGCAGCCGCGCCTTGTCCTCGTCGCTGACCATGCCGAGGAACTCCACCCGGGAGCGCAGCTCGACGGGGAGGGAGGACACCGCCTCCTCCTCGTCGCCGCGGCCCGCGACCAGCAGGCGCGCGTTCGGGCGCTCGGCGAAGATCTGCGGGAGCGCCTTCATGAGGACCGGGAGTCCCTTGCGGGGCTCGTCGATGCGTCCGATGAAGCCGATCGTCTCGCCCTGCCACTCGGGCTTGGGCTCGGCACCGGCGAAGAAGCCGACGTCGACGCCGTTCGGGATGACGACCGCGTCGCCGCCGAGGTGCTCGACGAGCGTGCGCCGCGCGTACTCGCTCACCGCGATGCGCGCGCTGATCTTCTCCAGGGCGGGCTGCAGGATCGGGTACGCGGCGATCATCGCCCGCGAGCGCGGGTTGGACGTGTGGAACGTCGCGACGATGGGGCCCTGCGCGGCCCAGCAGGTGAGCAGGCCCAGGGAGGGCGACGCGGGCTCGTGGATGTGGATGACGTCGAACGTGCCCTCGTGCAGCCAGCGGCGTACCCGCGCGGCCGACAGGAAGCCGAAGTTGAGCCGCGCCACCGAGCCGTTGTAGGGCACGGGAACGGCCCGTCCCGCCGACACGACGTACGACGGGAGCGGGGTCTCGTCGTCGGCCGGGGCGAGGACGGAGACCTCGTGCCCCAGGCGGATGAGGTGCTCCGCCAGATCACGGATGTGGAACTGGACGCCGCCCGGCACGTCCCACGAGTACGGGCAGACGATGCCGATCCTCACGATGCCTCCCCCGCCGGGGCCTGCGGGCCCTGATCGGCGCGGGGCGCGAGGTCGGGACGGGGTTCCAGGTCGGCGAGCCACAGACGCTGCAGCATGTGCCAGTCCTCCGGGTGGTCGGCGATACCGGTGGCGAAGGCGTCGGCCAGCGCCTGTGTCATGACAGACGTCTTCTCCACCCGGGTACCTGTCTCGGGAACGTCGACGGGCGGATGGATACGGCCCTTCATGACGGGCGATTCGTCATACCAGAGGGTGACGGGCAGCAACAGGGCTCCGGTCTGCTGGGCCAGCATCGCCGGGCCCGCGGGCATCCGGGCCGCGTCTCCGAAGAACTTCACCTCGACGCCGGACGCCGACAGATCGCGGTCCGCGACGAGACAGACGAGGCCGCCCGCGCGAAGGCGCCGTGCCAGCGTCCCGAAGGCGGAGCCTCCGGTGTGCGGCAGGACCTCCATGCCGAGGCTTTCGCGGTAGGCGACGAAGCGGTCGTACAGCGTCTCGGGCTTGAGCCGCTCGGCGACCGTCGTGAAGGGGGTCTCCAGCTTGGTGGTGACCCAGGCGCCCGCGAGGTCCCAGTTGCCCAGGTGCGGCAGGGCGAGGATCACGCCCTTGCCCGCGGCGAGCCCGTCGGTCAGGTGGTGGACGTCCTTGACGTCGAAGCCGCCCTCGACCCGCTCCCTGCTCCAGGACGGCAGCCGGAAGGACTCCATCCAGTACCGCAGGTAGGAGCGCATGCCCGCTCTGGAGAGCTCGGTCAGCCGCTGCGGGCTCGCGTCGGGCACCACGCGCGCGAGGTTGGACTCCAGCCGCAGTACGCCCTTGCCGCGCCGTTTCCAGACCGTGTCGGCGATGGTCCTGCCGAGCCGCTCGGCGACCGGCTCGGGGAGCTTCTTGACGGTGCTCCAGCCGAGCCCGTACAGCCCGTCGGTGAGTCGGTCCTTCACTGCGCGGCCTCACTCTCCTGCGTCGCCGAGTTCGCCGGGGGCGTCGGGCCGGTCGGGTCCGAGGCGGCGTCCGCCTCCGCCGACTCACGGCGCACGGTCACGACGCGCTGGACGAGGGTGACCATGCTGCCGGCCGCGACGGCCCACAGGGCGATGGGCAGCAGGATCTGGATGCCCGGGACGCCGAACTTGTGCAGGCCCGCAAGGCCCGCGGCGACCAGCGTGATCACCAGGCGCTCGGCGCGCTCCACCAGGCCGTTGACGGCGACGGGCAGGCCGATGGCCTCGCCGCGCGCCTTCGTGTACGAGACCACCTGGCCGCTGGCCAGACAGAAGATGGAGACGGCGCAGAGGATGTTGTCGTCGCCCGATCCCGCGTACCAGAGGGCGAGACCGCCGAAGATCGCGCTGTCCGCCACCCGGTCGAGCGTCGAGTCCAGGAACGCGCCCCAGCGGCTGGAGCGGCCCAGCTGGCGTGCCATGTTGCCGTCGACGAGGTCCGAGAAGACGAACGACGTGATGACGATCACGCCCCAGAAGAGCTCACCCCGCGGGAAGAAGACCAGCGCTCCCGCCACCACACCGGCCGTGCCGATGAAGGTGACCGCGTCGGGGCTGACCCCACGGCGGATGAGAAACGCGGCGAACGGCGTGAGGACACGCGTGAAGAATGCACGCGCGTACTTGTTCAGCATGGCCTTCCCGAGGGTTCGGTGCGCCGCGCGGCCCCGTTGGCCACCGGCTGGCCCATCGTAGTCACGACGTTGACGGACCGGCTCGCGCCCTCACGATCGCGTACGACGTATGGACGCAGAGTGACCCGAGTGGAAAGCTCGAAAGCATGACGGGCGCCGTCGGAGCCGCCCCGCACTCGGCCCCGCGCGTCCGCGAGCAGCCAGCATCCCCGAGGGGGCTGAGCCTCCTCACCGTGCACGTAACCGGGAGGCCAAGGCATGGGCGACAAGGCGAACGCACACCCCGGAGCCGCCGGCAGGGCAGCATCGGCCGACCAGCCCGCGTCCGTACGGAATGTGGTGCTGGTCGGCCACAGCGGATCGGGCAAGACGACTCTGGTGGAGGCCCTCGCGCTGACGGCGGGGGCGGTAAACCGGGCGGGTCGCGTGGAGGACGGCGGCACCGTCTCCGACTACGACGAGATCGAGCACCGGCAGCAGCGCTCGGTGCAGCTGTCGCTGGTCCCCGTGGAGTGGGGCGGCTTCAAGATCAACCTACTGGACACACCCGGGTACGCCGACTTCGTCGGGGAGCTGAGGGCCGGTCTGCGCGCGGCGGACGCGGCCCTTTTCGTCGTCTCGGCGGCCGAGGGCGTCGAGGGTATCGCCGGCGCGACCCGGATGGTGTGGGAGGAGTGCGCGGCGGTCGGCATGCCGCGGGCCATCGTGATCACGCACCTGGAGTCGGCCCGCGCGGACTTCACGGCGATGACCCGCACCTGCGCGCAGGCGTTCGGCGCGGACGACCCCGACGCAGTGGTGCCGCTCTACCTGCCGCTCCACGGCGAGCAGGGACCGGACGGCCACGCCCCGGTGACCGGTCTGATCGGGCTGCTCTCGCAGCGGATATTCGACTACGCCTCCGGTGAGCGCAAGGAGTCCGAGCCGGGCGCCGACCAGCTCCCGCTGATCGAGGAGGCGCGCAACACCCTGATCGAGGGGATCATCGCCGAGAGCGAGGACGAGTCCCTGATGGACCGCTACCTCGGCGGCGAGAGCATCGACTTCAAGACATTGGTGGACGACCTGGAGCGGGCGGTCGCGCGGGGCATCTTCCATCCGGTGCTCGCCGCAGCGCCCGCCGCGGAGGGCGCCCGCCAGGGCATCGGCACCGTCGAGCTCCTCGAGCTGATCACCGGCGGCTTCCCCACCCCGCTCGAACACCCGGCGCCCGCCGTGACCACCCCCGGCGGCAAGGCGCGCCCCCCGCTCACCTGCGACCCCCACGGCCCCCTGGCCGCCGAGGTCGTGAAGACCGCATCCGACCCCTACGTGGGGCGGGTCTCCCTCGTCCGCGTCTTCTCCGGCACCCTGCGCCCCGACGAGACGGTGCACGTGTCCGGGCACGGCCTCGCCGACCGCGGCCACGAGGACCACGACGTCGACGAGCGCATCGGCGCGCTCTCCGCCCCTTTCGGCAAGCAGCAGCGCACGCTCACCCAGTGCGTCGCGGGCGACCTGGCGTGCGTGGCCAAGCTGAACCGCGCGGAGACCGGCGACACCCTGTCCGCCAAGGACGACCCGCTCCTGATGGAGCCCTGGGACATGCCGGACCCGCTCCTGCCGCTCGCCATCCAGGCGCACAGCAAGGCCGACGAGGACAAGCTGTCGCAGGGCCTGTCGCGGCTCGTCGCCGAGGACCCGACGATGCGGCTCGAACAGAACCAGGACACGCACCAGGTGGTCCTGTGGTGCCTGGGCGAGGCACACGCGGACGTGGCCCTGGAGCGGCTGCGCAGCCGGTACGGCGTCCAGGTCGACGTGGTGCCGTACAAGGTCTCCCTTCGGGAGACGTTCGCGGGCAAGTGCGGTGGCCGGGGCCGCCATGTGAAGCAGTCCGGCGGGCACGGGCAGTACGCGATCTGTGAGATCGAGGTGGAGCCGCTGCCGGGCGGCAGCGGCATCGAGTTCGTCGACAAGGTCGTGGGCGGCGCGGTCCCGCGGCAGTTCATCCCGTCCGTCGAGAAGGGGGTGCGCGCGCAGGCGGCGAAGGGCGTCGCCGCCGGGTACGCGCTCATCGACGTGCGCATCACGCTCCTGGACGGCAAGGCGCACTCGGTGGACTCGTCCGACGCCGCGTTCCAGACGGCGGGCGCACTCGCGCTGCGGGAGGCGGCCTCGGGCGCCAGGATCCACCTGCTCGAACCGGTCGCCGAGGTGCAGGTGCTGGTCGGCGACGACTACGTGGGCGCGGTGATGAGCGACCTGTCGGGACGCAGGGGCCGGGTGGTCGGCACCGAGCAGGCAGCGGGCGGGCGGACCCTCGTGCGGGCCGAGGTGCCCGAGATCGAGATCGGCCGGTACGCGGTGGACCTGAGGTCCCTCTCGCAGGGCACCGCGCGCTTCAACCGTACGTACGCACGCCACGAGCCGATGCCTCCGCAGCTCTCCGAGAAGATCCGCGAACGGGCGCACGACGGCTCGTAGTTGCCGAGTTCGGGCGCATGCCGTCCGCCCCTCCTGCCGGGCGGACGGCATTCGGCCGCCCCCTGACGGATGTCGGTGCGCCCGGATACGCTGATGACCTGATCAACAGATGCGCCGGGCGGCAACAGGTGTGCCGGACAGGGAAGTCGGGAAGAGCCGCAGCAGCGAAGGCGTCGCGGCGATGGGGGCGGCAGTGGCGGACGATGTATTCGACTTCAGGCCCGGGGCCCAGGTTCCGCTCTCGGGTGCCGCGGGTCAGACCGCGGCGACGCACGCCCTTGCCTCGGCGGCGTATCGCGACGGAGATGTGGACGGCATCCTCGCGGCCAACAACGAGTGGCACAAGTCCGAGGTGAAGTCCGGAATCTGGTCGCTCTTCAAGCCGAATCTGGGCGAGGCGTTCGCGCGGACCGTGCAGGTGCGGATGCTGGGCGGCGGCCGCAGTCCGCTCATCCAGTCCTTCGGGACCGAGCCGCAGGCCGTCGTCGAGCACTGCCTCGCGGCGAACCGCATCCGCAAGGAGCGCGACAGCTGGCTGACCGCCGTGACGGTGCTGTGCGGTGTGCTCTTCCTGCCGGGTCTGATCCTCTGGCTCCTCGTCTTCACCATCCGGCGGCAGGTCGCCAAGAGCGAGAACAAGCGCACGGGCGCGCTCGCGACGGCCGTGCTGGTCGCGGTGGGCGTCCTCGCCGCGGTCGCCCTGCTCAAGCTGCCGTTCGGCGGCTTCTGGGCCTGGTATCTGCGCGCGGCGATCGTGCTGCCCGTGGTGGGCTGGTTCTGGGCGAAGCAGATCGCCGAGCGCACCGCAAGGGACCTGCGCGAGCGCTGGTCGGGCCTGCTCGCGGGCGGCGGCATCGGCGCCAAGATCCCCGAGGCGGTGCCCGGCAGCCCCGGCGAGACGGCCGCCGAGCGGCTGCGCCAGGGCCTCGCCAGGCTCTCCGCCGAGCAGCAGAGCAACTCCGTGTTCTACGCCGGACCCAAGGGCATACTGGGCATGGGCACGCGCTGGGGCAGCTGGCAGCTGGCCGAGGAGCTGGTCCCGGCCGAGGACGGCAAGGAGATCCACCCCTTCCGCAGCTGGGACGTCATACGGGCGGTGCACGACCAGCTGCGCATGCTGGAGCGCGGCCCGCTGCACACCGGCGGCTTCCCCGCCCCCGACATAAACCACTGGATCGTCTCGCCCATCGGGGAGAACGCCAAGTCCGTGTCCCGCCCCACCGGCACGGACGTCGAGGCCTTCCAGATCCGCGGCCACGAGATACAGCGGATCTGCAACGAGCAGCAGTTCGGCAGCGGCAACCGCCACTACCTGGGCGTGCAGTTCACGCTCTGGGACGGCCAGTTGGTCATCACGATGCTGATCACGGTGACCGTGCTGCACGAGACGCTGCGCATCGAGGTCACCGGCCATGCCCTCGGCCCCGTGCACTCGCTGTTCACCACGAAGCCCTCGCCGAAGACGAAGACGGTCGCCAAGCCGATCAGGTTCTGGGAGACCACCACCCGCAACCTGCCGCTGATCGACGCGGACGAGGTCGTGCGCCTCGCGGTCCGCGCCCCCTTCACCTGGTACCCGCCGATCCTGGACCACCTCGGCGGCAAGCTGGTCCTGCCCGAGCCGTTCGGCCTGCGGCACGCCTGGGCCGACAAGCCGTGGCGCCACCGCTTCATGGCGGACGACGCGCTGCGCGCCGCCACTCCGGTGCTGCGCGTGGTGCACTCGGCCGCGATCAAGGTCCTCGACGAGAACGGCGTGAACACGGAGAAGTTCGGCGCCCGTTCCGGCTTCCTCAGCGGGGCGATCCAGGACCCGATGCCGAGGAAGGCCGACGTGTACGACGCGTGAGGGAAGGGGGCGGCGGGCCTCACGCGGCCCACCGCCCCCTGGTCCCTCACCGGTAGCCGGGGCTACCGCCGCGGGCCGACGATCAGATGGCCTCCCACAGGGCGGGAACGTTCGGCGGCTCCCAGCCCGGATAGGCGGTGTGGCCCTGGATGCAGCGGTAGCGGACGCCGTTGTAGGTCACGACGTCACCCGCCGCATAGGTGGCACCCAGCTGCCAGGTGGTCTCACCGCCACCACCCGGCACCGTGAGGGTGTAGGTGGTGGTGTGGCTGACGGCTCCGCTGCCGGTGAAGGTCAGCGTGTAGGTGCCGGGAGCCGCGCCCGAGGCGACCTCGACGGTGGCCGTCGCGGACTCGCCCGAGAGCACCGAATCGGGGCTGATGGAGACGCTCACCCCGGCCGGGGCCCCTGAGGCCGAGAGCCCCACCTTCTGCGCCGACCCACTGGTCGTCGCGGTGGCGAGGGTGACCTTCGCGGAGGAACCGCGCTCGACCGTGCCCGAGGCCGGGTCGGCGGAGAGGGAGAAGTCGTCCGTCGGGGCGGGCTTGTCGCCGACCGCCGTCTTCCAGAGCGCGTACGCGACCCCGTCCGTGCTGCGGTCCAGCGAGGTGGCGCTGACGTTGGCGGTGGTGTCACAGGCGGAGTGGTAGCACGAGTCGTACGAACGGCCCGCGGTGCCGCCCCACTTCGCGGCCTCGGCCGCGGACTTCGTGGCCGACGCGCCAGTGGCGTAGCCGGAGGTCGGGATGCCGACGCGCTGGAAGGAGGCGTCGTCCGAGCGCCCCTGTCCCTCGACGTTCTCCTGGGGTGCGAGGTTGAGGGACGTCCAGTAGTCCCGCAGCGGGACCGAGGCCGACGAGGTCAGGTTGTTGATGAAGTACCCGGCGTTACTGGAGCCGATCATGTCGAAGTTGTAGTACGCCTTGATCTTGGCGCGTTCCGTGGCCGAGAGCGATCCGGCGTAGTAGTCGGAGCCGTTGAGGCCCTGCTCCTCATCGGTCCACCAGGCGAAGCGGACGCGGTTCTTCATGGTGGGGTTGTTCTGTGCCAGGGTCAGCGCGGCCTCCAGGATCGCGGCGGATCCGGAGCCGTTGTCGTTGATTCCGGGTCCCGCGGCCACGCCGTCGAGGTGCGCGCCGAACATGTAGACGCTGTTCGCGTCGCCCTGCGGCCACTCGGCGATCAGGTTGTTGCCCGCACCGGCGGAGCAGCCGGAGGCGCAGCTCTGCTCGGTGACCTTGTATCCGGCGGCCTCCAGCTTGCCCTTGACGTACGCGAGGGAGGCCCGGTAACCGGCGCCGGTCGACCGGCGGTTGCCGCCGTTCTGCGAGGCGATGGTGTTGAACTGCGTCAGGTGCGCCCGGACCTTCTCCACATCGATGTCCGGCGGCTGCGTCGGGTTGCCGCCACCGCCCACGGTCAGCGTGTACTGGGCGGTGTGCGTCTTGGTGCCCGCGGTGCCGGTGACGGTGATCGGATAGGTGCCGGGCGTGGTGGACCCCGCAGTGGTGATCTTCATGGTGGCGTTGGAGCCGGACGTGACGGTCCCCGGGTCGAACGAGACGTTCACGCCGGTCGGTGCGCCCGAGGCGGTCAGCGAGATCTGCTGGGCGCTGCCGGTCACGGTCGTGGTGTTGACCGTCCCGGAGGTCGAGGCACCCGGCTCGACCTTCCCCGAGGCCGGGCTGAGACCGAGGGAGAAGTCGTTCTGCTGCCCGGTGCAGGTCGGGTCACCGCTCTGGGCCGGGATGCTGATGGCGTCCCAGGCCGCCTTGGTGGCGTTGAAGAGGTCGCAGCTCGCGTCGAGGTTCTTCGCCGAGGTGAGCGTGGCGGTGCGGTAGCGCTTGTACGTCATGCCGCTGGTCTTGAGCAGCATGGCGCCGTAGAAGATCTTTCCGGCGTTCTTGTTGCCCACGCCGGTCACCTGCTGGTTGTTGCAGGTGGGGCTGGAGGGCTTGCCGCCGCCGGGGTTGGAGCCCTCGGCAAGCAGATAGAACCAGTGGTTCATGGGCCCGGCCGCCTTGTGCTCCTCC
Organism: Streptomyces sp. NPDC042371; assembly: GCF_056437465.1. Taxonomy (NCBI): domain Bacteria; kingdom Bacillati; phylum Actinomycetota; class Actinomycetes; order Kitasatosporales; family Streptomycetaceae; genus Streptomyces; species Streptomyces sp. NPDC042371. Next base: position 132,619 of record NZ_JBWKAP010000011.1, on the reverse strand, counting down.
GTGTTGGGGATCGAGGCGGAGTAGCAGTTGGGGTCGTTGTTGACCCGGCTCGGGTCGTACATGTTCCGGATCGGGCCGCGCCCCTGGAGGTTGATCATTTCCCCGACGGTGTAGTCGGGGGTGTCGTAGGGGGCGGGCTGGTTGATGTACGCCTCGGTCAGGGCGCCCATGATGTCGCCGGTCGCCTCGCCCAGGCCGCTCTCGTGGTTCGCGCCGCCGGGCGTGTTGGAGTCCAGACCGTGGCCGAACTCGTGGGCGACGACGTCGACTCCGGCGATCCACTCATTGGCGCTGTTGTGGCCGATGGTGACGGAGGAGCCGTCCCAGTAGGCGTTGAGCTCGTTGAGGCCCACGCTCACCGGCCAGCTGCCGCCGTTGCCGTTGTGGCCGTTGCGGCCGAACCACTCCTTGAGCATGCTCCACTGCTTCTGCGCGGCGAACATCACGTCGACGCAGCCGGTCTCCCGGCTGGTGGGGTTCCCGGTGCCCCAGTCGTCGGTCGCCTTGCTGAACACGCTGCCCTGGTAGCTCGAACACTGGAGGCCGGGCCGGGTGGTGTCGCGCAGCACGTAGTTGCTGCCCGACCGGGAGGTGTCGATGGTCAGCGGGTCGGGGCCGTTCCACTTGCTGTGGCCGCTGCCCGCGCGCACGTCGTCGTAGGTGTCGACGACCTTGCCGGTGAGCGCGTTGACGAAGACGTGCAGCTTGCTGGGGTCACCCGCTTTGGTCTTGCCGGTCAGCCGGGTCTCCCAGGCGAGCGTGGACACGTCCTTCTTCACCCGGATCACCAGGCGCTTGGAGTCGACCTTCTTCACCGACGCCAGCTTCGCGCGGCTGGTCCTGACCGCCTGGGCGGCCGTCACCTCCGCCTTGGTGGTGACCGAGATCCGCGCTTCGGTCGCGGACTGGACGGACCGGACCTTTCCCTTGCCGTCGGCGAGGACCACGGCGTCCCCGCCCACTACCGGCAGTCCGCGGTAGGTGCGTTCGTACGCGACCGAGTAGAGGCCCTTGGTCCAGGGGGTGACCTGATGCCGGTCGTACTGCTCCTCGGGCCCCTTGGCCAGCGAGTCGAGGCCGCTGCGCACCGCCTTGTCGGCGGCGGCGACGGCCTTGGCGAGGGGGTCCGGCTTGCCCGCGGAAGGCGCGCCCTGCGCCGCCGAGGCGAGCGACGCCGGTAGCGTCAGCCCCGCGAGAACCATGACCAGGGTTATCCCGGCCGCGGTGGGTCTTCTGAGCATCACGGCTCCTTGTGAGAGGTGTTGAGGCTCCGTCGGGCCAGGGGGAGCACGTGTGCGTCAGGCCGTGCGGTCGTACCCGTTACGTCGATTCCGGACTGGCGGTGACATGACATCCTCGTGGCTGGCGGAACCCTCACACCGGCCGCGCCCCCGGTCAATGGATTCCAGGCGCCCGGCACACCCTGTCAAGAACTGGCAAGCGCGACACAACCGCACCGCCTCACTCGGACACCGCCCGCAGCCGCTCCCGGTACTCCCGCACCTCCGGCAGATCCCCCCAGCGCCCGACCAGCCGACGGTGCAGCCCGCGCAACTCGACGGTGATCATCAACTCGCGCGCACCCACGGCCGCTTCCAGGACGGGCTGCGCCAGAGTGACCGCCGCGAGGGGATCACCGGCACACGCCCAGCTGTCCGCGAGACGCAGGGTCAGCAGCAGCCGCGCGGAGTGCATCACCGGCGGCAGCAGCGCATGCGACCGTGCGGTCGCCTCGATCGCGCGCCGGGCCACCGCACGGTCCTCCGTCACCACCGCGAGATCGCGCAGCGCCCCGCCGATCGCCGACTCGAGGCGCAGCACACCCTCCGCACCCGAGAACCAGGGCGCTTCGAGGCGGTCCCGGTCGTCCAGCCGGGCGAACCTGCGCCGCGCCATGGAGATGTGCCGTCGGCACGCGGCGGCGTCGTGCCGCAGCGCGTACGCACGCGCCTGGTACAGATCGGCCGAGGTCGTCATCCAGCGCCGCTTGGCATCCACCGCCCCGATGGCCTCCGCGTACACCAGCATCGACGTGGCGTCCCCGTCGAGCCGCACCAGAGTCGACATGTCGCTCAGGAGGGTCGCCCGGGCCTCGGCGTCCTGGGCCGCGTCCGCCCACCGCAGGCCGTGCCCGAACCAGGCCATGGCGACGCCGCTCTGCCCGCGCTCCATCCGAAGCCGCCCCGCGATCTGGGCGTACTGCGCGGCGAGCCGCAACTGCCCGTACGGCAGCCGGCCCGTGGAGTCGACCGCTTGCGCCCACCGCGCCACACCGCGCAGCAGCCGCTCCACGGTGCTCGCGCACGCGTCGGTGACATGGATGAACGCCTCGCGGATCAGACAGGCCAGCACGGCGGTCAGACCGTGCAGCAGCTCCGCCTCCGCGCCCGCCATCGCACCGGCACGGTCGTACGGGCCGGTCAGCCCGTTCAGCAGGTCCGTCACCGAACTCCGGTCGGGCGTCGCACAGCCCACCCTGCCGTGCAGCGGGCAGGCCAGCCCCTCGACGGGCAGCATCGAAGGCCACGGCTGCGCGGTCAGATGGGCCTCGTCGCCGGGGGTGTCCGCGCCGGGGATCGGGGAGAACAGCGTAGGAGCCGTCGGGAAGAGGCTGGGCGCGCGCGACGACGGGGGCGGCGAGGCGATGACGGCCGCGAGCCGACCCCCGGTCTCCAGGACGGCGTCGAGCCGGTTCACCAGGTCGAAGGGCGGTTCCCGCCGCCCGCTCTCGAGCCTGCTGATGAAGCTGTGGTGATAGCCAACCCGCCTGCCGAGCTGCAGCTGGGTGAGCCCGGCCCGCCGACGGTGGAAGCGCAGCAGCCGCCCGAACTCCGCCCACTCCGGGTCGACCGCCTGTGATGTGCCGACGGACATGACCCCTCCCTGACCGGGCTCTCCCTGAAGGCAGAGTGGCAGGCGGGGCAACGCCCTCCAACCCCCCTTATTGCACAGGGGGGTTGGTGATATGCAACAGTGTGCAACAGCGGCGCCGCTAGCCCGCCGACGTGGGCCAGGCGTCCGCGAGCATCTTGCGGGTGTCGGCGAGCAGCTGCGGCAGCACCTTGGTGTGCCCGACCACCGGCATGAAGTTGGTGTCGCCGCCCCAGCGCGGAACGATGTGCTGGTGCAGGTGCGCGGCGATACCGGCGCCCGCCACGGTCCCCTGGTTCATCCCGATGTTGAAGCCGTGCGCGCCGGACGCGGTGCGCAGCGCCGTCATCGCCTGCTTGGTGAGCTCGGCGAGTTCGGTCGTCTCCGGGCCCGTCAGCTCGGTGTAGTCGGCAACGTGGCGGTAGGGCACGACCATCAAGTGGCCGCCGTTGTACGGGTAGAGGTTGAGCACCGCGTACACGTGCTCGCCGCGCGCGATCACCAGGCCGTCCTCGTCGGACTTGGCCGGGATGGAGCAGAAGGGGCAGCCGTCGTCCGCGCCTGGTCCCGTGGGCTTGTTCTCCCCCTGGATGTACGCCATTCTGTGGGGCGTCCACAGGCGCTGGAACGCGTCCTGCGACCCGACTCCGATCTGCTGCTCCGGCTCACTCGTCATGGGGTGCAGCATATGACTTCGCCCGTTCGGAGCGTGTCGGCGGGGCGGACACCACGGCTCCGCGGAGAAGCTTGGCCGATGATCGACGACAGCCGACAGGCGCGCTGGGAGAACCGCACCGAGGTCCCGTTGGCCGTGGCGTCGCTCCTGTTCCTGATCGCGTACGCGGTACGGGTATTGGCCCACGGGCTGCCCCCGCTGTGGCGTGGCGTGTGCGTGGCGACGGCCCTTGCGGCCTGGGCCGTGTTCGCCGTGGACTACGCGGTGCGGTGGCGCCTGAGCGGACAGCGCCTCCGCTTCGTACGCACCCACGGGCTGGATACCGTCGTCCTCGCCCTGCCGCTGCTGCGACCGCTGCGGATCGTGCACGTCTACGAGGCGGTCCAGCGGCGGCGCGCCCGTCCGCGGCTCGCCCTGCACGCGCGCGTGATGGCGTACGCGGGCCTGGCCGCGCTGCTCCTCGGCTTCGCCGCGGCGCTGGCCGTCTACGACCTGGAGCGCGGGGCACGGGGCACGACGATCGACACTTTCGGGGACGCGGTCTGGTGGGCCTGCGCCACCCTGGCCACGGTCGGGTACGGGGACGTGGCTCCGGTGACACCGCTCGGGCGGCTCGTCGCGGTCGGCCTGATGGGCTGCGGTCTCGCGCTGCTGGGCGCCGTGACGGGTTCGTTCTCGTCGTGGCTGCTGCAGGTGTTCGCCCGCGAAGGCGGCGAGGACGGCGCGAGGCCCCCGGGAAACACCCCGGGGGCCTCGTCACGCCACGACGACGATGCCTGACCGGGCGACCGGTCAGGCGGCCGCTCAGACCTGCGTCCGCTCCTCGACGACCTTCGCGATCTTCGCGATGGCCTCGTCGACGGGGATGCCGTTCTCCTGCGAGCCGTCGCGGTAGCGGAAGGACACGGAACCGTTGTTCATGTCCTCGTCGCCCGCGATGACCATGAAGGGCACCTTGGCCTTCTGCTGGTTGCGGATCTTCTTCTGCATGCGGTCGGACGACGCGTCCACCTCGACCCGCAGCCCCTGGGCGCGCGCCTTCTCGGCGAACTCCTGGAGGTAGGAGACGTGGCCGTCGCCGATCGGGATGCCGACGGCCTGCACCGGCGCGAGCCAGGCCGGGAACGCGCCCGCGTAGTGCTCCAGGAGCACGCCGAAGAACCGCTCGATGGAGCCGAAGAGCGCACGGTGGATCATGACCGGCTGCTGGCGCGAGCCGTCCGCCGCCGTGTACTCCAGGTTGAACCGCTTGGGCTGGTTGAAGTCGACCTGGATGGTCGACATCTGCCAGGACCTGCCAATGGCGTCCTTGGCCTGCACGGAGATCTTCGGTCCGTAGTAGGCGGCCCCGCCCGGGTCCGGCACCAGCGGAAGGTTCTGCTTCTCGGCGGCGAGCCGCAGCGCCTCCGTGGCCTCCTCCCAGTCCTCGGCCGTGCCGATGAACTTGTCGGAGTCGTCGCGGGTGGACAGCTCGAGCTCGAACTCGTTCAGGCCGTAGTCGCGCAGCAGGTCGAGCACGAAGGTCAGGAGCGTGTCGAGCTCCTGCGGCATCTGCTCCTTGGTGCAGTAGATGTGCGAGTCGTCCTGCGTGAAGCCGCGCGAGCGGGTCAGGCCGTGCACGACGCCCGACTTCTCGTACCGGTACACGGTGCCGAACTCGAAGAGGCGCAGCGGCAGCTCACGGTAGGAGCGACCGCGCGACTTGAAGATCAGGTTGTGCATCGGGCAGTTCATCGCCTTGAGGCGGTAGTTCTGCTCGTCGAACTCGATGGGCGGGAACATGCCGTCGGCGTAGTGCGGCAGGTGTCCCGAGATCTCGAAGAGCTTCTCCTTCGAGATGTGCGGGGTGTTCACGAACTCGTACCCGGAGACCTCGTGGCGGCGCCGCGAGTAGTCCTCCATGACCTTGCGGATCACCCCGCCCTTGGGGTGGAAGACCGCGAGGCCCGGGCCGAGCTCCTCCGGGAAGGAGAAGAGGTCGAGCTCGGAGCCGAGCTTGCGGTGGTCGCGCTTCTCGGCCTCGGCGAGGAACTCCAGGTGCGCCTTCAGCTCGTCCTTGGACGGCCATGCGGTGCCGTAGATGCGCTGGAGCTGCGGGTTCTTCTCGCTGCCGCGCCAGTAGGCGGCTGCGGAGCGCATCAGCTTGAACGCGGGGATGACGCGGGTGGTGGCCAGGTGCGGGCCTCGGCAGAGGTCCTTCCAGCACAGGTCGCCGGTCTTCGCGTCGAGGTTGTCGTAGATCGTCAGCTCGCCCGCGCCCACCTCGGCGTCGGCGCCGTCGGCGGCCTGCGCGGCGTTGCCCTTGAGGCCGATGAGCTCCAGCTTGTACGGCTCGTCGGCGAGCTCGACGCGGGCGTCGTCGTCGGTGGTGACACGACGGGAGAACTTCTGCCCGCGCTTCTGGATCTCCTGCATCTTCTTCTCGATGCGCTTGAGGTCCTCGGGGGTGAAGGGCTCCTTGACGTCGAAGTCGTAGTAGAAGCCGTCCCGGATGGGCGGGCCGATGCCGAGCTTGGCGTCGGGGAAGAGCTCCTGCACGGCCTGCGCCATGACGTGCGCGGTCGAGTGGCGCAGGATGTTCAGGCCGTCCTCGGAGGAGATCTCGACGGGCTCGACCTCGTCGCCCTCGGCGGGCACGTACGCGAGGTCCTTCAGCTCGCCGCCCACGCGCACGGCGACGATGGTGCGCTCCCCGGTGAAGAGCTCGGCGGCCGTAGTGCCCGTCGTCACCACGCGCTCTTCCCGCTCGGAATCGCGTTGGATGATCACACGGACGTCTGACACCGGTCTCTCCTACCTGAAGGGGGGTGCGCCGCTCTCTGTCGCGCGTACGCAAGGGGAATCGTACCGAGCCGCGGGGCCCGGCCGCGAAACGGATCTCCCTGGGCCCTCGTCAACCCCTTCAGTCGGTGCTGCAGGCCTCCTCGAAGAAGTCGAGGTTCTCCTGGAGCGACTTCATGAGCCGGTCGCGCTCGGCCTCGTCCACCTGCACGGGCACCACCCCGGTCGCCCCGGTGAGCCTGCGGAAACCGCCCCGGCTCTCCAGCTGCCCGTGCACCCGGATCGGCAGCCCGACCAGATGGGCGTGGCCCGCGATGCGGTACGACTCCTCGTCCAGCGTCATCCGTACGTGCGGGACGTCGGCCCCCGCGATCACCCGGATCCGCACGGTGCCCTCCTCGTGGAGCGCCGACCGCCGCATCCGCACCACGGCCCCGGTGACCCGCACCGGCACCGAAGGCTCGTCGCGGAGGTACCGGGCGCCCGCCTCGCGCAGCACCGGCAGGTCGCCGGGCGAGAACTCGACGGGTTCGGCGCGGGCCGCGCAGCCCTCGGGCACCCCGGCGCCGGGCGCCCACTCGACCGCGATGCGCGCGCCTTCCGTGCCGCGCACCATCGCGACGAGCGCCTCGGTCAGCTCGTGGCTGACGCCCGCCTCGACCGCGCTGTCGAAGGCGTCCATGCCGCCGGTGGCCCTTTGGTAGTCGACGGCCTCACGGGCCGCGCACAGCGCCTGGTGGAGCCGGACCACGAGGGTGCGGCCCGTCATGACGGGGACGAAGGCGGTGAGGCGCTGGCCGCCCGTGGCGGGCCCCACCAGGACGTTGTCCAGGGACGCGGCGGCGGGCCCGCGGTGCCGGGCGCCGTAGTACCCGGCGCGGCCGCGTGCGGCGAGTGCGCCCGCGAGCAGCGTCTGCCGTGCGGCGGAGCGCAGCTCTTCCTCGGCGGGCCAGGTCGCGGTGTCCGCGGGGCCCGGCGGTACGTCGCGCCACCAGTGGATCTCGTCGCTGGGCACGGCGAGCCCGACGAGCACGTCCCGCGCGGCGGGCGAGGCGCTGCGGGACAGCGCGACGAGCACCTCCGCGATGAGGTCCTCGCAGTCCGGGAAGGCCCGGCTCTCGGGCACGAGCAGGCTGGTGCCGGCGCCGCCGGGCTCCGGGGGCGTCCACCGTGCGTAGCGGCCGGGGGCTCCGCCGCGCCGCCGCCAGCCGTGCCGGGCGAGGAGCGCGCCGAGCACGGAGGGGTCGACCAGGGCTGGTTCGGGGGGCTGCGTCCATCGGCCCGCGACCGGGGTGGGGTGCGGGCGGACGGGTGGCATCGTCTCGTCGTGGTCGAAGGGGCGGTGCATCAGGGTCTCCCTCCCGTCCCGACGCGCGTCATGATCTCGCAGAGGGCGCGGTCGTCGAAGATCCGCGAGGTCGGGACGCGCACGGTGGTCCTGCGCCGGCCGGTCACGGGGTGCCCGGCGAGATTGGTCCAGTAGCAGCAGTGCCGCAGGTCGAGCCGGTCGTGCCCGGCTCTCAGCCAGTCGTCCTGGGACCGCGGCACGAGCATCACGACCAGGATCTTGTGGACCGAGACCGGGGTGCGGGCGAGCTTCTCCAGGTGTGCGTTGTCGAGCGTGAAGGAGAAGGCGGGGCCCGCCGGGTTCGGCGGTATCTGGTACGTGCACTTGAGCTGGACCTTGATGGTGACCTCGTCGTCGACCGTGTGCCCGGGGGCGCTGTGGCTGACGTGCCAGTCGATGCCGTTGTCCGGAAATGGCTGGGAGAGCGAGCAACCCGCGGCCGCCGCGACGGCGTGCAGATAGCCCACCTGAAGCGTCTCCATGCAGGCGGTGGTGGCGAGTGTGCCGCGCGGCGGTGCGATCCGCTCGGGCAGCAGCCCACCCTGATCGGGCTGCGCGAGCGCCATGGTCAACTAGCCTTCCGAACCCGGTGGTTATGTGCTCGGGCCGTCATTTCCAAAGCCCCGTACCTCTGTTGTCTCCGGGCCGCGTACAGCGCAAACGGCCCGGGTATCACCAGCGTGGGCAGGGGACCGAACGTCATCTGCCGGGACCGAACGAGGAGTTGCGTCATTATGACGTGCTGGTACGAGGGCCCCTTGGCCGCATTCGACACGGAGACCACGGGCGTCGACGTCGAGACCGACCGGATCGTGTCGGCCGCCGTAGTCGTCCAGCAGGGCGCGGGAACCCGGCCGCGCATCACCCGCTGGCTGGTGAATCCGGGCGTACCCGTGCCCGCTGCCGCCACCGCGGTGCACGGACTGACGGAGGATCATCTGCAGCGCACGGGCCGCTGGCCCGCGCCGGTGATGGAGGAGATAGCGCGCGATCTGGCCGAGCAGGGAGCGGCGGGCCGGCCGATCGTGGTGATGAACGCGCCGTTCGATCTGACCATCCTGGACCGGGAGTTGCGCAGGCACCGCGCCTCGTCGCTGAGTCGCTACACGGAGGGCTCTTCGCTGTGCGTGATCGACCCGCGGGTCCTGGACAAGCAGCTGGACCGCTACCGCAAGGGGCGCAGGACGCTCACCGATCTGTGTGCGCATTACGAGGTGGAGCTGGCCGAGGCGCATGACGCGGCAGCTGACGCGCAGGCCGCCCTCGATGTGGTGCGTGCGGTGGGGCGGCGTTTCGCGGGGCGTCTTGAGCGTCTCTCACCGGCCGAGCTGCACACGCTGCAGGCCGTCTGGCATGCGGCTCAGGCGCGCGGCCTGCAGGCATGGTTCGCGAAGAGCGGCTCTCCGGAGATCGTGGACCCGGCGTGGCCGCTGCGTCCCGAGCTCCCGGCGGCGGCCTGAGCGCGGGCATCGGACATCGGACATCGAGCGCGGGCATGAAAAAACCGGTCCGTCTGCTGACGGACCGGCATTCTCCGGGTGGGCGATACTGGGTTCGAACCAGTGACCTCTTCGGTGTGAACGAAGCGCTCTCCCACTGAGCTAATCGCCCGGGAACGGACTGAACAATACAGGTCCGGGCGCCTTTCCTTCAAACCGCTGCCAGCCGGGCCGTGAGGCCGCGCCGCCCGGCGCGCATCATCAGGGCGTGGTTGAGCCGGAACAGCGGGCGGCCGGGGACTGCGAGGCGTCGCATCAGCGGTCTGCGCACGTCGACTTCCTGGTCGTAGCGGGCCCGCGTGCCCGCGGCCCCGGCCGTGACGGTCCAGCGTGCCCAGCCGTCCAGGTCGCCGGTCATGGCGATCTCCAGGACTCCGGCCACGGGGTCGTTGCGTCGCTCGCGTGCGGTGACGACCAGGTCGTACGGGAGGAAGGAGCGGAAGCGGACGATGCCGCTGCGTTCGTCGACCGGGTTCACCTCGCGCACTTGCGGCCACCACGACGGATAGACCTCGGCCTGCTCCAGGGCGGCGAAGACGTCGGCGGGCGCTGCGGGCAGCTCCCAGACGCTGCGGAAGCGGTAGTGGCACCAGTCCATGGGCGGCAGTCTGCCGGAAAGACCGGGATCCGTACCGGATCTGAGTACGTCCTGAGTATCTGCACCGATGCCGCGCGGTGCGCCTCGGACCACACTTCACCGACATGACGACCATTCCGCCCCCGGCCGAGGAGCTCCGCGTCCTCGACTGGGAGTTGCGCCAACTGGAGGCGCGCAGGACGCAGTTGCTGCAACGCCGGGCCTGGCTGCTCGGTGTCCTGCGCGCGGCGGGCCCGGCCGGACCGCCCCCTCGCCCGGCCGGGCCGCCCGCCGCTGAAGCCGCGCCGCCGAGCGCTCAGAACGTCCTGCTGACGCTGGGCGGGGTGCTCCTGACCGTCGCGGCGATCGCCTTCACGGTGGTGAGCTGGGGTCACTTGGGCATCGGCGGCCGCAGTGCGGTCCTCGGCGCGGTGACGCTGGCCGCGCTCGGTACGCCCGCGTTCCTGCTGCGCCGCTCGCTGCGTTCGACGGCGGAGGCGGTGGCGGGCCTCGGGCTCGCGCTGACGGTCCTCGACACGTACGCGGTGCGTCATCTGTCGCTCCCGGACGTGGACGTGCTCGGTTACGCGGCCGGTGCCTCCGCGGTCCTCGCCGCCCTCTGGGCGGGGTACGGCCTGCTGCTCGGGAAGCTGCGGCTGCCGCTGCCGACGGCGGTCGCGACGGCCCAGCTTCCCCTGGTCCTTTGGGCGGGCGCCGCGCACGCCGGTGATCACACGATGACGGCCGTGCTGCTGGTGACCGCGGCCTTCGACACCGTGCTGGCGCTGTGGGCGGGTGTCCGTTCGGTGCGGGTCGTCGCCACGGCCGGAGCCTGCGTACTGGGGTTGTGGGGTGCGGCGAGCGCAGGCTGGCTCTCCGTGCAGGCCTCGGAGCCGGGCGGGGCGGCTCGCGCGGGCGCGCTGCTGCTGTTCGCCGCGGGGATCGCGCTGGCCGCGGCCTGGTGGGCGAAGGGCGCCGAAGTGACGAGTGGCGCGGCCTGCGCGGCCGGGCTGCTCGTGGTGGCCGCGTCCGGCGGGGTGCTGCGGACCGCGTTGCCCGCGGCCTGGACGGTGCCTGCCTATCTCGTGTGCGGCATGGCGCTGTTGGCCGTCGTCCGCACGGCGCTGCCCGGGGCGCTGCGGCGCGGGGTCCTTGCCGCGTCGGCCGTGGTGCAGGGGCTCGCGGTGCTGTGGGCGCTGCCGGTCGCCGCGCTCGCCCTGCTCGGGCCGTTCGGCTGGGCGACCCGCGTCTGGTCGGGCGCGCCTTCCGACGCCCGCGATGCCCTGCTGCTCGAACTTCCCCTCGCGCGCCCGCTCCTGGCTCCGCCGGTGCTCGCGGCGGTCGCCCTCGTGCTCGTCGTGGTGGCCGAACCGCTGGGCGACGCGGCGCGGCGGGCGGCCCGGTACGGCGCGCCGGTGCTCCTGTGGTCCGCGGCCGTCGCGCTGCCCGCGGCGCTCCGGCTGCCGTACGCGGCCGGGGTGTCGGCGCAGCTCGTGGCGGTCGCCGTCCTCCTCGCCGTCGCGGCGCGGTCCGCGTCCGCGGCACCGGCCGTGACGGCGTCGGCCCTGGCGCTGGTGTCCTCGGCGAGCGTCGCGTTCCTCTCGCTGGCCACCACGACGGCGACGCTCACCACGCTCGGTGTGCTGACGGCGCTCCACCTCGGGGCCTGTGTGCGCCTGGCGCGGGGCACGGCGCCCGCTCCGGGCACGGCAGCGCTCGCCGCCTGCGCCTCCCTGTCCCATGCCACCGCGCTGGTCTGCGCATCGGGCGCCGCGTGGGGGCTGCGCCCCGAGTACGTCGGGCTGCTCGTGCTCATGGTCCCGGCTCTTGCCGCGGCGGCCGCGGCCCGTCTCGGGCAGCACCCCCTGACGCCGCCCGTGGAGATCATGGCGGCCGTATCGGGAGCCGTCTCGGTCGTTCTGGCGGCGGGGGACGCGCCCGTGCTGGCGCTGGTCCTGGGGCTCGGCGGTGTCATCGCGTCCGGCACCGCGCTGCGTGCGGACCGGCATGCCGTGGGGTACGCGGCCGGGGCGCTGTTCCTCCTGGCGAGCTGGGTCCGCCTCGCGTCGTGGGAGGTGTCGGCCCCGGAGGCGTACACCCTGCCGGTGACCGTGCCAGCCCTGCTCGTCGGTCTGCTGCGGCGGCGCCGCGACCCGGCGGTCCCCTCCTGGACGGCGTACGGTCCGGGCCTGGCGGTGACACTCATTCCGAGTCTCGCCGCCGCCTGGAGCGACCCGTACTGGCAGCGTCCGCTACTGCTCGGCACGGCGGCCCTCGCCCTGACCCTGGCGGGCGCCCACCACCGGCTGAGCGCCCCGCTCGCCCTGGGCGGCACGGTCCTCGCCCTGGACGCGCTGCACGAACTGGCCCCGTACATCGTGCAGGTCGTGGACGCGCTGCCCCGCTGGCTGCCGCCCGCGCTCGCCGGTCTGCTGCTGCTCGCCGTCGGTGCCACGTACGAGCAACGCCTGCGCGACGCACGCCGGTTCCGGAATGCACTCAACCGAATGCACTGATTCCGCAGCACCGCGGAACATGTGGACCCGTCAATTCCCTTGAAAGGCACAGGAATACGAGAACGGCCCGGAGGCTTAATAGCCTCCGGGCCGTAATCCGGGGTGGGCGATACTGGGTTCGAACCAGTGACCTCTTCGGTGTGAACGAAGCGCTCTCCCACTGAGCTAATCGCCCCGGGCGCACGGAGAACATTACCGCATGTCAGCGGGTGCTCCCGACCGCCTCGGAGTCACCCGGAGGTCACTCCTTGATCTTCCACGGCATCGTGATGCCGAACTTCCACACGTAGATCCCGACGAGCACCGCGACGATGACCAGACCGATCGTCGTCAGGATGATGTTGCGGCGGCGCACCTTGGGGTCGAGCGCACGCTGTGCAGCCTCGGTGACCTTGCGTTTCGTCCAGCGGAGCACCAGCTGGGCCCAGACGAACTCGGTCGCCCAGATCGCCATTCCACCGAAGATCACCAGCCAGCCGGGACCCGGCAGCGGCAGCATGATGATGCCCGCGACGACGACCGCGAGACCGACGATGAAGACGCCCACCTGCCAGCTCAGGTGCAGCATCCTGCGGGACTGGACGTACTGCGGAGCCCGCGAGCCGAGCGGCTGGTCGGGCTTGGCTCCGGCGGCCGGATCAGAGACCTCGGCCGAATCGTTACTCCCCGTATTCATGCAGCCAAACCCTACCGGACGGAAACCCGTCACCGGAATGGGTGCACGAGCGGATGGGACAATCCGCCATACGAGGCGTCTAAAGACACGCAAAACGCTCAGAGGGGTTTACAACGGCACCGTAGGTGGCATGTCGATTTCGCCGACGTGCGAATCCCCGAGCGCACACTGAGCGAAAGGCCCTGGCGCTTATGAACACCACGGTCAGCTGCGAGCTGCACCTGCGCCTCGTTGTGTCGAGCGAGTCCTCACTGCCTGTACCCGCAGGACTGCGGTATGACACGGCCGATCCCTATGCCGTGCACGCCACCTTCCACACCGGAGCCGAGGAAACCGTCGAGTGGGTGTTCGCCCGCGACCTCCTCGCCGAGGGCCTGCACCGGCCCACCGGTACCGGCGACGTCCGAGTCTGGCCGTCCCGGAGCCACGGTCAGGGCGTCGTCTGCATCGCCCTGAGTTCCCCGGAGGGCGAGGCTCTGCTCGAGGCCCCGGCGCGGGCCCTGGAATCCTTCCTCAAGCGAACGGACGCAGCCGTGCCACCCGGTACGGAACACCGCCACTTCGATCTCGACACGGAGCTCTCACACATCCTGGCCGAGAGCTGACCGCCACCCCGGCGCGTCGAGAACCACCACGCCGTCCGACTCGGGGCGACGGCGCAAGCAGGCACGGCACAGCGACACAAGGCGAACAGATGCAGGCACCGGCGCCGTCGCCGCGGACTTCCCGCGGCGACGGCGCCGGTGCGTCCCCTGGCGAAGCCGCTAGCATCGGCCAGCATCGGCGGGCACCGGCCCGACCCCCAGGCCAGGGAGCAAATCGTGCTGATCACCCACGACACCCGGTGTTCTCTCGACGCCGTGGTCGATCTGGTGAACACCGCACCGGAGACGAACGGCACGGACGGGCTCGCGAACGTGGCGGCGCTCGGTGATTTCGTACGAAGCCACGACGTCAGCGACGTCGGGGCACTCTCGGAGGGCGACCTCGCCGGCGTCCACCGCATCCGCGCCCGCTTCGGAGAGGTCTTCGCGAACCCCGAACCGCAGACCGCCTCCACGATCCTCAACGAACTGATCGCGACGGCAGGCACCACGCCCCGGCTCACCGACCACGACGGCTACGACTGGCACGTCCACTACTTCGCGCCCGGGGCGTCCGTCGCGGACCACCTGGCGGCCGACTGCGGAATGGCCCTCGCGTTCTTCGTGGTCGCGGGCGAGCAGGAGAGGCTGCGGCGCTGCGAGGCCCCGGACTGCCGCCACGCCTTCGTCGACCTCTCGCGCAACCGTTCGCGCCGCTACTGCGACAGCCGCACCTGCGGCAACCGTCTGCACGTCGCCGCGTACCGCGCCCGCCGCCGGGAGGCCTCGGGCCAGAGCCTGCCCTAGAGCAGCAGCATGTCGTGCAGGGTCGCCACCAGGATCAAGGTGCTGATCACCGCCAGGAAGATCATCAAGGGTGGCTGGGAGAGGGCGAAGAGGCAGCCCTGCCGCTCCTCGTGATCGAGGGGCGGCTCCGCTTCGCCGTCGGTGGCGTGCCGCTCTGCGTCGGCAGGTCGTCGCTGGGCCGGTGCCGCTTGTCCGCCGTCGTCCGGCGGGGCGGCATCGCCCTCTGTGGTGGTGTCAAGCATCTCGCCGTGATGATGACGCAGCCGCCGGGCGGTCGCCTACCAACACGCCCGGTCGGCGCGGGAGTTCGCCGGATCCCGTGAACAGGCGAAAGTCCAGTGTCCGGCACGTTCCGTCCATGGCCCACGGGCCCTCCCCCTCGCGAGACTCGGCGGCACCGCCCGTACCCGAACGAGGGAGCCGATCACCATGGAACGCAGACGGCTGTTGACGACCGCGCTCGGCACGGCGGCGCTCGCCGCGGCGCCGCTCGGCACCGCGACGGCCTCCCCCGCCTCCCCCGCCGCGCCCTCCCGGCCTGTCGGACGCGCGGCCTCATGGCACCGCGTCCCGCACCGCGGCATCCGCCCCGACGACCCGGAAGGGCGCGCCCCGCTGCCGGGCCCCCGGCGCGGCTTCCGCTACGAGATGTCGTACAACGCCCGCGACCTGACGAGCCCCTGGCCCAACGAGCAGGACCACTCCCCCGACGCCGCGAAGACGCTCGACCTCCTGGAGCGCGAGTACGGCCCCGGCGCGAACCTCACCCAGCTGTACTTCTACCTCTGGGACTACGCGACCTCGACGATCCCGCAGAGCGCGCTCGACAACATCGAGAGCGTCTTCCGGGGGCTGCGCAGCAAGGGGTACGCCGCGGTCCTGCGCTTCGTGTACGACGACGGGGTGCGGGAGAACCGGCGCTACACCGTGCAGGACATCCAGCATCACATCGGGCAGCTGGCGCCGCTGGTGGCGCGCAACAGCGACGTCGTCGCCGTCTGGCAGGCGGGTTTCCTCGGCACCTGGGGCGAGTGGCACGGCAGCCACTACCGGCACGAGACCTACCCCGACGCGGTCACGGCCATCATGACGACCCTCGTCGAGGCCCTGCCGCCGGGCCTGCACACCCAGGTCCGGTACGCCGAGAAGCGGGACATGATCACCAACAGGGCGATCCTGGACCGCGTCGGGTTCCACAACGACTACGTGACGCTGGGCGAGGGCCTCTGGGACTACTACGTGCCCGACAACCCCGGCTGGCCCACCTACCTCGACGTCTCGCGGACGCGGATGGTGGACGGCGAGATGCCGTGGGACAAGGGGCAGAGCTCCGATCCGTACGCGTGGAGCACGGTCATTCCCGGCATCGCGGCGGCACGGCGGCTGCAGACGCTCCGCTTCGACAGCCTCTCGATCGTGCACAACGCCACGGTCACCGTGCCGGGCTGGAAGGCGGCACAGCTCACCGGGCAGCAGGCCGTGGAGGCGCAACTTCCGGTGTCCGACGGATACTTCGAGGACCGGCGGGGGCGCGCGGTGGCCCGCAGCCAGTTCGAGTACCTCCGCGATCACCTGGGCTACCGGGTGGAGGTGCGGGAGGCGCGGTACGACCTCGCGGCGGCCCGGCGGGGCGGGCGGCTCCCCGTGGAGGTCGACGTGGTCAACCGCGGGTTCGCGCCGCCCAAGCACCCGCGGCCGGTCCGGCTGGTCCTGCTGGACGCGGCAGGGCGGACGGTGGCCTCGGCGGAAACGGGCGTCGACTGGCGCGACTGGCAGCCCCAGGGGCGGGCGGAGACCGACGACGATCACGGGGCGCCCGCGGTCTCGACCGTGCGCGCGGAGCTCGTCCTGCCCGCGGGCGCGCGCGGCCCGCACCGCGTGGGCCTCGCCCTGCCGGACCCGGCCTTCGCGGCTCGGGGCAGGGCTGTGCGGTGCGCGAACGCCTCCGTCACCTGGGTCGACGGAGTGAACGTCCTGGCGGAGGTCAGGCTAGGCCGGTGACCGGCCGCCGGTCCTCGCTCAGATGCTGTCCTCGCTCAGATGCCGTGCTTCTTCAGGATGGCCTCGATGTCGCTGAAGTCCTCCGCGGGCGCGGCCGTCTTCGGCTTGGCCGCGGGCCGGGCGGCGGCCGGTCGGATGCCCTCGCCGAGCGAGGGCGCCGAGGCGGCCGGAGCCACCGCCTCGCGCTGGGCGGCCTTCGCGGCCCTGCGCTCCTTGCGGGTCCCGCCCGTGCGGCGCTCGACGGCGCGGGTGCCCAGGAACATGAGCCAGGCCACGCCGAGCACGCCGAAGCCGACCCACGCCTTGAGGCTGAACGCCGTGTCCGCCGCCCAGCCGACGACTCCCGTCAGCACCAGACCGATCGGCACGAGGGAGTACGCGGCGAGGCGGGCCGCGGAGAGGAAGCGCTTGCGGTAGGCCGTGACCGCGGCGATGCCCAGCCCGGCCGCGGATACGGCGGAACAGACGGTCTCGGCAATCATCCGGTCCTCCAGGCATGCAGGCGTACGTCGGGTTAAGACGGTTAGGGCACGGCCGTCCCTTCCATCCTGCACCGGGTGGGCGCCGCGGAGCCACGTCGCGGGCGTACCTCAGGGACATTTCCGGGTCATCTAGGGGTCCGGCCTCCTCCGCAGGTGCCGGTCCGTGCCGGTCCATGCCGGTCCATAAGCCCCGTCCCAGTTGGGAGGCGGGCGCGCGGGCTGGAAGACTGTGCCCATGAGCGACTCCCCTGCCGACCGCCCCGCCCGCCCCGTCGTCATCGACGTCTGGTGCGAGCTGCAGTGCCCCGACTGCCGCAGTGCCCTCGACGACGTGCGCGCCCTGCGCGCCCGCTACGGCGACCGCGTCGACCTGCGGCTGCGGCACTTCCCGCTCGAGAAGCACAAGCACTCCTTCGCCGCCGCGCAGGCCGCCGAGGAAGCCTTCGAGCAGGGCAAGGGATGGCCGTACGTGGAGGCCGCGCTCGCCGGGGTCGAGGAGCTCGACCGCAAGGGCGAGGCCCACCTGGTGGACACGGCTCGCGAACTCGGTCTGGACGCCGAGGAGTTCGACACCGCCCTGATCGACGGACGGCACATCCTGATCGTCGACGCCGACCAGGCCGAGGGCAAGGCCATCGGCGTCACCGGCACGCCGACGTACGTCATCGGCGGCGAGCGCCTGGACGGCGGCAAGAGCCAGGACGGGCTGCGCGAGCGCATCGAGGAGATCGCCGACCGGCTGCTCGCGGCGGACGCGGGCCAGGACTAGGGGCCTAGAGCCCTAGATCAGCGGTTTGTAGAAGTAGTACGAGACCGGTTCGTAGCCGAGCGACTCGTACAGGCGCAGGGCCGGGGCGTTGTCGGCGAGGACGTTGAGGCCAATGCGGTGCTGGCCCGCCGCGCGGCCCTGTGCCTCCGCGAGGTGCATCAGGGACCGGCCGTGGCCGTGGCCGCGGTGCTCGGCCTCGACCGCGATGTCGTAGACGAACGCGCCCCCGTCGAGCACGGAGAGCCACAACGTGCCCACCTGGGTGCCGTGGTGGGTGAGGACGCTCAGCCAGGTGTCCGGCGTCGCGAGGCCGCGCGGGAGTGCGCGGGCGTGGTCGGCCTCGGCCTTGGCGCGCGCCTCGTCCTCGGGGACTCCGCGGTCCGTCCAGGTGCTCGCGTAGAGCTCCTTCGCGCGCACCAGCCACGGCCCGCACTCGGCCTCCGTCATCGGCCGCCCCTCGGTGCCCGCGGGCAGCGGAGGCACCGGGTCGGTGAGCGGCTTCGACAGCCGACGGCTCCGCTCCACGTAGCCGAGGGCGGTGATGAGGCGCAGCGCCGCCGGGGCGTCGGCGGGGACGGTCGCCTCGATGCGCGCGCAGCCCCAGCCGCGGGCCACTTCCTCGGCGGCGAGCGCCGCGACCGTGCCACGGCCGCGCCTGCGGTCGGGCTCCGCGATCCGCAGGTCGTGGAGCCTGCAGACACGGGGACCGAACGCCTCGTGCGTGGCGAGGCCTATCGATCCCACGGGACGGCTGTTGACGCAGACGTCGTACGTGCGCGCCTTGGCGCCGTCGGCGCCCTGCTGAAGCGGCCCGGTCGGCCGCAGGGTCGTGGTCATCCCTCTGGTTCTACCCGCCCCGGGCCCGTACCGTCACCGAGGTTTCCCCGGAGTTAGGGATCCAGGTCGTCCGCGGCCCGCTCGTCGAAGATCCGCATCGCCTTGGCGGTCACCGGACCCGGCGCGGCGGGGAGTTGGCGTTCGTCGACGCGGTGCACGCCCTGGACGTCGCGCAGCGTCGACGTCAGGAAGACCTCGTCGGCGCGGTCGAGGACGTCGAGGGGCAGCTCGGTCTCGCGTGCGCCCGTCCACTCGACGGCCAGCGCGCGCGTGATGCCCGCGAGGCACCCGGAGGCGACCGGCGGGGTGTGGATCTCGCCGTCGAGCACCACGAAGACGTTGGAGCCCGTGCCCTCGCAGAGCTGTCCGACGGTGTTCGCGAACAGTGCCTCCGAAGCGCCGTGTTCGTGCGCGCGGGCCAGGGCCACCACGTTCTCCGCGTACGAGGTGGTCTTCAGGCCGGTCAGCGCGCCCCGTTCGTTGCGGGTCCACGGCACGGTGATCACCGCGGTGGTGTCGGGGCGCCGCTTGGCCTCGCCGAGGGCCACGACGAGCGTGGTGCCCTGGTCGCCGCGGTCCGAGCCGAGCGGCGAGAGGCCTCCGGTGTAGGTGATCCGCAGTCGGCCGAGCGGGAGCGGGTTGGCGTCGAGGACCGCGGCGCAGGCGTGGCGCACCGCGTCGAGGTCCGGCTCCGGCAGCCCGAGGCCGCGCGCGGACTGCGCGAGCCGGGCGAGGTGGCGGGTCAGGGCGAAGGGCCTGCCCTCGACCGTCTTCACCGTCTCGAAAATGCCGTCGCCCACCGTCAGCCCGTGGTCGAGCACGGAGACGCGGGCGTCGTCGAGGTCCTGCAGCCCGCCATTGAGCCAGATCTTCACGTTGGGGTTCCTCCGCTCGCTTCGTACGTCCCCGACGCTACCGCCAGCAGCCGCGCGGCCTTCAGCTCGGTCTCCCGCCACTCCCCCTCGGGGTCCGAGCCCCAGGTGATGCCCGCGCCGGTGCCGAAGCGCAGCACGCCGTCGGCCCGGTCGATCCAGAAGGTGCGGATCCCGACGGCGAGCTCCGCGGTGCCGCGGTCGGCGTCGACCCAGCCGATGCCGCCGCAGTACGGGCCGCGGGGCGCGGTCTCCAGCTCGTCGATGATCCGCAGCGCGCTGGACTTCGGGGCGCCGGTGACGGAGCCCGGCGGGAAGGCCGCGCCGAAGAGCTCAGGCCAGCCCGCGCCGGGGCGCAGCTCGCCGCCGACGGTGGAGACGAGGTGGACGAGTCCGGGGTGCTTCTCGATCACGCAGAGGTCGGGGACGGTCACGGAGCCGGTCGCGCAGACGCGCCCGAGGTCGTTGCGGACGAGGTCCACGATCATGACGTTCTCGGCGTAGTCCTTCTCCAGGAGGTCCGCCTCGGTGCGTCCGGTGCCCTTGATGGGGCCCGACTCCACGAGGTGCCCCCGGCGGCGCAGGAAGAGCTCGGGAGAGGCGGTGGCCAGCTCCACGCCGTGCTCCGGGAGCCGGATCGTCCCGGCGTAGGGAGCGGGGTTCCCGCGCGCGAGGAGGGACGTCAGGGCGTCCACGTCGGCGTCGGCGGGGACGGGCGCGGACAGCACGCGGCAGAGGTTGGCCTGGTAGACCTCACCGGCGGCTATGTAGGCACGCACCCGCCGCACGCCGTCCGTGTACGCGGACCGGTCCAGGGACGATGTCCAGTCCTCGGGGGCCGGGCCGTGCCACCTGCCAGGGACGGGGGCGGGCACGGGCTCCTCGCGCACGTCGTCGAAGCGGGCGCAGACCATGCCCCCCTCGAAGTCCGCGGACACCGCCCAGAAGCCGGTGGAGTCCAGGGCGGCCGGGTCGCTGGTCACGTCGCGTAGTCCGGTGGCCACGAGACGGCCGAAGCGCGCCATGGGCGGGAGCGCGGGAGACGATGTCAGAGGGGGGTTGTGCACGGCTGCGAGTCTATGACCGGTGCGTCGGCGGCGCCCTGGACCAGGGACAGCGCAGCACGCTGCGCAAACGCGTTTTTGTACTGGCCCAGGAATCCGCTAGAGTTCAACACGTCGCCGGGACGCGCAAGCGGACCGGGAAAGACAAGCGGACGTAGCTCAGTTGGTAGAGCGCAACCTTGCCAAGGTTGAGGTCGCCAGTTCGAACCTGGTCGTCCGCTCGCAGGATCGTGGGGGATCTTCCCGAACCCTCATACTCCTGGTGGAGTGGCCGAGAGGCGAGGCAACGGCCTGCAAAGCCGTCTACACGGGTTCAAATCCCGTCTCCACCTCCAAGGACGATTAGCTCAGCGGGAGAGCGCTTCCCTGACACGGAAGAGGTCACTGGTTCAATCCCAGTATCGTCCACTGGATCTTCAAGAAGGCCGTCAGTCGTCTTCATGAGGGTCGTCCCGCGCGATTAGCTCAGCGGGAGAGCGCTTCCCTGACACGGAAGAGGTCACTGGTTCAATCCCAGTATCGCGCACGTAGTACGCAGCACATGCAGGTCCACCCGCGCGATTAGCTCAGCGGGAGAGCGCTTCCCTGACACGGAAGAGGTCACTGGTTCAATCCCAGTATCGCGCACCATTCGCACGAAGCCCCGGTCGTCTCCACGACCGGGGCTTCGTCGTTCACCGGGAACGTTCAGTTCACGCAGTTCACGCAGTTCACTCAGGACGAGAAGAGCATGTGCCCGAAGCTCTTGTGGCGCTTGTCGTGGCCGTAGTGACCGCCGTGCCCACCGTGACCTCCGTGGCCGCCATGACCGCCGTGCGGGACGCCCCAGGCGGGAGCCTGGGCCGGGGGGTAACCCTGGGGGGCCGGCGGGGCGGGCGGCGGCGGGGGCTGCTGCCCCCACTGCGACTCCAGACGGGTCAGGGACTCCAGCTCGCCGTAGTCGAGGAATATCCCGCGGCAGTTGTTGCACTGCTCGATCTGGACGCCATTGCGGTTGTACGTGTGCATTGGTGCATGACACTTGGGGCACTGCATGGACGGCTCAACTCCTCGCCGATGGTGACTGCTTCGCCGGAAGACTGCCCGGCTACGGTGCGTTGCACCCTACTTCGTCGCGTCCGGGCCCAACTCCGGCGGGCGGGCGTCCACTCCGCCCATCCGGGCGCAGGCATCCACCAGTGCCTGTTCCACCTCGTCCAGGGGGCGGTCGGCTGCGACGGCCTTGGCGATCGCGAGGGCGGCGGTCTGCACGGTCAGCGCGCGGGCCGGGACGTCCAGGGCGGGCCAGGGGTCGGCGCCGTCCGCGGGCACCGCGGGGCCACCGGCGCTCCGGTAGGCGTCCAGGAAGCGGGTCCACTCCTCCGGGGAGAGCAGGCCGCACGCGAACCAGGCGGCGGGTCGCGCCAGGTCCCACGCGGGGTCTCCCCCACCGAGGTCGTCCACGTCGATGAGGAGCCAGTGCCCCTCGGGGGCGCGCACGAGCTGGCCCAGGTGGAGGTCGCCGTGGCACAGGCGCGAGGTTCCGGGCGAGGGAACCTCCGCGCGGGCCCAGGGCGGCAGCCCCGCCCAGGCGCCCAGGACCGCAGATGTGGCCGGGTGCGGACCCGCCGCGCGGAGCCGCGCCACCGCTCGGGCGGCCTTGACGGGCCCGCGCATGGGCGGGAGCGGGTCCGGCAGCGCGTCCGGCGGCGTGGCGTGCAGGCGCGCGAGCAGGGTGGCGGCGGCTTCCCAGGGCGCGGAGTCCGGGTCGTCGCGGTCGACCGGGGTCCCGTGCGGCCAGAAGGTGACGAGGCGGCCGTGGAGGCGGGCGGCGGTGGTCGCGGCGGGGGCGAGAAGCACGTCGGCCATCCCGGCGGCCACGCCGAGGCGCACGGCGAGGTCCCCGGGATCGGTGTCCTCGGCGTGGGCCTTGGCGACGACGCCCCCGTGCCGGACGACCGTGGCATCCACACGATCCGCAAGCACCACGTCCCCACTCCCACAGACGCAGACCTCACCGGGCAGACGGTGGACGACGGCGCGGGCCTCGGCGACGAGGGCGGGGAGGATGGCGGTGGTCACGGGGCTTCCGTGGGTGGTCGGGCGCACCGCCGAAGCGTAGTCGCGGCGCTGGGCTTGACTGGGCGGTTCCCACCCCTGGGGGGCTTGGGAGGTCACCTTTGGTGGGGGTGTGGGGGCGCTCGGGGGGACTCCGGCTGGAGAGACTTGCGGGGGGTGTGGGGGTCGCAGAGGTCTTGGGGCTGTGGGGCTGCTGGGCCTGAGGAGGGTTGCGTCGCGTCGTCGACCGACAGGGGGCGGCTGCCACGCAAGGCAGGACCATTCCCTCAACCGCACTGCCTCTGCCGTGCGGCGGAGGAGCGCGGGGCTTCTCGGAGGGCGCACCGGCTGGAGAAGCCCGCCGGGAGTGTGGGGCCGCAGGGGCCGCGAGGCCCTCGGAGGGGTGCGCCGAGTCGCCGAGCGGCAAGGGCGGGGCAGCGGTCACATACGGCCGAACCGTCCCTCACCAGCGACCCCTGCCGTGTGGCGTCGGGGCGCGGGCCCCTCGGAGGGCGCACCGGCTGGAGAAGCCCGCCGGGAGTGTGGGGCCGCAGGGGCCGCGAGGCCCTCGGAGGGGTGCGCCGGGTCGCCGAGCGGCAAGGGCGGGGCAGCGGTCACACACGGCCGAACCGTCCCTCACCAGCGACCCCTGCCGTGTGGCGTCGGGGCGCGGGGCCCCTCGGAGAGCGCACCGGCCGGAGAAGCCCGCCGGGGGTACGGCGGCCGCGGGGCTGCTGGACCTGCTGGACCTGCTGGGCCTGCTGGGCCTGCTGGGCCTGCTGGGCCTGCTGGGCCTGCTGGGCCTGCTGGGCCTGCTGGGCCTGTGGATGGTTGGGCGCCTCGTCGAGTGGCAGGGGGCGGCGGCTACGTGCCGCCGGGACAGCTTCTCGACCGGGCTGTGGCGGCAGGCACGGGGTGCGCCGCGTGAGGTGTGCGGGGCCCGGACCGGCGCGGCCTCCACGCGCCCGACCCCGTCGTGCCGGGCGCGGGCGCAGGCTGCGGCGCGGCCCCGCCGGGGGCTCCCGCAGGTGTGGCTGCGGCCGCAGGGCCGCGCCGGGCGTCCGCACCCGTCAGGCGCCCCGCCAGACATGGCAATGCCCGCGCAGCTCCCCAGCTGCGCGGGCATTCTGCCGTCCGCCGCACCCCCGTCCCCACGGGGTTTCATGGCCGGATGTCCCCGCCCGGACCGCTCTTCCGGGCCTGGGGCGCCGCTCAGCGCCCCAGCATCACGCCCACGGACGACGCTTGTGTGACCACTGCTTCCCAGCCGCCGAAGACGACCACGAGCAGGGCTGCCAGGGGGAGGACCATGGCCGTCGCCACCAAGGGATGGCGCGTGCCGGACGGGCGGACGCCGAACGCGGAGAACCTGCGCCCTTGCGTGCGGATCATGGTCCGCGGTGCCGTGTCCGCCATGGTTCCTCTCCTGACCGCTTCGATGTGGTTTTGGCAGCGGCGAGTGTCTGACCTCGGGGGACGAGTGCTACACCCGCCGCTTGACCTCAAATCTAGGTCTGCGGGAAGTCCCGGGCGTCATGCCCTCGTATCGAATGCCGGGCCTCCCGGAGGATGACCGATCGACGTGCATGTACTCCCGTGGGTGGAGACGGGGTCCTAGGACGTGGTCCTAGGACTCAGGGTCTTCCCCGAGGGGGCGGCCGTGACCTCGGGGAACACCGGCCCCCAGGTGACTTCCCTCACTTCCACCACCCCCCTGCGCACCACCGTCTCCACCCGCCGACCGGTCCGGCTCACCAGCACTTCGTACGTCCGGGGCGTACCACCGGCCTCCGTGGCCGTCTCCACGCGATCGCCCCGCACGGGATCAATCTCCCTTCAGTGGTGGATGGTTGGTCAGGGGGGAGGTGACAACGCCCCCTTGTTCCCCGTCCTCTGACCACTCTTCAAATTTCGCGTCCGGCACGGACAATCGGTCGCCCCACGAGGGCGCGGCCTCTGCACGTGCCCGGCCGCGGAAACGTAAGCTGTGGCTCGTCAGACGGACCGGGTAGCGGGGATGGACATGGCGATGATGCGGCTCCGGCGCGAGGACCCGCGTGTCGTCGGCTCGTTCAGGTTGCACAGGCGCCTGGGCGCCGGCGGCATGGGGGTCGTCTATTTGGGGTCGGACCGGCGGGGGCAGCGCGTCGCCCTGAAGGTGATCCGGCCCGACCTGGCGGAGGATCAGGAGTTCCGGTCGCGGTTCGCCCGGGAGGTCTCGGCCGCCCGGCGCATCCGTGGCGGCTGTACCGCGCGGCTCGTCGCCGCCGACCTCGACGCGGACCGCCCGTGGTTCGCCACCCAGTACGTCCCCGGACCCTCCCTGCACGACAAGGTCGCCGCCGAAGGACCGCTGTCCGCGGCGGACGTCGCGGTGGTCGGCTCGGCGCTCGCCGAGGGGCTCGTCGCCGTGCACGAAGCCGGTGTCGTGCACCGCGACCTCAAGCCGTCGAACATCCTGCTGTCCCCGAAGGGGCCGCGGATCATCGACTTCGGCATCGCGTGGGCGACCGGCGCCTCCACCCTGACGCACGTGGGCACCGCCGTGGGATCGCCAGGCTTCCTCGCTCCCGAACAGGTGCGCGGCGCCGCCGTGACGCCCGCCACCGACGTCTTCGCCCTCGGCGCCACGCTCGCCTACGCGGGCATGGCGGACTCGCCCTTCGGACACGGCAGTTCCGAGGTCATGCTCTACCGCGTGGTCCACGAGGAGGCACAGCTGCACGGCGTGCCCGACGCGCTCGCGCCGCTGATCAGGGCCTGCCTCGCCAAGGACCCGGAGGAGCGGCCCAGCACGCTCCAACTGTCGCTCAGGCTGAAGGAGATCGCAGCCCGCGAGGCCCAGGGGATCGCCGACGTCCGCCCGCCCGCGCCCCGCCAGGACCACGACCGGCCCACCGGCCGACTCGCCGAGAGCTATCTGGACGAGCGCACCCAGCGGCGCGCCGCCCCCGGAGCCACTCCCCCGCCGCGCTCGGGCCCGTCGCGGACCGGCTCGTCCCGGCCCAACGCCCCGCGATCCGGCTCCCGCCCCTCGGGGCCCCGCAACACGACGCGCTCGGGCAGCAGGACCGCCCCGCGCAGCGGCACCGGCCGCCAGGGGCCGCGCACCACGGGTACGGGCCGGAGAGGGCCCGCCAATCCGCGGCTGCTGCGGCAGCGGATCTTCGTGTTCGTGGTCGTGACGCTGCTGGTCGCACTCGGCATCGCGGCGGCCCAGGGGTGCCAGGGGCCCGCGCGGAGCCTCGGGGACACGGACGTACACCACCAGCAGGTGCAACAGCAGCAGTCAGGCACTCGACAGGGCGAGCTGGGGCACGGCGCTCGGGGCTGAGGGGGCGTGCCGTAGCGCGTCGCCCTGTCGGGTTCGCCTCGTCAGAGCTGCGGGCGGCCCGTCGCCACCGCGTAGAACGCGACCGCCGCCGCCGCGCCCACATTGAGCGAGTCCACGCCGTGGGCCATCGGGATGCGGACCCATTCGTCGGCGGCGACCAGCGCCTGTGTGGAGAGACCGTCGCCCTCGGCGCCGAGCATCAGCGCGACGCGGTCCATGCGGTGCGGCGCCACCTCGTCCAGGGACTTGGCCTTCTCGTCCGGGGTGAGCGCGAGGAGGTTGAACCCGGCCTCGCGCACGCCTTCCAGGCCCTTGGGCCAGGACTCCAGGCGGGCGTACGGGACCGAGAAGACGGCGCCCATCGAGACCTTCACCGAGCGGCGGTAGAGCGGGTCCGCGCAGTCCGGGGAGAGCAGGACCGCGTCCATGCCCAGCGCGGCGGCGGAGCGGAAGATCGCGCCGATGTTGGTGTGGTCGTTGACCGCCTCCATGACGACCACGCGGCGGGTGGTCGAGAGGAGCTCGTCGGCGGTGGGCAGCGGCTTGCGCTGCATGGAGGCGAGGGCGCCGCGGTGCACGTGGTAGCCGGTGACCCGCTCGGCGAGGTCGGGGCTGACCGCGTACACCGGGGCCGGGAGTTCGTCGATGACGTCGCGCATGACGTCGACCCACTTGGCCGAGAGCAGCATCGAGCGCATCTCGTAGCCCGCGTCCTTGGCCCGTCTGATGACCTTCTCGCCCTCCGCGATGAACAGGCCCTCGGCCGGTTCGCGCTTGCGGCGCAGCTCGACGTCGGTCAGGCCTGTGTAGTCGCGCAGGCGGGGGTCGTCGGGGTCGTCGACGGTGATGAGATCAGCCACAGGGTGATACTGCCTTGTCCTGGGTGTGGTGCCAACGGCTCGGGAAGGGTTCTGTTACCGCTGGTTACGTGCGGGTGTTCGAGGGCGGCGTGTACGGCGGGGTTCCTGGGCCGGTCACGCGGGGCCCGGGAGCCCCACCTTCACCACGTCGCCGATGACGATGACGGCCGGGGGCCGCACCTCGTGGGTGCGCACCGCCTCGGCGACCGTGCCGAGCGTCGCGTCGACGCGGCGCTGGGCCGCCGTGGTGCCCTCCTGGATCAGGGCGAGGGGGGTGTCGGCGGCCTTGCCGTGAGCGACCAGGGCTTCCGCGATCTTGCCGATCTTGTCGACGCCCATGAGGATCACGAGGGTGCCGCGCAGCTTGGCCAGGGACTCCCAGTCGACCAGGGAACGCTCGTCGTCCGGCGCCACATGGCCGCTGACCACGGTGAACTCATGGGCGACGCCGCGGTGGGTGACCGGGATGCCACCGGCCGAGGGGACGGAGATCGAGCTGGAGATGCCGGGGACCACCGTGCAGGCGATGCCCGCCTCGGCGAGCGCCTGGGCCTCCTCCATGCCGCGCCCGAAGACGTAGGGGTCGCCACCCTTGAGGCGGACGACGGCCTTGCCCTGCTTGGCGTGCTCGATCAGGGCGTTGTTGATCGCCTCCTGGGCCATGAACCGCCCGTACGGAATCTTCGCGGCGTCGATGACCTCGACGTGCGGCGGAAGCTCGTCGAGCAGGTCGCGGGGGCCGAGCCGGTCGGCGATGACGACGTCCGCGGCGGCGAGCAGGCGTCGGCCGCGGACCGTGATCAGGTCGGGGTCGCCGGGGCCGCCGCCGACCAGGGCGACGCCGGGGGTCCGGGTGCGCAGGTGCGGGGCGACGAGGCTGCCGTCGCGCAGGCCCTCGACGACCGCGTCGCGGATGGCGGCGGTGCGGCGGGGGTCGCGGTCCTGGATGTCGCTGGACAGGACCGCGACGGTGACGCCCTCGGAGCGGCCGGTGGCGGGGGTCCAGGCGGTGGCCGCCTCGGCGTCGTCGGAGCGCACGCACCAGACGCGGTGCTGCTCGGCCTCGGCGGAGGCGCGGGTGTTCGCGTCGGGGTCGCTGGTGGCGATCAGGGCGTACCAGGCGTCCTGGAGGTCGCCGGTCTCGTACCTGCGCCTGGTCCAGGTGATCTCGCCCGCGTCGGCCATCGCTTCCACGGAGGGCTTGGCCGAGGGGGACACGAGGGTGATGTCCGCGCCCGCCTTGATGAGGGCCGGGAGGCGGCGCTGGGCGACCTGGCCGCCGCCGAGGACGACGACACGGCGGCCGGTCAGGCGGAGGCCTACGGGGTAGGCGGGGTTTTCGGCCATGGCGGGGTGGCTCCTCGTACGGGCGTTACGGCTGCCGCTGCGGCGCTGGAGCGGCCCTATGACGTGCGGGTTCAGTATGGCCGGGGCGGGGCCGGGGTTCTCCCCCGAGCCCCGCCCGATCCCGAATTGCCGGAACAGTCCTCCGGCTCGGGCACTACTTCTCGGTGACGCCCGCCGAGTCGAAGGTGGCCACCTCGTGCATGGCGCGGGCGGCGCTCTGGACGACCGGCAGGGCCAGGAGCGCGCCCGTGCCCTCGCCGAGGCGGAGGTCCAGGTCGACCAGCGGGCGCAGGCCCAGCTTGTTCAGGGCCGCCACATGGCCCGGCTCCGCGCTGCGGTGACCGGCGATGCAGGCCGCGAGGACCTCGGGGGCGATGGCGCGGGCCACCAGGGCGGCGGCACCGGCGCTGACTCCGTCCAGGATCACCGGCGTACGCAGGGACGCACCGCCGAGGAGCAGGCCCACCATGGCCGCGTGCTCCAGGCCGCCGATCGCCGCGAGGACGCCGATCGGGTCCGCGGGGTCGGGCTTGTGCAGGTCCAGGGCGCGGCGGACCACCTCGACCTTGCGGGTGTGCATCTCGTCGTTGATGCCCGTGCCGCGGCCGGTGACCTCGGCGGCGTCGGTGTCGGTGTAGACGGAGATGAGGGCGGCGGACGCGGTGGTGTTCGCGATGCCCATCTCGCCGGTCAGCAGCGCCTTGTTGCCCGCGGCCACGAGGTCGCGGGCCGTCTCGATGCCGACCTCGATGGCCGCCTTGACCTCTTCGCGGGACAGGGCGGGCCCGGTCGTCATGTCGGCCGTGCCCGCGCGGACCTTACGGGGCAGCAGGCCGGGGGTGGCGGGCAGTTCGCTCGCCACGCCCACGTCGATGACGCAGACCTCGGCGCCCACCTGGTTGGCGAAGGCGTTGCAGACCGCGCCGCCGCCGAGGAAGTTGGCGACCATCTGCGCGGTCACCTCCTGGGGCCAGGCGGTGACGCCCTGGGCGTGCACGCCGTGGTCGCCCGCGAAGATCGCGACGGCCGCGGGCTCCGGGATGGGCGGCGGGCACATCCGGGAGAGGCCGGAGAGCTGGGCGGAGATGATCTCCAGCATGCCGAGGGCGCCCGGCGGCTTCGTCATCCGCTTCTGGCGTTCCCACGCCTCGCCGAGCGCCTTGGCGTCCAGCGGGCGGATGTTGGAGACGGTCTCGGCGAGCAGGTCGTGCGGGTCCTCGCCGGGCAGGGCGCGACGGCCGTACGTCTCCTCGTGGACGACCCAGGACAGCGGGCGGCGCTTGGACCAGCCCGCCTGCATCAGCTCGGGCTCGTCCGGGAACTCGTCGACGTACCCCACGCACAGGTAGGCGACGACTTCGAGGTGCTCGGGCAGGCCGAGGGCGCGGACCATCTCGCGCTCGTCGAAGAAGCTGACCCAGCCGACCCCGAGGCCTTCGGCGCGCGCGGCGAGCCAGAGGTTCTCGACGGCGAGCGCGGAGGAGTAGGGGGCCATCTGCGGCTGGGTGTGGCGGCCGAGGGTGTGGCGGCCGCCGCGGGTCGGGTCGGCGGTGACGACGATGTTCACCGGCGTGTCGACGATGGCCTCGATCTTCAGTTCCTTGAACTGCTTCGCGCGGCCCTTGGGGAGGGACTTGGCGTACGCGTCGCGCTGGCGCATGGCCAGTTCGTGCATCGAGCGCCGGGTGTCGGCGGACTTGATGACGACGAAGTCCCAGGGCTGGGAGTGGCCTACCGACGGGGCGGTGTGCGCGGCCTCCAGGACGCGGAGCAGCACCTCGTGCGGGATGGCGTCGCTGCGGAAGCCGTTGCGGATGTCGCGGCGCTCGCGCATCACGCGCAGGACGGCCTCGCGCTCGGCGTCGCCGTAGCCCGGGGCGGCGGTGCCGGGGGATGCGGCGGGCTCGGCGTCCGCGACGGCGTCCGCATCCGCGGTTGCGTCTGCGTCTACGAGTGCCTCTGCCGGTGCTTCTTCCGCTGCCTCTGCCTCTGCCAGGGGCGCCAGGGCGTTGGCGGCCGCCGCGGGCGCGACCATCAGGATCTCCGGGGCTTCGGCGTCCTGGGCGTCACCCGCCTCGGGGGCTTCCGGCGCGGCGGCGGGTGCGAGGAGCTCGGGGCCCTCGACCGTCTCGGGCAGGGGTGCGGGCGCAGGCGCGGCCGCGTGGGCAGGCGCGGGTGCGGATGCTTCAGGCGCTTCGGCCATCTCGGGTGCTTCGGCCACTTCGGTCACTTCGTTCGCTTCGATCGGTTCGAACGAGATGACTTCGTCGGCCTCGTCCAACTCGTCGGCCGGGTCGGCCGTCTCGGGGGCGGCCGGGAACTCGGTCGGAGCCGCCGCTGAGGAGACAATACGGGGCACACCGGAGACGGGCGGGCCCTGGGGGGTCTCCGCGGTCCCGGCCGCCACCAGCCTGTCCACCGGGAGCGGCTCGCTCCCGGCGCTCTCCTGCGCTGCCGTCTCCTGCACTGCCACTGCCGTCTCCGGCGTCTCCGGCGCGGGAGACGGTTCGGCGGCGGGCGGCGTCGTGGGCTGGGCGCCGTCGCGCGGGGCAGGCACGGCGGCGGCCTGCTGGTCGGCGTCGGGCGTCACGTCGGCGGGCGCGGAGCCTTCGGGGACGACGGGCTCGGCGACCGGGGCCTCGGCTGCTGCCGGGGGTTCGGCGATCGCGTCTGCCGCGGTCGGCGCCTCGTGGGCGTCGGCGGGCGGGTCCTCCTGGGTGACGACCATCGGGTGCGGCGGCGTCGGGGCCAGGTGGGGCGTGGTCGGGACCGAGCCGTCGACCGGCACGAACTGGCCGATGGGCGCGGGGCCTTGGGCGCCGTCGAACTCACCGGGGCCCTGCGGGGTCTGTCCCTCGGGCTGGCGCGGGCCCGGCGCGGCGTGCCTGGCCTCGGGGGCGAAGCCGGGCTGAGCGGCTTCGTCGGCGTGCGGAAGCGGTGCGCCGTCCCACGGCTGGGCGGAGGCGACGGCGAACGCGGGCTGCCCGACGGCGGCGGGCACGGCCTGGGCGAACGCGGGCTGCTCCGCCCCGGGGAACTGCTGTTCCGCCACCGGGAACTGCTGCTCCTCCGCCGGGACCTGGCCGAGCTCGGCGCCCTGCTGCGCCGCCGGGGCGGCCTGACCGGCACCGGCGTCCGCGGCGTGCGGGAACGCGGGGGCGGCGGGACCGGCGGCGTCGGCCGCGGCGTACTGCGCCTCAGCGGGCAGTACGAAGGAGGCGGAGCCCTGGGCGTGCGGTGCCTCTGCGGGCTGTAGTGCTTCTGCGCCCTGCGGCGCCTCCGTGGCCTGCGGCGCTTCTGTGGCCTGCGGCGCTTCTGTGGTCTGTGGTGCAGGTGCGACGGATACGGCTCCCGTGGCATCTGCGATGCCTGGGACGTCCGGGACGACCGTTTCTGCTGGTGCGGGGTACGCTCCCTGCCCGGTCTGCTCCTGGTCCTGCCCCTGTCTCAGCGGCGCCCACGGCGAACCGCCCTGCGGCGGGATCTCACCGAGCTGCGGGCCGGGCAGCGGCAGCCCCGCGTCGTCCCGCGGAATGTCGAGGTACTCGGGCCCGGTCGGCGGCCCCGCATGGCGTGCCGGTACGGCGTGCTGCGGTGCGGGCGACGCACCCGCGGGACCACGGTCGGCGAGCGAACGCACCGGGCTCCCCGAGCCGTCCGGTACGGCCGGACCCGACGGGCCGCGGTGCAGCGGACGACGGGCGGGACCGGGGTGGGAGGGAGCGGGCGTGCTGCCGGGCAGCCGGATGCCGTTCAGATCGACCGAACCGCTGTCCCTGCCTGACGTCTCGTGCGGCCCCGGCTGATGGGCGGCGTGGGCGGCAGGGGCTGCCTGACCGGCGTACCCGGCCTGCCCCACCGGCTGCTGCCCCTCCGCGGCCTGCCCCGGAAGGTGGCCGTAAGCGGGTGCCTGACCGTGGCCGGGCGCCTGGACGTGGCCCGGCGCCACGAGCCCGTCGCCCCACGCGCCCTGGGCGCCCGGCATCAGCAGCAGGTCGTCCTCATCGGCAGGAGCGGCGGGGGCAGAGGGGTCGGAGGGGTCGGCGGCGTCTACGAAGGTATACGCACCCGGAGCGGGACCGCCCGGCTGCTGCGCCCCCATGCCCTGCACGGGCCCGGAAGGCACACCACTGCCTGCGCCCTCCGGCAGCCCCTCACCCGGGACCTGGCCGGTGTCGGTCATGCGTAACCCCTCGCCCATCGGTTAGTGCTTCTTCGACCGCCCCTCAGCCTTCGTTCGGCCGGGGAGGCCCCATTGCCCGGAGCGGCGCACCAACCGCCCGTCATCCTCAACGAGCGTGCGCGCCCCGCGGCACGAACCGCGCGCCGGACAACAGGCATTGTCCCTGTCGGTCCGCCGCCGTGGCAGCTTGATCGGCCACGGCCCGCTGTGGACTGCGCCACGTTGCGCATCCTCCGGTCATGCCTTACCACACACCCCCCAAAAACGGGCGAGCTTTCCGGACATTGACCAACGAACTGCTGGGCGCCCGGGTGCAGTACAACGATCGGCCAGCCTACCCCGCACCGCGCGCCGACAGGGTCACGGGGAACGGTCGGGCAGCCGCCCCGAGAGCAGGAACACCACGGTCCGCTTCTCCTCCCGCCAAGCCCGTGTGTCGAGCTCCACGGATTGCAGGAGGGCGCATTCGACGGCGTATCCGTGCTCGCTCAGATCCCTGCCGATGAGTTCGGCGGCGTCGCGTGTCGCGGCGTGGGTCACGATGCGTTCCGGACGGCGGTCGGCGACCGCGGAGACCACCGCGGCTCCCCCGCCCCCGACCCGTACGACATCGGGTTCGGGCAGGTCTTCGAGGATGTGCGGAGCGATGCCGTGCACGGTCTGCGCCTGCACGCCGAAGCGGCGGACGGCGGCCGTCGTGCGGCCGAGGGCGTCGGGGTCGCTGTCGACGGCGATCACCGCGGCGCCGAAGCGCGCCGCCTCCGCGGTGAAGGCGCCGCTGCCGCAGCCGATGTCCCAGACGAGGTCTCCCGCGCGCGGGCCGAGCCGTGCGAGCTGTGCGGCCCGCAGCCGGTCGCTCTCCCCCTCGCCGAGCCAGATGTCGCCGCCGTACTCCGCGGCGGGCAGCGCCCAGCCGCGCGGGCCCGCGCCCGGTTCCCGCCCCATGATCCAGCCGGTGTCGGCGGCCGCGGCGGCGCCGCCGATGACGATCACGACGTTCGGGTCGCGCCAGGCGTGGTCGGCGGCCTTGTCGGAGGTGACGACGGAGACCTGCTCGCGTTCGGTGCCGAGCTCCTCGCAGATCACGAAGGTGCGGTGGACGCCCTGGAGCAGCAGGCCGAGTTCCGCGGGGCCCGCGCCGGGCGAGGTGAGGACGGCGACCTTGTTGTGGGCGCGGCAGACGTTGACCGCGCGGCGCAGGGTGCGTCGGTGGGCGACCACGACCTCGGCGTCGTCCCACGGCATGCCCGCGCGGGCGAAGGCCTGGGCGACGGAGGAGACGGCGGGCACCACCTCGACCTCAAGGCCGAATTCCGGGGCGCGCAGGGTGCGTACGACACCGAAGAAGCCCGGGTCGCCGTCGGCGAGCACGACGGCGGTGCCGCGGTGGGCGGCGATGCGGCGGGCGGCGAGGCCCACGCTGCCGAGGCGGATCCTTTCGGCGCGGGCCGGGAGCTCGTCCAGCGCCAGGTGGTGGCCCGCGCCCGCCACGAGCGTCGCGGCGCTGAGCGCGGAGCGTGCCGCGGCGGTCAGCGGCGTGCCGTCCCAGCCGATCACCGTGACCCGGTCGGCCATCGTCGTCTGTCTCCTGGGTTCTCGCGGGTCGTCAGTGCGGGGCGGCATCCGCTGGGGCGCGGTGGGCACGCGGCCCGGGGCGAGCGTACCTGCTGGGACCGATACTCAGTTCCAGTCGGAGTAGGCGGAGAATCGGCTGTCGGCGAGGCTCTCGGAGACGCCCTCGAGATCTTCGGGGAGCAGGCTCCACACGATGAGGTCGGTGCGCTGCTCGAGCCAGCCGCCGAACGGATCGCCGCCGTTCCTCGCGCGCGCTATCCAGGCGCCGCGCAGGACGCCCTCGCTGATGCAGCCGATCTTCTGCGCGACCTGCTGGGCCGCGGTGTTGTCGGCGGCGGTGCGCAGCTCTATGCGTTCGAACTGCTGGTCGTGGAAGAGCCATTGGGCGGTGGCGAGCGCCGCCTCGGAGGCGTACCCCTCGCCGCGGGCCCAGGGGGCGACGACGTAGTTCAGCTCGGTGGAGCGCACCCGCCAGTCGGTGCCCCGGAGTTGGATGATGCCGACAAGACGCTGGGTGAGGAACTCGGTGACGGCGAGGACGATGCCGCGGCCCTCGGAGCGCTCGGCGGGGGCGAGGCGGGCGATCCAGTCGCGCGCGTCGGCCTCGGTGTAGGGCTGGGGCACGGCGGTCCAGGCCGTGACGAGCTCGTCGTTCATCATCTCCGCGTACGCGGAGACGTCCGCCTCTTCGAGAGGGCGCAGCATCAACCGCTCCGTGCTGATGGAGATGTCGGGGAACCCCGATGTGCCCGCTTTGCCCGAGGAGGCTGTAGTCATGCGCCGCTCCATACCCTTCATAGACCTGAAGGACCTTCACCTTTCGGTCTTCTGAAGTGCCCAGCATGCAGCATGCACGGGCACAGACGCACCACGGGGTCCTCTCCGGATGGCGGAGAGGACCCCGTTGGCGTCACGCGCGCGGGAGGCCGGTCAGCCCGTCTCGACGGGCAGGACGGACCCCTTGTACTTGTCCTCGATGAACTTCTTCACCTCGGGCGACCGCAGCAGTTCGGCCAGCTTCTGGACCTGCGGGTCGTCCTTGTCGCCCTTCTTCACGGCGAGGACGTTGTTGTAGGGATTGCCCTTCGAGGACTCAAGGAGGATGGCGTCCTTCTTGGGGCTCAGCCGGGCGTCGAGCGCGTAGTTGTTGTTGATGACCGCCGCGTCGAGGTCGTCGAGCGAGCGCGGCAGCTGCGCCGGTTCGAGCGGCTTGACGGTGAGCTTCTTCGGGTTGGACGTGATGTCCTCGGGCGTCGCGGTTCCGCCGACGCCCTTCTTGAGCCCGATGAGGCCCTGGGAGGCGAGCAGTTGGAGCGCCCGTCCCTCGTTGGTCGTGTCGTTCGGAACGCCGACGGTGGCCCCTTCGGGGAGCTTCGCGACGTCCTTGATCTTCTTCGCGTACACGCCCATGGGAGGCAGGTACACCTCGGTGACCGGTACCAGGTCCGTCTTCTTCGACTCGTTGAAGTCTTCGAGGTACGGGGTGTGCTGGTACAGGTTGGCGTCGAGGGAGCCCTCCTGGAGCGCGGTGTTCGGCGTGACGTAGTCCGTGAACTCCGTGATCTGGAGGTCGAGGCCCGCCTTCTTCGCGAGGTTCTGCTGGATGTACGTGAGGACTTCACCGGCCGGGGTCGGTGTGGCCCCGACCACGAGCTTGTCGTCGCTCCTGGCGTCCCCGCCGCACGCGGTGAGGCCCAGAGCCAGGGTCAGGGTCCCCGCCGCGGCGGCGATGGCGGACGTACGCACGGTCAGAACGCCGCGACGACGGCGCCGTCGTACTTCTCGTCGATGAACTTCTTGACCTCGGGCGAGGTGAGGAGCTTGGCGAGCTTCTTCACGCGCGGGTCGTTCTCATCGCCCTTCTTCACGGCGAGGAAGTTGCCGTAGGGGTTGCCCTTGGCGGGCTCGGCGACGATGGCGTCCTTGGCGGGGCTGAGCGCGGGCTTGGCCTCCAAGGCGTAGTTGCCGTTGATCACCGCGGCGTCGACATCGCTCAGGGTGCGGGGCACCGTGGGGGCTTCGAGCTCCTTGAACGAGATGTTCTTGGGGTTCTTGGCGATGTCCTTGGGGGTGGCCTCGTAGCCCACGCCCTTCTTGAGCTCGATGATGCCGTTGTCCGCGAGGAGCTTGAGCGCGCGGGCCTCGTTGGTGGTGTCGTTCGGAATGGCGACGGTGGCGCCGTTCTTCAGCTCGCCGAGCTTCTTGACCTTCTTGGAGTAGACGCCGAGCGGCTCCAGGTGCACCGTGGCTCCCGGAACGGGCACGATGTCCGTGCCGCGCTTCTTGTTGAAGTCGTCCAGGTACGGCTTGTGCTGGAAGTAGTTGGCGAAGACCTCGCCCTGCTCCACGGCCGTGTTCGGCGTGACGTAGTCGGTGAATTCCTTCACCTCGAGGTCGAGACCGGCCTTCTTGGCGAGGTTCTTCTGGACGAAGTCCAGGATCTCGCCCTGCGGCATCGGCGTCGCGGCGACGATGAGCTTGCCGTCCTTGTCGGCGGCGGAGCCCTTGTCGGAGCCACAGGCCGAGAGCCCGAGGGTGAGGGCTCCGGCGGCGAGGACAGCGGTGGTGATCTTGGCGGTGTTACGCACGAAAAGTGCCTTTCTCCATGGGTGGTGCAGCCCCGCGGGGTGCGCGGGGAAGTCCTGGTGACCGTTGCGTCAGCCGGTCTTGGTGACCGATTCGGCGGCGGCGGTGCCGGGCAGTACGCCCCGCAGCGGCCGGAACAGCAGCAGCGGTCCGGAGCCGCCGCCGCGCTTGTGCAGTCGGCGGGCCGCGAAGTCGCCCGCGAACTGGATGATCGAGATGACCACGGCGAGGATCGCCACGGTGATCCACATCAGCTCGGTCTCGAAGCGCTGGTAGCCGTAGCGCAGGGCGAGGTCGCCCAGGCCGCCGCCGCCGACCGTGCCCGCCATGGCGGAGTAGCCGATGAGCGCGACGATCGTGGTGGTGGCGCCCGAGATCAGCGAGGGCAGCGACTCGGGGACGAGGACCTTGCGCACGACGGTCCAGGTGGAGCCGCCCATCGACTGCACGGCCTCGACGAGCCCGCCGTCGACCTCACGGATGGAGGTCTCGACCAGGCGCGCGAAGAACGGGATGGCGCCGACGGCCAGCGGCACGAGGGCGGCCTCGCGGCCGATCGTGGTGCCGGTGATCCAGCGCGTGAAGCCCATCAGGGCGACCATGAGGATGATGAAGGGCATCGAGCGCGCGATGTTCACGATCTGCCCGATCACCTTGTTCAGGAAGGCGTTCTGCAGCAGCCCGCCGCGCTCGGTGAGGACGAGCAGGACGCCGAGCGGCAGTCCGGCGACGACGGCTATCAGCGTCGACCAGCCCACCATGTAGAGGGTGTCCCAACAGGCCTGCTCCAGCAGGGGCTGCATCTCCGACCAGGTCACTTGGCACCTTCCTTGACCAGCAGCTTCGCGTCCTTCGGCGTGGGCGCGGGGTCTTCGCCCGCGATTTCCACCTGGAGTCCCTGCTCCCGCAGGAAGCCGATCGGGACGACGTTCTCCTCGAAGCGTCCGGGCAGCTCGATGCGCATGCGGCCGACCTGCTTGCCCGCGACGGTGTCCATCGCGGCGCCGAGGATCGAGATGTCGATGTTGTACGTGCGCGACAGCTGGGAGATGACCGGCTGGGTCGCGGCCTCCCCGTGGAAGGTCACGTCGACGACGGTGCGGTCGGCGCCGGTGGCGTCGCCGCTGACCGGGAAGAGCGCGGCGGCGAGCTCGGATCCTGGCGTCGCGAGCAGCTCGCTGACGGTGCCGGACTCGATGATCTGTCCGCGCTCCATGAGGGCGGCGGAGTCGCAGACGCTCTTGACGACGTCCATCTCGTGCGTGATGAGCAGGACGGTCAGGCCGAGCTGCTGGTTGAGGTCGCGCAGGAGCTGGAGGATGGAGCGGGTGGTCTCGGGGTCGAGGGCGCTGGTCGCCTCGTCGGAGAGCAGCACCTTCGGGTCGCCTGCCAGGGCACGGGCGATGCCGACACGCTGCTTCTGGCCGCCGGAGAGCTGGGCCGGGTAGGACTTGGCCTTGTCGGCGAGGCCGACCAGGTCGAGGAGTTCGAGGGCCTTGCGGGAGCGCTCCTGGCCGGAGAGGCCGAGGATCTCCAGCGGCAGCTCGACGTTGTCCTGCACGGTCCGCGAGGACAGCAGGTTGAAGTGCTGGAAGACCATGCCGATGCGGTTGCGGGCCCGGCGCAGCTCCTTGCCCGCGCGGGCGCCGCGGCCCGCCAGGGCGGTGAGGTCCTGACCGGCGACGGTCACGGTGCCGGAGGTGGGGCGCTCCAGGAGGTTGACGCAGCGGATCAGGGAGGACTTGCCGGCGCCGGACTGGCCGATGACGCCGTACACCT
Organism: Streptomyces sp. NPDC042371; assembly: GCF_056437465.1. Lineage (NCBI taxonomy): Bacteria > Bacillati > Actinomycetota > Actinomycetes > Kitasatosporales > Streptomycetaceae > Streptomyces > Streptomyces sp. NPDC042371. The sequence goes on along the minus strand of NZ_JBWKAP010000011.1, from coordinate 94,558 downwards.
CGCCCTCGCGGACGTGCAGGTCGACTCCGTCGAGGGCGGTTACTTCACGACCGCGTGAGCGGTAGACCTTGGTGAGGCCGGAAGTGGTGATCACAGGGGTTTCCGTCACTGTCGAGTGCGCGGCGCGGGGTGGCCGGGCACGGGGCATTCGTTCGGAACGCGGCACGGTTCTCGCGGTGGTGGTGCGGTGGAACCGGAGGACGTGTGCGCGGGGCGGGCTCGCTTCCTACGTCGACTTGTCGACTCCATCGAGACCGAGTCAAACGGGTCCGTCGATCAGGAGCGCGGCACAGCGGCTTCGCTTCGGGGCGCGAGGCTCTTCAGTGGTGCGGGGGCCCTCAGAAGGCGCACATTCGACACATACAACGAGCACCGGGCGTCGTGATCGCCTCGGTCGCAAGGGTGCGGCTGCTCGTCGTGGTCATGGGCCCAAGTAAAACACGCGTGAGGTCGCTGTCCACCACCGCTGTCCGGTATACGGACAGCGGTGGGACGGCTGCGAACGCCGGGGACGGACGGTTCAGTCGGCGAGCTCGATCTCCACGCCGCCCGCCGTGGCCTGCGCGGACACGGCGGAGAGGTCCTTCACCACCACGTCGGCGAAGAGCTCGGACGCCTGGTGGGTTGTGGTCAACGCCACGGTCTTCATGCCCGCGGCCCGGCCCGCCCGCAGGCCCGCGGGCGCGTCCTCGAAGACGACGCAGCGGGCGGGGTCGACGCCGAGCTTGTCGGCGGCGAGGAGGAAGGGCTCCGGGTCGGGCTTGCCGCGCGTGATGTCGTCGGCGGCGATGACGAGGCCGGGGTTGAGGCCGACCTCGGCGAGCCGGGCCTCGCCCAGGGCGCGGGTCGCGGAGGTCACCACGGCCCAGCGGTCGGCGGGCAGCGACTCCAGGAGCTCGCGGGTGCCGGGCAGCAGGACGACGCCGCCCGCGACGTCGGTGACCTCGAGCTCCTCGATGCGGGCGACGGCCTCGGCGATCTTCTCCGGCGGCAGCAGATCGGCGGCGATCTCGGCGGCGGGGCGCCCGTGCAGCTCGACCGCGGCGAATTCCTCGGCGGTGATCCCGTACTCCCGCGCCCACCGCGACCAGCAGCGGTACACCGACTCCATGGAGGAGATGAGGGTGCCGTCGTTGTCGAACAGGAGCGCGTCAGCATGGATCTTCATAGTCATCGAGCGTACGGGGCACCCCCGTGGGACGTGCAACGGGCCGAGGGCCGCGCGCAACGGGCCGAAGGCCCCGTAATAAAGTCACGGACATGCTTGTTGCCCTGACGATCGCGACCTCCGTGGCCGCGCTCGCCCTCGCCGCATGGTGCGGCTTCGCCGCCTACCGCGACCAGCCGACCAAGGACTGGCACTTCATCGGGATGGGCATCGTGACCCTCCTGGCCGCCGTCCAGCTGATCGCCGGAATCGTGCAGCTCGCCCGCGGCGAGCACGCGGACCAGGGCACGACGATCTTCGTGGCGTATCTGATCGGCGCTTTCGCCTGTGTGCCCGCGGCGGGCTTCATGTCCCTCGCCGAGCGCAGCCGCTGGGGCTCCCTGACGGTCGCCGCGGGCGGCGTGGTCCTCGCCGTGCTCGAAGTGCGGCTCTACGACATCTGGGGAGGCTGAGGTGACGGTGGGCGAAGAGAGCGGGCCCCGTGACACCCGCCAGAAGCTGATCACCGGTCCGGGCATCCTGCTGGTGTGGCTGTACGGCGTGATGGTGGTCGGCGCCGTGTCCCGCTCGGCCGTGCAGATCTCCACGGACTTCCACAAGGCCCCGCTCGCGTACTCGCTGTCGGCGGTCGCGGGGCTCGTCTACGGCTTCATCACGTACTCACTGGTGCGCGGCGGGACGACCGCCCGCACGGCGGCGCTGGTGTGCTGCGCCGCCGAGCTGGTGGGCGTGCTGGGCGTCGGGACCTGGACGCTGGTGGAGCCGTCCGCCTTCCCGGACGCCACGGTGTGGTCCGACTTCGGGATGGGCTATCTCTTCATCCCGGTGATCCTGCCCGTGACGGCGATCTTCTGGCTGAACAGGGCGCGGAAGGCGTCCGCGGGCTGAGCTGTTCCGCGCCCCCGACGGTCGGCTAGGCGCTGGTCACGTACGTCCCCGCGGCCACGTCCTTGGCGAGCGTCACCACCGTGAGACGGTCGTCCACGCGCTGGCTGCTGACCGCCGCGTATCCGTGCTTCCTGTAGAGCTGCAGGTTCTGCTCGCTGCGGTGCCCCGTGAAGAGCTGGAAGCACTTGGCCGTGCCCGCGGCGCCGAGCCGCAGCTCGATCGCGTCGAGCAGGCGGCCGCCGAGGCCGTGCCGCTGCATCCTGGGGTGGACGATGAGCTTGCCGATCCGCGCCGTGCCGTCGGCGTCGACCGTGCCGCGCACGGATGCCACCACCTCGTCGCCGAGCCGGGCCACCAGAACGGTGCCCGCGGCCAGTTCGCCCCTGAGGGACTCCAGGGACTGGGTCAGGGGTTCGATCGAGTAGTCGCCGTAGATCTCGGCCTCGCTCTGGTAGCAGAGGTACTGCAGTTTGAGGATCTGCTCCGCAGCGTCCTGGTCTTCTGCCGCCGCCACCGAGATGGTCACGCTCATGCCCATGTGTGCATGCCTCCCGCTCACCTGCTCCACCGGTTGTCTAACGCTCCATTCCCCACGGTGCAGGAGCCGCAACCTCCGCCGCCAGCATTCTGCGCAGGCATCCCAGGCATCGGGAACGTTCCGGCCCCAGACTCCCCTGTGACATTCCCAACTCCCCTGCGATTTCGCGGTAGGTGAGGTCCTTGGGAGACAGCAGTGCGGCCATGAGGCCGGGGCAGCGCCCGGGCAGCCTGCGCACCGCGGCGTGCAGGGTCCGGTTCCGGTCCGCGGACAGGGCGCGCTCCTCGGGCCCGCGCTCGGTGTCGTCGGCGGGCTCGGTCGCGTACGCCGCTTCCCTGCGGCTGGTGCGCCGGGTGCGGCGCGCCTCGGACTGCACGGCGCCGCGCAGCCACAGCGCGGGGTCGGCGGGCGGTCCCTCGGACTTCAGCCGCTCCAGCAGGCGCAGCCAGACGGCCTGCTCGAGGTCGCCGGGGTCCGTGCCGGAGCCGAGCGCCTCCGCGGACGCCTCGGCGGCAAGCAGCGGGCGCAGGGTGGGGATGAGCGCGGGGATGAGGTCGTTCGTCATGCCCGGCGGGACGCGGCCGCTCCGGTACGAGGTTTCCGGAGCGGCCGCCTCTCACCCCAAACGGGGCCGTGACCTCACCGGTTGACGAAGTCCGCGGCCGCGAGCAGGGCGGTGTCGCAGTTGTCGGAGAAGATCCCGTCGATGCCCGTCTCGAAGTACGCCTTGAAGGCGCCGAAGGCGTCGCCGTAGGCGTTCGGGTCGGTGCCCTTCCTGAAGTTCGCGGGCAGGAAGGTGTTCTCGTTGCGCATCGTGTACGGGTGCAGGATCAGGCCCGCCGCATGCGCGTCCTTGACCAGCGTGGTCGGGGTGCCGAGGCTGCCGTCGGCCTTCCGCGGGATGACCAGGTCGAGGGTCGGGCCGATGCCCTGGGCGAAGCCCGCCATCCACGCCAGGCCCTCGGGCTTGATGAGGTCGGCGACGGTGCGCGGGTCGCCCGCCTCGACGAAGTCCCAGGGGCGGGAGTTCGCGGTGGACAGGAGCACGACGCGGGGCCCGGAGACCAGCTTGGCGAGCCGCTGGATGCTGCTGGGCTCGAAGGACTGCAGGAAGTTCGGCGCGTTCTTCTTGTGGCGGCCGAAGCGGCGCAGGAGCTTCGCGAGAGGCTCCTCCAGGCCGAGGCCCAGCTTGCGGAAGTACGTGGGGTGCTTGGTCTCGATGTGCAGCCAGACCGGCTTGCCGCGCTTGCGGCCCTCCTTCTCCGCCCACCGGAGGACCTCTTCGAGGGTGGGGACGTCCCAGCGGCCGTCGTAGAGGGTGTTGTGCTGGCGGGTGCCGGGGATGCGCTCCTTGGCGCGCAGCGTCTTCAGCTCGGCGAGCGTGAAGTCCTCGGTGAACCAGCCGGTGAGCGAGGCGCCGTCCACGGACTTGGTGGTCTTGCGGGACGCGAACTCGGGGTGTGCCGAGACGTCCGTCGTCGCGGTGATGTCGTTCTCGTGACGGCATACGAGATGGCCGTCCTTGGTGGGCACCACGTCCTGCTCGATGACGTGCGCGCCCATGTCGAGGGCGAGCTGGTACGAGCCCAGGGTGTGTTCCGGCCGATAGCCGCTGGTGCCCCGGTGCGCGACGACCGTCGGCACCGGCAGGGACTTGTATCCGCCATGCCCGCCGTGCCCGCCGCCGCGGCGCTCGTCGGCTCTTGCCACGCCGGGCAGTCCGACCGCGGCGGTGCCCGCACCGAGGATCGCCGCCCCCAGTACCGCTCGACGCCCCGGGCTCGTCCCCGGCTGCTGCTGACCCGATTCCTGCGTCGCCATTGGCGCTCCTCCCGATGTCCCGCTGCTTTGCACCTGACAAAGCGGGACCGATCGTAGGTGGCCGGGAGTGACGTGTGGGAGACCCCTGAAGGAACGGCGGGATGACGCGGCGTGGCGAGTGGGCGCACCATGGGAGGGGCGCCACCCGTTCGGCGGCCGCCACGCAGAGCGAAGTGTGCGCGTGACAAGGACCACTACTTCGGGCCACAGCATCCCCACGGGGATACGGTCGTCACACAGGCGACAACCTTGGGCAACACCGCACAGAATCAGGTCAACACTGCGTATCGAGTCCATGAACCCGATGTGCAAACGGCAGTGGCCCGCGAGTATCGTCCTCACCTGCATTTACTCGTCGTCGACCCGTTGACACCGGAGGGCCTGTTGTCCCGTCTAGCGCTCATCAAGGCAGTGCTCGGACCGATCTTGCGCCTGATGTTCCGCCCACGGGTAGAAGGCGCCGAGAACATTCCGGGCACCGGGCCCGTCATTCTGGCCGGAAACCATCTGACGTTCATCGACTCGATGATCATGCCGCTGGTGGCCAACCGTCCGGTGTACTTCATCGGCAAGGACGAGTACGTCACCGGCAAGGGCCTCAAGGGCCGCCTCATGGCGTGGTTCTTCACGGGCGTCGGCATGATCCCCGTGGACCGCGACGGCGGGCGCGGCGGCGTCGCGGCGCTGATGACCGGTCGGCGCATTCTGGACGACGGCAAGGTCTTCGGCATCTACCCCGAGGGCACGAGGTCTCCCGACGGGCGGCTGTACCGGGGTCGTACGGGCATCGCGCGGCTCACCCTCATGACGGGTGCGCCCGTCGTCCCCTTCGCGATGATCGGCACGGACAAGCTCCAGCCCGGTGGCAAGGGTCTGCCGCGGCCCGGCAAGGTGACGGTCCGGTTCGGCGAGGCGATGGAGTTCTCGCGGTACGACGGCATGGGGCGTGACCGCTATGTGCTGCGGGCGGTGACGGACTCCGTGATGACGGAGGTCATGCTGCTGTCCGGGCAGGAGTACGTGGATATGTACGCCACGAAGGCGAAGGCGGCGTAGCCCGGCGGGGCTTGAGCGGATTTCGGTGCGCCCGCACCGGCGTGGGGGTCATTCCCCTGCGCCGGGGCGGGCGTTCCGCGTTTCTTGCCGAGCCGCGGGGTGCCGGGCATTCGTCTGCGGGTGCGCTGTGGCTTGTCGCGCAGTTCCCCGCGCCCCTGAAAGCCACCGCCGCCCTGCTCCTCGGGTCCCGCGCCCCTTACGGGGCGCTGCCGTCTTCCAGTTTCTGGTGCTTCAGGAGGAACCAGGCCGCCGCTGCCGTGGCCAGGAGGACCGCCGCGCCTACTCCCGCTGCCAGGCGCAGGCCGTCCACGAAGGCCGATTGGGCGGATGAGAGGAGTACGTCCGCCTGGGCGGACGGGAGGGTCGCCGAGGACTCCACCGCGCCGCCCAGTGATTCGTGCGCGGCCGACGCCACGTCGGCGGGGGTGCCGGGTGGGGCCGTGAAGTCGCGGTAGACGCCGGTGACGATGGAGCCGAGCAGGGCGATGCCGAGGGCCGCCCCCAGTTCGTACGCCGTCTCGGAGACCGCGGAGGCCGCGCCCGCCTGTTCCTTGGGGACGCTGGAGAGGATGACGTCGGCGGTCACGGTGAACGAGAAGCCCGCGCCGATGCCGACGACCAGGAGCGAGGCGCCGAGGAGCGGATAGCCGGTGCTCTGGTCGAGCGCCGTGAGCACGGCGAGGGAGAGTCCCACCGCCGCCAGCCCGCCCGCCACGACGATCCGTACCGAGAACCGCCGCGCCACCATGCCCGCGATCAGCCCCGCGCCCACCGCGCCCACCGCGGCGGGCAGTTCGGCGAGGCCCGCCTCGAACGGCCGTCTGCCCTGTACGAGCTGCAGGAACTGGGAGAGGAAGAAGACCAGGCCGGAGAGGCCGAGGACGGTCAGCAGGTCGGCGAGGACCGCCCCGGAGAACCCGCGGTTGCGGAAGAGCCGCATGTCCAGGAGGGGCGCGGGGAGGGTGAGCTGGCGGCGTACGAACCAGACGAGCGCGCAGACACCCACGACCGCGGACGCGGCGACGTCCCAGCGCAGTCCGTGCGCGGCCGCCTCCTTGATGGCGTACACGACGGCGATCATGCCGATGAGGGAGAGCACGACGCTGATCAGGTCCCAGGGGCCCGGCGCCGGGTTCTTGGACTCGGGCAGGAACTTGATGCCGACCAGTACGAGCACGGCCATCACCGGCAGGTTGATCAGGAAGACCGAGCCCCACCAGAAGTGTTCGAGCAGGAAGCCGCCGACGACGGGCCCGACGGCGGCGCCCGCGGACGCCATAGCGCCCCAGATGCCGACCGCGAGGCTGCGCTCGCGCGGGTCGTGGAAGATGTTGCGGATGAGGGCCAGCGTCGACGGCATCAGCGTCGCGCCCGCGACACCGAGCAGGGCGCGGGCCAGGATCATCAGCTCGGGGCTTGTGGCGTAGGAGTTGAGGACCGACACCGCGCCGAAGGCGACGGCTCCGGTGAGCAGCAGCTTCTTGCGGCCGATGCGGTCGCCGAGGCTGCCCATGGAGACGAGCAGGCCCGCGATGACGAACGAGTAGACGTCGCCGATCCACAGCAGCTGGGTGCCGGACGGCTGGAGGTCCTCGCTGATGTACGGCGTGGCCAGGCCGAGCACGGTCGCGTCGACGGCGACCAGGAGCACGGCCAGGGCGAGCACGGCGAGCGCGAGCCAGCGGCCGGGGCTGCGCTCCGCCTCGGGCGCCGCGGCCTCCTTGTGGATGCTGGTCATGATTCCACTCTCCGCTGCGCGCCGCCGATCAGCAGCTCGGCGATCATGTACGAGAAGTCGTTGGCGGCCACCCGGCCGTCCTGTACGGCCCAGGCGCCGGAGCCGATGAGGCCGTAGAACGCCTCGGTGAGCCAGACGGGGGTCAGGTCGATGCGGAACTCGCCGTTCTCCTGGCCGCGCCGGAAGAGGGCGGCGAGCCGGTCGTCGATGCGGGACCAGCCGCCGTTCTGCGCGTCGCCCTCGAAGAGCTGGTTCTCGGTGTACAGGAAGGCGAGCAGGCCCGCGGCGGGCTCGATCTCCTTCACCAGGCGCCGCAGCGCGTCGCTCACGCTGCCCTCGTCGAGCCCGGCCCTAAGGAGGGCGCCTTCGCACTCCTGGAGGCCGAGCTCCTCGAGGGCGCGCACGAGCGCGTCGCGGCCCGCGAAGTGGCGGTGGAGGGTCGCCCTGCTGATGCCCGCGGCACGGGCGACCTCGTCCATCGTGGAGGTGGCTTTGCGGGTGAGCAGGGCCGCGGCACTGCGCAGGACCTGGTCTCGATCGACTGACATGAGACAACCATAAGCCGCATGAGACACTCCTGTCTCATGCGTTTATGGTCGGCAGTGGTCGGCAGTCGTCCGCTGTTCCGCGGTCGTCAGTTCCAGGGCAGCCGTGCGCGGCCCTCCCAGTACGCGGCGGGGTCCTGCACGAGCCCCACGAGCCGCTCCACCTGCCCGGCGTCCAGGTCGACGGCGGCGGCGTGCAGGTTGGAGACCAGCTGGACCGAGGTGGCCGCGCCGGACAGGACCACGCCCGCCCACGGCTCGGCCAGCAGGACGGCGAGCGCCACCGCGTCGCAGCCCAGGCCCGTCTCCTCGGCGACCTCGCGCAGCGCGGTGGGCGCGTAAGGACCGGCGAGGCGGCCGTTGGCCAGGCCTTCCTTGACCAGCACCGTGAGCCCCGCGTCGTGCGCCTCGGCGAGTGCGGGCCCGGCCGAGGTCTCCAGGATGTTGTACGTCGCCTGGACGGTGCGGAAGAGCGGCTCACCGTCGACGGTCACGGCGAGGGCGGCCCGGATCGCGGCGGCCTGCTCGGGGCCGCTGACGGAGAGGCCGACGGTGACGCCCTCGGCCGCGAGCTCGGCGAGGCGGGCGTGCAGGTCCTTGTCGGTGAGCGCCGGGCTCTCGGGCGTCACGGAGTGCACCTGGTAGAGGTCGAGACGGTCGCCGAGCAGCTCGGCGGTCTCGGCGCGCTGACGGGCGTACGCCGCCGGGCTGTGGTCCTTGACCTCGTGCGGGCCCTCGGCGTCGGTGCGCCAGGCCGCCGTGTAGGTGTAGCCCCACTTGCTGCCGATGACGACGTCACTGATGTCGGGCCTGGCGTTCAGCCAGTCGGCGAGGAATTCCTCGGAGCGGCCGTACGACCTGGCCACGTCGATGTAGCGGACCCCCGACGCGTAGGCGGCGTCGAGGAGTTCGAGGGTGCGTTCGCGCAGGGCCTCGACACTGCGGGACGGTGGCAGGTCGGTGTCGCGGCCGAGCGTGATGTAACCGGGCCTGCCGACGGCGGCGAGACCGAGCCCTATGTGCGCGGTCGGGGTCGTGGCTGCGGCCAGCCTGGCGAAGGGCATCGCGGGCTCCTCGTTGTAGGGGGTTCCCCGTCAACGTAACCCGCGATGCCCTTTTGTCACCCGAGGCTGTCGGGCACCTCCGGGCGTGTCACTTGCGAGCGTGTCACTTTCGGGCGATGGCCCATTCCTGCTGGACCGACAGGTCCGCCTTGACGTCGGCGAGCTGGTCGGCGACGGCCGAGGGGGCGGTGCCGCCGCGGCCGTTGCGGGAGGCGAGCGCGCCCGGCACGTTCAGGACGGTGCGCACCTCGGGGGTGAGGTGCTCGGAGATCTTGGCGAACTGGTCGTCGGTGAGGTCGTCGAGCTCCTTGCCCTCCGCCTCGGCGACCTTCACGCACTCGCCCGCGACCTCGTGCGCCACCCGGAACGGCACGCCCTGCTTGACCAGCCACTCGGCGATGTCGGTGGCGAGCGAGAAACCGGCCGGGGCCAGCTCCTCCATGCGCTCGCGGTGGACGGTGAGCGTCGCCATCATGCCGGTGAAGGCGGGGAGCAGGATCTCCAGCTGGTCGCAGGAGTCGAAGACCGGCTCCTTGTCCTCCTGGAGGTCGCGGTTGTACGCGAGCGGGAGGGCCTTGAGGGTGGCCATCAGGCCCGTCAGATTGCCGATGAGGCGGCCGGACTTGCCCCGCGCCAGTTCGGCGATGTCCGGGTTCTTCTTCTGCGGCATGATCGACGAGCCGGTCGAGAAGGCGTCGTGGAGGGTGACGAAGGAGAACTCCTTCGTGTTCCAGATGATGATCTCCTCGGCGATCCGGGAGAGGTTCACGCCGATCATCGCGGTGATGAAGGCGAACTCCGCGACGAAGTCGCGGGAGGCCGTCCCGTCGATGGAGTTGGCCGAAGAACCGTGCTCGAAGCCGAGCTCCGCGGCGACCGCCTGCGGGTCGAGGCCGAGCGAGGAACCGGCCAGCGCGCCGGAGCCGTACGGCGACACGGCCGTCCGGGTGTCCCACTGGCGCAGCCGCTCCGCGTCCCGGGACAGCGACTGGACGTGCGCGAGGACGTGGTGCGCGAAGAGGACGGGCTGGGCGTGCTGGAGGTGGGTGCGTCCCGGCATGGCGACATCGGGGTGCGCCTCGGCGAGGCCCACGAGCGCGTCCTGGAACTCGGCGAGCAGGCCGCCGATGATCCGTGCGTGGTCGCGCAGGTACATCCGGAAGAGCGTCGCCACCTGGTCGTTGCGGGACCGCCCGGCCCGCAGCTTGCCGCCCAGGTCCGGGCCGACCCGCTCCAGCAGACCCCGCTCCAGGGCCGTGTGGACGTCCTCGTCGGCGATGGTGCCGACGAACGAGCCGTCGGCAACGTCGGCCGCGAGCCGGTCGAGCCCGGCCAGCATGCCGGTCAGCTCGTCCGCGGTGAGCAGGCCCGCCGTGTGGAGCACGCGTGCGTGGGCTCGGGAACCGGCGATGTCGTACGGCGCGAGGCGCCAGTCGAAGTGGACCGATGCCGACAGCTTCGCCAGGGCCTCTGCGGGCCCGTCGGCGAACCGTCCGCCCCAGAGCCGGACGTCACCGCCGTTGTTGCTGCTCACTGCACGTGCTCCTCAAGGCTGTTGCTGGACATGCGGGTGGCGCGAGTCGCGTCGGGTCAGGCCCGTGTACCGCGCCGTGCGGCGATCTTCGCGGAAAGACCGAAGATCTCGATGAAGCCCTGCGCCTTGGACTGGTCGAACGTGTCGCCCGAGTCGTAGGTGGCGAGGTGGAAATCGTAGAGGGATTCGCTGGACCTGCGGCCCGTGACGACGGCGCGGCCGCCGTGCAGGGTCATCCGGACATCGCCGGTGACGTACTGGTTCGCCTCGTTGACGAAGCCGTCCAGGGCGCGCTTGAGCGGGGAGAACCACAGGCCGTCGTAGACCAGCTCGCCCCAGCGCTGCTCGACCTGGCGCTTGTAGCGGGCCAGTTCGCGCTCGACCGTGACGTTCTCCAGCTCCTGGTGGGCGGTGATGAGGGCGAGGGCGCCCGGAGCCTCGTACACCTCACGGGACTTGATGCCCACGAGGCGGTCCTCGACCATGTCGATCCGGCCGATTCCCTGGGCGCCCGCGCGCTCGTTGAGCTGCTGGATCGCCTGGAGGACGGTGACGGGCCTGCCGTCGATGGCGACCGGGACGCCCGCCTCGAAGGAGATGACGACCTCGTCGGCCTCGCGCGGCTCGGCGGGGTTCGCGGTGTACTCGTAGATGTCCTCGATCGGCGCGTTCCAGATGTCCTCCAGGAAGCCCGTCTCGACGGCGCGTCCGAAGGCGTTCTGGTCGATGGAGTACGGGGACTTCTTGGTGGTGGCGATCGGGAGCTGCTTCTCTTCGCCGAAGGCGATGGCCTTGTCCCTGGTCATCGCGTAGTCGCGGACCGGAGCGATGCACTTGAGTTCCGGGGCGAGGGCGACGATCCCGGCCTCGAACCGGACCTGGTCGTTGCCCTTGCCGGTGCAGCCGTGGGCGACCGTCGAGGCGCCGTGCTTCTCGGCGGCGGCCACCAGGTGCTTGACGATCGCGGGCCGCGAGAGGGCGGAGACCAGCGGATAGCGGTCCATGTAGAGGGCGTTGGCCTTGATCGCGGGGAGGCAGTACTCCTCGGCGAACTCGTCCTTGGCGTCGGCGACCTCGGCCTCCACGGCACCGCAGGCGAGCGCGCGCTTGCGGATGACGTCGAGGTCTTCGCCGCCCTGGCCGACGTCGACCGCGACGGCGATGACTTCGGCGCCCGTCTCCTCGGCGATCCAGCCGATGGCGACGGAGGTGTCCAGACCGCCCGAGTAGGCGAGTACGACGCGCTCGGTCACGGGGGCCCTCCCTGGGTACTGTGCGTTCATTCGCTGTTATGCATGAGTATGCAGTGCTCCGTATGTTTCGTCAACGCGATGCCGCTGCGACGCCTCTGCGGGAGGCGCGCAAAGTCGTTAGACAGCCAAACGACCCATGTTCAATAATCCCCGGACATGGGAAAGACGCATGAACGCATAGACGGCAGGCTCCGCACCTTCATCGAGGCGCAGCCGATGTTCTTCACGGCGACCGCGCCCCTCGCCGACGACGGCACGATCAACCTCTCCCCCAAGGGCCTCAAGGGCTCCTTCGCGATCATCGACGAACAGCGCGTCGCCTACCTGGACTTCGCGGGCAGCAACGCCGAGACCGTCGCCCACCTGAGGGAGAACGGCCGCATCACCCTCATGTGGTGCGCCTTCGAGGGGCCGCCCAACATCGTGCGGGTGCACGGCCGCGGCGAGCCCGTCTTCCGCGACGATCCGCGCTTCACCGAGCTGCTCGGCCACTTCCCCGGCATCGACCCGACGCCGCACGGCCTGCGCGCCGTCATCGTCGTGACGGCCGAGCTCATCCGCGACACCTGCGGATACGCGGTGCCCTTCATGACGTACGACGAAGACCGCGACCTGCACGGCAAGCGGTTCGCGCGCGAGGACGACGCGTCGCTCAGCGCATACTTCACAAAGAAGGACCACATCACGCAGAGCATCGACGGGCTGCCCGGCCTCCCGCTGCCTCCCCATACGACCTGAGCCGGAGGCCGACCGCACATGACCGAACCGCCCGCCCCGCCCCATGACCTCCAGACCGAGTACGCCGAGCAGGACACGGGGGAAGCAGTCACCCCCTTCGTCCGGCGCGCCTCGCGTGACGGCAAGGGCGTGGTACTCGAAGGCAACTGCCCGCGCTGCCACGGCAGAACAGCCACCGAAATCCATCGGGGCCTGCCCGGGACCGGGACCAAAGGACTCCGGGACTGGCTGAGCGGCAGACCATCGCGGCCGGCGCCCGCCGCCGACGCCGTGGCCCTGACCCGGGAGCGGTACTTCTGCGAGTGCGGGCACCCGCATCCCCAGCTGCCCGCCGATGCCCCCTTCGTAGGATGCGGCGCCAGCTGGTGGGTCGCCACGCTGCTGCCCGGGGACACCGACGGGCCCCAGGTGACCGCTGGATGAGCGATCAGTCCGAGCGCCGCTGGGCCGTGCTCGCCCGTGAACTCGAGTTCACCCAGCTCGCCGAGCTCAGGCGGCAGGCCGAGGGATGGCGGGCCGGGCTCACGGGGCTCACCGCGCTGCTCGCGGTCCTGGTCGTCCTCAAGGGCCGCGACGACCTCACCAACCTTCCCGACACCGCCCGGCACTGGGCGACCGCGCTGCTCGCCACGGCCTTCCTGCTGCTCGTGACCGGCTCCGTGCTCGCCGTACGAGCCGCGCACGGTCGGCCCGGCGACCGGATCCTGCAGGCCGGTCAGGTTTTGCGCGAATGGACCGGCCAGGAGGTCGTCCGCGTCACGCGAGCCCTCCGCCACGCTTCACTGTGCTGCCTGGGCGGAGTCCTCCTCGCAGCAGCGGCCATCGGTATCGCCTGGACGACCACCGCTTCCGCCGAGGACCACGTGGTCAGGATCGGCACGACGACGGGAGAAGTGTGCGGGGAGTTCATCCGCGCGGGCCGCGGCGGGCTCGTGGTCCGGGTGGACGACGGGGACGGGCCCCGGCGTGTCACCCTGCCCGCCCGCACGGTGGATTCGGTCACCCCGGTCGCCACCTGCGGCGCGTCGGGCTGACGCCGGCGTCCGCCGCCGTCTACATGTAGCGACCACATATCGAGACGCGGTTGCGGCCGTGCGCCACGGCGGCGTTGCATCACCGGGTGCAGACCCAACAGACGACCCCCGCACGGGCGCAGGGCGCCGACAAGGCGGCCCGGCTCGCCGTCACGGTCTTTCCCGTCCTCGTCCTGGCCGCCGGCGCTCTCGGCCTTGCCGCTCCGGGCGCCTTCGAGGGCTGGGGAACCGACGTCCCGTACCTCCTCGGCCTCGTGATGTTCTGCATGGGGCTCACGATGACCCCGCTCGACTTCCAGGGCGTGGTCAGGCGGCCCTGGGCGGTCGCGCTCGGACTCGTGGCGCACTACGTCATCATGCCGGGGCTCGGTTGGCTGATCGCCCACGCATTGGGTCTCTCGCCGCAGCTGGCGGCCGGTGTGATCCTGGTGGGCTGCGCACCGAGCGGCACCGCGTCCAACGTCGTGACCTATCTGGCCCGCGGCGACGTGGCGCTCTCCGTGTCGGTGGCCACCGTCTCGACCGTCCTCGCGCCGCTGATCACACCCCCGCTGACGCTGCTGCTCGCGGGCGAGTACCTGCCCGTCGACGCGGGATCAATGGTGACCGACATCCTGAAGACCGTGCTGCTGCCGGTGCTCGCGGGCCTCGTCGTGCGGCTGCTCTTCGGGCGGTACGTCGACCGCGTCCTCGGCGCGCTGCCGTGGCTGTCGGCGCTGACCATCGCCGCCATCGTGGCGATCGTCGTCTCGGGAAGTGCCGCGGCCATCAAGTCCGCTGCCGCACTGGTGTTCCTCGCGGTGCTCCTGCACAACGGGCTCGGCCTCGCGCTCGGCTACGGCGCGGGCAAGCTGGCCCGGCTCGGCCCGCCCGCCTCGCGGGCGATGGCCTTCGAGGTGGGTATGCAGAACTCGGGCCTCGCGGCGTCGCTGGCCACCGCCCACTTCAGCCCTTTGGCCGCACTGCCCGCCGCTGTCTTCTCCGTGTGGCACAACGTGTCGGGGGCGCTGGTCGCCGCCTGGATGTCGCACCGAGCGCGGCGGCAGGAGAAGGCCTCCTGAGGGGGCGGCAGCGCGCCGTGCCCGGTCTCCGTGTGGCGGGGGGCGGGTAACCCTTTCCGGCCCAAGTCACTTTCAGGACGGCGAACTTCGCGGGCGGGCCCGGGGTGCGACGATGGGCGTTCGCACCCGGGAGAGGGCATGGCACAGATACGTACCGCATTGCTGATCGGAGTCGCGGAGACGCCCGACGCCGCGCATCATTTCGCCGCACTGGAAGAACCTGTCGCCGCGGACCAGCGCGCCCTGAGCGCCTCGCTCAAAGCCGCGGGATACCGAGTGGAGACAGTGCGGGGCGGCAGCCGGGCCGAGATCACCACGGCGATCGACGAGGTCGCGCGGAGCGTTCCGGCCGATGGCACACTGCTGTTGCACTACTCCGGGCACGGCGTCCGCATCGGTGACACCGACTACCTCGTCCCCTCCGACGCGCGCGCCCCGCACGACGGCCACTGGCGCACTTCGTACCGCGACACCCTGCTCCCCGCCGACATCAGCCCCTACCTGACGGATTGCGGGGCGGGCACCGTCCTGTGGCTGATCGACGCCTGCCGGGATGAGCCGTCCGGCGGCGCGGGCGTGTTCGGCAGCAGCATCGTCAAAGGACAACCGTCCGGCAGGTTCGCGCTGATGACGGCCTGTGCCGCCGGGCAGCGCTCGGGCTTCACCGCCGAGGGCAGCTTCTTCACCCAGGGACTCGCGGAAGCCTTCCGGCCGCTGACCGAGGCCCGGACCGTGCAGGAGGTGTACGAGACGGCGCGGCGGCACACCCTGCGAGCGGCCCGCCGGCAGCTGGGCGAGGAGCAGGAGCCGCAGATCCGGTACGGCGCCGAGCTGGAGGCAGAGGCCCGCTCCACGGAGGTCTGCGAGGGACGCAGGCTTCTGGAGGCCTGGCGCAAGGCCGCATGGGACACGGCACTGTGGGAGCGAGTGGCCGACTCGGAGGCCTTCTGTGTGCCCCACTTCCGGGAGTGCCTCACAGCGCTCGTCGAAGAGTGCGCCACGGTGGTCCATCTCGCGCAGAAGCGCATGCCCGACCCATGGGCCGACGACGACTTCCCGGTGCGGATACTGCGCGACCGGTTGCCGTGCCTGATACCCAAGACGGTGACGCTCTCCGCCGTCGAGGCCGCCGCCCTCGTCGCCGCCCCGTTCCTGCACGAAGCGGCCTGGGCGCGACGGCTCAGCCACGCGCGTGACATCTCCGCGTACACCGCCTGGCCCCAGGAGGACGGCGACGCGTGGCGCAGGCACTACGAGCAGGTGGCCGACCACCACCCGCACATCAGGGAGAAGCTCTCCGAGTGTTTGCTGAACGGGCGCTTGGAGGACGCCCACGGAGTCGCCCTGTGGCTGGTGCACCGGTGGATCACCGAACGCTTCGAAACCGATGAGGAACCCGTCCCACAGGTGGAGTCCGGAACCCTGGCAGCCGCGCTGCTGGGCAGTCCGGCCACCCGTGGGAACCGGGCGTCCCAATTGTCGGCGGAGTTCTCCCGCCTCGCCTCCGCCATCGCGCTGGGCGCTCCGGCCCCGGTATCCGGTGCACTGCCGGAGGTCGCCTTCCCGGTGCCCGGCGGCGGACGCCAGGCGCTGCGGACAGCCGAGTCGGCCGCCCTGTTGCACCTGGCATCGGTTCTGGCCTTGGATGTGCGCACGCTTCCCGATGTGCTCGCCGAACACCTCGCCGTCTCCGATCCAGTCCTCCCCCAGGACGCCGTCAACGCGGTACGCGACGCGGACTGGCATCCTGTGGACGACGAATTGCGCCTGGACGCGGCATGCCCCCACCCCGCTGTCCACGCGGCGCTCGCAGGCGTTGCGGAGCAGGCCGACGAGCTCGCCTGCTCGCTGCGGGACGCGGCGCGCCGGCTACCAGGGCCCCGCGCGGCGCTGCTGGCCGGGGTGCCCGCGCGCGTGACCGACGGGGCGCTGCGCCCTGCCGAAGACCGGGGCCGCCGGGCCTACGACGTACCCCTGCTGCGCTTCCAGCTGGCGCAGACTGAGGTCCGCGACTTGTTCATGGGCGAGCGCATCTACGACGGCGAACCGGACCTGGCGCTGCGCGAGTTGTACCAGAACGCGATGGACGCGTGCCGATACCGCGCGATGCGGCGCCGTTACCTCGTGTCCAAGGGCGGTGCGCCGGCCCCCTGGGCCGGGCAGATCACGTTCGTCGAGGGGGAGGACGACCGCGGGCGCTACATCGAGTGCCGGGACAACGGCGTGGGGATGGGCCTCGACCAGCTCAAGAACACCTTCACCAAGGCGGGGCGCCGCTTCGAGCAGTCCCGCGCGTTCCGCCAGGAACAGGCGAACTGGCACCGTCAGGACCCGTCGCTGCGCCTGTACCCCAATAGCCGTTTCGGCATCGGCGTGTTCAGCTACTTCATGCTCGCCGACGAGATGACCGTCGTCACCCGGCCGGTCGGCGTCGACGGCATACCCGCGAAGAAGGCGCTGCGCGTCGACATCCCCGGCAGCGGGAGCCTGTTCCGAATCCAGGAACTCGACGACGCCGCGGGAGACGGCCTACTGGAAGGCGGCACGCGGATACGTCTGTATCTGCGCGACACGGTCTCGCGCTCCGGGCTCTCGCCGGTCTCCACGCTCTGCCGTCTCGTCCTGGTGAGCGAGTTCGCGCTGGAGGTGCGGGACGCATCGGGGAGGCAGCACCAGTGGCATCCCGGCGAGCTCCAGAGCGGGCCGGAAAACAACCTCACTCCCGGAGCGGTGGAGGCCGTGCCCGGTGTGCTGTGGTGGCTCGAAGGCAAGGGCGCTGTCCTGTGCGACGGCATCGGGACGGACCAGGAGCCCTTCGGTTACGTACTGAATCTGACCGGTGTGCACGCGGGGACACTCAGCCTCAACCGCAAGAAGCTCGAGTGGTACGACGAGGCATGGGAAGCGGAACAGTGGGCCAGTGGCGCGCCCGTGCTGGCCACCTGGCCGGAGCTGAGCATGGGCTGGCTGTGGGAGCTGGAGCGGCGCAACCTGCCCGCGGCGCGCACCATCTGGGAGGCGTGGCGCGGCAAGGGTGTGCGGGCGCGGGCGAAGACGTGGCACCCGGAGCTGGACCTGGACGTCGTCGGCTGGTTCCACCACGACGAGCAGTTCGACCGGCGGACGGCCGAGCGGCTCCACAGGACGGACTCGGCGGAGTCCCTGACACGCCCCTGGCGTGCCGCGGCGCTGGGCCACGGCCGCCCGGCAGTCCAGGAAGCGCCTCCCGCGTCGGCGAGCGGCCACCCCGTGCCCGAACCCGGCTGGGCGGAGGTCGCGCGGGGCAGGCCACGGTCCTGGGGCAGCCGCTACCCGGGCGGAAACGTGCCGCCTCGCGACTGGCGTTCGGCCGTCGCGGTCGCCCATGGCCAGCAGACGACCGTCCAGGCGGTCATCCGTGCCGCACGCGCCCTGCGTATCTCCCATCCCGCGCTGAAGCCGCCCCGAGCGGGAGAGGGCGACCTGGACTGGATACCGGGCGCGTACGACGCACTGATCGTCGAGGAACTCCTCAGCCGTCCCCACGTTAGGGGGTCCTATACGCACAAGAACGAGAACGACTACCTGCACGCTCCGGACGACCTCGGCGGCCTGGTCCGCGCCTCGGTGGTGGGACGTCTGGCACTCGGTGAACTGGCCGAGCGCTGCGCCCGGTTCGGGCCCTTCCTGACCACCCCGCCACCGACGGCACCCGATCACCACCGGGAGCATGTGTGCGAGGAGTCCGAGCTCGCACTCCTCTACGTCAACGACGGAGCCCGGGGCTGGCGCCGCGTGCAGTGGCCCTGGGACATCCACGACGTGGCAGAGATTCTGGGGATCGCACCAGAGGAGGTGCGGGAGCGCCTTTCCGCCTTCGCCTGGCTCGGCTGGACCGTTCCTGACGTTGAGTCCGTGGAGCGCTGGGGCACTGTGCCGTGGGATGTTCGTGTGGTGCTGCGCGACTTCTGCGTGCCCCAGGCCTCCGGGGGCCTGGCCCTGCTGTGGGGGGCCACGTTCGCCCTCGCTGCGGAGTGGGAGTGCACTCTGCGCAAGGCGGAGAAGACGCTCGCCCGCTGGGCGGGCCACCTCGGTCTGGCCCACACCCGGCGCTACCGGCGGAAGGCCGCGGCAAGCCGCGTCATGCCCGGCCCGGAAACGGCTCGTGTGGTGGGAGTGGCCCAGGCGGCGGGGCTGCGCCTCGAGGACGGGCTCACCCTCCGCGACCTGGCGTTCGCCCGGCTGCAGGACATGAGCTGGGACGACATGGCCTGCGTGGCCGAGGAGCTGCGGGAGGCAGGCGTCGACGTCCCCGCGGCGGGCGACCTGTTGAGGGCCTGGGAGGAGCTGGCGGTCCCCAGCCGCTACGCCTTCTCGGGCCAGGACCCCTCGTTCGCCGGAGCCGACTATCCAGTCCTGCCAACCGCGAACGTCCTGTTCGTGGCGAGCGCCAATCTGAAGACCCCGCTGGGCACCATGTGGAAGACGGCCCGGCGGGAGGCGGCGCGGGTGGGCCTGGGCGTGCCCTCCCTGCCCGCGGCCCTGGCGGGCTTCCGTCCGGGCCGGGAGGAGACCCGTGCGCTGATCGACTGGGGTGACGACGAGGAGTACGACGAGTGGCTCGAGTCCCCCCAGTGGGCCGGCCTCACCGCGGAACGGCTCACGGCCTACGCGCGCGAACAGCGGATCGGCGCCCGTACCGCGTACCGGAAGCTGGCGCCTCTGAGGGAGTTGGGTGCCCTCGTCCCGGAGCTGAGCCCCGCCGAGGTCGAGGCGCTGCCGGCGGAGCAGCCCGACGCCTGGGACGCCGTCGCCCTCGGAGACGAACACCGCGTCTCGGCTCCGGGGGCACCGCTCGGCCCACTGGATCTGGTCAGCCTCGCGGGACGGCTGGGTGAGCCGATCCGCCGTACCTGGCAGCGGATCGTCCCCTACCTCCCGCTGGAGCCTGCTCCTGATCTGCCGCCGGGGCCGGCACCAGCCTTGGACGACATACCCGACGTGGTCCCGCTCTGGCAGGACCTGATCCTGCTCTCGGTCCACGGGGACGGAATGCTGCCGACGCTGCGTGGACCCGTGACGGCGTCCCAGGTCCTCTTCGCCGCACGGGCCGTGGACGAGAGTGAGGAATGGGTCAGGGACCGGCTACGCCTGTACGCGGTCCTCTTCGGCCTGGACCTGACGGGAGAGATCAGCTCGTCCGGCGTTTGAGGACGAATTCGGCGGAGCCGGTGATCAACGGCGCCCAAGGTCCAGGGGCCGGATTCAGTGCTCGTTCGAAGCCAGCCGCAGCAGATGGTCCGCCAGCGCCTGACCCCCCGTCGGCTCCCTGCTGATCAGCATCAGCGTGTCGTCGCCCGCGATCGTGCCGAGGATGTCGTGGAGTTCGGCCTGGTCGATCGCGGAGGCCAGGAACTGGGCCGCGCCCGGGGGCGTGCGCAGGACCACGAGGTTGGCCGAGGCCTCCGCGGAGATCAGGAGTTCCGCGGAGAGCCGCCGCATCCGCTCCTCCTTGGCCGACTCGCCGAGCGGCGCGCGCGGGGTGCGGAAACCGCCCTCGCTCGGCACCGCGTAGATGAGGTCGCCCTCGGTGTTGCGGATCTTCACCGCGTTCAGCTCGTCCAGGTCCCGGGAGAGCGTCGCCTGAGTGACCGTCAGGCCGTCGTCGGCGAGCAGCTTCGCCAGCTGGCTCTGGGAGCGCACCGGCTGCCGGTTGAGGATGTCCACGATCCGGCGGTGACGTGCGGTGCGGGTCTGTGGCACGGCGGGACCCGCGTGGTCGGCGTGCTCGTTGCCTTGCGCCTGGCTCATCGTCGTCTCATTCTCCGGATCGTTCGTCCCCGTCGGCTTCAAGAGCCTTGTTCAGGATGCCGGGCAGGGCCCCGAGGAACGCGTCCACCTCGTCGTCGCGCACGTTCAGCGGCGGCATCAGCCGTACGACATCGGGGGCGGGCGCGTTCACGAGGAAGCCGGCGTCCTGGGCCACCTGCTGCGCCCGCGGCGCGAGCGGCTCGGTGAGCACGATACCCAGCAGGAGCCCCGAGCCCCTTACATGCCGTACGAGCGGGTGTCCCAGTGACTCGATTCCGTCGCGGAGCTTCTCGCCCGCCCGCTTGGTGTTGTCGAGGAGCCCCTCGGCCTCGATGGTGTCGATCACGGCGCGGCCCGCGGCGCACGCGACGGGGTTCCCGCCAAACGTCGTGCCGTGGTGACCGGGCTTGAAGAGGTCGGCTGCGGCGCCGAACGCGACGGTCGCGCCGAGCGGGAGTCCGCCGCCCAGACCCTTCGCGAGCGTGACGATGTCGGGCTGTACGCCGTCCTGCGCCAGGTACTCGAACCAGTGTCCGGTGCGGCCGATTCCGGTCTGCACCTCGTCCAGGACGAGGAGCGTCCCGGTGGCCGCGGTGATCTCCCGGGCCGCCTTGAGGTAGCCCGCGGGCGGCACGACGACGCCGTTCTCGCCCTGGGTCGGCTCGATGATGACGAGGGCGGTCTCGGTGGTGACGGCCGCGCGCAGGGCCTCCACGTCGCCGTAGGGGACGTGTGTGACGTCGCCGGGCAGTGGCAGGAACGGCTCCTGCTTGCCGGGCTGGCCGGTGAGGGCGAGCGCGCCCATGGTCCGGCCGTGGAAGCCGCCCTCGGTGGCGACCATGTGCGTACGGCCGGTCAGCCGACCGAGCTTGAACGCGCCCTCGTTGGCCTCGGCGCCGGAGTTGCAGAAGTACACCCGGCCCTCGCGGCCGAAGAGCTGCAGCAACTTCTCGGCGAGCGCGACGGGCGGCTCGGCGACGAAGAGGTTCGACACGTGGCCGAGGGCACCGATCTGCGTACTCACGGCCTCGACGACCGCCGGATGGGCGTGGCCGAGCGCGTTGACCGCGATGCCGCCGACGAAGTCGAGGTACTCCTTGCCGTCGGCGTCCCACAGCTTGGTGCCCGCGCCGCGCACCAGGGGCAGCCTCGGCGTGCCGTAGTTGTCCATGAGTGCGTCCCGCCAGCGCGCGGTCAGCTCCTGGTTGCTCATGACTCCCCCTGTCCGTCGGGCACGACCATCGTGCCGATTCCTTCGTCGGTGAAGATCTCCAGCAGGATCGAGTGCTGGACGCGTCCGTCGATCACGCGGGCCGTCTCGACGCCGTTGCGCACGGCGTGCAGACAGCCCTCCATCTTCGGGACCATGCCGCTGGCCAGCTCGGGCAGGAGCTTCTCCAGCTCGGTGGCGGTGAGGCGGCTGATGACCTCGTCGCTGTTCGGCCAGTCCTCGTAGAGACCCTCGACGTCGGTGAGAACCATCAGGGTTTCGGCATCAAGCGCCGCAGCGAGTGCCGCAGCCGCCGTATCAGCATTGACGTTGTAGACATGGCCCCCTTCTTCAGGGTCCTGGGAGCGGGCGATCGAGGAGACGACCGGGATGCGGCCGTCCGCGAGCAGGGCCTCGATGGCGCCGGTGTCGATCTCGGTGATCTCGCCGACCCGGCCGATGTCGACCAGCTCGCCCTCGATGCGGGGCTGGTGCTTGGTGGCGGTGATGGTGTGCGCGTCCTCGCCGGTGAGGCCGACGGCGAGCGGGCCGTGCTGGTTCAGCAGGCCGACGAGCTCGCGCTGCACCTGTCCTGCGAGCACCATGCGTACGACGTCCATGGCCTCCTCGGTGGTGACGCGCAGGCCCGCCTTGAACTCGCTGACGATGCCGTGCCGGTCGAGGGCCTTGCTGATCTGCGGTCCGCCGCCGTGCACGACGACGGGCTTGAGACCCGCGTGGTGCAGGAAGACGACGTCCTGGGCGAACGCGGCCTTCAGCTCCTCGTCGACCATGGCGTTGCCGCCGAACTTGATGACGACGGTCTTGCCGCGGTGCCTGGTCAGCCAGGGCAGCGCCTCGATGAGGGTCTGGGCCTTGGGCAGCGCGGTGTGCTTGCGCGCGGTGGGAGTGCTCATGAGCTGTACGCGCTGTTCTCGTGGACGTAGTCGGCGGTGAGGTCGTTGGTCCAGATCGTCGCGGACTCGGCGCCCGCGGCCAGGTCGGCGGTGATGACGACCTCCCGGTAGCGCATGTCGACGAGCTCGCGGTCCTCGCCCACGCTGCCGTTCTTGCAGACCCAGACGCCGTTGATGGCGACGTTCAGGAGGTTCGGGTCGAAGGCGGCGGAGGTCGTGCCGATCGCGGAGAGCACCCGGCCCCAGTTGGGGTCCTCGCCGTGCAGGGCGCACTTGAGGAGGTTGTTGCGGGCGATGGAGCGGCCCACCTCGACGGCGTCGGCCTCGCTCGCGGCGTTGACCACGTCGACCTTGATGTCCTTGCTCGCGCCCTCGGCGTCGCCGATGAGCTGCCGCCCCAGATCGGCGCAGACCTCGCGGACGGCCTCGGCGAACTCGGCGTACTCCGGGGCGACTTCGGCGGCTCCGGAGGCCAGCAGCAGCACGGTGTCGTTGGTCGACATGCAGCCGTCGGAGTCGACGCGGTCGAAGGTGAGCCGGGTGGCGTCCCGCAGCGCCCGGTCCAGGACGTCGGACGGCAGGTCGGCGTCGGTGGTCAGCACGACGAGCATCGTGGCGAGGCCGGGGGCGAGCATGCCCGCGCCCTTGGCCATGCCGCCGACGGTCCAGCCGTCCTTGGTGACCACGGACGTCTTGTGCACGCTGTCGGTGGTCTTGATGGCGATGGCGGCCTTCTCGCCGCCGTGCGCGGAGAGTTCACCGGCGGCCTTGTCGACGCCCGGCAGGAGCTTGTCCATGGGGAGGGTTACGCCGATGAGTCCCGTCGACGCGACGGCGACCTCGCCCGCGTTCACGGAGAGCACGTCGGCCACCTTCTCGGCGGTGGCGTGCGTGTCCTGGAAGCCCTGGGGTCCCGTACAGGCGTTGGCGCCACCGGAGTTGAGGACGACCGCGGAGACCAGGCCGCCCTTGAGGACCTGCTCCGACCAGAGGACGGGGGCGGCCTTGACGCGGTTGGAGGTGAAGACGCCCGCGGCGGCGAGGCGGGGCCCGGTGTTGACTACGAGGGCCAGGTCCGGGTTGCCGTTCTCCTTGATGCCGGCGGCGATGCCCGCCGCCGTGAATCCCTTGGCTGCCGTCACACTCACGGCGCGACTCCGATCGTAGTGAGCCCGGTGGCCTCGTCGAGGCCGAGGGCGATGTTCATGCTCTGCAGGACGCCGCCCGCGGTGCCCTTGGTCAGGTTGTCGATGGCGCTGATGACGATCACGCGCCCGGCCGTCTCGTCGTACGCGACCTGGATCTGCACGGCGTTCGAGCCGTACACGGAGGCGGTGGCGGGCCACTGCCCCTCGGGGAGCAGCCGCACGAACGGCTCGTCGGCGAACGCCTTCGCGTACGCGGCCCGCACGGACTCGGCCGTGACGCCCGCCTTGGCCTTCGCGCTGCAGGTGGCGAGGATGCCGCGGGGCATCGGGGCCAGCGTCGGGGTGAAGGAGACGGTGACGGGGGCGCCCGCGGCGGCGCTGAGGTTCTGGATCATCTCGGGCGTGTGGCGGTGGGCTCCGCCGACCCCGTACGGGGACATGTTCCCCATGACCTCGGAGCCGAGGAGGTGCGGCTTGGCCGCCTTGCCCGCGCCGGAGGTGCCGGACGCCGCGACGATCACCGCTTCGGGCTCGACGAGGTCCGCCGTGTACGCCGGGAAGAGGGCGAGGGAGACCGCGGTGGGGTAGCAACCGGGCACCGCGATGCGCTTGGACCCCGCCAGCGCGATGCGGGCACCGGGCAGTTCGGGGAGGCCGTAGGGCCACGTACCGGCGTGCGGGCTGCCGTAGAACTTCTCCCAGTCCCCCGCGTCCCGCAGCCGGAAGTCCGCGCCCATGTCGACGACGAGGACGTCCGGGCCGAGTTGCTCGGCGACGGCGGCGGACTGGCCGTGGGGCAGGGCGAGGAAGACGACGTCGTGCGGGCGGTCCTGCCCCGCGAGGACCTCCGGCGTGGTCGGCTCCAGGATCCGGTCGGCGAGCGGAAACAGATGCGGCTGCAGCGCGCCCAGGCGCTGGCCCGCGTTCGCGTTGCCGGTGAGGGCGCCGATCTCGACCTCGGGGTGACCGAGCAGCAGACGCAGCAGCTCGCCACCCGCGTACCCACTCGCCCCTGCCACTGCTGCGCGTACCCTCATGGAACCCTCCTCTTGGATGGCATGACTATACGTTTCGCCGCAGTTTTATGCAATCGCGATGGGTTCCGGGGGTGGGGGGCCGGAGAACCGTTCCCGTTCCGCCGGGCGTCCTTGTCGGGAACGGAACCGGAACGTACAGAAGGCTCGCTCCATGCCCACACAGCACGACCGCACGGCGCCACCGACGGACGGCACCCCGGAACGCGGCGGCGCCGCCACCACGTTCGCCGTTCTCCGACGCCACCAGGGCACTCTGGCGAGCGCGACGGCACGCGTCGTCGGCCTGTCCGGACTCGCCTGGCTGCTGCTGACCGCCACGATATTCGCGCTCGCCTGGCCCGTCTTCACGCAGATGCGGAACCAACGTCTCTATTACAAGTACCTGGAGGACCCCTACCTGCACGACGGCAGCGACCTGACGCGGGTCACCCTGTGGACGCTCCCGCTCTTCCTGCTCCTCCTCGGCATCGGCAGCGCGGCCCTGCAGACCGTGTGCTCCCGGACGGTCGCGGCGGAGACCCGAGGGGCCGCGCCGGAGGACCCGTCACGTGCCGTGGTCCGCTCGCGGCGGCGCGCGGTGCTCTCCGTGTACGCGCTGCGCGGGCTGATCGTGTGGTCCCTGCCGCTGCTCGCCTCGATCGTGGCGTACCGGCTCACCGGCACCCAGCTCGACACCCCGCTGCCTCTGGAACGCGGATCGTTGCCCTACGAGCTCGTCGACGCCTCCCCCATGGCCGCCCTGTTCGTCGCCGCGCTGCTGCGCCTCTCGCTCACCCTCGCCCCGGCCGCCGCGGCCGATGGCCTCGGCCCCCTCGCGGCCCTGCGCCGTTCCTGGTCGCTGACGTGGTCGCGCGCGGGCCTGCTCCGCGTCCTCGCCTTCGCACTGCCGCTGGCCGCGCTCACCGCCGGGCTCGTCCGCCTGGTGACGCAGCTCGCCCTGCCGCTGCGCCCTGCCGTGAGAACCCTCCTCGAAGACGCGACGGGCAACTTCTTCGCGGCGTACTACGCCGGGATCCTCGCGCCGGTCATCGTCGGCATCCTGGCCGCCGCGGCCGTGGCCCTCCCCCTCGCGTACACGGCCTTCGCGGCCCTCCACGAGCGGCTGCGGTCGCGTGCCAAGGCACGGGGGTCGATGACGAAGTCTGGTTGAGGGGCCGGGTCGGGCCCCTCTCAGACCGCCGACCTGGCCCCCACCGCACGCCGCCGCAGCGACGGCGTGGTGAGTGCGGGCGGGGTCCAGACGCCGTCCGGGGGGTAGATGTCGGTGCCGGGTGGGACGATCTCGTCGAGGCGGTCGAGGGTCGCGTCGTCCAGGGTCACGGACGCGCCCTTGAGCGTGGCGCGCAGTTGCTCCATCGTGCGCGGGCCGATGATCACCGATGTGACGGCCGGGTGCGCGAGCGGGAAGGCAGTTGCCAACTCCGGGAGCGTGCAGCCCAGTTCCTCCGCCACGGCGACGAGCTGTTCAACGGCTTCCAGTTTCGCGGCGGTGCGGGGGGCCGAAGGGTCGAAGCGGTCCGGGTGCAGGGTGGGGCGGCCGCTGCTCAGGTCGAGGTCCTGACCCTTGCGGTAGCGCCCGGTCAGGAAGCCGGAGGCCAGCGGGGACCACGTCAGCACCCCCATGCCGAGGCGCTGGGCGACCGGCAGCACGTGCTTCTCGATGCCTCGGGCGAGCAGCGAGTAGGGCGGCTGCTCGGTGCGGAACCGCTGGAGACCGCGCCGGTCGGCCACGTGGTGCGCCTCGACGATCTCGTCGGCCGGGAACGTGGAGCAGCCGAACGCCCTGATCTTGCCCTGGCGCACCAGGTCGGTCAGGGCGGAGAGCGTCTCCTCGACGTCGGTCGTGCGGTCCGGCCGGTGCACCTGGTACAGGTCGATCCAGTCGGTGCCGAGGCGCCGCAGACTGTCCTCGACCTCCCTGACGATCCAACGCCGTGAGTTGCCGCCGCGGTTGGGGCCTTCGCCCATCGGGAAGTGGAACTTGGTCGCGAGCACCACGTCGTCGCGGCGGCCCTTCAGCGCCTTGCCGACGATCGTCTCCGACTCCCCCGCCGAGTATATGTCGGCGGTGTCGACGAAGTTGATCCCCTCGTCCAACGCGGCGTGGATGATGCGCGCGCAGTCGTCGTGGTCGCCGTTGCCGACATGGCCGAACATCATGGTGCCGAGGCAGTAGGGGCTGACCTCGATGCCGGTTCCGCCCAGAACGCGGTAGCGCATGCGACTCTCCTTGGAATTCGCCCACTTGGACGCCGTGACCTTACGAGGTGGAGTGCACTCCAGGGCAAGGGGAGACGCAGGTCACATGCCGCCGTGTCACAGGGCGCCGGGCTGTCTCGTCTCGTGGGTGTAGCGACGGACGAACCCGAAGGAGCACCCCATGGACGCACGGCTGAACTACATGGCCCAGCCCGGCGCCGCCAAGGCGATCAAGCACTTCATCTCGGGGGCCAGGACCCTGCGGGACTCGGCCCTGCCGTCGGTGACACAGGAGCTGGTGGCGCTCCGCGTCAGCCAGATCAACGGCTGCTCGGGCTGCATCGACATGCACACCAAGGAGGCCGCCCACGCGGGCGAGACCCCGGTTCGGCTGCACCTGGTGGCCGCGTGGCGGGAGGCCACGGTCTTCACCGAGGCCGAGCGTGCCGCGCTCGAACTGGCCGAGGAGGGCACCCGGGTCGCGGACGCGGCGGGCGGGGTCGACGACGCGGTGTGGGAGCGGGCCGCCAAGCACTACGACGAGGAGCAACTCACCGCGCTGGTGGTCCACATCGCGTTCATGAATATGGTGAACCGGCTCAACATCATCACTCGGCAGCCTGCGGGCGATTACGAGCCGGGGCAGATCCACTGATCGAGCGGGACATCGAGGACCGGGGGGCCATGTGAGCAAGGTCGAGGAGTTCGAGGAGCTGCGGCCGCTGCTGTTCTCCATCGCCTATCGCATTCTGGGCGGTGTGGGCGAGGCGGAGGACGCGGTGCAGGAGACGTGGCTGCGCTATGACGGTTCGACGGCCTCGCCCACGTCGGCCAAGGCCTATCTGTCCGCCGCGGTCACCCGGATCTCGATCGACGTGCTGCGTTCGGCGCGGGTGCGGCGGGAGCAGTACGTGGGGCCGTGGTTCCCCGAGCCGCTGCTCAACGATCCGTACCAGGATCCGGCGCGGTCGGTGGAGCTGGCCGAGTCGGTGTCGATGGCGGCTCTCGTCCTGCTGGAGCGGCTCAGTCCGCTGGAGCGGGCCGTGTTCGTGCTGCGGGACGTGTTCGGCTTCGAGTTCGAGGAGGTCGCCGCGGCGGTGGAGCGGTCGGAGGCGGCCTGCCGACAGCTCCTCGTGCGGGCGCGGCGGCACATGCAGGCCGGACAGCCCCGGTTCGAGGCGGTCCGCAAGGAGCGGGACGAGCTGGCGTCGCGCTTCTTCGCCGCGCTCAGCGAGGGCAACGTGGCCGGGCTGCAGGAGCTGCTCGCCGCCGAGGTGTCGATGATCGGCGACAGCGGCGGCAACGGCCCGCAGCTGACCAAACCCCTCACGGGCGTGGACAGGGTGACCCGGGTGCTGGCGATGGCCTACCCGCGGATGGCCGAGATCGGCGTGACGTTCGAGACGTACGAGATCAACAGCCGTCCCGGCGCGGTCTTCCGCGACCGCGACGGCAAGGTCATCCACACGCTGGGGCTGGACGTGGCCGACGGCCGGATCCGGATGATCCGCCTCGTGGTCAACCCCGACAAGCTGCGGCACCTGGGCCCGACGGCGGACATCTGGGCCATCGACCGCGCGACGCGGCATCCGCACCGGCTCCCGGACTAGGGCCCTTCTGACGGATCGGGCGTCAGCCCGTGCCGAGCTCCGCCAGCATCTCCCGCTGGTGGCGGTGGCCCACCGTCTCGTAACCGATCACGGTGACGAACGGGGCGAGCATCACCACGAGCAGGCACACCGCGATCGCGACACCGGCGAGGGACAGGAGGACCGCCGCGGCGAGCACCACGAGGGTGAGGGAGATCAGCAGCAGGTGGAAGCGGTCCGCCGCGGACAGCAGCAGTGTGTGCAGCAGGTAGACCATCAGCAGGTAGAGGCCGACGGGCAGGGCCAGGGCGAGCACGACGGCGGCCTCGCCGATCTTCGCATGGTGCTCCAGTCGCAGGCCCGCCACGTGCAGCCCGGCCCCCGCCCCCGCGATGCCCATGAAGAGCGGGATGTGTCCGTAGCCGAAGAGGTATCCGCGGCGACGGCGATGGACCAGGATGTCGCCGAAGGGCGTGGCGAAGTACACCCACCACATGCCGAAGGTCAGCCCGACGCCTGCGACGACGACGGCGATCGCGTTCCCGGTCCAGGACGTCCCGTCCGCGCCGCCGAGGAGGCCGCCGGACGAGGCGACGGTGCCGACGACTCCCTCGCCGAGCGTGATGATGGCGAACAGGCCGTACCGCTCCGCGACGTGGTGCGGGTGCCAGGGCGTGCCGCCCGCACCGCCCTGGGTGAGGACGGGCAGCACCAGTTCCAGGACTCCGAGCACGACGAAGGCCGTGAACACGGCGGGCAGCGGCAGATGTACGAATCCGACGACGACCCAGCCGACCTGGGCGATCACGGTCCACCGGATGTTGGCCATCCCCACGTCGTGGAACGCGGGGGAACTCCGGGCCGCTCGCCACCACTGCAGCACCATCGCGATCCGCATCACCACGTAGCCGATGACCATCGCGCGCAGTTCGAGGTGGCCGCCCTCGTCGAGGGAGTGGAACATCGCGGGCAGGCCGAGCGAGAAGATGACGACGCCGATCATCTGCACCATCGTCAGCGCCCGGTACAGCCAGTCGTCGGTGCCGAACGCGGAGGCGAACCAGCTGAAGCTGATCCAGGCGACGCTGATCGCGAACATCGCCAGGGCGAACGCGGTGATCGCCTGCACGGCGTGGCCCTCGGCGAGCATCTCGGCGAACCGGGAGGACGCGGTGCCCACCGCGACCACGAAGGTCAGGTCGAACAGCAGCTCCAGCGGCGTGGAGACCCGGCCGTGCTCCTCCGGGTCGCGGCCGCTCATCGGCGTCAGTCGGTGCGCGAGGCCGCTCCTCCGGGCCGCGCGTGCGGAGTCGCTCATGAACAGCATGATGACGCAGGACGGACGCGTCCGCAGTTCCGCGGTTCCGCGCCGAGGTCGGCTTCGGTGCTCTCAGGTGCGGGCGGCCGGATCCTGCGGGACCGGCAGTCGGCCCGCGAAACGGCGCACCGCGTAGGTGAAGGCGTCCGGCTCGTCGAAGTTCGCGAGGTGGCGCGCCCCGGGGATCAGTTCGATGCGGGCCTGCGGATGGGCGCGGGCGAAATCCGCCGCGCCGGACCGGAAGACGGTGTCCTTCTCGCCGTTCAGGATGAGGACGGGCGCCGCCACGTGCCGCATCGCGCTCGCGTCGAAGCGGCCGATGACCTCGCCCCAGGCGTCCGGCAGGGTGTGGAACGCGTAGCCGGAGCGGATGGTGGCCGCCACCACCTCCGGCGGATAGAGCCGCCGGAGCGTGCGGTCGTTCATCCGTGCCAGCCGGTCGGCGGGCAGGCGGGGGACGAGGCGGGCGATCCACCGGTACGGCGTGGCCCACGCGCCCCGGGTCGAGGCGCTGGCCCCCGCGAGGACGAGCCCGCGAAGCCGGTCCGGGTGGTGGCGGGCGAACTCCAGCGCGGCGTATCCGCCGAGGGAGTGGCCGACGACCAGGGCCGGGCCGCGGCCGAGCGAGTCCACCGCGGACCTGATGATCTCCGTCGCCGCGGCGAGGCTCCAGGGCTGCGCGGAGCGGGCCCCGTGGCCGGGCAGGTCGACCGCGGCGACGGCGAAGTCGTCCTGGAACGCGGCGAGTTGGGAGCTCCACTGGCCCGCGTTGAAGCGGGTGCCGTGCACGAAGACGATGGGGGGTGCGGTGGATGTGTTGGGTGCGTCCGGCGCATCCGGCGCGCTGGCTGCGCCCGGCGCACTCGTTGCGTCTTCCGCGTCCGTTGCGTCTTCCGCGTCCGTTACGTCTTCCGCGTCCGTTGCCACGATGGATCCCCCCTGATCAGCCGCGATCAACCCAAGATCAGCCCCGACACCCGCTCAGCCGCGAGCGTCCTCGTCGCGAGCCGCGCGCTTCTCGGCCTGCTCCGCCTGCTTCTCCTTGATGCGGACCGCGTCCTTGCGCACGTCGGCCTGCGTGGCGCGCTCCTGGCGCAGCCAGCCGGGCTGCTCCTCCTTCAGCGCGTCGATCTGCTCCGTGGTGAGCGCCTCGGTCACTCCGCCGCGCGCGAGGCCCGCGATGGAGACGCCGAGCTTGGCCGCGACGACGGGGCGGGGGTGCGGGCCGTTGCGGCGCAGCTCCTGGAGCCACTCGGGCGGATCGGCCTGCAGCGCGTTGAGCTCGCTGCGCGAGACGACGCCCTCCTGGAACTCGGCGGGCGTGGCCTGGAGGTACACACCCAGCTTCTTCGCCGCGGTCGCGGGCTTCATGGTCTGGGTGGTCTGGTGCGACGTCATGGGTCAAGGGTATCGAGCGTGTGCGCTACTCCCGACCACGCCGGGTAGCCTGGCGAGGTGACAGGCTCGGAAGTAACCCCTTCGTTCCGGCTCGCCTACGTCCCGGGTGTGACGCCCGCCAAATGGGTGCGTATCTGGAACGAGCGGCTGCCCGACGTCCCGCTGGCCCTCCTCCCCGTGGCCGCGGCCGAGGCGCCCGACGTGCTGCGCACGGGTGGCGCGGACGCCGGATTCGTACGGCTGCCGATCGACCGTACGGACCTCAGCGCGATCCCTCTCTACACCGAGACGACGGTCGTCGTGATCCCCAAGGACCACGTCGTGGCCGCGGTCGACGAGGTGTCCCTCGATGATCTCGCCGACGAGGTCGTGTTCCACCCGATGGACGACGCGCTGGAGTGGGAGCGGCGGCCCGGACAGCCCGCGTACGAGCGTCCCGCGACGACCGAGGACGCGATCGAGCTGGTCGCGGCGGGGGTGGGCCTCGTCGTCGTACCGCAGTCGCTCGCCCGTCTGTACCACCGCAAGGACCTCACCTACCGTCCGGTGACGGACGCCCCCGAGTCGCGCGTGGCCCTGTCGTGGCCGGAGGCCGAGACCACGGATCTGGTCGAGGACTTCATCGGCATCGTCCGCGGCCGGACGGTCAACAGCTCCCGGGGCCGCGCCCAGACCCCGCCCAAAGGCAGTGGAAGGGGCGAGGACAAGGACGTGGCCAGGGCGAAGGCGGCGGCCCAGGCGAAGCGGAAACCTGCCGCGTCCGGCAAGGGCGGCGGCCGGTCGTCCGGGAAGCCGACGGGTGCGGGGAGAGCGGCGGGCAAGGGCGGCCGCGGTTCCGCCGCCGCGCCCAAGCGCGGCAAGCCCCGCCGCCGCTCGTAGCCCGGCCGCTCCCCCGCGACACCTCGATCCGTGGGGGGGGCACCCCTCACCCCTCACCCCTCCGACGCCCCCGGCACCACCAGCCCCGGGACTGTCCGGTGCCCGCCGAGTGCCATGAGGACACGGTCAGGCTCAGCCTGACGGGGGTGTGGGTGGGGCAGGGCGCCGTCGTCGTCCTCGCGGTCCTCGCGATGAGCGGCGAGTACGGCACGGGAACCATACGTACGACGCTGGCGGCGGAGCCGAGGCGGGTGCGGGTGCTGGCCGCCAAGGCGGTGGTGGTGGGTGCGCTGACCGTGGGGGCGGGCGCCTTCGCGGCGTACGGGTCGCTCCTCGCGGGGCGTGCGCTCCTTGCCGCCGACGGGTTCGCGGTGCCGGGGCTCCTGGAGGGGCCGCCGCTGCGGGCGGCCTTCGGCTCGGTCCTCTATCTGGCGCTCGCCGCCCTCGTCGGCCTCGGCACGGCCGCGGCCCTGACCCTCTTCTACGGCCTTCCGGTGCTGTCCGGGCTGCTCGCCGACCCCGACTGGCGGGAGCGGGCCGAGGAGCTGACCCCGTCGACGGCCGGGCTCGCGATCCGGGCGACCGTCGGCCTCGATCGGCTGCCGATCGGGCCGTGGGCGGGGATCGGGGTGCTCGGCGGCTATGCGGCGGGGGCGTTGCTGGTCGGCGCGCTCGTCCTACGGGCGCGGGACGTGTGAGCGCCCAGTACGACCCACCGGACACGAGGAGGGGCCTCCCGCCGGAATGGCGGGAGGCCCCTCGTGATGCGCTGCGGGAACGTCAGCCCAGGATGGAGAGCGCCTGGTTGAACGTCGCGGACGGGCGCATGACCTTGGTGGCCTTGGCCGCGTCCGGCTGGTAGTAGCCGCCGATGTCGGCGGGCGAGCCCTGCACCGCGATCAGCTCGTCGACGATGGTCTGCTCCTGCTCGCCCAGCGTCTTGGCGAGGGCCGCGAAGGCCTCGGCGAGCTGCGCGTCGTCGGTCTGCTTGGCCAGCTCCTGCGCCCAGTACAGGGCGAGGTAGAAGTGGCTGCCGCGGTTGTCGATGCCGCCGAGGCGACGCGACGGCGACTTGTTCTCGTTCAGGAACGAGCCGGTGGCGCGGTCAAGGGTGTCGGCGAGCACCTGGGCGCGCGCGTTGCCCGTCTTCGTGGCGAGGTGCTCGAAGCTGACCGCGAGGGCGAGGAACTCGCCCAGGCTGTCCCAGCGCAGGTAGTTCTCCTTGACCAGCTGCTGGACGTGCTTCGGGGCGGAGCCGCCGGCGCCCGTCTCGAAGAGGCCGCCGCCGTTCATCAGCGGGACGACCGACAGCATCTTGGCGCTGGTGCCCAGCTCCAGGATCGGGAAGAGGTCGGTCAGGTAGTCACGCAGGACGTTGCCGGTGACGGAGATCGTGTCCTCGCCGCGGCGGATGCGCTCCAGGGAGAACGCGGTCGCCTCGACCGGGGCCATGATCCGGATGTCCAGGCCCTCGGTGTCGTGGTCGGCGAGGTACTGCTCGACCTTGCCGATGAGCACGGCGTCGTGGGCGCGGGTGTCGTCCAGCCAGAAGACGGCCGGGTTGCCGGTGGCGCGGGCACGGGTGACGGCGAGCTTCACCCAGTCCTGGATCGGCAGGTCCTTGGTCTGGCACATGCGGAAGATGTCACCGGCGGCGACGGTCTGCTCCAGGACGACGTTGCCCGCGGCGTCGACGACCCGCACGTTGCCCGTGGTCTGGACCTCGAACGTCTTGTCGTGGCTGCCGTACTCCTCGGCCTTCTGCGCCATCAGGCCGACGTTCGGGACGGAGCCCATCGTCGACGGGTCGAAGGCGCCGTTGGCGCGGCAGTCGTCGAGGACGACCTGGTAGACGCCGGAGTAGCTGCTGTCCGGCAGGACGGCCAGGGTGTCGTGCTCGCCGCCGTCCGGGCCCCACATGTGGCCGGAGGTGCGGATCATGGCGGGCATGGAGGCGTCGACGATGACGTCGCTCGGGACGTGCAGGTTGGAGATGCCCTTGTCGGAGTCGACCATGGCCAGCTCCGGGCCCTCGGCAAGCTCGGCCTCGAAGGACGCCTTGATCTCCGCGCCCTCGGGCAGCGACTCCAGGCCCTTGAAGATGCCGCCCAGACCGTCGTTCGGGGTCAGACCGGCGGTGGCGAGGACGTCGCCGTACGCGGCGAAGGTCTTCGGGAAGAAGGCGCGGACCACGTGGCCGAAGACGATCGGGTCGGAGACCTTCATCATCGTGGCCTTGAGGTGCACGGAGAAGAGGATGCCCTCGGCCTTGGCGCGGGCGACCTGCTCCTTGAGGAACTCGCGCAGCGCGGCGACGCGCATGACGGAGGCGTCGACGACCTCGCCCGCGAGGACCGGTACGGACTCGCGCAGGACGGTGGTGGAGCCGTCGTCACCGGTGAGCTCGATGCGCAGCGAACCGGCCTCGGCGATCACCGCGGACTTCTCGGTGGAGCGGAAGTCGTTCTCGCCCATGGTGGCGACGTTCGTCTTCGAGTCGGCCGTCCAGGCGCCCATGCGGTGCGGGTGCGCCTTGGCGTAGTTCTTGACCGACGCGGGGGCGCGGCGGTCGGAGTTGCCCTCGCGCAGGACCGGGTTGACGGCGCTGCCCTTGACCTTGTCGTAGCGGGCGCGGATGTCGCGCTCCTCGTCGGTCTTCGGGTCGTCCGGGTAGTCGGGGAGCGCGTAGCCCTGGCCCTGCAGCTCGGCGACCGCGGCCTTGAGCTGCGGGATCGAGGCCGAGATGTTGGGCAGCTTGATGATGTTGGCCCCGGGCGTCTTGGCCAGCTCGCCGAGCTCGGCGAGGGCGTCGGAGATGCGCTGGCTCTCCTCCAGACGCTCCGGGAAGCTCGCGATGATGCGCCCCGCGAGCGAGATGTCGCGGGTCTCCACGCCGACACCGGCCGTCGAGGCGTAGGCCTGGACCACCGGCAAGAACGAATGGGTCGCCAGGGCCGGGGCCTCGTCAGTGTGGGTGTAGATGATGGTCGAGTCAGTCACCGGGTGCTCCGCTCCGCGTCTGCAACATTGCTCGACATCAAGATATCTCCTACCCACCCCCTTACGGACAGTGCCTTCCGGTCCGTTCTTCGTAGACACTGTCTACGCGATGTAGTAGACAGTGTCTATGACCGAACTGGACGCCGGGCTGCGGGCCCGGCTGGTGGACGTGGGCGTCGAACTCGTGGCGACGCAGGGGGTGCAGGCGCTGACCCTGCGGGAGATCGCGCGCAGGGCGGGCGTCTCGCACGGGGCGCCCCGGCGCCACTTCCCCACGCATGTGTCGCTGCTCTCCGCCATCGCGCGGCGGGGCTTCGCGGAGCTGGCCGCCGAGACGGCGAAGGCGGTGGGCGACGGTCACGGGGAGGGCGCCGGGGCCGACGCGGCTACGGACGCTCGTACGCAGCTCAGGGCGCTGAGCCGCGCCTACCTCGACTTCGCGGTGGCGCACCGCGGGATGTTCGAGCTGATGTTCCGGCACGACCTCCTGGAGAGCAATCAGCTCGGCCTGCGGGAGACCAGCCTGCCGCTCTTCGACGTCCTGGCAGGACTGGTCGCCGAGGCCCGTCCCGGTTCCGGCGCGGGGGCGCGGGTCCTCGCGGGCGCCCTGTGGGCGAACCTGCACGGCATCGCGCAGCTGTGGGGGTGGGGCAGCCTGCGCCTCGCGACGGGCGCGGACGACGTGGACGCGCTGCTCGACGCGGCGCTTGCAGCACACCTCGGACCGGAGGCTTCATGAACCCGGCGATACGGCGGAACCCTCCGCAGAGCCTGCAGCGGAACCTCACCCTCGCCTGCAGCGTCGTCGGCGCCATGGTCGTCGCGCTCGACGGCACCGCGCTGACCGTCGTCCAGCCCGCCCTGCAACGCGATCTGGACGCCTCCTTCGCACAGGTGCAGTGGACGAGCACCGGCTATCTGATCGCCGTGGCGAGCCTGCTCGTCTTCGCGGGGCGGCTCGGCGACCGGTACGGGCACCGGCGGCTCTTCGCCGTCGGGACGCTCGGCTTCGCGGCCGCGTCGGCGGGGGTCGGCCTCGCGCCCGGCGTCGGCTGGGTGATCGCGCTGCGAGTGGCCCAGGGCGTCTTCGGGGCGCTGCTGCAGCCCGCGACGCTCGGGATGCTGCGGGCCGCGTTCCCGCCGGACCGGCTCGGGATGCCGATCGCCCTGCGGATGAGCGCGATCGGCCTCTCGGCGGCCACCGGTCCGCTCGTCGGCGGTGCGCTCGCCACGCAGCTGGGCTGGCGCTCGGTGTTCTTCCTCAGCGTGGTGCCCGCGCTCGTGATCGGCGTACTGGCGCTGGTGGTGCGCGTTCCGGCGGCCCGCCCGAAGGCCCCGGCGCCCGGCCTCGACCTGCCGGGCGCCGGGCTGCTCGCGGTGACGCTGGCCTGCCTCGTGCACACCCTCGTCACCGTCCCGGAGCACGGCTGGACGCCGACGGCCGTGGCGGGTCTCTCGGCGGCGGCCGTCGCGGGCATCGCCTTCGTACGCCACGAGCGGCGTGCCACGAGCCCCCTGGTGCCGCCCCGGCTGCTCCGCTCGGCCGGGGTCGGCCCCGCGCTCGGCATCCTCGTCGCGGCGTCCGCGGCGATGTTCGGGGCGCTCTTCGTCGCCACGTACTTCCTCCAGGACGTGCTGGACCTCGACCCGCTGGCCAGCGCGCTGAGGGCGCTGCCGCTCGCCGTGCTGATGGTGGTGAGCGCGCCGCTGTCGGCCGTGGTGCTGCGGCGGCAGGGGCCGCGGCGGACGATCACGGCGGCGATGGCGGTGCTCACCCTCGGCGTACTCGCGCTGTCCCGGCTGGACGCGGCGTCGGGCCCGGTGGCGACCGGCGTCGGGTTCCTGCTGGTCGGGGCGGGGTTCGGGACGGTGATGGTCGCCGCGACGGCCGTCGTCGTGCGCCATGCGCCGGTGGCCGACGCCGGGGTGGCAGGCGGCCTCCAGCAGACGGCGATGAACGTGGGCCCCACGGTGGGCATCGCCGCGGCGACCACCCTGATGACCACGTTCGCCTCCCCCGCTCCGGGCCCGGCGGACGGCCGGTCCCAGTGGCCCGAAGTGGAGTTCCTCGCGGCGATGCCCCCGACGCTGACGGCGCTGGCCGCGGTGGCGGCACTCGGCGCGCTGGCGGCGACGCGACTCCCGCGCCGGACCGCGCCGTCCCCCGGCCCGGCGCCCGCACTCACCCGGAATGCGGACGCAGCGCCGCGTCCACCATCCGCAGCGTCGCCCGCGCCTGCCTCTCGTTCGCCTCGGCGTCGTCGAGGCGCAGCGTGAAGGCCGCGCTGGTCACCGCCGTCGCGCCGTCCGGGGTCACCCCGGCCTCGCTGACGCAGCCGAGGCTCGTCCCGCCGTGGAACCAGATGCCGTCCTTCCGCCCGGCCACGGGACGCCAGGCGATGCCCATGCCGTAGCGGACCCCGTCGGCCGGGATCCAGTCCCGCACCGGCACGGTCGTCCGCATCGCCGCCAGCTGGGCCGGGCGCAGCAGTCGGCCGCCGAGCAGCGCGCGCAGGAAGACGCCGTGGTCGTGCGTCGTCGAGATGAGACAGCCGTCCGCCCCGCCGCCGAAGCCGAGGCTCGTCTCGGTGGGGCCGGTCCGCTCCGGGAAGTACGTGTATCCGGTGGCCGTCGGACGCGGCACGTAAGGCGAGGTGCCGGGCGTGAACGTGGCGCGCAGGCCGAGCGGTTCGATGATCCGCTCGTGGACCTCCTGGGCCCAGGGGTGCCCGGTGACCTCCTCGACGAGCATCCCGGCGACGACGTAGTTGGTGTTGGAGTACTCCCAGCGCCGCTCCCCCGCCGGGTCGTCGGCGTCGGGCAGCCACCGCGGGGGCCGGTCGAGGGCCGCCGCGAGCTGTTCCTTCGGCGACTGCGAGCGGAATCGGTTGCGCCGGTACGCGTCGGGGGTGAAGTCGCCGCTCTCCGCGGTGATGTAGTCGTTGAGGCCACTGGTCTGCCGCAGCAAATTGGTGACGGTGATCCGGCGCCCGTCGTTGCCGTGGCCGCGGATCGCGCCGGGCAGCCAGCGCTCGACGGTGTCGGTGAGCTTCAGCTTTCCCTCGCCGACGAGCTGGAGGACGACGGTCGCCGTGAACGTCTTCGTGTCGCTGCCGATGCGGTAGTACGCGTCCCACGGCACCGGCTCCTTTCCGGCGGCGTCGCGGTCGGCGACCCCCGCGCGGGCGGTGGTGCGGCCGTGCGCGTCCTGCACCTCGGCGAGGACGCCGCTCGCCCCGGTGGCGAGGATCGCGTCGACGCCGCGCTGGAGGGCGCGCCGTGGCCCGGCGCCCCCGGCCCGGGCAGGTGCGGCGGAGGCCCGGGAGGGCGCGGCGGCCGCCCCGGTGAACAGGGCCGCGGCGGCCGCCGTGAGACCGGTGCGCCTGCTGATCTCTCGGGTCTCCCTCATCGGGTCGCCTCCGTCTTCGGGTCGGTCTTCGGGTCGGTCGCCGCGCAGGTGAAGTCCGCGGCGGGCAGCTTGCCGTCGCGCAGGTAGGAGTTGACGGCGCGGTCGGCGCACGGGACCGGGGTCAGCCCTTCGTTGCCGCGCGCGTACACGCCGTGCGAGCGGATGTCCGCCGTGATCAGGCGGGATCCGGTGAGCTTCTTGTGCAGCGCGAGGGCGCCTTCGTACGGGACGTTGTTGTCGTAGCGGGCCTGGAGCATCAGGAGGGGAACGGAGTTGCCGATCTTCGTGCCGGGTTCGCGCGGCTCGCTGCCCCAGAACGCGCACGGGGCGATCATTCCGTTGACGTACGGACCGAAGACCGGCTGGGTGGCCCGGCTGCGCTGCATGTTCTTCCAGTAAGTCGCCGGGTCCTCGGGCCAGCCACCCGCGGGCCAGCCACCGTCGCCGCACATGAAGATCGCGCCGCCGGTCATACTGTCCGCCAGCTCGGGCGAGGAGAGGAACTGCAGGAATCCGTCGAGCGCGGGGCCCGGCTCGATCTCCTCCCCTGCGGCGGCCCTCTTCAGGTCGGAGACGACGCTGACCAGCTGGGGATCGTTCTCCTCGTGCTGCACGAGCTGCTTGAAGATCAGGCGCAGCAGCGGGGCGTTGAGGCGCTGCCCCTTGACCGGGATGGGGTGCCGCTCGGCCCGCGCCAGCACCTTGCGGATGTCGGACCGCACCTTCCCGTCGAGCTCGTCGAGCGCCGCCTCCGCGGGCGCCCCCGACCGCTGGAACAGCTCGTACTGCGTGGCCGCCGGGTCGGTCGAGGAGTCCAGGACGACCCGGTCGGCGTGGCGCGGGAACAGCTGGGTGTAGACGGCGCCCAGGTCGGCGCCGTACGAGGTGCCGTAGTACGAGAGCTTGCGCTCGCCGAGCGCCGCCCGGATGGCGTCCATGTCACGGGCGACGTTCCTGGTCGAGGCGTGCGGGAGCAACGCGGCGTTGTCGCCGTGCTCCTGGCACCGGCGCGCGGTGTCGCGCGCGGACCGCACCGAGTCCTCGAAGTCCCGGCGCGGGGTGGTGGTCTCGGCGGGCGGCGTGGGCCGCGGGGCCTTGCCGCAGGTGATGGGGGTGCTCTCGCCGAGGAAGCGGGGGTCGAAGCCGATCAGGTCGTAGCGGTCGGCGACGTCCTTCAACGCGGGCCGCAGGGCGAGGGTGTTGGCGAGCCCGGTGCCGCCAGGTCCGCCCGGGTTGGAGAGCAGGATGCCGCGCCGCTCGCCCGGCGACTTCGCCTTGATGCGGGAGACCGCGATCTTGATCGTGCGGCCGTCGGGGTGTGAGTGGTCGAGGGGCACGGTCACCTCTGCGCACTGCGCGCCCGCCTCGTTCAGCTCCTTCTGGTCCGGGGAGCAGCGGCCCCAACTGAGCTGATTACGGGGCTCTTTCGGCGATTCGGGGCGGTCCGCGGCGGACACGCCGCCCGCGAGTATCCCGACGAGACCCAGACCCGCGGTGACTGCTGACGCGACGCGCATCGTGCTCCTTGGTTCGGTGGGAAGGCTGTGAGAAGGCGGCGGGAAGCCGCTGAGAAGTCGGTGGAAAGCCGTTGGGAAGACGATCACCACGCTAGAAACGTGCGCGCCGCCGGACCATCGGGCTACCGGCCCAACTCGCCCTGGGGAAAACCCCCGTACCACCCTCAGGCCCCCCGGCCGCCGTCGCCTTGACCTGGAGTCCGCTCCAGCTCCTAGGGTCGGGACCGATCACCGGGCACACCCCAGGAGGTACCACCATGACCAGCCTTCCCACGCGCCGCCTCGGCGCGCTGACCGTCTCCGCGCAGGGCCTCGGGTGCATGGGGATGAGCCACGGCTACGGCGCGTCGGACGACGCGCAGTCGATCGCGACGATCCACCGCGCCCTCGACCTCGGCGTCACCCTGCTCGACACCTCCGACTTCTACGGCAGCGGCCACAACGAGCAGCTCATCGGCCGCGCGCTGGCGGGCCCGCGCCGCGAACAGGCCGTCGTTGCAACGAAGTTCGGCTTCGCCAACCGGCTCGGCGAGCCCACGCACATCCGCGGCGACGCGGCGTACGTACGACAGGCCTGCGACGCCTCGCTGCGCCGCCTCGGCGTCGACCACATCGACCTCTACTACCAGCACCGGGTGGACACGACCGTGCCGATCGAGGAGACCGTCGGCGCGATGGCCGACCTCGTCGCGGCGGGCAAGGTGCGTCACCTCGGGCTCTCCGAGGCCGGTGCGGGGACCCTGCGGCGGGCGCACGCCGTGCATCCCATCGCGGCGCTGCAGAGCGAGTGGTCGCTGTGGACCAGGGACCTGGAGGCGGAGATCGCGCCGGTCTGCCGTGAGCTCGGCATCGGTCTGGTGCCGTTCTCGCCGCTCGGGCGCGGCTTCCTCACCGGCCGCTACACCTCGGTCGACGACCTCCCGCGGGACGACGTGCGCCGCACCCAGCCCCGCTTCGCCGCCGGGAACCTGGAGCAGAACCTGTCCATCGTGGACACCCTGGACGCGCTGGCCGCCGAAAAGGGCGTCACCGCGGGGCAGCTCGCGCTCGCCTGGGTGCAGCACCGCGGCGACGACGTCGTGCCCATCCCGGGCACCCGCCGCGAGAAGTACCTGGCGGAGAACCTGGGGGCCGTCGCGATCCGGCTGTCCGCCGACGAGCTCACCGCGATCGACGCGGCGGCGCCCGCGGGCCAGGTCGCAGGCACGCGGTACGACGAGCGCAGCCTCACGACCGTGAACAAGTAGCTCTGCCGACCGGCTCCGAACAAGTAGACATGAAGACAAGTAGCCTGCACGCATGACCGTGCCGCTGCCCTCGGACCTCGCGTTCCGCCCCGTCCCCGACGTGCTCGCCCACCTCGCGGGCGAGTGGCACGTCGAGCGCACCGTCCGCGATCTCGCGGACGGCTCCGAGGGCCGCTTCACCGGTACGACGCTCTTCTCGCCGCTGCCCGCCCCGGACAACGGCGGCCTCCTGCACCACGAGTCCGGCACGTTCACCTGGCACGGCACGGCGCGTCCCGCCGAGCGCACGCTCCGCTTTCTGCCCGGCGAGGAGGCGGGCACCGCCCGGGTGGAGTTCGGCGACGGCCGCTTCTTCCACGACCTGGACCTGCGCACGGGCCGCTGGACGACGGACCACCCCTGTGTGGACGACCTCTACCGCGGCGAGTTCGAGGTGGTCGGGGCGGACCACTGGCGGTCCCGCTGGCGGGTCGGCGGCCCCGCCAAGGACCTGCTGCTCGTCACGGAGTACCGCCGCGCGCCTCAAGCCGCAGGTTCCAGCGGGCGCCCCGCCCGGTGAGGGTGACGGTCGACAGCGGGCGTACGTCGATGTTCCAGTACGTCGACGGGGGCGCCTTCAGGCCGTAGGTGAGCGCGGCGCGCACCACCGCGGGCTCGGCGACGGCTATGACGCGGGTGCCGTCGCCGACCGGCCGGGTGTCGAGCCAGCCGCCGACGCGCGAGATGAACGCGAGCAGCGACTCGCCGCCGTGCGGCGCCGAGTGCGGGTCGCTCAGCCAGGCGTCCACCGCGGCCGGTTCGCGGGCCGTGACCTCGGCGAGCGTGAGACCGCGCCAGCGGCCCATGTCGCAGTCCCGCAGGGCCGGTTGGGCGAGCGGCGCGAAGCCCAGGGCGTCGCCGGTGGCGCGACTGCGCGGGGTGGGCGAGCAGTAGCGCAGTTCGGCCGCGGCGAGGGGCAGGAGCGCCGGCGCGGCGCGCTGCACGTCGTCCCAGCCCGCCCGGTCCAGCGGCCGGTCGTCGTCGAAGCGCTCCGTGAGCAGGGAGGCGCTCCGGGCGGCGGCGATGAGTGTGACGTGAGCGTGCATGCGGTGATCTTGGGGCGCACGGGGGTGGGGGTCAAGGTTTCTCCGCGCTTCCCGGCGGTCCCCCGCACGGCCGGTCACTGATTGCCGCGTGCCATCCAGTTCTCGGGGGCCGCCAGGGCCGTGAAGCCGAGCTTCTCGTAGACCCCGTGGGCGTCGCCCGTGGCGAGCAGTGTCCGGCGCACGCCGAACGGCTCCAGGTGTGCGCAGACCGCGCCGACGAGCGCGACGCCGATGCCCTTGCCGCGCACGTCCGGGGAGACGTACACATCGCAGAGCCAGGCGAAGGTGGCCCGGTCGGTCACCACGCGTGCGTACGCGACCTGCTCGCCCGAAGCCTCGTCGTACACCCCGAAGTTGAGCGATCCGGCCATCGCCGCGTCGTGCTTCTCGCGGGTGCGTCCGAGCGCCCAGTACGCGTCGGTGGAGAGCCAGTGGTGGACGCGGGCGGCGTCGACGCGGGCGGGGTCGGTGGAGATCCCGTAGCCGTCGGGGAGCGTGGCAGTGTCGGTCATGGGGACGAGCCTCGCAGCGGCTGCGCGGCGGAGTCGACCGGATTTCACCTGGTGGGACGAGGGTCATACGCAGGGCGCCCGCCCCCGCCCCCGCTTACCCGAGCACCTCGTCGCAGGCCACCCGCAGTCTGCGTACCCCCTCGGTGATCTCCCCCACCCCGGCGACCGCGGCGAAGCTCAGCCGGACGTGTCCGGCCGGAGGTTCGGCCGCGAAGTACGGGCGGCCCGGGGCCACGGCCACGCCCGCGCGGAGGGCGGCGGAGACGAACGCGGACTCGTCGGCGCCGTCGGGCAGCCGCGGCCACAGGTGGTAGCCGCCCGCGGGGATGTGCGGCACCGTGAACTCCGGCAGCCGCAGCCGCAGCGCCGCCGACATGGCGTCCCTGCGCTCCTTCAACTCCCCTGCCACGGCCCGCAGATGGCGCGGCCAGGCCGGTGAGCCCACCAGTTCCAGTGCCGCCTCCTGGAGGGGCCTCGGCACGAAGAAGTGGTCGACGACCTGGATGGCGCGCAGCCGTTCGAGGACCGGGCCGCGGGCCGCGAGCGCGCTGACGCGGAAGCTCGGCGAGGTGGCCTTGGTGAGCGAGCAGACGTGGACGACGACGCCGTCGTGGTCGTCGGACGAGAGCGGGCGCGGCAGCGGCCCGGCGTCCTCGTGGACGAGGCGACGCACGAAGTCGTCCTCGATGACGAACG
Source organism: Streptomyces sp. NPDC042371 (assembly GCF_056437465.1). Taxonomy (NCBI): domain Bacteria; kingdom Bacillati; phylum Actinomycetota; class Actinomycetes; order Kitasatosporales; family Streptomycetaceae; genus Streptomyces; species Streptomyces sp. NPDC042371. The sequence continues at coordinate 51,169 of NZ_JBWKAP010000011.1, read as the reverse complement.
CCCCCGCCTCACGGGCGATCCGCAGCACCTCGGGGCGTCGCTCGGCGGACAGCACGGCGCCGGTCGGGTTCTGGAACAGCGGCTGGCAGACGAAGACCCGGGCACCCGTGGCCCGGAAGGCCTCCGCCAGGAGCCGGGGGCGCACCCCGTCCGTGTCGACGGGCACGGGCACCGGCCGCAGCCCCGCCGCCCGCGCGATGGCGAGCATGCCCGGATACGTCGGTGACTCGACCAGGACCGGCGCCCCGGGCGGCGCGAGGGCCCGCAGCGCCGTCGTCAGCGCGCTCTGACCGCCCGCGGTGATCAGCACCTCGGCGGCCGTGATCGCCCCGCCGATCCCCCGCGCGAACCATTCGCGCAGCTCGGGCAGGCCGTCGACCGGCGGCCGCCCCCACGCGCCGGGCCGACGCCCCGCACGGGCGAGGGCCGCCGCCATCGCGCGCTCGGGCTGCAGTGCGGGGTCGAGATAGCCGCCGTTGAACTCGATGACGCCCGACGGCGGGGCGGCGAGCGTGGCCAGGACTCCGGAGGCGTCGACCGAGCGCGGCACGAGCTCCGTGGTGGCGTCGGCGCTCAGCGCCACCTCCTGCCACGAGGTGTCCCCGACGGGCGCGGCGGCCGCCGACACCTCCGCACGGAAGACACCCGCGCCAGGGCGGGTGACGACGAGGCCTTCGGCGGACAGCTGCGCCAGGGCCCGCGAGACGGTCACGGGGCTCACCCTGAACCGCTCCACGATCGCCCGGCTGGACGGCAGCTTTCCGCCAGGAGAGTAGCGGTCCAGCTCATTCCGCAGCTGTTTCGCCAGGTCTCCCACACTGCTACTGTCATGCATGACAGCACAGGATAGCGCTACTCGCCCGACCCGGATAGCGGTCCCCGCCCCCGGCACCGTGGCCCCGGCACCGGCCCCCGCAGGCACGCCCCGCAGCGGCACGCTGATGGCCGCCCTCGGTGTCATCGCCTTCTCCCTCACCTTCCCCTCCACCGCATGGGGCCTCGAAGGCATCGGCCCCTGGAGCTTCGTGACCCTGCGGGGCGTGCTCAGCGCGCTCGTCGCGGGCGGCTGTCTGCTCGTGCTGCGCATCGCGGTCCCCGACCGCCGCCACTGGGCGGGACTCGCGGTGGTCGGCGCCGGTGTCGTCGTCGGCTTCCCGCTGCTCACCACGCTCGCGCTGCAGACCTCCACCACCGCGCACGCGGCCGTGGTCGTCGGTCTGCTCCCCCTCACGACCGCCGTCTTCTCGGTGCTGCGCACCGGCGCGCGCCCCTCGCGCACGTTCTGGGCGGCGGCGCTCGCCGGAGCCGCGGCGGTCATCGCGTTCACCGTGCAGCAGAGCGGCGGCGCCCTGTCCACCGCCGACCTCTATCTCTTCGGCGCGCTGCTGATCTGCGCGGCCGGTTACACCGAGGGCGGCCGCCTCGCCCGCGAGATGCCCGGCTGGCAGGTCATCGGCTGGGCGCTGGTCCTCTTCCTGCCGCTCAACATCGCGGGCGCGGCGGTGGCCCTGCCCCACGAACCCTTCCAGCTCACCGGGCACAGCACGGCGGGCCTGCTGTACGCGGCGATCGGCTCGCAGTTCCTCGGCCTGGTCGTCTGGTACCGGGGCATGGCGGCGATCGGCATCCCCAAGGCCAGCCAGCTCCAGCTCGCCCAGCCGCTCCTGACGCTCGTGTGGTCGGTGTTCCTGCTCGGCGAGCACCTCACCGTCGCCGCACCGCTCACCGCGGCCGCCGTCCTCGTCTGCATCGCGGTCACCCAACGGTCCCGCGGCTGACGCGCCGCCCGCCCGGCAGGTCCCAACTCCCGCCACCCGTCGTACACTTGCGGCCACGGATCGCGACCGAAGAGCGGGACGAGGGGGCACTCCAGATGCGTGCAACCGTAGGCGACGAGCTGGTGGTGCACGGCAGGATCGTCGGGCAGCACGACCGGATCGCGCAAGTCGTCGAGGTACTGGGCCCGGACGGCGGTCCGCCGTACCGCGTCCGCTTCGAGGACGGCCACGAGACCGTGATGTCACCGGGCCCCGACACCGTCGTACGGCATCAGGACCCGGCCTCCTGACCCACCGGGGTTATGACCCAGGCTGTCAGCGCGGCGGCTTCGCGGGCTCCTGATAGTGGTCGGCGACCACCCGCGCCATCGCGCCGATCTTGTCGACGCCGACCTCCTTCGCCGAGAAGTAGACGTGCCCCCGCACCTCGGGGAAGCTCTCGGCGTACGTGAGGTGGCGGGACAGCTCCGCCGGGTCCTGCCAGGCCGCGGGCTGCGCCGGATCGCCCGCCTTGTACAGGGCCTCGCCGATGTACAGGCGCACGCCCGTGCCGCGCACGACGTCGTTCCACCACGGGATGAGCTTCGCGTAGTCCGCGGCGGGGAAGCCGATGTTCCAGTACACCTGCGGGACGATGTAGTCGATCCAGCCCTTCTTCACCCAGCCGCGGGTGTCCGCGTAAAGGTCGTCGTAGGTCTGCACGCCCGCCCGGGTGTCCGAGCCGGTCGGATCGGTGGCGATGTTGCGCCAGACCGCGAAGGGGCTGACCCCGAACTGGGTCCGCGTCCGCGCCTTCTTCACCCGCCGGGCCATCTCGCGCACCAGCCGGTCGATGTTGTCCCGCCGCCACGAGGCCCGGTCCGGGAAGCCGCCGCCGTACCGCTCGAAGGCGTCGTCGTCGTCGAAGACCTGGCCCGCGACGGGATACGGGTAGAAGTAGTCGTCCCAGTGCACCGCGTCGATCGGGTAGCGGCGCACGGCGTCGAGCATCGCGTCCTGCACGAAGCGCCGCACCGCGGGCAGGCCCGGGTTGTAGTAGAGCTTCCCGCCGTACGGCACGACCCAGTCGGGGTGCACCCGCGCGGGGTGCGTGGCCACCAGGCGGGACGGATCCGTGTGGTTGGCGATCCGGAAGGGGTTGAACCACGCGTGCAGCTCCAGGCCCCTGCGGTGCGCCTCGTGCACGGCGGTGCCCAGCGGGTCCCAGCCCGGGTCCTTGCCCTGCACACCGGTCAGGTACTCCGACCACGGCTCGTACGGCGAGGGCCACAGCGCGTCGGCGGTGGGCCTCACCTGGAAGACCACCGCGTTGAGTCTGCGGTTCACGGCCGAGTCCAGATGGGCCAGCAACTCGCTGCGCTGCTGTGCCGCCGGGAGCCCCGGCTTGGACGGCCAGTCACGGTTGACGACGCTCGCCAGCCACATGCCGCGCAGTTCGCGGCCCTTCTTCGGCCGACGGGACGCGGCGACCGCGTCCCCCGTCGTGGCCAGACCGGCCACCGTCGCGGCGGCCACCAAGGAGAAACCCCGACGTGACATACGCCTCATCTGCATGCCCCCTGAGCTCGCTGTGCACCGACACCCCTTGCCGGTGCGCTCAGCATGCCCGACCCGGCCCGTCATGGCCCCCTCATTGCGGAGTAACGTTCACGGCCGAGGCAGGACCGAGACCGTACGGGGGACCTGCCTGCCCCGTTGATCAGCGAAAGGCACGAGGTGACCGACTCCATGACCGATATCGCACGCGTCGGAGTGGTGGGCTGTGGCCAGATGGGCGCCGGAATCGCAGAGGTCTGCGCCCGCTCCGGACTGGACGTGAAGGTCGCGGAGACCACCGGCGAAGCCCTGGAAATCGGCCGTACGCGGCTGTACAACTCCCTCTCCAAGGCGGCCGAGCGCGGCAAGATCTCCGAGGAGGAGCGCGACGAGACGCTGGCCCGCCTCAGCTTCACCACGGACCTCGGCGAGTTCGCCGACCGTGACCTGGTCATCGAGGCCGTGGTGGAGAACGAGCAGGTCAAGACCGAGATCTTCCAGGTGCTCGACCAGGTGGTGACCCGGCAGGACGCGATCCTCGCCTCCAACACCTCCTCCATCCCGCTGGTGAAGCTGGCCGTCGCGACCTCGCGTCCCGACCAGGTCATCGGCATCCACTTCTTCAACCCGGCGCCGGTGCAGCAGCTCGTCGAGCTGATCCCCGCGCTGACCACGTCCGAGGGCACCATCAGCCGGGCCCAGGCCGTCGTCGAGAAGATCCTCGGCAAGCACGCGATCCGCGCCCAGGACCGCTCGGGCTTCGTGGTGAACGCGCTGCTCATTCCGTATCTGCTCTCGGCCATCCGGATGTTCGAGTCGGGCATCGCGAGCCGCGAGGACATCGACAACGGCATGGAGATGGGCTGCGCCCACCCGATGGGGCCGCTCAAGCTCGCCGACCTGATCGGCCTGGACACGGTCGCCTCGGTCGCCGACTCCATGTACGCCGAGTACAAGGAGCCGCTGTACGCCGCTCCCCCGCTGCTGCAGCGGATGGTGGACGCGGGCCGCCTCGGCCGGAAGTCCGGCTCGGGCTTCTACACGTACGCCTGACGACACGTACGCCTGACGCATCACGTACGCCTGACGACGTACGCGGGGCTCACTCCCCGTACGAACACGCTCTGTACCCGACGGGCCCGGCACTCATCCGAGTGCCGGGCCCGTGGCGTTCACACAGGGTGTGCGCAGCGGGCTCGCATATGCCCATCGCACACGCTCCCGCCCTGCCCGCCACGCGAGTTCACTTTCTGTGCGGATGAAGGGGGGACGCGCCACTACAGAGAGGAGTGGACTCGTGACCATCGACGGCGAGAGTGCCGTGGTCCCGGAAGAACTCGCTGAGTTACGCCGTAGCCTGGATGTGGGTCTTGCCCGCGTCGACGGACGGCTGGCGTTGCTCAGTCAGCACGACGAACAGACCGCCAAGAACGTGGAGACCATGGAGGCCCGGGTCGCCGCGCTGGAGAACACCCGCTGGCCCCTGCCCACGATCGTCGCGCTCGCGGCGGTCGCGGCCATCGCCGTAGCGGTCTGGCAGGCCATCGGCCATTAGTCAGTGCGCGTCCTGACCGAGGCGCAGATGGTGCAGGAGGAGGAGCGCCGCGGCCATGTTGGCGGCCGGGACCTCCCCACGGGCCACCATGTCGGGAACCAGTTTGAGCGGGACCCACTCGCGGCGGTCCGACTCGAAGTCGTCTTCGGGATCACCGATGTACGTCCCTTCGTCGGACCAGTAGATGTGGTGCCTGGCGTCAGTGAGCCCGTTGGACGGCTCGACGCTCATGAGGTGCCGCAGCGGGCCCGGTCGCCACCCGGTCTCCTCCTCCATTTCGCGTGCCGCGGCGTACGCGATGTCCTCGCCGTCCTCGACGACGCCTGCCGCGAGTTCCCAGCCCCAGCTGTCGGTGATGAAGCGGTGCCGCCACAGCAGGAGCACTTCGTTGGCGTCGTTGACGACGGTGGCCACGGCGACGGGCCGCAGCCTTATCAGGAAGTGGTCCAGATGCCGGCCGTCGGGCAGCTCGACATCTGCGAGATTGACCGTGAACCATCGGTTTCCATACACAGTTTGTTCGCTCTGTTTCGTCCACTGCACGGTTCTGCCACCTTCCGACTGGTAGATGGCAATATCGCAGCAGAGGAAACTTCGGAGCAGCGTGTGTGCAGCCCGGAACGGTGTGTACGCAGGACGCTGCACCGGCGGCGCCCGGGGCGCGTCACAGCGGCACGCGCAGCGCTCCGTCGATGAGTTCGGCCGCCTCGGCCGTGCCCGCGCAGTCGCTGCGGACCAGATGCTCGCGCACCGCGCGCAGCCGGTCACGGAGTCTCTGGGACTCCATCCCCCGTGCCTGTTCCGCCATTTGCACCGCCGTGACCACCGCCTCGTCGGTGTTGCCCTGGCGGAGTTCGATCTGGCTGAGCATGGCCAGGCGGTGCACCCGCCCGCGGTCGTGCGCCGGAGTGTCCACGGCCGCCGCGGCATGCTCGCGGGCGCTGACGAGATCACCTAGACTGAGCAGTGCCTCCGCCACTTGCACGTTGACGAGGCCGGGCTGGACATAGCCCGTCTCGTCCGGCTCGCGGCCGCGCAGGATCCGATCGGCCGCGGCCTCCGCACGCCGGATGCACGACAGCGCGCTCCTGCCGTCGCCCAGGTGTGCGTACGCCTTGGCCTGCATCGCGTACAGGTCGGAGGCGAGCGCCGGGGTGAGGTCGCGCCCGGCGGCCCGCAGCGCGGCCTCCGCGAACGCCACGGCCTGGCGGTACTCGCGCATGAACAGCGACTGGTTGACGAGCAGCGCGATCACATAGGCGCCGAGCCCGGTGTCGCCGCTGGCCTTGGCGAGGCGCAGCGCCTGGTGGAAGTAGCGCTGGGCGAGACCGTGCGCGTCCGAGTCGTAGGCGCAGATCCCGGCGATGGCGACCAACCCGCCCGTGGACCGGTGCAGTTGGCGGCCCATCTCGTCGGTGTAGCTGCCGCGCAGCAGGGGCGCGGCCTCGGCGTTGAGGAAGCCGACGATGCGGGTGCGGGTCGCGATGCCACCGGTCTTGCGGTACATCTGCTCGTAGTGGGCGCGGGCGGCGCGCATCATCTCGATGTCGGCCGTGCTCACCGGGTGCCGCCCGCCGCGGGACACATCGACGTCCTCGGGCGGGTTCTCCCACTCCCAGACCGGCATCACGGCAGGTGTTCCGGTGACGGCGGGGGCGCCGAGCAGGTGCGGTCGCTGCTGTTCGTCCGAGCGCCACAGCGCGGTGGCCCGTTCCACGAAGCCGGAGAGGGTGGACGCGGCCGTGCCGACCCGGGCGGCGGGCACACCGGGCAGCCCGAGGCCGATGTCGTCCAAAGTGACGGGCCGGTGCAGCCGGGCTGCGAGCACTTCACAGATCAGGTCGGGCACCTGGCCGCGCGGCCGCTGGCCCTTCAACCAGCGGGACACGGCGGTGTGTTCGTACCGCAGAGCGAGACCTCTGGACCTGCCCGCCTGGTTCACATGTGCGGCGAGTCCCGCGTGAGAGATGCCTGCTTCGTCGAGGATCGCGTCGAGCAGGGTGTTGGGCTGCATGGATGCCCTCCGGTGGCTCGGTGCTGTTCAGAGTAGTGGAGGCCCCTTCACACGGGGTGTGAACGGAGTGCTCGAATCCGGGGGGTGTGCGCTCTGCCGCATGGGGTGTGGGCTCGCTTGACTGGGGTGCCTCATCAGGTAAGGAGGCCGACCGGGCCGCCGGCTCCCCCCTCATACAGTGCGGCGGCCCCCATCGGCGCCGTCCGTCCCGCCGTCTGCCCGACAACTCCATGGCGGGGCGGACGGCGCATGCCGCATTCCGTCACCCGCCGGTCATGGTGGGGGCGTGCCACTCCGGCTCGGGCTGCTGCAGGGGGACCCGGCACCGGTCGTTGCGCAGCACGAGCAGCGCCGCGTCGTCGGACGGCAACCGACCCGCGTGGCGCAGCAGTTCGGCGTAGACCGCGCGGATGAGGCCCTGCGGGGAGACCGGCGGGACGCGGGCCGCATCGGCCAGCACGGCCCGCAGCGGGAAGAACGTCCCGGTGGCGTCGCGTGCGTCCTCCACCCCGTCCGTGTGCAGGACGAGCGCCTCGCCCGGGAGCAGCGGTCCGCAGTCGAGCACCGGCAGGTCGGCGGGGAGCGGGAAGGAGCCGAGCGGCGGCAGCGGCTCACCGTCCGTCAGGAGCTGCGCGGTGCCGCTGAGCAAGTGGGGCCAGGGGTGGCCGCAGTTGAGCGCGGAGATGCCGCCGTCCCTGTCGATCTCCAGGAGCAGGACGGTGACGAACTCCTCGGACAGCGGGGTCTCCGGCGCGGCGCCGCCGCTCGCCGGGTGCTCGGCCCGTGAGAGCTCGCGCAGGTGCCGCCCGAGGGCCCGCTCCAGACGGCGCAGGACCAGGGGCAGTTCCGGCTCGTCGTGCGCGGCCTCGCGGAAGCTGCCGAGCACGGCGGCGACGGTCCCGATGGCGGCGAGGCCGTGGCCCCTGACGTCCCCCATGACGACGCGGACTCCGTGGTCGGTGGCCACCACCTCGTACAGATCGCCCCCGACGGAGGCGCCCCGTGACGCGGAGAGCCGACCGGCGGCGAGAGCGAGCCCTTCGACGCGGGACGGCAGGGGCCGCAGGAGTACGTTCTGCGCGGCTCCCGCGACCTCGCGCAGCTGCCGCAACTCCCGCAGCAGTGCCCGCCGGACATGCAGTATCAGCCCGGTCCCGACGGCGAAGAAGACGGCGCTGCTGACGATCCGCGCCCCCATGTTCTCGTCCTGGGCGAGCGGGCAGGCCAGTTTGTACGTGATGGCGACAGCGCCCCACACCGTCGGCAGACCCAAGGAGAGCAGGCGCCGGAAGCCGGGGCGCTCCATGCAGGCGAGCGGCCGGGCGGCCGTGCCTGATCTTCCGCGGCGGATGCGGGAACACCGCCCGCGCACCGTCGCCCGCATCCGTGCCCGGAGCGTCGCCCGGCAGGGAGCCCCAGCCTTGAGACGAATCATGCCGACGGCCCCCCTAGGCCCGGTACAGCGCGCAGGCCGACCCCTACGGCCGGAATGATTGTGTCGACCATGTGGGCCGATCGGGCCAGAGTGCCGTTTGATGTCACTCAAACGAGTGAGGGGCTTATCCGGCGGTCCGGATAAGCCCCTCTTTGCGCCCCTTGTGCGCCTGTTATCGCCTACGGGCAGTCACTACGCTCCGCGCAGCACCGCACCCGTCCGCTCGGCCGCCAGCGCGACGGCCGCGTCACGGGCCGCGGAGGCCTCGTCGACGGTCAGCGTGCGGTCGGCCGCGCGGAAGCGCAGCGCGTACGCCAGGGACTTCTTGCCCTCGCCGATCTGCTCGCCCTCGAAGACGTCGAACAGCCGGATGGACTCCAGGAGTTCACCCGCCCCGCCGGTCAGGAAGTACTCGACCACGGCGGCCGGCACCTCCTTGTCGACGACCAGCGCGACGTCCTGCGTGGCCACCGGGAAAGTGGAGATCCGCGGCGCCCGCAGAGCTCCCTCCCCGGCCTGCTCCAGAAGGTCCAGGTCGAGCTCCATCGCGCAGGTGCGCGCGGGCACGCCGAGAGCCTTGACGACGCGCGGGTGCAGCTCACCGGCGTGTCCGACGGAGACGATCTCGCCGTCCACGACGACCTTCAGCTCGGCGCAGCGGCCGGGGTGCCACGGGCCGTACTGCCCCTGGTCGACGATGAGCTCGACACCGGCCTCGTGGGCGATGGTCCGCGCCGACTCGACGGCGTCCGCCCAGTCGGCCGGGCGGCCCTTGCCCCACCAGCCGGCCTGCTCGCGGGCGCCCGCGAGGACGACGGCGGCATGCCGGGGCTGGACGGGCAGCGCCGCCGTGAGGGAGGCGATCTCCTCGTCCGTGGGACGCCGGTCGACGGGCAGGCGCCCGGCGATCTTGAGCTCCTCGCGGGGGTGGAAGACCAGGCCCGTCTCGAAGAGCGCCAGGTCGTGCGAGCCGCGTCCGTCGTTGCGGCGCAGCGCGGAGAGCAGGCCAGGCAGCAGCGTCGTGCGGAGCGCGGGCTCCTCGTCGGAGAGCGGGTTGACGAGCTTGACCACGCGGCGGTTGGTGTCGTCCGCGTCGAGGCCCAGCTGGTCGAAGACGCCTTCCCCGATGAAGGGGTAGCTCAGCGACTCGACGTAGCCCGCCCCGGCCAGCGCGCGGCCGACGCGGCGGTGCAGTCGCTGCCGCTCGGTCAGGCCCCGGCCCGCGGGGGGCTTCGGCAGGGTCGAGGGCAGGTTCTCGTACCCCTCGAGGCGGATGACCTCTTCGGCGAGGTCGTTCGGCTCGGCGAGGTCGGGACGCCACGACGGCACGGTGACGGTCAGGTCGTCCTGGCCGTAGACGTCGCAGCCGACCTCCTGGAGGCGGCGCACGACGGTCTCGCGGCCGTAGGCCACACCGGCGACCTTGTCCGGGTGGTCGGCGGGCATGGTGATCGTGCGCGGCCCGGTCGGCGCGATGACCTCGGTGACACCGGCCTCGGCGCTGCCGCCCGCGAGGAGCACGAGCAGGTCGACGGTGCGCTGTGCGGCGGCGGCCGCGGCCAGCGGGTCGACACCGCGCTCGAAGCGCTTGGACGCCTCGGAGGCGAGGCGGTGGCGGCGCGCGGTGCGGGCGATGGAGATCGCGTCGAAGTGCGCGGCCTCGACGACCACCTCGGTGGTGCCGCTGACCCGTCCGGTCTCCGGGTCGGTCTCGGAGTCGGCGATCTCGGTGTTCGCGCCGCCCATGACGCCCGCGAGGCCGATCGGGCCGCGGTCGTCGGTGATGACCAGGTCCTCGGCGTCCAGGACGCGCTTGGTCCCGTCGAGGGTGGTGAACTTCTCGCCCTGCTCGGCCCGGCGCACGCCGATCGTGCCCTGGATGCGGGAGCGGTCGTACGCGTGCAGGGGCTGGCCGAGCTCCATCATCACGTAGTTGGTGATGTCGACGGCGAGCGAGATCGGGCGCATGCCGACCTTCTGCAGACGGCGCCGCAGCCAGATCGGGGAGCGGGCCTCGGGCTGCAGGCCCGTGACGGTGCGCGCGGTGAAGCGGTCGCAGCCGAGCGGGTCGCCGACCTTGACCGGGTAGCCGAAGGAGTTCGGCGCGGGCACGTCGAGGAGCGCCGGGTCGCGCAGCGGCAGGCCGTACGCGATGGCGGTCTCGCGGGCGACGCCGCGCATCGAGAGCGCATAGCCGCGGTCGGGCGTGACGGCGATGTCCAGGACCTCGTCGACGAGCTCCAGGAGCTCGATGGCGTCGGTACCGGCCTCGTGCTCCGGGGGCAGGACGATGATGCCGCCGGTGCCGTCGTCGCCCATGCCCAGCTCGTCGCCGGAGCAGATCATGCCGTGGGACGTCTTGCCGTACGTCTTGCGGGCGGCGATGGCGAAGTCGCCGGGCAGGACGGCGCCGGGCAGGACCACGACGACCTTGTCGCCGACGGCGAAGTTCCGGGCGCCGCAGACGATCTCCTGCGGCTCGCCGGTGCCGTTGGCGGTGCCGACGTCGACCGTGCAGAAGCGGATGGGCTTCTTGAAGCCCTCCAGCTCCTCGATGGTGAGGACCTTGCCCACGACGAGCGGGCCCTTGAGCCCGGCGCCGAGCTGCTCGACGGTCTCGACCTCGAGGCCGACCTCGATCAGCGTGGTCTGCACGTCACGGCCGGTCTCGGTGGCGGGGAGATCGACGTACTCCCGCAGCCAGGAAAGCGGGACCCGCATCAGATCTCCATCCCGAACGGCCGGGTGAACCGGATGTCACCCTCGACCATGTCTCGCATGTCTTCGACGTTATGGCGGAACATCAGCATCCGCTCGATGCCGAACCCGAAGGCGAATCCGCTGTACTTCTTGGGGTCGACGCCGCAGGCGGTGAGCACCTTGGGGTTGACCATGCCGCAGCCGCCGAGCTCGATCCAGCCCTCGCTGCCACAGGTGCGGCAGGCGCGGTCGGGGTTGCCGACGGACTCGCCACGGCACACGTAGCAGACCATGTCCATCTCGGCGGACGGCTCGGTGAACGGGAAGTAGTTCGGCCGCAGCCGGGTCTTCATGTCCGGGCCGAAGAGCGACTGGACCATGTGGTCCAGGGTGCCCTTGAGGTCGGCCATGGTGAGGCCCTCGTCGACGGCGAGCAGCTCGATCTGGTGGAAGACCGGGGTGTGCGTGGCGTCGAGCTCGTCCGTGCGGTACACCCGGCCGGGGCAGACGATGTAGACCGGCGGCTCGCGGCGCTCGAGGAGCGCGCGCGCCTGCACGGGCGAGGTGTGCGTCCGCAGCACGACACCGGACTCGTCGCCGTCGGTCCCCTGGGGGCCCTCGACGAAGAAGGTGTCCTGCATCTGCCGGGCCGGGTGGTCGGGCGTGAAGTTCAGGGCGTCGAAGTTGAACCACTCCGCCTCGACCTCGGGGCCCTCCGCGACCTCGTACCCCATCGAGACGAAGACGTCGGCGACGCGCTCCATCATCGTGGTCAGCGGGTGCCGGGCGCCTGCGGGCATCCGGTCGTAGGGCAGCGTGACGTCCACTGCCTCCTCGACCAGGACGCGGGCGTCGCGCTCCGCCTCGAGCTCGGTCTGGCGGGCGGCCAGGGCCTTGCTCACGGCGCCGCGCGCCATGCCGACGCGCTTGCCCGCCTCGGCCTTGGCCTGCGGGGGCAGCGCGCCGATCTCGCGGTTGGCAAGCGCCAGCGGCGAGGTGCCGCCGGTGTGCGCGACCTTGGCCTCCTGGAGCGCGTCGAGGGAGTTCGCGGCGGCGAAGGCGGCGAGCGCCTCGTCCCGCATCCGCTCGATCTCTTCAGGTTTCAGTGCCTCGACCTCAACAGGGTCGTACGACTTGTTCGGTGCCGACATCTCTTCCCGTGCTTCCGATTGGCTGGCGGATGGGTCCCCGTCAACAACTCGGAGACAAGCAGTCCCAGGTATGGGGACACAAAGTGCCAACTACCGAGTCTAACGGGGGTGCGGTGAACGAATGAGCCCGCGGGCTGCTCAGGGCGTCCTCGACAGGGTCACTGGAGATACGCCGGGGCCCCCACGGGCAACGTAAATCGGAACTGGGCGCCACCGCCGAGTGCGCGGCCGACGGTGATCATCCCGCCGTGCGCTTCCACGATGCCCTTCACGATGTACAACCCCAGTCCCGTCCCGCCGCGCTTGCTGCCCCGCCAGAAGCGGGTGAAGACCCGGCCCATCGATTCCTCCGGAATGCCGGGACCTTCGTCGCTCACGGTGACGGCCGTCTCGGCGCCGCCCCGCTCGCGCGGTGACGAGGAGGGCGCCACCTCGATGGTGACGGTTCCCTCGCCGTGCCGCACGGCATTTTCCAGCAGGTTGCTGAGCACCTGGTCGATCTTGTCCGGGTCCGCCCAGCAGTCGGGCAGCGGCTGCTGGACCCGGACGAGGAAGCGGTCCGCGTCCTGGCCCGCGGCGACATGCGCCTGGACGTGGCGCCCGACGGCCGCGCCTATGTCGACGGGCTGGCGGCGCAGCTCCAGGCGTCCGGAATCGATGCGGGAGATGTCGAGGAGCTCGGCGATCAGCCGGGTGACGCGGTTCGCGTCGGCGTCGACGGTCTCCAGCATCAGCTTCTTCTGGTCGTCGGTGAACCGTTCCCACTTGGCGAGCAGCGTCGCGGTGAAGCCCTTGACGGAGGTGAGCGGCGAGCGGAGCTCGTGGGCGACCGTGGCGATCAGCTCGGCGTGGCTGCGCTCGGTGCGGCGGCGGGCCTCGGTGTCGCGCAGGGAGACGACGACACGGCGCACGGGGCCGGTGCGGGTGGTGCGCACGTACCGGGCGGTGACGAGGACCTCGCGGCCGCCGGGCAGGAGCAGGTTGCGCTCGGGCTGGCCGACGCGGATGGCGAGGCCGCCGTAGGGATCGGTCAGCTGCCACCAGCGGCGGCCTTCGAGGTCCTCTAAGGGGAGCGCGTGCTCCAGGGGGGCGCCGAGGGCGTCCGCCGCCGGTACCGCGGTGATCCGGGCCGCCGCCGCGTTGAAGCAGATGACGTGGCCCGTCTCGTCCGCGACGACGAGGCCGTCGGGCAGCTCGTCGGGGTCGAGTCCCAGGCTGCCGAGGTCACCGGGACCGCCGTGGTCCGTGCGAGCACGGACGAGGTCCTGTACTCCCGGTGCTCTGCTCGTGCCGACACTCATTCCCCGTACCCCGCCTCTCGGACTGTCGGTGGGGGGGTGCCTCCCTGCTCGGGGGAGTCCCCCTGTCCGGGCGGAGCCGAGAACGTGGGGGAGAAGCCGAGAGCCTGGGAGAGGGCCCCCCGAGCCCGTCACACTACTAGCTCGATGTGACGGAGCGGCACCCTCCGGCGGCTCGCTGTGCACGGGCGGACGCATAGAGGCACACGGCGGCGGCCGTCGCGAGGTTGAGGCTTTCGGCTCTGCCGTGGATCGGAACGCGCACCACCGCGTCGGCGAGTGCGCGGGTCTCCTCCGGCAGCCCCCAGGCCTCGTTGCCGAAGACCCAGGCGGTCGGGGTGCCCATGGTGCCCTTGTCGAGCTCCGCGTCGAGGTCGTCCGCACCGGCCCCGTCGGCGGCGAGGATCCGGACGCCCGCGTCCTTGAGGCCTTGCACGGCCTGTTCGACGGGTACGCCGACGGCGACCGGCAGATGGAAGTGCGAACCGACCGACGCGCGCACCGACTTGGGGTTGTAGAGGTCCACGGAGGCGTCCGTGAGGATCACGGCCTCGGCGCCCGCGGCGTCCGCGCAGCGCAGCACGGTCCCGGCGTTCCCGGGGTCGCGGACGTTCGCGAGGACAGCGACGAGCCGCGGCCCGGCCGCGAGGATCTCCTCGAAGGGCACGTCGAGGAACCGGCAGACGCCGACGAGGCCCTGCGGCGTGACGGTCGTCGAGATGTCGGCGATGACGTCCTCGTCGGCGAGGTGCACCCGGGCCCCGGCGGCGCGCGCCTCCCCCACGATGTCGGCGTACCGCTCGGCGGCGTCGACGGTGGCGAACGCCTCGACGAGCGTCTGCCCGTGCGCGGCGGCCTCCCGCACGGCCTGCGGTCCTTCGGCGAGGAACAGCCGCTCCTTGCCCCGGAAGTTCCGCTTGGCCAGCCGCCGCGCGGCACTGACGCGGGGCGACTTGGGGGAGATCAACTCAGGGGCGGGCGACATGAACTCACCTTCGGAACAGGGGCGGGGGCGCCCCTTCAGGGGCGCGGGGAACTGCGCGACCAGCCACAGCAGACCCGCGGACGGCAGCGAACAGACATCGGCAGACGAGCGGCCGAACAGAATCGGACCCGCAAGCCAGACGGCCTACGGGTCCGAACATCACGCTCAGCTCAGCGCAGCGTCACGCAGCCTTGGGCGCGTTGACGTCCGACGGCAGCGCCTTCTGCGCAACCTCGACGAGCGCGGCGAACGCGTTCTCGTCGTTGACGGCCAGCTCCGCGAGGATCTTGCGGTCCACCTCGATGTTGGCAGCCTTCAGACCCTGGATGAAGCGGTTGTAGGTGATGCCGTTGGCGCGGGCAGCGGCGTTGATGCGCTGGATCCACAGCTGACGGAAGTCGCCCTTGCGCTTCTTGCGGTCGTTGTAGTTGTAGACCAGGGAGTGGGTGACCTGCTCCTTGGCCTTGCGGTACAGGCGCGACCGCTGGCCGCGGTAACCGCTGGCCGCCTCGAGGATCGCCCGACGCTTCTTGTGGGCGTTGACTGCCCGCTTGACGCGTGCCACTTGTTAACTCCTTGTAGCGGGGCCGTGGTTGGACTCACACGACCCGGTATCGATTGGGTCCCGGTCAGAGTTCAGGCGCGATCGGCGCCCGGACTCACTTGCCGAGAAGCTTCTTGATCTTCTTGGCGTCGCCCGGGGCCATCTCGGCGTTGCCGGTGAGGCGACGCGTCAGACGGGACGACTTGTGCTCGAGCAGGTGGCGCTTGCCGGCGCGCTCACGGAGCACCTTGCCGGAGCCGGTGATCTTGAAGCGCTTGCTGGCACCGCTGTGCGACTTGTTCTTCGGCATAGCGCCGTTCTCTCCTCGTCAGTGGCGCTCCGATGCCCGGTCGTGAAACCGGGCATCCGGGAGCCATGTGTGTCAGTGGTGTCCCCTGGGCCTGCGCCCTGGGGATCAGGCCTCGGCGGGAGCCTCGGCCGGGGCCTCGGCGGGAGCCTCTTCGAACTCCTCACCCTCGGCGGAGTTCTGCGAACGGCCCGGGTTGGCCTTCGCGTCCGCCTTGCGGGCCGCCTGGGCCTCACGGGCCTCGGCCATCGCCTCGGTCTTCTTCTTGTGCGGACCGAGAACCATGATCATGTTTCGGCCGTCCTGCTTCGGGTTCGACTCGATGAACCCAAGGTCCTCGACGTCCGAAGCGAGGCGCTGCAGCAGTCGGAAGCCCAGCTCGGGGCGGGACTGCTCGCGACCACGGAACATGATCGTGATCTTGACCTTGTCGCCCTGCTTGAGGAACCGGACGACGTGACCCTTCTTGGTGTCATAGTCGTGCGGGTCGATCTTCGGCCGGAGCTTCATCTCCTTGATGACCGTGTGCGCCTGGTTCTTGCGCGCCTCACGGGCCTTCATGGCCGACTCGTACTTGAACTTCCCGTAGTCCATGAGCTTGCACACGGGCGGACGGGCGTTCGCCGCGACCTCGACCAGGTCTAGGTCGTACTCCTGCGCAAGCTCCAGGGCCTTGGCAAGCGGAACAATCCCGACCTGCTCGCCGCTGGGACCGACAAGTCGCACCTCGGGAACGCGAATCCGGTCGTTGATGCGGGGCTCGGCGCTGATGGATCCTCCTCGGTAGCACCACGCGACCGTCTGGCGGACAGCCGCGTTACGTCTGTTGACTGGACCAACCGTGCGGAGCCATAAAAAATGCCCCGACCGATCACAGAAGGGGCTCCATGTACTACCGGAGCACCTCCGCGGTGATCGCGGGGCGCACATCGGGCGACCTGAAGCCTCGGGGACTTCGGCCGCCTGACCGGTGACCCGCCGCTCCGGGGAGCGGTCAGGTGGGAGAACGGAGCCTCCACTTGTGGGCCGGATCCTTGCGTTGACACGCGGGCATCCGGCCGGTCGTTACACAAGGTTAGCAGCTCCCCGGGGGTGGGGCGAACCACCGTGCACAACGGCTCCCGCGGCTCGGGTGGTCCGGGGCTCGGCATATCGTGTGGGACATGAGCGACGCGACCCCCACCCCCGAGTCCGCGGCCCCCGGACCCGACTCCCCCGACTTCGACACCCTGACCCGTGACATCGCGGACGTCCCCGCGGTCGAGGTGATCACCACGGTGGCGGTCCACCTGATGAGCGCCGCCGCGGTGAACCTCGGTCTCGCCGAGGGCGGCGAGGGCCACAAGGACCTGGACGAGGCCCGCAAGCTGATCCACTCGCTGGCCGGACTGCTCGACGCGAGCGCCACGGAGGTCAGCTCGTTCCACGCGGCTCCGCTGCGCGACGGCCTGAAGTCGCTGCAGCTGGCCTTCCGCGAGGCGTCGGTGGTGCCCGACGAGCCGGGTCAGGCGCCCGGCGAGAAGTACACGGGCCCGGTCTTCGGCTGAGCCTTCACACCGTACGTACGTAGAGGGGCTCGCCCGGCGGCGTCGCCTCGACCGGCAGGAGTGCCAGGTCGAGGCCGCGCACCAGGCGGGCCCTCAGTGTTTCGTCGGCGGCGATCCGCCGGGCCACCCGCTGGGCGGCGTCGGCCTGGTCCGCGGCCGGGTCGAGGACCAGCGCCAGGGTGCCGTCCGCGCGGCCGGGTCCGAGGTGGGCGCGGAGCACGGCGGACTCGGCGGCGACAGCGGCACGGACCGCGTCGGTGACGGCCGGGTCGGCGAGCGGGTCGGCACTGGCGCGGCCCTCGGCGAGGGCGAGCAGGGCGGAGCGGCCCAGCTCGTAGGGGACGGGGCCCGCGAGGTCGAGGACGATGGTGTCGGCCTGCTCGTGGGCGGCGGCCTGCAGCGCCTGGGGCAGCGGGACCGCGACGGGGCGGGCGGCCGGGTCCCACAGGGCGAGGGCCTCGATGGAAGTGAAGGCGGGCAAGGCCTTGCGGTCGCCCGCCTTGAGGGTGGGGACCGCCATGTCGCTGGTCTTCTCGCGGCGCAGGCCGTTCTCGTCCTCCTCGACCTCGCCGAGCACGGCGACGACGGGGACGAGGAGCCGGGCTCCGGCCAGGGCCGCCAGGACGGGGCCGTGGGCCGTGCGGTCCGCGGACCAGGCGGCGAGCGCCGCGGCCAGCCGGGGGTCGGCGGTCCCGTCGTCGTCGGAGAAGCCGGGGTCGGGAATGTTCTTGTTCGCCTTGTTCGCCACGGTGTCGACCCTACAGAGTGCCTGTGGTGCCCCTGTCAGTCGCCTACGGGGGGCGCCGACCGGCCCCGGCGCTCCGCGGGGTCAGTCGCGCCGGAGCGTCCCCGGCCTCCCCGACCTGGTCCGCCACAGGTGGACCGCCAGGGCGAGCAGGGCGATGCCGAGGCCGCCCGCGGCCGGGCCCACCCAGCCCGCGGGGCCGTCGTCGCCGTTCAGCTCGTCCGGGCCGCGGCCGAAGTACGCCGTGCCGTACGACGCCGAGCGCTGCTCCTTCGGCTTGAGCCGCCCGGCGCGGTCGAGCGCGGCCGCCGGGTCGATCAGCCCGAAGCCGCGGGCGTCGTCGCGGCCGCCGGACGGGGCGTCGCGGGTGGTGTCCTCAAGGAGCTGCTTGATCTGCG
The DNA here is from genome assembly GCF_056437465.1 of Streptomyces sp. NPDC042371. Lineage (NCBI taxonomy): Bacteria > Bacillati > Actinomycetota > Actinomycetes > Kitasatosporales > Streptomycetaceae > Streptomyces > Streptomyces sp. NPDC042371. The sequence continues at coordinate 33,176 of NZ_JBWKAP010000011.1, read as the reverse complement.
CGGGCTTGAGGCCGGGGTGGGCGGCGCGGATCAGGGCGACGGCGCCCGACACGAAGGCGGAGGCGGCGCTGGTGCCCCACCCCTCGTAGTACTTGTGGTCGGGGTCGGCGATGACGATGTCGTCGCCGGGCGCGGCGACGGTCGCGTACCAGCGGCGGGTGGAGAAGGAGGCGCGGTTGCCGTTCTCGTCGACGGCCGTCGCGGCGATCACTCCGGGGTAGGCGGCCGGGTAGGAGACGTGGTCGCCGCGCTCGCCGCCGTTGCCCGCGGAGGCGACGACGGCGACGCCCTTCTTCAGGGCGTACTGCACGGCGGCGTCCTCGGCCGGTTCGGGGTGGGCGGACTTGGAGTCGTCGCCGAGGGAGAGGTTGATGACGTCCGCGCCGTGGTCGGCGGCCCAGCGGATGCCTTCGGCGAGGGCGTTACCACGGGTGCTGCGGGCCTTCTTGCGGGCGGGGTCGCCGTCCTCCAGGATCACGCGGACCGGCAGGATCTTCGCCTCCGGCGCGATGCCGAGCACTCCGTCGGCGCGGCCGTCGCCGTGTCCGTGGCCCGCGATGATCCCGGCCATGGCGGTGCCGTGCCTGGCCCAGGGGCGGTCGCCACGGCCCGCGCCGAAGCCGACCATGTCCTCGCCCTTGAGGACGCTGCCCACCAGGTCCGGGTGCTCGGCGTCTATGCCGGTGTCCAGGACGGCGACGGTGATGCCCCGGCCCTTGGTGGTCTGCCAGGCCTGGTTGGTGTGCATGGCGTCGAGGGCCCACTGCTGGGCGCGTATGCCGTCGTCGGCGTGGGCGGTGGTGGCCGGTGCCAGCGCGAGCGTGGCGGCGACGACGGCGACGAGCGGCCGCCGGACCCGCATCCTCATGACGCCCATGCCGCCCTCACTCCCCCTCATGACACCCTCATGACGACTTCGCCGCGGCCGCCGCGATGGTCTTGCGCAGGCCCCGCTCGATGCGGTCGGCGATGCCCTTCGCCTCGTGGCCGAGGCCGGACTGGGCGGGCGCCGACGTGGTGTTGCTGCCCATGGCCTCGGTGGCGGGCTCGGGGTCCGTGACGGCGCGGCCGTCGGCGAATCCGGAGACGGAGTACGCGACGACCGGGGCGTCCGGCAGCACGGACATGGTCCAGGACGCGCGCTGCGCGTCGCCGAAGCCCTCGGCCGCGGTGTCCTTGGCGGCGTACGGCCGCGGCATGAGGTCGGGGCGCCGGTCGAGCCCCTCCTCCGTGAAACGGTTCCGCAGCGTCTGCATGGCGTCCACGTCGGCCTTGGTGAACAGCAGGCCCACGGTGGTGACATGGCTGCGGGTGGCGTCCGCGTAGGTGGCGCGGAGCAGGCGCAGACAGCCGACCGGTGCGAGTGCCTTGCGCAGCAGCGGGTCGAAGGCGTCCTTGCAGCCGCTGTCCGGGGCGACGGCTATCCGGGTCCAGGAGCGGTCGGCGCCGCCGGGGCCCGCGCCCTCGCCCTCGAGCTCGGGCGGGAAGAGCCGGTCGACGGGGACGCTGTGCCAGAGCGCGCCGGTCACTGTGTACGCGCTACGGCTCGTGCCACCCGCCACGGACTCCCCGGTCAGCCAACTCCCGGTCGCCGCCCCGCCGATGAGGCCGAGCCCGAGGACGACACAGGCGGCTGCGGCAGCCGCGCGGGGCCGCGCCCAGGAGCCGACGGGGCGCAGCCGGGTGGTGCTGTCGTCATACATCGCAGGCCGCGCAAACGACACGAAGGGCCGCCCGGCACCGGGCCCCGGCGCCAGATCAACGGCCCCAACGGCCCGCCGCGCGGCGGTAGCCCTGACCGAGGCCTCACCGGCGCCGGGGCGTGCGGGCGATTCGTCGAGGACGGGGCGCACGGGCGACTCGTCGAGGACGGTACGCGCGGGCGACTCGTCGGGAATGGGGCGAAGCCGGGCGGTCGTCTCCTCCGGCGACACAGGCGGTTCGTGGGTGGTGCGGGACGGTGCGGGGGCGGGCGACGGGGAGGGGCGGGCGGGCCCGGTCGACGCGGAGGGAGGTGCGGGGGCGGGCGACGCGGAGGGCCGTGCGGGGGCGGGCCGGGCAGGGGCGACCGGGCCCGGGGACGCGATCACGGCCGCGGGCTTGGGTTCGGTCCCGGACTCGGTCCTGGTCTCGGCCTTGGGGTCGGTCACGGACGCGGACGCGGACCTGGTTTCGGCACCGGACCCGGTCCCGAACGCGGTCCTGGTCTCGAACTCGGTCCTGGTCTCGGCCTTAGGGTCGGTCACGGACGCGGACGCGGACCTGGTTTCGGCACCGGACCCGGACCCGAACTCGGTCCTGGTCTCGAACTCGGTCCTGGTCTCGGCCTTGGGGCCAGTCACGGACCCGGTCCCGGTCCCGGCACCGGACCCGGACGCGGACGTGGTCCCGGATCCGGACCCGGTCTCGTCCCTGGGTTCGGTCCCGAGCGCAGACGCGGACGCGGTCCCGGACCTGGTTTCGGCCCCGGACCCGGACCCGAACTCGGTCTTGGTCTCGGCCCTGGGTTCGGTCACAGACCCGGTCCCGGACCCGGGCTCGGTCCCGGACCCGGGCTCGGGCTCGGTCCCGGACCCGGGCTCGGGCTCGGTCCCGGGCTCGGGCTCGGGCTCGGTCCCGGACCCGGGCTCGGTCCCGGACTCGGCCCTGATCTCCGCCCTGTGTTCGGTCACAGACCCGGACCCGGACCCGGACCCGAACGCGGTCCTGCTCCCGTCCCTGGATCCCGTCCCAAACCCGGACTCGGTCCTGGGTTCGGTCACGGCCCCGGACCCCAGCCTGGTCTCGGTCCCGAACCTGGCTCCTGCCTCGGCCCCGGTCAGCGGCAACTCGTCCCGGACGTGGCTCTGCTGAGGCACCGGCTTCGCGGTGTCGCCGGTGTGCGTGCGCGGCGTTCCCGTGGTGGGTGGTGTCGTCGGCTGTGGGGGGACGGTGGGGCGCGGCGGGGCGGGAGGGGGCGTGCCGTTGTGGGAGCGGGACGGCTGGGCCGGACCGGCGGCGGGTGCCGGGGTGTCGGTGGGCGTCGGCGGAGAGAGCGTGCCGTCATCCGTCGGCGGGGCGATCGTGCCGTCGGCCGTGACCGTCGGCAGGGTGTCGGGCAGCCGGGCCGAGGCCGGAGGCGGTGGGGGCGGGGCCGTGGCGCCGGAGGCCTCGCGCTCCGCGCGGGCCTGCTCGAAGGGGGCCAACAGGTCGTGTATGCGGGCCGCCTTGCTGGGCTCCGCGTCACCGCGGGAGGGCGCGGGCCGGGGGCTGCCGAGCACCCAGTCCTGGTCGACGGGCGGCCGGACGTCGGGAAAGCGGGCGGACGGCGCGGGCGGCGGCTCGGCCGCTTCGTCGGAGGGGTCGACGGAGGACGCCGACGGGGACGGCGGGGCCGACGGACGGGGCGGCGCGGCGGGACGCGGCGGGACGGGACGCGGCGGGACGGGGCTGCCAGGCGCCTCCGTGCTCATGCTCCCCCCGTTTCCTCGCGCTCGGCCGGCCGGAGCGCTCGGCGGGCGAGGCTCCGTGCACACCGCTCGGCCAGGCTCCGTGCGCGTCACTCTACGGGCAGACACGGGGCGTACGGGAACTCGGTCCGCACCCCCGGGCGATCTGCCCGGATCATCCCCCTACCCTCGGGTAATCGTGTCTGGCAGGCTTCGCCCATGACTGCCCGTGCCGCAGACCGTTCCGCCGACCGGGCCCGTTACGACCGGGCCACCGCACACCTCGACGCCCCCGTCGCGATCGTCGACCTGGACGCCTTCGACGCCAACGCCGACGACCTCGTACGCCGGGCCGCAGGAAAGCCGATCCGGGTCGCGAGCAAGTCCGTGCGCTGCCGTGCCCTGCTCGAACGCGTGCTGGCCCGCGACGGCTTCGCCGGGATCATGTCGTTCACGCTCTCGGAGTCGCTCTGGCTGGCCCGCTCCGGCTTCGACGACGTGCTGCTCGCCTACCCCTCGGCGGACCGCGCCGGGTTCGCGGAGCTGACCGCCGATCCGAAGCTCGCGGCCTCGGTGACCGTGATGGTCGACGACCCGGCCCAGCTCCGGCTGATCGACGACGCGAGGGACGGCGGGACCGAGGAGGTGCGGGTCTGCCTGGAGTTGGACACCTCCTTCAAGCCACTGGGCGGACGCGTGCGCATCGGAGCGCTCCGTTCACCGCTGCATTCGCCGGTGCAGGTCGCCGCGCTGGCCCGGGCCGTCGAACGGCGTCCCGGCTTCCGGCTCGTGGGCGTCATGGCGTACGAGGGCCATGTCGCGGGCGTGGGCGACGCGGTCGAGGGGCACCCGGCGCGGTCGCGGGCGGTCCGCCTGATGCAGACCGCGGCCCGCAGGGAGCTCGCCGCGCGCCGCGCACAGACGATCGGCGCCGTCCGGGCGGTCGCGCCCGGCCTGGAGTTCGTGAACGGCGGCGGCACCGGCAGCGTGCAGCACACCGCGGCCGAGCGTGCGGTCACGGAGATCGCCGCGGGTTCGGGGCTCTTCGTGCCGCGGCTCTTCGACAACTACACGTCGTTCAGCGGGCGTCCGGCCGCGCTGTTCGCGCAGCCCGTGGTGCGGCGGCCAGGCGTGGGGACGGTGACGGTGCTCGGCGGCGGCTATCCGGCGTCGGGGGTCGCGGGCACGGACCGCTCCCCGGAGCCGTATCTCCCCGAGGGCCTGCGGTACGACCCGCAGGAGGGCGCGGGCGAGGTGCAGACGCCGCTGCACGGCCCCCCGGCGGACGATCTGCTGATCGGCGACAAGGTGTGGTTCCGGCACGCCAAGGCCGGGGAGCTGTGCGAGCGGTTCGAGACCCTGCACCTGGTCGAGGGCGACCGGGTGACGGGCAGCGTCCCGACGTACCGGGGCGAGGGCCACACCTTCCTCTGACCCCTAGGAGATCCGTCAGAAGGTCCCTAGGGCGTCGCGCCCACGTCGTTGCCCACGCCGCCGCCCGTGGCGCTGTCGTCGACCGAGCGGATCCCCTGGGTGATCTCGTCGAGGACGGAGACGGGCGGCGCGCCGTCGCCCGTGCCGACGGCGAAGCGGACGATGACCATCGACTCCGAGCCGACGCTCGACGCGAAAGCGAGCGACTGGACGTATCCGCCGTCGCCCTTGGCCGTGTGGACGCGCCAGCGCACGGAGTAGCCGCTGCGGCCCGCGACCGCCACCTGGCCTTCCTTCACCTTCTCGTGGCTCGTGATGCCGCCGTAGGGCTCGTTGTCCAGCTTGTCCTTGCCGTAGGCGTCGTCCGCCGCGTCCTCGATGTCGCCCAGGGCGAGGGCCTTGGGGTCCGTCTCGTCCGTGCCCGTCACGGTGTTCGACGTGACGGTGCCCTCGCGGCAGAGCCCGGAGTCGCCCGGGCAGTCGATGACGTCCGGGGTCTGGATGGTCGCGCCGCCGCCGAAGGAGTCGTCGTCCTTCTCCCAGCCCTTGGGCACGGGGAGCGTGATGCCGTTGAGGTCGTCGACGAGGGTGTCCGGGTCGGGGTCGGCGGCCGGGGACTTCGACTTCGTCTCCGACACGGCCGGTGTCGGGTCGGCCTCGGCTGGCGTGCTCGGCACGGGCCCCCCGCCCCGCGGGTCGTCGTCACCCCCGCCGAGGGTGACGACGCCCGCCACGATGGCGCCGACGAGGACGACCCCGGCGACGCCCAGCGCGACGGCCTTCGCCCGGCCGCCGCCGGGGGCCGCCACCGGCATGACCGACGTCGTGGCCTGCGGCGGCCCGAACCCCTGGTGCGCCGGGGCGACTTGGGTGTGCTCGGGCGTCCGCCGGTGCTCGGTCCAGGCGGACCCGTCCCACCAGCGCTCGACGGAGGGCTGGTGCGGGTCCGGGTACCAGCCGGGCGGGGTCGTCATGCTCATTCCGGCACTCTAGGACGTGCCGCGAAGATCAGTACACCGAGTCCCGCTGGTCGGGAACGACGGAGCCGTCCGCGCGCAGGACGGGACCCTTACTCCCGTCGTGCTCGTTGTACGCGGCGGTCGAGCACGGGTACGTGCCGCCCTTCTGCGGCAGTGGCTCGATGAACATGGGGTTCACGACCCAGCGGCCGTCCTCGTTGTCGTACGCCCGGCACATGAACTCGCTCTTGTTGCGGTTCAGGACGAGGTGCGCACCCGTGGCGTCGCCGACGAACGTCACGTCCGTGTCGGCGTCACCGCCGCCGAGGGCGATGCGGTGCCTGAAGTCCTGTTTGTCCCAGGCCTTCTTGCCCTTGATCTTGAAGATCTCCTGGTTGATCCAGCAACGCTTCCCGTCGATGTACGGGATGGCCTCGCCCTTGTTGACGGGGACCCCGCCGCAGCCCTGGTTCCAGGTGGTGATGCGGCCCTTGCGGTCCAGGACCGAGCGGATGGCGACGGTGTGCTTGCGGTCGATCCCGACGCTCTTGGACCAGACCTCGGTGACCGGCTCGGAGCCCGCCGAGACGATGTAGACGTCGAACCCGGCCTTCTTGAGGGTGCGGATCAGGTCGCGCTGCTGGTCGTAGTAGCGGACGTAGCCCGGGATCTCGTGGGTGCCGACGGTCTGGGTGGCGCCGACGGGGGCGGCGAGCGCCTCCTTGCGGGCCTTCGCGGCGTACGACTCCAGCTCGGGGACGGTGTGCCCGGCGAAGATCTGCGGCACCCAGGCGTACTGCGGGACGGTGTGGCGGTGGTCCCACTCCCCCGCGAAGGCGGCGGCGCCGCTCATCGTCTTGCCGTCCTCGCGGACCTCGAAGATCTCGTCGGCGCAGGCGGTGTTCCTGGAGGTGGGCAGCGGCTTGCCGACGGGCACCTTCGTGCCGCACGCCTTGGTGAGCGCGCGGTCCGCGTCGTCGGTCATCCACTTGCTGGTGGACTTCCAGCTCTTGGGGCGCAGGATCTTGTCGTGCCGCAGCGACCAGGCGATGGTCGCGTCGGTGACGTCGTTCTTGGTGATGGTGTTGTCCCAGTCGAACGCGGCGACCGGGCGCTTGCTCGTGCCGCGGCCCAGGTCCGGGTTCGCGCAGGTGCCGCGCTCGTCGATGGTCCGCTGGAGCTTGGCACGGTTGTTGCCGTACCACTCCAGCTTCTTCGACAGCTGCGGGCAGTCACCGCCCGCGGCGCGGGAGTTCATGGGGTGCGCGGCCGTGGCGGCGGCCGCGGGGAGTGCTGCGGGCACGGCCGCCAGGGTGGCGGCCGCGGCCAGAGTCAGCGCCAAAATGTTTCTGTTACGCATGCGAGTGGACCGTACATCAGTCCTACGAGGCTGACGATGCCGTCGACGCCCCGTACACCGTGTCCCTCTGATCGGGGATCACGGAGCCGTCCGTACGGCGCACCGGGCCCTTCGCCCCGTCCCGTTCCGTGTAGCCGGTGGAGGCGCAGGGGTAGGGGGCGGCCTGCTTGCCCTTGGGCTCGATGAACATGGGGTTCACCAGCCAGCGACCGTCGCCGTTCTCGTAGGCGCGGCACATCAGCTCGTTCTTGTTGCGGTTCAGGACGAGCCTGAGCCCGGTGGCGTCGCGCAGGAAGGAGATGTCCGTGTCGGAGTCGCCCGCCGCGAACACCTGGCGCCTGGCGGCCGGTTGGACCTTCTCGGCAGCTGCGCCGCGCACGCCGAAGATCTCCTTGTTGATCCAGCAGCGCTTGCCGTCGATGTACGTGATCATCGAGTCGTCGCCGTCCCTGACCGTGCCGCAGCCCTTGAGGTGCGCGGTGTGCTTCCCGTGCGCGGTGACGTTACGGATGCCGATGGTGTGCCGGGCGTCGACGCCCACGCCCTTCCCCCACACCTCGGCGATCGGCTCGGGCGAAGCGGAGACGACGTAGACGTCGAATCCGGCCTTCTTGAGCGTACGGATCAGGTCGCGCTGCTGGTCGTAGTAGCGGACCCAGCCGGTGACCTTCTTGGTGCCGACCCGCTGTTCCGTGCCGATGGGCGCCGCGAGGTTCTCCTTGCGGGCCGCGGCCGCGAACTGCTTGACCTGGCGCGGGGACCAGCCGCGGGTGAGCTGGGCGAGCCAGGCGTACTGCGGCTCCATGCGGCGGTGGTCGAAGCCGTCGAAGGCCGCCTTGCCCGCGGTGGTGGTGCCCTCGCTGTAGACGGAGAGGATCTCGTCGGCGCAGGCGGTGTCGTGGCGGGTGGGCAGGGTGGCGCCGGGGCCCGGGCAGGCCCTCGCCAGGGCCTTGGCCGCGGGAGCGGTCAGATAGCGGCTCGTGGTGCGCCAGTCGCCGCGCTCGGGCGTGCGGATCTTGCCGTTGCGCAGCAGCCAGAACATGGTGGCGTCGCCGATGTCGTTCTTGATGACGGTGTTGTCCCAGTCGAAGGTGGCGACCGGCTTGGCGCCGCCCTTGTGCCGCTGGGGCCCGCAGTGGCCGTACGTGTCGATCATGCGCTGGAGCCGCGCCTTGTTCTTGCCGTACCAGCCCTTCGACACAGTGAGGTCGGGGCAGGCCGTGGGCCGCCCGTGGGCGGTGGGCTGGGTGGCTTCCGCGGTGGCCTGGACGGTGACGAGACCGGCTCCGGCGACGACGAGGACAGCGGTGGCCGCGGTGGCGCGGCGCTTGAAGTTCACGAACACACTCCCGTGTCTACGCAGGTCAGCCGGGCGTCGTGCGACGCCCGGCTGACGGGTGGGTGGCCCTGAGGTGAACTGTCCGGTGGGGCCTAGAGCGGCGTGACGTACGCGCCGGTGAGGCCGCCGTCGACGAGGAAGTCCGTGGCGTTCACGAACGAGGAGTCGTCGCTGGCGAGGAACGCCACCGCGGACGCCATCTCGTCGGCCTCGGCGAAGCGGCCCACGGGGATGTGCACGAGGCGGCGCGCGGCGCGCTCGGGGTCCTTGGCGAACAGCTCCTGGAGGAGCGGGGTGTTGACGGGCCCCGGGCAGAGCGCGTTGACGCGGATGCCCTCGCGGGCGAACTGCACGCCGAGCTCGCGGGACATGGCGAGGACGCCGCCCTTGGACGCGGTGTAGGAGATCTGCGAGGTCGCCGCGCCCATCCGGGCCACGAACGACGCGGTGTTGATGATGGAGCCCTTGCCCTGGCGCCGCATGTAGGGGATGGCGGCCTTGCAGCACAGGTAGACGGAGGTGAGGTTGACGTCCTGGACGCGCTTCCAGGCCTCCAGGCCGGTGTCCAGGATGGAGTCGTCGTCGGGCGGCGAGATGCCCGCGTTGTTGAAGGCGATGTCGACGGAGCCGTAGGTGTCGAAGGCCGTCTTGAAGAGCGCCTCGACCTGCTCGGCGTCGGTGACGTCGACCTTCACGAAGGTCCCGCCGACCTCCTCGGCCGCGGCCTTGCCCGCCGTCTCGTCGATGTCGCCGCACACGACGTTGGCGCCCTCGGAGGCGAGGCGGCGCGCGGTGGCGAGGCCGATGCCGCTGCCCGCGCCGGTGATGACGGCGGTACGGCCTACCAGGCGGCGGCAGATGTTTTCTGACATGGGTTCAGGCCTCCGTGCTGATGAAGACGTTCTTGGTTTCCGTGAAAGCGGCGAGCGCGTCCGGGCCGAGCTCACGGCCGAGTCCGGACTGCTTGTAACCCCCGAACGGGGTCCAATAGCGCACGCTGGAGTGCGAGTTGACGGAGAGGTTGCCTGCCCGGACTCCCCCGGACACCCGCAGGGCCCGCCCGACGTCACGCGTCCAGATCGAGCCGGAGAGGCCGTAGTCGGTGGCGTTGGCGAGCCGGATCGCGTCGGCCTCGTCCTCGAAGGGGATGACGACGGCGACGGGCCCGAAGACCTCCTCCGCGGCTACCGGGGACTCCGGGTCCACGTCGGTGAGCAGCGTCGGCGGGAACCAGAAGCCGGGACCCTCGGGCGCCGTGCCATGGATGCCGTCGCCGGGGGTGACGTAGGAGCGGACGCGGTCCAGCTGGGTCCTGGAGATCAGCGGGCCCATCTGGGTCTTCTCGTCGGCGGGGTCGCCCACGACGATGGACTCGATCGCGGGCGTCACGACCTCGATGAAGCGGTCGTACACCGAGCGCTGGACCAGGACGCGAGTGCGGGCGCAGCAGTCCTGGCCCGAGTTGTCGAGATACGACATGGGGGTGGCCAGCGCGGCCGCTTCCACGTCGGCGTCGGCGAAGACGATATTGGGGCTCTTGCCGCCGAGTTCGAGGGTCAGGCGCTTCACGCGGTCGGCGCACGTGGCCATGATCTGCTTGCCGACGCGGGTGGAGCCGGTGAACACGATCTTGGCGACGCCGGGGTGCTCGACCAGCGCGTTGCCCGCGACGCCGCCCTCGCCGGGCAGGACCTGGAAGAGGCCTTCGGGCAGGCCTGCCGCCAGGGCGAGTTCGGCGAGGCGGAGCGCGGTGAGCGGCGTCGTCTCTGCGGGCTTGAGGATCACCGCGTTGCCCGCCGCGAGGGCGGGGGCTGTGCCCCACGCGGCGATCGGCATCGGGAAGTTCCACGGCGCGATGACGCCCACGACCCCGAGGGGTTCGAGAACGGTGACGTTCAGGCCGCCGGGGACCGGGATCTGACGGCCGCTCAGACGCTCCACTCCCCCGGCCGAGAAGTCCAGGAGGTCGCGGACGTTGCCCGCCTCCCAGCGCGCGTTGCCGATGACGTGACCGGCCTCGCGCACCTCCAATTGGGCGAGTTCTTCGAGGTGTTCGTCCACCTGGGCGGCGAAGCGGCGCAGGAGCCTGGCCCGGTCGGCGGGGGCGGCCGCGGCCCACTGTTCCTGGGCCCGCGCGGCGCGGGCGACGGCGGCGTCGACGTCTTGCACGGTGGCGGCGGGGACGGTCGCGACAACCTCTTCCGTCGCCGGGTTCAGTACCTCAAGCAAGGGTGCCTCACATGCGTTCGAAGGAGCGGCGGAGCTCCCAGTCGGTCACCACGGAGTCGAAGGCCTGCAGCTCGACCCGCGCCATGTTGCGGTAGTGCGCGACCACCTCGTCGCCGAAGGCGGCCTTGGCGATGGGGCTGTTCTCCCAGAGCTCGGCGGCCTCGCGCAGGGTGGTGGGGACGTGCTCGTACTCGCCGGTGTAGGCGTTGCCGGTGCACTCCTCGGGCAGTTCGAGCTTCTGCTCTATCCCGTACAGGCCCGCGGCGACGAGCCCGGCGACAGCGAGGTGCGGGTTGACGTCTCCGCCTGGCAGCCGGTTCTCGAAGCGCATCGAGCGGCCGTGGCCGACGACGCGGAGCGCGCAGGTGCGGTTGTCGTACCCCCAGGCGGCGGCGGTCGGCGCGAACGTGCCGGGCTGGAACCGCTTGTAGGAGTTGATGTTGGGCGCGTAGAGGAGGGAGAAGTCGCGGAGCGCCGCGAGCTGGCCCGCGAGGAAGTGGCGCATGACGGGCGACATGCCACCGGGATCCCGTGCCGAGCCCGCCATGACGTTGGTGCCTTCGGCGTCCTGCAGCGAGAGGTGGATGTGGCAGGAGTTGCCCTCGCGCTCGTTGAACTTGGCCATGAAGGTGAGGGAGACACCTTCCTGGGCCGCGATCTCCTTGGCGCCGGTCTTGTAGATGGCGTGCTGGTCGCAGGTGACGAGGGCCTCGTCGTACTTGAACACGATCTCGTGCTGGCCGGGGTTGCACTCGCCCTTGGCTGACTCGACGACGAGCCCGGCGGCCGCCATGTCGTTGCGGATGCGGCGCAGGAGGGGCTCGATGCGGCCGGTGCCGAGGACCGAGTAGTCGATGTTGTACTGGTTGGCGGGGGTGAGGTCCTGGTACCCGGCGTCCCACGCCTGCTCGTAGGTGTCCTTGAAGACGATGAACTCGAGCTCCGTGCCGACGTGCGCGGTGTAGCCGAGCTCCGCGAGCCGGTCCAGCTGGCGGCGGAGGATCTGCCGGGGCGCGGCCACGACGGGCGAGGCGTCGTTCCAGGCGAGGTCCGCGATGAGCATCGCGGTGCCCTCGTTCCAGGGGACCCGGCGCAGGGTGGAGATGTCGGCGTGCATGGCGAAGTCGCCGTAGCCGCGGTCCCAGGAGGACATCGCGTAGCCGTCGACGGTGTTCATGTCCGCATCGACGGCAAGGAGGTAGTTGCAGCCCTCCGTGCCGTGTTCGAGGACCTCGTCGAGGAAGAAGCGGGCGGCGAACCGCTTGCCCTGGAGCCGCCCCTGCATATCGGGGAAGGCCAGGACGACTGTGTCGATCTCGCCACTGGCGACGAGGGCCTTCAGCTCCTCGACGGCCAGCGGGGGTGTGCGGTCTGCCACGGGAAAAGCCTCCTTGGGTCAGCCGGGAGCCATAAGGTATTGCCGAGAACCATTGCTTGGGAAGGGGGTACGGACATGTCGCACACGGAAGAGGGCACGGCGGCGTCCGCACCGGACGACGAGCGCCTGACGGCGGTGCTGCGCCCGGTGCGGGCGGGCAACGGCTTCGAGGAGGCCCTGGAGCAGATCCTCCAGGTCGTCCGCCTCGGCCTGGTGCCCGGTGGCGAACGCCTGCCGTCGGAGCGGGAGCTCGCCGACCGGCTCGGCATCAGCAGGGTCACGCTGCGCGAGGTCCTCAAGGTGCTGCAGGACCAGGGCCTGGTCGAGTCGCGGCGCGGGCGGTACGGCGGCACGTTCGTGCGGCCGCGCCCCGAGGCGCCGGGCGAGGACGAGCTGCGCCGCCGCATCAAGGACGTCGACGTCGAGGACGCGCTGCGGTTCCGCGAGGTCCTGGAGGTCGGCGCGGCCGGGCTGTGCGCGGCACACGGCCTCTCCGACGAGCAGGCGGACCGCCTGCGCACGGCGCTCACCCGGACGCACGACGCACCCCTGGCGGAGTACCGGCGCCAGGACACCCTGCTGCACCTCACGCTCGCCGAACTGTGCGGGTCACCGACGCTCACCGCCCAGTACGCGGCGGTCCGCGCGACCGTCAACGACCTCCTGGACTGCATCCCGCTGCTCGTGCGGAACCTGGAGCACTCGCAGCGCCAGCACACGGCGCTCGTCGAGGCGGTGCTCGACGGGGACGCGGACGGCGCGCGGGAAATGATGCGGGAGCACTGCGCGGGGACGGCGGCGCTGCTGCGCGGCTTCCTGACGTGAGGCGCTGTTAACCACCGGGTAACGCAAGGGGCTTGCTTTCTCCCACCCGGCACGGCAAAGGTATGCACCCGGCAAAGGTATGTATCCGTTCCATTGAGTCACCCCGCCGCCAAGCCGCAGTGCCGCCGCATAGGAGCCGTGCCATGACCATGGATTCCACCCCGCCGAAACAAGCCGAACCGGCGGACGACTATCTGGAACGCAGGACGCTGCGCCGGGGCAGCGCGGGCTGGCTCCTGCTCACCGGCCTCGGCGTCGCCTATGTCGTCTCCGGCGACTACTCGGGGTGGAACTTCGGCCTCGCGGAGGGCGGCTTCGGCGGCCTCGGCATCGCCATGGCCCTCATGGGCGTGATGTACGCGTGCATGGTCTTCTCGCTCGCCGAGCTCTCGTCCGTCCTGCCGACGGCGGGCGGCGGCTACGGCTTCGCGCGGCGGGCGCTCGGCCCCTGGGGCGGCTTCCTGACCGGCACGGCGATCCTCATCGAGTACATCCTGGCGCCGGCCGCGATCTCCATCTTCATCGGTGACTACGTCGAGTCGCTGGGCCTCTTCGGCCTCAGCTCCGGCTGGCCCGTCTATCTGGCCTGCTTCGTGATCTTCATCGGCATCCATCTGTGGGGCGTCGGCGAGGCGCTGCGCTTCAGCTTCGTCGTGACCGGCATCGCGGTGGCGGCGCTGCTGATCTTCGCGGTCGGCGCGTTCATGGACTTCGACGCGTCGAAGCTGAACGACATCCCCGTCGAGGCGGACGCCTTCGGCTCCAACTCCTGGCTGCCGATGGGCCTGTTGGGCATCTGGGCGGCGTTCCCGTTCGGCATGTGGTTCTTCCTCGGCGTGGAGGGCGTACCGCTGGCCGCCGAGGAGACCAAGGACCCGGCGCGCACCCTGCCCCGCGCGATCCGCTGGTCGATGGCCATCCTCATCGTCCTGGCGCTCCTCACCTTCTTCGCGTCGTCCGGCGCGCGCGGCGCGAACGCGATCCAGGGCGCGGGCAACCCGCTGGTCGAGGCGTTGCGGCCGGACGGCGAGGCGACGACGCTCAGCCGCATCGTCAACTACGCGGGCCTCGCGGGCCTGGTGGCCTCCTTCTTCTCCCTCATCTACGCAGGTTCGCGCCAGCTCTTCGCGCTCTCCCGGGCGGGCTACCTCCCCCGCTTCCTCTCGCTCACCAGCAGCCGCAAGGCCCCCTACCTGGGCCTGCTCGTGCCGGGCGCGATCGGCTTCGGGCTGGCCGCGGCGACCGGTGACGGCGCCCGCATGCTGAACGTCGCGGTGTTCGGCGCGACCATCTCGTACGCGCTGATGTCGCTCTCGCACATCGTGCTGCGCCGCCGCGAGCCCGGCCTTGAGCGGCCCTACCGCACCCCCGGCGGCATCCTGACCTCGTCCGTGGCGCTGGTCCTCGCCTGTGCGGCCCTGGTCGCGACGTTCCTGGTGGACGTGACGGCGGCGCTCATCGCGCTCGGGGTGTACGTGGTCGCCATCGCCTACTTCGGGATCTACAGCCGCAAGCACCTGGTGGCGCGCGCACCGGAGGAGGAGTTCGCGGCGCTCGCCGCCGCCGAGGCAGAGTTGGAACGCAACTGATCAGCACGGCCGAAGGAGAACGGTGAGGAAGAGCGCAGTGAGCGGCAGGCCGCTGATCGGGGTCAGCACCTATCTGGAGGCCAAGGTGAGCTGGGGCGTGTGGGAGCTCCCCGCGGCCGTGCTGCCCGCCGGATATCCGCGCCTGGTGCGGGCGGCGGGCGGCCTCACCGCGATGCTGCCGCCGGACGACCCCTCGTACGCCGCCGAGGTCGTCGCCCGGCTGGACGGCGTGGTCGTCGCGGGCGGGCCCGACGTGGAGCCCGAGCGGTACGGCGCGGCGCGCGAGGAGCGCACCGGGCCGCCCGCGCGGGAGCGGGACGCGTGGGAACTGGCGCTGATCGAGGCCGCGTTGGCGTCGGGCACGCCGCTGCTCGGCATCTGCCGGGGCATGCAGCTCATGAACGTGGCGCTCGGCGGGACGCTGGTCCAGCACATGGAAGGACACGTGGAGCGGATCGGCGTGTTCGGCACGCACGCGGTGAAGCCGGTCCCCGGCACGCTCTACGAGTCGATCGTGCCGGACGCGTCCACGGACGTGCCGACCTACCACCACCAGGCGGTGGACCGCCTCGGCAGGGACCTGGTGGTGTCGGCGTACGCGGAGGACGGCACGGTCGAGGCGGTCGAGCTCCCCCAGCCCGCCTGGGCGCTCGGCGTGCAGTGGCATCCGGAGATGGGCGAGGACGCGCGCGTCATGGCGGCACTGGTCCGAGCCGCGTCCTGAGCCGGGCTGCGGTCACGGTGATGCCCTACTCCCCCTCCGCAGCCGTGCGCGACACCAGCCGCTCGTACCGCTGCCGGGCCGCCTGTGGGGTGCCGAGGCCGAGGCCGAAGGCGATCTCCGGCCAGGTCATGCCGCGGCCGCGCGCCATCTGGAGGAGGCCGGTCTCCAGCTCGTCCATCTCGCCGCGGGCCATCGGCAGGAGGGTGAGCGCCGCGGTGATGTCGGCGTGGTCCACGTCCGGTTCGTCCTCGACGGCCTTCGCGGCCCCGCTGAGCAGGAACGACACGATCCGGACCGCTTCGTGCGGGCCGAGCACGGTGGGGTGGACCTGCCGCTTGCGCTGCGCGTCGTCGGCCGCGTGCCGTTCGGCGATGCGCATCAGCGAGGCGTAGGCACGCCGGGCGCGGGCCTCGTCCGGGTGCGGGGGCGTGAAGGGGTCGGCGGCCTGGGGCTGCCGCTGTTCGGGGTTCGGCATGCGTCCAGCATGGGATGACACACCCCTTGTAGTCAACAGTTCGTTGTGAACACTTTGTTTGCCTCCTACGGGCGTAAGCTCAGGACCTGCGCCCTCCGGCCCCCGTCCCACCGCTCCGCGTCAACGCCAGCAGATCCCGCCCCGGCCCCGCCGGACGGTGCCCCGTCGGCCACACCGCCCGCAGCTCCCTGCGCAGCCGCACCTCCGCCACGGGGATCTCCACCAGGCGCCGGGCCGCGAGCTCCTCGCCCACCGCCAGCTCGCTCAGGACCGAGGGGCCCGCGCCGCTCACCGCGGACGCCTTCACCGCCGTCGTGGACGACAGCTCGATCAGCGGGCGGGCCAGGCCGCCGAGCGCCGCGTGCAGGACCTGCCGGGTGCCCGAGCCCTCCTCGCGCAGGATCAGCGGCGTCGCGGCCAGCTCCTCGGCGCCGAGCGGCTTCCTGCGCCGGGCCCACGGGTGCCCCGGCGCCGTCACGACGACCAGGCGGTCGTGCGCGACGACCACTTCGTCGAGCCCGCCAGGCACGGTGAGCCCCTCGACGAAGCCGAGGTCCGCCTCGCCGGAGAGCAGCCGGGACGCGACGGCCGCGGAGTTGCCCGCGAGCAGCGAAACCGCCGTGTCGGGGCGCTGGGTGCGCAGGGCGATCAGCCAGCCCGGCAGCAGATACTCGGCGATCGTCATGCTGGCCGCCACCCGCAGCCGCGAGTCCCGCCGCACCCGCAGCGCCTGCGCCCCCGCGTCGAACGCCTCCGCCGCCTCCACGATCCGCCCCGCCCAGTCGGTGACCAGAGCGCCCGCGTCCGTGAGGCGCGAGCCGCGCGGCGACCGGTCGACGAGGGCCACGCCGAGCTGCCGCTCCATGGCCCGCACCCGACTGCTGGCCGCGGGCTGGGTGATGCCGAGCTCCCGCGCGGCCCGCCCCAGGCTGCCGAGCCTGGCCACGGCGAGCAGCAGCTGGAGCGCCCCGAGATCGGGCACGCGGTGCGCGAGCGACGCCTCAGGGACACCGGATGACTTGTGGGACGCAGGGGACGCAGGGGACGTACTCATAAAGCCAGCTTATGTCCTCATAGATGCGTGCTCCCTGGCGGTGGACCCCCACCCGTACGACCGTGGACACATGGTCACCACCGCTTACCCCGGCGCCTCCGCAGGCGCCTCCCCCACGGCCACCGCACGCCGCGCCCTCGCGGTCCGCCACCTCGGACCCAACTGGTACGCCTCCGTCATGGGCACCGCCATCATCGCCAACGCGGGCGCGACGCTGCCGTACCAGTTCGCTGGACTGCGCACCGGCTGCACGATCGTGTGGGCGCTGTCCTTCGTGATGCTCGCCGTCCTGCTCACCGCCCGTGCCGCGCACTGGATCCACCACCGCGACCAGGCCCGCACCCACCTCCTCGACCCGACCGTGGCCCCGTTCTACGGCTGCCTGTCGATGGCGCTGCTCGCCGTCGGCGGCGGCACCCTGATCGTCGGCAAGGACTGGATCGGCACGGAGGCCGCCGTCGCGGTCGACACGGTGCTGTTCACCGCAGGCACCCTCATAGGGCTCGCCGCCGCCGTCGCCATCCCCTATCTGATGGTGGTCCGGCACCGCATCGCCGCCGACCAGGCCTCACCCGTGTGGCTGCTGCCGGTGGTGGCCCCCATGGTCTCGGCGGCCGTCGGCCCGCTGCTCGTCCCGCACCTGCCCACGGGCCAGGCCCAGCAGACGATGCTGTACGCGTGTTTCGCGATGTTCGGCCTGAGCCTGCTCGCCACCCTGGTGATGCTGCCGGTGATCTTCGCCCGCCTGGTGACCGCGGGCCCGCTGCCCCTGGCCCTCACCCCCACCCTGTTCCTGGTGCTCGGCCCGCTGGGCCAGTCGACGACCGCCACCAACAAGTTCGCCGACTTCGCACCCGGCGTCGTGCCCGCCCCCCTCGACCGGGGCTTCCTCGTCTTCGCCGTGCTGTACGGCGTGCCCGTGATGGGCTTCGCCCTGATGTGGCTGGCGCTGGCCGGGGCCATGGTGGTGCGCGCCCGGCGCCGCGGCATGGGCTTCGCGATGACCTGGTGGGCGTTCACCTTCCCCGTCGGCACCTGCGTGACCGGCGCGGAGGGCCTGGGCAACCACACCGGCCTGGCGGTGTTCGACTGGCTCGCGACCGGCCTGTTCGTGTTCCTCGTGACCGCCTGGGCCATCGCCCTGGCCCACACCTTGAAGGGCGCTCTCAGCGGACGACTGCTCGCAGCGCCTCGCTGAGGACCGCCGGAGCCTCGACCAGTGACGGCCCGTACCAAGTGAGATGGCGGCCTCCGACCAGCGCGACCGGTGTGTCCGGGAACGCCTCGGGGCCGTCGTCGGGCGTGAAGCGGTACGGCTCGTCGGGCAGGACCACCAGGTCGAGGGCGAGGTCCGCGGAGGTCAGCTCCTCGATGGGCGCACGGGGGTACCGCTCGGCGTGAGCGGCGTACGCGTTGTCGACGCCGAGGCGCGCGAGGAGGTCCCCCGCGAAGGTGTCGCGGCCAAGGACCATCCACGGCCGCCGCCAGATGGGGACGGCCGCCCGCAGCCGGGCCGTGGGGCGCGGAGTCCGCCCCCACGCCGCCTCGGCCTCCGCCAGCCACCGCGGCCGCTCCGCCCCGCACGCCGCGAGGACCCGCGCCAGCTCGTGGAAGGCCTGGTCCAGCGTCCGCACCTCGGTCACGAGGACGTCGACGCCCGCCGCGCGCAGCGCCGCCAGGTCGGGCTCGCGGTTCTCCTCCTCGTTGGCGACGACGAGGTCGGGCGCGAGGGCGACGATGCGGGGCACATCCGGGTTCTTGGTGCCGCCCACCCGGGTGACGTCGAGTCCGGCCGGATGGCTGCACCAGTCGGTCGCCCCGACCAGCACGTCCGGCGCGGTGACGGCGACCGCCTCGGTCAGCGAGGGCACCAGCGAGACGACCCGCAGCGGGCCACGCGCGCGGGACACGTCAGCGCCCCTTGTCGTCCACGGCTTCAATGTGGTCCCCCACGGCGACCACCAGGACCCTGGTGTCCGGCACGGTGGCCCGCCAGCGGTGCCGCACCCCGCCCGTGAGGAACAGCGTGTCGCCGCGCCCGAGGCGGTAGGCCCGGCCCTCGGCCTCCATCTCCACGGCGCCCTCCACGACGTACATCAGCTCGTCGTTGCGGTGCTGGAACTCGCGTCCCTCGTCGTGGTCCCCGATGAACTCCAGGGCGTGCAACTGGTGGTGGCCGCGGGCCAGTTCGCGGACGCGCGCGTCGGGGGTGGAGGTGCCCAGGTCCGTGTCGTCGGCGGCGCGCACCACCTCGACCGTGCGGGCCGGGTCGGCGGCGGCGAGGAGCTCCACGTCGGTGGTGCACAGGGCGTCGGCGACGCGCTGCAGGGAGCGCGTGCTGGGCCGGGCCCGCTCGTTCTCGATCTGGCTCAGGAAGGGCACGGAGAGGCCGCTGCGCTCGGCTACGACCGCGAGGGTGAGCTCCAGCTGCCGACGGCGCCGCCGCACCGCCGAGCCCACCCGGAGCGTCTCCTTGTGCTCGTCCATCGCCTCGACTCCCTTCAGCGCATCGGCCCGCTCTCAACCCTGAGGGGTTTTCTGCACCCTACGCATGTTCGCCAAACTGTTTTGCCCCGTTGCCGAGACCGCTTCCTACAGCTCGTGCCAGTAGAGCAGTTGTCCGGACTCGCCGGAGGCGGAACGCTCGGCCGGTACGAACAGACTCACGAGCAGGGCCGGGCGCCCCCGCGGGTCGGTGAGCAGGGTCGCGGAGGGGTTGGCGAAGGCGCGGCTGCCGCCGTGCGTGCGGATGTCGAGGCGGTCCGCGCGGCCGCTTGCGGGGTCGTACGCGTAAGTGCCCCAGCTGCCGAAGTTGCCCCGCCGCCCCTGGCCCTCGACGAGGACCACGCGCTGCCCGGCGAGGTCCACGGGCGCCCGGTCGCCGATGTTGCCTCCGTTCCCCCAGGCGCGCACGGCACGGTCCAGGCGGCGGTCGGGCTCAGCGTGCCAGTGCCGGAAGCCGGTGAGGGTGGCGCGCAGCTGGCGGTCGGTGTCGCAGCCCGCGCGGTAGTGCCCGGTGAGGTGGATCGTGGCGCCGCGCACTGCGGTGATGCTCGGGGTTCCCTCGGCGCACCGCGAGAGGGTCAGCGGTGCGTCGAAGGCGCGGCGGGCGCGCCCGTCGAGCAGGGCGGCCAGGTTCGCGTAGGCGCGCACCGCGATGTGGTTGCGGGGGTCCCTCTCGTACGCGAGGACGTATCCGCCGCGGCCGTCGTGCGCGAGTGAGGCCTGGTGGGTGCCGGGGCCGAAGTCGTGGCGGCGCTGCCAGTGGCGCAGGTCGGTGGAGGTCGCGACGGCCGCGTGGAAGCGGCCGTCGGCCAGGAGCGTGTGGTAGACGGCGAGGTAGCTGCCGTCCTTGGCCTGTTCGATCTGCGCGGCGTCCATGGTGCGGCCGGTGTGGTCGCGCGCGTCGTAGCGGTGGCCGTCGGCGGCGGTCACGTCCTCGGCGAGGGCGGCGAGCCGGGCGGTGCCCGCGGACGCGGGGGCGGTGTCGGCCCGCGCGAGCTGCGCGACGAGCAGGGCGGCGGCCAGGGCCAGTGCGGCGGCGGCGACGAAGAGCGCGGTCCTTGGCTGCCTTGCGGTCACGGGCGGGTTCTCACGTTCGGATGTTCGATGGCGTTCAGATGTTCGAGATGAGGCCCAGTCGAGAGTAGGGAATCGACGGTCCCCGCAGGAACGCCGGAAGGGGTGGGCTTCGCCACAAGGCGAGGCCCACCCCTTCAAGCACTGCTGACCGGTGGAGCTACTTCGCGGAGGTCATCTTCTCCTCGAAGCCCGGGTTCTTCTTCAGCCAGGCGTCAACGGCCTTCGGCTCGTTGTTCTTGCCCGCCTTGTTGATCTCGTTCTCCAGGCTGGCCAGTTCCTTCTCGCTCATCTTGAAGTTCTTGAGCCACTTCGTGAGCTGCGGGTACTGGTTCGGGAAGTCCTTGCTGGAGAGCGAACGGATCGTGTTGCCCTTGCCGAAGCCGCCCTTGGGGTCCTTCAGCTTGGTCAGGCCGTACTCGCTGTACGCCCAGTGCGGCGACCAGAGCAGAACCGCGATCGGCTCCTTCTTCGAGTACGCGGTCTTCAGCTCGGAGAGCATCGCGGGGGTCGAGCCCGCGGCGATCTCGTACTCGTCCTCGAGGCCGTAGCCGGGCAGGACCTTGTCCTTGAGCGCCTGCATCACGCCGGTGCCCGGCTCGATGCCGATGATCTTGCCCTTGAACTTGTCGCCCTTGCCCTTGAGGTCCTCGAGCGACTTCACGTCCTTGACGTAGTCCGGGACCGCGACCTCCAGGGATGTCGGGCTGTACCAGGAACCGAGGTCCTTGAGGTTGGCCTTGTTCTTGTCCCAGTACGTCTTCTGCGCGGTGGGCAGCCAGGCGTCGAGGTTGAGGTCGAGGTCACCCTGCGCGAGACCGGTGTAGGCCGGGCCCACGTCCGCCGGCGTCAGCTCCATCTTGTAGCCGCGCTTCTCCAGGACGCGCTTCCACAGGTTGGTGACGGCGATGTTCTCGTCCCAGGCGAAGTACGCGGCCTTCAGCGGACGCTTCTTCTCCTCGCCGCCGCTGTTCTTCGGCAGCGGGGCCAGCTTGTCGACGACCTTCGGGTTCTTCTCCAGCCAGGTGCGCACGGCGTCCTGCTGCTTGCCCTTGCCCGCCTTGTTGATCTCCGCTTCAAGGCTGGTGAGCTGCTTCTCTTCCATCTTGAAGTTCTTGAGCCACTTGGCGACCTGCGGGTTCTCCTTGGAGAAGCCCTTGCGCGCCAGCGAGTGCACGCCGTCGCCCTTGCCCCAGGCACCCTTCGGGTCCTTGAGCTTCTTCAGGTCGAAGTCGTTGTACGCCCAGTGCGGCGACCACAGCGGGACGACGATCGGCTCCTTCTTCGCGTACGCCGCCTTCAGCTCGGACAGCATCGCGGTGGTGGAGCCGTCGACGACCTTGTACTCCTTGTCGAGGCCGTACGCCTTGAGGACCTTGCTCTTCAGGAGCTGCATCTCACCGGCGCTCGGCTCGATGCCGGTGATCTTGCCGTCGAACTTGTCGCCCTTGCCCTTGAGGTCGGCGAGCGAGTTGACGTCCTTCATGTACGAGGGAACGGTCAGCTCCAGCGACGTCTGGTCGTACCAGGCGCCGAGGTCCTCCAGCTTGTCGCCGTACTTCTTCATGTACGTGGCGTGCGTCGTCGGCAGCCACGAGTCGGTCTGGAAGTCGACGTCGCCCTGGGAGAGCGAGGTGTAGAGCGGGCCCGCGTCCAGGAGGCTGGCGTTCACCTTGAAGCCGCGCTGCTCCAGGATCTCCTTCCAGAGGAAGGTGGAGGCGATGCCCTCGTCCCAGTTGATGTAGCCGATGTTGATTTCCTTGCCCTGACCGACGTTCTTGGAGTCGGCCACGGTCTCGGACTTGCTGCCACCGAAGATGCTCATGCCGCCCGCGACGAGCGCGAGGACGACGACGCCGACCATCGCGACGACGGGCCGGGGGCGGTAGTTCCAGATGTTCAGGCCCTGCGCGGCCCGCAGCTTGGCGAGCGCACGACGGCCGAGCGGGGAGACCTGGCCGCCCAGGCCGCTGGTGACGCGGTCCAGGTAGATGGCGAGGATCACGATGGAGACGCCCGCCTCCGCGCCGAGACCGACGTCGAGCTGGCCGATGGCCGCGTTGACGTCGGCGCCCAGGCCCGGGGTGCCGACCATGCCGGTCAGCGCCGCCATGGAGAGGCCGAGCATGATGACCTGGTTGACACCGGCCATGATCGTCGGGAGCGCGAGCGGCAGCTGGACGCGGAACAGGGTGTTGCGGGGCGTGGTGCCGAACGCGTCGGCGGCCTCGACCAGCTCCTTGTCGACCTGGCGGATGCCGAGCTCGGTCATGCGCACGCCGGGGGCGAGCGCGAAGACGATCGTGGCGACGATGCCCGCGGGGGCGCCCATGCGGAAGAACAGCAGCGCCGGGATGAGGTAGATCATCGCGGGCAGCGTCTGCATGAAGTCGAGGACCGGCCTGACGATGCCGCTGACCGTCTTGGAACGGGCCGCCCATATGCCCACGGGCACGGCTATGACCAGCGCCACGAAGGTCGACACGAGCACCAGGGCCAGCGTCATCATCGCGTTGTCCCACAACTCCAGGGACACGATGAAGGCGAAGCCCACGAAGGAGAGGACACCGCCGGTCAGACCGCGCAGCCAGAACGCGATGATGGCGAGGATGCCCGCCATGATCAGCGGCTCGGGTCCCGAGAGGACGTCGAAGACGCCGTCCCACATGTTCTGGAAGATCGTCTTGACGAACGAGAACAGCCAGTCCATGTGGGTTCTGAGCCACTCGACCGCGTCATTGACCCAGTCGCCGAAAGGAATTCTAGGCACCGCTGCTCACCTTGCCCGCGTTCTTGTCGCCCTTGCCCTGGGCGTCGCCCTTGTCCTGGGCGGGTACGGAGGCCGGGGCCGCGTCCTGCGGCTCCGCCTCGGTCTCCGACTGCATCGGCTCGCCGAGCACCGCGAGCAGCCTGGCCCGCGGCACGACACCGACGAGCTTGCCGTCGGCGTCGGTCACGGCGACCGGCACCTCGCTGGTGGAGCAGGGGGTGAACAGCTCGATGATGGGCGTGCCCTCGGTGACCGTCGCGGGTGCGTCGGCCTGCACGAAGCCCTTGTCGGGGTCGGCCATGATCGCGCCCGCGGTGAGCACCCGGGAGCGGTCGACGTCCTGCGTGAACGCGGCGACGTAGTCGTTGGCCGGGGTGACCAGGATGTCCTCGGCGTTGCCGATCTGGACGATGCGGCCGTCACGCATGACGGCGATCTGGTCGCCCAGGCGCATGGCCTCGTTGAGGTCGTGGGTGATGAAGACGATGGTCTTCTTCAGCCGCTTCTGGAGCACCAGGAGCTGGTCCTGCATGTCACGGCGGATCAGCGGGTCGAGCGCGCTGAACGACTCGTCCATGAGGAGCAGGTCGGCGTCGGTGGCCAGCGCGCGGGCCAGGCCGACGCGCTGCTGCATGCCGCCGGACAGCTCGTCGGGCCAGGACTTCTCCCAGCCCTTGAGGCCCGCGAGCTCCAGCGCCTCGGTGGCGCGCTTCTCGCGCTCGGCGCGGGGCACGCCCTGCACCTCGAGGCCGTAACCGGCGTTCTCCAGGACACTGCGGTGCGGGAAGAGCGCGAAGTGCTGGAAGACCATGCTGATCTTCTTGGAGCGCACCTCCCGCATCTCGCGGGCGCTCAGCTCGGTCAGGTCCTGACCGTCGAAGCGGACGTGGCCGGCCGTCGGCTCCGACAGTCCGTTGAGCATGCGCAGCAACGTGGACTTGCCGGATCCGGAGAGACCCATGACGACGAAGATCTGGCCCGGCTCGACCTCGAAGGAGGCGTCGATGACGGCAGCGGTGGTGCCGTCGGCTCGCAGCTCCTCTCGGTCGGCTCCGTGGCGGATTTTCTCCACCGCGTCATCGGGTCGTCTGCCGAACACTTTGTACAAGTGTTCGGCCTGCAGCCTGGACACATACACCTCTCGGGTTGAACCAAGACGGCCCGCCTCCCCCGCCGGCGGGCCGTGGAGCGGCACGGGGTCTGCCCGCTTACCGATCGAAAAGTTGAATTTGCGACCGGGTTCGCTCCGAGTGCGCACCTTCCCGTGCTTACACAGAACAAACCAAGGAGTGGTCCAGGTCACATTCGTTGCGCTGTGGGCACGGTTCGGCGCGATGCGCAACGCGGCCGCGCCGCCGTGCGCTGCACGTTCGCACTGTCAGTGCCGTGCGGCATGATGCGCGATGTGACTCAGCGAACACGACGGCTCATGCTTCTCGACACGGCTTCCCTCTACTTCCGGGCCTATTTCGGGGTCCCGGAGTCCGTGAAGGCCCCGGACGGCACTCCGGTGAACGCCGTGCGCGGGCTGCTCGACTTCATCACCCGCCTCGTCCAGGACCACCGGCCGGACGACCTGGTCGCCTGCATGGACGCGGACTGGCGCCCGCACTGGCGGGTCGAGCTCATTCCCTCGTACAAGGCGCACCGCGTCGCCGAGGAGGTCCCGCAGGGCGCGGACGCCGAGGAGATCCCGGACACGCTCTCCCCGCAGGTGCCGATCATCGAGGAGGTCCTCGACGCGCTCGGCATCGCACGCGTGGGCGTCGAGGCGTACGAGGCCGACGACGTGATCGGCACCTTCACCGCCCGCGCCACGGGCCCGGTCGACATCGTCACCGGCGACCGCGACCTCTACCAGCTGGTGGACGACGAGCGCGGCATCCGCGTCCTCTATCCCCTCAAGGGCGTCGGCACCCTCCAGACGACGGACGAGGCGTGGCTCCGCGAGAAGTACGGCGTGGACGGGCCCGGCTATGTCGACCTGGCGCTGCTGCGCGGCGACCCGAGCGACGGGCTGCCCGGCGTGCCCGGCATCGGCGAGAAGACGGCGGCCAAGCTCCTGGACGCCTTCGGCGATCTGGCCGGGATCATGGCCGCCGTCGACGACCCGAAGTCGAAACTCACCCCGTCGCAGCGCAGGCGGCTCGACGAGTCGCGCGCCTATGTCGCGGTCGCCCCGAAGGTCGTACGCGTGGCGGGCGACGTCCCCCTGCCCGATGTGGACCTCGCGCTTCCGCACGCGCCACGCGATCCCGCGGCCCTCGACGAGCTGGCGGCCCGGTGGGGCCTTGGCGGCTCACTGCAGCGCCTGCTCTCCACCCTTCACTCCTGAGGTGTTAGCTTAGGTAAGCCTAAGTAATTGTGGATCAGGGGAGGCCGCCGCCATGGCAGAACGTCCGGCACGCAAAGCACCGAAGGCCCATGTCGCACAGGTAGTCCGCACGGAGCGGCTGACCCCGCACATGCAGCGCGTCATCCTCGGCGGCGAGGGCCTCGCCGAGTTCACCACCGCCGGGTGCACCGACCACTATGTGAAGCTGCTCTTCGACGCCGAGGGCGTCACCTATCCCGAGCCCTTCGACCTGCAGCGCATCCGCGAGGAGCTTCCGCGCGAGCAGTGGCCGGTGACCCGGACGTACACGGTGCGCTGGTGGGACGCCGAGACCCGGGAGCTGGCCCTCGACTTCGTGATCCACGGCGACGAGGGTCTCGCGGGTCCGTGGGCACGGGCCGTCGAGCCGGGCGCCACGGTGCGCTTCCAGGGCCCGGGCGGCGCGTACGCCCCGGGCGCGGACGCCGACTGGCACCTGCTGGCCGGTGACGAGAGCGCCCTGCCCGCCATCGCCGCGGCGGCCGAGGCGCTGCCCGAGGGCGCGGTGGCCCGCGTCTTCATCGAGGTCGAGGGCCCCGAGGAGGAGCAGAAGATCGCGACAAACGCCGAGGTCGTCTGGCTGCACCGCGGCGACCGCCCGGTCGGCGAGCTCCTCATCGAGGCCGTCCGCTCCCTGGAGTTCCCGGAGGGCGAGCTGCAGGCCTTCGTGCACGGCGAGGCGGGCTTCGTGAAGGAGCTGCGGCGCTACCTGCGCATCGAGCACGAAATCCCCCGCGAGCGCCTCTCCATCTCCGGCTACTGGCGCCTCGGCCACAACGAGGACGGCTGGCAGGCCTCCAAGCGGGAGTGGAACGCGCAGGTGGAGGCGGAGCAGGAGAAGGCGGCCTAGGCGCCTTCCGGCGGGGCGGGCGGCACATCACCCTTGATCCGGGCGTGCAGATGCATGTCGTGCCACCCGTCCTCGTGCAGCAGCGCACTCCGTTTCGTGCCCTCCGCCGCGAACCCCGTCTTCAAGGCGACGCGGCACGACGCCTCGTTCGCCGTCGAGTGGGTCAGCTCCAGGCGGTGCAGGCCCACCTCGTCGAACGCCCACTCCGAGAGCGCCTCGACGGCACGCGGCGCGACGCCCCGGCCGCGCGCCGACGGCATGGTCCAGTACGCGACTTCGGCCTGGCCGTCGCCGAGCACGATGCACCGCAGGGCCACCCGCCCGACGAGCGCGTCGGTCTCCGCGTCGGCGATCGCCCAGTACGCGTCGCGCTCGTCCGCCCACGCCTTGCGCCAGCCCTCTATCCAGCCGCGCACCTCGCTCTCGGAGTCGGCCACGCGCGCGTGCCAGCGCTGTATCACGGGGTCCTGGAACGCCGTGTACACGGCAGGCACGTCGGCGGCCGACCAGGGGCGCAGGACGAGGCCGCCGGGAGCGGGGAGCGTCGGCTGCGCACGGCGGGCGAGGGCACCGGCCGCGACGATGTCGGAGATCTTGAAGGGCATGGGCGCATGGTGCCAGGGGGGCACGGGCGACGGCAGTGGTTTTCCGGGGCGCACATGAGCCTGCGGGCCCGGCCCCCGCGCGCCCCGCACACCCACCCGCCCCAGAAACCCCGCGAACACCCCCACCGTCACCGCCCATACCCCCTGGCCTGCGGCGCCCCGTACGCTGACCCCCTGATGAGACGCAAGCGCCGCCTTCTGCCCGCCCCGCTCCCCCAGCGCGACGGCATCGACCCCGTCCGGGTCGCACTTCCGCTCGACGGGACCTGGCCGACCGTGCGCGACCATCTGGTGGAGCGGCTCGCGGCCGGGCCCGGCGTCATCGACGCGATGGTGCGGGACGGCAGGATCGTCGGCGCGGACGGCGCACCGGTCACCCCGGACACCCCCTACCTGCCGGGCGCCTCCGTCTGGTTCCACCGGGACCTCCCCGCGGAGGTCCCGGTCCCGTTCCCCCTCGACGTCGTCCACCGCGACGAGCACATCGTCGTCGTGGACAAGCCGCACTTCCTCGCCACGATGCCGCGCGGCAGCCACGTCACCCAGACCGCCCTCGCCAGGCTCCGCAGGGAACTCGGCATCCCGGCGCTCGGCGCCGCCCACCGCCTGGACCGGCTGACCGCCGGACTGCTCCTGTTCATCGTGCGGCCCGAGGAACGCGGCGCCTACCAGACGCTGTTCGGGGACCGCCGCGTACACAAGGAGTACGAGGCCGTGGCGCCGTACGACCCGGACGTACCGCTCCCGCGGACCGTGCGCAGCCACATCGTGAAGGAGCGCGGCATCATCGCTGCGTACGAGGTGGCGGGCGCCGAGCCGAACAGCGAGAGCCGCATCGAGCTCGTCGGTCACCGCGCCGGGCTCGGCCGCTACCGCCTCACCCCGCACACCGGCCGCACCCACCAACTCCGCGTCCACATGAACGCGTTGGGCCTGCCGATCCTCGGCGACCCGGTCTACCCCGTGGTGACCGGACCCGTGCCGCCGGACGACTTCCGGCGGCCCCTCCAGCTCCTGGCGCGCACCCTGGAGTTCACGGACCCGGTCACGGGCGTCGCACACCGCTTCACCAGCGGGCGGACGCTGGGCACCTGGGAGGCGTACGACACCTGGGCGCGGTAGCCGTCAGTGGCCGCGCCACCAGGTGAGGAAGCGCTGCCACGCCCCCTTGGGCGGGGCGGCCTCGGGCGCCGGGGCCGCGGCGGGCGCCGCCGTCGACGGAGCGGCCGGGGCTGCGGGCTCCGGGCGGCGCGGCGGCGGGGACGACACCTGCCAGTCCCTGCGCGGTGTCGGCATCTGCGCCGAGGGTCGGGCCATCACGTCCTGCGGCGGGCGCGGCGCGAACTTCACCGGCAGCGCCACCAGATGCCGGGACATGATCGACGACGTCCACCGCAGATCCCGCTCGTCGATGGCCAGTTCGACGTCCGGCAGCCGCATCAGGAGCGCGTCGACGCCGGTGTCCGCGATGGCACGCCCGATGTCCTGGCCGGGGCATTCGTGCGGGCCGCCGCTGAACGCGAGGTGCGAGCGGTTGCCCTGCATGTTGGCGGCGAGGTCGGGCCGGACCACCGGGTCGACGTTGCCCGGCGCGATGCCCATGATCAGGCCGTCGCCCGCGCGGATCCGCTGGCCGCCGAGCTGGGTGTCCTGCTTCGCGAAGTAGCCGACCATCGCGCTGAACGGCGGCTCGTCCCACAGGGACTGCTCGACCGCCTCGGGGACCGTCATCTGGCCGCCGCTGAGCTGGGCGCGGAAGCGCGGGTCGGTGAGGACCATCCGCACCACGTTCGCGATGAGGTTGGCGGTGGCCTCGTACGCGGCGATGAGCACCAGGCGCAGATGCGCGCCGACCTCGTCGTCGGTGAGCTGCGCGGGGTGCGCGATGAGACTGCTGGTGAAGTCCTCCTCGGGGTGGGCGCGGCGCCGCGCCACCAGCCCCATCAGGACCTCCATCACGTACGCGTTGCTCGCGATGGCGGTCTCGGTGCCCTTGATCATGTCGCGGGCGGACTGCACCATCCGCTCGTTGTACTCCTCGGGCATGCCGAGGACGTGGCACATGACCATCATCGGCAGATGCTCGGCGAACTGGCTGACGAGGTCGGCGTGGCCGTCCTGGCAGATGTCGTTGAGCAGGTGGTTCGTATAGCGGTTGATGTAGCGGCGGATGCCGCGGTGGTCGATGCCCGACATGGCGCCGGTGACCGCGCCGCGCAGCCGCTGGTGCTCGTCGCCCTCGACGAAGCTGCACATCGGCTGCCAGGTGAAGACGGGCGCGAGCGGGTGGTCGAGGCCCGCGCTGCCGTCCTGCACGGCCCGCCAGCTGCGCGAGTCGCGGGTGTACTGCGAGGGGGTGCGGACCATGTGGAGGTTCTCGCTGTGGCCGAGCACCGCCCAGATCGGCACGTCGTTGTGGATCAGCACGGGCGCGACCGCGCCGTGCTCGGCGCGCAGCTTCTCGTACAGACCCGCGAGGTCGGTGTCCGCCTCGGGGCCGTAGATGCGGCGCAGGCCGCCGGGGCCGAGGCCGTGGGCGGGACAGCCGGGCGGCGCGGCGGCCGTGTGGTCGGTGGCATCGGTGCCGGGCCAGGAGGGGGGAGGAGTCGTCACTGTCGTCGCTCCGGATTTCACTGAAGGGGGGCCGGGGGGGCTGGGTAACGGGGTGCGGGCGCGGTCAGACGCGGGCCACGGTCAGGGAGTGGAGGTAGCGCATCAGGGTCATCAGGACGTCCCTGCTCGACTCCTTGCGGCGGGCGTCGCACGCCATGATCGGCACGGCGGCCTCCAGGTCGAGCGCCCTGCGCAGGGTCTCGACCGGGTGATGGGGCGCGTCGGGGAAGTCGTTGACGGCGACGACGAACGGCACGCCGCGTTCCTCAAGGCGGCCGATGACGTCGAAGCTGACCTCCAGGCGGCGGGTGTCGATGAGCACGACCGCGCCGAGCGCGCCTTCGAAGAGGCCGTTCCACAGGAACCAGAAGCGTTCCTGGCCGGGGGTGCCGAAGAGGTAGAGGACGAGCTCCTCGGAGATGCTGATGCGCCCGAAGTCCATCGCCACGGTGGTGGCCGTCTTGGACTCGGAGCCGTAGTTGTCGTCGACTCCGATGCCCGCCTGGGTCATCGTCTCCTCGGTGGTCAGTGGGCGGATCTCGCTCACCGAACCGACCATCGTCGTCTTGCCGACCCCGAACCCGCCCACGATCACGACCTTCACGGCGGCCGTGGCCGTGTGCGGCAGGACGTCCTCACTGCGGGGACCGGTGATCGTGTCCGTGTTCTTAGAGCTTCTGAAGTCCATGCATCACCGCTTCGAGAAGGGATCGGTCGGGGAGCGCGGAGCGGACGATGGGGGCGCGTGCCTGTACGAGCTCGGTCGCCAGTAACTCCGTCAGGACGACGGTCACGACGGAGAACGGCAGCGCCATGTAGGCCGACAGCTCGGCGACGGACAGCGGCGTCGCGCACAGCCGCAGTACCGCCGAGTGCTCGGGCTGGGCCGTGGGGGACGCCTCGCCCTGCGCGACGATCAGGGTGACGAGGTCGAGCGGTGCCCGCTCGGAGTCCTCGCCCGTGAGGATGTACAGCCGCTCCGGATTCTCGGGGCTGCGGCGCTCCCGCTGGGGGGTTGCGTCGCGCTGCGGCGGGACATCGCCCTGTTGCGGGCCGCGAGGGGGTTCTTGCGGAGGAGTCATACGGCCTGCCCGTCGCGCCGGGGCGGGCTCGTCAGATGTGCCCCGATGCGTACGACGAGGTCACGCATGCGGGTGCCGATGAGGCCCGCGTCGACGGTCTCGTCGGCGAGCACCGCGAGGTAGGCGCCCGCGCCCGCGGCCATCAGGTAGAAGTACCCGCCGTTGATCTCGATGATGACCATCTTCATGCCGCCGTCGCTGTGCGGGATCTCGGTGGCCACGGCCGCGGCGAGGCTCTGCAGCCCCGCGCAGGCCGCGGCGATGCGGTCGGCCGCGTCCGGATCGCCGCCGTAGCGCGCGATGCGCAGACCGTCCGCGGAGAGCACCACGATCTGCCGGGTCTGTGGCACCCCGTCGGCGAGCTCCTTCAGCATCCAGTCGAAATTGGCGCGTTGCTGGATCACTGCCAGTCCCTCTCGTCGGCGCTGCCGTGGTTGTTCCGGGTGGTTCCCCCCGGCGGGAAGGAGCTGTCCGTCGTGGAACCCTCCGGGGTGGCCGCGTGTGGTGGCAGTGGGTCGGCGTCAGTGGGGTCGGCCGGGTCCTCGCCCTTGACGCCCTTCATGAACGCCTCGATCCAGAGGCCCGGTTCGGGCTCCTCCCGCTTGGGCGCGGGGGGCTGTGCGGTCGCCGCGGCATGCGCCTCGGCGATCCGCTGGGCCTCGGCCTCCTGCGCGTACCGCTCGCTGAGGGAGACCTTGACCCGGCTTCGGCGCTGCGGCAGGCCGCCGGGCGTCCACTCGGTGACCTCGGGGACGTCGTCCTCCATGGTCGCGGTGAGCGGGGAGCGCAGCGGCGGGCCCGCGGTGACGACGCGGGGCTTCTTGCGGCGGATGTTGCGGGCCGGTTCCTCGATGGTGCGGCCGCTGTTGTCCACGCGGGGCACGGCGGAGGCGCCGATGCCGTGGGCGAGCCCGGGCGCGGGCCCGGTGGTGATCATCTCGCGCGGCACGATGAGGACCGCGCGGACGCCGCCGTAAGCGGACTGCCGCAGGGAGACCTGGAGGTTGTACATCTGTGAGAGGCGGCCCACGACGGCCATGCCGAGGCGGGGCGTCTCACCGAGGTCGTTGAGGTCGATGCCCGCCTGCGCCTGCTCCAGCATGCGCTCGGCGCGGGCCCGCGCCTCCTCGCTGAGACTGACGCCGCCGTCCTCGATCTCCACGGCGATGCCGGTCTGCACCTCGACGGCGGTGACGTGCACCTTGGTCTGCGGGGGCGAGTACCGGGTGGCGTTGTCGAGGAGTTCGGCGCAGGCGTGGATGAGCGGTTCGACGGAGGTGCCGTGGATCGCGACGTTGGCGATCGAGTGCAGCTCCACGCGCGGGTAGTCGAGGATCCGGGACATCGCGCCGCGCAACACGCTGAACAGCGGTACGGGCTTGGGCCACTGGCGGCCGGGGCGGGCGCCGCCGAGCACCGCGATGGAGTCGGCGAGCCTGCCGATCAGTGCGGTGCCGTGGTCGATGCGCAGCAGGTCGTCGAAGACCTCGGGGTTGCGGCCGTGGAACTCCTCCATTTCGCGCAGTTCCGCGGCCTGTTGGTGGACGATCGACTGGACGCGCCGGGCGATGTTGACGAAGGCGCGCTGCGCGGATTCACGCATCGCTTCCTCGCGGTCCAGGGTTTCGAGGACGGAGCGAAGCAAATCGCGCTGCGAGTCGGGGAGTTCGCAGTAGTCCTCGTTCTTGTCGACGACGTTGCGGACGACTTCCACGGGCGATTCGCCCTGCCGCAGGCGCCAGAGCGCGTCGGGCAGGATCTCCCGGCCCAGGCGCACGGTCTCGTCGTCGTGGGATGCGATGCGCCGTTCGAGGAAGGCGAGCCGCTGTGCGTACTGCGTGCGCTGCCCCCGGATGGTCCGGCCGCGCCGTACCGCTTCGGCGCCGACCGCGATGACCATGAGGGTCGCGACGGCGCCGCACCAGACGACGGCGGGCCGGGCCGGCTCCGACACCGAGGCGACGGCGGCTCCGGTCGCCGCCGCCATCAGCATGGCAGGCAACAACAACACGCGCGCGTAAGGGACTTCTCGGCCACCGGGAGGCGATTGAACACTCACCATGTATGCCCTCTGAACACTCGTCTTGGGGGATATGACGTCTTTGGGGGATGACAGAACATATGGAGGGGGATGACGAAACGAACGATCGAAAGATTGGGGAACAAGCGCGCGAAAGCGTCGTAACGCGTCCAACTCGCCGCGCTCCGGGCGAGCTTAGTCCGCCGGAATCATCGCCGAGTCATATTCGGCAACCCTCTGCAGAGCGGGCGTCAAGAGGCATACACTCTGCACTTTTGCACAGCTGGCGATCATTCGAACACATGGAGTGACACGTCGAACGTCCGGGAAAAGCCGAACGGGCGCGCCCGACGACCACCTGGTCGAGGGACGCGCCCGCAGACGCGACAGAGGCCCTAGGTGTATTGATCACGAGCGTTGTTAACGCTGGCGGGGCTTGATCATGGCGAAGACCTCCGGTGTGGTGGAGCTGTCTAGGACTGCACCACA